>NZ_RKQO01000003.1:0-1353 GCF_003814955.1 Curtobacterium sp. PhB137 | reverse complement strand
TGAACAACCGAAGCTGCCCAGGCACGAGGTCAATCAATAAATTGGCATTGACAATGTGCACGCTGTTGAGTTCTCAAGGACCAGACGCACTCCCCATTCCGCCCGTCGGGCTTCGTCAGAGAGGCATTCGTCTCTCGACACCGTCGAGCACCACGATCGAGACCGTGGAACCTTGGGTGTCGGTTGCCTAAGCGGGACCCCGTCCGGACTGCATCTCCAGGTGTTTCCACTTGGTGACCGTCTCGGCCGTTCCGTTCTCCGCCTCAGCGGCAACGAGTGACAACATTACGGGGAGGTGAACGGGAGCGCCAGCCGGGCCGCTTCCCGGGCGTGTCGCAGGCGGGGACCCACGTGCGTCGACGAGCAGGCCCGAACGGATCGACGTCGTTACCTGCACCGGGACACCGGGACACCGGGACACCGGGACACCGGGACACCGGGACACCGGGACACCGGGACACCGGGACACCGGGACACCGGGACACCGGGACACCGGGACTCCGGGACTCCGGGACTCCGGGACTCCGGGACTCCGGGACTCCGGGACTCCGGGACTCCGGGACCAGCATCCTCCCCCGGCAGTCGGATGACGAAAGTCGACGCCGTGCCCATGCCTCCCGTGAAGTCCGATCACCATGACGCGCCCAGCTCAGGCGGTCGCTCACAGGGCAACGGTCGGCCACTCACCACATCAACAGCATCCCCTGGATCAGCGAGCGGCGTCCGTCAGCAGGATCCCCATCGCCGTAGGCACCGCCGGCTCGGCAGGCTCCCTCGAGCTCGGAGACCGGCTCGAGGCGCGGCCGCAAGCGAGTGGACCACTTCGTGCCGAGCCGAGTCGCACACTCGAAGGCGCTCACAGCCGCCGCACCATGGGCAGTATCCCGCCTGGGCCCGTGCCACCTTCAACGCAAGGTTCGACACTGAGCGCCGCTGGCCCAGAGGCCTGTCCGACCCGACCGCCCAGCGACGCACGCACACTGCTTCGTGAGCAGAAACGGTCGGGTGCGCTCGGCATCACTCGACCGTTTCTGCTCACGAAGGGTCAGCGCCACTCGCGGAGGAACGTCGAGCTCGTCATCGCGGGAGGCCGGCGCCAGACCGCGGCTGAGCGAGGCAGCGAGGCAGCGAGGAGCAGCAGGACCACGGACCCGAACGGGACACTTCGTGAGCAGAAATGGTCGGGTCGCACACGTGTACTCGACCATTTCTGCTCACGAACCGGCACCGCGAACGGACACCCGCCGCGAAGAACCCTCGGAAACGCAGAAAACCCCTGACCAGTGCTGGTCAGGGGTTCCCTGGTGTTGCAACGTTAAGTCCGGCGGCGTCCTACTCTCCCACAAGGTCCCC
>NZ_RKQO01000002.1:0-3088 GCF_003814955.1 Curtobacterium sp. PhB137 | reverse complement strand
GCACCTTCAAGATCCGTGCGACCACGCAGCCGACAGCCGACGCCACCCTGTTCACCGTGTTCACGGCACCTCCGGGATACACCTCCACCACGCCCCAGGCCTCCACCATCCTCAAGGCCGGCGTCGGGAACAGCGTCGTGGTCCCGGAGACGACTCCCCCGGTCGCACTCAACCGCGGCGCGACGACGACCGTCCCGGTCACCGTCAAGACCACCGGCGCACGCTCGGGCGTCAACGCCACGATCGTCCTCTCTGCGCCCGCCGGCACTACCTTCGCCAACGCCGACACGCGTGCCGTGCAGTACAAGACGCCGGACGGCAACTGGACTGACTCGTCGTACCTCGGGATGCGCAACGGTGTCCGCTCCGACAGCAACACGAAGCTCACATACGCCGTCAACGGCTCCGGCTTCGATGTCCCCGCCGGCACGCTCATGCGGTTCAACACCCTGGTGTCCACGCCCGCCCAGGCCGCTGGCGGCAACAGCACCGTCGGCTACGTGTTCGCTGGCACGAGCACCCAGGGTGCCTTCAGCGCGACGGGGTCGACGGTCACCACGCTCACCGCTGCCGCCACGAGCCCGATCACGGCGAAGGTCGATTCCGTCGACAACGCCGCGAAGACCGCCGTCGTCTCCGGCACCGCCACCCCCGGCGCCGCGATCACCGTCAGCGGCACCTCGTTCGCGACCACCGCAGACGGCACCGGCAAGTGGTCCCTCACCATCCGCGACCTCCCCGTCGGAGCGAACCCCCGCACCATCATCCAGAAGGTCGGCGGCGTCGAGATCGACCGCACCAGCGTCACGATCACCATCGTCGAGAACGGTCCCATCATCGGCGTGCCCCAGCCGAACGTGACCCTCAGCCGCACCACACCCACCAACGTGCCGTTCGTGGTCGAGAACCAGGCGACCCGCACCGGCATGGAGGGGACCGTCACGGTTGCCGCTCCAGCCGGCACCACCTTCGCGCCCGGCCAGACCACGGTCACCGGACAGTGGCGCAACGGCTCCAGCGGCGCGTGGGCGAACTCCGAGGTTCTCAACCTCAAGAACGGCCGCCTGTTCGACAACAACCGCCAGATGGAGTTCGACTTCGGCAAGACCGGCGGCTCGCAGAGCGCCGGCCAGCAGTTCCGCTGGAACCTCAAGGTCGACGCCTCGAACGCCACGACGACCTCGAGCCAGATGAACTACCTGTTCATGGGCACCAGCTCCATCGGCAGCTACCGCGTCAACGGCTCGACCCCGACGACCCTCGAAGAAGCTCCGGCGAACCCGGCACCGCTCATCGTCCAGACCCCGACCAACGGGTCCACCGTCACCACCAAGCGCCCGGTGTTCTCCGGCACCGGCGACGAAGGCGCAACCATCGAGGTGAAGGGCAACGCCGGCCAGATCATCGCCACCGCAACCGTCAAGGACGGCAAGTGGTCTGCCCCCTCGGACATCGACCTCACGAACGGCGCCTACGACCTCACCGTCACCCAGACGCCCGTCCGCGGCGACACCTCGAACGCCCGCGTCAACTTCACCGTCGAGGCGGCTCCGGAGTCGACCACCCTCGGCATCCACAACCTGGGTGCGGCACCGGACTCGGGCGAGGTGTTCACGAAGGACACGACCGGCAAGGTGCGGTGGAATCCGCAGGTATCGGCGAATCCCACCGGCATCGACATCGAGAACGGCAAGTCCTACTCGTGGACGTTCACCCTGCCGGTCGGCTACGAAGCCGTCAACCTTCCCGATCCGTCGACCTGGTACGGATGGCACGTGGAGTGGTTGAAGGGCACCACCTCCGACGGCCAGCAAACCGTCACCTACAAGAACACGAACGTCTCCGGCGAGACGATGAAGAACGAAACCACCGACATGGGCGAGCGCTCGTTCAGCATCCGTGCCACCGAAAAGCCGACCGCGGACAGCACCCTCACCGCCTCGTTCACGCCGCCACCGTCGTACACTTCCTCGTCTCCCAAGGGATCGGCGACGCTGAAGGCTGCCGCCGCGCTGACCGCCACGGTCGGGACCGTCGACAACGTCGCGAAGACCGCCGTCGTCTCCGGCACCGCCACCCCCGGCGCCGCGATCACCGTCAGCGGCACCTCGTTCGCGACCACCGCAGACGGCACCGGCAAGTGGTCCCTCACCATCCGCGACCTCCCCGTCGGAGCGAACCCCCGCACCATCATCCAGAAGGTCGGCGGCGTCGAGATCGACCGCACCAGCGTCACGATCACCATCGTCGAGAACGGCCCCATCATCGGCGTGCCCCAGCCGAACGTGACCCTCAGCCGCACCACACCCACCAACGTGCCGTTCGTGGTCGAGAACCAGGCGACCCGCACCGGCATGGAGGGGACCGTCACGGTTGCCGCTCCAGCCGGCACCACCTTCGCGCCCGGCCAGACCACGGTCACCGGACAGTGGCGCAACGGCTCCAGCGGCGCGTGGGCGAACTCCGAGGTTCTCAACCTCAAGAACGGCCGCCTGTTCGACAACAACCGCCAGATGGAGTTCAACTTCGGCAAGACCGGCGGCTCGCAGAGCGCCGGCCAGCAGTTCCGCTGGAACCTCAAGGTCGACGCCTCGAACGCCACGACGACCTCGAGCCAGATGAACTACCTGTTCATGGGCACCAGCTCCATCGGCAGCTACCGCGTCAACGGCTCGACCCCGACGACCCTCGAAGAAGCCCCGGCGAACCCGGCACCGCTCATCGTCCAGACCCCGACCAACGGGTCCACCGTCACCACCAAGCGCCCGGTGTTCTCCGGCACCGGCGACGAAGGCGCCAAGATCGACATCCGGACCAACGCCGGCCAGATCATCGCCACCGCAACCGTCAAGGACGGCAAGTGGTCTGCCCCCTCGGACATCGACCTCACGAACGCCGCCTACGACCTCACCGTCACCCAGACGCCCGTCCGCGGCGACACCTCGAACGCACGCGTCAACTTCACCGTCGAGGCGGCTCCGGAGTCGACCACCCTCGGGACGTACAACCTCACCGGGAAGCCCAACACCGGCGACGCCTTCGCCAACGGCACCCAGGGCACTGTCTCCTGGAACGCACGAGCCAAGAC
>NZ_RKQO01000001.1:0-51132 GCF_003814955.1 Curtobacterium sp. PhB137 | reverse complement strand
AGGTCAATCAATAAATTGGCATTGACAATGTGCACGCTGTTGAGTTCTCAAGGACCAGACGCACTCCCCCGCTCGACACCCGAAGATGCTCCGCCCGAGAGGCTGGTGAATCCGCTGCCCGGGGAAGAACCGTGGCGGACAAGATCCCCGGGTAAACCCAGTGACCGTCTCAGCCGTTCCGTTCTCCGCCGCCGTGGCAACGAGAGGTAACACTACACAGGCTCCGGGGCCCTCGCCAACCGTGGTTCCTCCCGGGCGTGTCGGCTCGGCAGCCCCCGTCGGCGCCGGGGCTACTCCGCTGCAGCGAGCTGCCCGCAGGCCCCGTCGATCTCCTTGCCGCGGGTGTCGCGCAGGGTCGTCGGGATGCCCGCGGCGTTGAGCCGGCGGACGAACTCGTCCTGCACGTGCACCTCGGACGAGGTCCACACGGAGCCCGGCGTCGGGTTGAGCGGGATCGGGTTGACGTGCACCCAGCCCTTGCCGCGCTTGTTGAGCTTCTCGGCGAGCAGGTCCGCACGCCAGGCGTGGTCGTTCATGTCCTTGATGAGCGCGTACTCGATCGAGACACGGCGCCCCGTCTTGACGTAGTAGTTGTGCGCGGCGTCGATCGCCTCGTCGGCCTTCCAGCGCGAGTTCACCGGGATGAGCTCGTCGCGGAGTTCGTCGTCCGGGGCGTGCAGCGACAGCGCGAAGGTCACCGGGATGTTCTCGTCCGCCAGCTTGAGGATCGCGGGGACCAGCCCGACGGTCGAGATCGTGATGCCACGGGCGCTCATGCCGAGGCCGTTCGGCTGCGGCGCGACCATCAACCGCACGGCGTCCATCACCCGCTTGTAGTTGGCGAGCGGCTCCCCCATGCCCATGAACACGATGTTCGTCACGCGCTCGGCGTCGACGCGGTCCTTGCCGCCCTTGCGGGGATCGCCCCCGAGCTCCCCCGCGGCGATGGCCGCGTTGGCCCGGACGATCTGCTCGATGATCTCGGCGGTCGACATGTTGCGGGTCAGCCCCGCCTGGCCGGTGGCGCAGAACGGGCAGTTCATGCCGCAGCCGGCCTGCGACGAGACGCAGAGCGTGATGCGACCGGGGTACCGCATGAGCACCGACTCGACCAGGGCGCCGTCGTGCAGCTTCCACAGGAACTTGATCGTGTCGCCGTTGTCCGTCGCCAGCCGCCGGGTCTCGGTCAGCAGGGGCGGCAGCATCCCGGCGACGAGCTGCTCGCGCTGGGCGGCCGGCAGGTCGGTCATCTTGTCCGGGTCGGACGTGTAGTGCGTGAAGTAGTGGGTCGCGAGCTGCTTCGCGCGGAAGCCCGGCAGCCCGAGTTCCTTGACGCGGGCCTCGCGCTCCTCGGCCGTCAGGTCGGCCAGGTGCACGGGCGGCTTGCCGCGCTTCGGCGACGCGAACTGCAGCAGCGGACGGCCGTCGGTGTCGGTCGCCTGCTTCCAGCCCTCGGTGCGCGGGCGCACCTGCGGACGAGCAGACTGCTGCTGTTCGAACGGGGTACGGGTGTCGGAAGCCATCAGGCCAGGATACGGGAGGCCCGTGACACGTCGGTGCCGGACCCTCCGGTGGCCGGGATGGTCACCGTCGACGGCCCCGCCTGCGTCGGGTCAGCTGCCGGCGGGCAGCAGGCGCGCGAAGTGGTGCGCGGCTGAGTACATCGGCACGATGTCGACGACCTCGCCCGGGTGCGGTGCCTGCAGCACGAGCCCCTGGCCGAGGTACAGCCCGACGTGGTCCTCGTCGTCGTACACGACCATGTCGCCGGGCAGCGCCTCGGACTCGGGGATCGTCGTCGCCGCGGCGTCCTGCGTCGGGACGTAGTGCACGAGCGGGATGCCGACCGCGGCGTACGCGACCATCGTCAGGCCGGAGCAGTCGATGCCCTCGTGGCTCGCGCCGCCCTCGACGTACGGGTCCCCCATGTACTGCAGGGCGGTCTCGACGATGGTGGCGCGGTCGCCGCCGGCGGACAGCGCCGCCGACAGGGCCGACTGCGCCTGGGCCGTCGTCACCCCGAAGCGCAGGTCGAGCGTCGGGTACGAGACGACCGTGGTCGTGGTGGTCATGCCGTCGGTGGTGACGACGGGGACCTTGACGTCGTGCGCCACGGTGAAGGTCTGCGCGACCTGCGAGGTCGTCGTGCCCTGCTGCGTCTCGGCCGGGGTCGCCGCGTTCGCCGGCACGGCCAGGGTCAGGCTCGAGGTCACGGCGATCGCCGGCGCGAGCAGGATCGCGGCACGCTTGGCGTTCGCGGTGCGGCGGATGTGCCGCGGGTCGACGGCCCGCTCGGCACGCAGGACGGCCTTCCGGCTCAGCACGGCCGCACCGGCGCTCGAGGCGACTGGGAGCGGACGCGGCTGCATCCGGACGGTGCGGGTCGGCTTCGGGTGCTCCACGAACGTGGCCCGGGCAGCAGCGGGACCGAGGGCCGAGCGACGACCACGGGGACGGGACAGCTGCGGCTGCGGAGACGCCGGAGCGGGTTCCACCGCGGTGTGCGGGGTCCCTCGCGAGGGCTGTCGGTCTTCGGCTGCTGCAGGCAGGGCGTGGCGTCCCATGGGTCCTTCCGGGTCGGGACCGCTGGGCGATCCGGAAAGTAACGTATTGGTCACGGGGCGGATCGAGGCTGGGCAGTCCCGGAGTGTTCCTGCGGCTCGTCACAGGAACGGGCGATCCTCGCAGGTCGCTCAGATGCGGCGGATCCGCGCCCAGGGGCCTGAAGACCCGGCCTCAGACGGACGCGACCCGCATGACGGCGGCGATCCGGGCCTCCCGGTCGGACGACAGGCGGTCGAGGCGAGCCGCCAGCGCCACGACGGACGCGTCGACCGGGGCGTCCCCCGAGATGTCCCCCGGTACCGGGACGCCGGCGCGGATGGCGAGCGGCAGCACGCCGGCCCAGACGGCGTGGTCCTCGCCGTCGTCTGCGGCCTCGCCGTTGCCCTGGAACCGGACCTTCACGCTCGCGCGGTCGAGGGGCAGCTGCAGGACCTGGGTGGCGCGGACCTCCTTCGGGGTCATGTCACGGACCTCGTCGCGGCGGCCGGGCATGAGGTGGTCGGAGACCTGCCAGAGCGCCTCGGTGCGGAGCTCGGGCGGCACGACCGTCGCGGCGCCCGCGATCATCGCACTGCGGTAGTTCGCGGAGCTGTCGAAGGTCGAACGGGCGAACACGAGCCCGTCCAGGTGCGTGACCGTCGCTGCGACCTGCACGCCGGCGGCCCCTGCTTCGAGGAAGAGGCCGCCGCCGGTCGAGCCGTGCAGCAGCAGGACCGGGCCGGCGCCGAGGTCGCCGACGCCGCACAGGAAGGGCAGCACGATCGGGTGGCCGCCGCGGACGAACCCGACGTGGGCGAGGTGTGCTTCGGCGAGGATCGCCCGGAGGACGGCGGGGTCGTCGGACTGGCGCTCCCGGATGCGTCGGACGCGCAGGTCGGGGCCGTCGGTGGGGTTGGGGGTGCTCATGCGGGCAACGCTAGGTTCGACAGTGGTCCAGTGCGTGGACCAGATCGAGGTGATCGTGGTGGACCAGTCCGGCAAGACCGCAGGGGTCGTCGCCCGCATCCGGCGGATGGTCCACGACGGCACGCTGCGCGAGGGCGATCCGCTGCCCTCGACCCGGGCGTTGGCCGCCGAGCTCGGCGTCGCACGCGGCACGGTCGTCGCCGCCTACGACCAGCTCGACGGCGAGGGCTGGATCCGGACGCGGCACGGTGCGGTGGCGCGGGTCGTCGCGTCGGCTGGCGTGGGCGGCGTGGGCGGCCGGGGCGGCGCCGTCGTCGGGGACTTGCTGCTGGCGACGGACCCGCGTGCTCGAGCGGCGGCGTCAGCTGCGGCGTCAGCGTCCGCCACCGCCGCCCGGACCATCGACTGCCGCCCCGGGGTCCCCGCCGTCACCGCGATCGCGCAGCGGGACTGGCGCGCGGCCTGGCGGGCGGCGGCCGACGCCCCACTGCGGAACGCGGTCGCGGACCCCCTCGGCACGGTGGAGCTCCGAGCGCAGGTGGTGGCGCAGCTCGGCCTGAGTCGCGGGTTCGCGCCGTCGGTCGACCGGGTGCTGCTGACCGCAGGGACCTCCGAGGCGCTGTCGCTCGTCACCGAGGCGCTCCGCGTGCACCTCGGTCGCGCCCCCGTGTTCGCGGTCGAGGACCCGGGGTACCGGACCGGTCAGCGTGCGGTGCTCAGCGCGGGCGGGACCGTGGTCGGCATCCCGCTCGACGACGACGGGATGGACCTCGGCGCCCTGACGGCAGCCCCGCCGGTCGACGTCGTGCTCGTCACGCCGACGCACCAGTACCCGCTCGGCTCGGTGATGCCGGTGGCGCGACGACAGCGGCTGCTCACCTGGGCTGCGGCGACCGGCACGCTCGTGGTCGAGGACGACTACGACTCCGAGTTCCGACACCGCGGCAGCCCCGTGCCCGCACTCGCGGCGCTCGACGCCGACGGGGTGGTGCTGCACGTCGGCGGCTTCTCGAAGACGCTCGACCCGCGGCTGCGCTGCTCCTACGTCGTGCTGCCCGGGGCGGCAGGTGTGCCGGTCGGGGCTGGGTCCGTGGCCGGGGTCACCGACGCGGTGCTCGCTGCCCGTCGCGCCCGCGGCGCGGTCGTCGCCGAGCCCGTGCAGATCGCACTCGCGCACCTGCTCCGGACCGGCGCGCTCCGCCGGCACCTCGGCCGGGTCCGGCGCGACTACACACACCGTCGCGCTCGGATCGCGGCCCGGCTCGACGGCGTCGCCGGACTGGAGGCCCGTGCCCTGACCGGCGGACTGCACGCCGTGGTCGTGTGGTCCGGCCCGGCGACGGGGCAGGAGGTCGCGGCGCGGATGGCCGGTGCCGGCGTGCTCGTCTCGACGCTCGAGGAGTACGGGATCGCTCCGGGCAGCACGCCGGCCGGGGTCGTGCTGGGGTACGGGGCGGTGACGGTGCCGGAGCTGGACCGTGCGCTGGACGCGCTGGTCGGGGCGGTCGAGCGGACCGAGACCGTTGCGTGACCCTGGTGTTCTTGGTGCCCCGGTGCGCTCTGGCCGCCGGACGAGTCGCGATCAGCCGCCGGACTGAGCGGTCGCCACCACGTTCGATCCGGCCTGCTGGCACGCGGTGTTCAGGGTGCGCCCGACGAGCTCCCACTCGGGGCTGTCCTGGAGCGCCGGCCCCGACGCGGGTGCCGGGTGGGCGTCGAGGTACTCGAGCGCGTAGTCGATGGCGTTGTCGAGCCGCTCGTCGGTGCTCGACAGGTGCTCGTACCCGAAGCGCTCCGCCGCGATCAGCGCCTCGTACTGCGCATCGGTCAGGGCACCGCGGGAACGACCGTCCGAGGCGTTCAGGGCGATCGTCGACAGCGCGCTGATCTGCCCGCAGACGGCCGCGGCGCTCCGGTCCTCCTCCATCGGGTCCACCGTGGGGGATGCCGCCGGTGCGTCCACCGCTGCGTCCGCCGACCGAGCGCTCGACGAGGTCGGCGCCGGTGCCGACGAGGCGTCGGCCGAGCACGACGACAGGGCGACGGATGCGAGCAGTGCGCCGACGACCAGGGGCAGTGCGAGTCGGAGGGAAGCCATACCCGCCATCGTGGCAGCGCCGTGGTCACGCACGGGGCGTCGTGTCGCGATCGAGACCTCGTCGATACCGGATCGTGAGCAAGCGGGCGAGCCGGTGGTCAGGGTCGCTGCAGGTGTGCGCGCACCTGTGCTTGCACGGTGGCGGCATCGCGGTGGTCCCAGAGCGCGAAGTGCGTGCCACCCGGCAGCGTGACGAGCTCGGCGCCGGGGATCTCCGCGGCGGCGCGGGTGCTGTCGTCCGGTCGGACCTCGGTGTCGGCGTCGCCGTGCACCAGGAGCGTCGGGGCTCGGACGGCACCGAGGTCGAGCGATTCGACGGCCGCGAGCTGGCGCACGTCGTTGTCCCAGCCGGCGCGTCGGGGTCCGGAGGCGTTGCCGGTCCGGGCGAGGCCGAGCAGGAACGCCCGCCGCACCGGGTCGGCCAGGACGCCGGCGACGTGTTCCCGCAGGGCCCCACCACGCAGGGTGCTCACGCCGGCCACCGCAGCGCGTGCCGCGGCAGCCGGGGCGATGCGCGCAGCGGCCGACGCCAGACCGGCGCCGAACACCGTGTCGGTCACGAGTCGTTCGGCCGGTCCCGCCGACCCGGGGACCCAGCGACCGGACACCCCGGAGGCGACGGCGAGCGCCCTGGTCCGATGCGGGTGGCGGACCGCCAGTCGGTACGCGGCCGGGGCGCCACCGGACCAGGCCAGCACACCGACCCGGTCGATGCCGAGGTCGTCGAGGACCCCGGCGAGCTGGTCGGCCTCGTCGTCGATCGTGGAGTGGTCGGCGTCGAGCCGGGTGCCGAGGTAGCCCGGTCGCGAAACCGTGACCACGCGGAAGTCCTCGGACGGCAGGAACGCCCCCATCAACTCGGCGACGTCGATCCCGCCCGGGCTGCCGTGCAGGACCAGTACGGGGACGCCGGTGTCGGAGCCTCGGGTCCCGACCTCGACGCCACGGGTGACCGCTCGGGTCGAAGGGGGCATGGGCCGACGATACTGCTGCCCCCCGTGCGGCGTCGGCGGCGGGGTCAGCGGGCCTCGGGGCGCGCGGAGCCGCGGGTGCTCACGAGGTCGGCGAGGGACGGTTCGGCCTCGTCGGTGGGCACGGCCCAACCACGTCGGGCGGCCTTGCGGACGAGACGGTAGGTGGTGACCTGGACGGGCTCCACCCCGTCGGCGGATTCGTAGTTCGTCATCGTGGTTTTCTCCCTGAATAGCGAGTGGTTCGCTGCAGCCGAAAGTACCCGGACGCCGTACCCCCGGACGGGGGCCTGCGTTCCATGGCCAAAGGCCGGAGAGCGCGACACGAGAACCCTCGCCACGGCGGGATTGTTCGCATACAATGCGAACATGTTGATCACCGTCGACCCGACCGCACGGGCCACGCTCGCCGAACAGGTCGCGTCGCAGATCCGGTACGCGATCGCACGCGGAGACCTCACGAGCGGGGAACGCCTGCCGTCGGCGCGCGACCTCGCCGCCGCGGTCGACGTCAACATGCACACGGTGCTGCGCGCCTACGCGCAGCTGCAGGACGACGGACTGATCGAACTGCGGCGGGGTCGCGGAGCAACGGTCTTGCGATCGGGCAACGCGTCGTTCGACCGGCTGCGCACGCTCGTGGACGAGCTGCGCGACCAGGCCGACACGCTCGGGGTGCCGCTCGACGACCTGTTCACGATGATCAAGGGGGCACGATGACGAACCGACCGATGCGTTTGAGGACCCGAGTGGCAGTGGTGGCACCCGGGATGGTGGTGTTGCTGACCCTGGTGGTCGCGGCGCTCGTCGCCGCACCGAACCTGCCGGACCGGATGGCCGTCCACTTCGGGGCCGGCGGCACCGCGGACGGCTGGAGTTCGCCCTGGCCGGTGTTCTGGATCACGCTCGCGGTGACCGCCGGCGCCGTGGCTCTGGCCTTCGCGGCGCTGCGGATGCCCGATCGCCGGACCGCCGCCACCCTGGTGCTCGTCGCCAACCTGTTCGCCGGCAGCCTGGGCACCGCCTGGATCGTGCTCGCCGCGACGAACACCGTCGGCGACGGGACGCTGTCCGGCTGGTGGACCGTGCCGTTCCTGGCCGTCAGCGCGGTCATCGCCGCGGTGCCGGTCGTCGCGCTCGTCCGGTCGGCTCCCCCGGTGCCCGCGCACGACGTCGAACCGCTGCGCATCGGGTCGGACACACGGGTCGCGTGGCGCGCCCGCATCGGCAGTCGCTGGTTCGCGGCGCTCGGGGCCGTCATGGTCGGACTCGGGATCGGCACGGGGCTCGCGATGGCTCCGGCCGACATCGGTACGGCCGTCGCGTCCGGAGCGGTGCTGGTCGTCGCCGGGCTCGCCGTGCTGGTGCTCGCCCGGGTCGAGCTCACCGTGGACCGGCGTGGGATGCGACTGACCTCGACGTGGACCCGCATCCCGCTCATGCGCGTCCCGCTCGAGCGGATCGAGTCCTGCGGGTGGGAGGACGTCTTGCCCGGACAGTGGGGTGGCTGGGGCTACCGGTTCTCCGGCCGCGGGGTCGCCTACGTGGTGCGGTCGGGGCCGGGCCTCGTGGCACGGCTCCGCGGTGGGCAGGCACGGATGGTGACGGTGCCGGACGCTGCGGGCGGGGCCGCGGCCCTGGGCGCACTGCTCGCGCACCGCACGCCGGCCTGACGGGGTTGCGCCGGGCCTCCCGGTCGGGGTAGTGGTGCGTCCTGCGAAGGCGACAGATCTCGCCGGCCGCGCGCCGTCACGTCCGCAAGAGCGACAGTGTGCCGCGAACCGTTGGCGGCACACTGTCGCTTTTGCGGAGAGGCCTCGCCGCGCGCCGCAGGCGGTCAGAGGCTCGTCATGCCGCCGTCGACGCGGAACTCGGCGCCCGTCGCGTAGGACGACTCCGCGCTGGCGAGGTAGACCATGATGCCGGTGACGTCGTCGGGGGTCCCCGGGCGACCGAGGGGCGTGCGGGCGACGATCGCGGCCCGCGCTTCGGGGTCGCCGGAGATCGCCGAGACGAGGCCGGTCTCGGTGTAGCCCGGCACGACGGTGTTCACCCGGATGCCGTCCCGCGCGTAGGCCATAGCGGTCGCGCGGACGAGCGAGTGGATACCGCCCTTGGTCGAGGAGTAGGCCGCGAAGTCCGCACCCTCGCCGTTCAGCCCGGTGGGTGAGCCCGTCGCGATGATCGACCCGCCGCCGCCGGCCGCGAGCATCGCCCGGACGGCGTGCTTGACGGTCAGGAACGTGCCCGTCAGGTTCACCGCGACCGTGCGGTTCCAGGTGTCGAGCGACACGTCCGCGACCGCAGCGTCCTGCCCGAAAAGTTGCACGCCGGCGTTCGCGACGACCACGTCGGGCGTCAGGTCGCGCTCCTCGAGGGCGGCGAACCCGGCCGCGACGCTCGTCTCGTCGGCGATGTCCATGGTGAGCGGCAGCGCGAGCGCGCCGGCTGCCGCTGCTGCGGTGCCCGCCGCCGTCGCGTCCCGGTCGGCGTAGACCACACGCGCTCCCTCGGCGACGAACCGGTCCGCGATCGCACGGCCGATGCCGGAGCCCGCCCCCGTGACGAGTGCGGTCCTGTGGTCGAGTCGTGCGGTCATGCGGGAGCTCCGTCCTGGGAGCGTCGTCGCTCCACGGACCCATCATTGCCCAACCGGTTGACCGGTGGTAGTCATGAGCCATGACTCTGACGTCGATGGGCACTACGGTGTCGATCGGTGCGTGGCGGTTCACGCTGCGCGGTGCCGAGCTCGCCGACCTGGCGTACGACGGCGAACCGGTGCTGCGGGCGATCCGCTTCGTGACGCGGGAACACGACTGGCGCACCGCCGACGACACCGTGCTCGCCCAGATGACCGACACGGATGCCGACAGCACGAGCGGGCGGCTCCGCATCGAGGCCAGCGCCAGCTACGACGACGCCGAGGTGCTGCGGTACGTCCTCGAGGTCACCGTCGACGGCCCCACCCTGCACGTCGACGCGGTCGGCACCACGACGACGCCGTTCCGCCGCAACCGCATCGGCTTGGTCGTGCTCCACCCGCCGACCCTCGCCGGCGTGCCCGTCACCGCGCGGCACCCGTCCGGCACGGTCACCGAGGCCGTGTTCCCGACCTGGATCGCGCCGCACCAGCCGGCCGCCGACCTGTCGGGGCTGGACTGGTCGACGGGTCGGGTCGCGCTGACGCTCGACCTGGCCGGCGACGTGTTCGAGACCGAGGACCAGCGCAACTGGACCGATGCCTCGTTCAAGACCTACTCGACGCCGCTGTCCGAGCCGTTCCCCGTCGCGCTCGACGCGGGTTCCGTGGTCCACCAGTCGCTCACGCTGCACGCGACGACGGACGACCGACCGGGAGGCACGGCCTCCCCCGCCCCGGACCTCGCGTTCCTGGACGGGCCGGCTCCCACCGCCGTGGTCGCCCCGCCGCCGACGCTCCAGCTGCTCGCTGCCTCGGCGCCGGCGGCTGCGCGCCCGGCCGGCGCGCGGCCACTCGGCGTGCCCGTCCTGGTCGAACCCGTGCTCAGCGATCCGAACGTCGGGGCGGTGCTGGCGTCAGCTCGGCTCGATGCGGGTGGCGGGCCGCTCGACGTCCGGTTCGTCACCGACGACCCGGATCGACTGCGCGCCGCGATCGACGACGTGCTCGACTCGGGCGCGGTCGTGCGGATCGGCGCGTTCGACCCGACCTCGCACGTGACGACCCCGGCGCTGCAGCAGGCCCTGCGCGACGCCGCGGCTGCTGTGGGCGACCTCGCAGTCGTTGCAGGCACCCGCGCGCACTTCACCGAGCTGAACCGGACCGTCGACCTGTTCCGCGACTGGGACGGGCCCCTGACGTTCAGCGTGACGCCGCAGATGCACGACCGGTCGCCCGAACAGGTGACCGAGTCGGTCCGGATGCAGCGCTGGGTGGTGATGAGCGCCTCCAGGCTGGCCGCCGGCAGGGCGCTGCACGTCGGACCGGTGACGCTGCGACCACGGTTCAACGCGGTGGCGACCTCCGCGCGCGCCGTCGTGACCGACGCGACGATCGAGGCCGGGTACGGGCCGCAGTTCGTGGCGGACGCGACGGACCCGGCGCAGCACTCGGCGGCGGCGCGAGCGTGGTTCGCGGCGTCGGTGGAGGCGCTGACGGTGCCGGGGGTCGCCTCGATCACCCTCGCCGAGGCTTGGGGACCCCGCGGCGGGCGGTGAGTACCGCGAGAGCGACAGATCCCCGCTGATGGTCGGCGGGAATCTGTCGCTTTCGCGGGTCAGACGGGTGTCAGCGACGGACGGCGTCGATCTTGAGCATCTTCGCGATGACGCTGTCGAGCTCGCTGTCGTCGAAGACCTGCTTCCAGTCCTCCTTGATGAGCTTCTCGCGGCCGTAGCCCATGGCGATGTGGCACGCGTCCGAGAACGGGTTCGAGCCACGCAGGCCGTTGGTCAGCGCGATCCAGGTGTGGCCGTAGAGCATGGCGCGGGCGGCCTCGCGGGGCACGCCGACACCGGTGACGGTCTCCTCGAGGGCGTCGTTGAGGAAGTCACCGATCATGCAGGCGATCGTCTCGACCAGGGTCGGCTCGAGCACGGCCAGCTGCTTCACGGTGACCCAGTGCACCTGGATGACGGGCGCGTACATGGTGGTGATGACGGCCTCGGCGATCGCCTTGGCGCGCTCGTCCTGGTCGCCGAGGGACTCGGACGCGTCGAAGGCCGCGATGACCTCCTGCGGAGCGGCGATGCCCCCGAAGGTGTCGTCCCACTCGGCCTTGGTGGTGCGCTCGAGGAACACCGACGGGTGGCACGGGTGCGCCACGGCGTAGTGGATGTCCTCGCGCTTCGCGAGCAGTCCGGCGTAGGCGGCGGCCGGGTCGAGCGTCAGGATGCTGGCGCCGGACTTCATGACCGGGACGAGCTGCTCCGAGATGCTCCCGAGCAGGACGTCCGGCACGGCGAGGATGACCACGTCGGCGACCTTGGCAGCGTCGAGGCTGTCGGTGAGTGACCGGCCGAGGGCCTGGATGCGCGCCTGCCCGGCGGGCGAGGCCTCGCTGTAGAGCGTCGTGTACTCGCTCTTCGCGAAGTTGTTCGAGACGCGGGTGCCCATCTTGCCGCCGGCACCGATCACGGCGACGGTGACGTCGGCCGTACCGGATCCGGCAGCGACGGTGTGGGGGGTGGTGACGGTGTCGGTCATGATTCCTTGCTCCTGATGTGCTCGATGGTGTGTTCGGTCCACGCCGCCTCGATGCGGGTGGTGGTCTGTGCGGGCGTCTCGCCCGGTCGCGGGTCGGCGCCCGCGTGCTCGTCCTGCCAGGGCAGCCAGAACTCGATGACGCGGTTGATCCCCCGGGCGTCGGGGTCGATCGCGGCGCGGATGCTGTCGTGGTCGACGACCCCGGTGCCCATCGGGAGGCCGGTGTACTGGAACCCGACCCACCCCGGCGACCGGGTGAACCCGGAGTCCTTGACGTGCCAGTTGACGACGTGCGGGGCGGTCATCGCGACGACGTCGGCGGGGTGTTCGAGCCGTGCGACGGTGTTCGCCGGGTCCAGGCAGATGCCGAGGTGGTCGGAGCCGATCGCCTGGACGACCGCGACGAGGTCGGCGGTGGCCACCACCTCGTAGGTCTCGAGGGCGAGCGTCACCCCGGCCGCCTCGTAGGCGGGGAGCGCCTGGCGCAGACGGCGTTCGGTCTCGGCGGCGTCCGGCTGGTCGTCGCCGCTCGTCCACATCGACCGGACGAGCGTCGCACCGAGCACCTGCGCGACGTGCAGGTACCGAGCGAGGTGCGCCGGGTCGGTGCCGCGGGTGCCGACCTCGAGCGTGAGCCCGAGATCGTCGGCCAGCGACCGGATCGCGGCCAGCCGGTCGTCCGACGCGGTGTCGAGCGGCAGGTGGTCGCAGATCTGGAACAGGTCGACACCGTCGTGGGCCGCGGCGTCGCGCAGGGCGTCGTCGAGGGACAGCGGTGCCGGCACGCGGTCGGACATGCGCCAGGTGTAGGCGTAGGTGGAGAGGCCGAGCAGGGAGGTCACGCCGGTGCTCCGTTCTCCGTCGCGGCCAGCGCCTCGGCTTCGTCGAGGATGGTGCGGATCGCCTCGGGGTCGTGGGCGAAGCGGCCGAGGAACAGGCCACCGATACGGCCCTGTCCCCGGGTGAGCAGACCAGGCCCGGCGCTGCCGCCGTAGATGACGACCGAACCGGCGAGTTCCGGGCGGTTCGCCAGGTGCTGCTCGATGCCCGCGAGCACCGCGACGATGTGCTCGTCGGGAGCGGGCTGCGGTGCGCCGATGGCCCAGACCGGCTCGTAGGCGGCGATGACCGGCCCGGCGAGCCCGTCGGCGACCGCCGTGGCGACGAAGCGGTCGAGCTGCGCGGTGACCTCGGCGACGGCAGCGGACGGGTCGCCGTCGGTCGCGCGGTCGGTCTCACCGATGCAGATGAGGGGACGCAGGCCGTTGCGGAAGGCGGCGTGCACCTTGCCGGCGATGTCCTGGTCGGACTCGTGGAACAGGGACCGGCGTTCGGCGTGCGCGATCTCGACCAGGTCGACCCCGACCTCGCGGAGTTCGCGGCCGGACACCTCACCCGTGAAGGCACCCTCGTCGGCCCAGGCCAGGTCCTGCGCGCCGAGGAGCACCGGGGTGCGCTCGAGCACGGCGTGCACCGGCACGAGCGACGGGAACGTCGGGATGACGAAGAGTTCGACGGCGCCGGACTGCACCGCCGGGTGGGTCCGGGCGATGTCGGCCACGGCGGCCGCCCACTCGAGCGTCCGGGCGTGCCCGAAGTACATCTTGAGCGACACCCCGATCGTGATCGGGGCCGCCACCGTGGTCGCCGGCATCAGGCGTCGGTCCCGACCGGGGCCGAGCCGTCGTAGGAACAGATCGCCGCGACCTTCTCGGCGCTCGCGCTCGTCTGGTCGAACGTGTAGCCCAACCACTCCTTCGCCATCCGGCGGGCGACCTCGACGCCGACGACCCGCTGGCCCATGCAGAGGACCTGGGCGTCGTTCGACAGGACCGAACGCTCGACGCTGAACGAGTCGTGCGCGGTGACGGCGCGGATGCCCGGGACCTTGTTCGCCGCGATCGCGACGCCGAGTCCGGTGCCGCAGATCAGGATCGCGCGGTCGGCCTCACCCGACGCGACGAGCCGTGCAGCATCGACGGCGACGTGCGGGTACGCGGTGTGCCCGTCCGCGTCGACGCCCACGTCGGTGACGCTGACCACGCGCGGGTCCTTCGCGAGGTCGGCCTTGATGATCTCCTTGTAGTCGAACCCGGCGTCGTCCGAGCCGACGACGATGCGGAACTGCTGCTCGGTCATGGGGGGCTTCCTTACTTCTCGGCCAGCGTCGCGAGGACCGCGGCGGTGATCAGGGCGAACGAGATCGCGCCGGCGTCGGGGGTGCCGACCGCGTCCTCGCCGTGGGTGCGGGCGCGGCCCATCTTCGGCAGCAGGTCAGCGGTCGCGTCGGCGGCCGCCGTCGCCGCGGCGGACGCGGCCGACCAGGCACGGACCAGGTCGTCGCCGGCCGCGACGCGGTCGGTGAGGACCTGGTCGAACGGGACGATCGCGTCGACCATGGTCTTGTCGCCGGGGACGGCGCCGAACGCGAGGACCGCCTCGGTGGCGGCGTGCACCGCGCTCTGGACCGTGGCGGCTGTCGGACGCTCGTCGTCCCCGAGGACGCGACCCAGTGCCTCCAGGGCGGCTCCCCAGATCGCGCCGGACGTGCCACCGGCCTTGTCGGACCAGGCATCTCCGGCGATCGCCAGGACGCTGCCGGCGCCGGCGCCGCGCGTCACCGCGTCCGCAGCGGCGCGGTCCGCGGCGGTGGAGCCGCGCTGCATGCCGATGCCGTGGTCGCCGTCGCCGGCGACGGCGTCGATGCGACCGAGCTCGTCGGCGTGGTCGTCGATGGTGGTGCGGATGGCCGTGATCGCCTCGGCGACCCGGGCGGCGGACGCCTGCGACGCCTCGGTGCCGGGCGTGACCGGTGCCTGCTCGTCCGCGGCGAGGGCCTCGGGTGCGACCGGCTGTTGCGGGACGGCACCGCCCTTGCGGTACGCGGGGCTGTCGGCGGGCGCGCCCCAGAGCTGCTCGAGTTCGTCGTCGAGCCAGAAGAGCGTCAGCGAGACGCCGGCCATGTCGAAGCTCGTGACGAGTTCGCCGACCTCGGGCTCGACGACGACGGCGCCGGCCGCCGTCAGCTTGCGTTGCACGGCGCCGAAGACGACGAAGAGCTCCTCGTACTTGACGCTGCCCAGGCCGTTGAGGATCGGGACGACGCGTGCCCCGTCGACGACGACACCGGATGGCAGCTCGGTGAGCAGCTTGTCGACGAGCAGGTCGGCCAGTCCGGACGCGGTGGGGACGTCGGCTTCGGCGATGCCGCGTTCGCCGTGGATGCCCATGCCGATGGCCATCCGACCCTCGGGGACGGTGAAGAGTGGTTCGTCCGCGCCGGGGAGCGAGCAGCCGGAGAAGGCGACGCCGAAGCTCCGGGTGCGGTCGTTGGCGCGGGTCGCGATCGCGGTGACCGTGTCGAGGTCGTCCCCGCGTTCCGCGGCGGCACCGGCGACCTTGAAGACGCACAGGTCACCGGCGATGCCACGACGCTTGTGGGCTTCGGCGCTCGGGGCGGAGGCGACGTCGTCGGTCACCCGCACGGTGCGGACGTCGATCCCGCTGTCGGCCAGTGCCCGCGCCGCAGCGTCGAAGTTGAGCACGTCGCCGGCGTAGTTGCCGTAGCTCAGCAGCACCCCGCCGCCGTGCTCGGACGCCTTCGCGACCGCCGTGACCTGCTGGGCGCTCGGGCTGGCGAAGAGGTTCCCCATCGCCGCACCGGCTGCCAGTCCGTGCCCGACGAGTCCGCCGAAGGCCGGGTAGTGGCCGGAGCCACCGCCGACGACGAGCGCGACGGTCCCCTCGGGGCTGGTGGTCGAGCGGGCGACGCCGCCGTGGACCTTGCGGACCCGGGCCTGGTTCGCGGCCACGAAGCCGTCGACCATCTCGTCGGCGAAGTCGGCCGGGTCGTTGAACAGGCGGGTCATGCGTGGCTCTCCTGGGTCGTGGTCGTCGTGGCCTGCGCCGCAGCGTCGGCGTCCCGTCGTTCGTTCCGCTTGGTGTTCCGACCGAGCACGAACATCAGCACGCTCGACAGCACCATGAAGAAGCCGACGATGAACATCGGGACCTGGTAGCCGCCGGTCCACCCGCTGACGACGCCCGTGATGTACGGGGCGGCGAACCCACCGAGGTTGCCGATCGTGTTGATGAGTGCCACACCCGCGGCAGCGGCAGCACCGGTCAGGAACTGCGTCGGCACGGTCCAGAAGTTCGGCAGCGCCGCGAAGATCGCGCAGGCGGTGACCGCGATGACGGCGATCGTGGCGGCCGGGCTGTTCATGTAGAGCGCGACCGGGATGCTCAGACCACCGACGAGCGCGGGGACGGCGATGTGCCAGACCCGGACGCCACGGCGGAAGGCGTCACGCGACCAGAAGTACAGGACGACCGCGGCGGGGACGTACGGGATCGCCGTGATCATGCCCTTCTGGAACAGGTCGAACGTGGTGCCGAACTGCTCCTGGAAGCCGTCGATGATGGTCGGCAGGAAGAAGCTCAGTGCGTAGAGGCCGTAGATGAAGCCGAAGTAGACCGCGGCGAGCATCCAGACGCGGCCGGAACCGAAGGCCGCACGGAGACCGCCCTTGGCGTGCCCGTCTCCCCCGCCCTTCGCGGCGCTCTCGGCAGCGAGCGTCGTCTCGAGCCAGACCTTCTCGTCCTCGTCGAGCCACTTCGCCTGCGACGGCTTGTCCTTGAGCACGAAGAGGCACAGGACGCCGACGATGATCGCCGGGATCGAGACGCACAGGAACATGAAGCGCCAGCCGGCCAGGCCGCCGAGCATGCCCTCGTGGGTCATCAGCCAGCCGGCGAGCGGAGAGCCGATGACGCTCGTCAGGGGCTGGGCCAGGTAGAACAGGGCGAGCATCTTGCCGCGGTGCCGTGCGGGCACCCACGTCGACAGGAACAGGATCGCGCCGGGGAAGAATCCGGCCTCGGCGATGCCGAGCAGGAAGCGCAGCCCGACGAGCTGCGGGTAGTTCTGCACCCACGTGAAGAGCAGCGAGACGATGCCCCACGTGATCATGATGCGCGCGAGCCAGATGCGTGCGCCGAACTTGTGCAGCGCCAGGTTGGAGGGCACCTCGAGCACGAGGTAGCCGATGAAGAACACGCCGGAGGCGAACCCGAACTGGGCGGCGGTCAGACCGAGGTCCGCCTCCATGCCGTTCGGGGCCGCGAAGGAGATCGCGGTGCGGTCGAGGAAGTTGATGAAGAACATCAGTGCCACGAACGGCACGATGCGGATCGCGATCTTGCGGATGGCCGTCTTCTCGACGACCGAGGTGGGGATGCCTCGCGTGGCGGGGATGTCCACGATGACTCCTGCTCGGTGGGGGTGGTACGACTCCGACCCGTGCTGCTGCGCCCGGACGGAGCGGGCGCATCGGTGCGCCTGGTCCAGTGTGCGGATTCGAATCCGACTTGTCAACCGGTTGACCAAACCGGCCCGAGTGCCTCGAAGCCCAACCGGTTGACCGAACGGTACGCTCACTGCATGCCCGCGTTCAGCCCGGACGATCCCCTCAACATCCGACTCGAACTCGAGTCCGTGCCCGCGGGGTCGCCCGCCTCCGAGGTCGCCCGACAGCTCGTGTCCCTGCTCACCGCGGGTGAGCTGGCCCCCGGTTCGCGACTGCCGTCCGAGCGGATCCTGGCCGAGCGGCTCGGTGTCGGCCGCTCCGCCGTGCGCGAGGCGCTGGCGGCCCTCGAGATCCTGGGGATCGTGCAGATCCGGCCCGGCTCGGGCACGTACCTGCAGGGCGGCACCTCGGACCTGCTGCCGACGACGCTGTCGTGGGGCCTCATGCTCGCCTCGAACCGCACCCGCGAGCTGCTCGAGGTCCGGTCGTCGCTCGAGCGCACGGTCGCGATCCTCGCCGCGCAGCGCGCCACGCCCGAGCAGGTCGCGGAGCTCGGCGAGTACCTCGTCCGGCAAGAGGCCACGCTCGACGACCCCGAGGCCTTCATCGACGCCGACGTCCGCTTCCACGTCCTGCTCGCCCGGGCCGCGGGGAACGACGTGCTCGGCGACCTGCTGCAGAGCCTGCGCTCGATGCTCAGCGTGTGGGTCGGCCGCCGCGTCCAGACCCGCCAGGCCACCGAGGCCGCCTACGACGAACACCGCGCGATCTACGAGGCGCTCCGGGCCGGCGACGTGCCCGCCGTGCAGCGTGCGATGGACGAGCACATGGCCACGGCGAGCGCCCGCATCGAGAACGCGGAGCCCATCCCACCCGCCGAGTAGCGGTGGCGGGCGCGCGGCGCGTGCGCTTCGTGAGCAGAAATGGTCGGGTCCGTGGCGCCGACCCGACATCTTCTGCTCACGATCGGGCGGCCGGGAGGCGCGGTGCGGGTCCGCCTCGCACCGTGCGACGTTGCTGGGGCGGCAACAGGGCTTGGGTCGGGCCCGGCGGGTGCGCTGGAGTGGGCGGATGCATGCACACGAGACCACCACCGATGGCGTCGGCTCGGCCCGCGACTGGTGGGAGCAGCGGTACGCCGAGCGCGACGGGATCTGGTCGGGCCGGGTGAACGCGGTGCTGGCCGACGTCGCCGGGGCGCTGCCGACGGCGCCGGGCGGCGGTGCGCGCCGCGCGCTCGACCTCGGCTGCGGTGAGGGCGGCGACGTCGTCTGGCTCGCCGAGCAGGGTTGGGACGCACTCGGGGTCGACCTGTCGGTGACGGCGATCGAGCGCGGTTCGCGGGCGTCCGTGTCGGCCGGGGTCGAGGAACGGACGGCGTTCGTCGCCGCCGACCTCGCCACGTGGGAGACGGCTGCGCGCTTCGACCTGGTGACGGCGTCGTTCCTGCAGTCGTGGCCGGTGGAGATCCCGCGCGCGGAGATCCTGCACCGGGCGACCGGGTTCGTCGCGGTCGGCGGGCACCTGCTCGTGACCGCGCACGCTGCCCCACCGCACGACGACCTGCCGGTCGAGATGCGGGAGTACCGGTTCCCGACGCCCGACGAGGACCTGACGGCCCTGCAGCTCGACGGCTCGTGGGACGTCGTCGCCGCCGAACTCCGGCCGCGCACCGCGACGACTCCCGAAGGCGACCCGCACGAGGTCCTCGACAGCGTGGTGCTGGTCCGCCGCGCGCGCTGACGACGGCTGCAGCGCCGGACGGTGCAGCGCCCGGCAGTCAGCGCGGGAGCGGGACCGCGGCGTCGAACGCCTGCACGACGCGCGCCACCACCTGGGCGGGCGGGGTGTCCCAGATCGCCTGGTTGAAGAGCTCCACCTCGACGTCACCGGTGTACCCGGCAGCGACCACCGCGTCCGTCACCGGCCCGAAGTCGACGTGGCCGTCCCCCGGGTAGCCCCGGGACAGCAGCGGGTCCGCCGCGATCGGGGTGGTCCAGTCGCACACCTGGTACGACGCGATCCGCCCGGCAGCCCCGGCGCGGGCGATCGACCCCGCGAGTGCCGGGTCCCACCACACGTGGAACGTGTCGACCACGACCCCCACGGCAGCGGCCGGGAACGGCGCGGCCAGGTCGATCGCCTGCGCGAGCGTGGACACCACGGCACGGTCGGCGGCGTACATCGGGTGCAGCGGCTCGACGGCGAGCTGGACACCGGCGTCGAGGGCGTGCGGCACCAGGTCGGCGAGCGCATCGGCCACCCGGCCCCGGGCGTCGACCAGGTCGCGCGACCCCTCGGGCAGTCCCCCGGCGACGAGCACGAGCACGGGCGCCGAACCGGGTGCTCCAGCCGCGGCGAGGGCGGCGGTCTCGTCGATCGCACGGCGGTTGTCGTCGAGCGCCCGCTGCCGCGCGGTGCCTGGCGGGAGCGTGAAGAAGCCTCCGCGGCAGTGCGACGACACCCGGAGCCCGGAGTCCGCGACCATCCGGGCGGCCTCGGCGAGACCGACCTCGGCGACGGGCTCCCGCCAGGTGCCGATGGCTCCGACGCCGGCCTCCGCCACGGTGTCGAGCGCCTGCCGGAGCGGCGCGTACTTGATCGTCGCCTGGTTGACCGACAGCCGCGGATGCGGCGCAGCGCCGGCGGACCGGACCGGCGTGACGGCGTCCGTCGCGGTCGTCACGCGACCACCTCGGCGACGGTGCGGTCGACGGCGGGTGATCCGGGCCTCCCGGTCGACCGCGTCCCCACGCCGGCCACCGCGAGCAGCGCGTGCCAGCGCGAGGCGGCGAGGTCCGGGTGTTCGAGGGCGCCGCAGGCGTTCGCGAGCCGGATGGTCTCGGACAAGTGCGGCAGGGAGCGGCCGGCGTGCTGGCCGCCGACCATCTGGAAGGCAGGCTGGTGGCCGTTCAGCCAGGCGAGGAACGCGATGCCGGTCTTGTAGTGCCAGGTCGGGGCGCTGAAGACGTGGCGGGAGAGCGCCTCGGTGGGGGCGAGGAGGGCGCGGTAGGCGGTCTCGTCGGGCAGGGCCTGGACGGCGGCGGAGGCGATCGGGGCGATGGCGGCGAAGGCGCCGAGGAGGGCGTCGGAGTGGGCTCGGCCCCGTGCTCCGGCTCGGTCTCCGGCCCGGTCTCCGGCTCGGTCTCCGGCCCGGTCTCCGGCGATCAGGTCCACGTAGTGGAAGTCGTCGCCGGTGAAAATCCGCGCGGTCGCGGGCAGCTGGGAGCGGAGGGCGACCTCGGCGCGGGCGTTCAGCAGGCTCATCTTGATGCCGGAGACCTTCGGCCCGGCGTCGCGCATGATGTCGAGCACGGTGTCGGGGCCTTGCTGCCCGCCGAAGTAGCCGGCGAGGGCGGGGTCGAAGGCCTCCCCCAGCCAGTGCAGGACGACGGGGGCGCTCGCCCGCTCGACGACCTGGCCGTAGACGCGGCGGTAGGTGCTGGCGGCGGCGTTGCTGCTGTCGCTGTCGCTGTCTGCGCGCTGCGCGAGTCGGGCCAGGTGACGGCTCGCCATGAGGACGACGCCGGCGCCGGCATCCTCGGCGTGGTGGAGCTGGGCGACGTAGGCGTCGACGACCTGCTGCTCGGTGGGCAGGTCGTCCCCGTCGTCCGGCAGGTCGTCGGTGTTCACGCCGACGACGATGCGGCCGCCGACGGACTGCGCCTCGCGGGCGCTGCGGGTGATGAGTTCGCGCGTCGCGGCCGGGTCGAGGCCCATGTTCCGCTGCGCGGTGTCCATCGCGTCGGCGACGCCGAGTCCCCACGACCACAGGTGGTGGCGGAACGCGAGGGTGGCGTCCCAGTCGAGGTCGGCCGGGGCGCCGGGGGTGTTGTCGGCGGCGGCGCGCGGGACGACGTGGGCGGCCGCGTAGACGAGGCGCTCGGTCAGGGGCGCGGTCGGCTTGGCGGCGGCCGTGACTGCCGGCGGGTTCAGGGTCGCCCGTCTGGTCGAGCCGTCGGCGGCGAGGAGGGTGAGGTCGGTCATGCGCGTGCGCCGACCGTTTCGGTGTGCTGGGCGACCTCCGGTGTCTCGACCTGGAGGCGCGGCTCGGCCCCCGTGGGCAGGTGCAGCTCCGGCAGGTCCACGCGTCGACCCTCGGCGCTGGACCGCAGGCCGGCCTCCGCCAGCGCCACGCCGCGGGCACCGGAGAGCAGGTCGTAGGGGTGTGGGCGGCCGGCGACGAGGTCCTGCAGGAAGTCCTCCCACTGGGCGCGGAACCCGTTGCCGAACACCTCGTTGTCGGGGACCTCGAGCCACTGCGCCTTGTAGTCGCGGTCGTCCTTCAGGTCCGGGTTCCACACCGGCTTCGGCGTCGCCGTCCGGGGCTGGATGCGGCAGCCGAACAGTCCCGCGACGGCGCTGCCGTGCGTGCCGTCGACCTGGAACTCGACGAGCTCGTCACGGTCCACCCGGACCGCCCAGCTCGAGTTGATCTGCGCCGTGATGCCGCCGGCCAGGTCGAAGACCCCGTAGGCGGCGTCGTCCGCGGTCGCCGGGTACTCGTGACCCTGCTCGTCGGTGCGCTGCTCGATGTGGGTGACGGCGCGGGCGTACACGGACTCGACGCGGCCGAACAGCTGCTCGAGCACGTAGTTCCAGTGCGGGAACATGTCGACGACGATCCCGCCGCCGTCCTGCTGCCGGTAGTTCCAGCTCGGGCGCTGTGCGGTCTGCCAGTCCCCCTCGAACACCCAGTAGCCGAACTCGCCGCGGACGCTGAGGACCTTCCCGAAGAACCCGGAGTCGATCAGGCGGCGGAGCTTCCGGAGGCCCGGCAGGTAGAGCTTGTCGTGCACGACGCCGTTCGGCACCCCGGCCTCGGCGGCCAGTCGGGCGAGCTCGAGCGCTTCCGAGGAGGTCTCGGCGGTCGGCTTCTCGGTGTAGATCGCCTTGCCGGCAGCGATCGCCTTGCGCAGGGCGTCGGCACGGGCGCTCGTGACGGCGAAGTCGGCGAAGACGTCCCAGCGCGGGTCGGCGAGGGCGGCGTCGAGGTCGGTCGTCCAGTGCTCGAGGCCGTGGCGGGTGGCGATCTCCTCGAGCTTCGCGGCGTTGCGGCCGACCAGGATCGGTTCGAGCTGCACGCGGGAGCCGTCCGGCAGCCGGAGTCCGCCGTCCTCGCGGATGGCCAGGATCGACCGGACGAGGTGCTGGCGGTAGCCCATGCGTCCGGTGACGCCGTTCATGATGATGCCGATGGTGCGCGTGGTGGTCAACGCGTGCTCCCTTGCTCGCTGTGGCCTGCTCTCCGCTTGGTGGAAAGCGCTTGCCCGGAACCGTACACCACGCCCGGCGCGCTGCAGTAGTACCCGAACACGAACGCACACGCGCGGCCCGGGCCCGGCGGCTCCGGCTGCTGCGGCCCGCGCCCGAGGTTCCGAAATCTTGGAGACTCGGGGCGCTGAGCGGCATTCCGTGGAACCTCGGCGCCGAACCCGCGGCGTGTTGTGGAACCTCGACGCCCCGGGCGTCGGAGTGTCGTGCGACGCTCCGCATGCGCCGGTGGCCGATGGGGACCGCCTGGGACGCTCCCGACCGCGCCAGCCGAGGTTCCGAGATCTCGGAACTTCGGCGCGCCAGACGGCGTTCCGTGGAACCTCGACGCCGAACCCGCGGCATGTTGTGGAACCTCGACGCCCGACCGACGGCGTGTAACGCACCCTCGAGCCCGACCGGCCGCCGGCGCCGCACTCAGTGAGCAGAAAAGGTCGAGTGGCGGCGCCGGACTCGACCTTTTCTGCTCACCAAGCGCGAGCGCCCCGCCCCCGCCGCGCTACCGCGCCGTGCTCGCGCGCAGGACGACCTCGCCGTCGATGGCCCCGTCGGCCTCGAGCCCCAGGGCCCGCCGCACCGCCCGCTCCCCGATCTCCTCCAACGGGAGCCGCACCGTGCTGAGCGCCGGCACGACGTCGGCGAGCATCTGCACGTCGTCGAACCCCGCGACGCCGACGTCCACCCCGGGGACGAGCCCACGCTCCCGGATCGCCGCGACCGCCCCCACCGCCATCAGGTCGGTGACCGCGAACACGCACCGCGGCAACGCCCACGCACCGCCCGCCGCCCGGTCGAGCAGGGTCACCATCGCCTGGTACCCGCCGTCGCGCGTGAACGCCGAGGGCACCACCGCGTCGTCCGGCACCCGGATGCCGTGCGCGGCGAGCCCTGCGACGAAGCCCTCGACCCGCGCGTGCGCCGTCGCCAGGTCCGGGTCGCCGGACAGGACGGCGAAGGAGTCGTGCCCCTGCTCGACCAGCGCACCCGCAAGGGCCGCGGCACCACTGAGGTTCCGGATGACGACCCCGTGCACGCCGGGCACCCCGGCGGCGGCACCGTCGAGGTCGGACACGAGCGCGGACACCCCGGCACCGGCGGCGACGAGTGCGCCGACGGCAGCTGCGGAGTCCGACGCTCCCGACGTCTGCCCGGCACCGAGTCGACGACTCACGGCGAGCACCACGGCCCGCGGCCGGAGTCCGGCGACGACGCCGAGCACCGCGGCCTCGCGCGAAGGATCCCCGCCGGTCGAGGTGATCGTCACCACGAGCCCGGCGTCGTCGGCAGCCCGGATCGCCCCCGCGGCGATCGCGGCGAAGTACGGGTCGGCGATGTCGCCGACGACGAGCGCCAGGGTCGTGGTGGTCCCGCGAGCGACGGCCTGCGCCTGCACGTTGGCGGTGTACCGGAGCTCGTGGGCGGCGGCCTGCACCCGGTCCACCGACTCCGGTCGGACCTTCCGCGTGCTGCCGTTCAACGCCCGCGAGGCGGTCGCGAGCGACACGCCTGCGAGCTCGGCCACGTCGGCCAGGGTGACGGTGCCTCGCTCGGGCATGTCGTGCCTCCAGTCCGGTCCGCGCCGTGCGCGGTCTGTGGCGAGGATAGCGATTTCCCGGGAGGCCCGACCAGCGTCCGCGCCGTCGGCGCGGCCTTCCGAGACGGCTGGTCACATTGTCAGAACATCGCCCAGGAAAGCGCTTGCCATGAGCGCTCACGTCGTGTAGACCTGGGGTCCTCGGCCGAGACACCCCGAACGCTCGCCCACGGCAGACGCCAGTGGTCCCGAACGAAAGCAGTGACGATGAAGTCATCCAAGAGAATGCTCGCGCTCGCCGGCGGCATCGCCGCACTGGCCCTGTTGAGCGGCTGTGCCTCCGGCAGCTCCGGCGACGGCGGCAAGGTCGATCAGCTGACCTTCTGGCTCTCCACCTCCACCGCGCAGGAGAAGGGCTACCAGGACCTCGCCACCGCGTACGAGGAGAAGACCGGCGTCACGGTCAAGATCGTGAACCTGCCGTACGACGGACTGCAGACCAAGCTCCGCGAGTCCGCCCAGGCGAACTCGCTGCCCGACGTCGTGCGCGCCGCCGGCATCGACCCGATCTGGACCGGCAAGACCGTCGACCTGGCCTCGATCGTCGACGACGACGCGAACAAGATCGACCAGGACATCATCGCGAAGGACGACGACGGCAAGGTCACCTCGATCCCGTCCGACGTCACCGCTGCCGGCCTGTTCGTCAACAAGTCGCTGTTCGAGAAGGCCGGCGTCGACTACCCGACCGACCCCGCGAAGGCGTGGACCTGGGACGAGTTCCTCACGGCCGCCGACAAGGTGAAGGCGAAGACCGGCGCGAAGTACGACATGGTGTTCGACTCGTCGCCGTCGCGTCTGCGTGCCTACATGTTCACCAAGGGCACCGACTTCATGCAGCAGGATAAGGACGGCTCCTTCCCGACCGACGCGAAGACCGTCGACGCACTGCAGGACTTCGCCGACATGAACGACGACTCGGTCATGCCGAAGTCGGTGTGGACGAGCGGTCAGGACCCGAACGCCCTGTTCAAGAGCGGTCAGGTCGTCGCGTACTTCTCGGGTGTCTGGCAGTCGTCGGACTTCGCGTCGAACATCACCGACTTCGACTGGGCGAGCGCCGCCACACCCGCCGACCCGACCCACGCCACCGAGATCAACTACGGCGGGAACATCGTCGGCTTCGAGAACTCGGACGCCCGCGGTGCCGCCGCCAAGAAGTTCATCGACTACATGTACGACCCGACGAACTACGCGAAGCTCGTGACGACGAACGGCTTCCTGCCGGTCGAGACCGGGCTGGACATCCAGTACCCGTTCGAGTCCCAGGCAGCGAAGGACTCCTTCGCGCTGTACCAGAAGGAGATCGACGCAGCCGACCCGATCTCGAGCTCCTACGCCAAGGAGAGCGCGAAGTGGGCGGTCGAGGGCAAGGAGCTCGGCACCGACCCCACCACGGCCGAGGTCGGCAAGCTCATCAACGGGCAGCAGTCGGCCAAGAAGACCCTCGAGACGATCACGAAGTACTACGAGGAGCACGTCGGCTGACGGAACGGGGTCGGGCGCACGCGTCCGGCCCCGTTGTCTCTCCTTCCACAGCAGCACCACGTCGAACGAAGAGGATCATCGTGAGCATCCCCACCGCAGCCGGTGACGTGCAGACCGCCGTCCCCACCCCGGTGCCGCCCCGCCGGCCCGGAGCCGCGAAGACGACGAAGCGCCGCCGCTCCGGCGTCAGCAAGCCCGTCCTCGCCCCGATCCTGTTCGTGAGCGTCAACGCCGTCCTGTTCGTCGTGTTCTTCGTGTGGCCCGCCGTCATCGGCCTCGGCTACTCGTTCACCGACTACAACGGCGTCGTCGACCCGAAGTTCATCGGGTTGGCGAACTACTTCGAGCTGTTCGCCGACGACACCTTCTACGCAGCCCTCGGGCGCACCTTCCTGTACGCGATCGTCGCCGTCCCGCTCGGCTTCGTCCTCGCACTGTCGATGGCGTTGATGCTGACGAGTCCGGCGGCGAAGGGCCGCAGCGTCGCCCGCATCGTGTTCTTCGTGCCGTGGCTCATCTCCCCGATCGTCACCGGTGTGATCTGGCGGTGGATGTTCGGCGAGAACTTCGGCCTGGCGAACTTCGTCATCGAGTCCCTCGGTGGCAAGGCCGTGCCGTGGCAGTCGAACGCCGACCTGTCGCTGCTCGTGGTGGTGTTCGCCACCGCGTGGGCCGGAGCCGCCTTCAACATGCTGCTGTTCGTCGCCGCGATCCGGAACGTGCCGCAGTCGTACTACGAGGCAGCGTCCCTCGACGGGGCCGGCGCCTGGCACCAGTTCCGGTACATCACGCTGCCGAGCATCGCACCGACGTCGTTCATCGTGATCCTGCTGTCGTCGCTCGGGGCGTTCAAGGAGTTCGCCACCATCCAGGCACTCAACGGCGGCGGACCCGGCACCGACAACAACCTGCTCGTGCAGTACATCTACACGAACGGCTTCCAGAACGCCCACATCGGCTACGCGAGCGCAGCGTCGATGGTCCTCATGCTCATCCTCATGGCCATCGCGCTCATCCAGTTGGCCGTGAACCGTCGGACGGAGGCCCGTCGATGACCGCCACCCTGCCCAGCGCCCCCGGCGCACCCGCAACCGACAACACGACCAAGAGCAAGATCAAGAACACGCGCAAGAGCACGACCAAGCGCCTCGACGGCCCGCCCCGTCCGAAGGCCATCGCCGCCACCGCCCTGCTCTGGGTCTTCATCATCGCCTTCGGCTTCCCGGTCCTCTGGTTCGTGCTGAGCGCCTTCAAGCCCGGCGGCGAACTGTTCTCGTATCCGCTGACCCTGCTGCCGAAGAACTGGTCGGTCAGCGGCTTCACCGAGGCGTGGGCGAGCTACGACTTCGCCCGCTACTTCGGCAACACCGTGATCGTCGCGCTGGTCACCACCGTGCTCACCGTGCTGGCGAGCGCCGCCACCGGCTACGCCCTGGCGAAGTACGACAACAAGTGGCTCAAGGTCTTCTTCGTCTGCATCCTGGCGACGACCATGCTGCCGACCGAGGTCATCCTCGCGCCGACGTTCATCGTCATCCGCGACCTCGGCATGTACGACTCGTTGGCCGGCATCATCGTGCCGTCGGTCATCACCGCGACCGGCATCTTCATGTTCCGGCAGTTCTTCATCACGGTGCCCGACGACCTGGTGGAGGCCGCGCGCATCGATGGTGCGAGCGAGTTCGGGATCTTCTGGCGGATCATGCTGCCGATCTCCCGGCCGATCATGCTGACGCTCGCGATCTTCTCGTTCCAGTGGCGGTGGAACGACTACATCTGGCCGCTCCTGGTGCTCAACGACCCGCACCAGTTCACGATCCAGATCGCACTGCAGAGCATCGTCGGGGCCGAGAACGTCAACTGGACCGTCCTGCTCGGTGCCTCGGTGATCTCGATCATCCCGCTCGTGCTCATCTACCTGGTGTTCCAGAAGTACGTGAACGGCGCAGACCTCAACGCGGGACTCAAGGACTGATGGGGCTCCTCGACGCGGTCGGCCCGGCCGCGGACGCCGCCGTCGCGCGCCTCCGGCTCGCCGACGACGATCCGGCTGCGCTGCAGCACCGCGAACTGATGGCGCGTGCCCTCACCCTGGTCGGGGCGTGGGTCCGGAACGAGCGGACGGGAGGCGCCGATCGCCTTCCCGACGACGACCTCGCCACCGCGCACGGCTGGGTCCGACACCTCGCGGCCCGGCAGTCCCCCGGCGGCACGTTCGTCGGCGGCGACAACGTGCTCTCGCCGCCGGACTCGGCGTTCACGGTGAACGATGTCTGCGACGCCCTCGAACTGCTCGCGCCGTACCGGGCGTCGGTCCCGGCGGCCGCGGTGCTCGCCGACGACCTCGACCGGATCGTGCACCGTGCGACGCCGGCGCTGCTCACGGGTGGCGTGCACACGCCGAACCACCGGTGGGAGGTCTCGGCCGCGCTCGCCCGGATCCACCGACTGCACCCGGCACCAGCGCTGGTCGCGCGGATCGAGGAGTGGCTCGCCGAGGGCGCGGACATCGACGCCGACGGGCTGTGGTCCGAGCGCAGCCCGAACTACGCGGCGGCCGTCTCGTGCCCGTCGTTCCTCGTCCTCGCCTCGGTGCTCGACCGGCCGGAGCTGCTCGAGCCCGTCCGCCGGTCGCTCGACGCCACCCTCGCGCTGCTGCTGCCCGACGACACCGTCGAGACCGTCCAGTCCCGCCGCCAGGACCAGTCGCAGGCGTTCGGCATCGGCGCGTTCGCTCCCCTGCTCTGGCACGTGGCCGTGCTCGACGACCGCGCCGACCTCGCCGCCGTCGCTGCCCGGGCCGCCGTCGCCGAGACGTGGCAGCCCGGTGCGGTCGCCGCCCGCGCGATGACGGATCCGCTGCTCGCCCGTCCGTTACCCGTCGGTGCGCCGCTCGAACCGGCCGTGCACTCCTTCGCCGACGCCCGGCTCGTTCATGTCCGCGAACCCGACCGCAGCGTCGTCCTGTTCGCCGGCTCGGACGTGCCGTCGCAGGGCCACGTCCGATCTGGCCTGGCGAACAGCCCCACGTTCCTGCGCGTGTTCGCCGGTGCCGGCTCGGTCGTGCTGTCCGACGTCCGGCTGTCGCGGGAGTTCTTCGGGCTCGGACCGTTCCGTCCGACCTCACTGGAGTCCCTCGGCGACGGGCGGTACCGGCTCGCCGAGACCGTGTCCGCCGGGTACCACCAGCCCTTGCCCACCGCGGCTCGACGGACCGACGGCGCGTACGCGCTCGGTGACGAGGGCCGGTTCTCGGCGTCGATGTCCTTCGGCTCGCGAGCGGCGGACACCGTCTCCCTCACCACGACGGTCGACGTCACCGTCACGCCGGACGCCGTCTCGATCGACGTGACGACCGAGGGCGCCGACGTGCCGTGGTCGCTCCAGCTGACGTTCCGCGGCGGGGGTACGTTCACGGGTGTGAGCACCGACGCCGCGACCGGGGAGACCGTCCTCGCCGACGGGACCGGCACCTACCGTGTCGGCGACGACGCCGTGTCCTTCGGGGCCGGCAACGGCAGCGGCCCGACCCAGCCAGCGTTCTACGCGCCCGGACAGGACTACGCGTTCCTCGGCGGCACCGACCGACCGGACGGCGAGCACGTCCACGTGACCGGGCGCTCCCCCGGCACGACGCGCATCGTGATCGGCACCGCTCGATGACCCTCCCCGGCGTGGTGCTCGTCGGTGCGCGTGGTTACGGCCTGCACCACCGGGCGAACATCGACCGGCTCGTCGCCGCGGGGGTCTGCACGCTGACCGCCGTCGTCGACCCCACGCTGGGCACCAGCACCGACGACGGGGCGGTCGTCGTGGCCGACGTCGTGGCAGCGCGCGACCACGGCCCGGTCGACGTCGTCGTCATCGCTGCCCCGATCGCCGCGCACCTGCCGCTGGCGCTCGCTGCCCTCGAGGCCGGTGCCGACGTCCTGCTCGAGAAGCCCCCGGTGACCACCCGCGACGCGCTCGGCACCCTGCTCGACGCCGAGCGGCGCACCGGCCGCGTCGTGCAGGTCGGGTTCCAGAGCCTCGGGTCCGAGGCGCTGCCGGCGTTCCGGGACGGGTCGCTCGTCGGTCCGGTCCGCTCCGCCGCGGCCGTCGGCACGTGGACCCGGAACCGGGCGTACTGGGACCGCTCCGCGTGGGCCGGACGGCGTCGGGTCCAGGGCGTCGACGTCCTCGACGGCGTCGTGACGAACCCGCTCGCCCACGCGGTCGCGACGGCCCTGGCGCTCGTCGGCTGCCGTCGGGCGTCCGACGTCAGGCGCGTCGAGGTCGAGCTGTTCCGGGCGAACGACATCGAGGGCGACGACACCTCGGCCGTCCGGGTCACGACCAGCGCCGGCCTCGAAGCCACCGCGGCCCTGACCCTGTGCGCTCCGTCCGAGGTCCTGCCGACCGTTCGGGTCCGCGGCGCCGCCGGGAACGCCGTGCTGCACTACACGGCCGACGAGGTCACCATCGGCGACACCACCCGGACCGTCGGCCGGACGGACCTGCTCGAGAACCTGCTCGCCCACCGGTCCCGCGGCGACGAACTGCTCGTCCCCCTGGTCTCCACGGGTGCGTTCGTCGAGGTGCTCGAGGCCGTCCGTGTCGCCGAGCCCGTCCGCATCGACCACCCCTGGGTGACGTGGGAGGGCGAGGGGCCTGCCCGTCGTCCGCTCGTCGCCGACGTCGAGGCGATCGTCGACCGCGCCGCCGACGCACGAGCGTTGTTCTCCGAGGTCGGCGCGCCCTGGGCCCACACCGCCCGCGACGAGGTGCTGCAGGTCCTGCGCGTCAGCGGGGCCCCGGTGGCCACGGAACTCGACGGCTCCGGGACCATCGCGACGTCGTCCCCGCGCCCGTACCTGCACCCCGTGCGGACCCTCGGCGGCACCGTCCTGAGCGCCGACCACCCGGCCGACCACGACTGGCACTGCGGCGTCGGGGTCGCGATCCCGGACGTCGACGCCGTGAACTGCTGGGGCGGCCGCACCTACGTGCACGGTCCGGGCTACGTGTGGCGCGACGACCACGGCCGCGTCGACGTCGTGCGTGCCGAGCAGCACCCCGCTCCGAACGGTGGCGGCACGGTCCAGGAACTCGTCTGGCGCGGGCCCGACCACACGGTCGTCCTGCACGAGGACCGCACCCTCGCCTGGCGCGCCGTCGACTCCGGGTGGGAGCTGACCTGGTCGTCCTCGTTCCGAACCCCCGGCGACGCCGTCGTGCACCTCGGCGGTCCGGGCAGCAACGGCCGGGTCGGTGCCGGGTACGGCGGGTTCTTCTGGCGCTTCGCCGACTGCACCGACGTGGTCGTCCGGACCGCTGACGCGCAGGGCGAAGCGGCGGTGCACGGCTCGGTCGCGCCCTGGGTGGAGTGGTCCGCGGTGTTCGAGGGAGCGCCTGCGACGATCCGACTCGAAGCGCTCGACCACCGCGATCCCTGGTTCGTCCGGGCCGCCGAGTACCCGGCGATCGGTTCGGCCCTCGCCTGGCGTGCGCCGGCGCTCGTGCACCCCGGTGTCCCGCTCGTCCGGTCCTTCCGCGCGACCATCACCGACGGTTCGACGGTCGCCGACGGTGCGACGGTCAACGACGGAGCGACGTTCGCCGACGGTGCGACGCCGGGCGGCAATACGCTGGACCGATGAGCACCGCAGACTGGGAAGCCCGCGTCGCCGCACTCTGGGCCGATGACACGATCGACGACCAGCAGCGCATCGACCGCATGCGCGAACTCGCCGACGCTGCGCCGCACCCGGCCCTCGGCGCGTTCGAGCTCGGCGGCGCGAACGACTCCGGCGGCCACGAGGCCGAGGCCGACGTCCACTACGCAGCCGCCACCGCCGCGGGACTCGCCGACGTCGATCCCGCCCGTGCAGCGCAGATGGTCGTGCAGCACGCCTCGACCCTGCGGAACCTCGACCGCGTCGACGAGGCCATCGCTATGCTCCGCGACGCCCCGGAACACCCGTCCACCGGTGCTGCGCCGAAGGTGTTCCTCGCGCTCGCCCTGCACAGTGCGGGCCGTCACGACGAAGCGCTCCGTGTCGCGATCGAGGCCGTCGAACCGACGCTCCCCCGCTACCACCGCTCGGTCCGCGCCTACGCTGCTGCCCTCACTGAGTGAACTGCACGAGCCGGGCGACGGTGAGGGCCCGGCTCGCGGGGACGCGGACGTCCCTCCCGTCCGGTCGCGACACCCGAATCGCGGCGGGACGAGCTGCGGGGCAGGACAGGAAGGAAGCGTCGACGCTCGACAGAGGCCCAGAGAGGCGCTCCCTCCCCACGGGTCGATCGTGCTTCGACCACTTGCGGATTCGGGTTCCGTTACCTCGCACAGCATGCGCCTGCGCGGCCTGAACCGATAGGGGCAGTGCCCGATCAGCCGGGATCGGCGGTCAGGCGTTCCGTCGCTGCAGCGCTTCTGCAGCCTTGCCGAGCAGCCAGTTGACGGCCCAGCCCAGCACGCCGATGACCGGCAGTGCGAGGATCACGAGCGTCCAGAGGACCTTGACCACGAGCGTGCGCCTACGGTCACGCCAGACCTGGACGAGCGCGAGGACCTCGAGGGCCAGCATCAGCAGGAGCACGAACACGTGCGACTCGGACAGGTCCATGAACACAGTGCGATCCCTCCGTGGCGGCCGCTGCCGCGCAACGAACCGACAGTAGGGCCGACGCCGCCGCCCACGCCACCTCCCGTCCAGGTGTCACCGCGCCACCGTTCCCGCACCCGCAATGTCTCGCCACTCCCGTGAACGGGCGAAATACCCCGGCCGGCCGGCTCCTCACCCCGGCATTTCGCCCGCTCGCGCGAACGAGCACTCGTATTCCACCGGATGCATGCGAGTTGCGGCATGCGACCGCGAGCGGGCGAAATGCCCGGGTCGCGGGGCGCACAACCCCGGTATTTCGCCCGCTCGGCATCCAGCGCGCGCCGACCGGGCGAGCAATCAGGCCAGCGGGAGGCGCGGGCAGGCAGGCAGCCGCCCGTGCGCGGGACCGACGCGCGAGGCGCGACCGCGGGCGGACGGGAGGCGCGGGGCGGGCCCGCACCGGGCCTCCCGTCGGTCAGCGGCGACCGTCTAGGGCCGCGCGCCCTCCTGCGGGACCGCCTGCGCGACCGGCAGGGAGTCGCTCGTCGTGCGGAGCGACTCCTGCCGGATCTCGAGCTGCGTGACGGCGAGGGCGGCCAGGTCGTGCAGGTTGGCGAGGTCGGCCTCGGTCGCCTGCCGCGGCTTCGTGTCGAGCACCGCGAGGGTGCCGATCGGGACGCCGTCGTGCCGCACGAGCGGCACGCTCACGTAGAACCGGATGCCGAGCGCGCCGGTGACGAGCGGGCTGTGCTGCATGTCCGGGTGGATCGACCCGTCCGGGATGACGACGGGGACCGCGACGGGCGCGAAGCCGTTGCCGAAGTTGATGTTGCGCGCTGCTTCGTCGACGCCCTCGGCGATGTACGACTGCGACCAGGCGCGGTCCTCGTCGAGCACCTCGACCAGGGCGATGGGCGCGTCGAACAGGCGGGCGGCCATCGCGGTGGTGCGGTGCAGGGCCTCGTCGGGCAGGGTGTCGAGCGTCGCCGGGCGGGCTGTGTCGGCGTCGGCTCGCGGCGCACCGGCAGCGGCGGTCGGAGCCGCGGCCGTGGTGTCCACGACGTGGTCGGTGCCGGCGGTCTCGGTCATGACGACGTCGCGCAGCATCGTGACCAGCTCGGCGCCGGCGGGGCGTGCGGCCGGGTCCTGCGCGGTCATCGCGCGGAGCAGTTGCTTCCAGTGCTCGGGCAGTGGCTCGGGCACGACCGGGTCGCGGGACAGCCGGGCGACCGCGGACTCGACGAGCGAGCCGGGGAACTCGCGGCGGCGGGTGAAGCACTGCAACAGCACGAGGCCGAGCGAGTAGACGTCGCTCGGGCTCCCGACGTCGCCGCCGCGGGCCTGCTCGGGGCTGAGGTAGGCGGCGGTGCCGGTGGTGACGCCGTCGGCGGTCATGCGTTCGACGCCCGCGGCGAGCGCGATGCCGAAGTCGGTGAGCCGCGCGCGGGCGCGGTCGGAGTCGTGGCCGTAGTCGACGAGCAGGATGTTCGACGGCTTGATGTCGCGGTGCACGACGCCGTGGCTGTGGATGTAGTGCAGCGCCTCGGCCATGTCGTAGCCGATCTCGGCGATGTGGCGGGAGGCGAGCGGGCCGACGGCGAGGCGTTCCTCGAGGTCCTGGCCGACGACCAGCGCCATCACGAGGTACCGCTGGTGGGTGCCGTCGTGGCCGGTGACGACGCCGGTGTCGAGCAGGCTGACGAGGTTGTGGTGCTCGAGCGAGGCGAGCACGCCGAGTTCGGCCTCTTGCCGGGCGATGTCGACCGTGCCGGCGTGGAACACCTTGACGGCGACGGGGCGGTGCAGGCTCTCGTCGATGCCGCGGTACACGACGGACATGCCGCCCTGGCCGATGGCGTGTTCGAGTCGGTAGCGCCCGTCGAGCAGTGGGGCCGCGGACTGGGTGTCCTCGGTCGGACTCATCGAACCTCGTTCTCGGTGCGGGCAGGCGTCGGTGCATCCTCCCATCCCGACGGGGATCGTGGGGGCCCGCGGCGTTCTCCGGATGGACGGCGCCGGCGTGCGCGGCACGTCAGACCGTCACCGCCGGTGCGTCGCCACCGTGCTCACCCGCAGGTCCTCGAACGTGCTCGTGAACCCGGCACCGCCGAGCGAGATGAGCCCGATCCTCGGCGCGCTCCCGAGGTCCGCCGTCCAGGTCCCACCTCGGACGAAGTGCCGCCCGTCGACGCTCGTGGACGCCGTGTACCGGTGCTCTCCGCCGACCACCCGGTGCACGATCCGGAGCGTGGTGGTGTCCCCGACCGGTCCGACGACCGTGTTGCCGTAGCTCGGCGACCCAGCCGGTTGCCCGGACACCTGCTTGCCGAACTCCGTCTGCCGGGTGTTGAAGATCGAGTTCGACGTCAGCCGGACGTAGTTCCCGTCGTCGCCCCACACGATCAGTCCGCCCTGCACGTAGTTCACCCCGTCGCCGGTGGCGGGGGTGTCAACCGCGACGGTCGTCTGCAGCACGTAGTCGCCTCGCGGCGCCGGTTCGGACAGGACCGAGGCGAGTGGCGTCGCCGGTGGGTGGATGTCGGCGTCCTGTGTCTGCCAGCGGAACGTGCCGCCGCCGACGGTCCAGGTCGAGCGGTCGGGTTCGCGGGTCCAGCGGAGCGCCGCGGGGAGCGTGGTCCCGTCGAACGACGTCGACAGCGCGCGGATGGTCCGTCCGGGAACGTCGACGGGTGCGGTGGTCGCCCGGTAGGTCGCACGCTGCCCCGGTTGTGCGACCGGCCCCGGCTGCACCGTGTCGGACGGCCCCGCTCCGCCCCGCACGACGGGCCAGCCGTTCCGCCAGTCGAGCGGGTCGATGAGCGCCGGCCGCTTCGTGTACGTCGGCTGCCCGGTGTAGTACGGGTCGCCACGGTCGACCGCGTGGGAGATGATCCAGTCCTGGCCGGCGAGGTCGGTGACCACGGTGTTGTGCCCGGTGCCGACCCAGCGGTTGCCGTTCTGCGCGAGGAGGGGTGTCCCGCCGACCCGGGTGCTCGTGATCGCGACACCGTCCTGGTCGGTGAAGGGTCCGAGGGGGCTGCGCGACCGGGCGACGAAGACGCCGTACCCGGTCAGGGCGCCGTTGCAGCAGTTCGTGGCGGAGCCCGTGAAGTACCACCAGCCGTCGTGGCGCATCAAGTACGCGCCCTCGTACCGGTTGTCGATCGCGATCTGCCGCTCGCTCGCGGGGTCGGAGCGGAGTCCGTCGGCGCTGAGCGTGCGGACGTTGACGCCGCCGAAGTAGCTGCCGAAGTACAGGTACGTGGTGCCCTTGTCGGTGATGACCTCGGGGTCGAACGCCCAGCGCGCCCCGGTGCCGTTCGCGGCGGTCTGCGGTGCCACGACCGGGCCGCCGGAGTCCTTCCACGGACCGGTCGGACTCGAGCTCGTCGCGACGCCGACCGCGGATCCCCCGCCGGTCGGTGCCGATGCCGAGGGCGTGTCGGACGCGGCGTAGTACAGGTACCAGGTGCCCGCGCGACCACGGTCGCCGGCCCGGTACACGACGTCCGGCGCCCAGATCCCGTTGGCGGACCCCACCCACGCCGGTCGCGTCGGGAACGCGTCGTTCACGTACGTCCAGTGCGTCAGGTCCGTCGACCGGTAGGTCGGCACACCGTGCTGCACGAGCGACCCGTCGGCGTTCTGCTCCGTCGCCGTCAACGCGTCGGTCGTGCAGTACAGGTACCAGTTGCGGTCGCGCCCGACGCCGCGGATCGCGGTCGGGTCGGCGCAGCTCGCCGCCGTCTCGCCGTCGGGCAGGCTGAGCGCGACCGGGTTCCGGTGGGTCGGCGCAGCCGCGCCGTGTCCCGAGCCGCTGTGTCCGGTGGTCCGGTCCGCCACGGGCGTGGACGCTGCGGCGGGGCCGACCGGGAGGCCCGTGGCCGCGACCGCCGTGAGCGTCACGACGGCGAGGATGGTTGCGACTGTTCGGCGCACGGGGTCCTGCTCTCATCGTCGAGGAAGGGCTGCGTGCGCGAGCGTACGCTCGCGGGCAGCGGACCGGGCCGGTTCCGTCCGGTTCCGCGCGACGAAGGAGTCTGCGATGCCCGCGAGGTTCGTGTACTGGATGAACGTGTCGATCGACGGCTTCGTCGAGCGCGACGCCGGAGAACTCGGCGACGTCGAGGGGCCCGAGTGGATGCGGATCGACGAGCCGCTGCACCGCGAGTTCAACGCCCGCGCCGCCGCGATGACCCTGTCCGTCGAGGGGCGGGTCGTCCGCGACATGATGGACCCGTTCTGGCCGGACGCCCGCACCGACGAGTCGATGCCGGCGTTCATGCGCGAGTACGGCGAGGTCTGGACCGACCAGCCGAAGGTCCTGGTATCGCGCACCCGGACCAGCGCCGACCACAACACCCGGGTCATCGGAGGCGACGACGCCATCGCGCAGCTCGCCGTCCTGCGCGAGGAGTCCGAGGGCGACATCGGTGTCGGCGGCCCGAACCTCGCGACGCAGTTGCTCGACGCGGGGCTGCTCGACGAGCTCTTGCTCTACACGCACCCCGCGGTGCTCGGCGCCGGTCGGCCGCTGTTCGACCCGCCGGTGACGGGCGTGCGATCGCCGGTGCTGCTGGACCTGCTCGAGCAGCGGGAGTACCACAACGGGGTCACGCTGCACCGCTACCAGGTGCTGCGGTAGTCACTCTCCCGAGGGGCCCGGACCGAAGATGACGAGTCGCCAGGCGCTCGGCCGGTCGCTGTCGAAGTCGTTGAACGCGACGCTGTCGACGTCCTTGCTCGATGACAGTTCGATCTGGTGCGGGCTGTCGCGGCAGTCCATCGGATCGAGTTCGATGCTCTGCGATCCGCCCGGCAGCACCGTCCGCACGATGCCACGCATGTGCCCGTTGCCGTAGCAGGAGAACTCGAGGTGGTCGATCGTCCGGGAGTCCGGGAACTGCACGCGGACGCCGGGCTCGAGATGGGCGGGGTCCTCGTCGCCGGGGGTCGTGTCGGCGCTCAGCACGCCGAGGACCGCGTCCTCGGTCTCGGTCGTCGCCTCCTGCTGCGTCTTCCACTTGGCGAGGGCCTGCTCGTCGACGGGCGGCGCCGACGTGCAGCCGGCGAGCAGGGCCACGACGGCGAGCGCCGGCAGGACCAGGGCGGGAAGGTGTCGCACGCCGTGAGCCTAGCGACGCCGCGGGGCCACTCGTCGCACGGGCAGTCGATGCGTGTGCAACGAGCGACGTCCCACCTGTCGATCGACAGGTGGGACGTCGCAGGACGCGTGCGCAGTCGGTCGGGTCAGACGTCGCGTCGACGCGCGACCGTCAGCGCGAGTGCACCCACGACGAGCACCTCGGCCGCCAAGACACCGAAGCCGCCCCAGCCGTTCAGGACGATGTCGTCCTGACTGGCTTCCTGGCCGTCGTAGGAGTACGCGAAGAGCTGGCTGCCGGCCTGGTCGGGCAGGAACTTCATGATGTTGACCGGCCAATCGAGGTTCATCAGCCCCGCCATCAGCGACAGGACCACCGGCAGCACCAGCAGGATCCCGAGCGTGATCGCGATGCCGCCGGCGCTCGACCGGACCAGCAGGCCGATCCCGTACGCGAGCAGCGCGAGCAGCGTCAGGTAGACGGACGACCCGAGGATCGGCAGGAACACCGACGGGTTGCCGATCTCCGGCTCCACCCCGTTGCCGGCCAGCAGCGGCAGGGAGATGAGTACACCGATCCAGGTCGCGACGGCACTGACGACGAACGTCGTGACCGCCAGGACCACGGCCTTCGCGAGGATCACACCGGTGCGCCGGGGGTCGGCCGTGAACGTCGAGCGGACCTGACCGGTGCCGTACTCGCCGGTGATGATGAGCACGCCGAGCACACCCACGACGAGCGACGAGAGCAGGACGCCCACGGTGTTGACGTTCACGAGGGTGCCGTTGGCGATGTCCGTCGGCATCTGGTCGCCACCACTGTTGGTGTTCGCACCGACGAGTGCGGCCATGCCGATCGTCACGAGCACCAGGATCGCATAGCACCAGAACGTGGACCGGATGCTGCGCAGCTTGATCCACTCGCTCCGCACCAGGTGCGGGAACGACAGACGGGTCGCGCCGTGCATGCGGGTCGACGGCGTGGTGGGCGAGGTGGTGGCGCTCATCGAGTGCCCTCCGATCGGTACTCGACGTCGTCGCGGGTGAGGGCCATGTAGGCCTCCTCCAGGCTCGCGCCGGTCGGGGTGAGTTCGTGCAGTGCGACGCCGGCCTGGGCGGCGATGTTGCCGACCGTCGGTGCGTCGGGACCGACGACCAGGAAGGTGCCGTCTTCGCGCGGGGTGACCGTCGCGTTCGGGCCGATGGCCTGGAACAGCTGGTCGGGCGACGGCGTCCGGACGATGACCCGGCTGCCACCGCCAGCGGCGCCCGGTGCGGCTCCCCCACCGGCGACGAACTCGGCGATCGGGGCGTCGGCCAGGACCTTGCCGCGGCCGAGCACGACCACGCGGTCGGCGGTCTGCGCCATCTCGCTCATCAGGTGGCTGGACAGGAACACGGTGCGACCGTCGGCGGCCATGCGTCGGGCGAGCTGCCTGACCCACAGGACGCCGTCGGGGTCGAGACCGTTGACGGGCTCGTCGAGGATCAGGGTCTTCGGATCGCCGAGCAGTGCGGCAGCGATTCCCAGGCGCTGCCCCATGCCGAGCGAGAACCCGCCGACGCGCTTCTTCGCGACCGACTCGAGGCCGGTCATGTCGATGACCTCGTGCACGCGGGCCTTCGGGATGCCGTGGGTCGCCGCGAGCGAGAGCAGGTGGTTGTAGGCGCTGCGGCCCGAGTGGACCGCCTTCGCCTCGAGCAGGGCGCCGACCTGTCGGAGCGGGTCGCGGAACGTCGTGTACGGCTGGCCGTTCACCGTCGCGCTCCCCGCGGTGGGCCGGTCGAGGCCCATGATCATGCGCATCGTGGTGGACTTCCCGGCGCCGTTCGGCCCCAGGAAGCCGGTCACACTGCCGGGTCGGACGACGAACGAGACGTCGTCCACGGCGGTCTTCGGACCGTACTGTTTGGTGAGGTGGCTGACTTCGATCACGGCGGCCACGCTATTGCAGCGGTGTCCGGCGGCGCGTCCGTCGGAAGGGGGATATGTCAGGTGCCTGGGGTTAACCCGCTCGGCGTAGCCTGTCGCCGTGAAGCAGGCACACGACGACGGACCGTTCTTCCACGGCACCAAGGCCGACCTCGTGCCGGGCGACCTGCTCACCGCGGGCTTCCGGTCGAACTACCGCCCCGAGGTGGTCATGAACCACGTCTACTTCACGGCGGTCTCCGACGGCGCCGGGCTCGCGGCCGAGCTCGCCGCCGGTGACGCCGAACCGCGGGTCTACGAGGTCGCGCCGACCGGTCCGTACGAGGACGACCCCAACGTCACCGACAAGAAGTTCCCCGGCAACCCGACCCGGTCCTACCGCAGCACCGAACCGGTGCGGATCGTCCGCGAGGTCACCGACTGGCCCCGACTCACGCCCGACGCGCTGCGCCTCTGGCACGAGCGCCTGGCCGCACTGCGCGCGGACGAGCGCGGCGAGATCATCAACTGAGCCGGCTGGCGGACGGGAGGCGCGGGGCGGGGCCGCCACGGGCCTCCCGTCCGCTTCGCCCTGGTCTCAGTGCCCCGAACGCGCCCTGCGGACGTCAGCGGCTCAGCGCGTCGCTCGTCGTGACGGTCGCGAAGCTGCCGTCGAGCGCCGCCATGAAGGCGGCGTGGACGCTCGCGCCCGGGACGGTGACGCCCCCGGAGGTCAGGTCCGGCGCGGCGCACGCGTCGGCGACGACCGTCGCGGTGAAGCCGAGTTCGTGCGCGGCCCGGGTCGTCGAGTCGATGCACATACTGCTCATCATCCCGACGATCGTGACCTCGTCGACTCCGGCGTCGGTCAGCAGTTCCTGGAGTCCGGTGCCGATGAAGCTGTTCGGCTCGTGCTTCTCGAGGACCGGCTCGCCATCGACGGGCGCGACCGACGGGTGGAAGTCGAGGCCCGGCGTGCCCGGCACGAAGAACGTGGCGTCGGGGTCGGTGGACACGTGGAAGACGTGCACCACGAGGTCGCCGGCGGTGCGGAAGGAGTCGAGCACGGTGCGGGCCGCGGCGGCAGCGGCCTCGGGTTCGACGAGGGGGAAGGCCCCGCCCGGGAAGTAGTCCAGCTGGATGTCGACGAGGAGCAGCGCGCGGGTCATCGGTTCAGTATGGCGGGCGGCGGGCTTCAGGCCGGGCCGTGTCCGGGCTGTTCGTCGCCGGGATCGCGGGCGAAGGCGAGGCTCTCCGCGATGATCGAGAGCACGACGTCCACCTCGTGGTCGTCGCGCGGCCCGTAGACGAGGAACTCGGTGCCGTGGTCCTCGTACTGGTGCGGGGTCGCCCACCCGAGAGCGGTGAGCTCGACGCCGCGCGCCGCCGGCAGGCACAGGTGCACCGAGGTGTCATCGACACCGTGCAGGTGCACGGGTTCGAGGCGCCCATCGGGAGCGAGCGACGTCCACGGCACGACGTGGTCGGCACGGTCGCGGAGGAACAGTGCGCGCGACGACGCCGGCGAGACCTGACTGTGCCCCTCGACCACGTCCGGTAGTGCCAGTGCGTCCGCGACGAGTCGTCCCCACCGCTCCGGGGTCGCGCGGTCAGTGAGCTGACGCTGTGGCCCGTCGTCGGACACGGACGGGCGGACACCGGGGCGAGGTGTGGAGATCACCGTTCGACGCTACCGGCGCGCTCCGCCGCCGCGGGTCACGGTTTCGCGCCGTTGCCGAACGCGCCGTGCAGGGTCGTGTCCGCGAAGGCCGTCGTGTCGATCACGGCGCGGACGCCATCGAGGACGCCCTGGTCGTCCGAGTCCACGCCGATGACGAGCGAGCCGTAGTCGACGCGCATCGTGTACGGGATCGAGGCCTCGAGCCCGGTCACGTGCGGGGTCGCGGCGAGGGTCGCCAGACCCTGCGCCACCGCAGTGGACGTCGAGATCGGGATCTGCTGGTCGAACGTGCCGTTGTAGTGGACGGTGCTGGCGATGTGCCCCTCGTCCGCCGGCACGGTCAGCGTCAGGGAGACGCCGGTCCACGCCAGTTCGGTGGCCATCGTCGTCGGGACGGCTCCGGCCTCGGACGGGGTCGCGTCGGGGTCCATCGTGACCGTGAACCGCGACGCGAAGTGGTTCGACGTGACCCACCGGGTGGAGCAGGTCGGGTCCGGGGCGGAGCTGGGGGTGTTCGTGGTCGTCTGCGTCGCCTCGGCGACGGCCGGGAGCGCACGGACCTGTCGGAGGGCGGTGCGCACCTGGCTCGCAACGGCGGGGTCGAGTGTCGGCGCCGGGGTCGGGTCCGGTGTCGCATTCGCTGCGTCCGGCGCCGGCGCCTCCGAGCTCGGGCAAACCGCCGTCTCGGTGCCGCTCCATCCGCCAGACGACCCCAGTGCGTTCCGGGCCAGGCCCTCCGCGGCCGAGCACGCCGTGAGCGGTACGGTGCAGGCGAGGGCGACGAGGAGTCCGATGACGAGACGAGAGCGCACCGACCCAGTCTCGCTGCCGCGTGCTGCACGCTGGAGCCGGATCCGTGCGCTGTGTCCCGAGTGCTACCCGGTCGCCCTCCTCAGTTCGACTGGTCGTCCAGGTCGAGCGACGTGGTCAGTTCCGGGAACGCCCGCGCCTGCTCGATGAGCTGCTGCGCCTTCCGCACGACCCCCTCGACGCTGTCGGCACCGGCGACGAGGCGCACCGGTGGTGCGGACATCTCGGTCAGGGCGAGGAGCGTCCGGGCGAGCTTCGCCGGGTCGCCGCTCTGCTTGCCCTCCATGCCGCGGAAGAACTCCTTGGTCTGGTCCGACGAGGACCGGTAGTCGTCGAGGTGGACGTCGCCCCAGAACGTGGAGCTGCCCTCCGCGAGCAGGTCGGTCCGGAAGAAGCCGGGCTCGACGACCGTGGTGTGGATGCCGAACGGCAGGACCTCGTCGTGCAGCGCTTCCATCCACCCCTCGAGCGCGAACTTCGACGCGGCGTACGCGCTCCCACCGGCTCCGGCGACGATGCCGGCGGTCGAGCTGATGCTGATGACCCGACCGGAGCCCTGCGCGCGCATGACGGGGAGCACCGCGCGGGTGACGTTCATCGCACCGAAGAAGTTCGTCTCCATCTGCGCGCGGAACTGCTCCGCGGAGACCTCTTCGAAGAACCCGCCCTGGAAGCTCCCGGCGTTGTTCACCAGGACGTCGATGTGGCCGAACCGCTCGATCGCTGCCTCGACCGCGCTCCGGACGGTGCGCTCGTCCGTGACGTCCAACGCGACGGCGAACAGCTCGTCGTGCTGGCCGACCGCTGCGACGACACGTTCCGGGTCCCGCCCGGTCGCGACGACGTGGTGTCCGGCGTCCAGGGCGGCGCGCGCGAACTCGGTGCCCATGCCGCGGCTGGTCCCGGTGATGAAGAAGGTCTGGGGTTCGGTCATGCCCCCAGCGAAGACCACTTCCGCGCAGCGAGTGAGGCTCTGCCGAAACGGGGTCGAGCAGAACCTCCCTCCCGACGCTCGAGCCGCCCTACCGTCAGGGACATGGACCCCCTCGTGACCACGACCCCGTCGACTCCGTCGACCACTCCGGTTGCCGACGACCGGCTGCCGTGGTTCCCGCTCGCACTGCTCGCGGCGATCGGGTTTGTGCTCGTCGCCATGGAGACCATGCCCGCGGGCCTCCTGCCGGTCATCGCGGACGGCATGGGGACGTCCGAGGGCACGGTCGGACTGTTCGTCAGCGCCTACGCGATCGGCACGGTCATCGCCACGGTGCCGGCGATCGCCCTCACGCGGGGCCTGCGCCGCAAGCCGTTGATCATGACGGCCATCGCCGTGCTGATCATCGCGAACACCGTCACCGCGTTCGCCCCGAACGTGACCATCGCGCTCGTCACGCGGTTCGTCGCCGGCGCCGCTTCCGGGATCATCTGGGGCATGTTCGCCACCTACGCGCGGCGCATCAGTCCCGCCCGGTTCGCGGGCGTCTCCCTCGCCATCGTCTCCACCGGTGCGCCCGTCGGCTTCGCGCTGGGCACGCCGCTCGGGTCGTTCATCGGCACCGCCCTGGACTGGCGCTGGTCGTTCATCGGCCTCAGCCTCGTCGGGGTCGTCATCCTCGGGTTGATCGCCGTGTTCGTGCCGGACGCACCCGGCCAGACCGGCACTGCGAAGCTCTCCGTGGTCAAGGTGTTCCGCATCCGTGGGATCGCGATCATCCTCGCCGTCATCGCCGCTTGGATGGTCGCGCACAACACGATCTACACCTACATCTCCCCGTACCTGCGGGTGACCGGCACCGACCTCAGCGCCGGGCTCGTCCTCCTCGTCTACGGCATCGCGGCGATCCTCGGCGTCGTGATCACGGGCGCGCTCCTCGACCGGCATCCCCGGCCCCTGCTGCACCTGAGCGTCGGACTGTTCGTCGTCACCGGGGTCGTCCTGCTCGTCGGCCACTCGTCGCCGGTCGCCGTCCTCGTCGCCGCCGTCCTGTGGGGTGTCAGCTTCGGAGGCGCCTCGACGCAGCTGCAGGCGGCGCTCACCACGGCAGGTGGGGAGAACGCCGACGTCGCCAGCGCCTTCCTGCCCGTCGCGTTCAACATCGCGATCTTCGTCGCCGGGATCTTCGGAGCCGCGCTGTTGACCGTGTTCGACGGACTGGTCCTGGCCGTGGTGATGATCGTGTTCGGGGCGATCGCGGCGCTGCTCACGCTGGTCGGCCGGCGGTCGGCGTTCCCCGCGCGGCTCTAGGCGACGGACGGCGGACGAGGCCGCCGACACCGCCACGGTTCAACCGTTGACGAGGTCCCCGCCCCACGTCAGGTCGCTGTCCTCGTCGACCGGGAAGGCCTCGAACCGGTCGTCGGCAAGGACCGCGTCGACCAGGGCACGTGACCCGGCGACGATCGTCGAGTCCCAGTCGATCTCCGACGCGAGCACCCAGGAGTGGTCTTCCGGCCAGAGCATCTGCGGGGTGTGGGCGAGGTCGACGACCGTCCCGATCCGAGCGCGGTCGAGCCACGTCGGGTCGGCGAGCTGCGGCAGGGTCACCGAGAGGAGGAAGCACTCGCGGTGCGGCGACGGGAAGAGCTCGACGGCGAGGGCGGCGCGGATCGCCGCCTGATCTCCGTCGTGCACTGCTTGCTGCTCGACGACGTACCGCTGCATCGACTCGATCTCCTCCGCAGTCGGCTCGTCCGGACCCTGCCAACCGACGGCGAGCGTCGAACCGCCGCTCAGATCACCCCACCCGCCCCAGACCGCTGCGACCAGATCGTCCGGGGTCGACGTGGCCTCGGCCAGGTGCTCGGTGAGCGCAGCAAGCAGGATCGGCTCGAACCAGCCTTCCTCGGGCGGGTGGACGCGCCATCCGTCCTCGAACACCAGGTCGGACTCGTCGGTCCGGCCGGTCAGGCTCCGCCACTGGACGAGTGGGTGCGCGATGCCGCCCGTTCGCGACGCGACGTCGGACCACCGACCAGGCGGACTCGAGGACGGGGTGGTCGTCCCATTCGTCCACGATCGAATGGTCCTCGCGGTCCGCCGACACCGGGTGGAGGATGCGCGCGTAGGCGTCGAAGCCGGTTCCGACTGTCCCGCCCACGGTGCCGAACGCCCCCGCGCGGGCGAGCAGCCAGGCGCCGCGGGACACGTCGGTGATCAGTTCCACGAGTCGACCCTAGACACCCACGCGATCGTGGGTCGACTGACGACTCGAGTTGCGGGACAGGGTGAAGCGCGCCAGACTCGTGGATAGTATTTGATAGTTGAAACTTCAGGAGATCGATGTCTGTTCGGCGGAGAATGAGGTCTGCCCTCGGGGTAGTGATCGGCGTCGCGCTCACCGTGTCAGCGCTGGGCGCCGCTGGGCCGGCGACCGCGGCGGAGAAACCGGGCGCACGGGACGCTCGAGCAGCGTGGGGCAGCTACCACAAGATCATCAGCAAGACGTCGACCGGAAGCCACGTAGGATCCCAGAAACTCGCATCGTGTGGATCACGAACCGCCGCGATGGACTGCTCACTCACTCGCGGAAGGACGGCCAACCGCACGATCGGACTCGACTTGGGCGCCTCTCGCGGCTGGGCTGCTGGCCAGTTGAAGATCAGCGCCTCGACCACCCAGAGCGTCTCGGTGACCTGCAGCAAGCGGAAGGTCCCCAAGGGCAAGCAACTCGTCGCGTACCCGGTCGGCGTTCGCTACAAGTACAAGATCCAGAAGCACATCACCGGCGCTGGCAAGGACTACGTGTCGGGCACGTCGAAGTGGCTGTACGCGTTCAATCCTGGCAGCGCACGCGTCTCCTGCGACATCAGGAGCTTCTAGCTGAAGGAGGACGCATGCGCATCACTCTCGTTTCCGTTGCGATCGTGACCACACTGCTCGGGTTGTCAGGGTGCACTTCCGCTCCTGACGTCGCGACCACCGATCTCATCGGCAAGAGCGTCGCGCTGGCCACCGAGCAGGTCCCCTCGGGTCGGTCGTACGCATGGTACGACCTCACCGAGCAGATCCTCCACCGGGAAGGCGACTTGATCGGAGGGGCCGAACCGGATGGCGAAGGCGGCGTGATCGTCGCCGTGTGCGCGGACGCTGAGGCCATCGGACGCACCTCGAGCATCACCACTGGCGCCATCCCTGCCGGCGATTACCACGGACGGATCAAGCGCGAAGCCGAGGCGGGAGCCTTTGACGCACTCCTTCCGGAGTGTCAGCGTCAAGGCTGATCCCGTGCGACTCCGGCCGTCAGGGCCAACCCGGCAGTCAGGCCTCCATCGACGGCCTGGCTGGACGGCCAACGCGCAGCTCGGGGAACTGCTCGTCGCGCCACTCACCGTCGATCGGCGTGCCACTTGCGGCCGCACGCTCCTCGCGCTCCCTCAGCTCCACGCGCCGGATCTTGCCCGAGATGGTCTTCGGCAGCTCCGCGAACTCGACCCGACGCACGCGTGCGTACGCCGGGAGTGCGGTCCGCGCGTACGCGAGCACCTGTTCGGCGGTTTCCGCCGTCGCGTCGAACCCGGCGGCGAGCGACACGTACGCCTTGACGACGTTGAGCCGGGCGTCGTCCGGCGCGGGTACGACGGCGCTCTCTGCCACGGCGGGGTGCTGCAGCAGGGCACTCTCGACCTCGAACGGTGACACCTTGTAGTCGGACGACTTGAACACGTCGTCGGTCCGACCGATGAAGGTCAGCTCCCCGTCGGCGTCCCGCACCGCGATGTCGCCGGTGTGGAAGAAGCCGTCACGCATCGATGCCGCGGTCCGGTCGGGGTCACCGAGGTACTCGGCCATCAGGTTGACCGGTCGCTCGTCGAGGTCGAGGCAGACCTCGCCCTCGTCGCCGGGCTGCCCGGTGACCGGGTCGAGCAGCGTCACGGTCACACCGGGCAACGCGCGGCCCATCGCCCCCGGGGTCACAGCGCTGCCGGGGGCATTGCCGATGATCGCGGTGGTCTCGGTCTGCCCGTAGCCGTCGCGGATGGTCAGACCCCAAGCGCGTTCGACGCGGTCGATGACCTCGGGGTTCAGCGGTTCTCCGGCCGACACGACCTCGCGCAGTGCCCGAGGGCGCGCACCGAGATCGGACTGGAGCATCATCCGCCAGGCGGTGGGCGGTGCGCAGAACGTGCTCACCTCGGCGGACTCCAGCTGGGCGAGGAGCGCGGCCGGATCGAACCGCGGGGTGTCGTGGACGAAGACGGTCGCCTCGGCGATCCACGGCGCGAAGAAGCAGCTCCAGGCGTGCTTGCCCCAGCCCGGTGAGCTGATCGCCAGGTGCACGTCTCCGGGCCGCAGACCGAGCCAGTGCATCGTGCTGAGGTGTCCGACCGGGTACGACGTCTGGGTGTGCACGACCATCTTCGGCTTCGAGGTCGTGCCCGACGTGAAGTAGACGAGGCAGGGATCGGCGGTCTTGGTGACCACGACCGGTCGCGACTCCCCCGCGGGCGCTGGTTCGCCGAGATCCGACGGGTAGTCCGTCCACCCGTCCGCCGTGCCGCCGATCACCACGCGCGAGAATTCCCCGCGGACGTCGTCGTACTTCGCGGTCTCGCTGCGGTTCGTGACGACGTGTGCGACGGCTCCGCGGTCGACGCGGTCCTGCAGGTCGGCGGTGTCGAGCATCGTCGACGTCGGCAGGATCACCGCTCCGAGCTTGATCACCGCGAGCATCGTCTCCCACAGCTCGAGCTGGTTGCCGAGCATGACGAGCACGTGGTCGCCCTTCCGGACGCCGTGCTCGTGCAGGCGAACGGCCAAACGGTCGGACCGGGCGGCCATCTCCGCGTAGCTGAGCCGCTGTTCCGAGCCGGCCGCGTCGACGATCCAGAGCGCGATGCGGTCGTTCCCGGCCGCGATGACGTCGAACCAGTCGTCCGCCCAGTTGAAGGTGTCGCCGAGGTCCGGCCACCGGAAGGCGGCGCGGGCGGCATCGGCGGACTCTGCGGAGAGCAACTGGTCACGGGCAGCGCGGTACGCGGCGGTCACGTTCGGGTTGGGCACGGACCGATCATGCCGCATCCTTCTGGTCGCCGATCCTGAACAGCCGACGTGCGTTCCCCGACGTGAACGCGTCGCGGGCCGCGTCCGAGGGGAACTGCTGCAGGAACGTGTCGATCTCGGCGGCGGAGGGTCGCTGGAACGGGTGGTCGGTGGAGAACAGCAGCCGATCGGTCGTCGTGACGTCCAGCGCGTGCCGGAGCAGCGTGGGGCTGAGCATCCCTGAGCTGGTGATGTGGAGGTTCGAGCGGACGGTGTCGGACACCGTCCGCTCGAGTCCGGCGACCCGCGACAGGCTGTCCGCACGGTCGAGCCAGAACAGCAGCAGCTCGCCCCAGTGGCCGAGCACGACCTGCAGGTCCGGGTGCCGGTCGAAGGTGCCGCCGACGATCAGGCGCAGTGCCGCGCGTGCCGCCTCGAGGTGCCACCCCCACCCGAAGGTCGCCAATCCGAGCTCGACCATCGGGTCGAACCCCTCGTACGCCGCCTCGCGCAGGCGCTTCGACGGGATCTGCGGGTGGATGAAGACCGGCTGCCCGAGCGACGCCGCGACGGCGAAGAGGTCGTCGTACCGGCGGTCGTCGAGCTGCACCTCGCCCGTCCGCCCGTAGACCATCGCCCCCACGCAACCGAAGCCGGCAGTGCGCTCCAGCTCGGCGACGGCAGCGTCCGGGTCGGCCATCGGCAGGGTCGCGAACGCGCGGAACCGGTCCGGGTGGTCCGCGACCGCGGCGATCGCGATGTCGTTCGCCTGCCGACTCAGCGGGATCGCGTCCGCGGCATCGAGCGGCTGCGCTCCGGGCGGCGCAAGGGACAGCACCTGGACGTCGATCCCCTGCGCGTCCATCGCTGCGAGCCGGGCGTCACCGAGGTCACGGAGCAGCTCGCCGTTGTCGCCGAGTTCGTCCAGCGCCGTGCTCGGGTCGCGGCGGTCGTCGGGCAGGGCGTTGACGGCGTCCGTCAGGGCCGGGTGGTTCCAGTGCTCTTCGATCGCGATCAGGGTCATCGGGGTTCCTCCGTCTGGTCTCGCGCCAGTGCATTCACTCATCGGCGTTGAGTGAACCGTACACCTCGCTCAACGCCGTAGAGTCGGACGCATGACCGAGACCTCACGCGACGCGAAACGCGCACAGACCGCCGAGCGCATCCGCGCAGCCGCTCGGCGGCAGTTCGGTGCGAACGGGTACGAGGGCACGACGATCCGGAGCATCGCCGCAGCAGCGGGCATCGATCCGTCGCTCGTCATGCAGCACTTCGGGTCGAAGGCAGCGCTGTTCGCGACCGCCGTGCAGCTGCCGGCCACGTCGGACGGTGGGAGCGAGCGCGCGGCGGCCGACCACCTCCTCGACGTCCTGGGCATCCGGTTCGACGCGCTCCCCGCCGAGACGGCGGCGCTCGTCCGGTCGATGCTGACGGTGCCCGAGGCGGCGGACACCATGCGCGGCTACCTCGACGAGCGGGTCGAGAACCTGGCGCGCTCTCTCGACGGCGACGACGCCCGGCTGCGGGCGTTGATGACCGTGAGCGGCATCCTCGGCATCACGATCACGCAGCACTTCCTGCGCCTCAGCGCGTTCGAAGGCGCGTCACGTGACGACCTGCTCCGCGCGGCGCAGGGCTGGGTGGAGTCGCTCACGACGGAGGCCGGGGCATCCACTCGCTGAGCCGGGTCAGTCCAGACTGTTCAGCCACGTCTCGAGCCACGGCACGACGTCCGACAGGTCCGCCGTGTCGATCGCGGTCGATGCTGCCGCCCTGGCCGCTCCGGTCGCGTTGAGAGCCAGCGCCGCGGGGACCACCTCGAAGAGTGGGATGTCCGACCGACTGTCCCCGATCGCACAGCACCGCTCGATCGGCACACCACGGGCCAGCGCGTACCGGAGCGCACGGTCTCGCTTGTCGAACTCGTCGAAGTGCTCCGCCACCGCCCCGTCGTAGGTGCCACCCGTGACCCCGACCCGCGGTCCGCCGTGCGCGACGAACCCGAACCGCCGCGCGAGCGACCGAGTGACCGGCTGCCACGCGAGCGACGCCAGCACGGGGACGACCTGGTGCGTGCGGCACCACGCCACCACGAGCTCCACACCGGGGAGCACCGGTAGGTCGTCGAGCCAGCGGTCCACGGTCGTCGTCGATGCGCCGCGCCAGCCCGCGGCATCGATCTCGCTCACCTGTCGATTCGTGAGCGAGCCGTCGGCGTACCGACGCTCAGCCTCGTCCAGCGCGTCCTGGTGCCCGAATCGTTCCGCGAGATGACTGCTGCTCGAACCGGTCGACACGAGCGTCCCGTCGACGTCGAAGAAGACCATGCCGCGCACCGGCTCCGTCACTGCTCCCGATCCTCCGGCATCGCCGCGCGGATTGCTGCGATCGTGTCTGCGGTCTCGACGTGCAGGTGCGCCCGGATCCCGACCGCCCGCGCAGCCTCGATGTTCTCCGGTACGTCGTCGACGAAGAGGACATCCGCGGGCGCGGCAGCGAGCCGATCGAGCGTGATCCGGAAGGCCTCTGGCTCCGGCTTCGTGACCCCGATCTCGTGGCTGTAGCAGATCGGGTCGAACACGGCCGCGAACCCGAATCGTCGCTCCTCTTCCTGACGGGCGCCGTCACCGGAATTGGACAGGATCGCGAGCCCGACCGTCCCGCGCAGACCGGCGACGAAGTCGAAGAGCGGCTCGTTCAAGGAGCCGCAGTACGCGTCCCAGAAGTCGGCTCGCATCGACGCGAGCACCTCGGCCGAGGCGCCGAGAGCGGCGCCGATCTTCCCCCAGTACTCGTCGTCGACCCCGGTCCGTCGCGCGGCATCGGGCAGGTCGGCGTCCGACAACCGCGAGGAGAACTCCTCGTCCGTCATGCCGAACGCAGCCGCCCACCACGCGCGGAACTGCCCGGGCCATGCCGCGTCGTCGACCATCTCGAGCACGCCACCGACGTCGAGCAGCAGCCACCGCACCCCACCGCCGGTCATGCGGAGATCCCGTCGAGTCGACGGATCATCTCGAGCTCCCGCTCGTCGGGCGCGAGGACGTACGGCTCGGTCGCCCCGGTCAGCTCGTACCCACGTCGCGCGTAGAAGGCCTGCGCCCGGAGGTTGCGCTCGTGCACGTGGAGTCGGAGCGTGGCGCCGTGGCCGGAAGCCCACGACTCGATGGCGTCGAGCAACGCATCGGTCACGCCGGCCGCACGGCCGCGGTGCGACGGCGCGACGTACACGCCGACCAGCAATGGTCCGGTGGCGGCGTCCGGGATGAACGCCCCCATCGCACCGACCCAGCGGCCGTCGGCGTCGATCGCCACGAGCGAGGTTCCCCCGACGTCCTGACCGCGGCGACCCCGCGCACGCCACTCGGTCTCGTCGTGCTGCTCGGCGTCCGCCAGGTGCTCCGCGTAAGCCATCGGGGTGTCCTGGATCATCTCCAGGCGGAGCGCTCGGACGGCTTCCCAGTCAGCCTCGGTCGTCGTTCGGATCGTTATCCCCTGCATGGACCGAGCGTAGGACAGACAGCCGTCGGCGAAACTCGTCCAAACGGATTCCAATCGACTTGGGGCAGGGCGCCGAATCACCTGCACAGACCGGGAAACACCCGGAGCGCTCACCAGCCGCACATTGCTGGTTCTCCACCCTGCACCAGGGTGTGTTCGGCGCGCAC
>NZ_RKQO01000012.1:0-54778 GCF_003814955.1 Curtobacterium sp. PhB137 | reverse complement strand
GGCCTCCTCGTCGGCACCGCCACCATCACCGCACAGATCAAGTAACACCCCACGTACTCCGGCTGTGCATGGCAGACCGGAACGGCCAACGCCCCGTCGCTCGCGACGGGGCGTTGCTCGTGCGTGGAGAAACCGGGTCAGCGAGCCCGCGCTCGGTACGCACCTGGCGCAGTCCCGCACGCACGGGTGAAGTGCACGTAGAAACTCGACTGCGACCCGAATCCTGCGGCGTGCGCGATCTCCGACGTCGTCATGGACGTCGTCGCGAGCAACCGCTGCGCCTCGGCCACCCTGCACCGTGTCAGGTACTCGACGATCGTGGTGCCGACGTCCTGTCGAAACACCGACATCGCGTAGTGCGGGTGCAGGTGTGCGGCCGCAGCGACGTCAGCGACCTCGATCGGTTCCCGGAACCGGTCGACCACGAACCGCACCATGTCGATCACGCGGTGCATGGCATCCGCGGTGCCGTGCCCGCCGCCGGGCCGCAGGTCAACGGCGTCGCGGTGGTGCCGGAGCAGGCGACGCACGAGCGCCTGCGCCTCGAGGTTGGCGATGATCTCCGCACCGTCGTCCTCGAAGTCCCGCTGCCACGACTCGAGCATCGACTCGACGTCACGGCCAGCGGCTGCGGTCGGCACGACGACCGGGCGGTTCAGGAGCATCGCTCCGAGGTCGTGGTCGGGCAGTCCCCACGCCAGCACCTCGGCCAGCGGGATGTGCACCCAGCGGAACTCGCCCGTGCCGGTGCCGTCACCCACGAGCTGGTGCGGGGTCCAGCCCCAGAACAGTGCGATCTCGCCCGCGTGCACGCTGACCGGCGCCCCGCCGAACCGGTAGTCCAGGTGCCCCTCGAGCACCAGGTTCATCTCGAGGTCGTCGTGCCGGTGGGACGACGCCATGAGCGGGGCCGGGCCGCGGTGGCTCCAGTACGCCGCTTCCATCGTCTCCACGTCGAGCACGATGTCGAGACTACGTCAGCGAGGGTTTGCCCGCAGGTTCAGGCTCAGGAGGACGGCTGGTACCCCGTCACGGAGCAGTCGTCCACGGTGAGCGTGCCGCCAGCAGCGGCGGCGTTCATCGAGAAGACCTGCATCGCGAGCGAATCCCCGGCCTCCTGCACGTAGCCCGTGGCGTCGAGGCGCGTCCACACCCCGACGGTGAGCTCCCGGACGTCGAAGCCGGTCCACCCGGAGTGCGGAGCGATCGGTGTGGCCGGGGTCGTGGGCGGGTCTGATGGTGCCCACTCCCGACTGCGGAACGCGACGCTCGCCCCGGTCGTGCTCGGTCGGACCCAGCACGACGCCCGGAACCACGCGTGCCGCTGCGCATCGGTCGCCACGGTGCGCGTCGCGCCGACCGTACCGGCGGTGCTCGAGGCCGGAGTTACGGTGATCGCACCCTTGCCGTTGCGCGTCACCGTCGTCGTCCTGTCCACCGACCCATTCCCCATCGGCGCCCATCCATCCTCGCCGCGCTCGAAGCCGGGGTCGGAGAGCATCTCGCCGGGGGTGGTCACGACCGGGATCGACTTCGATGGCACGTAGGTCTGGACACCACAGGCGGTGGAGACGAACAACCGGTGCTGTGCGATCGCCAGGTTCCCGCCGGATCCGCCGTCCGCGCACGGTGCGACGAACTCACTGCGGCGGACGCCGGTCGACTCGTCGAGCGCCAGGACGGTCGTCTCGTCCGTGGATCCGCTCATCGACGTGATCCACACGAGACCGTTCGCGACCAGCGGGGCGCTGGCTGCATCCCACGGGAAGATGCTGTTCATCGGGAACGAGTGTGTCCAACGCACCGTGCCGGTGACCAGGTCGATCGCGCGCAGTGTGGCCGCCTTCGCGGGCGACGACGTGTCACCGTACGTCGTGAAGAAGCCTGTCCGGCCGTCGAACGCGATGGACTGGGCGGACTGCGGGAGCGTCCGCACGATCCTCCCGGTCTTTGCGCCGAGCACGATCGTCTTCGGCCCAGGCACGTAGACCAGTCCGTCGTGCAGGGAGGGCCTGGCGCTGCTCTGGTTCGGCCAGATGCCCGTCAGGTCCTTCGGGTACAGCGTGCGCCAGAGGCCGCGGCCCGATGCGTCGGACGCGGTGGCACCCATCCCGGACGCGTAGAACAGGCGTCCGCCGGCGACGAAGGACCAGCCAGGGCGGCCGACGTCGATCCGTGGTTTCCAGAGTGCCCCGCCGGTTCGAGCCGACAGGACGACGTCGTCGTTCGTGACGAGCCCTGCTCCGACGCTGAGGCTGCCACCACGGGTGCTCACAGGACCCGTCCACAGTCGACCGCCGGTCCGGGCGGAGAGCGAGTCGACCATGGTCTGACTGGTGGCGGGGTCGTCGCGCTTGACGTACACCGTGCCACCGGAGACGATCGCCTCGTCGACAGAGTGGTACTGCTTCCGCCAGACGAGGGCACCGGTCGCGATGGTGTACGCGGAAACGCTCGCGCACTGGTACTGCGACTCCGCCACGATCGTGAGGGTCCGGCTGACGCTGATCGAGGACGCGCCCACGCCGCCCGACTGCGGGCAGAGCGGCGGCCCGTTGCGCCAGCTCGGCGCGACGGTCGCCGGCACGGAATCGGTGAACTGGGCGTTCTGGTTCGCCCCGTCGTTGCCCAGGCCTGCCACGCTGTTGCCGCCGGATGGGTACGCCAGACGGGTCGGGACGATGGCGGGCAGCGCAGCGGCTGTCGTCGTCGCAGCGCCGGCCGAGGTCGGAACGACCAGGCCTGCGGTCAGGAGGCCGATCGCGACGAGCGTGGTGAGGGTGGGGCGCCATCGCATGGCGGGCTCCGTTCGGGTCCATCGGACGCCGAGCGTCGGCGCTGGTCGACCCTATCCTTCGAGGCGACCTCAGGTCGCACTCCGTCCGTGACCGATCCGAGGATCCTGGAACCCCACCGTCCCAAGCCGGAGGACCGCACACCCCCGCGCTTCCTACCGTCGACACATGACCAAGATTACCATCATCGGCGCCGGCGGCTTCGTCTTCCCCTTCCGCCTCATCGGCGACCTCGTCTCCTTCCCCGCCCTGCAGGACGCGACGTTGCACCTCATGGACCTCGACGCGGGCCGGGTCGCCCGCACCGCGACGGCCGCCCGCGAGCTCGTCGCCCACCACGGCCTCGGTGTCGAGGTCCTCGAGACCACGGACCGGCGCGCGGCCCTGGATGGTGCGGACGTCGTCATCATCACGTTCCAGGTGGGCGGCGTCGAGTCCTACAAGTGGGACGTCGAGATCCCGCGCAAGTACGGCATCGACCAGGCGGTCGGCGACACCGTCGGCCCGGGCGGCGTCTTCCGCTTCCTGCGGTCGGTCCGCGCGTACGAGGACATCGCCCGCGACGCCCTCGAGCTCTGCCCGGACGCCCAGTTCATCAACTACGCGAACCCGATGGCGATGGCCACGGCGTTCCTCAACGCGAAGGGGCTCCGGACGGTGGGGCTCTGCCACAGCGTGCAGGGCACGACCCGCATGCTGGCGCGCACGCTCGGCGTGCCGTACGACGAGGTCGAGTTCGTCAGCGCCGGCATCAACCACCAGGCGTGGATCCTCGAGTTCACGCGCCGCAACGGCGAGGACCTGTACCCGCGTCTGCGCGAGGTGATGACGGCGAAGCACCAGCGGGGCGTCGCGGCGTCCGACCTGCACGACGACGACGGCGACCACAGCGAAGCGGCTGCCGCGGCGAGCAACTACGAGGGCGGCAACGAGCAGGTCCGCACCCAGCTGATGCGCTCGTTCGGGTACTTCGAGACCGAGTCGAGCCACCACGCCAGCGAGTACGTGCCGTACTTCCGCAAAGACCCGGAGACGGTGCTCGAGTACATCCCGGAGCGCTGGGACTACTACGAGATCTGCCTGGCGCACGACGAGCAGGGCGACGTGGACACCCAGCTCGAGAAGCTCAAGGCCGACCTGACGCCGAGCGTCGAGTACGGCGCGAGCATCGTGAACGCGATCGTGACGGGTGTGCCGGCGGTCGTCTACGGCAACGTGCCGAACGCCACGGGCGTCATCCAGAACCTGCCGTCCGACGCCTGCGTCGAGGTCGCGTGCCTGGTCGACGGCAAGGGGGTGCAGCCGACGTCGTTCGGTGAGCTCCCGCCGCAGCTCGCCGCGATCAACCGCACGAACACGAACGTGCAGACCCTGGCGGTGCGTGCTGCGCTGACGGGCAACGTCGAGCACGTCCACCACGCGGTGGCGCTCGACCCGCTGACGGCGGCGCACCTGACGCTCGACCGCATCGCCGAGATGACCGACGAGCTCCTGCACGCCCACGCGGCGCTGCTCCCCGAGTCGTTGCGTCCGGCGGACGCGGTCACCGCGGCACCGGTAGCCGACCGGGAGGCCCGCCCCGCGCTCGTCTGAACCGTCGCGCCCGACGTGGGGTCGGGTCCAGGACGCGACCCCACGTCGGACGCGCGGCGCCCCGTGTGCGCACCCCGCGCCTCCCGGCCGACCTGAACGGCACCACGACCTCAAAGGAGAGGACCATGCCGACCCGACCATCCCCCCAGCTCGCCAGACGGGGGTTCCTCGCCCTCGCCGGCATCTCGCTGACCGGCGCGCTGGCAGCGTGCGCCGGCGGCGGCACGACCGGCCGCGGCGGGACGAAGCACATCCGCCTGTCCACCTGGAACATCCCGACGGACATCACGAGCTACCAGGCGATCGCCGACGAGTTCGTCGCAGCGCACCCCGGTACGAGCGTCGCCGTCGAGGTGACCACCGGGCAGTTCCACCAGTGGTTCATCACCCGGCTCGCCGCCGACCTGGCGCCGGACGTCATCCGGATCACCCCGCAGCAGATCGGCCGGTACGCCGCCAACGGCAGCCTGGTCGACATCTCGGGGTCCGTCCCGGCGGACTACCGGCAGGACTACAGCGACCCGTTCTGGGCGATCGGCGCGCGGGACGACGGCGTGTACGGCGTCTTCCAGCACACCGACAACTTCATCACCTACTACAACCGCGACGTCATGGAGCAGATCGGCGTCACGCCGCCGCAGGCCCTGGCCGACGCGTGGACGTGGGACGAGTTCCTCGACGTCGCGAAGGAGGTCAAGCAGGTCACCGGCAAGTACGCGTTCGGGTACGGGTGGTCGTCGCCCGAGACGGCGTACCGGTGGCTGCCGCTGGTCCACCAGAACGGCGGCGCGTTCCTCGGCGAGGACGGTGCCACCCCGTCGATGGACACCCCGGAGGCGATCGACGCCCTGGCCTTCGGCCGGAAGTGGTACGCCGACGGACTCGCGACCACGGGCAACCTCAGCAAGAGCGGCGGCGGTGACGTCTCGCGGAACCTGTTCCTGACCGGGCAGATCGGCATGATGCTCAACAACCCGGAGTCCATCGCGCAGCTCGACACCGACATGCCCGACAACTGGGGCACGGCCCCGATGATCCGCAACGTCGGCGAGGCGAGCGACCTGGGCGGCAACGCCCTGGCCGTCACGAAGTCGAGCAAGCACCCGGAGCTCGCGGCCGAGCTCGTGGCGATGATCACGTCACGGTCGAAGATGCAGCAGTTCTGCCACGACGGCAACTGGCTGCCCGCCCGGAAGTCCCTCGACGCGAAGGACATCGGGTACGCCGCGAACACCGACACGATGCAGCGGTTCATCGACCAGGGGACGACGATCCCGCTCTCGATGGTGAAGGCCGAGAGCGGCGAGTACTTCAGCTCGCTCAACGCGGTGTTCGCCGACTACCTCGACCTCTGCCTGCTCGGGCAACTGAGCCCGAAAGAGGCCTCGAACCAGATGATGGAGGCGATGCGCAGTGTCACTGCGAACTGAGACCGCGCCGGTCCGCACGACGGCGTCCACCGCCCCACCGACCGGCGGACTCCCCGCGGGCGGCGGTGCCCGCCGGAACCGGGGCCGCTTCGTCCCGTACGTGTTCATCGGCCCCGCGGCGCTGCTGTTCCTCGGCTTCTCGCTCATCCCGATCATCACGGCGATCGCGCTGAGCTTCCAGGACTCCAGCACATCGCTCGGCGACGGCACCTGGGTCGGCGGGAAGAACTTCGTCGACATGGGCTCCGACCCGCTCATCGGCACGGCGCTGCGGAACACGCTCGTGTTCACGCTCGGCACCGTGCCGACCTCGATGGCGATCGGGCTCGCGCTGGCCGTCGCCCTGAACCGGCCGCTGCCCGGGCGCTCGGTGTTCCGCGCCCTGTTCTTCGTGCCGATGGTCGCGGCCGGCGTCGTGGTGGGCGTCATCATGTCGTGGATCTTCAACGGCGACTACGGCGTCGTGAACAACCTGCTCGAAGCGCTCGGCATGGGGCGCGTGCCCTGGCTGACCGCTCCGGGGTGGGCGATGGCGACCCTGGTGGTCGTCGTGGTCTGGACCCGGATCGGCTTCTGCATGGTGATCTACCTCGGCGCGCTGCAGTCCGTACCCGCAGAGCTCAAGGAGGCCGCCGCGATCGACGGCGCCTCGCGCTGGGTGCGGTTCCGGACCATCACGTGGCCGCTGCTCCGCCCGACGACGTCGATCCTGCTCATCCTGAACGTCGTGTTCTCGTTGCAGGCCTTCGACGTCATCTACGTGATGACCGGCGGTGGCCCCGGCTTCTCGACGACCGTGCTGATCCAGTACGTGTTCCGGTCCGCGTTCATCGATGCCCGGATGGGCTACGCCGCGGCGCTCGGACTGGTGCTCGTCGCGATCCTGCTCGTGTTCACGCTGCTCCGGCAGCGCGCCAACCGCAAGGCGGAGGAGATGCTCTGATGGCCGTACTCGATGTCCGCGGTGCCCGCCGCCGTCCGGCTGGAGCCCGCTCCCGGCGCCGGCCCGGTCGGTGGGTGCTCGTCGCCGGGCTCACCGCCCTGGCCATCCTGATGGTGTTCCCGCTGTACTGGATGGTCGTCTCCGCGCTCACCCCCGGCGGGCAGTCGCAGAGCGGCACGTTCTCGCTGTTCCCGACCCGGCCGACGTTCGAGAACTACACGCAGGTGTTCAGCACGCAGCCGGTCTGGCGGTGGCTCGGCAACTCGGCGCTCATCACCAGCGTCGGCACCGCGTTGAGCGTCGTCGTGTCGCTGATGGCCGGGTACGCCCTCGCCAAGTTCCGGTTCGCGGGCCGGGGGCTGCTGTACTCGGCGTTCCTCGTCACGATCATGATCCCGATCCAGGTCACCCTGGTGCCGAGCTTCCTGGTCGTCGCGAAGATCGGCCTGGTCGACTCCCCCTGGGCGGTGATCCTGCCGACCGTGTTCGACGTCGTCGGGATCTTCATCGCCCGGCAGTTCATGCTCGGGGTGCCGGACGCCCTGATGGAGGCCGCTCGACTCGACGGCGCCGGCGAGTTCCAGACGTTCTTCCGGGTGGTGCTGCCCTCGTGCGGCCCCCTGGTCGGGGTGCTCGTGATCCTCGGCTTCATGACGCGGTGGAACGACTTCCTCTGGCCGCTCGTCGTGCTGCAGGGCAACGAGAACCTGACCGTGCCGGTGGCCCTGTCGACGCTGACGAACAACCCGGCGTTCAGTTCGCCGTGGGGTGCTGTGATGGCCATCGCGACCGTGACCGTGCTGCCGCTGCTCGTGGTGTTCCTGGCGTTCCAGCGCCAGTTCGTGCAGGGCATCGCCTCGACCGGCATCAAGTAGCCCGGCGGCTCGCGCCGGCACGGCGGGCGGCGGGCGGCGGGCGGGCGGCGTACCGAGCCGAATCGGGCGTACCTGGTCGATTCTTTCGACCAGGTACGCCCGATTCCGCATACCAGCGCAGTGGACATGGGAAAGAAACGACGGGAGGCACGGTGCCAGCTGGCACCGTGCCTCCCGTTCGTCGTCCGCGTCAGCGGATGATCGAGATGTTGTCCGCCTGCGGGCCCTTCTTGCCGGGGCCCACGTCGTACTGCACGTGGTCGTTCTCCTCGAGCGACCGGTAGCCGGTCGTCGCGATGATGCTGGAGAAGTGGGCGAACAGGTCCTCGGACCCGTCGTCGGGGTGGATGAAGCCGTACCCCTTGGCGTGGTCGAACCACTTCACGGTGCCGGTCGGCATGGTCGACAGCACGGCGTCAGTGGATGCGCAGTTGCGCGACCATCGGGCAGGCGAACGGGTCACGGGCAGCGAGCCCGACCCGGTTCAGGTACCGGACGACGATGCCGTAGGAGCGCAGCAGGGTGGTCTCGGTGTAGGGCACCTCGAGCGTGTCGCAGTGGTCGCGGACGAGCAGGCGGGCCTGCTTCAGCGCCGGTCGGGGCATCGACGGGAACAGGTGGTGCTCGACCTGGTAGTTCAGGCCGCCCATCAGGAACGAGACCCACCAGCCGCCGCGGATGTTGCGCGACGTGCGGACCTGGCGCGAGAAGAAGTCGACCTTGGCGTCGTGCGCGATGGTCGGCATGCCCTTGTGGTTCGGGGCGAACGAGGCGCCCATCATCACGCCGAACACGGCGAGCTGCACACCGAGGAACGCGCAGGCCATGCCGAACGGCAGGAACCAGAACACGACCGTCAGGTAGATGCCGAAGCGGGCGACGAGCAGCGCGGCCTCGAGCCAGCGGTGCTTGACGTCGGCCTTGGTGCCGTTGCCGGTGACGATGCTCTGCACCGCGTACCGGTGCAGGTTCAGGCCCTCGAGCGTCAGCAGCGGGAAGAACAGCCAGCCCTGGAACCGCATGAACGTCGTCATGAGCGGACCCTTGACCGCGGCGGCGTCCTCCGGCAGGAACCGGATGCCGTCGGGTGCGATGTCGGGGTCCTTGCCGACGGTGTTCGGGTTGCCGTGGTGGCGGGTGTGCTTGTTCATCCACCACGAGTAGCTGAGGCCGACCAGGAACGTGCCGAGCCAGCGGCCGGCGTGGTCGTTCCACTTCTGCGAGGCGAAGACCTGGCGGTGCGCGGCTTCGTGCGACAGGAACGCGAACTGCGTGAAGATCACGCCGAGCGCACCGGCGACGATGAGCTGGAACCAGGTGTCGCCGAGGAATGCGAACGCGACCCACGCGAGGGCGAAGGTGACGATGAGTGTGCCGAACAGCGACCAGTAGAACCCGGTGCGGCGGCGGAGGAGTCCGTTCTCCTTCACCTGCGCGAGCAGGGCTGAGTAGGTCGAGGTGCCCTTGGGGCTTCCTGTTCCAGGTCGAGTGCGGGTGTAGCCCGGAGCGAGCGGAGTGGTGGTCAAGATGGACCGACCTTCCGGTGCGGACCGGCCCTTCGGCCGGTTCGAGAGAGTTCACGCGATTGCGCTTGGTGCGACCCTAGGGCCTGAAGGTGCGATTCCACCTGACAATCAGCCTGCCCTGTCCAGCGGGCGTTGTGATGGCACCTGAAGGGGGTGTGCGTCCCCACGGGCGGACGGGAGGCGCGGGTCGCGCCCGCCCCGCGCCTCCCGTCCGCCGCACGCGCCCGACCAGGGCCGTGGCCCGCGCCGTCAGGTCGCGATCCGCGCTCCGGAGCGGTGCGACTCCGTCGCGGCGTCGGCGAGCAGGAGGGCTCGCCGGCCGTCCTCGAGCGTCGCGCGCGGGCGCTCGTCGCCGCGCGTCACCGCGACGAGGTGGGCGATCTCGGCCGCGTAGGCCTCGCGGTACCGGTCGCCGTAGTGGCTGATGGCGAGGTCGCCCGCACCGACGCCGGCGGTGGTCGACGCGCTGACCGAGGTCGCGGTCCGGTTGCCGACCGCGAGCGTGCCCGCCGGCCCGGACGCCTCGAGCCGCTGGTCGTACCCGGAGGCGTTGCTCCGCGCGTCGACGATCGTGACGAGTGCCCCGCCAGCCGTGGTCAGGGTGACCATCGCACCGGAGACGTCGTCGAGTGCGGCGACCTCGGGGTCGCTCACCTGGCCGACGGCGTGCACCGAGGTGACCTCGCCGCCGAGCCACCGGGCCATGTCGAGGTCGTGGATGGTCATGTCGCGGAACAGTCCACCCGACCCCGGCACGGAGGCGATGGGCGGCGGTGCAGGGTCGCGGCTGACGATGACGAGCTGCTCGAGGGGGCCGATCTCACCGGCCACCAACCAGTCGTGCAGGGCCGCGAACGACGGGTCGAACCGACGGTTGAAGGCCACGACGACCCGATCTGCGGCGGCACCGACGGCCGCGATGCAGGCGTCGACCCGGGCGATGTCGAGGTCGACGGGCTTCTCGACCAGGACGGCCTTGCCACCGTCGACCGCCTGCGTGGTGTGCGCGGCGTGCAGCGGGTTCGGCGACGCGATGACGACGGCGTCGATCGCCGGGTCGGCGAACGCGGCATCGACCTCGAGGGCGGCGGCTCCGTGGCGAGCGGCGAGCGCCGGTGCTCCGGACCCACCGGCGACCGCCGACAGGACGGCACCGTCGGTGCGGGCCACGTTGGCGGCGTGCACGGCCGCCATCTTGCCGGCGCCGATGATCGCGATGCGGACGTCGGCGATCACGAGGCGTCGACCCGGATCGCTTCGAGCCCCTCGACCACGAGCGCGTGGTCGTCGTGCATCTCGAGGCCACTGACCCCGACCGCACCGATCAGGCGGCCCTGCAGCAGGAGCGGGAACGCACCGCCGGCCGCCGCGTACTCGTTCGTGTCGAGGGCGCCGTCCTGCTTGAAGCTCCCGCCGGCGGCCAGGTAGGTCGCGCGGACGCGCAGCGACGACTGGCCGAAGTGCCGCACGACGCGGAACTTCCGCTCGAGCCAGGCGTCGTTCAACGCAGCGGCGCCCTCGGTCGCGGCGTGGAAGACACGCTGCTCGCCGAACACGACGGCGAACCCGATGGCGTGGCCGCGGTCGATCGCCGCCTGCCGGAGCCAGGAGCCGAGGCGCCACGAGTCGTCGAGGTCGAAGGACGGGAACGTCAGGCGCTGCTCCTCGGCCGCGAGGGCATCGCGCAGGGCGGTCGGGTCGAGGTCGCGGTAGTGAGCGCCGTCGGGGTGGGCCATGATCTCTCCTTCGAGGTGGTCCGGAACGCCTTCTGGAACGTTCCAGCGCGCTGAGCGTACCGCCCCCGACACGCCTGAGCGAACGCACAGAGCCGCCGCCAGGCACCATGGAGAGCATGGCAAGCACCACCTCCGCTCCCCCGCCCGGCCCCGTCGAGACGACGTCGAAGGTGCGGCGGTGGGTGTTCTGGCCCGCCGCCGTCCTCGTGCTCGGTTTCGTGGCGTTCACCCTGATCTCCCCGTCGAGCGCCGAGGCGATGTTCGTCGGCCTGCAGGACGGCATCGTCAAGAACTTCAGCTGGTACTACGTCCTCGTCGCCGCGTTCTTCGTCGGCTTCTCGCTGTTCGTCGGCTTCAGCAAGTTCGGCGACATCAAGCTCGGCAAGGACCAGGACGAGCCCGAGTTCTCGACCGGGTCGTGGTTCGCGCTGCTCTTCGCCGCTGGCATGGGCATCGGCCTCGTGTTCTACGGCGTCTCGGAACCGCTCAGCCACTTCGCCTCACCGCGCCCCGGCGTCACCGGCACCGAGAACGAGCTCGCGCAGCAGGCCCTCACCCAGACGTTCCTGCACTGGGGACTCCACGCGTGGGCGATCTACGTCGTGCTCGGCCTCGCCCTGGCCTACGCCATCCACCGCCGCGGCCGTCCGGTGTCGATCCGGTGGGCGCTCGAGCCGCTGCTCGGCAACCGGGTGCGCGGCGGGTGGGGCAACCTCATCGACGTCATCGCGCTCGTCGGCACCCTGTTCGGTGTCGCGACCTCGCTCGGCCTCGGGGTCATCCAGATCGGCGCCGGGCTCGAGAGCGCTGCCATCGCCGACAGCAGCATCGTCAGCCAGATCGCCATCATCGCCGTGATCACCGCGGTCACCATCGTGTCGCTCGTGACCGGTGTCACCAAGGGCATGAAGATCCTGTCGAACTTCAACCTGCTGCTCGCCGCCGCACTGCTGCTGTTCGTGCTCATCGTCGGGCCGACCCAGTTCCTGCTCCGCGACTTCGTGCAGTCCATCGGCGCGTACCTGCAGAACATCGTCGGCCTGTCGTTCAACGTCACCGCACAGCAGGGCGCCGAGGGCGTCGCCTGGCAGGGCGCGTGGACCACCTTCTACTGGGGCTGGTGGATGTCGTGGGCGCCGTTCGTCGGCGTCTTCATCGCGCGCATCTCGAAGGGCCGAACGGTCCGCCAGTTCGTGTTCGGCGTCCTCCTCGTCCCGACCGCGCTCACGTTCCTCTGGTTCGCCGTGCTCGGCGGCGCCGCCATCCACCGCGAGACCGACGGCTCCGGTGGCCTGGTCGGCTCGGACGGCTCGGTCGACCTCGAAGGCTCGCTGTTCGCCCTGCTCGGCGACCTGCCCGCCGGAGCGGTGCTGACCTTCGGCGCGATCCTGCTCATCGGCGTGTTCTTCGTGACCTCGTCGGACTCCGGGTCGCTCGTGATGGCGATGATCGCGTCCGGCGGCGACATCGAGCCGAAGAACTGGCTCCGCGTCTTCTTCGCCACCGTCTCGGCACTGCTCGCCGTTGCCCTGCTGCTGAGCGGCGGGCTTAACGCTCTCAAGACGGCGGCGATCACCACGGCGTTGCCCTTCAGCATCGTGCTGCTACTCACCTGCTGGTCGACGATCATCGCCTTCACCCGCGAGCGGCGGGCGTACGACAAGGCCGAACGCGAGGTCCTGCTCGAACACGTCGGCGCGTACTACGGCCTCGAGGTCGAGGGGCCGTCAGAGCGCGCGCCGCGATCGGCCTTCGGTCGGCCGTGGGCAGCCGTCAAGAAGCGCGTGCGCGGTGGGTCAGCGGCACACCCGGCCGCCACCGCCCTCGACGACTTCCCGATCCGGACGCAGACGGTGTCACCCGACCCGGCGGTCGACGCGAGCCTGGACGACGGGCCGGCTGCGGAGAGCGCGCCGCGCCCGACGGACGGATGACGGACGGGAGGCTCGTGGCGGGGCCGCCACGGGCCTCCCGTCCGGCAGCGGTCACGACCAGGGCGTCGCGCTTGCCCCGACACGAGGGGCTCAGAGGCGCTTCTCCATGCAGTAGCTCGTCGGGTCGTCGGTGTACGGCCCGAACCGCGGGACCTGGCGGTAGCCGAGCTCCTCGTACAGGGCGATCGCCGCGACCTGCGGCAAGCCCGTCTCCAGTTGCATCGTCGAGATGCCCCCGGCCAGCGCATGTGCTTCGAGCGCCTGGAGCAGGGCACGGCCGACCCCGAGTCCTCGGGCCTCGTCGGTGACGAACATGCGCTTGACCTCGCCGGATCCGTCGCGCCGATCAACCAGCGCCGCCGTACCGACGGCTACATCACCCTCGCGAGCGACGAAGAGCGAGACCCCGTCGGCTTCCAGGGCGTCGACGTCGAGGCCGTAGTAGTTCTCGGCCGGGTACAGAGCCAGGGCGAAGGCGTCCCCCTGGCGGAGCAGGCTGAGGACGTCGTCGCTGCGAGGGCTCTCGATCTGGATGGAAGGCACGGCCGATTGTACGAGTTCAGTCGGCGACTGGGCGTCGTCCCGCCGAGGACTGGAACCGCACCAGGTACCCGTCCGGGTCCTGCACGAGGAACTGGTCCACGCCGGCCTGCTCGTTCCCGACGTCGTACCACTTCGTCTCGGGCTGCATGAAGAGTTCGGTCCCGGCACGGAGCAGGGTGGCGGCGAGCGCGCGGCTGTCGGGCACGGTGATCTGGAAGTTCACGCCTCGGCCGAGCGGGCGCTCGAGCGGGCCGGTGATCCAGTTCCGACCGACGCCGACCTGTTCGAGCATGAGGTGGGCAGTGCCGAGGGCGATGTACGCGAAGCGCTCCTCCGGCCGGGAGTAGCGGGTCTCGAAGCCGCACAGGCCGCACCAGAACGCCAGGCTCCGGTCCAGGTCGGCGACGAGGAGTTCGGGGACGAGTGCGGGCTCGGGCGTCACGCTCATCGGAACAGGTCGAGGTGCGGCGTCGCGCCGGGATCGGCCATCTGCGCTTCGGTCTCGCGCACCAGCTCGTCGACGCGGGCTCCCCACTTGCGCATGAAGACCACGCGGACGATGCCGATGACGGTCCACAGCACGGCGATGACCCCGCGCCCGATGCCCGCGGGGTCTCCCTGCAGAATGTCCGGCACGGCGAGCGCGGCCCACAGGACGCCCAGGCTGATCCAGACCCACCCGGTGACCGCGCCCTGCGACGTCTGGCGGCGCAGGAAGCGCCTCCGGATCGCGACCGGGACACCGGTCGGGTCGGCTCCACCGCGCAGCCACCGGTTCATCGCTCGGTACGAGCCGTAGCCGCCGAAGCGCGACCAGCTGCCCAGGATGAGCGCGAAGCCACCTGCGGCGAGGACGGCCACGACGACGAGGACGACCGTCTGGGACATCTCCGGAAAGTCGAGGCCGACCAGCATGAGCCACAGCCCCACGAAGAGGGCGGGGACGCCGAGGAGCTGTGCCCACCCGATGAAGTCGAGTTGTCTGATGCTCACCATTGCACTCTACGCACGCCCACCACCGCCGTCAGATGCCGGGACAGGAATACGTCGATGCGGCGTCGTGCGAGGATTCGTCGACCACATCGACGAAGGGCTCGATCATGACCACCGCGCGCACGTTCCACCTGATCAGCACGCCGCTGCTGGCCGTCGGGTTCCTCGGGGTCGGCGCGCTGATGGCCGACGTCTACTACGGACCGGAGGGTGGGGGTGCCAACATCGGCCTCGGGCTCGTGATGCCACTGTGCCTCGGCTCCGGCGTGGTCGGCATCGCGATGGGGATCGCGGCCCTCGTGACGACGTGGTCGGCCGGCCGCGCCGAACGTTCGCGCCAGCCACGCCCGGGGCACCTCCCCGAGGTTCCATGACATGCCGCGTGCACGTCGCCGAGGTTCCACGGGCAGGCTCCGCGGCGCGTGAGATGCCCGAATCTTGGAACCTCGGCGCGCTCACCACCCCGGCACGGCCACCCGCACCGCACTGATCCGCCCCGCACGCGTCTGCGCCGTGGTCGCCGGGTCGTAGCTGTCCGCCGTCGCCAGGTACAGCGTGCGGCCGTCCTCGCCCCCGAGCGCGCAGTCGATCGCGCACAGCCCCGGCGCGTCGATCCGGTCCGTGACCTCGCCGCCCTCGAGGACCCGGAGGAACTCCCCCGTGTCGACGGAACAGACCCAGACGGCGCCGTCGCGGTCGACCGTGCTGCCGTCCGGCGTGACGCCACCGGGCAGCGCTGCCCATTCGCGTCGGCCGGTCAGCGACCCGTCGGGCTCGATGTCGAACGCGGTGAGACGGCCGCCCCACGTCTCGCTCACCACGAGGGTCCGGGTGCCGGGCAGGACGTTCGCGCTGTTCGGGAACACCAGCCCCTCGGCGGCGAGGCGGAACGAGCCGTCCTGCTCGATCACGTACAGCGGACCGGGGCGGAGCTCCTCGCCGCCGTACAGGTCGTAGCCGAAGGCCCCGATGTAGGTGCGGCCGGTCGCCTCGTCGACGACGAGGTCGTTCAGGAGCGACGACTCCTCGCCGGACAGGTCGGCGAACACCGACGCCTGGCCATGATCGTCGACGGCGACGACCCTGCGGGACTCCATCGAGCTGACGACGAGTCGCCCGTCGGCGAGCCACCCGAGCCCCGACGACTGGCCCTCCACCGTTGCCTCCAGGCGCGGAGCCGCGGTCGAGGTCGGGTCCATCGAGAAGACCTCGCCGGTGTGCATGTCCGAGTACCAGAGCCGCCCGTCGTGCCAGCGGTTGCCCTCGGGGAAGCGGATGTCGGTGACGACGTCGGTCGCGGAGTCCAGAGTGATGTGCACCGATCCACCCTGCCAGTCGCACCCCCGCACCACCCGGTGGTCTGGCACGATCGAGGCATGCCCCTCGACGGAACTCCCCTGGAACGGCTCGGCTTCCTGACAATCGGGTCGTTCGACCCCGCCCGACCGTCCGAGGGCCACGAGGACACGCTCCGGGTCATCGAGCGTGCGGAAGCGCTCGGCTTCGACAGCGCGTGGCTGCGCCACCGGCACCTGCAGCACGGCATCTCCTCCCCCGTCGCGGTGCTGGCCGCGGCGTCGCAGCGGACCTCGCGGATCGAGCTCGGCACCGCCGTCACGCCGATCGGCGCCGAGAACCCCTTCCGGCTCGCCGAGGACCTCGGCACCGTCGACGTGCTGTTGGGCGGGCGGCTGAACCCCGGTTTCTCGGTCGGCACCCCGATGAACTTCGACCTCTACAAGGACGCGATCTACCCCGACACCGCCGAGCACGAGGACCTCGGCAACGACCGACTCCTGCGCTTCCGTGCCCTCGTGCGCGGAGAAGCGGTGACCGGAACCGGAACCGCGACCGGCACCGTCGAACGCCGAGGGATCGAGGAGTTCGCGAGCACCGTCCAGCCGCACAGCACCGGCCTCGCCGACCGCATCTGGTACGGCACCGGCAGCACCAAGTCGGCGGTCTGGGCCGGCGAGAACGGCTTCCACCTGCTCACCTCGAGCGTCACGCGCAGCGAGGTCGGCACGGACTTCGCCACCAACCAGCGCGCACAGATCGAGGCCTACCTCGACGTCCACCCCGATCCCAGCACCGCTCGGGTCTCGCAGGGCCTGGTCGTCATCCCGACCGACACGGCGACCCGCGAGCAGGAAGCACGGTACCGCGCCTACGTCGAGAGCCGGTCGGGCCGCGTCGGCGTGCCGATGGGGCCCGCGGGGATGCTCTTCGCCGCCGATCTCGTGGGGACCTCGGCGGAGATCGCGGACCGGTTGCGCGCCGACGCCGGCTACCAGGCGGTCACCGAGGTCGCCTTCGCGCTGCCGTTCTCGTTCGAGCCGGACGACTACGCGCAGATCACCACGGACATCGCCGAGCACCTGGGTCCGCAACTCGGCTGGGCGCCGCGACCGGCGGCCTGAGAACGGCGCCAGACCGCCGGACGGGAGGCACGTGGCCAGCTCGCGCCGTGCCTCCCGTCCGCCCTTCGGTCGCGCCCAGGGCGCGTGATCAGTCCTGCTGGTCCGCCTCCACCGCATCCTGCAACCGCTCGAGCACGTCTGGCACCGCCGAGCGCACCCGGCTCCAGCTCGGGATGAACGGCTTGTCGTCCGGGCGCGCGCTGAAGGCGCCGCCGGCGTCGAGGATCGCCTTGGTGAAGAGCTCCACCGCGGCTTCTTCGGCGTGCTGGTCGAAGCCGAGGCCGCTCATCTCCGCTTCGTGCCGGTAGACCTCGACGATGTCGAGGGCGTTCCGGTAGTACGTCGCCTTGAGCACCCGGAACGAGTCCGAGGTGAGCGGGACGCCCATCGTCGCGAGCTTCCGCAGCAGCGACTGCACGATGTCGTTCCCCATGCGGGCGAGTCCGCCGGTGCCGTCGGCCTCGGCGAGGGGCTGGTGCTTGTGGTCGTACGCGTCGGCGATCTCCACCTGGCACACCTGCCGGGTCGCGTAGTCGCGGTAGACCTCGGACAGCATGCCGATCTCGAGGCCCCAGTCCCCCGGGATCTTCAGGCCGTTCAGCACGTGCGCGCGCATCGCGAACTCGCCGGACAGCGGGTACCGGAAGCTGCTGAGGTACTCCAGGTACTCGGACTCCCCGTAGACCTGGCGGAGCGACCGGAGCAGCGGGCCGACGAGCAGGCGTCCGACGCGACCGTTGATCCGGCCGTCGGCGACGCGGGCGTAGTAGCCCTTCGAGAACTCGTAGTCGAACGCCGGGTTCGCGACCGGGTAGAACAGCCGCGCGAGCATGCCCCGCTCGTACGTGGTGATGTCGCAGTCGTGCAGCGCGATGCACTCCGCGCGCTCCGACGCGAGCGCGTAACCCGTGCAGTACCAGACGTTCCGGCCCTTGCCCGGCTCCCCCGGTGCCAGCCCCTCGCGCTCCAGCTCGGCGTCGAGTTCCCGCAGGCGCGGCCCGTCGTTCCACAGGATGCGGTGCCGCTGCGGCAGCCGAGCGAAGAACTCCCGCGCGTGTTCGAACTGCGAGCGGTCGGCGCGGTCCAGGCCGATCACGATCTCGCTGAGCCAGTCGGCCTCGGCCAGCTCGTCGACGATCCGTGAGAGCGCCGGGCGTTCGAGCTCCGAGTACAGCGCCGGCAGGATCAGGCTCATCGGCCGCTTCTCGGCGAAGCCCCGCAGGTCGTCCTCGATGCTCGCGGTGCTGCGGCGGCCGAGGTCGTGGAACGTCGTGATGACGCCGTTCTGGTGGAAGTCGCTCATCGGTGGCTCCTGAGGTGCTGTTCGCGGTGCTGTTCGCGGTGGTGTCCGAGGTGGTGTTCGAGATGGTGTCCGAGGCCTTCGCTCCATCCGAGCGGGCCGGGGTGCGTCGTGCGGTACACGCGCTCGGGTCGGTCGTCGGCGAGCGGACCGGGTGCCGGGCCGTGGCCGCGGACGACGACCGCCAGGTCGACGGCGTCGAGCAGCGCCGTGTCGTTCGGGCCGTCGCCGAGCCCGACGGTGCGCGGAGCGGTGCCGGTGCGGCGTGCGTGGTCGGCGACGAGCAGGCGGACCGCGGTGCCCTTGTCGCGCCCGGCGGGCAGGACGTGCCAGAAGCGGCCGCCGCGAACGAGGTCGAGGCCGGCCGCGGCGAGCGCTGCGCGGAACGCGTCGGCGCGGTCGTCGTCCTCGGCGTGCCAGAGCAGGACCTCGGAGGCTTCGCGCCGCCGGGCATCACCGGCTGCTTCGAGGTCGAGGCCGGTCCAGGCGGCGACGGCCTCGTCGGTCTCGCCGCCGAAGGTCGCGAAGTGGAGGTCCAGGTCCGCTCGGGTGCGGTCGAGGGCCGTGCGGAGACGCGCGAGGTCGGCGTCCGCGGGGCCCGCGCCAGCGCCGGTGGTCACGTTGCCGTCCGGTCCGACGACGATCGCGCCGTTCTCCGCGACGAACGCCTGCCCGTGCAGACCAGTCCGCCGCTGCAGGGCGGTGATCTCGGCCCGGGTCTTGCTGCTGCAGAACACCACCGGCACGCCGTCCGCACGCAGCCGCTCGAGCATCGGCAGGGCAGCGTCGAACGAGTAGTCGTGGTGGTCGAGGAACGTCCCGTCGAGGTCCGTGACGACCATCAGGTCCTGTGGTGGCATCGTGCTCCGCTCGCGGCTGGGTGGGCTGCGGGCGACGGTGCCCCGGACCACCCTGCCATGCGTGGGAGTCCGGTTGGTGAACAGGGGCAGCTATCGAGACGCTCCGTTCCGGGATCCGTTACGGATCCCGGTCCCGGCTTCGACCGGCGAAGGATCGCCGAGCAGTCGTCGGGTCCAGTCCGCAAGAGCCGCGGTCGCGGTCCTCGAGATCGCGGCACCGGGCATCATGCTCGTGAACCCGTGGAAGGCACCGGGCCAGACGTGGAGCTCCGCGTCGACCCCCGCTGCCCAGAGGCGGCTCGCGAAGGCGACGTCCTCGTCGCGGAAGACCTCAGCACTGCCGCAGTCGATGTAGGTGCGCGGCAGCGCCGACAGGTCTGCAGCACGAGCCGGAGCGGCGTATTCGGAGACGTCAGCGGTGGCACGGCGTGGTCCGAGGTACGCGTCCCATGCGAAGCGGTTCATCTGGCGGTCGGCGACCCCGACGCCGTCGATCTGCTGGGTCGAGACGGTCTCGTCGCGGTCGTCGAGCATGGGTGACACGAGGATCTGCGCCATCAGGTCGGGACCCTGCCGGTCACGGGCGAGCAGGGCGGTCCCCACGGCGAGTCCGCCGCCGGCGCTCTGCCCCGCGATGACGATCCGTGTCGGGTCGATGCCGAGCTCGTCGGCGTGCTCTGCGACCCAGACGAGACCGGCGTAGCAGTCCTCCACCGGGTACGGATCGGGGTACTCGGGTGCGAGGCGGTAGTCGACGCTGACGAGGACCACGTCGTGGTCGAGCAGCCAGTCGTCGAACGAGTCGAGGTTCCCGAGGTGGTGGCCGAACATCATGCCCCCGCCGTGGATCGAGTAGACGGCGGCGGTCGCACGGGTCGCACCGGCCGCACCGGCCGCACCGGTGCGCTCGACGCGGTCGATGATCGCGAGGTCGATGGGGTCACCGAGGTACCCCGGAACCGTGACGTTCCGCCGCTGGTACCCGCGGGACCGCAGGCGCTCGTCGAGGACGTCCTCGGGCACGTCGAGCTGCCGCATACGGGGCAGCATCTCCGCGGTGATGGTGAACGGACCACGGGCCTCGAGCGCCGTCAGGAAGGTCGCGAGTTCGGGGTCGAACGGCGGGCGGACGATGGTGTCGGACACGGGCACACTCCTTCGATGAAGAAGTGACGACTCCCGTGAGACGCGTGTGCGGTCCCGTCTGCCGGAGCAGCGCGGGATTTTTTCCCTCTGCGGACGACAGTAGTGCACACGACCCTGCGGTTCGCGCGCCGCTGTACAAGACGACCTCCATGTGGAACGTTAACCACTGAACTGTTGAACATCAGTTTCAGTGAGAGGAGTCGATGATGAACAAAATCGGTCAGCAGGCTCGACGGATTGCTGCCGGCTTCGCCGCAGTAGCTGTCGGCGGGACGGTGCTCCTCGGCGCGGTCCCTGCACATGCGCAGGGCGATGCCGAGGAGCAGGGGGTCGTCGGCGGATGGTCGGAGGGCGCCGGGACCATCAACGGCGCAGGGATCGGGATGTCGGTGTTCGCGGTGAACCACCGTGGTGCAGCCGAGAAGAAGACGATCAGCGGGACGACACACAAGCGCTCGCACGGTTGGACGACCTGGGCAGGCGTGAAGCACTACACGCGAGCGCGGCTCGAGCACGGCAGCAGCATCATCGCTGACTCTGGCCGGAAGTGGGGCAAGTCCGGCACTGAAGCAGTGACCGCGTGGAAGCCGTACCGGCCGAACCAGCCCGGCAGCGGTGTCGGCTCTGCGAAGACCTACTACGGCAAGTGACACATCGCAGTGGGTGCGAGCCAGTCGCTCGCACCCACTGCGGCGTGAGGAGAAGACGTGACGAAGCGACAGCTCACGGCGACAGCCGGCCTGCTCCTGCTGGCCATGCTCCTGACCGTGCTGATCGGAGTGTTCGACGCTCGTCGACGTGTCATCGCCGCGGAGGGCAACGATCTCCGCACCGGCCAGAGCGCCTGGGTGACCGCGACAGTCGACGAACTCAGGCGCGCCCGGGGCGCGTTCGCACCGGGAACGAAGGTGTTCGTGAACCTCGAGGATCAGGTCCGCGCCGTTGCGATCCTGTCGGGACGATGGACAGACGTTCCGCTGCACGACGGGCACGCGCTGACCGGGCGTCGCGGCGAAGCTCTCGTCGGCGCTGACGTCGCCGTCCGCGGCGACGACCTCGTCGTCGACGGCACGACGTACACCGTGGTGGGACGCCTCGGCGCCCGGGCAGACAGTCTGCTGTCCGATGCCGTGGTCCTCGCAGATCCGTCGCAGTTCTCGGCATCACCACAGCGGCTGCTCCTGGACGGCCCGGACAGTGTCCGCCACTACACCGCACAGTTCCCTGGCCGAAGCGTCGAGATCATCGACGACGGCACGAACCGCAGGACGAACGTCGACGCCGTGTCGCCGGTGCTGGTCACGCTCGGCGCGCTCGTCGTCACGCTCATCGCCGTGGTGGCTGGCCTGCAGGCTGGACGATGGGAGCTCCGTACCGCCGCCGTCCGCTTCACCACTGGGATCCGACCGCTGACCACCCTGTGCAGCGCGACCACCAGAGTCAGCGTTGTCAGCGCCGCCGCCTGTGCAACCGCATTCGTGGGCGCGGCAGCCGCGCGGCACACGACCTTCCTCGACCTCGACGTCGCCGTCGCCGTCGTCGCGGTCGGAACGGTCACGCTCGCCGTCTCCGTCGCCTCCTTCTGGCAGGGAAGCCGGCGATGGAACTGCTGAACGACCTCCGGTCCAACTGGACGATCCTCATCGCCAAGATCGTCCTGCTCGTGCTGCTCGCACTATGCTGGTACAACGTGGCGTCGTTCGCCCAGTCCACCTCGCAGGCCGTGGCCCAGGGCTTGTCCGCTGATGCCGACGTCGACCTCTACACGGTGATCGACGATCTCGACCCGGACGCGTTCGAAGCGATCCGACGAGACCAGCACGCGCTCGATGGAGTCGCCTCGTTCGTCGATCGCATCGACGACGAGCCCGGGTTCGACTTCATCTCCTCGTACGACCAACCCGTCACCGTCCAGGACTTCCGCGGCGACGATCGTTTCGACGTCGGCTACGGGACCGAGTACACGCTCAACGGGAAGTACCAGGACGAGTCCGGACGGAGCGTGCAGGACATCAAGTCCATCCAGCTCAACGAGACCGCGTACGAGTTCGCGGGGCTCTCCGTGCAGGACGGCGAGCCGATCGTCTGGGACGCCGTCGACTGGGGATCCGGGCGGATCCCGGTGCTGCTCGGCAACGAGTACCGCGGCGTGTACGAGCTCGGAGAGCGACTCACCGGAGCGGTCATCCTGCAGGAGCAGGAGCTCGAGGTCATCGGGTTCCTCGAACCGGACAGCGCCATGTACTTCCGTGGTGAGGCCAACCACTACCTCGATGACACCGTCATCGTGCCCTACCCGCCGACACTCGCCGGACTCGACCGAGCAGCACTCGACCGGCTGGATCCCGAGCTGTTCGCACGCCTCGTGTTCCAGGTGTTGAACGCCGACCTCGCCGTCGATCGCAGCCTCGATTTCGGTGGAGTGGTCGCGCGACTCGACGAGATCGGAGACGACACCGGCTTCGGGTCGTACACCTTGCTCGGAGTACCGACCTACCTCGTGCAGCTCTCCCTCGTCCGCCAGCTCATCCACGACAACCTGGTGCTCGTCACCGCGCTGCTCGTCGTGCTCACCGCGGGTGTGGCCATCGTCACGGCGTTCCTCAACCGACTTCTCCATCACCGTCGAGCGCCAGTCGCGCGGGTGCACCATCTCCTCGGGAAGAGCCCGAACCGCACGAACCGGCTGTTCCGCGCAAGCCGCCTCACCGAGTACGCCGCCGCGCTCGGGCTGTTCCTCGCGACGAGCGCGGTGCTCCCCAACGACAGCGCGCTGGCTCGATTCGGCGCGGGTGCCGCCCTCGTGCTCTGGTGCGTGGTGGACGGCGCACTCAGCCGACGAGCCGTCCGCATCGAACTGACCACCCAACACCGAAGGGGTACCCCACGATGATCGTGCTGCGCGACGTCTCGAAGACGATCATCGAGCCCGACGGATCGACCAGAACGCTGTTCGACCGACTGCACTTCGACCTTCGCGAAGGCGATCGCTCCGTAGCCGTCACCGGGCGCAGCGGATCGGGCAAGAGCACGCTGCTCCGGGTCCTCGCCGGCCTCGACACCGACTTCACGGGGACCTACGAACATGAAGGGCATGTGCTCGAGCGCACCGCACGCAGGATGGCGGAACACCGGCTCCGACACGTCGGCATGGTCACCCAGGACCACAGCCTGCTCGGTGACCGCAGCGTGCTCGACAACGTCCGGCTCGGAGTTCCTGCGCGTGCTGACTCGGCGGACCGAGCACACGACGCCCTCGAGGCGGTCGGCATCGGTCACCTTGCCGGCAAGCGCCCACGACGACTGTCGGGAGGAGAAGCGCAGCGCGTCGCGATTGCTCGGGCCATCGCGAAGCGCCCAGCCGTCGTCCTTGCCGATGAGCCCACCGGCGCGCTGGACGAGACGACCGAAGACGAGGTGCTCGCCCTCTTCGATCAGCTGCAGCACGCAGGCACCAAGTTCGTGATCGTCACCCACAGTGAGCGCGTTGCACAGCGATGCGGGCGTCGACTCCATCTCCAACACGAGCAGCTCCTCGCGCGCGGCACGTGACGGACGGGAGGTGGGCCCCACCAGCCGGTACCGGCGCACCGCGCCAGCGGGGCGACGGCCGTGCCTGGAGGGACGGTGCCAGCTGGCATCGGGCCTCCCGTCCGTCAGTGGTTGCGCTCCAGATCCCCGATCACGCGTGCGCAGTACGGTCGCGGCTGAAGAACTCGGCGAACATCTCCCGTTTCGCCGCGTGCGAATCGAGGTCGAGCTCGAAGCCCTCCATGTTGAGGTCGGTCCCGAACAGACGCAGGATTCCCGGGCCATTCGGCTCCGCGGTCTCGAGGGACACCGAGAACAGCGTCGGCGACGTCTCGCCAGCAGCAATCCGCCGAGCTTCTGCGAACGCCGCGCGGTACGTCGCGTCGGTGACGCGGATCACACTGACCGACCAACTCGTGGCGTCCCAGTCGGGCGCGACCATCTCACCGCTCGGCGCATGGAAGAAGTGCACGACGAACGTGTCGCGCTCGCCTTCGGCGCCGTAGTGCCGCTCGTCCACTTCTTCGATCTGCACGAACTCATTCTGGCTACGAACCGAGCATGCGCAAGAGGACCAGCTCACGGGAGCCGACCAGGGCGCTACGCTCGGCTCGGCTTCGGTTCGCGGAATTCGCTCGCGGAGAAGCGTCGATCGAGAGAATCGAATGAAGGCACGCCTCGCAAGAACACCCTGGAGAGAGCACGCTGGTCGAGCCGACCTGGTCATCATCTGGGCTCTCATCGTTGTCGGGATCATCGCCGTGGTCATCTCAGCCGGCTACGTGTTCAACGAGAACCTGTACGCCTACGGGCTCTGCTCAACACCTCCACGCACGGGGTGCTCGGACGCACCCTGGTTCAGCAGCACGAGCCTTTCGTTCTTCGGAGGCATTGCCGCGGTGGGCGTCGGCGCTTTCCTGGGCCTCCGCCGGTACGGCAATGGCCGTCTCGGCATGTGGTTCCCGCTCGCTGCACTCGGAGTGGTGGCTGCGTTGACGGGATTGTCGATCGCCATCCTCGAGATCGCGACCCCGTTGTAGTCCTGCTCGCACCGAGTCGGATCGGCGTCCTGGCGAATGGCGAAACGGAGCAATCACGGCGGTCGACGCTCGTTGGTCCTCCGCAGCAGCTCAGCGTCACTAGGCTTCTCCGAATGTCTTCCAACCCGTTCGGCGAAGTCCCCGTCCTGCCGGTTGCCGTTCCCTTCGGTGTCGTCGTGTTCGTCGTCCAGCTGGCGCTCCTGCTCAGGGGACGGCGCTTCACGTGGCCGCGTGTTGCCGTCGCCGCCGCGATCGCCGTCTATGCCGCGGGGATCCTCGCGAACACGGTCTTCCCGATCTTCCTTCACCCGACCTCGCGCGACGAGCCGTGGGCACCGGCGCTGGCGCTGATCCCGTTCCACGACTACGAGCTCGCGGACGCGCTCACCAACGTGGCGGTGTTCGTGCCTCTGGGCGTCCTCCTGCAGCTCCTCATGCGGCGTCCGCGGTGGTGGAATGCGCTGCTCACCTCCGCGGCCGTCAGCCTGACGATCGAGCTCCTGCAACTCGCCGCGCAGAAGCTGTTCTCCGGTGGTCACGTCGCTGACGTCAACGACTTCATCTGGAACACCCTCGGTGGAGTCATCGGCTACGCGATCATCGTGTTGCTGACACGTGTCCCGATCGTCGCCGCGCTCGTGAACCGGTTCCGCTGACGCTCGACCGCCGGGGCAGCACGCACCGCTTGAGCTGCGGAGCGCCGTGCACTTGCGGATCCCTGTCGGACAAGGTCGTGCCCCACGTCATCCTTCGCGATGATCTTCGTGGGCATCCCAGCGAGCACTGCGAGCGATGGCTTCGTCCGCCCGGCGATTGGCCCCTGCCCGTTGCGCAAGGCCCATCACCGTGGCCCACACTGCAGCACCAGCAGCGAAGAGGCATCCCTCGAGAAGCGGCCCACGTCTCCGTGGGCAGAAGCGATGAGGGCGATCGCGACCCCGGCGAGTCCGAGGAACGGAAGCCCCAGGATCGCGGAGAGTCCTACCAACCACTTCACGCCTCGATGGTACGTCCGCGAGCGGGAGCCGGGCGGCCCACGGTTGGTCGAAGGACGTGGGTCTCGGGAGCCGATCCTTGACCGGGCGGCGTGGTGCGAGAGCATGAGGTATGACCTACTCGCCGGTGACGAACGACGATGTCCAGGAGCTCCGCGCGTTCCTCAGCGAAGCTGACCTCACCATCGCTGGGCTCGACTCGACCGCCGTGCGAGTGTGGGTCGAGCGCGACCACGATGGCGAAATCGTCGGCAGCACCGGATACGAGACAAGCACTGACGGTGCAGACGTCTTGATCCGGAGCGTCGCAGTCTCGAGCACACGGCGCGCCGCCGGTGCCGGCACCCGTCTCGCGAGATTCGCCCTCGAGGAAGCAGCTAGCCTGGGCGCGACGCGGGCGTGGCTCTTCTCACGCAGATCGGGGCCCTTCTGGCAGAAGCTCGGATTCGGTCCGGCAGACCGGGGCGAACTCGCTGCCGTGCTGTCCGGCACGCAGCAAGTACGCCGCTTTGCCGAAACCGGTCAGCTCGAGCGGGAAGTGGCGTGGATGCGCGACCTCACAGCTCTCCGCTCCGCGCCTGGCGGCCCTGCCCGGTAGGCGATCCCTTACCGCGCGTCGGCTGTGGGTGAAGATGCGGCGTTCTCGGCGGAGGCGGGATTGTGGCCGCGGCTGCCTGTCACGAACCCGACGGCGCTCAGGAGGGCGCGTGTCTGGAGCATGCGCATCGCAACGGCGTTCATCCTGATGCCCCATTGGCGTTTCGGAGCAACCATGGATACACGGCCTGGAAGCAGTTTCTGCGCTGCGGCGGCCCTGGGCCGCATGGCACCTTCGAACGTCTGCAGCGCCGCGGCCATCCGCGCTCCGGACGCATCTCCGTGCACGCCGTGCTGGCGCAGTGCGCGTGCGAGTTCTGCTGCACCGCGAAGACCGAGTGCGGTCCCGAGGCCGCTGAGTGGGCTGGCGCACCACGCGGCATCACCGATGAGGACCACGCGTCCGTCGGACCAGGTGTCGGGTAGGAGGATCTGGTCGTACGTGTCGAGTGCGAAGTCCGGCGCGGTTCGTGCTGCTCGGAGGAACTCGGCAGCACGCCACCCGGTGCCGGCGAACACGTTGCCGAGGAGAGTGAGCTGCTCATCCCGATCGCGAGGCACGGTGGACGCCGCGAACGTCATCCCGACCTCTTGTTGACCGTCATGGCCGGGCCGAGCGGTCAGGCCGCGACGACCCGGCTCGTTGTAGGACATCGCCCAACCATCCAGCAGAGGCGTCTCGGGTTGCTCATCAAGGGTGAACCAGGCGTGCGCCAGACCGAGGGGCTTCCGGTAGCGGGATTCGGGGCCGAAGCGGAGTGCTCGCGTTCGGGAGTGCGTTCCATCCGCGCCGACGACGAGATCGAACGATCCCGAGCGCCCGGAACGAAAGCGCACATCGATCCCCTCGACCGCGTCCGTGAGGGCGTCGACCGTGTCCGCGAACCGGTGCACGACACCGGCCGCGCGCGCCTCGTCATGCAGGAGACGTGCGAGGTCGGCCCGCAAGAGTTCCTCGCGTGAGATGAACCCGCGACCACCGAACGCCTCGACCGGCATCTCGGCCATCCGACTGCCGTCAGCGCGGATCCAGGCAATGCCGCGCTGCGGGATCAGGTGCTCGAGTGCGGCGTCGATGATCCCGAGGTCGACGAGGACCTGCCGCGAGTCGCCGCGCAGGTCGACGGTCTGTCCGCCGGTCCGGAGCGCGGGCGCGATCTCCACCACGGTGACCTCCCATCCGTCGCGGGCGAGACAAAGTGCGAGGGTGTCGCCGGCGATGCCAGCTCCGACGATGAGCGCGGTGGTCATGATGCTCCGTTCTTGCAACTTACGTTGCGTTAGTGGCTTGGAGCATACCTAACGCAGCTGACTGTGCAATAGGGTGGGGTTATGCCAGAAGTTGCCGGTTCTCGTCGCCCTGGTGGGCGCACTGCTCGCACGCGGGAAGCCGTCCTCGCCGCGGTCCGGGCGACGCTTGCGGATCCTGAAGCAGAACTGACGGTGCCCGCGGTCGCGAATCGCGCCGGGGTGCATGCCACCACGGTGTACCGCCGGTGGCAGACAATCGAGTCACTCTTGCTCGACGTCATGGTCAGCGACGTCCGGCAGGCTTCCCCGGTCCCGGCGACCGGCAACCTTCGCGCCGACCTCACAGGGTACGTCCGCCGACTCCTCACAAGCCTCCGCGGGCCGCACGCGCTCGGGTTACTGCGGGCACTCCTCGCCGCGTCGCAGGCAGCGCCGGATCTCGAGGCGGTCAGCGAGCTCGTGAAGCCTCGAATCGACGACTTCCAGGCGATGCTCGACGCCGCGGATGTCACCACGATCGACGGCATGAGGTGCATCGAACTCGTGATCGCGCCGGCATATCTCTGGGCCCAACTCGGCGCCCCACTTGACCCAGCCAAAGACACGGAACGTTTAGTGAGCACCGTGCTCCGAACCGTCTAGGACCAACTGTCGCTGCCACCGGTTACTTCCCCCGGCGGCAAACCGACTTCGAGGACCCCGCACGCTCCATTGAGGTGAGCGCTGCTGTCGTCCGACAGAAATCGAGGCGAGACTCCCTCTCGATAGCGAGCAGAGGAAGGGGCGACCCCGGCTGGCCAGGCGGCGCCCGTTGGGTCTGCGACTCGGGAGACGCGACTAGCTGAGCAATTTCGCGAGGAGTCGTTGGAGCTCTGTCTGCTCGTTCGGGTCGAGGCGGACGAGCCATTCGTCGAACTTCGCGGAGAGGATTTCGAGCGCCTGGTCGAGGGTCTTCAGTCCTTGCGGGGTGACGGCCAGGCGGTGCCGCCTGAGGTCGGTGGGATCGATCTCCCGGCGGACGAAGCCCTTGGCCTCAAGGTTCTTCAAGTACACGGTCACGCTGGGCTTGGGCAGGACGAGCCGAACGGCGAGCTCGGCGGGGTACGGGCAGTCGCCGATCTCGCCGAGGACGAAGAACTCCTTCGCCTCCAACCCGAGCGCCTCGATCTCCGGAGCGCAGTCGTTCATCACCCGGGTCAGCACCTGGTGGTTCAACGACCAGATCCGGGCCGCGCTGGAGTCGTGCATGGGACCTCCATCGTGAGTGGTACAGTTCTGTACTAGTTCCAAACGGAACGTTCGTAGTCTCGGACAACCTTGCCCGACGAACAGTCTACTCCGGGGCGTTCGGCCCCTCGGAAGGATCGACCGCCATGTCGACCACGCACGACACCACCTTCTCCAACGACACCTTCGACCTCGCCGGCCAGCTGCACCTGCCGGACGGCTTCAGCGAGGACCGCACCTACCCCGCGGTCGTCATCTCCACCCCAGGCAGCAGCGTGAAAGAGCAGATCGGCGCGAACTACGGCCGACGCCTCGCCGACCGCGGCTACGTCGCCCTCGCCTTCGACCCTGGCTTCCAAGGGCAGAGCGGCGGCCAACCGCGCGACCTCGAGAACCCGGCAGCCCGAGTCGACGACATCCGCTTCGCCGTCGACCACCTCACGACGCTGCCGTACGTCGACAACTCCCGCATCGGCGCCCTCGGAATCTGCGCCGGAGGCGGCTACGCGGTCAGCGCGACCATGACCGACCACCGCATCAAGGCACTCGGCACGGTCGTGCCCGTCAACATCGGTCGAGCCTTCCGCCAGGCCGACACCTCCTCCAAGGATTCCGCGATCGCGATGATCGACGCCGTCGGCGTCAAGCGCACCGCCGCAGCCGCAGGCGAGGACATCGACCGCAATATCTGGATCCCCGACACCGAGGAACAAGCAGCAGCGTTCGGCATCACCGACGTCGACACGCTCGAGGCCGTGCGGTTCTACCGGACCCCGCGCGGGTACAACGAGCACTCCACCAACCGCCGCTACTTCACCAGCGACGCCATGATCCTCGGCTACGACGCGTTCAACCTCGTCGAGGAACTCCTCACCCAGCCCCTCCAGGTCATCGTCGGCGGCCGCCTCGGGACAACGTTCTCCTACTCCGACGGCCTGACCCTGTGGGAGAAGGCACCGAACGCCGTCGCCTTCCACGTCATCGACGGTGCCGGACACTACGAGCTGTACGACGACCCGACGTACGTCGACGAAGCAGCCGACACCCTCGACGACTTCTTCCGCGAGCACCTCGCCGGCTGAATCCCCCGACAGTGTGCGCTGCCAACGGTCGGGGGCCTGCCGCTCGTGCACCCCAACGGCCGCTGAAGTATCGGTCGACGGCCGCAATCGGCAGCCCCGGCGCACGCTAACCAGGAGGTACCCCTAACCGCCCCTCGTCAGCAAAGCGTCGCGGGCGAGGGCTCGGAACCACTGGTGGCCGACGTCGGCGGTGAACTGGCGGTGCCAGGCGAGGACGATCGGTATCGGCGGCAGGTCGATCGGGAGGCGGAACTGCGCCACGTCGGCGCCGAGTTGCGCGGCGACGGATGCCGGCACGACTGCGAGCGTGTCCGTGGCGCGGACCACCTCGACTGCCGCGCCTGTGGCAGCCAGTGAAGCCACCACCGTGCGCGACCTGCCGATCGACTCCAGGTGTTCGTCGATGCGGTCTCGCAGTCGCCCTCGACGCGATACGACCACGTGTGGCACGGCGACCCACCGGTCGAGGTCGACGGGTGCCGCGAGGATCGGGTGGCCAGCCCGAGCGACCCCGATGAGTTCGTCCGCACCGGCGGCGTCGTGGTCGATCGCCGGTGACGTCGGCGCGGTCGACCCGATCTGAAGGTCGACCACGCCTCGTCCGAGGTCGTTGTCCTCGCCGGACGCCTCGCCGAGGAACCGCACCCGCACCCCAGGCGCACTCGCCGAGACCCGCTGCACCAGCATTGGCGCCAGTGCCGACGTCAGCGCGTCGTGGGCTCGCACCGTGAACGTCCGCCGCAACGCGCCGAGGTGCAGCTCCCGCTCCGGCGCCAGGACGGCAGCACTCCGCAGCACCAGTGCCCGCACCTCGTCCCGGATCGCTCCGGGGACGCCGCTGACCACTTGCTGGTCGGAGAGGCCGGACTGTTCGAGGAACCAGGCGCGGATGCCGAGTTCGCCGGACACGGTACCGGTGCCCTCACCACTTCCGCCCAACCAGCGAAATCAGCGTATTTGAGGCCCGCCATCGACCTCCCCCAATCACCCCCATGCAGGACAGCCGGCCACCCGAAGGGTGGCCGGCTGCTTCCACTCGGGCCGCCTAAGCAGCCGTCTTACAGACCCGATTCGTCGTTGGTGTCGCCAGTGTCTCGACGATCCGTCACCATGATGTTGATGGTCCACAGCAGACCAAATGCGGACAATCCAGCAAAGAACCAACGAGACAACGGGACTGACACGTCAAAAAACTTCCAAAGCACGATTCCGACAACTGCCGTCAAAACGACCGCAATCGCATACCACAGAAGAAGTTTGGCCGATGGAAAACCTAGTTGCGCTCGCACATTCCGCGGTACGGCCATATCAATCCGTCCTGTTTCGCCGCTCAACTCTTACCTGCCAATTGTTTTGCCAGGTCAACACAGCTGCCGATACCGAGGGCGTCGAACAGCATCGAACCGACCAAGCCAATAATTGTCGTCCAGGCTGCCAGGTTTTTCTTCTTCATACTCGCCTTGTTAGCGATGTACTTCTGCAACGACTTCATGACCTTGTCGAGCTTGCCGCCAAGCTGATTGTAGGCCTTGATGACCTTCTTCGAGCCCTTCACGATCTTGTTAACCTTCGAGATCGTCTTGACAGCTTTCGCCGCGGGGAGGGCCCAGCTGGCAAGGTCAGCGGCGCAGCCCGCGACGTTCTTGATGGTGGTCCAAAGATCAGGGTCGGCAACCACCGGGAACGCATCGACACCGGACGTGTCGACAACCTGAGTCACAGTGTCTGCATCGACCTCGTAGTGGGTCGGGACGTCGGCACCACGCGCATCCTTGGCCCACGGCGCCTTCAGCGATCCGATGAAGAAACCAGAACCGTCGGTCAGCACGAGTGAACCGTCGTCAAGTGTTTTGATGGAGCTTCCCGCGGGGAGCGCGAGTGGGTATGTGAAGCGAGTCGGTGCTTGCGCCGAGGCCATCACCGTAGCCACCTGCACCGATCCATCTGAGTGAACAATCGGGACGGTGCTCGATCCGTTGTTGTTGTCGTAAGACACGACGCCATTCATCTCTGCGACAGCCTTAGCCGCGCTCGACGCGAACGGAAGGTTTGCCGACACGACCGTGCTGGCAGAGTCGGTCGCCGTGGGATCAAGAGTGATCCCTGTGGACGCCGCAGTCGGAACGGTGACGGCAACATCGCTGTCGCTCTGCAGCGCGATGGAACCAGAGGTCGCCGCTGTCATCGTGGAGAGGTCCATCAGCGCCTCGGGGGATGCCTGCTCAAGAGCTCGCAGCGTTGCGCTTGGGGAAGCGATGTTCAGACCGAATGAGTACTCCTGCTCTTCCGTGTCACCCATCTCGTTCGCAGTGATCGCCGTAATTCGGTGCCAGCCCGGGGTTCCAGGGACTGTCACCGTGGTGTTGGTGCCGTTGGCACCCGTCAAGGGCAAAGTGTTGTCAGCATTGTCGTCGACGAGAGTGAAGAGATACGACTCAGAGTCCACCGCCGGAGGCGCAGTGACCTTGCAGACAACGTCAGATCCATCCGAATGCACCGTCCAGGTGGACTGCTGATAATCAGTAGGGCAGCTAATTGTCGGTGCAGTGACGTTCGAGTACCAGCCCTGGACGTCGACGACGTAGTTCGTCGCGTCGGCCGCGTTGCGGAGCGCGATCTTCCCGTTCGCGCCCAGCGGCACGGTGATCGTGTTGGTCTGGATCTCGTTCTGCTGGAAGTTCACTGCCGTGGTGCCCGGGTTGGTCTTCCCGTCCGCATAAACGTCCGCGTAGCCGGCGCTGCCGCCGTGCGCGACGATCAGCGTCAGCGTGACGGCGGTGACGCCGGAGCCCATGACCGGGACGCCGGCGGTGCCGGCGATCTGAATGGACCGGGTCTCGTTCTTCGCCAGCGCCGTGTTCCCGGACGCCCGCGAGTCGTACGCACGCCCGTAGGACGGCGTGAAGACGGCGCCACCCTTACCGGCGGCGGTGAAGTACCCCTGGATGTCGACGAGCAGGTTCGTGGTCGTTGATGAATTGGCGATCGTCATCTTGCCGGCTGCCGACAGGGGCACCTGCGCCTGCACCGACGTCGTCTCCGATGGGGCGTAGTGCAGCGAATTTGCCGGCTTCGTCCCGCCGGTCGCGTACGGCGTGAGATACCCGTCCGCGTCAGTCGAGTTCACCGCCATCAGGTTCACCACCGCAGCGGACGCACCAGCTGGGACTCCGTTCGCGCCGGTAATCTGCACGTCGATGCTCTTCCCCGGTGCGATTGCCGTCTTCGCAGCACCCGTCCCGGAGCGCGTGTCGACAAGCCGCTTCGTGACCGGGACGAACCCACCAGCGGCGGTGCCGTCCGTGTTGGCGGTGTAGTACCCCTGTACGTCCAGGATCAGCCGGGCGCTGGACTCGGTCATGACCTGGATCGTGCCGTCCGAGCCGACCGCGAGCGTGGCGCTGTTGGAGGTGTACTCCCCCGAGACGCCGTTGTAGATCAGCATCGTCGTGCGACCCGAGTCGGCGTCTGGACGGCCGATGAGCGTGCCGTTTCCGGTTGACGCGCCAACGGTCGCGTTCAGCGACACTGCGCCGACGGAGCCGTCATCAGGCAGGCCCGCCAGGCCAGCGACCTTGATGGTGCGGTACTTTCCCGCCTCCATCGGCGTGCTGAACCCGCCAGTGCCCTTCGCCGTGTCCAGGATGCGACCTGTCGACGGGACGAACACACCGCCAGTTCCGGTGTCGTTCAGCGCGTCTGCCGGTGTTGCCACCAGCAGAGAACCAATCAGTGCCAGCGCACCAAGGGTCGCGGCAGCGATGCTGCGCTTCCTTGAGCGCTGAGCGTGCAGCAACGACGAATCCCCCTACGTCCAGCTGACAGCACGGATCGCTGTCAGCTCGCGAGCATAAGAGACAGCTGAATGACCACGCGTGACACCCATCTGGGGGTGGAACACAAAAGTCCCGATCAGAACGGGTAGTACCGCAGCGGGCTTAACGACCCCTCAGGAAGCAGAACCGCGATGGATCAGTGAAGGGAAGACACGAGCGACTAAACGGATAGACCCGCCGAAGACCAGCGAGGCCGCCAACGCGAGCCCGATAGCCGATCGCCGATCGGACACTCCCGTCGGCTCAGGATTGTTCCGTTCACTCACCGTCGGATCGGGCGGACCCGTGCAGTGCGAAGCCAATCGCACCAACGATCGCGGCCAGGAATCCCATCGCACTGATGACCAGCCCTCCGGCCATGAGCCCGACGTACCCGACGCCGGCGCCGATGAGCGCAATGACGAGTCCTGCGGCCAGAGCCCCCGCGCCGATTGCAAGGCCGAGCACACGAGGCGGCAGGCGGGACAACATGCTTGCATTCAACCCTCCACTCGCGGCGACCGGTAGCTGATCGCCCACCGAGACGACACTCGTTGGCAGAAAGCGCGATCGAGGTCCTGGTGGATCAAGGACTCTGGATCTTGAGGACGCCGAGCACCGCGAGGACGACACCCGCGACGGAGATGGTGACCCCAACCATCGTCACCACCTGCGCGAACGTGTGGGCTGCGCCCTGCGCGCGGAAGTGATCGATGGCGGTTGCAGCCAGCAGCGTCGCTGCCAACGCCACAGGCACGGTCGCCGTCCAGATCAGGGCGAGAGTCTGCCTCGCCGAGCTGACATCGGCCGGACGAGCATGCAAGACACCGCGGAGGCGACCAGGGTCAGCCTCCCACGCAGTCTCAATCGGAGCCAGGTGAAGGTCGGCTATGACGCAGGCGATGATCTGCATCACGAGGAGGACGAGGGCCGCGCTTGGCAGGATCCACGTCAACCTTGCGACTCCGCTCTGGCTCGAGCTCCGCGACACCATCACTTGTCGAGGAAGCGGCCGAGGTAGACGTACGAGCCGCCCGGGCAGTCGCCGCCGAGCTGGAGCCACTGATCAGCCCCGAGGTCCGCATCCCGGTGTACTTCGATGTCCGTGGGCTGCTTATCGGACCAGTCGTGGCGTTCGGGGTAGTCGGAGGGCGCGCGGGGAGCGAAGCCGTCTGCCTCGGCCTCAGCGAAGAGACGCTCCGCTTCCGGGACGCACGTCACCGCCCACGCCTCGGACGCCTTGAAGAGGTCCCGGCTTCCGGAGGAGACGAATTGGGCACCTTCCGGGAGCGCAATTCCGACCATCTGTTCGATAGCAGATCGCGAGAGCCGGCTGCACTCACCTCCGAGCGGACTGCAGGTGCTGCCGTTCGAGGTTCGCGAGGGACCGAGCGCGGTCTGGGCTGCAGCACCGACGACGGCGATCGCGCCGACGACGAGCGCGCCCACCAGGACCAGCAAGGCCGCGAGGGTGGCGAGCAGCCGCGTGAGGCTCGGACTGCGTACCTCTTCCACCCCGCCACCGTAGGGGTTGAACCATCGCCGAGCAGTCACCGCCCGTCAGCATGTGTCCCGAGCAACACAGCCGAAGGCCAACCCGCACCATGGCCAGAGGTAGCTAGCGGGGCGTCGGGCTGCTCGGGTATGCGCGTCTCGTTGCCCTATCGGCTAACGGTCGGCGGTGAACGGCGACCAGGCGAGCGACAGGAAGGCCGCTCGTAATTTCCGAGTCTGATGCATACGGGAACGGCTCGTAGCTACCGAAACCTGCGTCGACCATGTCGTGTTGCGACAGCCGCACCGCTGACCCGTCGAACGTTCCGGCTGCGGCCTCGTTGATGCCGGGGCCGAGCAGCTGACGCAGGGCCCGCGGAACAACGGGTTCGACGCCGCTCAACGATCGGCTCCCGGACGACCAAACACACATTGCGCGAGTGCACGACACTGATTACGTGAAGCTCCTCGTCATCGGCCCCCTCGCCTCAGGGAAAACGACTATCGCACGTCACTTGCGGTCGACGACGAGCACGATCGTGGACCTCGACGACGAACTGACCCGGCTAAACGGCGGTGTCTATCCCGACATTGCGACGAGGAAGACGGTCATCGCCCCGCGGGCCCTGGCCGCTGCCGCGGCCCTATCCGACGTGGTTTTGCTCCATTCCACGTTCGACCCGGACGACGTGCGTGCGCTGCGCGACGCCGGCTTCACGACCGTTCTGCTTGAGGTGTCGAGTGAAGAATTGCGGCGTCGCCACCGCCAACGCCAGCGTGAGGAAGGCTGGAGCAATGAGGAGTGGGCCGAGGACAACCGGGCGCAAATCGCCGAGTTGGGCCGCCTGGCTCTGTTCGACCACGTCATCGACGCGGAACGCGCTCCCGTCGTCGTCGCCAACGACCTACTGGCACTGACCACACCGTGACCCGTGCCGTGTCGTGCCTCGACGGGCGTCAGCCCACCCGCACGATCGAGCCGTCACCATGCACCGCTCGTCATCCTCCGCTTCGACCTGCACTTATCTCGTCGTCCTAGTCGACCATCGCTCAGCGGGACGTCCGTCGGTTCCGTCGAGCGCGCGCGTCCGCTCTCACGAGACGCCACCACTTTGATCCAAGTTCGCGTACTAGCACGGAGACGACCACGACGACGCCGATGCAGGCGGCGACGAGCACAGCCCCGCCGAATGCTTCAATGACCCCCATGAGTTGCATGGTAGCTCTCGCGGATCCGTTGACCGATCGTCAACCGAACGATGTGCAGGGCCGGAGGTGCCCCGCTACGTCGTGAGGATCCAGAGGAATCCGAGTACGGCGAGAACCACGCCCCCGATACACCCGGCGACCCCGATGAGAGTGGCGATCTGAGCGAACGTGCGAGCAGCCCCTTCGGCGTAGAACCGGTCCTGAGCCGCGGAGGCCAGGAGCGTGGCCGCGACGGCGACCGGGAGCGAGGTGATCCACGTGAGGCGCAGAAACTCAGTGGCACCCACGACTTCCGGGGCTCGGGCTCGAGGCACCCCTCGGCCGTCTGCCGGGAACGCGGCGTCCATTCGGGCAAAGTGCAGGTACACGACCACACATAAGAGAGCACACGCAGCCAAGAGCACGATAGCAGCGCCCGGCAGGGCCCAAACGATCACTCGCTCCCGCATCCCACCCCTCACGCCTTCAGCCTGCCAGACCGATTAGGGCGAATCATGGCCGAGAGGGCGAGGAGCTGCGTGCCGAATGCGTCCGGTAATCGACCGTCTAGCAGGCAGCGAAGAAGCAGCCCAGGGCGGAAGGCAACTGCTGCCTTCCGCCCTGCGCGCGCTAGCTTCCGTATTCGCGGATGGTGATGTTGGAAAAGGTTGCGGTGCCGCCGTCGGAGTAAAGCGAGATGCCCGTGTCGCCGGCGTCGAAGTTCACCTGATTCGAGAGCACGGTGTAGCCGGCGTTGACGAACACCTCGACGCTTTGCGTGTCGACGAGGATCCGGAGGTGCACGGCGCGGGCGGCGGGGTCGATGGGCGCTGCGGCACGGGTGTAGGGCGTCAGTGCGAATCCTGCACGGTCGGACGGGGCCCTGTCGACGTATAGGTCGCTCCCGTACTTGCCGATGTTGGTGTGTCGCGCCCCGTCCGCCGAGCGTCCTACCGAGACTCCGACGTTGGTGGCGTTAGTCCAGGTGGCGTCGAGCTCGATCTCGTACGCGCGGCCGTTGTAGGGCAAGACCACTGAACCGTTGACGGTCTGGTTCGTGATCGCCACGGTCCGCTTCGCGGTGCCCTTGAGCGCCGCGATCGGTGCGCTGAGCAGCGTGTAGCGACCATCGGTCTGCTTCTGCAGCGTGATCTCGCGGACGATCGAGTTCTGGCCGTTGTACCCGTCGGATGCGTCGGTGGGGACCTGCCGGTTCGCGTACTTCCAGTTGTTCGTCCAGCCGAGGCCGTACCGCTTCGTTGTCGGCGCTTCGTTGGCAGGCCAGGTGACTGCCGCGTACCAGTCCCATCCCCAGTCGAGCCATTGCGGTGTGAGGTTGTCCGCGGTGTACGTGGTGCCGTTCCACGAGCCGGTCCAGTACGCGTACGTGCAGGGCAGCCCCTCGTTGTAAGCGTCCATGCTGCCGGCAAGGACCCAGTGCTTGGTGCCGTCATCTGCTGTGATCTGGAAGAGGTCGGGGCACTCGATGCCACCGAGGTTGTGGTCGGGGTAGTCAAAGTTGTGCTGCAGTGTCCAGTCGATGAGGTTCTTTGACGTGTAGAACGCGGCGTAACGCTGCCGCCCGATGACGCAGACCCATTCGTTGCGGACGTCGTCCCAGGCCACCTTGGGGTCGCGGAACCACTCCGCGTTGGAAATCTGCGCGTCGGTGGTGGCGGTACGCCCGTCGGTGTTGACGATGACGGGGTTAGGTCGGGCGGTGAAGGTGAAGCCGCCGTCGGTGGAGTAGAAGAGGTACTGCTCCTGGTACTTCCGCACGCCTCCGGTGGGGCGGGTGGCCAGCGCGATGACGGCACCGGCGCCGTAGCCGGCGGTGTTGTTGGTGTCGATCAGGGTGCAACCGGTCCAGGTGGGCAGGCCGGTTTGCAGGGGGATGACGGTGCCCTGGAAGGTGAAGTTGATGCCGTCTGTGGTGGAGACGTGGTCCCATCCGCCGTCCCCGTTGTCGACGTCGGAGTGCAGGTAGTACAGCTGGTAGGCGCCCCGTGTGAATACCGGTCGCTGCGGGTCGGAGAGCCACCCTGAGGGCGGGGTCATGTGGTACTTCGCCCGGAAGGAGGTCGCTGCTGTGGTTGTGGTGGAGGCGGATCCCGCGGTGGCAGCCTGCGCGGCTTCAGCGGGCGCTGCTGTGGCGAAGAGCGCCAGGGCGCCGATGCCGGCGCCCTGGAAGAGGGTTCGGCGGTGGAATTCAGATGTCATCGTTGACTCCGGTTCGGGGGTTGGTTGGTCCTGCAGTGTGGGTAAGCGCCGTTGGTCCTGCAGTGGGTTCGTGTGGTGTCGGAGGTTGCGTGAGCGCGTCGCGGATGATGCGGCGCGGGTCGTAGCGGCGCGGATCGAGTTCGGACCAGTCGATGTCGACCCCGGTCTGCTCTTCGATCTGCGCTTTGGTCGTGTCAGCCCATCCCCGCAGCTGACGCAGGAGAGCGGTGAGCTGTTTGGTGTGGGTGGCGAGGCGAGCCGGTCCGAGACAGAACCCGGCGATGGCGGCGATGACGAGCATTTTCTCGACGTCCACGGTGCTTCCTCGTCAGCTACCCGGAGAGCAGCTCACTCGTGCGACGGCACGGTGCCGTCGTGTGCGACCGGGCTGCTGGCCTGGTCGGCGCGTTTGTTGTTGTCGCCCGCGTGGATCTCGCTGCGGAAGATGTTGAGCGACTGCCCGAGCCCCTTTGCCAGGGCGGGCAGCTTGGTGGCGCCGAAGAGCAGTACGACGATGCCGAGGATGATGAGCAGGTGGATGCCGGTGAGGTTGCCGAGCATGATGGTGTCCTTCGTGTGCAGGCGGCGCAGCGGACGCTACGTCACGGGGTGGTGGTTGAGGAAGCTGCCGCGAGGCGGCGGGCGAGACGGCGGTCGTGCAGCCAAGCGACCGCGCACGCTGCGAGGTAGAGCACGCCCATCGGGATGGCGAGGAGAAACATCGATGCAATGTCGGCGGAGGGTGTGACGAGTGCGGTGAAGATGAGGATGCAGAGCACGGCGATGCGCCATGCGCCGAGGATCGCTTTCGCGGTGAGGACCCCGACGAAGTTGAGCAGGACGAGGAACACCGGCAGGACGAACGCGATACCGACGGCGAGGACGAGCTTCACGGCGAAGTCGTAGTACGCCTTCGCGTCGACGATCGAGGTGTCTTGGTGTGCGACGAAGCTGCCGAGGATCTGCACGATGTGCGGCAGGACGTACCAGCCGAACCAGCAGCCGCCGAGGAAGAGGGGAATCGCGGATCCGAGGAACCCGACGGCGTAGAGCCTTTCCTTTCGAACCAGGGCAGGAACGATGAACGCCCAGACTTGGTACAGCCAGGCGGGGCTGGCGATGACGACCGCGATGGTGATCGTGATTTGGAGGCGCAGGTCGAAGGCGCTGCTGATGGCGGGGAAGTTCAGTTCCGCGGTGTGACCGCCGCCGGCAGTTGCGAGCTCGGTGACGGGTGCGCGGAGTTGGTCGAGCACGAATGGTGTGAGGAACCAGCCGATGACCGCGCAGACTGCGATGGCGAGCACCGCGCGGAAGAGCCGCTTCCGGAGCTCGTTGAAGTGTTGCCCGAGTGACATCGTTCCGGCATCGGGGCGCTTCTGCCGCGTCGTCCCGCGGGGAACGGACGGGGCGCTCATCTGGTGGGCTCGCCCAGTGCTGCGAGCACGTCATCGGCGGTTGGTAGGTCCGCACCACGACGGCTCACCGTGATCGCAGCGGCGCTGGTGCTGACCTGGCCGAGTCGTGTCAGAGCTATGGAGTCCAAGGCGTCGAGCGTGATGGTGTTGTCCTGGAGTTGCCAGATGAGGGTGGCCATATACGTATCTCCGGCGCCGACCGTGTCGACGACATCGACGCGTTCGCTTGGGACGGTGACCCTCTCCCGGGTCGTCGCGAGCGTTGCGCCGGCGGCACCGCTGGTGATGGCGCCCAGCATCACGCCGAGCTTGAGGAGCCGTTCGAGGACGGCGTTGGCGCTGTCGCCTGGGTAGAGCCAGGCGGCGTCCTCCTCGGAGAGTTTCAGCACACTGGCGTCTGCAGCGAGCTGCTCGAACCAGACCCGTGCAGCCGCCGGGTCGCCGAGGAGCGCGGGCCGGATGTTCGGATCGAATGAGACCGTGCCGCCGGCGGCTGCGGTGCGCTGGGCGAGCTCTCGCACTTTGCCCGCTCCGGGCTGCAGGAATGCGCCGATCGATCCGATGTGCAGCCAGCGAGGCGTTTGCGGCAGGTGCGGCAGGTCCCATTCGATGCCGAACTCGTAGGTGGGTTGGCCGTCCGGAGCGAGCCGGATTGTCGCCGTGGAGGTTTTCGTGGCACCGAAGACGCCGGGAACCAGCTCGACCCCTGACGCCTCGAGGTGATCTGCGATCTGCTGGCCGCGGGCGTCGTCACCGAGCCACGTGGCGAATTCGACCGGCGCGCCGAGTCGTCCGAGCCCGAGGGCGACGTTCGCGGGGCTCCCGCCGGGGATCTCCCGGGTGGCGTCGTCGTGGACGATGTCGACGAGCGCTTCTCCGGCAACGGTAATTCGATGCACAGTCATCTCCTTCGATGATCGGGAACGAGTTGGTGCCGGCGAACCTGTCGGCGCCGCTCCGCTAGATCGATGGGTATTCAGCGGTGATGTCGGCGGCGGGAGCCGAAATGGTCCCGACGGTGTGCTCGAGTTCCCACACCAATGCCTGGCTCGGTGCGTCCACGGTCCACGGCGGCGCCTGCGTCGGGTAGACGCGGGTGGTGATGGAACGTCCGGCGCTGGTGAACAGTTCGACGACCGATCCGTCCAGCACCACTCGGACTGCGGGTCGGTCCGCGGTCCGGTCGAAGGGACCACGAATCGCCGCGGGACTCGGGTCAGCGCGGTGATCTGTGCTGGCGTGCGCCCGGTCGACGGTGAGGGTGTCTGCATCGACGTCAACGTTGATGTCGAGATATTCGGCTTCGGAGAAGCGCAGCCGGATGCAGCCGGTGACGGCGACGGGCAGCACGATTTCGGCTTGTGCTCCGATGCGAGCACCGTGCGCAGCCTCCGAGCTGCCGACGCGGAGGGCGTCGATTACCGGGTGGGGTTCGGTGCCGAGCCGACCGTTCGTGATCCACGCCCGGCGCGGCAGGGAGATCGCGCCGGACCAGCCTGCCTGCTCGGTCCACTGCTCGGTTCGGCCTTCGGTGACCCATCCGAAGAGCACCGGCCCCCACGAGCTGGTCCGCATCACGGAAGCCGCGTAGAAGTGCTGCCCGTCGTCGACCTTGAACGGCGAAGGAGACCCGGTCAGGGGGATGGCGACGACGTCGCCCGGGCCGTCGGCGTGGGACCAGGACGCCACGATCGCGACGTCGGTGCCGTCGACGGTGAGGATCTGCGGGCACTCCCATCCTTCACCGGTGTCGATGCCGTTGGCCGTGTCGCGTGTCATCGATACCAGATCGCCCGCGTGGGTCCAGCTGATGCCGTCGACGGATCGGTAGTGGCGGATGGACGCTGTTTGATTCCTGGAAGCCGCGCCGACCGCCATCGACCAGCCGTCGTTCGTCTGCCAGACGAACGGGTCGCGGAACATGGTGATTGCTTCGTCGGCGGACGGATCGGCGACGACCTGCACGGGGGCGCCGAAAGTGTTCCCACCGTCGGTGGATTCCGCGAGGAGGACCGACTGAAACGGACTGTGATCGACTTTGCCGGAGTAGTAGGCGCGGACGGTGCCGTTGTGCAGGACCGTGTTGCCGGACCATGCGCCCCCGGAGTCGGTGCCGCCGGGGACGGGAACGATCGCGGGTCGGTGGAGGGTCCAGTGCACGAGGTCGTCGCTGGTGGCGTGTCCCCACTCGACGGGGATCTCGAGGTCGACCCGGGGTCGGGACTGGAAGTACAGGTGGGCCTGCCCGCCGATGTCGATGGGTCCGTTCGGGTCGTTGACGTACCCGCGAGGGAGTCGGACGTGGAACTGCGGGAGGTGGTGGTCGGCTACGGTCACGGCGCTTGCGGCTTCCTGGGGTGCTGTTGGCAGGGCTTGGGGGTCGGTCATCGGGACGACCCCGCGGTGACGCCCTCGATGAAGTACCGCTGCGCGAAGATGAACAGCAGCACGCTCGGGATCATGGTCAGCACGACGCCGGCGAGGACGACGGAGATCGATCCGGTGCCGAGGTTGCCCTGCAGGCCGACGAGTCCGAGCGGCAGTGTGAAGGTGTCCTGCTGGTTGAGGAAGATCAGCGGTCGGTAGTACTCGGCCCAGAAGCCGGAGAAGTTCAGGATCGCGAGAGTCGCGATCGCGGGGCTGGCCATCCGCGAGTACACGTGCCAGAACACCCCGAACTGGCTGGCGCCGTCGATGCGGGCCGCCTCGCCGAGCTCCTTGGGCATCTGCATGAAGTACTGCCGCATGAGGAACGTTCCGAATGCGCTGCCGAGAGCAGGGACGATCAGGGAGGCGATGGAGCCGGTCAGGCCCATGTCCTTCAGGATGACGAAGACCGGGATGATGATCGTCTGGATCGGGACCATCATCGTGGCGAGGAAGATCCCGAAGATGGTGTTCTTGCCGGGGAAGCTGATCATCGCGAACGCGTACCCGGACAGGGTGCACGTGATCGTCTGGCCGACGACGATGAGCAACGTCACGAGGACGCTGTTGATGAAGAACTGCCCGATCGGGATCTGGTTAAACACCGCGGCGTAGTTGCTGAAGTCCCAGGACAGGGGTAGCCACTGCGGCGGGTTGTTGAACGATTCCGCCGGTGTGCGTAGCGAGGTGGTCAGTGTCCAGAGCAGTGGCCCGAGCGCGAACACGGCGGCAATGATCAGGATGATCATCCCGATGATGCTCCCCACCTGGGCGACAGGCTTGCGGCGACGAACGATGTGACTGACAGCTGGTTGCGCGACGGTTTCTGGGGCGTGCAACGGGTTGAGGGTGTCCGTGGACGTCATTGGTAGAACACCAGCTTTCGTGCGGCGATGAATTGGAGCCCGGTGATGATGCCGATGATGACCAGCAGCAGGATCGCGATGGCCGAGGCGAACCCGAACTGCAGGTTCTGGAATCCGGCCTGGTACATGGAGATGGTCGCGGTCGTCGTCGCGGTGCCGGGTCCGCCCTTGGTCATGATGAACGGCTGGTCGAACAGCTGCATCGCGTTGATCATGGCGATGACGGTCGCGAACAGGATCGTCGGGCTGATCAGGGGGATCTTGATCCGGAACAGTGTCCGCCAGGGGCCGGCACCGTCGATCGCGGCGGCTTCCTGCACGTCGACAGGCACCGCGAGGAGTGCGGCGACGAAGAGCACGAAGGTGAAGCCGACCTGCTGCCAGACGACCACCATCACGACCGTGACTTTCGCCCAGAACGGATCGTTGAGCCAGTGTGCGCCGGGCAGCCCGATCTCGTTGAGGTAGTAGTTGATGAGCCCGAACTTCGTGTCGAAGATGTAGCCCATGAAGATCGACACGGCGGCGGTGGAGGCCAGCAGCGGCAGGTAGAACGAGGTGCGGAAGAACACGCGGGTGGCGTTGCGCTTCCGGTTGTTCGCCAGTACCGCCAGGAGCAGGCCGAGCGAGATCTGCAGCACGACGATGGCGATGGCGAGTGCGACGGTCACGCCGAACGACGCGAGGACCGGCCCGTCGGTGAAGAGACGCTTGTAGTTGTCGAACCCGACCCACTTGGGGCTGCTGATGACGTCCCATGAAGTGAATGAAAGCCCGAGGGAAGCGAGGATGGGGATGAGGGTGAACACGGCGACGAAGGTCATCGCGAGCCCGATCATCAAGAAACCGAACGTGGATTCACGTCGGCGGGCGCGCTTGGCCGCCGGCCGGCGGGCTGCGACCTTGGCAGCCCGCCGGATGGGTGTTTCTGTTGCTGTTGTCATCACGAAGCCTGCGAGGCTGCCTTCTCGATGTCTGCCTGGAGGCCGTCGAGCGCCTTCTTGGCATTCCCGGAGGAAATCGCCTGGGTGGTGCGCTGGTTGAGGGCGGTGGCGAGGGCGTTGTAGTACGGCGGGGCGGAGATGGGCACTGAGTTGTCGAGCTGGTCGTAGAACACCGACCAGTGCTCCGGCCCGGTGGTCTTGTACCGGTCGGCGGTCATCAGCGACTTCTGCGCCGGGGTGGTGACGTTGCCGGGCCAGAGTGCGTCGAAGCTCTCCGGCTGCACCATGACCTTGATGACCTCGAACGCGAGGTCCTTGTTCTTGGAGGAGTTGAAGATGCCGTAGCCGCCGGCGCCGAAGAGCGACTTGTTGCTCTTCCACGTCGGGAACTCGACGACGTCAAAGCTGCCGTTCTTCATCCCGGCGTTGTGGAGGCCACCGGCCCAGAAGCCACCACCGATGGTCATACCGATCCGGCCGGATGCCATCAGACCTTGCAGCGTGGCGCCACCGCCAACGTCAGGCGAGGGCGACGCGCCGGACTTCTGCAGGTCGATGACGTACTGCAGCGCCTCGACGGCGGCGTCCGAGTTCGCCGTGGGGTCGCCCCACTTCCAGCCGCCCTTGCGTCCGGAGACCCCGATCGGGTTGTCCGCGAAGGCCTTGCTGTTCCACAGCCAGTCGCCGCCGGAGTACTTGCCCTCCTCGAGGAGGTTTCCGTCGTTAGCGTAGAGGAACGAGGTCCAGCTGCCCCAGAGGCGCACCACCCAGTCGAAGGCGTAGGTGCCGCCACCGACCTTTGCAAGGCTCGCTGCAGAGGAGTGGAAGTCGTCCATCGACCACTTGCTCGTCGGACGGGACAGGCCTGCCTTGTCGAACAGGTCGGTCGAGTAGAACATGCTGCCCGCGTTGAAGCTGTCGGGCAACGTGTAGAGGTGCCCCTGGTACATCGTCGACTCCAGCAGCACCGGGTGGGCGCCGGTGAAGTACTTGTGCAGGTCCGACAGGTTCTTCGTGACGTAGTCGTCGAGCGGAGTGAGGAGGTTCTTCGACGCCAGAAGCTGCTGCCCCTCGGTTGCGACGCTGACGATGTCCGGCACGTCGCCCGAGGCGATCTGGGTGAGAACCTTTGCGAGGAAGTCGTTCCAGTCGGTCCCGTTGATCGCGGTGACCTGCAGGCTGGCCTTCTTGTCGAGCTGCTTGATCTTCGGCTCGATGGCCTTCTGCAGGGCAGTGGCTGCGCTCTGCTCGCCGAAGTAGAGCATCTTCACCGTTCCGGAGCTGCTGCTTCCACCGCCAGTGGTCGAGCATGCAGCCAGCGATCCGATGCCGGCCAGGGCGAGCCCGGCCCCGCCGAACTTGAACAGCGTGCGCCGGTCGATCGGGGTGCTGAATCCGTTCGCCATGGGTCGCTCCTCTCTGAGCGATCGTGGCCCCGCTTGATCGGGACCAATACGTATTTGTGGTGCGAGCGTACACACGGGGCGGGCGAGACGCAATACGTATTTGTTCTGGCATGATGAGAGCAACGGAGGAGGGTCGATGGCGAGCCGCAAGCAGACAACGCAGCCACAACGCGTCACCATGAAGGACGTTGCGCGCCATGCTGGGGTGTCGCAACCGACGGTGTCGTTCGTGTTGAACGACCGCCGCGATGTGTCCATCGCAGCCGAGACGCGCACCCGCGTCCTCGAGGCCGCGAGGGAACTGAACTTCCAGCCGAACCGTGCAGCACAGTCGTTGCGGTCGAACCGGTCCTACACGGTCGGCGTGATCGCCGACCGGCTCGTCTCGCAGCCCTACGCCGGTCACATCGTGCTGGGTGTCCAGCAAGCCGTGCAGGAGGCTGGATACGTCTGCTTCGTGGTGGAGACGGCGCAGACGACCGATGGCGGCAAGGCGGCCGTCGAGAATCTCGTCCAGCAGGGGGTCGCCGGCCTGGTCTACGCGGCACCCGGCCCCGAGTACGTCATTCCGGTCGAGGGGCTCGACACTGTTCCGACGGTCTTCGTCAACTGCTTCCCGCCCGGTGAAACGCCTGCGGTGACGGTGCTCGCCGACGAGTACCAGGGCGGCTACGACGTCGCCGCCGCCGTGTTCGCAGCCGGCCACGCCGATGTGGCCTTCCTCGGCGGCCCCGAGGACGACTACGCCTGTCAGGAACGAAAGCGCGGACTCCAGTGCGCCGCCGTAGACGCGAGCATCGCACCAGAGCGCATCCACATCGCGTTCGGCACGTTCCAGGTGGGATCAGGCTATGACCTCGCGATAGAGGTCCTCGCGGATGCAGGCACGTGTCCAACGGCGATCATCTGCGGGAACGACCGGATGGCGGTCGGCGCGTTGATGGCCGCGCAGTCCCTGGGGATGCGCTGCCCAGAGGACATCAGCATTGTCGGCTTCGACGACCAGCCCGACCTCGCCGATCAGATGCATCCGCCGCTGACCACCGTCGCTCTCCCGCATCAGCAGATGGGTTTCGAAGCCGGAACCCTGCTGCTGGCGGAAGCAGAACAGCCCGGCCGACACCTTGTGCCGTGCGAATACATCTCCCGTAGCTCGCTCGCTGCGCCGCGACCCGAAGGAACCTGAGTGACTCTCCCGTCCAGCACCCACTTCCAGCCTCCGAACGGCTTCGTCGGCGACGTCATCCCGTTCGAACACGACGGAACAGCGTGGCTGTTCTACCTGCTCGACGAACGGCCGGATGCTCCGCCGCTCGAACGTCCGACGGGTATGCCTTGGGCGGCCGTCACGACGACCGACTTCGTGACATTCGATGACAAGGGCGTCGTGCTGCCCTCCGGGGGGCCCGACGCAAGCGATTTCGACTGCTACACCGGCAGCGTCGTTCAAGACGACGAGGGGACGCTCCACTTGTTCTACACGGGGCACAATCCCCGAATCAAGACCGGATCCGACGGCGACGGTAAAGACGCGCAGGTCGTGAGCCACGCAACGTCCTCCGGCGACCTGACCGACTGGACCAAGCACCCCGACTGGGACTTCCCCGCACTCGCCGGCTACTCCCCCGAAGACTGGCGAGACCCCTTCGTGTTCCGCCCCGCTGCCGACCGGCCCTGGCAGATGCTCCTCGCCACGCGGCGACTCGGTGAGCCGTACCGGCGCTCCGGCCTCGTTGCACGCCTCGAATCCGATGACCTCGTCACATGGCGAGACGCCGACCCGATCTGGGAACCGCACCGCTTCATCACGCAGGAATGCCCGGACGTGTTCCAGTGGGGCGAGTGGTGGTACCTGGTGTACTCCGAGTTCTCCGACGCGTTCTGCACCCGCTACCGCATCGCGAAGTCGCCGGACGGCCCATGGCTCGCGCCGGCAGATGACACCGTCGATGGCCGAGCCTTCTATGCTGCGAAGACGGTTGCGCTCGGGAACGAGCGGTACTTCGTTGGGTGGATCGCCTCGAAAGAAGACCGGCGCGATGGCGGCCCGTGGCAGTGGGCCGGCACCATGGCAACACTGCAAGCACACCAGCGCGCTGACGGATCGTTGCGGTTCGACCTTCCCGACGGCGTCAGAGCCGCGTACACCGACGAGGTCGATGCCACGGCGCTTCTCGAACCGGTCAACGGCGCTGCAGCAACGGTCGGCGCTGGCGCAGCCAGCCGATACGCATCTTGGGTTGGGCCGGAACTGCCCGCTGAGGCGCTCGTAGCCGTGGACCTGACGCTTGAAGCAGACTCCAGGTCATTCGGGGTGCTCCTGCGCACTAGCGACGATGGCGAAGAGGGCTACGCACTCCGCCTCGAACCTGACCGGAACCGGCTCGTGCTGGACCGGTGGCCGCGTGGCACGACTGGCGCCGAGCAATGGCAGATCCTTGGCGATGTCCCGCACGCCGTCGAGCTCGAGCGCCCAGTGGAACTCGCCCCCGGCGCACATCACCTCGACGTCCACTTGGACGGGGAAATCTGTGTTGCCATCATCGACGGGTCGGTCGCGCTGAGCACACGCCTCTACGACCACCCTGCTGGCCACGTCGGCGTGTTCGTGCAGGACGGCGCCATCACACTTGATCGCCTGACGGTCCGCACTCGCTGACGCTGGCACAGACAAAGTGCGCCTGCCCCGGACAACGGGGCAGGCGCACTTCGTTGTGGCGTTACTTCCAGATCGATTTCAGGGGCCAGGCTCTGAGATCGCCGACCGCGAACGGTCACCAGCCGGATATTCGCCTGGTACCGGAAGGATCCCACCAATCCCGATTCGCGCCCGAAGATGAAAGCGCCTGTAGTCAGCGCCTGCGCGCTCACCACATCCAGGCGATCCACGTGCTGCTCTCGAGCGCCCGATTAGCGATCCCCTATCGGGACTCGTCTTGTGGGCCCGTCCGGCGCATCTTGGCGGTCGGAGTCAAACGTTCCTCGTCATCTAGTGAGGGTCGAGCCCTGCTGCCATCGCACGAGCATGACGCGGCCGTAGTGCGCGGACGCGACGTAGTGGAACACGAGCCCGACGAGGAAGACGAGGTAACCGAGGCCCGCGACGAACGAGAGGTCCCTGCCGCCCGTGGCACCGATCAAGAGCGTCACCAGGCCGACCCCCAGGAGGACCGTCCGCAGCTTGCCGGCCCACCACACCCGGACGCCGGGGTCTCCGCGATAACCGATGAGAGCCCCCAGGGCGAGGAGGAGGTCCGGCACCACGACGAGGACGACCTCCTGCCAGCCGAAGATCCCCGAGAGCGCGAACGCACCGACGACGAGGAGGAGTGCGACCCTGGTCGCCACGGGGTCGAGCCACGCGCCGAGGACCGACACCGTGCCGGTCCGCCGGGCGATCGGGCCGTCGACGAGATCGGTCAGCAACGTGACCACCAGGACGACCGCCGCCGCCTGCGTTTGTCCGGCGACGAGGAGTCCCCCTGCCACGGCCGCACCGAGGAGGCGCCCCACGGTGACGGCGTTGGCGACGGTCCGCCATCCGCCACCGTCCGCCAGGCGAGCAGCGAGGTCGCGGGTGAGCCCCGGTCGAGAGGAGGCCGCCTCGGCGGCACCCGCGACGGACTCAGCGGCCGTCCCGCCATCGGCGGTGGCGGCGTCCCTGGCGGCTGCACGCCGCCCTCGGACGAGGCGGACCACGATGATGACGGCGATCGCGACCGCGACGACGACGAGCGCCCAGGACGACGCCTCGCCGAGGTATCGCTGCGCAGCCTCGAGCGAGGACCGCAGGAGGAACCCGGTGCCGGCGTAGACGGCCGACCAGGTCAGCGCGCCCGCGAACGACGCCAGGAGGAACGCCCGATAAGGGACGCCCGCGACGCCGGCGGCGGCGGGGGTCAGGGTCCGGATCACTGGCACGAGCCGGGTCAGGAACACGGCCGCCGCCCCTCGCCTCTCGAGGATGCCGACGGCACGGTCCCAGTTGTCGACCCCGAGTCGACGGATGAGCTTGGAGTCGCGGAAGCCGGCGCCGAACCGACGGCCGAGCAGGTAGCCGACATGGTCACCGGCCGAGCCGCCGACCGCCACGACGAGGAAGAACACCACCGCCGGCGTGACGTCGTCGAAGGTGGCTGCGAGCAGCAGCACCAGCGTCTCGCCCGGCATGAAGAACCCGAGGCCGAGCCCCGACTCGGCGAACGACAACGCCAGGCCCATGGCCCAGACGAGAGGTGTCGGCAACGAAGCAGCAGTGTCGGTGATCCACCCGATCAGATCCATCCCATCGATGGTAGATGCTCGGCGGGCAAGGCGTGGCTACTGTGTCGGCATGAGGAACAGGGTCATCAGTGCAGCACGCGTGGTGTTCGCGGCCGCGTCCGTCGCAGGGGTCGTGACGCAGCTGGTCATCGCCGTCAGGACCGATTTCGGCGTCCTGAACTTCTTCAGCTACTTCACCACCCTCGGCAACCTCTTCGCCTCGACCGTCTTCGTCGTCGGTGCCGTCAGGACCGCTCGGGGCAGGCCGAGCAGCCCGCGGTGGGAGACGGTCCGCGGAGCGTCCGTCGTCTACATGGCCTTCGTCGGCATCGTCTTCAACACCCTCCTCCGTGACGCGGACCTGGGCGACCTGACCCCGTGGGTGAACGTCGTGCACCACATGCTCATGCCCCTCGCGGTCGTCCTGGACTGGGTGTTCGTCCCGCCGCGGTGGTCGATCACCCGACGCGTCGCCGCCTGGTGGGTTGCCGTGCCCGTCGTGTACACCGCCTACTCGCTCGCGCACGGTGCCGCGTCCGGCTTCTACCCCTACCCGTTCTTCGACCCCTCGCGCGGCGGGTACGGCACGGTCGCCCTCTGGTGCGTGGTGCTCCTCGTCGCGTTCCTCGTGCTCGCCGCCCTCGTCCGCCTGATCGGCAACGCCCTCTCGACACGAGCCCGGAGGTCCGACCCTGAAGGTGCATCCACCCGGTAGACGATCCCTGACCGGGCGGCGTAGTGCGAGAGCATGAGCTATGGCCTACTCGCCAGTGACGAACGACGATGTCCTGGAGCTCCGCGCGTTCCTCAGTGAAGCTGACCTCACTATCGCTGGGCTCGACTCGACCGCGGTCCGACTGTGGGTAGAGCGCGACCACGATGGCAACATCGTCGGCAGCACCGGCTACGAAGCCAGCACTGACGGTGCGGACGTCTTGATCCGGAGCGTCGCGGTCTCGAGCGGACGGCGCACCGCGGGTGCCGGCACCCGTCTCGCGAGGTTCGCCCTCGAAGAAGCAGCTAGCTCGGGCGCGACGCGGGCATGGCTCTTCTCACGCCGATCGGGGCCCTTCTGGCAAAAAATCGGATTCGGCCGGGCAGACCGGGATGAGCTCGCCGCCGTGCTGTCCGACACGCAGCAAGTGCGCCTCTTCACCGAAACCGGCCAGCTCGAGCGGGAAGTCGCGTGGATGCGCGAACTCAAAGCCCTCTGCTCCGCACTTGGCGGTCCTACCCGGTAGCCGATCCCTGACCGGTCGACCTACGGGACGAGGTGCTGCACGATCGAACTGTCCGCTCCGTTGAGTCGGACTTCTGCCATGGCGCCGTTCACGAGTGGCATCTGCGGCGGTTGGTGTCCGGTATCGAAGTCGAGGAGTACCGGCACGTCGAGGTCGCCCAGCGCTCGACGCACTGCTTCGTCCTGGGCCAGTTCGGGCACGGCCGGGCCGTCGGTGCGTCCGATCAGAACACCGTTTGCGTCCTCGAACCAGCCCGCGAGACGCAGCGAGGTGAGCAGCCGAACGACGGCGATCGCGTTGGACTCGGCCGCTTCGAGGTAAACGATCGTGCCCTCCGGGGCGTACTTCCGCGCGAACCCGGGCACGTCGCCGTAGGGCGTTCCGGCGAGCAGCGAAACGGTTTCCAGGCAGCCGCCGATCAAACGGCCGCGCATCGTGACGTGATCCGTTCCGTCGAGGGACCGCCATTTCGTAGCTGCTTCGTACGCGTGCTCGCGATCCAACGGCTCATCGGCCCACGCTCCCCAAGGGCGGCTGCGCCGGCGAGGTGCGCTGCGTTGCTCGAAGGTGCTTCCTGGCGGAAGCGCCGCGACGTCGGTCCATCGCTCGAACTCGCTGGGTAGCTCGTACGGCTCGTCCATGAGGTTGGCGCCGTGAAGTGTCGCGAGCCCGGTCCGCGTGGTCAGGGGCAACAGCAGTGTGGAGATGTCCGACCAGCCCACGAACCACGGGCGAGCTTCGGCGAGGGCGTCCCAGTCGATCTTCTCGACCAATTCGATAGCAAGCTCCCCGCCCCACGGCGGAAGTACTGCGTCGGCTGCCTCGAACGCAGCGTGCAGATCCTCGGCGCGGGCAGCGGCAGGCGCCGGCGTGAGACCAGCCGTGGACGTGTGCGGGCGCACGTGGATCTCGAACCCGAGTGTCGTGAGCGCTTCGACCGAAGTCTGCAATCGCTCGAGGAGATGCGCAGGGACCCCCATCGACGGTGCAGGAACCTCGATCCGCCCGCCTGCTCGGAGCGGCATTGGGTAGGTGATGCTCGCCATGCTTCGACGGTAGCGGGATCCAAAGCATGTCCCACAAGCCGATCGCCTATCGAGACCGTCCGCGAAGTCCAGTGGTACGCGCTCACCGCATCGGCGGCTACGACGACCTTCCGTCACTGCGTGAAGTGCTGCGTTTCTTCGCGTCGATCGAGCTCGGTGAGCATCGTCGTCGTGTTGCGGAGCACCCGCGGCGTGGTCACGACGGTGATGACGAAGATCGCGATGAAGAACGCTGCACCGAACCAGAAAAGCGGTTCGCCGGTGACGGCGAGCCAGATGGCGAGAGCCGTCATCGGCAGGTAGAACACCGGCGCCAACCATCGGAGCGGCCGGTACTGCTGTTGGCGAGATTGCAATGCTCGCCGCCAATCGGCGATGTCAACGTTCGATGGAACGGTGCCCCAACGGACCGCCTTGCTGAACTCGGGGCGCCGCCCTACCCGCCCATGAGCACGCCGTGTCCGGCCGACCCAGATCCCCATGAAGATTCCGTAGAACGCGCCGACGATGATGGACAGAAGCGCTCGAGGTCCGACGCCTAGTTCCGGCGTCGTAATGAAGGTCGCTCCGAACCATGCGCCGGCAAACATGACGGCCATGATGACGCCCGCTATCCACGTCGGCACCTGCTTCATCCACCCCATGCCTCGAGACTGCCATGTCCAGCCGATTGCTGGTCGGTCCACGCTGCGCCAGACGCGTCCGGTAGGCGATCCGCTACTGGGACGGTCTGAATGGCCAGTCGTGGGACTGGTCCATCGGGGTCGCGACGATCTGTACTTCGTCCTCGTATGTGATGCGCCCCGGTGAGGTGGTGCGAAGCTCGACCCAGGGGACGCGGTACCGGTCGAGGAGGTCGAGGTACCCGACGCTCATTGCGAGCAGGGTCGTCGCGTCAGCTCTGAACCAGGATCGTGCTCCCGGGTGAAGCGTTGGGTCGTAGCAGTTCGGTTCGACCGTCGACGGATCCCGATACTGAGCTGTGGCCTGCTCGTTCGCACGCAGCAGCCAATGGGCGTCAGCAGGGTCGAGCATGCCGTTGCGCCGGAGGCCGTTGGCAAGCGCAAACACTCCGGGGAACGTGCCGCGTGGGTTCGGGGCTGCGCTTTGATACCGAATGAACAGGGGCACGTCTCGAGGGTAGTGAACCAAGGTCTCGGCCAATATGGAACGGTGCAGCGGATCCCGATCACGGCGCCTGAGGGGGTGCGGTTCGTCCCGGACGATGCGTCGGGCGACGCGGTGCTGGTGATCGCGGGTTCTAGTGGCAGGGTCGATGTCGATCGTGCGCGGGTGTTCGCTGAGCACGGCTTCATCGCGGAGTCCATTCGGTGGTTCGGCGGTCCTGGTCAGCATGCGGGCCCGTGGGAGGTCCCGTTGGAGTGCTTCTTCGACCGGATCGCCGCGCTGGAGTCTGTGAGCGACCGGGTGTGGGTGGTTGGTACCTCGCTGGGAACCGAGGCAGCGCTGCTGATCGCTGCGCACCTTCCGTCAGTGGCTGGGGTGATCGCGTTCGCGCCTTCAGATGTTGTCTGGTCGTGGACCGACGATGCGGGGACGGAGCGCTCCCACTGGACGCTGGCGGGCAGCCCGTTGCCATTCGTGCCGCTTGCGTGGGGTGGCTACGTGCGTGAGACGCCGCCCAGGTTCCGGCCGCTCTACGAGCAGTCGTACGCGCAGTCACCAGCACGGGTCGAAGCAGCTGGCATTCCTGTGGAGCAGATCCAACAACTCGTCCTGGTGGCCGGCGGGGACGATCAGGTATGGCCGAGCGCTGAAAGTGCGCACCGCATCAGTGCTCGGCGGCGGCGTGCGGGCCTCGAGACCACCGTCGTCACCAGGGCGGATGCGGGACACCGAACGATCCTGCCTGGTGAAACGGTCCTTACCGGAGGGCAATCGATGCAGCGTGGTGGGTCCGAGCATGCCGATCGCGCACTCGGTCGAGCTGCATGGGCAGCGATCAGGTTGACAGTCGCCCGGTAGAAGATCCTCTATCGGTCGCCCGACGGGGCTCCGGTAGCATCCCGGCGTGAGATCAATGAAGCCCTGGCCTCGGGCCTTTGCCTGGTTCGTTGCCATCGCTGCTGTGCTAATGCTTGCCCTGGGGCTTTTGAACTTGGTCATCAACACCGGGATGATCGGTTCTTGGCTGCCCCTGATCGTTCTCATGCCTTGGTCTCTGTACCTCGGCGTCTGGAGCCTCCGCAACCAGGACAAGCGCTGAGTTAGCAGAAGACCAGGTGCGTGTCCGGAAGCCGATCGTTCAGTGAGACGAGGGCGCCGGTGGTGGTGTCTATGCTGCTGCACGATGTCGACGATCTGCCCGAGCACCTTCGATAGGTGGAGATGTGACCTGATCCTTGGTCACTCTGGAGAGCACGAGTGTGTCTACGGGAGCGAGCGGGTGCGTTGGAACGAGCGGGCCACAGGTCACGCGCTCCGTGAACGAACTCGATTGCCGAGGTAACTGGCGGCACGTCGGACGTCGCCTGCTTCCCCTCCTCGGAAACGAGCAACGCCCCGTCGCGAGCGACGGGGGCGTTGGCCGTTCCGGTCTGCCATGCACAGCCGGAGTACGTGGGGTGTTACTTGATCTGTGCGGTGATGGTGGCGGTGCCGACGAGGAGGCC
>NZ_RKQO01000011.1:0-103697 GCF_003814955.1 Curtobacterium sp. PhB137 | reverse complement strand
CGGTCACATTCCGAACCCGGAAGCTAAGCCTCTCAGCGCCGATGGTACTGCAAGGGGGACCTTGTGGGAGAGTAGGACGCCGCCGGACTTAACGTAAGAAGATGTGGCCATCGGCCCTCCATCGTGAATTCGCAGGGGAGACCCTCGTTCACGGTGGTGGCCGGTGGCCATTTCTGTTTTGCCGCTCGTCGCTCGACGTCGGCTCCGGTTCGTGATGGACTGGAGCTCGAACGTCGGTCCGACCGACGCGGCACCCAACACAACGACACAGCGGACGAACGCCCGGCCTTCGGCTCGGGCACGCGATGAGGAGCAACGGTGGCGAACGACGACGAGCGGCGGAACGACGGCGACCGGGGAGACCGACCCCGACGGGACGACCGAGCCCCTCGACGCGACGGAGGTCCGCGCGGAGACGCTGCGAGCGGAGGCCGTTGGTCGTCCGGTCCGCGTGACTTCGAACGCCGTGAGGATGACCGTCGTGACCGTCCTGAGCGCTCCGACCGTCCGTTCCGCGACGGCGCTGCACGTCGCGACAGTGCGCCGCGGAGCGGTGGCGACCGTCCGTTCCGCTCCGGAGACCGTGATGATCGTCCGTCGTGGCGGAGCGATCGCGGCGACTCCGGCCGTCCGCCGCGCGGCGACGGCCCCCGCGGTGCTGAGCGTCCGCGCCGCGACGGGGACCGTCCGTTCCGGTCGGACCGCCCCGCGCGTGATGGTGACCGTCCCGCCTACCGTGATGGTTCGGATCGCCCCGCGCGTGATGGTGACCGTCCCGCCTACCGTGGTGGTTCGGATCGTCCGCGTCGTGATGGTGACCGTCCCGCGTTCCGCGGTGGGTCGGACCGTCCCGACCGTCCCGCCCGCGGTGGCGACCGGCCGGCCTACCGCGGTGGCTCGGACCGTCCCGCCCACGACGGCGATCGTCCTGCTTACCGTGGTGGTTCGGATCGTCCGCGTCGTGATGGTGACCGCCCGTACCAGGGTGGTTCGGATCGTCCGCGTCGTGATGGTGACCGCCCGTACCAGGGCGGCTCGGATCGCCCGCGTCGTGATGGCGACCGTCCCGCGTACCGCGGTGGTTCCGACCGTCCTGCTCGCGATGGAGACCGCCCGTACCGCGGCGGCTCTGACCGCCCGGCTCGTGATGGCGACCGTCCGTCGTACCGTGGCGGTTCATCGGACCGTCCGCGTCGTGACGGCGACCGTCCCGCGTACCGCGGTGGTTCCGACCGTCCCGCGTACCGCGGTGGTTCCGACCGTCCGGCCCGCGACGGCGAGCGTCCGGCCCGCGACGCCGACCGTCCGCGTCGTGACGGCGACCGTCCGTCCTTCCGGGGTGCTTCGGACCGTCCGGCCCGCGGTGGCGACCGCCCGCGTCAGGACGGTGGCGACGACCGACGCCGCTTCGGCGACGGGACGCGTCACGCCGGCGCACGGTTCGGCGAGGCAGCCCGCGACGACTGGGAAGACCGCGACCCGTACGGCACGAAGTCGATCCGTCCGCGCCACGACGACCCGGACATCCCCGACGAGATCGATGCGCGCGACCTCGACCCCGCAGCGCGCATGGAGCTGAAGACGCTCAGCAAGGACAACGCCGACTGGGTCGCCCGGCACCTCGTGGCCGCGGCGCTGTTCGTCGACGAGGACCCCGCTCTGGCGAACGAGCACGCCCTGAGCGCCGCCCGCCGTGCCGGACGCGTCGGTGTCGTCCGCGAGACCGCTGCGATCACGGCGTACCGCCTGGGGGACTTCGCGACCGCGCTGCGCGAGCTCCGCACCTACCGGCGCATCTCCGGCCGCAACGACCAGCTCCCGATGATGGTGGACTGCGAACGAGGCCTCGGCCGCCCCGAGCGTGCGCTCGAACTCGGCCGTTCGGTGGAGCGTGCCGCGCTCGACACCGCGGTGCAGGTCGAACTCGCGATCGCGATGTCCGGCGCACGCATCGACCTCGGGAACCCCACAGCTGCCCTGGGCGAGCTGGAGATTCCACAGCTGGACCCGTCCACGGCCTACACGTGGTCACCGGCGCTCTACAGTGCTTACGCGGCCACGCTCGAAGAGCTCGGCCGCCAGGACGAGGCCGACGAGTGGTGGGCCCGTGTCGACCGTGCGGCAGCGGCTCTCGCCGAAGCCGCCGACGAGAACGCTTGGGAGACAGTTGATGTGGTCGAGGAAACGCTCGAAGTCGAAGAACACGGAGACGCCGGCGAGCTCGACGACACCGACCAGCTCGACGACGACGCCGACCTCGACGACGACGAGCCAGCCCTCGCCGAGCCCGACGTCGTCGGCGAACCCGGCGACGCCGACGAGCCCGGCGAACTCGACGACGACAACCCCCGCGACGTCGACGGCTCCGCAGCCGACTGACGTCCCGACCGCGCCGACGGACGGCGTCGACGTGGTGCTCACGGACCTCGACGGCGTCGTCTACCGGGGGCGCAACGCCATCCCGCACGCGGTCGAGGCGCTCACACGGGCCTCGCTGACCGCACGGGTCGGGTACATCACCAACAACGCGTCCCGACGACCGATCGACGTCGCAGAGCACCTCGAGCGCTACGGGCTCGAGGTGTCCGAGGACGACGTCGTCACGTCGTCGCAGGCGGGCGTGCAGCTCCTGTCGACGCTGGTGCCCGCCGGCGCGACGGTGCTCGTCACCGGTGGGCTGGGACTGTCGAGCATCGTCGAGGCCGCCGGCTTCACGGTGACGACCAGTGCCGAGGACTCCCCGGCCGCGGTCATCCAGGGCTTCTCCCCGGACCTCGGGTGGAAGGAACTGGCCGAGGCGTCGTTCGCGTTGGCCGACCCGGCGATCCCGTGGGTCGCCACGAACATGGACTGGTCGATCCCGGTCGAACGCGGCATCGCCCCCGGCAACGGCACGCTCGTGTCCGCGGTCCACCAGGCCGTGGGGCGGATGCCCGTGGTCGCCGGCAAGCCGGAGCGCCCGATCTTCGACGCCGCGGTCGAGCGGTTCGGCGGTGGGAAGACACTGTTCATCGGCGACCGTCTCGACACCGACATCAAGGGGGCGAACGACGTCGGGATCCCGAGCGTCCTCGTGCTCACCGGCATCGACCAGGCGAAGCAGGTGCTCGCGGCCGATCAGCGCTCGCGTCCACTGTTCGTGCTCGAGGACCTCCGTGGTCTGTCCGAGCCCTACCCGGTGACCGTCCGGCGGCAGGACGACGACGGCACGCGGTACGTCACCGTCGGCAGCGCCACCGTGGCGATGCGGGGGCACGTGGTGCGGGTGCTCGACGCCGGCAGCGACATCGATCGGCTCCGTGCCGGCGCAGCGCTGATCTGGGAGTCCGGTCTGGCCATCTACGGCCTCGACGTGGACCCGCAGCTGTACGGCGGCGAGTAGCGTGTCGGACGTGCCGAACCCCGAGCAGCCGTCCGCCGACCTGGAACCGCAGGACGAGTTCGCCGCGCGCACCTCGGCGGCCGAGACCCTGCCGCTCGTCGAACGTGCAGACGCGTTCTCGGCACTCCACGACGAGCTGCGCACGCGGCTCGAGAGCGGCGGCACCGCGAGTGCCTGAACCGGACGGAGCCGTGCCCGACGCGACCCCGGTCCGCCTCGACGCCCTGCTCGCGACACGTGGCCTCGCGCGTTCGCGCACCGCTGCCACCAAGCTCATCCAGGACGGCAGGGTGACGGTCGACGGTCGTCCTGTCGTGAAGCCCTCCACCCCGACCTCGCCGGCTGCCGACATCGTGGTCGACGCGGCCGACGAGTGGGTCTCCCGCGCTGCCCAGAAGCTGGTCGGGGCGCTCGATGCGTTCGGCGTCGACCCGTCCGGCCGTGTGGTGCTCGACGTCGGTGCGAGCACGGGTGGCTTCACGCAGGTGCTCCTGGCCCGAGGTGCTCGCCGGGTCATCGCGCTCGACGTCGGGCACGGGCAACTGCACCCCACGATCGCCGTCGACGAGCGTGTCGCAGTGGTCGAGGGCACCAACGCCCGCAGCCTGACCCGGTCGGACTATCTCGCGCTCGACGGCGCTGCAGCCGAGACGACCCTGGTGGTCGGCGACCTGTCCTTCATCTCGCTCCGGCTCGTGCTGCCCGCCCTGGCCGAGGCCGTCCCCGCCGACGACTTCGTCCTGTTGGTGAAGCCGCAGTTCGAGGTCGGTCGCGGCGGGGTGCGCGAGGGCATCGTGCACGATCCGGCGCTCCGAGACGACGCCCTGATGAACGTCCTGTGGGCCGCATGGGACCTGGGCTTCGGGACCACAGGGCTCGCGGCGTCGCCGATCATCGGGACGCACGGGAACCACGAGTACCTCGCGCGCTTCCAGCGTGGTGTCGGTGGCAATCCGACAGAATGGAGAGTCCGGGCAACCGAACTCACAGAGGGGACCGCATGAGCGACGACCGGCACATCCTGCTCGTCTCCCACACGGGTCGCCGTGACTCGATCGACGCTGCGGTCGAGGTCTGCGACCTCCTGCACGCCGCCGGTCTGATCCCGGTGATGCCGTTCGACGAGTACGCCGACATCCGGCGGGCCGAAGCCTCGGTGGGGCAGGTCGACATCCTGGGCGTCGACGTCCAGGCGGACCAGCTCGAGATCGTCATCGTGCTCGGCGGCGACGGCACGATCCTGCGTGCGGCAGAACTCGTGCGCGAGACGCGGGCGCCGATCGTCGGCGTGAACCTCGGGCACGTGGGCTTCCTGGCGGAGAGCGAGCGGGACGCCCTCGCCGAGACCGTCGAGCGCGCCCTGTCGGGTGAGTACCACGTCGAGGAGCGCGTCACCCTGCAGGTCGACGTGGTCGTCGGCAACCAGATCGTCTACTCGAGTTGGGCGCTCAACGAGGCCACCATCGAGAAGGCCTCGCGCGAGCGCATGCTCGAAGTGGTGACCGAGGTCGACGGTCGCCCGCTGTCCTCGTTCGGGTGCGACGGCGTCGTCGTGTCGACCCCCACCGGGTCTACGGCGTACTCGTTCTCCGGCGGCGGTCCCATCGTCTGGCCCGACGTCGACGCCCTGCTGATGGTGCCGCTCAGCGCGCACGCCCTGTTCGCCCGCCCGATCGTGGTGGGCCCGGACTGCACGCTCGCGATCGAGGTCCTGCGGCGCACGAGCGGTGTCGGGGTGCTGTGGTGCGACGGCCGCCGGACGCACGACCTGCCGCCGGGCGCTCGCGTCGAGGTCCGACGGTCGCCGGACCCCGTGCGGGTCGCGCGCCTCAAGGACGCTCCCTTCACCGACCGGTTGGTCGCGAAGTTCCGGCTCCCGGTCACCGGGTGGCGCGGGCCGCAGACCGACGAGGACGAGGACCACCTGTGACCGGCCGAGGCGAGGAGCACCACCGATGATCGAGGAGATCGCGATCCGTGACCTCGGGGTCATCGGCGAGACCACGCTCGAACTCGGTCCGGGGTTCACCGTCGTCACGGGCGAGACCGGTGCCGGCAAGACCATGATCGTCACGGCCCTCGGGCTGTTGCTCGGTGCTCGGGCGGACGCCGGTTCGGTCCGCCGTGGTGCCTCGAGCGCCGTGGTCGAGGGCCGGTGGAACGTCCCCGAGCACGCTGCCGTCGCCGAACGCGTCGAGGACGCCGGCGGCACGGTGGAGGACGGCGAACTGATCCTCACGCGCACGGTCTCGGCCGAGGGGCGCAGCCGTGCGACCGTCGGGGGCCGCAGCGCTCCCGTCGCCGTGCTCGGTGAACTCGCGGACCAGCTCGTGACGGTGCACGGCCAGTCCGACCAGATCCGACTGACCTCGTCGACCGCGCAGCGTGCGGCGCTCGACGGCTTCGGCGGGGCGGCCCTCGAGAAGGCCCTGAACCGGTACGTCGCCGCGTACGACGCGTGGCAGCAGCACACGGGCGAACTCGAGACACTGACGCGCGACCGCGACGAGCGGGTGGCCGAAGCCGACCGGATCCGCGCTGCCTCGGACGAGATCGAAGCGGCCGACCCGCAGCCCGGCGAGGACGTCGAGCTCGCCGAGCGCGCCGACCGGCTCGGCAACCTCGAGGAACTCCGGCTGTCCGCGGCCCTGGCGCACGAGGCCCTGTCCAGCGAGTCCCTCGACGGCGTCTCCGACGTCGTCGGCCTGGTCGAGTCCGCCCGACGCGCCGTCGAGCGGGTCGCCGACTCCGACGCCGCCCTGCAGCCCGTGCTCGAACAGCTCACGGAGCTCGGCATCCAGGCGGCCGAGGCCTCGGCGAGCATCTCCAGCTACCTCGGCTCGCTCGAGCCCGAGGCCGGTCACGACCTCGAGCTCATCAACGAACGGCGCGCCCTGCTCGCCGGCCTCACCCGCAAGTACGGCGAGACCGTCGACGACGTCATCGACTACGGGCAGCGGGCGAGCGACCGCCTGCTCGAGCTGGACGGCGACGACGACCGCATCGCCGCCCTCCAGCAGTCCGTCGAGCAGGACGAACAGGCACTCGGGGTGGCCGCGGCCGCGTTGACCGCTGCCCGCACGAAGGCGGCAGCGGACCTCGCGAAGCGCGTCACGACCGAGCTGAAGACGCTCGCGATGGCCGGCGCCACCCTGGTGGTCGAGGTCACCGACGCGGGGGAGTACCGCCGACACGGACGCGACCAGGTGTCGATCCTGCTGCAGCCGCACTCCGGCACCGACCCCCGACCGATCGGCAAGGGGGCATCGGGCGGCGAGCTGTCGCGCGTGATGCTCGCGATCGAGGTCGTGATGGCCGGCAGCACGACCGTGCCGACGTTCGTCTTCGACGAGGTCGACGCGGGCGTGGGCGGTGCCGCGGCGATCGAGATCGGCCGTCGGCTGGCGAAGCTCGCCGAGCGCACGCAGGTCATCGTCGTCACCCACCTGGCGCAGGTCGCGGCCTTCGCGAACAACCACCTCAACGTGGTGAAGGACGCGAGTGGCGCCGTGACCTCGTCGAGCGTGCGACGGCTCGAGGGCGAGGACCGCCTGCAGGAGATGGCGCGGTTGCTCTCGGGGCTCGGCGACAGCGCGAGCGGCGTGGAGCACGCCCGCGAACTGCTCGACGTGGCCGGCCAGACGGCCTGACCTGCCACGCGGCCGCAAGCAAGCACGCAAGCAAGCACGGCAAGCACGCAGTCAAGCACGCAGGCAAGCACGCAGGCAAGCACGCAGGGACGCAGGCAAGCACGCGCGCCCACGCGCCCACGCGCGCACGGCCCGAACACCCGGCCACCCACCCCGCGCAACGCCCACGGCGAACCGAGGTCGCGCCTCCCGGCAGTTCTGACGTACGATGGAATCCCGTGGCGGACACTCTCAGCAGCGGTACCCAGGCAAACACCCCGACCCCGAAGGTGACGAAGCAGATCTTCGTGACCGGCGGGGTCGTCTCGTCTCTCGGCAAGGGCCTGACGGCAGCCAGCCTCGGCAATCTCCTGACGGCTCGCGGCCTCAAGGTCGTCATGCAGAAGCTCGACCCGTACCTCAACGTGGACCCGGGCACCATGAACCCGTTCCAGCACGGCGAGGTCTTCGTGACCGACGACGGTGCGGAGACGGACCTCGACATCGGGCACTACGAGCGTTTCCTCGACATCAACCTGGCGCAGTCGGCGAACGTCACGACCGGCCAGGTGTACTCGACGGTGATCGCCAAGGAGCGTCGCGGCGAGTACCTCGGTGACACCGTGCAGGTCATCCCGCACATCACCGACGAGATCAAGCGTCGGATGCGCGAGCAGGCGGAGAACGACCCGCAGCCCGACGTCATCATCACCGAGGTCGGCGGCACCGTCGGCGACATCGAGTCGCAGCCGTTCATCGAGTCGGCGCGCCAGGTGCGCCACGAGCTCGGCCGCAACAACGTGTTCTTCGTGCACGTTTCGCTCGTGCCGTTCATGAACGCCTCGGGTGAGCAGAAGACGAAGCCGACGCAGCACTCGGTCGCCGCGCTCCGCTCGATCGGCATCCAGCCCGACGCCCTCGTGCTGCGGTCGGACCGCCCGGTGTCGGACTCGAACAAGAAGAAGATCGCCCTGATGTGCGACGTCGACGAGGACGCCGTGGTGAACGCCGTGGACGTCCCGTCGATCTACGACCTGCCGACGCTGCTGAACAACCAGGGCCTCGACCAGGTCATCGTCGACGCGCTCAAGCTCGAGGCCGGCCCGGTCGACTGGACCGCGTGGACCCCGGTGCTCCGTGCCGTGCACGAGCCGAAGAAGGACGTCACGATCGCCCTCGTCGGCAAGTACATCGACCTGCCGGACGCCTACCTGTCGGTCACCGAGGCGCTCCGTGCCGGCGGCTTCGCGCACGACGCGAAGGTGACGCTGAAGTGGGTCGTCTCCGACGACTGCACCACGCCCGAGGGCGCTGCGAAGCAGCTCGGCGACGTCGACGGCATCTGCATCCCCGGCGGGTTCGGCGTGCGCGGCATCGAGGGCAAGCTCGGCGCGCTGCGCTTCGCCCGTGAGCAGGGCATCCCGACGCTCGGCCTGTGCCTCGGCCTGCAGTGCATGGTCATCGAGTACGCCCGCCACGAGGCCGGCCTGACCGACGCGTCGAGCACCGAGTTCGACCCGGAGACCTCGACGCCGGTCATCGCGACCATGGCGGAGCAGGTGGACATCATCGCCGGTGGCGACCTGGGCGGCACCATGCGCCTCGGCCTGTACCCGGCGACGTTCAGCTCCGGGTCGTTGGCCGAGTCGCTCTACGGTGCGCCCGAGGCGTCCGAGCGCCACCGTCACCGCTACGAGGTCAACAACACGTACCGGCAGCAGATCGCGGACGCCGGCCTGGTGTTCTCGGGCACGTCGCCCGACGGAACCCTGGTCGAGTACGTCGAGCTGCCGCGTGACGTGCACCCGTTCTACATCGCGACGCAGGCGCACCCGGAGCTGCGCTCGCGTCCGACGAACGCGCACCCGCTGTTCGCGGGGCTCGTCGCGGCCGCGATCGAGCGCCACGAGGCGTCCAGCCTGTTCGACCCGCAGAACGAGGAGCAGGTCGCGTAACGCGCGTTGTCGATGACGGGAGGCGCGGTGCCAGCTGGCACCGCGCCTCCCGTCCGTCGTCTGGTCGCGCCCACGGAACCTGGTTCCGCGAGGGGCGCGTGCTTGGATGGTTCCGTGACTGACGCACCCATCGCTGACGAACCCGCCTCGTTCGAGGTCACCGAGTCCACCGTCGTGTACGAGGGCGCCGTCTGGGACGTGCGCCGCGACGCGATCGCGTACCACGACGAGACGATGGTGCGGGAGTACATCGACCACACCGGTGCCGTCGCGGTCTACGCCGAGGACGACGAGGGCCGTGTCCTCGTGATCCAGCAGTACCGACACCCGGTTCGGGTGCGCGACTGGGAGCTGCCGGCCGGGCTGCTGGACGTCGAGGGCGAGGACCTCCAGGTTGCTGCCGCCCGAGAGCTGGCAGAAGAGGCCGACCTCGAAGCGGACACGTGGGAGCCGCTGGTCCGGTACAACACGTCGTCGGGCGGGAGCAACGAGTTCCTGCAGGTCTACCGCGCCCGGGGCGTGCGGCCCACGACGACGGCGTTCGAGCGCGAGGCCGAGGAAGCCGACATCGTGAAGCGGTGGGTGCCGCGAGCCGAGCTGGTGGAGGCGATCCTCGATGGTCGGCTGCACAACTCCGGGCTGGTCGTGGCCGTGCTCGCGGTGGATGCGCTCGAGCGAGGCCGCGCATGAGCCTGCGAGAACTGGTCGACGCGGCGACGTGGACGCACGAGCCCGAGGCCGTGGAGTTCGACGGCGACGTGCTGCGCGTGACCGCGGTCGAGGGCAGCGACGCCTGGCGGACCACCTCGTACGGGTTCGTCCACGACTCCGAGCACGCGCTGGTGCAGCCCCTCGATGGGTCGTTCTCGGTCGAGGCATCGTTCGTCCTCGACTACACGGAGCAGTTCGACCAGGCCGGTGTCTTCCTGCGCGTCGACGAGCGGAACTGGATCAAGGCCGGTGTCGAGTTCTCCGACGGGACGCCGCAGCTCGGCGCCGTGGTGACCCGTGACTTCTCGGACTGGTCGGTGGCGCCCGTGCCGGAGTGGGTGGGACGTGTGGTGACCGTCCGGGCCAGCCGCGACGGTGATGCCGTGACCATCCGGGCGTGGGCCGACGACGAGGAACCCCGGCTGGTGCGGGTTGCGTACCTCGATCCCGATGCTGCCGTGTCGGCCGGACTGTTGTGTGCAGCTCCGACGCGAGCCGGCCTGACCGTGACGTTCACCGGGTACCGGGTCGGGGCCCCCGACGAGGCACTGCACTGACCGTGCGCCTGCTGTCGTGATTCCCCTGGACCGTGCCACGGAGACGTACCTGCGGCACGTCGCGATCGAGCGCGGGCTGTCGCAGCACACGCTGTCGGCGTACCGGCGTGACCTCGCGGTGTTCACGTCGTGGTTGGCGACCGCTCCGGTGGTGCACTCCGACGGAGCCGACCGGGCCGGCGGGGCATCTGCGATCGACGACGTCGGGCGGCTCGCTCGGGCAGACGTCTCGGAGTTCGTGACCTACCTGGCGACGAAGCCGGACGGTCCGCTGGCACCGAGGTCGATCGCCCGGATGCTCAGCTCGGTGCGGTCGTTCACGGCCTTCGCGGCGGGGGAGGGCTGGCTGCCGCTCGACCCCGGTACCGCCGTCCGGCCGCCGAAGGCCCCGATGCGGCTGCCCAAGGCGATCTCGGTGGAGGACATGGAGCGGCTGCTCGGCGCGGTGTCGACGGACGTCTCCGCAGACGGCGTTTCCGGTGTGGACGACCCCGTGCGGCTGCGGGACAAGGCGTTGCTCGAACTGCTCTACGCCACCGGCGCGCGGATCTCCGAGGCGGTGGGGTTGTCGGTGGACGACGTGACCACGCTGTCCGACGACTCGGCTCCGGACGCCGACGGTCTCGCCGTCGTGAAGGTCACCGGCAAGGGGAACAAGCAGCGGGTCGTGCCCCTCGGCAGTTTCGCGCGGGCGGCGATCGACGCCTACCTGGTGCGGGCCCGTCCGGTGTTCGCAGCGCGAGGAGCCTCGACTCCGGCGCTGTTCCTCGGTGCCCGGGGCGCTCGGCTCTCACGACAGAGCGCGTGGCTCGTGATCCAATCCGCAGCCGGGGCAGCGGGCCTCGAGGCGCACGTGTCGCCGCACACGTTCCGGCACTCGTTCGCGACGCACCTGCTCGAGGGCGGTGCCGATGTGCGCGTGGTGCAGGAGCTGCTCGGGCACGCGAGCGTCGCGACGACCCAGATCTACACGATGGTCACGGCGGACATGCTGCGGGACGTCTACCAGACGGCGCATCCGCGGGCGCGGCGGTAGGGCTCGTCGCGGCGGGCCCGGGCGTGCACTTCGTGAGCAGAAATGGTCGGGTCGCTAGTCGGCACCCGACCATTTCTGCTCACGAAGTCGGACGGTGACGGCCCGGGACGCGTCAGAAGAGGTGGAACTGCGTCGACGCCGCCACCGCGCCCGTCGCGACCGCGACCACCAAGGCGCTCGAGGACGCGCTCCTCGCCGCGACCGCCCACCCGCCGGTCGCACCGGGGCGAACGACACCGACGAGCCCGCACACGAGGGCGAACGCGCTGCAGACACCCAGTGGGTTGATGAGGATCGACGTCAGAGACAGCAGCACCGCGAGCACCGTGAACACGCACAGCCGGCGGTCGCGACCGCCGCCGGACGCCCACGCGTGGGTCCGGATCGATGCCGTGTGCACGGAGAACGAGGGACCGACAGGTGCGACGACGATCGGCAGGACCGGTTCCGGAGCACTCGGCAGGACACGGGTCGCGGCACCCCAGGCGTGACCGTCCCACCAGCGGAGACGACTGGCGTCCTGCGGGTCCGGGAACCAGCCTGCGGCCGGCAGTGTCACGGGGACTCCTCGAGGTGCGGCGGATGGTGCTCCTCGACGGTAGGGGACGCCGCCCCGCCGCCACAGTCCCAAGGCGGGTGTCGGCACAAGTGCGGACACCCGGCGGTGCGCTACGGTCGGCTGGTGACCGCGAGCCTGGACGACTTCTGGAACGAGCGGCGCGACGAGGCCTCGGAACTGCCGGCCGAGGTGCCGGAGGCGTGGTCGTTCGGTGCCACTCCGGAGCAGGCAGACGAGCTGCTCGGCCTGGTGCTCCGCGGGGTCAAGGACGGCACAGCGTCATCGCTCTGGGACTACGAGGCGACGGGTGACCCGCTCCCGGCGACCGGTGAGTGCAGCATCGTGACCGACGGCGCCGGTGTTCCCCGGGCCGTCATCGAGACGACGGACGTCCGGATCGTCCCGTTCGACGCGGTCGGGGCCGAGCACGCGCGCGCCGAAGGCGAAGGAGACCGGACTCTCGAGCACTGGCGCACGGTGCACGAGGCGTACTGGCGCGCGCACTCCGAGAACCCGCGCGGCTTCGAACCGGACATGCCGGTGGTCTGCGAGCGCTTCCGGCTGATCTGGCCGACGCCTGCGCCGACCCAGACGCCGACGCCGGCGCAGACGCAGCCGCCGACCGTCAGCGCCTGACCGAGCAGATCAGGCCGGGACGGGTGCCGCGTCGACCTCGGTGAACACGTCCTTGACGGCGGCGAGCAGTCTCGCGTTGAAGTCGACGCCGAGCTGGTTCGGCACGGTGACGAGCACGGTGTCGGCAGCGCGGACGGCCTGGTCGGCCGCGAGCTCCGCGACGAGGTCCTCGGGTGAGCCGATGTACGAGCGGCCGAAGCGGGCGAGCCCGCCGTCGAGGTGCCCGACCTGGTCCTGCCCCTCGACCTGGGCGCGGACGCCGAAGTAGTGCCGCGACTCGTCGTCGATGATCGGGATGATGCTGCGCGAGACCGACACCCGAGGGGTCCGCTCCCAGCCCGACTCCGCCCAGACGCGGCGGAAGCGTTCGATCTGTTCGGCCTGCAGTTCGTCGAACGGCACGCCGGTGTCCTCGGTGAGCAGGGTCGACGACATCAGGTTCATGCCCTGCTCGGCGGTCCACTCGGCGGTGGCTCGTGTGCCGGCGCCCCACCAGATGCGGTCGCCGAGCGAGTCGGAGAGCGGGGAGATGGGCAGCGATCCGGCCGAGCCGGTCATCTGCGGGTTGGCGTTCGCCATCGGTTCGCCGGCGACGGCGCGACGGAACACGCTGGTGTGCGCGCGGGCCATGTCGCCACCGTTCTCGTCGGACGCGTCCGGCACGTAGCCGAACTGCTGGTAACCGGCGAGGGCGGTCTCGGGTGAGCCACGGGAGACGCCGAGCTGCAGTCGTCCGCCGGAGATCAGGTCGGTCGCCGCGGCCTCCTCGGCCATGTAGAGCGGGTTCTCGTAGCGCATGTCGATCACGCCGGTCCCGATCTCGATGCGGCTGGTCTTCGCGGCGATCGCGGACAGCAGGGGGAACGGTGCCGCCTGCTGCGGTGCGAAGTGGTGCACGCGGAAGTAGGCGCCGTCGACGCCGGCCTCTTCAGCAGCGACCGCGAGGTCGATCGCCTGCACCAGGGACTCACGCCCGCTGCGCACCTTCGACCCCGGCACGTCGCGCCAGTGTCCGAACGACAGGAACCCGATCTTCGTCATGTCGATGCAAACGCATTCGGAGAGTCGGGCATTCCGTCACGACTACGGTGTGCGCCATGGACGACCCCCGCACCGCGCTCGACACGGAACGCGCCCGCAACGAACGGCTGCTCGCCGACGTCGAGCGGAGCATGCGCGACGTCAGTGACGCCCGCCAGGACGCCAACTCCGACGACGAGCACGACCCCGAGGGCGCGACCCTCGCGTGGGAGCGCGGCTCGCTCGGTGCCGTCCGCGACGCGGCCCGGCAGCGGATCGAGCAGGTGGACGCCGCGCTCGCGCGGCTCGACGCCGGCACCTACGGAACCTGCGCGGTCGGCGGAGAACCGATCCCAGCGGCCCGATTGGTCGCCGTGCCGTGGGCCGCGACGTGCGTCGCCCACGCGTGACGGGCCTCCCGGCGGACACCCGCTGACGGGCGGGAGGCACGGCGCATCCCCGCCACACGACCTCCGTCACGCGCACCGCGCGTCCACCGCGTGCGCCGCGGATTCCCAGCCGCACGCCCTACGTTTTCGGCATGGACGGCGACGCGAACGACGGAACCGGCGAGAGCCGGACCGACGGTGCGCCGCGTCAGCGTTTCCAGTGGTTCCACGACATGCGGACCTGGATCCACGCCAGGCCGCACCTGCACCTCTTCTACAAGGTGCTCGTCGGCATCGTCGGCGGGCTGGTCGTCATCATCGGACTCATCCTGGTGCCGCTGCCCGGGCCGGGATGGCTCGTGGTGTTCATCGGACTCACGGTGCTGGCGAGCGAGTTCCACTTCTTCCACAAGATCATCGTGTGGCTCAAGGCGCAGCTGCACCGCTTCTGGGACTGGGCCAAGCGGCACGGACCGAAGCGGCTGCGTGATGCTGCCGACCGGGGCAAGGCCGACGTCGACGCCGCCCACACGGGTGCGGCTCGGACGGTCGGGGTGCGCGCTCGTGGACGGGCGCGCGGCGCCAACTCGGCGCACCCGGGCCACTAGCCGTCAGCTGGTGCGAGGTTGATCACTCCGTGCGGTGCTGTGGCCTCGCACCGTGTGGCCAACCTCGCACCGAGCGGGTGCCGGGCGCCGGCCGCTACTCCGCCGCGACGCGGATCGAGCCGGTGGCGGTGCGCTCGATGACCTCGGCGGCCTGCTCCTCGACGGCGGCCGCGTCCTTCGACGTCAGCTGCAGCACGAGCGCGACGACGGCAGCGAGGACGATGAACCCGCCGTACCCGGCGATGACGGGGACGAGTCCGATCGACGGTTCGAGCAGCCCACCGATGACGGCGGGGACCCCGAACGCCAGGTAGCTGACGACGTAGATCGTCGAGAGCAGTCCGGCGCGGTGGGTCGGTGCCGCGGTCGCGAGCAGCATCCGCAGCGGCGCCTGGAACCCGGCACCGAAGCCGATGCCGGCGATCGCACTGCCGACGACGAGGCCGGGCAGGGAGTGGGCCATCACGAACGCCACGGTCACGATCGGCCCGAGCACCAGGGCGACGAGCCCGACGAGCACGGCGCGACGAGCGTCCATCCGCTGCGTCGCGAGCCCGGTCAGTGCACCGACGCCCGTGACGACGGCGATGAGTGCGCCGGCCGCGAAGTGGTTCGTGATGCCGAACACGGCACCGAGGGCCGAGGGGACGAGTGAGAGGAACATGCCGCCGAGGGCCCAGCTGGCGACGAGGGAACCGACGACCCCGCGGAACAAGCGACGCGAGCTCCGCGGCACGCTGATCGTCGGGCGCAACGAACGGAGTGCTCCGGGGCGCCGTTGGACCTGCTCGGGGACCACGAACAGCGCCAGCACGAGGAGCACGAGCAGTGCGCCGAAGACCAGGTAGACGAGCTGCTCCGGCGCCGGACCCCACTGCACGAGTGCACCGCTCGACATCGCACCGGTGGCGAGTGCGATCGGCGGGATGACACCGTTCAGCACGCCGGCCAGGGTCGGGTGCCGCTCGAGCGAGTTGTCGATGAGGGCCGCCCCGAGCGCACCGATCAGGAGTCCGACGGAGACGCCCTGCACGATGCGGTCGACGATGAGCGCGCCGACGCCGTCCGCGATCGCGAACAGTCCGAGCGACAGGGCGACGCCCAGACCGCCGGCGACGAGCACGGGCTTGCGGCCGACGTGATCGGACAGCCGTCCGGCGATCAGCAGACTCGCGAGCAACCCGGCGACGTAGATGGCGAAGACGCCGGTCAGCATGAGCGGCGCGAGGTGCCACTCGGCGGCGTAGACCGGGTAGATCGGCGAGGGGACCGCGGACGACGCGACCGACACCAGGAGCATCGCCGCGAGGATCCAGAACCCGGCGACCGAGCGAGCTGACTGCTGCATGAGCATCCTTCCGATGGTCCGTTGTACGACTGCATTCGTACCGCAGTCCGCAGTACGACGCAAGTCGTACAGCAAGCCGAACGGTGGTAGCGTCCCGTCCATGCCCGCGCACGTCGATGCCCCCGAGCGGCTGCCCCAGCCGTCCGTGGCCGAGATGGACCTCCCCGTCGTCCTGGACGCCCTGAGCGACCCGATCCGGTTGGCGATCCTGCACCGCTACCTCGTCGACGCCGCCGGTGGTGAACGGAGCTGCGGCTGGGTCGGCATCGACCGACCGAAGTCCACGCTCACCCACCACTTCCGGGTCCTGCGCGAGGCCGGACTGCTCGAACAGCACCTCGAGGGCCTGACCCGCATCAGCCGGGTCCGGATCGAGGACGTGCAGCAGCGGTTCCCGGGGCTGCTCGACCTGGTGCTCGACTGGCAGGTGCCCGCGGCGCTGCTCCGCGACGGGATCGAGTCGTGAGCACGGTACCCGGCGCCGGCGCGGGTGCCGGCGCCGGGGACTCCGTGCACACGCTGCCCGACATCGGCGCTGACCCGGCCGTGACGACGGCGCTCGCCGCGGACCTCGACGCCGCCGGCTTCACCGTCGACCGGGTCGACGCACTCTGGGGGACCGAAGCGGCCGCATCGCTGCACCGGGGGTCGCGAGTGGCGGCCCGCCGTGCCCTGGCTGCTCGTGAGACATCCCCGCTCGGCACCCTCGCCACCCTGTTCGTGCTCGGGCTGCCGACGTCCCGCGCGGACGCAGCTGCCGCGTTCCCGACCGCCGGGCTCGACGCCGTGGTCGCGGCAGGCCTGCTGCGGGTCTGCGACACCGACGCCGCAGTCGTGGAGCCGACGGTGGACCTGCGCCCCTACGCCTTCGTCGACGACCTCGGCGCCGGCAGCTGGTGGATCGTCTCGGACCTCGGCGAACTCGCCCTCGGCCACGCGATCAGCGAGGAGCACGTCCTCGGCATCGGCGGCGCCACCACCACGCTGAGCGGCCTGCAGGTCCCCGTCCCCGTCCGCACGGTCCTCGACCTCGGCACCGGATGCGGGATCCAGGCCATGCACGCCCGGCGCTTCGCCGAGCACGTGGTCGCCACCGACATCTCGCGCCGCGCCCTCGACATCGCCCGCTTCAACGCGCAGCTCAACGGCATCGACGGGATCGACTTCCGGTACGGTTCGCTCTTCGAGCCCGTCGCGGGGGAGCGGTTCGACCGCATCGTGTCGAACCCGCCGTTCGTCATCACACCCCGTCGGCCGGGCGTCCCCTCGTACGAGTACCGCGACGGCGGCATGGTCGGCGACGCGCTCGTCGAGACCGTGCTCCGCGGCCTGTCCGAGCACCTCGAGCCCGGTGGGACCGCGCAGCTGCTCGGCAACTGGGAGTACCACTGGGGCGTCGACGGCCTCGACCGTGTGCGCAGCTGGTTCGCGGACACCGACCTCGACGCGTGGGTCATCGAGCGCGAGCGCCAGGACCCCACGTCGTACGCCGAGACCTGGATCCGCGACGGCGGCACGAAGCCCGGGACGCCCGAGTTCGACACGCTCATGGGCGCCTGGCTCGACGACTTCGCGGACCGCCGCGTCACCGGCGTCGGCTTCGGGTACGTCGTGGTGCGTCGAGCCCTGCCAGGAGGAACGGCGAGCCTCCGCCGGTTCGAGCGCGTCCCCGAGACGCTCGGCTCCAACCCCGCCGGGCTCGGCGCCACGGTCGCTCGCGTCCTGGACGCGGCGGCGTGGCTCGCCGCGCACGACGACGTGGCGCTCGCCACGGCGCACCTGACGGTGGCGGGCGACGTCACCGAGGAGCGCTACTACTGGCCGGGCAACGACGACCCGACGGTGATGTCGCTCGTGCAGGGCGGCGGACTCGGACGGCGGGTGGACGCGGACACGGCGCTCGCCGCGTTCGTCGGAGCCTGCGACGGGGACTTGTCCGTCGCGGCGATCGTCGGCGCGCTCGCGCAGATCACGGGCGTCGACGAGGAGGTGCTCGCCGCCGACCTGTTGCCGGCGGCGCGCGACCTGGTGCTCGACGGGCTGCTGCTGCCGGCCTAGCGAACGGACGGCGCGGTCGCTGTCAGCGGCCGTCGCGCCAGCTGTGCTCGGGGGCGTAGCCGAGCAGCTCGCGGGCCTTCTCGGACGACAGCAGCGAGCTGACGCCGTCGATGTCCGCGCGACGCTCGATGTCGGGCACGTAGCGCTCGACGAGCTCGATCGTCGGGGTGTCCATCACGGTGTCGGGGCTCGCGATGACGAACGCCTCGAACCCGGTGAGCTCGGCCTCGACGGCCTTGCGGACCGCCTGGGCACCGTCACGCGAGTCGATGTAGGACCACAGGTTGAAGGTCTTCGCCTCGGGGGTGGCGTCCCACGGGAACGCCGGGTAGTCGGTCTCGTCCATCACGTTCGAGAACCGCAGGCCGATCATCTTCAGCTCCGGGTCCCAGCGGGTGAAGTGGCGGGCCATCTCCTCTTCGACCGCCTTGCCGAGCGAGTACGACGACTGCGGGCGGACCGCGAACTCCTCGTCGACGGGCAGGTAGGGCGGGTGGTGATCGCCCATCGGGATGCCGAGCAGGGTCTCGCTCGACGCCCACACCAGGTTCTTGATCTTCGCGGCGCGTGCGGCGTGGAAGACGTTGATCGACGCCGTCACGTTGTTCGTGATGAGCGCCACGTCGGGGACCTGCCCCGGAGCGGGCACGGCCGCGAGGTGCACGACGGCGTCCACGTGGTCGTACCGGTCGTCGATGCCGAGCAGGGCGTTCAGGACCTGGCCGTAGTCGGTCAGGTCGATCCGGACGAACTGCACGCCCTCGGGCTGGTCGGGTGAGGGCACGCGGTCGAGCAGCACCACGTCGTACCCGTGCGCATCGAGGTCGCGCACCACCGCTCGTCCGAGCTTGCCGCTGCCGCCGGTCACCACTACACGCGTCATCGCGTCACTCCACATCGTCGTCGGGTCGCCCTCCGGGCACGCCCCATCCTGCCCGGCGCCGCCTGACCCGACCAGGCCCTGTCCGTACCCCGCTCCGCCGCGCGAACCAGGTTCCGGACACGACACCACGGAATCGCTCGGTGCTGTGTCCGGAACCTGGTTCCGGCGGGGCGCGCGCGGGAGCGTCGGCGGGGAACGCGCGGGGCCGTCGGCGGGGAGCGCGCGGGGCCGTCGGCGGGGGAGCGTCAGGCGGTGGGGGCGACCTGGGCGATCGCGAGCCGGGCCACGAGCTCGACGTGCTGCGCCATGTCCCGCGACGGGTCGAACAGCCACTGGATCTGCATGCCGTCGGACACCGCGAGCAGCACGCTCGTCAGTTCCTCGGCATCGACGTCGGCGCGGAGCCGTCCGTCCTGCTGCATGGTGCGGAAGTCGGCGGACAGGTCGCGACGGCTGCGCTCGTAGCGCTCTTGGAAGTACGCGTGCGCGGGGTGCTCGGGGTCGGTCGCAGCTGCGGCGGAGAGGTTGACGAACATCTGCACCAGGCCGGGGACCTCGGCGTTGTGCCGGACGATCGCGGCGAGCAGGGCGGCCGGGTCCGGCGCCTGCCAGTCGTAGTGCAGGTCCATCTCGTCGCGTCGTCGCAGGATCTCGACCCAGAGCTCGTCCTTGGAGTCGAAGTAGTGCAGCAGTCCGGCCTGAGTCAGTCCGACGGCGTCGGCGATGTCCTTGATGCTGGTGCGGCGGAACCCCTGCGAGGCGACGAGGTCGAGCGCGACCGTGAGGATCTCCTCGCGCTTCGCGATGCCCTTCGCGTACGAACCCCGTCGTGCCATGGCAGGACTGTACCGCTCGGAGTGCACACAGAAAACCTAGCCGCACTTGGTTTTGGTGTTACCGTGGGCGGAGCCGCCGACGAAGGCGTGCGAGTCACCGGTGCAGGTGGCGTACCCGAGAAGAGGTTGCAGTGGCCAACGACGCCCTGACCGTCAACGACACCCCGACCGCAGTCGCACCCACGCGCGGCCGAGGTGCCCCGCTCATGTACACGCTCGGCATGCCGATCGCGATGCTCGGCCTGTACATCGCGCTGCTGCCGCCGGTGCTGGTCGCCATGGCGCTCAAGGTCGCCGAGATCGCACCGGACAACCAAGCAGGTGTGCTCGGCCTGGCACTCGGTGTCGGCGCGTTCGCCGCGATGGTCGCCAACCCCCTGGCCGGTCGCTTCAGCGATCGGACTGCCGGGAGGCTCGGCATGCGTCGTCCGTGGATCATCGGTGGCACCGTGGTCGGCTTCGCGGGCCTCGTGGTCGTCGCGACGACCACCTCGACCGTCGTGCTCGTCCTCGCGTGGGGCGTCACGCAGATCGCCTACAACGCCACGATCGCCGCCATGACCGCGGTCCTGCCGGACCACGTCACGCGGTCCCAGCGCGGCCGGGTCGCGGCGCTGCTCGGGCTCTCCCAGAACCTCGCGCTCGTCGGCGGCACGTTCCTCGTGCAGCTCTTCTCGACCTCGGCGACGCAGATGATCATCCCCGGTGCGATCGGGTCGATCGTCGTCGTGCTCTACGCGCTCGTGTTCCGCGACCGCGTGCTGACCCACCGGCCGACGTCGAAGCTCGGCATCGGGCAGGTCTTCGGCTCGTTCGTCTTCAACCCCGTTAAGCACCCGGACCTCGGCTGGGCCTGGCTCACCCGGTTCCTGATGGTCGCCGCGCAGTACACCGCGGTGAGCTACCTGACGTACTTCCTGCGGGACGACATCGGCGTGGACCCGGACCACGTCGCGAACGCGGTGTTCCAGGGAACGCTGTGGAACGTCGTCGGCATCGTGCTCACCTCGCTGATCGCCGGCTGGCTGTCGGACAAGCTCGGCCGCCGCAAGCTGTTCGTCGCGATCGCGGGCATCGTCGGCGTGGTCGGGCTCGTGATCATCGCGCTCGCGCCGTCGCTCGGCATGGTCCTGGTCGGCGAGTTCGTGATGGGTGCCGGCATGGGCGTCTTCTACGCCGTCGACCTGGCGCTCATCACCGACGTGCTGCCGTCCGACGAGGACAACGCGAAGGACCTCGGCGTCGTCAACATCGCGCAGGCCCTGCCCCAGTCGATCGTGCCCGCGGCGGCCCCGGGCGTCATCGCCCTGACCGGCGGGTACAGCGGCTTCTTCATCACCGGTGCCGTCGTCGGACTGCTCGGCATCGTCTCGGTGTCCCGCATCCGCGGCGTGCGCTGACCACGCTTCCCCAGGCTCTGAACGAAAGGACCGACCACCGTGACTACCGTGAACGACGTGACCCTCCCCTCCGACTCGGCCGCCCCGCCGCTCCGCGACGCCGCGGTACCGGCCGGCGGGGGCCCAGCCTCCAGTACGGCCGAGCGCATCGACGCGCTCGTCGACCAGCTGACCACCGACGAGAAGGTGCAGCTCCTGACCGGGCGCGACTTCTGGACCACCTGGCCCATCGAGAAGATCGGGCTGCGCCGGATCCTGATGTCGGACGGCCCCTCGGGCGTCCGTGGTGAGGTCTGGGACGAACGCGACCCGTCGCTGAACCTGCCCTCGGCGACCGCGCTGTCGGCGTCCTGGGACCGCGCGATCGCGAAGCGCTACGGCGCAGCAGCAGCCGTCGAGGCACGCCGCAAGGGCGTCGACGTCGTCCTCGGCCCGACCATCAACCTGCACCGCTCGCCGCTCGGCGGCCGGCACTTCGAGGCGTTCAGCGAGGACCCGGTCCTGACCGGTGACCTGGCTGCGTCGTACGTCGACGGTGTGCAGGAGAACGGCGTGGCCGCGACCCCGAAGCACTACATCGCGAACGACTACGAGACCGACCGCTTCACCGCGTCGACCGAGGTCTCCGACCGGGCCCTGCGCGAGCTGTACCTGCTCGCGTTCGAGAAGGCCGTGACCGAGGCACACGCCTGGGCGATCATGTCGTCGTACAACTCCATCAACGGCGTCACCGCGTCGGAGCACGACCTGCTCGAGACGCCGCTGAGCTCGGAGTGGGGCTTCGACGGCATCGTCGTGTCCGACTGGACCGGCGTGCGCTCGGTCGACTCGGCGAAGGCGTCGCAGGACGTCGCGATGCCGGGCCCGAACCAGTGGTGGAGCGAGGGTCCGCTGCTCGCCGCGGTGCAGTCCGGTGACGTGCCGATCGAGGCGATCGACCGCAAGGTCCGCCGCATCCTGACCCTGGCCGCCCGCGTCGGCGCACTCGAGGGCTTCGAGCCCGTGGCCGCGCAGCCGGTGCACGTCGAGGACGGCGTCGCCTTCGTCCGCGAAGCGGAGGCCGAGGGCACCGTCCTCGTCCGCAACACCGGCGTGCTGCCGCTCGACGCGCCCGCCGTGTCCCGCATCGCCGTCATCGGCCACAACGCCGACCAGGCCCGCACGCAGGGTGGTGGCTCGGCCACGGTCGTGCCGTCGCAGGTCGTCTCGCCGCTCGACGGGATCCGCTCGGCGTTCCCGGGCGCCACGGTCGACTACGCGATCGGTGCCGTCGTGCAGGAGGGCATCGCGGAGTTCCCGCTGTCCACCATCACGAACCCCGGTACCGGCGAGCCCGGCGCCCGCGTCGCCTTCGTCAAGGACGACCAGGAACTGTACGTCGAGGACCGCCGCGCCACGGCACTGTTCTGGTTCGGCGGCGACGCCCCCACGCGGGAGGCCGACCGGCTCGACATCACCACGACCTACACCGCGCCGTCCTCCGGCACCGTGCGGATCGGCATCGGGGCGGCCGGCCGGTCGCGGATGTGGATCGACGGGGAGCTCGTGCTCGACGAGGACGTGCCCTTCGAGGGTGACCAGCTCGGCGCGGCGTTCCTCAACCCGCCGGCACGTTCGGTGCCCGTGTCGGTGACGTCCGGGCAGCAGGTCGCGATCCGCATCGAGTACGACGTCATCCAGGACGAGACCCTCGGCGGGGTGCTCGCGTACCAGTTCGGCACCGAGCCGTCCGACGAGGACCCGTCGGTGCTCATCGATGCCGCAGTCGAGGCTGCCCGCACGGCTGACGTCGCCGTGGTGGTCGTCGGCACGAACTCGAAGGTCGAGTCCGAGGGGTACGACCGCTCATCGCTCGCGCTGCCCGGCCACCAGGACGACCTGGTGCGTGCGGTCGTGGCGGCCAACCCGAACACGGTCGTCGTCGTGAACGCCGGCTCGCCCGTGGAGATGCCGTGGCGGAACGACGTCGCCGCGGTCCTGCTCACCTGGTTCGGTGGGCAGGAGTACGGCAACGCGCTCGCCGACGTGCTGACCGGCGCGCAGGAGCCCGGCGGACGTCTGCCCACCACCTGGCCGGTCGCGATGGCCGACGTGCCCGTGCTGGACGTCACCCCCGTCGACGGCAAGGTGTCGTACGACGAGGGCGTCCACATCGGGTACCGTGCCTGGCTCCGTGCCGGCACCACGCCGGCGTACCCGTTCGGGCACGGCCTCGGCTACACCTCGTGGACCATCGACGGCGTCGTCGCGACGCCGACCGTGTCCGAGGGTGATGCGGTCATCGTCACGGCGACGGTCGTCAACACCGGATCGCGCGCCGGCAAGCACGTCGTGCAGGTCTACGCCTCGCGGGAGTCCTCGGCGGTGGACCGTCCGGCGCGCTGGCTCGTCGGGTTCGCCCCGGTGCGCCTCGACGCGGGGGAGTCGACCGAGGTCTCGATCGAGGTGCCGGCCCGGGCGTTCGCGCACTGGGACGGAGCCTGGCAGTACGAGCCCGGCGCCTTCACGCTGCACGTCGGAGCCTCGGTCACCGACGAGTCCGGGAGCGCGGCCCTCGAACTGGTTTGATCAGTTCGTCCGGTTTCCGCGCACCGACGACGCCTGTTGAGTAACATCGGTGTGCGCCAGTCGGCTGGTTACCGTCGGCGCACGCACCGACTACGGGGTCGCTGGTTGTGCGACTCAGCCTCCTGATCCGGCTGACGATGCCCCAGCTTCCCCGGTGCGTCCAGAATGCGTCCCCGCGTCCGCGCGGGGGCGCATTCGTTCGTCCCGACTGTTTCCGTCCTGGAAGGGGTTCGGCGAACCGGTTGACGGACTTCGTGCGATCCGGGCAAAACGGGTGACGGATGATCAACTTTCTCGTCCTGGGGGCGCACCTCAGTGTGACAAACCGCTCGGTAGGTGGAACGATGGTCCCACCATCCCGTGCGGATCAGGGACGAGATGGTCATCCGGCAGGGCTCTCGAGCATCACCGACTCGATCTGAGCCCCGCCGGGTGTCCTGATCCGTTCTCAGGCCCGCAGTGCCGGCGCGATCTCCTCGGCGACGATGCGCAGGATCCGCTCGTGGGCGGCCACGTCCCCGTTCGCGGGCAGGGTGATCACGAGCTCGTCCGTCGCGGTGACGGCGGGGTCGGCGAGCAGGGCGTCGACGATGGCGGCCGGCTCGCCGGACAGCACCTTGCTGAACCGGAACGGCGGACCGGAGAGCGGTCGGCCCTCGTCGTCCATGCCCGAGGCGTACCCGGTCAGGAACTCGTCGTGGACCGCGCGGTCGTGGTCGTCGAGCAGCGGCACGACGATGCGGCCCACCGCGACCTTCGACGTGCGGCCGGTCCCGCCGTGCAGCTCGGTGAACCGCTCGCGGTAGGCGGCGATCTGGTCGGCCTGCGCCTGGGCGAAGGGTGCACCGGTGTCCTCGGTGTTCAGGGTCGAGCAGTGCAGGAGCAGCCCCTTCTCGGCTGTGCGCACCGCGGTGCCCATGCTGCCGCCGCCCCACCAGACGCGGTCGCGTAGGCCGGGGCTGAGCGGCTGCAGGGTCAGGTCCGCACCGGCCGGGATGCTCTCGTAGCCAGAGCCGGCGCTGCCGAGTGCGTCGCCGTCGAGCACCTCGAGCAGTCGGGCAGCCCGGGCCTCGGCCTCGTCGCGGAACGAGCGGTCGACGGAGCCGAACACCGGGTCGAGGATCGGCCCGTACCCGGCGATGCCCGTGCTGATGCCGAGCTGCACCCGCCCGCCGCTCAGCAGGTCGACCGTGCTGGCGTCCTCGGCGAGGCGCACCGGGTCCTCGTAGCGCATGCCGAGCACCGCGGTGCCGAAGGCGATGGTGCTGGTCCGTTGGGCCGCGGCGGCGAAGAACGTCATCGGGCTCGTCAGGAAGGGCTCGAAGTGCCGACCGCGGACCCAGCCCGTGCCGTAGCCGAGGGTCTCGGCCGTCTCGAACAGCCGCAGACCATCCTGCAGGGCGCTCGCCGCACCCGCAGTGCCGCCGTGGTTCGGGACGAAGGTGAGGAAGCCGAGTTCGCGCATGACGCGAGTCTATGCGCGCGTATGGAGCCGGGCCTCCCGGTCGTCCGTACCGACCACCTCGTCACCGCAGCCTGGGAGGATGGGGCCATGACCGACGTCACCACCGTGCCCCCGCTCGTCGCCGCGATCCCGGCGGCGGTGGACGGCGTCGTCGACGCCGACGAGGTCTACGAGGCCTTCGCGGCCTGGGCCGAGGAAGGCGGCCGGCCGCTGTACCCGGCACAGGACGAAGCGGTCATCGAGCTCGTCTCCGGCGCGAACGTCGTGCTGAGCACCCCGACCGGCACCGGCAAGTCGCTCGTCGCGGCCGGCGCGCACTTCGCCGCGCTCGCCGAGGGCAAGCGGAGCTACTACACGGCACCGATCAAGGCGCTCGTCTCCGAGAAGTTCTTCCAGCTCGTCGAGCTGTTCGGCGCGCAGAACGTCGGCATGGTCACCGGCGACTCCAGCGTGAACGGCGACGCCCCCATCGTCTGCTGCACCGCCGAGATCCTGGCGAACCTCGCCCTGCGCGAAGGACCCGACGCCGACGTCGACGTCGTGGTGATGGACGAGTTCCACTTCTACGGCGACCCCGACCGCGGCTGGGCCTGGCAGGTGCCGCTGCTCGTGCTCGAACGTGCGCAGTTCCTGCTGATGTCGGCCACCCTCGGGGACGTCACCACCATCGCCGACGACCTGTCCCGACGCACCGGCCGACCCACCGCCCGCGTGACCGGGGTCAGCCGACCGGTGCCGCTCGAGTACGAGTACGTGATGACGCCCGTGCAGGAGACCGTCGAACGGCTGCTGGAGGAGGGCAAGGCGCCGATCTACATCGTGCACTTCGCCCAGGCCGCGGCGCTCGAACGGGCGCAGTCGCTGATGTCGGCGAAGGTCGCTGATCGTGCGCGTCGAGACCGGATCGCGGAAGCGATCGCGGGCTTCCGTTTCAGCGCCGGCTTCGGACAGACCCTGTCCCGCCTGATCCGCGCCGGCATCGGCGTGCACCACGCCGGCATGCTCCCCAAGTACCGACGGCTCGTCGAGCAGCTTGCACAGCGCGGGCTGCTGCCCGTCATCTGCGGCACCGACACCCTGGGCGTCGGCATCAACGTGCCGATCCGCTCCGTGCTGTTCACCGGGCTGACGAAGTTCGACGGCACGAAGATGCGGCAGCTGTCCGCGCGTGAGTTCCACCAGATCGCCGGCCGTGCCGGACGCGCCGGGTACGACACCGAGGGTGACGTCGTCGCCGAGGCCCCCGAGCACGACATCGAGAACGCCCGCGCCGTCGCCAAGGCCGGCGACGACCAGAAGAAGAAGAGCAAGATCAAGCGGAAGAAGGCGCCGGAGGGGTTCGTGTCCTGGGGACAAGCCTCGTTCGACCGGCTCATCGGCGCCGAACCGGAGCCGATGGTCTCGCGGATGCGCATCACGCACGCGATGGTGCTGTCGGTGGTGGCCCGCGGCGGTTCGGCGTTCGACGAGGTGCGCTCGCTGGTGTTCGACAACCACGAACCGCGCGCCCGCCAGCTCGCGATGGCCCGGCGTGCCCTCGTCATCGCCCGGACGCTCATCAACGCGCAGGTCATCGAGCGGGTGCCGGGGCCTCCGGTCTCCTACCGGCTCACCGTCGACCTGCAGTCGAACTTCGCCCTCAACCAGCCCCTGTCCCCGTTCGCGCTCGCCGCGTTCGAGCTGCTCGATCCTGCTTCTCCCACGTACGCGCTGGACATGGTCTCGATCGTCGAGGCGACACTGGACGACCCGCGGGCGATCCTGTCGCAGCAGCAGTTCAAGGAGCGCGGCGAAGAGGTCGCCCGCATGAAGCGCGAGGGCATCGAGTACGAGGAGCGGATGGAGCTGCTCGAGGAGGTCACCTGGCCTCGCCCGCTGTCCGAGCTGTTGGAGGCGGCGTACGAGACGTACGCGGCTGAGCAGCCCTGGGTCCTCGACTTCCAGCTCTCGCCCAAGGCCGTCGTGCGCGACATGTACGAGCGCGCGATGACCTTCGGCGACTTCGTGCGGTTCTACCAGCTCACCCGGTCCGAGGGGCTCGTGCTCCGGTACCTGTCCGACGCCTACCGGACCATGCGGCAGACCATCACCGAGGAACAGCGGAACCAGGAGCTCGACGACCTGATCGAGTGGCTCGGCGAGGTCGTCCGGCAGACCGACTCCTCGCTCGTCGACGAGTGGGAAGCGCTGCTCAACGGCGACGTGCTGCTCGCCCTCGCCGAAGAGCAGGAGATCGCGCCGCCGCAGCCGGCACGGCTCACCGGCAACGTGCGGGCCTTCACCGTGCTCGTGCGGAACGCACTGTTCCAGCGGGTGCTGCTCGCTGCACGCGACGACGTCGACGGACTCGGGGCGCTCGACGCAGCAGCCGGTTTCGACGGTGACGCGTGGGACGCGGTGCTCGAGGAGTACTACGAGGAGCACGACACCATCGGCACCGATGCCGAGGCGCGGTCGATGTCCTACCTGGTGCTCGACCAGGCGGGGGCGACGGGTGCCGGGGCGACGCGTGTGGGGGCGTCCGGCTCTGGGGCTGCAGGCTCGGCGCGTGTGTGGCGTGCCCGGCAGATCTTCGCGGACCCGTCAGGCGACAAGGACTTCGGGTTCTCGGCGACGATCGACCTCGACGCCTCGGACGAAGCCGGTGAGGCCGTGGTCCGGGTCACCGAGGTCGGTCGGTTCGACGGGTGGGCCGACGTGGACGTGGACTGATGCCGGCCGGTGCTGGTTCGTTCGTCGTGCGAGCGCTCGGTGCGGACGACGTCGACGCGCTGCAGGTGCTGCTCGAGACCGTGCCGGACTACGCCGAGCGGATCACCGGGTACCCGCCGGGTCCGTCCGACGGGCTGAGCGCACTGATGTCGGTGCCGGACGGCTTCGACCCGGCGGGCAAGTACGGGATCGGGCTGTGGGACGGCGAATCGCTCGTGGCGTTCGCGGACGTGCTGCTCGGGTACCCGGCACCGACCACGGCGTACGTCGGACTGCTCGTCGTCCGCGGCGATCGGCAGGGTTCCGGCCTCGGACGAGTCCTGCACGAGGCCGTCGTGTCCCTGGCGGCCGACGCCCGCGCCGACCGACTACGACTGGGGATCGTGGCGACGAACGCGGTCGGTGCCGAGCCGTTCTGGCGGGCGCTCGGGTACGCGCCGACAGGGGAGCGGAAGCCGTACCGGTACGACGGGCTCGAGAGCACGGTGGCGTTGTGGGAGCGGGCGGTCTGATCCTCGTGGGTCAGGGGTGGACCAGGGTTGGTCAGGGGTGGACCAAGCCCTTCGCCACCAGGCTCCGGGCCGCCGCCACGATCGCCTCGTGCGGATCACGAGGGGTCCAGCCGAGCACGGTGCGCGCTCGCTCGTTCGAGGTGCGCTTGGCGTAGCCGAGGTCGGGCACCATCGCACGGAACTGCGGCTGGGTCTCGGCCGCGGTCCGTACGACGTCGTCGGGCAGCGTCTGCGTCGGGACTGCCCGGGCGTCGTCACCGAGGTGCTCGCGCAGGGTGGCGGCGATCTCGGCCATCTCGAGCGCCGGGCCGTTCGACAAGAGGAACCGCTTGCCCGCTGCATCCGGGGCGGTCGTCGCGGTGACGTGCGCCGCGGCGACGTCACGCACGTCGACGATGGGGATGAACAGTCGCGGTGTCGCGGGCATCGCGCCGGAGAGCATGGCCTGCAGGATGTGGTTCGCACCGGACACCGCGTGCCCCATTGCCGGGCCCATCACCGCGACCGGCATCGTCGTGACGAGCTCCGGCGCACCGGGCTCGGACGCGACGAAGTCCCACGCGGCCCGTTCGGCGAGGGTCTTGCTCTTCCCGTAGGCGTCGACTCCGGGCCCGTCGAGCACCGTCCAGTCGGCCTCGGCGAACACGTGGTCGGAGTGCGGGTGGCCCCAGCTGACCGCGTGGAAGGCCGAGGTCAGCACGACGCGATCGACTCCGGCCGTGTGTGCGGCGCGCAGCACCCGCAGTGTCCCCTCCACCGCCGGACGGATCACGGTGTCCTCGTCCTCGACGTGGCCGGGCATCACCGGCGAGGCGACGTGGTGCACGACGTCGATGTCCGCGACCGCCTGGGCCCATCCGTCATCGGACGTCAGGTCGGCGGCGACGAACTCCAGCCGGTCGTCGGCGGTCAGGCCGGCCTCGGCGAGGACCGCACGGACCTCGGGTGTACGGTCGAGGGACCGGATCGTGGTGCGGACGCGGTGCCCGGCGTCGAGCAGCTGCAGGATCAGGTGGCCGGCGATGAAGCCGGAGCCGCCGGTGACCAGGACGTGTTCGGTGTTCTCCATGCGCCCAGCATCGTCTCGGGGTCGGATGCGGACCAGTGCCTCGGTGTTCCTGGGTCTCCGAGACCCAGGCTGACCGAGCTCGTCGGTCAGAAGAGCGTGGCCGGCGGGGTCGCCTCGGGCAGTGCGGACGGCTCGGTGACCTCGACGCCGGGCCAGCCCGGACCGTGCGGCACGTCGGTGTGGTTCTGGTAGGCGGTGGCCGCACCACGGGCGCGGACGTCGGCGGCTTCGTTCATCTCGTGGCCGACGTGCCCGCGGACCCACTCGAACGTGACCTTGCGGCCCTGCAGTTCGGCGTCGAGCTCCTTGATGATCTCGACGTTCATGACCGGCTTGCCGTCGGCCTTGCGCCAGTTCTTCCGCTTCCACCCGGCGAGCCACTCGGTGCAGGCCTTGATGGCGTATTGGCTGTCGCACAGGATGTGCAGCGGCTCGCCGGAGTCCTTCGTCGCGCGGAGCAACTGCAGGACGGCCGTGAGCTCGCCGATGTTGTTCGTTGCCCGGGGCCAGCCACCGGCGGCCCAGCGGTCGTCGTCGACGTACCAGGCCCAGCCAGCGGGGCCGGGGTTGCCGAGGGCTGAGCCGTCTGCTGCGGCGACGATCGTCACGAGTGGACCTCCTGGTCGGGGCTGGTGCCCGTCGAGCGTAACGGACGGTCGAGTGCCGTCCGCGCCGAGGTCAGCGGCGCGCAGGGTCGAGGTTCAGCGTGCTGCCCTCGAGCAACCAGTCGTCGGCGCGGGTCTCCATGTACGGGTTGAGCCACTGCACCTCGGCCGGCGTGATGCCGAACCGCTGCGCGACCGTGGTCAGCTCGTCGCCGTGCGCCACCAGGTAGTCGGCCGGTCGTCCGTCGGCGTCCGTGACGATGCCGTACGCCCCCGGTCGGTCCTTGCCCACGGTGATGCGCAGGTCCGGGTAGGGGTTCGGGATCTTCCACTCCAGGGCGCCGGCGGCCAGCACCGATCCGACCCACGGACGCTTCGCGGGATCTTCGTCCGGCACTGAGGCAGGGACGAGGACGACACTGCGCAGGTAGTCCGGTCGTGCACCGGCGTCGTTCATCACCGCGGTCTTCGGCGGGCCGGAGGCGGCGGTCCACTCGGTCGTGTCCCGCGCCGAGGCGTCACCGCCGTCGAGCGGGCTGGCGGTCCGGTGCCGGAACTGCAGGCTCATCTGCTGCGGGTTGGTCGTGCGGTAGCCGGACAGCTGCGCGGTGAACGTACCCTCGTCGTTCGCCACGATGCGCACGTGGATGCTCGTGTCACCGCTCGGGGACGTGACGTCGGTCTCCGCCGCGACCGTGCCCGTGGGCAGGACCTGCTCGACCTCGTCAGGTTCCCCGTCGACTTGCTCGGTCGTGAGCGTCGGATCGGGGATCGGCTCCGCCGTCCGCTCGGCAGCTTGTCTGGTCGGCTTCGGCAAGGGGTCGTCCCCTCCGAATGCCGTGCAGCCCGTGAGCAGCAACCCCACCAGTGCGGTGCCGGCTACTGCGCTCGCCGCGGTCCGCGCTCGTGTTCGTCGTCGTTCGATCTCCCCCACGGCAGGGAGCGTACCGCCGGGGTCCGGCCCGATCGACCGTCGTGACCGAACTGGTACTCGGGGCACACGGACTACCGTCCGGGTCATGAGCGACAGCATCCCGGAGACGCCGGATCCCGACTCGACCGACACTGCGTACAGCCCGTCGAGCGAGCGAGAGACCGAGGCGTCGCAGACGAACCAGCGCAGCGACGCCGAACTCGAAGCGGACGGCATCGACACGTCCAAGATCACCGCCGCACCGGGAACGGGAGGCGCGGACGACGCCGGCGACGTGGAACCCGCACCGGGCGATCTGCACCTGCCGTGGCAGTCGGAAGAAGACCGTCGGGGCTAGCGCGCCACGCGGTCGAGTTCGCGGACGAGTTCCTCGCCGTCGCGGACGTCCCAGAACGCGAACACCTGCGGTCCGAACAACCCGTCGAGTCCGGTGTTCGCGTAGATCTTGGCGGTCGCTCCGCCGGCGAAGAACGCCGCCACTCCGCTCGGATCGCCGGTGTTCCACTCCACCGAACAGTGTCGTCGCCCCCCGGTCCAGGTGATGGTGCGATCGGTGCGTCCCACCGGAACCTCGCGTGTGGTGTTCGGCGTGATGATCAGTGCGCGGCGGTCGGTGACGGCGTACACGGTCGTGCGCTTGCGGTGGGCCTTCACGAAGAAACGCCCGAACACGAGGTGCAGGCCGACCAGCGACAAGACGATCGGGATGATCGCGCCCGCGCCGAGGTACCCGTTCCGCACGACGTCGGCCACTGCAAACGAGACGAAGCCGGTCCAGAACAGGGAGAACGGGACGAGGAAGCCGTCCCGCCCCGTGAAGAGCTTCGCCTGGTCGCTCGTGCCGGCCCAGTACAGGTGCTCGTCGGGCCCGAGGTGCTCACGTGCGGTCTGCTGAGGATCGTTCACCCCGAAGAACCTACGCCGTCACGCGAGCACCACGTCACGACGGCGCTCCCGTCACGACACCGAGTCGGGGTGCGAGCCCGTCCGCTGCCCGGACTCGAGCGTGGCGATCGCCGCGAGCTCGTCGTCGCTGAGCACGAAGCCGTCGACGTCGAGGTTCGACCGGATCCGCGACGGCGTCACCGACTTCGGCAGCACCACGACCCCCTGCTGCACGTTCCACCGGACGAGGACCTGCGCGACGCTCACCCCGTGTGCGTCCGCGATGCCGGTGAGGACCGGTTCGTCGATCAGCCGACCGCGACCGAGCGGCGACCAGGCTCCGGTGACGATGTCGTGCTGCTGGTGGAACTCCATGAGCTCGCGCTGCGGGAGCCACGGGTGCCGCTCGACCTGGTTGAGCGCCGGGACCTCGCCCGTCTCGTCGACGAGCCGCTGCAGGTGCGGCACCTGGAAGTTCGAGACACCGATGCTGCGCGCCCGGCCGGACTCGCGCAGTTCCACGAGCGCGCGCCAGGTGTCGACGTAGCGGTCGTTCGCCGCGGCCGGCCAGTGGATCAGGTAGAGGTCGACCGCGTCGAGCCTCAGCCGCTCGAGGCTGCCGTCGAACGCACGCAGGGTCGCGTCGCGCCCCTGGTGGTCGTTCCACACCTTGGTCGTCACGAAGACGTCGTCACGGTCGAGCCCGGAGGCCCGGATCGCGTTCCCGACGCCGGTCTCGTTGCCGTACATCTCGGCCGTGTCGACGTGCCGGTAGCCGGCTTCGAGCGCGAGACCGACCGCCGTCTCGGCCTCGGTGTCGTCGACCTTGTAGACGCCGAACCCGATCGTGGGGATCGCGGCGCCGTCACGCAGGGGAAGTGAACTGACCATGCACCCATCCTGCCGGTGCGTGGCGGGCGCGCGCCGGGCCTCCCGGCCATCTGTGGAGAACGCGACCCGCCCGCCGGAGGCACGTTCCTTCCCATACCGGCCGCGATGGCAATTGCAATCGGGCGTACCTGGTCAGAACTTTCGACCAGGTACGCCCGATTCGGCCAGGTACGCCGCCGAGAGCCCGCGCCCCCGCTCAGGTCGGCAGGACCACCGGCTCGGTGTCGGGGATGGGGCTGGCGTCACGGCCGCGCAGGTCGGGCAGCCAGCGCTTCGCCCCGAGCGCGACGACGACGCCCACCCCGGCCATGACCGCACCGACCGTGAAGCCGCCCACCGGGCCACTGCTGTCGATCAGGAAGCCGGCGACCGCGGAACCACCCGCGGCACCGATGAGCTGGCCGGTGCCCATCCAGCCGTAGGCCTCGGCCGTGTCGGAGAACTTGACGGTGGCGGAGACCGAGCCGAACATCACCGCGAGTGCCGGCGCGATGCCGATGCCCGCGATCACGAGGGCGATGCAGAGCCACCAGAAGTTCGTGCCGCCCAGGGCGAGCGCGAGACCGACGAAGACGATCGCCATGCGCGTCCACAGGGTGTTGGGGGAGATCGGACGGTGGCCGAAGGCCAGGCCGCCGAACAGGGACCCGACCGCGAAGACGGCCAGGACGATGCCGGCGTTCGGGCTGCCCTCGCCGAAGACGCTGGTGACGCTGGCCTCGACCGCCGCGCACGCGCCGATGAGCAGCAGACCGGTCAGGGTGGCGACGACGACCGACGGGCGCTTCAGCACGACGCCGAACGCGCGCTTCGAGCGGGGGATGCGGACGCGGCCGAGCTCGGGGGAGGCGATGAACCAGATGCCGCCGACCACCAGGAAGACCATGGCGACGACGATCGCCTCGACCGTGCCGACCTGGGTCGCGACGAAGGTGGTGATGACCGGGCCGGCGACCCAGATCAGTTCTTGGGCGCTGGCATCGAGCGAGAACAGGGGGGTGAGCTGCGACGAGGTCACCATCTTGGGGTAGATGGTGCGCACCGCCGGCTGCACGGGCGGGACTGCGAGGCCGCCGAGGAACCCGACCACCACGTAGCCCCAGAGCGGCATGAGCACGAAGCCGATGACCCCCATGCTCACGAGCGCGACGATGCTCGTCAGGATGAGGACGGGGCGCATGCCCCAGCTGCCCATCCAGCGGCTCGTGAGCGGGCCCGCCAGCGCCTGCCCGACACTCGTCGTCGCGAGCACCAGGCCGGCGGCGCCGTAGGAGTGGAAGACATGCTCGACGTGCAGCAGGTAGGCCAGCGAGAGCATCCCGAACGGGAAGCGCGCGGTGAGCTGTGCAGCGATGACACGACCCACGCCGGGGGTCTTCAGGAGGGGGCCGTACGTGCTCACGAGACGAGTGTACGGACCGGACGGATCGGGGTGTCACCCGTCCGGGGGAGGTGTGGAGGAGGTCCTCGTCGACACCGTTCTCAGACACGCCGACGGGAGGTGTCGAGAACTTCCGTCCACAGCTTGTGGAGAGTGTCGGTGGTGGGTGCGAGAGTGGCGGAAAACCGGGCCTCCGGGAATCCACAGTCTGTGGATCGGGTTGTGGAAACTACAGGCGTGTAACACTTTCTCTTGTGGTCGACGGGTCCGCCGGGCACAACATGTAGTAGCGTCGTCCTCAGCACCGCACACGAACTTCGGACCTGGAATCAGGCCCAGAAACCAGGGGAGAACATGGCCGTCACCGTCTACACCAAGCCGTCCTGCGTCCAGTGCACAGCGACGTACCGGGCCCTCGACAACAAGGGCATCGAGTACGAAGTGCACGACGTCTCCACCGACGAGGCAGCCCTCGAGCACGTCAAGAGCCTGGGCTACATGCAGGCCCCCGTCGTCGTCACGGACGACGACCACTGGTCGGGCTTCCGCCCCGACAAGATCGCGACGCTCAGCGCCGAACTGGCGTAGTCGCCTCCCGTCCTGTGGACGGTCACCCCGGACCCGCTCAGGAGGCCCGGATCACCGCCCACAGGACACCCCCGGTCCGTCTGTCTGCACCTTCCACCGAGGAGCGCGCCATGAGCCGATTGGTCTACTTCTCGAGCGTGTCCGGGTACACCGCGCGCTTCGTCGAGAAGCTCGGCCGCGACGCGGACCGGATCCCGCTCTACCCGAGCGAACCCTTCCTCCACGCGGACGAGCCCTACGTCCTGTTCCTGCCCACCTACGGTGGCGGCAACGGCGAGGGTGCGGTCCCCAAGCAGGTCATCAAGTTCCTCAACGACGCGCACAACCGCTCGCTCATCCGCGGTGTGGTCGTCGGCGGCAACACGAACTTCGGCGAGGCCTACGGCCTGGCAGGGGACGTCATCGCGCGGAAGTGCAACGTCCCCCTTCTCTACAGATTCGAACTCTTCGGGACCCCTGACGACGTGTCGGCGGTCAACACAGGATTGGATGCATTTTGGACGCAGCAGTTGCAGACGTCGATCTGACGTCGCCGCAGACGGGGATGGACTACCACTCCCTCAACGCGATGCTCAACCTCTACGACGCGGACGGCAACATCCAGTTCGACAAGGATCGTGAGGCCGCCAAGCAGTTCTTCCTGCAGCACGTCAACCAGAACACCGTCTTCTTCCACAATCTGAAGGAGCGGCTCGACTACCTGGTCGAGAACGAGTACTACGAAAAAGCGACGATCGACATGTACTCGCTGGACTTCATCCAGCGACTCAACGACCTGGCGTACTCGAAGAAGTTCCGGTTCCAGACGTTCCTCGGCGCGTTCAAGTACTACACGAGCTACACGCTCAAGACGTTCGACGGCAAGCGCTACCTCGAGCGCTTCGAGGACCGCGTCGTCATGACCGCCCTCGGCCTGGCCCAGGGCAACGAGCAGCTCGCGATCGACCTCGTCGAAGAGATCGTCGCCGGCCGCTTCCAGCCCGCCACCCCGACGTTCCTCAACACGGCGAAGGCCCAGCGCGGCGAACTCGTCTCCTGCTTCCTGCTGCGCATCGAAGACAACATGGAGTCGATCTCGCGCGGGATCAACTCGTCGCTGCAGCTCTCGAAGCGCGGCGGCGGCGTGGCCCTGCTGCTCTCCAACATCCGTGAGGCCGGTGCCCCGATCAAGCAGATCGAGAACCAGTCCTCGGGCATCATCCCCGTGATGAAGCTGCTGGAAGACTCCTTCTCCTACGCGAACCAGCTCGGTGCGCGTCAGGGTGCCGGCGCGGTCTACCTCAGCGCCCACCACCCGGACATCATGAAGTTCCTCGACACCAAGCGTGAGAACGCCGACGAGAAGATCCGCATCAAGACGCTGTCCCTCGGCGTCGTCGTGCCGGACATCACGTTCGAGCTCGCGAAGAACAACGAGGACATGTACCTGTTCTCGCCGTACGACGTCGAGAAGGTCTACGGCGTCCCCTTCGGCGACGTCCCGATCTCCGAGAACTACCGTGCGATGGTCGACGACTCGCGCATCAAGAAGACGAAGATCAAGGCGCGTGACTTCTTCACGACCATCGCCGAGATCCAGTTCGAGTCCGGCTACCCGTACATCGTGTTCGAGGACACGGTGAACAAGGCCAACCCGATCAAGGGTCGGATCAACATGTCCAACCTGTGCTCGGAGATCCTGCAGGTCAACACCCCGACGACCTTCAACGAGGACCTGTCCTACAAGGAGATCGGCAAGGACATCTCCTGCAACCTCGGGTCGTTGAACATCGCGCTGACGATGGACTCGCCGGACTTCGGCAAGACCATCGAGACGGCCATCCGCGGCCTGACCTCGGTCTCGCAGATGTCGCACATCGCCTCGGTGCGTTCCGTCGAGGACGGCAACGACAAGTCGCACGCCATCGGCCTCGGCCAGATGAACCTGCACGGCTACCTGGCTCGTGAGCGCGTCTACTACGGCTCCGAAGAGGGCATCGACTTCACGAACATCTACTTCTACACGGTGCTGTTCCACGCCCTGCGCGCCTCGAACAACATCGCCATCGAGACCGGCGAGACCTTCGACGGGTTCCGCGACTCGAAGTACGCGTCGGGTGAGTTCTTCGACAAGTACACCGACCAGGCGTGGACCCCCGCGACCGCTCGTGTCGCCTCGCTGTTCGACAACGCGAACATCACGATCCCGACGCAGGAGGACTGGAAGGCGCTGAAGGCGTCCGTCCAGGAGCACGGCATCTACAACCAGAACCTGCAGGCAGTCCCGCCGACCGGTTCGATCTCGTACATCAACCACTCGACGTCGTCGATCCACCCGATCGCGTCGAAAATCGAGATCCGCAAGGAAGGCAAGCTCGGCCGCGTCTACTACCCGGCGCCGTTCATGACGAACGACAACCTGGACTACTACCAGGACGCGTACGAGATCGGTGCCGAGAAGATCATCGACACGTACGCCGCGGCGACGCAGCACGTGGACCAGGGCCTGTCCCTGACGCTGTTCTTCAAGGACACCGCCACCACGCGTGACATCAACAAGGCCCAGATCTACGCATGGCGCAAGGGCATCAAGACGATCTACTACATCCGTCTGCGCCAGCTCGCCCTCGAGGGCACCGAGGTCGAGGGCTGCGTCAGCTGCATGCTGTAGAGCTGCTGCTCTCTTCCTGGAGGCGCGGGGCGGGCCCCGCCCCGCGCTACTAGGTCCACACAAGTCCATAAAAAGCTCAGGACCAGGTTCGCGAAAACCTGGTCCTGAACAGCCCCAAACAGGGACCCCAACTGAGCGCTGGAACGTCCACTGTACATGAGTCGAACTGGCCTGTCGGGCTGGGCTCTCGGGGCTGATTCAGCCCCGAGAGGAGGTGAAGACAGTGGGTAGAAGTGTCAACCGAAGCGCCTCAAGCGGCCGCTTCGTCAGCGCGGCTGCCGCCGCTCGTTGGCCGTCGAAGACGACCACCGAGCGTGTGGGCAGCGGTACAGGAAACTCCCGCACGGTGAATCGTTCCGCTGGTACTGGGCAGTTTGTGACAGCAGCAAGTGCGAAGCGAAACCCCGACGGCACCATCACGCAGCGCGTGTAGCGCTGGGGGCGGGGCAGGCTCAGGCTTGTCCCGCCCACCTCAACGGCAAGCCATATCCAGGAAGAAACCATGACCCTCACCGACCCGGTCCACGCCACGGGCAAGTCCATCCCGCTGATCAGTGCGGTCAGTGCCATCAACTGGAACCGAATCCAGGACGACAAGGACGTCGAGGTCTGGAACCGGCTGGTCAACAACTTCTGGCTCCCCGAGAAGGTGCCGCTGTCGAACGACGTGCAGTCGTGGAACACGCTGACGCCGGCAGAGCAGCAGCTCACCATGCGGGTCTTCACCGGCCTGACGCTGCTCGACACCATCCAGGGCACCGTCGGCGCGATCAGCCTGATCCCCGACGCGATCACCCCGCACGAAGAAGCCGTCTACACGAACATCGCGTTCATGGAGTCGGTGCACGCGAAGAGCTACTCGTCGATCTTCTCGACGCTGGCCTCGACACCCGAGATCGACGACGCCTTCCGCTGGTCCACCGAGAACGTGAACCTGCAGAAGAAGGCCCAGATCGTCCTCGACTACTACACCGGTGACGACCCCCTGAAGCGCAAGGTCGCCTCGACGCTGCTCGAGTCGTTCCTGTTCTACTCCGGCTTCTACCTGCCGATGTACTGGTCCTCGCGCGCCAAGCTCACCAACACCGCTGACCTGATCCGCCTGATCATCCGCGACGAAGCCGTCCACGGTTACTACATCGGGTACAAGTTCCAGAAGGGCCTCGAAGGCGCTTCCGAAGAGCGCAAGCAGGAGATCAAGGACTACACGTTCAACCTGCTGTTCGAGCTCTACGAGAACGAGGTGCAGTACACGCAGGACCTCTACGACCAGGTCGGGCTGACCGAGGACGTCAAGAAGTTCCTGCACTACAACGCCAACAAGGCGCTGATGAACCTGGGCTACGAGCCGATGTTCCCCAAGGAGACGACGGACGTGAACCCGGCGATCCTGTCGGCGCTGTCGCCGAACGCCGACGAGAACCACGACTTCTTCTCGGGGTCCGGGTCGTCGTACGTCATCGGCAAGGCGGAGAAGACCGAAGACGAGGACTGGGACTTCTGACCCCGGTCTGACTCATGGGGACGCCCCGCTGGCTTCGGCTGGCGGGGCGTTCCTGTTTCCGTATGTCGCCCCGTCAACGAAGTTCCGCGCGGACGGGCTATGTGAGACAGGGTTTGTCTACCTGCTGAAGCGTGGAGCGGTTTGTCCGGTGGTCGACCGTCTTGCGGACACGTAGGCGGAAGGCTTCCTGCAGGCAGGAGAGTAATCAAACAGCTGAAGGGCTCCTCACTTCACTGTCTTCGCGCCGAAGACGTGCCAACAGGAAGTGTCACCAGTCGTCGTTACGCTCGGGTCGGAAGCTTCAGAGAAGCCTTCACCGCAACCGCACCCGTGGGGGAAGTTAGAAGTGACTTGGAACAGCCTCGGCACGCTCAGTGCTCGCGAAGAGGCGGTGCTTGTGTGGTCGGCGATTTTGATCCTGGTCGTTCTCTCCAAACCGAGCTGGCGCCGAGCAGCCGTCCCCGCCGCTTTGGATGTCTTGCGCGCCATGCTTGTATGGCGGATCGTCGCGGTCTTCGGTCTCTTTCTTGTTTACATCGCCGGACTCATCTGGCTGGGAAGCTGGACCTCCGCTTGGAACCCGTCGCTCACGAAAGACACGGTGCTCATCGTGGTAGGTGCGAGCCTGCCACTCCTCTCGAAGGGCATCGTCAGCATTGAGGACGGCGGAAAGCTCTTCAAGCACTTCATCCAGGAGACCGTCGGAGCGACCGCGGTAGTGGTGTATGTCGCCGGCCTCGCTTCATACGCGCTGTGGATCGAGCTTCTTCTCCTACCTGTGGCTGTCTTCGCGACAGCGCTCAACGCCTTCGCGAGTAGGAGAGAGGATGGGCGAGCGGCGTCGATGGTCTCCTCGTTCGTTCTAATCGTGCTCGGGATCGCCGCCATCGTTTGGTCAGTATCTAGCCTCCTTCGAGGGGCGTCAGGCCTCGAATTCGGGGCGGAGATGCGAAGCTTCACCCTTACCATTTGGCTTCCGCTGGGTACGCTGCCGTTCGTGTATGCGACGGGCTATCTCACTGCGTACGGGCGAGTGCTCGCGCTCGTGCACGCAAGTAGCGGGATACGGGCAAGCTGGCAGGTGAGAATCGCGCTCCTGCTCGGGTTCAGGGGACGGCTTGGTGCGGTGAAAGGTTTCCACCCGTACACCAGCGGAGTGCGGGGCGACTCCTCCTTCCGCGAGGTGCTGCACGTAGCGATCGGTTCACCTCCCGCTCACCGTTGAGGGGGAGAGCACTAGTCGGTGTGCTCAGCGCTTGCATGACCGGCGCCAGCGCCAGCGCCAGCGCCAGCGCACTCACCGCGCTCCGCGAGACCGCCCCCGACTGTGCTGACTACATGCACTCCACTCGAGAGTCGTTCGGAAGTGGATCGTCAGGCGGACAGTCGGACAGCGACCTCATCGGGGGTCAGCTAATGACCGGTCGCACCCGCTCCAGACCAGTTGACGTCGGCGAGGAGGCCGTCCCGTCGCAACCCCGGAAGCCAACGAGACGCAAAGCGCTCGATGCCGCCGGACGTCCGGAACCCGCGCCGAGACCGGCTTCTACCTCCGGACCGCGCCGCATATCTGAGGCCGGCAGCTGTCAGCGAGCGACTCGGTGCCGTACGGACCTGCTCCAAGATGACTGCATGATTCCGACGGATGGGCCGATCCCGCAGCCTCACTAGGGGTACACAGATGGAGTATGTGCGGCACGTCGCCCCTTTGAGGTGACGGCGTCATACCTCAATGCGTAGGGCTGAGCCACTTCGCGTTAGTTTCCAGCAGGTGCCAGCATGTTTGTTCACCGCTTCAACGGCCCGCAGGTTCTCCTCGTATTTGCTGACAATGAGTACCGGGCCATTAGCGAGAGCGGAGTCGACTGTTGAAGTCAGCTGGAAAACGTCACTGTACGAGACATGGCCGTCAATGTACAAGACGACCTCGGAGCAATCGGCAACAAACGTATATGGACGGTGGTGCGTATCGGTCATTCGTCCGTAGCCCACGACGGCACTGCATGGGCCTGATGCGCCGACACCGTCTCGCACGTCGGTCAGTGACCATGTCGTGATCGTGCCGTTCGGATACGATGCCAGTCTGAACTGCGCGTTCCAGTCCTCATACCAAGAGGAAGCGCCGACGTGTCCACCTCGTCCGTTCTTCGAAGTGAGAAGCTGATCAACACCGAAGTGGCCAGCGGGGCTGTCGAAAGCGATTTCAACCTGGGTCGCCGACGCCTGCAGCGTAGCCGATAAGCTAAGCCCATGGCGATACGCATTGTCGAGAATCTCGAAGAGGAGACGCGCGGCGGTGCCTTGAACATCTGCCCCCCATGCGACTGAAACCCCGGACGCCTCCATGAATTCTACGATGCGCTGCACCGAGAGATTGGACGTCAGGTCGAGCTCGATACTAAATGCAAACAGTTCACGCAGTTGCGTCCGTGGCATGTTGAGTTGATCTCGACGGGCCTCTTCGTGCCGGGCTTCTTTCCACTGCTCGAGGAGTTCCTTGGTAAAGATAGAGTCGTTGCGATCGATCGCCGCGGCGTGGGTGCGGCAAAGCCAGATTCCATTGTCGAAGTGCTTCCGATCGGCGTCGGTTTGATGCGCGTCGTAACGCGCACTGCTGGGTGTTCGTCCGAGTATGTGAGCCGCTTCACCCACGTCCGACACTCCACTTCTCGTGGAGGACGATCCGGCGATGGTTCTCGTACTACACCATGGGGCCGAGCATTCAGCCCCCGCCCAGGCCATCAGCGTCTCGCGAGTTCGCTTCTGGAACTTGCCGTCTTCGGTGTTTGACACGACAGCCATCTTGCCGAAAACCGATCACGACTGCTAGTGATCCACAGCGCACGGCTTGAAATTGGGGTGCGTTCTTGCTCCGCCAGTCCGTCCCTCCAAAGGCCATCACCCAATGCGAGACCCAGTCCGTCCGCTCTCCTGCGCCTCTGCCCGTAACACGTCCGAAGGTGTTGCCGATCTGTCAAGCCCGCTCGGATCATGAGGGCTATAGCAGGCCAATCGTGTCTGTCAGTAGTCTCGTGCGAGGCCGTGACCACGACAGCATTCGGAGCCATCAGTGCCCAATCCTGCGCGTTGCTGGATTGCTTGCAGGCGCCAATGATGAGCAGCTTGCAGAGCAGGAACGGGTTGCCGCCCGCAAGTGCGATCAAGTCGAGTGGGCTGTGCCGGACCGTCGGCTTGAGCGTCCTGCCGATGGTTCCGTCTTGGAAGCCATGAGCGTCGATAACGACGACCCGAGCCTCTGTCTCGTGGGTCTTCAGCAACGAGTCTTGCAGAGCTGCGTCGGGGCCTGCGGCGTCGCCACAGCGTCGGAGCGTCGTACAGTCTCCGACGTTGGCCATTGTGAGAGCAACGGCCGGACACCGATACGGCGCCTATGCGGGACTGGGTGCCATCGTTTGCTGGCTCCCACGCGCGCGCGGCACGGAGGTCACTCTTCCCCTCGAGTGGAGCTCCGATGGCGTCGGACGAGAGCGAGTGCCGCGCTTCCTCGGGTGCGGTGTGCCGATCTCGTCGACGGCTGCCCACGCCTTCTACTGCATGAACGGATGCCACACCGAGATTAGGCGGGAGGCTGCTCAGCGACAGCGGGTGACCAGGCGAGCCGACGACCTTCTGCCATCGTCCTGGTCGCCGCTGATTGCAGCGACGTCACCGTCACTTTCACATCCTTGCCTAACCGGCGGTAGATTTCCGCAAAGCCCGCGTCCTCCAACTCCCTCGTCACCTTCTTGTCCTCGCTGACGAAGACGTAGAGGTCTCCGCTCAGCATGTGAACCACCTGATCGACTCTCACCGTCCCCTTCGATGCGACGGCGACGGCGGCACTAACTGCCGCTGGATCGTCGTCGCGAAGATGTTGCTCAACCCTCGACTGGTTGAAGGTCCGAGCCTGAGCAGTGTCGATCGAGCGAACTCGCTCGACCAGCTCCTCCAACATCTCCTGCGTCGAACGGTGGCGCTTCGGCGCGGCATTCGGATCCGGCGCCCACGACTCCTGAATTGATTTCCACGCCGCGTCGAACAGCGTCGCCACCGTCCCCGCCGGGAACGAAGCCCGATTGTGCTGAGCTACCTCGGTGAACAGTCGCAACATTTCTGCACGGTCATGGAAGAGAACTGACTGGAACGGCGCCAACGGTGTGTCGACCTCGGCTCGGCCCAGGTCCATGAGGACGACTGCCACACGCCGATCTAGCAGGGTGGCGAGTGCGCCGCCCTCGTAGTTGATCCAAGGTCGGTCTTTGTTCGCGGCCGAGAGCACCACGATGCCGTAGTCCGTCGCTGACAGCTTCGCGTCGATCATCGGGATGCCCCGTTCGCCAAGCGGAATGTCCTGGCTCGATACAAACGGCTCGACTTCGCCGGCACACACGCTTATCAGCGCATCCCTCAAAGCCTCGGCCACGTGTTGCTCGGCCGCCCCGGACCAGCTGATGAACACCTTCATGCTCGTGACGTTACCGGACCCAGCACCGGCCAACGCGAACTGTCTTAGCACCGATGATGTCCGCTAGCCGATTGGCTACTACAACGGTTTCCAGACGAGCCACTTCTTCTCGACCTCGTCTGAAAGGTCAACATCGAAGCGACGGGCGATGAGGAGGAGCTGCGCGAGCACGTCTGCGAGCTCGGAGCGGAAGTCAGTCTCCACTTCCTCCTTCGTTCGCCCCTTGTCGCGCGCCTGTCCGGCACGAGCGAGGTACGCCTGCGTGAGCTCTCCGACTTCCTCGTTGAGCTTCAGTAAGAACCAGTCATTGGTCCGGTCGATCCCGTGACGTTCCGCGTAGAACGCAGACACCTGTTCGACCTCGTTGCTCAGCTCGTCGATGTGCATCATGGCAGTGTCGCATCCACACTCACCGGGGCAAGCGGATGCCGGTCACAAGGCACAGAGCATCGTCTCGCTGACCGATCGGCTATCGGGCATGCTGCCCCTCGTGTTTGAGCCATCATCAGCAGTAGGTTCCTCAGAGGAGGGGTCGATGACCAGTCACAACTTTCGGAGCCTGCGGGGCTCGGTGATCGCTGGGTCACGGGCTGACACTTGGGCAGCAGCGGTCGAAGAGTGGGAAGTGGCTGGGCTGGAGGAAGATCCAACGAGCACCGGCACGTGCGTATGCGGCAACACCGGACTCCGCTACCTCTACACGATCCGCAACCCCACCACCGGCCACGAACTGTCTCCGATCGGAAGCGTGTGCGTTGAGTACTTCGAGGTTCCCGAGCTGACAGAGGGTGTGACTGCCCTCCGGAGGCTCTTCAACCTGCGCGCCGCCTACGTCAACCGGCGGCCCGTCGTCCTCACGACCGAATATTTCTCTCGTGCGCTGCTCGCCGACCTGTGGGAGAACGGCGCGTTCCCCGACAACGGCTACAACAGGCACAACGGGGAGAACGATTACCGGTTCCTTCTCGACTGGTTCAACAGCCACAGTGAGCCCAGTGAGAAGGAGGTGCGGAAGCTTTGGGTCCTAGTGAACAGGACGATCCCGCGGTTCGTCCTGACTGACAAGCGGCTGAGCTAGCGCGTCATCGGTGCCGTTGGCGCACTGCTCTCGCCACGGGTTCAAGTGGGCGTTGCCGGAACACCACGCGGTGCTACGGACCGACAGGGGCTAGCCAGTGCCGGGTGGTGTGGATATGTTGTGGTTCTCTACTGAAGGGTTCCCGTGTCTGATTCCAGCAAGCCGCCGGCTCGGCACAGCGACAAAGGCCCCACGCGGCATGACTTCAAGATGCCGAGTACGGGTGAAGTCGTCCCGGTTTATGCAGGTAAGAAGCTTGGTCGCGCGCTCGACGAGCTCCAACATGACTTCACGATCTACGAGGGCGTTCGGATGGCACAGGTCATCGAGGCAGTCTACAAACAAGGCTTGAAAGATGGCGCCGGAGCCAGGCCGCCGGGGCGCCCTCCGTTGAGCTCTGGCGAAGAGTTGGACGAAGACGAGTGACCGGCACTGACGCGCGGGTGCCTGGGCGCTTCGAGGAGATTATGAAAGGCGTCGCGGAGCGCCTACTGACTGACTTCAAGCTCACTGCCGCGCTCCACCATAGCGGGTCGAAAGGGTCGGTACGCGAAGATCGGCTGCGTCTGGATTTTCTGGAAAAATACCTTGTCGGTACCGTTGCGGTTCTCGGCAGCAGCGAAGTTGTGGCAGCAGATGGCCAGGTCTCGCGACAAAGTGATGTGCTCATCGTTGACCCGTCGGTCCCACCGCTCTGGGATGCTGAAGGATATCGAGTCGTCCCCGCTGAGGCTGTCGACGCTGTCATTGAGGTGAAGTCGCAGCTGACGCTCGCCGAGCTACGTTCCGCGTGGCAGAATATTGCCTCTGTCAAGCGACTGCCCAAAACTGCCTACGGTCCAGAGGCCGGACCAATCGAATATCGAACCACGCTGTACGGGCGCGAGTGGGACACCTGGCCTACCCTGGGTTTCGTTTTTGCCTACAGCAGTAATGCCAATCTCGAAAGCCTGGTCACCGAATTTGGTGCACTTGCCGGGGATGAGCCCGATCCCTCCAAGCGGTTGGACGCAGTCTTTATCCTTGACCGCGGAATGCTCTTGTGGCAGAACCCCGAGACGCAACAGGTCAGTCTGACTCCAGGACCCAGCACGTTGTTTGCCGTTGCTGCCGACGCATCGCCGAGTCAAGTGCTCATGTCGATGGTAGCTGGATTGAATAGCATTTTATCACAAGTGCATCACAAGCCGATCAGGTTGAGTGCATACCTTCCGCCAGACTATGGAACGATTACACACCGCGTGCTGACCATTAAGACTCATGACTGACACCGGCCTCATTAACAAGATGGCCGACCAATGGGCATCAAATTACGGCCTCGTCAGGTACGAGCGTTATGTTGGCGAAACGACTCTTGCTCCTTTAACACACCCGTCGGAGCGAGACCGGCTCCGCACGGCGGAGCGAGAACACTACGGACACCTGCTCCTCGACCACTCACGAGCCTTCAAGAGGGCCGGTAGCGGCAGATTCGAGCCTGCAGTCATGGTGTCAGCGCCCTACGAGGATACGCTTCGGCGCGAAATTGGCCGCCGGGAGAAAATTGTGGACGAGGCGTTCGCCCTAGCGGACGCACTGGGGATGCGTGTGCGAATAGGACACCCAGCGGACATGATTTATGACAGTAATCCATCGGGCGAGTTCCCAATCTTGCCGATTGTCTGGTGGAAGCATGAACGCTTTTCCCTTGCCTACCCTCCGGTGCCGGGTTCTCAGGCTGTCGATTCCGACTGAGTGATTGGACGGCGCCAGCGCCTTCCCCGGGACATTTTTCTCTGGGGGCGACGTGAGTGCACTTCGCGTGGCGCCCTGCCCTGCTCCGCTGCGGCAGGCCCTCGGAGGGTTCGCGCTGGAGTGATGTACGTCGGCCGCAGCAACTCGAAGCGGGGCAAGGCGGGAGTGGGTTCCACTCGAGTGTCAGAGGGCAGTTCGCGTTGCCGATGCTGCTATGGACCTAGTGCTGCCTGCGCTGCCCTGCAGTTGGGGCACCAGTCGACGCCGTCTGCTGAGCAGTCCCACCCGGACGACTCGGCATGGCCGCGCGCGCCCTGGTAACTCACCGCGTTGGGGCCGATCAGGGCGAGATTTTCGCTGCACTGGTAGCCGTCGCAGGTGAGCACGATCGCGGGGTGGATTGCCATGCTGTCTCGTTCCTCGCCGGCGTTAGGCGTCGACGGTGATGCCGAGGCTGATCCACCCGTCGGGGATCGACTGGAGGTATGCCGCCAGGGCGGCGTCGTAGTTCGGCCCGGACGCCTCGTGCGGTTGGATCTCGGTCCATCGGGCGACGGCGCGGACGGTGATGTTCTCGGCCGCAGTCGAGCTCAGCGTGTTCGTCTGCGCGACGTCGTACCCGGTGAGATCCAGGCCGTCGACGGCGCCGGCCCGGGCGGTGCTCTGGTCGTCCGCGTGGCCGTCAGCGCTGATGGTGTTCGTGGAGCGGATCGTCTAACGGACGTCGGTGTCCTCTGGCGCATCTCTGCGACGGCGGATAGCTCGGAGAACCGCTCTCCAGCTGGCGAGGTACACCACGAGGCCGATTGCTATTGCGATCGTTTGCGGGGCGCCGACGAGCACGAGTACCAGCGCTGCGAGGAGCGCTGCCAGAAGAGCGCCGACGAGAAGTAGGGTCTGGAAGTTGCGCAGCCGCCGCTCGGCTCTGGTCGCTCGCATGTTTCGAATCTAACGAAAGCGTCCGTCAGCCGATCCGCCTCAGGATGCCCCACGAGCGTTCATTCAGTAGTACCCGCGGCCCAGGACAGCGTGACGAACTCCGCCCGCCGGCGACATCACATCCCCGTCGAAGCGAGGCATGACGTGCATGTGAGCGTGGAAAATGGTCTGGCCCGCCGCCACACCGTCGTTGAATCCGACGTTGTAGCCAGTAGGACTGTGACTCTCATCGAGTTGGTGCTTCACAACGGCCACCAGCTCGGTCATGGCGACAACCTCCTCGGCAGTCGCGTCGAACCAGCTCGCCATCGCGCGCTTCGGGATGACGAGAGAATGCCCCGGCGACACCGGGTGCGCGTCACGGATCGCGAAGACCAGAGCGTTCTCGGCGATCCAATCGTCACGCGGGACCTGCTCGAACACCGACGTCTTTGGCATGCCCCTACTCAACCGTGTTCGCACGTCTCATTCAACGATCGTCTGTTGAGACGCCGGCGCACGCTCGCCTAAGACTTCTTTTGGCACGGGGGCGCTCGCAGGTGTGATCTAAGCGAATGCCGCCCTCCGGGCACAGTCAGGCCGGCGGCGTCGTCCCTGCGCCCTCGGTGTCGTCCGCGCCTGCCGGCCCTGTTCCGGCTTGATCGAGGTTCTCGTGCGGGTCGCCCATGTCCCCGGTCGCCGCCCCAGCGACAGACAGCCCGAAGTGTTTGCGGACGGCGTTCGCATCGGCGAGGGACAAGGTGTGTCCGGGCCCGAGTGACGGCGCGCCCTTGATCGCGTTCTTTGTGTACCCGACGTGCAGATCCGTGCCCTCGAAGGTGGCGTCCTCGACCGGGACGAGCGCCTGGTGTCTCCCGAGCATTCCCGTCGCGACGCTGACGTAGGCCGCGCTTCCGTCCTCGTCGGAGGGGAACACTTGCGTCACCTTGCCGACCGTCGCGCCGTCGCGATCACGGACCGTCGCGCTCTCGACCTGATGGATGAGGCTCTTGGAGATCATGGGCGTAGTCAACGCCGTGCGCCTGACGCTTCGCGGCAACGCGTGTTCGGACGGGAGGCGCGGTGCGAGCTGGCACCGTGCCTCCCGTCCGGCGCTTGGCACGCAGACCCGGAAGAGACGACTTCGCGATCATTCCTCGAGGGACGCTCGACGGATGGCACGGTGCGCCACCGGAATCGACAGGAGTGCGCCGCCGACGAGCATTCCTGCGGCTGCGAGGACCGAGACCGGATTGCGGAGCGGAGCAAGGCCGATGCTGGCCAGGCACCACGCCGCGGTGATCGTCCCGCTGATGATCGTGGGACGCAGTGCCGCATGATGCCCGATGCGCCAGGCCGCATCGCTTGGCATGGTGGTCCGGGTCCGGATGCCGGCGAGATCGTTCCGAGCCAGCGACCCGTTCGCGGCCCTCCAGGTCAGCCAGGTCACGAGTACCGCGGCACCGACCTCGAGAGCCAGCGCGAACACCATTGCCTCATCCATGGGTTCGACGCTACTGTGCGGAAGTATGAACGGCAATGTTTCGGTTGTTGTCTTGTTGCCAAGCAGGGGAACGGACAGAATGTCGAATCCGACGGAGGACTGGGCGTGAGCCCTCTCGTCCCGACAACGTTGGATGGCGCCGCGATGAGTGTCTGCATCTTCGGGCTGTTGCTTGCCCTTGCAGCTCTCGCGTCGCTGATCAGAGCCGCGTCACCGACGGGATGGCATGTGCTCGCCTGGGCTCTCGTCGTCCTCTTCGTCCCCTTCGTCGGTCCGGTGTCGTGGTTCGCCGTTCGGTTCCGTGGGCGGCGGCAGAGGCTCCGGTACCTCGATGACGACGCCTGATTCCCATCGAATGGCGAGCGGTGATGTCCCGAGCCGCCAGTGCCGATTCTGGTCGCGGCGGAACGGCCCTGCAGACCCCCTGACGACGCTTCTGCGGAGGGAGAGATCAGGTGCGGACCCCGCGTCAACTTCAAGGGCTCTGGCGTGCGAGTCTTCGCACGGCTGACGGCTGGCGGACCGTCCGGGAACCCCGCGGGCCCTACGCCACCGCCTCGGTACTCGAGTGGGGGAGCATCACGAAGGGACTCGTGGGCACGACGGCCTGGCTCACACTCGAGGTCGAGCGGCCGGTCGTGTACTACCTCCCCGGGGTGCCCGATTCCGAGATGACGGTTGCTGACCTCATCCACCACACCTCGGGTCTGCCCCGGCTTCCGGCCACGATGCGCGACCGCCTGTTCGGCGACCCGTACCGAGAGTCTGTCGGGGTTCCTCTGGATCTGGCAGCTGCGGTGCCGGCCACGCCCCGAGGCCAGTTCGTGTACTCGAACCTCGGGTACGCGCTGCTCGGCGCAGTGCTCGACGAGGTACACGGCGACTGGTTCGCCGCCGTGCGCCAGCAAGTCTTAGACCCGGTGGGGATCAGCTCGGCGGCCCTCGTGCCAGCGGACGCAGACCGCGTGGTGCCGAAGCTGTTCGGTCGTCCGATCAGGCCGTGGGCGCTCGGAGAATCGTCGTTCGCGGCGGCTGGCGGCGTCTGGTCCACGTTCGACGACCTCTGCCGCTACGCCGATTGGGCGCTCGAGCCCGGCGCTGCGCATTCCCGCACGGTGAGCTGGCAGCGGGAAAGGGCATCGATCTGGATCAACGGAGAGGTGCGAGCGGCAGGTGCGGTCATCGCCAACGCGGCAGGAGTCACCGCCGCGGTCCATGCGCTCGCGAAGGCTCCGCACGCGGCAGACAGGATCGCCACGGCGCTCATCGAGCAGGAGGTGCGGTCGACACGCGACGGCTGATGTCCGCGGTTGACGGGCGGTGAAAGGTGACGCCGGTACCGACGCGACCCGTCAGCCGGACGGCAGCCGCGCCTCCAGACCGGATCGCGAGCCGGCCACGGGAAGGACGCAACGAACAGAGCGGCCCTCCTCCTTCCGGAGGGCAGCCGCCCTGCAGATGGTGACGGCTAACGCGCCGACGGGACCGCCGTTCCGACGAGCTCGGCCCGCACGATGGCCGCCCCAGCGGACAGCGCCCCGAGCTTGTCCAGCGCGGCCCCACGGGCGAGGGGAGCCATCCCGCAGTTGGAGCTGGGGATGAGCTTGTCGGCGTCGACGAACTCGAGCGCCCGACGCAGCACCTCCGCGACCTCCTCCGGCGCCTCCACGGTCTCGGTCGCGACATCGATCGCCCCGAGCATGACCTTCTTCCCACGGATCAGCTCGACGAGGTCGAGCGGCACGTGTGAGTGGATGCACTCCAGCGAGACGATGTCGATCGACGACTGCTGCAGGAGCGGGAACGACTGCTCGTACTGCCGCCATTCGGCCCCGAGCGTCTCCTTCCACTTGTTGTTCGCCTCGATGCCGTAGCCGTAACAGATGTGCACGGCGGTCTCGGCGCGCAGGCCCTCGGTCGCGCGTTCCAGCGCGGCCACACCCCAGTCCTGCACCTCGTCGTGGAAGACGGTGAAGGCGGGCTCGTCGAACTGGATGATGTCGACGCCGGCGGCTTCGAGTTCGCGCGCTTCCTGGTTGAGGATCGTGGCGAACTCCCACGCCAGCTTCTCGCGGCTCTTGTAGTGCTGGTCGGAGAGGGTGTCGATCATGGTCATCGGGCCGGGCAGTGCCCACTTGATCGGCCGGTCGGTCTGCGCGCGCAGGAACTTCGCGTCCTCGACGAACACCGGCTTCCGGCGACTCACGGCACCGACCACGGTCGGGACGGCCGCGTCGTACCGGTCACGGATCCGGACGGTCTCCTTGCGCTCCAGGTCGACGCCGTCCAGGTGCTCGATGAACGTCGTGACGAAGTGCTGGCGGGTCTGCTCGCCGTCGCTGACGATGTCGATGCCGCGGCGCTCCTGCTCGTGGACGGCGGAGCGGAGTGCGTCCTGCTTGCCCTCGGTGAGTGCTGCGCCCTGCAGGTTCCAGGGGGACCAGAGCTTTTCGGGCTCGGCGAGCCAGGACGGCTTCGGCAGGCTGCCGACGATCGAGGTGGGGAGGAGGGACGTCATGCGGGTGCGGGTCCTGTCAGGAGGGAACGAGGTCAGAGGGAAACGGCGGCGTCGGCAGCGAAACGCGAGAGGAGCGCGTGGTGCGGCGTCACGAGGTGCTCCTCGGTCCACCGACCCTGGGTGATCCCGAGGCGGCTGCGCTCCGCACGGTCGTAGGTGACCGGGGTGGGCGTGAAGTCGGTGTGGTCGAGGGTGGGGCGGTAGGTGCTCCCGGCCGGGGTGTTCGCGGCGTAGATCTCCGGGCGGTAGATCTTCTGGAACGTCTCCATGGTGGCGATCGTGCCGATGAGCTGGAGGTCGGTGTAGTCCCCGGTCAGGTCGCCGCGCGTGTAGAACGCGAGCGGGGCCGACGCTCCGGCGGGCTGGAAGTACCGGACCCGCATGCCCATCCGACCGAAGTAGTCGTCGGTGAGCGAGGAGTGCTCGTGCTCGTACTCGGCGCCGAGGACTGGGTGGACGTACCCGGTCCGGCGGTAGGTCTGGCTCGTCGAGACGCTGATGCAGACGACGGGCTCGGCACTGAAGTCCGAGCGGAACGCGGAGGACTCCAGGAAGCGCTGGAAGAGCGCCCCGTGCAGCGCCCCGAAGTCAGACGGCAAGCCCGGCGATGACGGCAGCAGCACCGAGAAGTCGTAGTCGCGCAGGTACGACGAGAAGTTGTTGCCGAGGATGCCGTGGTGGTGCTCGCCGGTGTGCTGGTCGACGATCGTGACGTCGAGCATCTCGAGCAGCGGGAACTCGGCGTCCGATCCTCCGTCGGAGAACGCCAGTGCGGCCGAGACGATGTCGAGCTGCAGTCGGTAGCGGTCACCGGCAGCGCCAGCAGAAGCCCCCGCGAGGTCGTTCGCGCGCCCGTCGATCATCGCCAGCGCAGCACGGAGGTTCTGCTGACGGTGCTCGCCGCGCGCCAGGTTGGCGAAGTTCGTGGTCAGCCGGGAGCTGTCGGCGGGGGAGTAGTCCTCGTCGAACCGGGTCCGGGTGATGCTGAAGGTGAGGTCGTTCGCCATGGTCGGCAATCTGTTCGTCGAGCGCCCGAGGGCACTGGGGAAGGGGTACGTCGATCATGACGGGAACCGCAGGCCATCAGGTAATACCGAGACGCTATGCGGCGGTATAGCCTCGGCCTATGGCTCGGGTCCCGAACGACATCACCCTGCAGCAGCTCCGGTACTTCATCGAGGTCGCGACCGAGGGCTCGATCAGCGCCGCGGCCGATCTGCTCTACGTGTCGCAGCCGACGATGTCCGCGGCGATGAAGGATCTGGAGACGCGGATCGGGCGCCCCCTCTTCGTCCGCTCGGCACGGGGCGTCGTGCTCACCGTCGACGGTGTCGAGTTCCTCGGGTACGCCCGGCAGGTCATCGAGCAGGTCTCCCTGCTCGAGCAGCGGTACGTCGGCCGGCAGCGGTCGCGCCGGCTGCTCGGGGTGTCCTCCCAGCACTACTCGTTCGCCGTGGAGGCCTTTGTCCGCATGGTCGAGGGCGCGGCCGCGGACGAGTACGAGTTCTCGCTGCGCGAGACACGCACCTGGGACATCATCGAGGACGTCCGCACCCTGCGGAGCGAGGTGGGCATCCTCTACCGCAACGACTTCAACAAGCAGGTGCTCGGCAAGCTGCTGCGGGACGCAGGGGTCGTGTTCACGCCGCTATTCGTCGCCGAGCCGCACATCTTCGTGGCCCGCCGGAACCCCATCGCGTCACGGGAGCGTGCGACCCTCGACGACCTCGCCGACCTGCCGCGGCTGACGTTCGACCAGGGCGCGAACAACTCCTTCTACCTGGCTGAGGAGATCCTGTCGACGATGTCGAGCAAGCGGGAGATCCGCGTCTCGGACCGGGCGACGATCTTCAACCTCATGATCGGCCTCGGTGGGTACACGATCTCCACCGGGCTCATCAGCGACGACCTCGATCCCGAGATCGTCGCCATCCCCCTCGACGTCGACGAACGCATCGAGATCGGCTGGATCGCGCACGCTTCGGTTCCGCTCACCGTGCAGGCGCAGACGTACCTGGACGAGTTGCGCGCGGTGGTCACCAGTTACGGCGTGGAGCCGCTGGGGTAGGTCCGGCGGTGGATCCGGCGGGTCCGGTTGGTCCGGCTGTTCCGGCGGTCGGCCTGGAGGCCCGTCACGCGTCCGTCAGGAGGCTGCGGTCTCGATCATCGCCTTCACGTGCGGCGCGCTCCACCGCAGGAGCGCGTCAGCAGGTGGACTCTCGAGGTCCTCGCCCCAGATCGCGACGGCCGCGCCCGACATCGGAGCAGCGAGACGTGCTCCGGAGTCGCCGTCCCACGTCCGGAGCGACCAGTGCTGGCGGAGGTCGGCGACGGTGTACTCGCTGTCGGCCGGGTCGAGGTCGGTCGGCACCTCGTACAGGTAGTACGAGTTGTAGTTGAGCAGGTCGATCCCGGCCTGCTGCAGGTCGACCGCACTCGCCCGTCGCGCTCGGCGTTCGCGGCGCTCGGCTGCGTCCTCGGTGTCACCGTCGAAGCTCCAGTACGTGACGTGGATGCGCGGATCCAGTCGCCCGACCGCAGCGCGATCGATCCCGTCGTTCCAGGCCCACACCTCGCGGTTGCCGAGCGCGGCCGCCATCGCGTTCATCCACGCGACGCGTTGGACGGCGGTGACGTCGCCGCCCCATTCGTCTCCACCGATGTGCACGGTGCGACTGGACGGGAACGTCCGCTGCACCTCGGCGTACAGCTTGGTCGCCAGCGCGAGACTGCCCGGCGCCGACGGGTCGAGCTCGCTCTCGCCTGAACGGATGCGGTCGACCCACTTCGTGCCGTGCTCCGCCTCGAGCAGGGCGAAGGCGGCAGCCATGTGGCCGGGGGTGTCGACCTCGGGCACGATCGCCACGCCCCGCTTCGCCGCGTACTCGGCGATCGTGCGTGCCTGTGCGGCGCTGAGGAACGGACGACCGGTCACGCGGCTCGTGTAGACCCCGTGGTCGAGATCGGCGTTCGCGAGGGTCTGACCGAGGACCTTGCTCTCGATCCCGACGTTCTGGTCATCGGTGAGGTGCAGGTGCAGGAAGCGGCCGCCGTCGTCGGCGAGCAGGTCGATGTACCGCTTGATCAGTGCCACGGGGTAGTAGGCGCGAGCGACGTCGAGCATCACGCCGGTCTGGGGACGTGGTCGGGGCGTCGGCTTGGTGGTGACGGTCGAAGCAGACGTGCGGCAGTGCTGCCCGGAGTACGCACCCACGCAGGCGAGGACCGAGTACTTCCCGGCCGCGGCACGGGAAGGCGTCGTGCGGACCGCGCTGACCGTCGTGCTCGAGCCCGGGGCGAGTGGTTTCACCGCGACCCGGCCGAGCGAGTACTTCTCCGTGCCGGTCGACAGGGAGAGCCAGGCCGACGAAGCTGGCTTCCGCACCGAGGTGGTGTTCGTGACCTTCAGGGTGGCCCGCACGGCGCTGCCGGTCGAGGTGACGGTGGACGCCGCGGTGACCTTGGTCACCGTCACCGGCGACGCCGCGGTGTCAGCGGACCCGGCGACCGCATCGATGCCGACCAGCGCTGCTGCCGACACGGCGATCGCCAGACCGACCGCGATGGTCCGTCTGACGGAGTGCGGCGCGGTCGGCGGACCGGCAGTCGGGTCCGGAGTTCCGGTGGAGGAGGGCACGGAGACGACGGTAGTTCACCAGGGTTGCGCGGTTAGCATTGCCCGACCCGGCGCCCGGTCGCGGACCACATCCCACCCAGGGGAGACAACGTGAACGGTCACGAGCGCACCACCGATCGCGGTCGGCGTCGCGGGGCACCCCGGCTCGTCGCTGGCCTGGTCGTCGCACTCGTGTCGATCGTCGCGACGGGGTGCTCCGCGGAAAAGCCCCCGGAGGTCGCCGAGCCGCTCGCGACCTGGAACGCCGCCGTGGCCGACCGGACCGAGGCGCCCGCGAACTGGGTCGCCCTGGGGGACTCGATCACCGAGGGGCAGGGCGCCTCGTCACGCTCCACCCGGTGGATGGACCTCACGCTCGACCAGCTGCGCACGGAGCACCCGACGGACGGGGTCGCCGGAGGGGCCGGGTACCTGCCGGCACAGTTCGCCGTGTACGCACCGGACTCGACCTGGGGTGACTGGGCGGCCGCGCGCACGGGGGAGAGCCAGTTCGACATCACCACCCCCGACCTCGGCTACCGATCGGTCGCGATGCAGGCGGGCGCCTCGCGGAGCTACGGCTTCACGGGCACCGGGATCGACATCTGGTGGGCGCGCTACCCCGGGTCCGGCGACTTCACCTACAGCGTCGACGGAGCAGCACCGACGACCGTCGCCACCACCGGGACTGCCAGTACCGGGACGATCACGAAGGTGGACGGACTGTCGAGCGGGGAGCACACGGTGACCGTCACCGCCGTCGCGCCGTTCTCCTTGCTGGGGTTCACGATCTACGACGGTGACCGGGACAAGGGGATCCACCGCTACGACTCCGCGCACTCGGGCTCGACGATTGCGACGTTCACCGATGACCAGGAGGGCTTCCTGACGGCGATGCGTCGTGCTGCACCGGACCTCATCACCATCACGCTGGGTGGCAACGACGCGGCGAACCTCACACCCGACGAGCTCGGCGCCCAGTACGTGGCGTTCCTCGAGACGCTCGCGGCGCTGCCCACGAAGCCCTCGCTACTCGTGATCGGCGAGTTCACCCCGGCCTCGAGCATGACGGACGGCATGTCGGAGCCGTGGTCGAACTACCTCGCCGAGATCAAGCGTGCCGCAGCGAAGGGCGGAGCCGCGTACGTCAGCATGGCTGACACCTTCCCCGAGGCCGACACTTCCGGGACGGGGATCTACTCGACGGACGGCATCCACCCCAACGACGAAGGGCAGCGTCGGATCACGAAGCTCGTACTCGCCACCCTGGCTGCGCACGAGGGCGACTGAGGGGCGGAGCTGCTCCGTGCGGCCGTCGAGCCCTGGACCGAGGCATCCCCGGAGTGGTGCGACGATCCACTACCGTGAGCGCATGGGGGAACAGCGCAACCAGTGGTTCGGCCCCGATGAGGACGCGTACCTCCGCCCGGCACGAGCGCAGCCTCGGACACCGTACGTCCCGACGAAGCCCGGCGCGATCGACCTCGTCGTGACCGCTGTCACGCTGGCCGTCACCTACGTCGCCGCGCCCCTCGCCTGGTTCTGGGTCGTGCTCAGCCAGATGGCCTTCGTCGGGTGCACGGGCACCGCGAGGAACTGCAACTACGACGCGAGTTCGATCGTCCTCATCGCGTATCCGCTCGTGTCGGGTGTCATCGCCGTCGTCGGGACGTGCTGGGTCGTCGCCCGTCGGCGCCGGTGGCAGCCGGGGTCCTTCGCCGCTCTGGGCACGCTCGCCGGCCTCCTGGCGGCCTTCGTCGTCGCTGAGTTCGTCACGGACGTCGCGTCCGGCGGCTACCTGTTCTGAACCGCCGGCCGGTCCGCTGACGCACGGTGGGCAACGGACTGGAGGCGCGGTGCAGGTGAGTCGATCGACTCACCTGTACCGCGCCTCCAGTCCGGGTCGCTGCGAACGCAGCGTCAGCGACGTCAGCCGCGGATGAACGCGAGGATGTCGGGGTTGATGACGTCCGCGTGGGTCGTCAGCATGCCGTGCGGGTAGCCCTCGTAGACCTTCAAGGTCGAGTCGCCGAGGAGTTCGGCCTGCTTCAGCGAGGCGTCCGCGTAGGGCACGACCTGGTCGTCGTCGCCCTGCAGGACGAGGACGGGCACGGTGATCGCGCGCAGGTCCTCGGTCTGGTCCGTCTCCGAGAACGCTTTGATGCCCTCGTAGTGCGCGACGGCACTGCCCGTCATGCCCTGACGCCACCAGTTGGCGATGACCGGCTCGGACGGCGTCACGCCGTCTCGGTTGAAGCCGTAGAACGGGCCGGAGGCGACGGCCTGGAAGAACTCGGCGCGGTTGGCGGCGAGTGCCTGGCGGAACCCGTCGAAGACCGCGATGTCCGTGCCCTCGGGGTTCGCGTCGGTCTTCACCATCAGGGGCGGCACGGCGGACACGAGGACGGCCTTGGCGACCCGGCCCTGCGGCTGACCGTACTTCGCGACGTAGCGGGCGACCTGGCCACCACCGGTGGAGTGTCCGATGTGGATCGCGTCGTGCAGATCGAGGTGCTCGACGACGGCGGACACGTCGCTGGCGTAGTGGTCCATGTCGTGGCCGGTGCCGATCTGCGAGGAGCGCCCGTGACCCCGTCGGTCGCTCGCGATCACGCGGAAGCCCTCGGCCAGGAAGTACAGCATCTGCGCGTCCCAGTCGTCGGAGGACAGCGGCCAGCCGTGGTGGAACACGATCGGCTGCGCATCGGCGTTGCCCCAGTCCTTGAAGTAGATCTCTGCACCGTCGTCGGTGGTCACGTAACCCATGGTCGGTCTCCTGTGGCTGGTGTTCGGTTGTGGTGGTCGGTGGGTGGTCAGCCGAGTTCGGCGATGGCGTCCGTGATGAAGGCCGCGACCTCGGCGGGGTGCGTCTGCATCACCAGGTGTGGTCCGTCGATCTCGACCACCTTGCGGACCCCGGCGCGCTGGTAGCCGAAACGCTCGACGTCCGGGTTGATGGTGTGGTCGGCGCTGGAGACGATGCCCCAGGACGGCTTGGTCTTCCACGCCGCGACGGATGCGGGTTCGCCGAACGCAACCGCGGACAGCGGGCGCTGCGACACTGCGAGGACCTTGGCCTTCTCGAGGTCGAGGCCGCCCGCGAAGACCGCGGGGAAGGCGTCGATGGCCACCGAGACGTCGGTGCCGGGCTCGGCGCCGTCGACGGGGTAGGGCGCGTAGACGAGGTTCGCCGCGAGGTCGCTGTCGGGGAACCCGCCCTGGAGGGCGCCGAGGCTCTCGCCCTCCTCGAGCGCGTAGGCGGCGACGAACACGAGCCCGACGACGTTCTCGGCGATGCCTGCGACGGTGAGGATCGCGCCGCCGTAGGAGTGCCCGGCGAGCAGGACCGGTCCGTCGATCTGCTCGACGAACGACTTGATGTAGGCCGCGTCGCCGGACAGGCTGCGGTTGAACACGGGCGGAACGAGGACCTCGTGCCCCTGATCGAGGAGGAGCTTCGTGACGGGCGCCCAGCTGGCGGCGTCGGCGAAAGCTCCGTGGATGAGCACGATGGTGGGCGATTCGGTCACGGTGCGGTCCGTCCCGGTCCGCAGCCGGTGCCGTGGACCTCCGTCGGTGGTGGAAGCATCTGCTTCCCTCCGTGACGCTAGGGCCGCGGGCCGGCGGTGCACATCGGTCACGATGACCGAGATGTGGCGTCGTGTGACTTAGTCGTCCGCCGCGGTCGCCCCGGGTGCCAGGACCGACGGCAGCTGCTGCCTGGTCGAGATGCCGAGCTTCTGGAACGCCGCGTACAGGTGGGCGCCCACCGTCCTGGGGGAGACGAAGAGGTGTTCGCCGATGGCGCGGTTGCTCAGGCCCTGGGCTGCGAGCGTGCAGACCCGGAGCTCCTGCGGGGTGAGCAGGTCGATGCTGCGTTGCCCCGTCGTCGGCAGGCGCTCGCCCGTGGCCCGGATGGCGTCTCGTGTCCGCTCTGCCCAGATCGGTGCGGGCATCGCCTCGAACAGGTCCAGGGCTGCGTGCAGGACTGCTCGGGCGGTGGTGCTCCGCCCTGCGCGACGCAGACGGCGACCGAGTCGGAGGAGCGCTCGCGCTTGCACGTACGGGACCGGCCAACGATCGTGCTGCAGGGTCGCCCACGCCGACTCGAGGTCGTCGTCCGACAGGAGCGCGGTCCGGGCGGAGTGGACGGCCGTGCGCACCAGGGGAGCGTGCCACCGCTCGTGGAGCCGCTCGAGGTCCGCCAACCGCTGCTCGGCGTCCGGTCGGTTGCCGGACTCCAGCGCGGCATCGACGTAGTCGTGGGAGGTCAGCACGGCGAAGGTCGGGTTGAACGCGTCGTCGTCGGGGTCGAAGAGACGTCGCAGGGGCTCGAGTGCGTCCGCTGCCCGGCCGGAGACCAGGTGCGCCAATCCGGTCGCGCCGAGCAGCGTTGCGCGCATCGCACTCGAGCGGAGCACCTGCGCGCCCGCCTCGGTCCCGCCGGCGATCCGCTCGGTGTCGGGCTGTTCGCCCTCGAGGGCGTCGAACCAGGCGAGCGCGCACCGCGCCGCGGCGGAGAACCCGGCGTCGCCCAGGTCCCGTCCGAGCGACGCGGCCTGCTGCGCGAGGGCGCGCGCCCGGGCGACGTCCCCGGCGAGGTACGTGGTCATCGAGGTCCCCATGAGGGCCTGCGGGAACGTCCGCAACTCGCCACGCGTCTGCATGCTCGCGAGGGCACGGTCGAGCAGGACACGAGCCGTGTCGATCTCGCCCACGAGGTTGAGCGCGTACCCGAGGAGCCACGCTGTCTCTTCGTCCAGGGCCGCGGGCGCCGCCGCCAACGCGAGCTCCAGCACACGATCGCCCCGGGCCAGCGGCTCGGTCCGGGCCGCCAGCAGGATCGACCGCGGGTCGTCCTCTGGAAGCGCGAGGGCTTCGACGACGACGAGCATCGGGTCGCCCGGGTCCGCCTCGGCAGTGTGGTCCCAGGCGATCGCGGCCAGGTGGAGCAGTGCGGCGGTGGCGTGTTCGACCCCGCCTGCCAGCTGCATCTCGGAGACGGCGTGGAGCGCCGGTCCGAGGTCGCCGACTGCCAGGCCCGTCCGACCAGTGGGCAGGGTCTCGGTGACCCACGCTGCGCGCGCCGCGAGCAACCCGGGAGGCGCCTCGTCGCGAGCCTGTTGCACCAAGAGCGACGCGTCTGAGGTCCTGCCGGACAGCCCGGCGAGTTCCGCCGCGACGATGCGACGCTCGACGCGTCGGGCCACGTCCGACGTCAGCTCGGCGGCACGCTCGTACGCCCGGCTCGCGACGAAGGTATCGGACATCGCGGTCCGTTCGTCGCCGAGCGCGGCGATCTCGTCCGCGAGGGGATCGTCGTGACCGGTGGCGAGCTCGGCGCGCCACCAGATGGTCCGCGCCGGGTCGTCCTGGTGCTCGAGCACGAGCGACCGGAGGACCGCGGTGCGTTCCGGCGGTGACGCCACCGACAGGACCGCCGACTGCACGAGCGGATGCCGGAACCGGATTGCACGGGGTGCGACCCACTCGAGGAGCGAGGCCGCTGATGCCTGCTCGGTCCAGGTCGGCGTCGGGAACCTGCCGATTGCGCGTGCGGCGACTCGGGCGGCTTCCTCGGCAACGGTGCCGCCGGACAGTGCCACGGCGAGGATCGCCAACCGGACCCCTTGGTCGAGCTCCGTGTACCGATCCGCGAACTCCTGCTCGACCCGTCCGACGACGGGTCGTTCCCGCGTGCGCTCGGCCGCCGCAGTAGACCGGCCGAGCTCGTGCAGTGCCAGGGGGTTGCCCTCGGCGCGGAGCACGAGGTCGCGTCGCGCCTGCCCCGTCGGCGCTCCAGGCACTCCGTCGAGCAGTTCGTCGGCAGCGGACTGGTCGAGTGGACGGAGGTGCAGGCGTCGGATGCCCGGGTTCTCCACCGCATCGGTGTTCCGCGTGGTCATGACGATGACGACCGGGTCCTCACCGACGCGACGGGCCATCATGCGGAGCGCCCACTCGGAGGGTGCATCCATCCAGTGCAGGTCCTCTGCGACGATCAGGAGCGGACGTTCGGCCGCCGCGTCCGAGAGCAGGGTCAGCGCGGCGAGTCCGGCGAGGAGCGGCGACGGCTGGATTCCCGTGGCGACCCCGAACGCGACGTCCAACGCCCGTCGCTGCGGCGACGGCAGGTTCGCGATGCCGCCGCGCAACGGGTACAGGAGCATGTGGAGCGCTGAGTACGGCTCCGCCGACTCGGCGAGGGTGCCGGTCGTCGTGAGCACTCGCAGTCCGTGGAGGCTCGCGTGCTCGAGTACATCGGCGACCAGCGACGACTTGCCGATGCCCGCTTCGCCGTCGATCACGAACGCGGAACCACCGCTGTCCACGTGACCGACCGCGTCTCGGAGAGCCGAGGTCTCCCGCTCACGCCCGATGACGGGCTGCGCCTTCGTCACGTCGTCAGTATGGCAGCGCTGCTGGACCGCAGTGAAGCGGCTCCGGCCGCCGAGCTCACCAGGAACTGGGCTTGTAGTCCTTCAGGAACACGCCGAACACGTCCTCGCCCGCCTCGCCCCGCACGATCGGGTCGTACACGCGGGCAGCCCCGTCGACGAGGTCGAGCGGCGCGTGGAAGCCTTCTTCGGCGAGCCGGACCTTCGTCGGGTGCGGTCGCTCGTCGGTGATCCACCCGGTGTCGACGCTCGTCATCAGGATGCGGTCGGTCTCGAACATCTCCTGCGCACTCGTGCGGGTGAGCATGTTCACGGCAGCCTTCGCCATGTTCGTGTGCGGGTGCCCCGGTCCTTTGTAGGCGCGGCCGAACACGCCCTCCATCGCGCTGACGTTCACCACGTAGGTACGGTGCGCTTCGCTCGCCGCCATCGCGGGGCGGAGCTTCGAGATCAGGATGAAGGGGGCCGTGGTGTTCGCGAGCTGGACCTCGAGCATCTCGAGCGGGTCGACCTCGTCGACGGCCTGCGTCCACGAGTTCACGTCGTGCAGGTCGGGCACGAGGCCACCAGCATCGATCGCGGTGCCCATGGCCAGACGCTCGAGCGAGCTCGACCCCGGAGCCATGGCCCGCTCGGTCAGCTCGTCGGCGCGGGCTGCGGCGGCCGCGAGGATCGGGTGCGCCGTCACCGACCGGGCGAGCGCCTGCGGGTGCTGGTCGTTCGTGTGCCCGAAGGTCACGAGCTCGGGCAGCGGGCCGTCCGGCAGCGGCGCGAGTTCGGCGTCGACGAGGGGTTGGTACGCGCCGGGCGACCGGCGGACGGTCTGCGTGGCGTTGTTGATCAGGATGTCGAGCGGGCCGGCAGCGGCGACGTCCTCGGCGAGACCGATGACCTGGGCCGGGTCGCGCAGGTCGATGCCGACGACCTTGAGGCGCGAGATCCAGTCGGCCGAGTCCGGCAGGCTCGTGAACCGGCGCACGGCGTCGCGGGGGAACCGCGTCGTGATGGTCGTGTGGGCGCCGTCGCGCAGCAGGCGGAGCGCGATGTACATGCCGATCTTCGCGCGGCCACCGGTCAGCAGCGCCCGCTTGCCGGTCAGGTCCGTCCGGGCATCACGCTTCGCGTGGCTCATCGCCGCGCACGAGGGGCACAGCTGGTGGTAGAACGCGTCGACGACCGTGTACTGCTGCTTGCACATGTAGCAGGGGCGTGACTTCAGCAGGGTGCCGGCGGTGGACGCCGTGGTCGAGGTGCTGATCGGGACGCCGCGGGTCTCGTCGTCGATCCGGTCGGCGGCTCCGGTCGCGGTGGCGGCGATGACGAGGCGGTCGGCCTCGGCGATGACCGCGCGCTTCTCGAGCCGGTGCGCACGCTTCACGGCCTTGAACATCTTCGCCGTGGCCTGACGCACCCGCACGAAGTCGGGGTGCGTCTCGTCGATGTCGCTCATCTGCTCGAGCACCCGGAGCGTGGCGTCGAGGTCCTCGGGGAGGATGCCGCTGGGTTCGGGGTGCTCGGAGATCACACGGGATTCTACGTTGGATCAGGCCGCGTCGAGCTCCCGCGTCAACGCCGCCACGAAGTCGTCGATGTCCTGCTCCGACGTGTCGTACGCGCACATCCACCGCACCTCGTTGCGGCTGGCGTCCCAGTCGTAGAACCGGAAGTGCTTGCGCAGCCGCTCGGCCACCCCCGCGGGCAGGGTCGCGAACACCCCGTTGGCCTGGGTCTCCTGGCTGAACCCGACGCCCTGGATGCTGCCGTCGGCGATCCGGGCCTCGAGTGCGCCGCGGAGTCGGGCGGCCATGGCGTTGGCGTGCCCGGCGGAGCGCAGGTACAGGTCGTCGGACAGCAGCGCGATGAGCTGCGCCGAGACGAACCGCATCTTCGACGACAGCTGCATGTTCATCTTGCGCAGGTAGTGCAGTCCCTCTGAGGCGTCGGGGTTGAGCACCACGATCGCCTCGCCGTAGAGCATGCCGTTCTTCGTGCCGCCGAAGCTCAGCACGTCCACGCCGGCATCGGTGGTGAAGTCGCGCAGGGGCAGGCCGAGGGTCGCAGCGGCGTTGGAGATGCGCGCGCCGTCCATGTGCAGCGTCATGCCGAGCGGGTGGATGTGGTCCGCGATCGCCCGGATCTCGTCGACCGTGTAGGCGGTGCCGAGTTCGGTGGTCTGCGTGATCGAGACGACGAGCGGCTGGGCGCGGTGCTCGTCGCCCCAGCCCCAGGCCTCCTTGTCGATGAGCTCGGGGGTGAGCTTGCCGTCGGGGGTCTCGACCGGCAGCAGCTTGATCCCGCCGATGCGCTCGGGAGCGCCTGCTTCGTCGGTGTGGATGTGCGCGGTCGTGGTGCAGACGACGGCGCCCCACCGCGGCAGCATCGACTGCAACCCGACGACGTTCGCGCCGGTCCCGTTGAACACCGGGAACGCCTGCGCCTGCGAACCGAAGTGGTCGCCGATCACCTCGTTGAGACGGGCCGTGTAGACGTCCTCGCCGTAGGCGATCTGGTGGCCGTCGTTGGCCGCGGCGATCGCGTCGAGGATCTCGGGGTGGACACCGGCGTAGTTGTCCGAGGCGAAGCCCCGCAGGTCCAGGTCGTGGAGTCGAAGGGTCACTGGTTCATCCTAGGTTCGAGGCCGCAGCTGGAGCGGCCGAGAGCGGGAGACGGGCGCCGTTCACGTCGGCCGGCGGTGCCGTCCAGAGCCGCACGACCTCGTCGCCGAGCCGCTCTTCGAGACCGGCCAGAGCGCCGACGACGAACACGGTGGCTGCCGCCGAGTCCGGTGCGTCCTTCCGGAAGCCCTGGGCGACGGCACGGACCCACGCGTCGGAGGCGGCCTTGGCGGCTGCGTAGTTCGCGGCACCCGCGGTGGGGGAGTCGACGGTGGTGGACGAGACGAACGCGAGCCGTCCGGCCGGCGACGCCACCAGGTCGTCGTAGAAGACGCGTGTGGTGTTCCGCAGGGTGCGGAACGCCCGGTCGAAGAAGTCCCAGTCGTCGTCCGACTGGCCGGCGATGCCGCCGCCCCCGCGCCACCCACCGACCAGGTGGACCAGCCCGTCGACCGATCCCGCCGTCTCGTGGACCGCAGCCGCGAGCGCGGTGACCGCGCCGAGGTCTGCGAGGTCGCACGTGTGGGTCGTGACGCCCGGGACGGAGGCGTGCAGGGCCTCCAGTGCGTCTGGTCTGGTGCCGACCGCGACGACGGCCGCCCCGGCGGAGGTGAGTGCGCGCGCGACCGCCGCGCCGCTGGTGCTGGTCGCGCCCGCGACCAGCACCGTGCGACCGGACAGGGAGCCAGCGCTCACGCGGCGACGTCCGGAACGGACGGAGCAGCGGACGGGGCGGCCGACGACGAGCCGGTGATGCCGGCCGTCGAAGCGATGACCGCAGCCATCTTCTTGTTCAGCGCCTCGTAGAACATCGACAGCGGGAATTCGTCGTCGAGCACGGCGTCGGTGTAGCCCTTGGGCATTCCGGCGAGCGTTTCCTCCGGCAGTCCCCGCGCCCATTTCGACGCCGGGTGCGGCGTGAGCGTCCGGGTCAGCATCTCGTACGCGGCGAGCCAGTGCGCCGATTTCGGCCGGTCGATCGACCGCCGGTACAACTCGTTGATCTGATCACTGAGCGCGATGATCACGTCGGGAACGGCATCCCAGTCGATCGTGAGTTGCGTGTCCGTCCAGTGCAGGACATCGTGCTGGTGCATCCACGCGAACAACAACTGCCCGCCGAGCCCGTCGTAGTTCCGGACGCGGCTGCCGGTGATCGCGAACCGGAAGATGCGGTCGAAGACGACGGCGTACTGCACCAGGTGGGCGTGGTCGCGGATTGCGCGTTGCGCCTCGTCGAGATCTGCATCCGGCACCGCGGAGAGCGCGCGTTCGAGCCGCACGGATTCCCGGAACGCCGTCAGGTCGCAGCGGAGTTCTTCCAGCGAGTAGAGGAAGAACGGCATCCGCTGCTTGATCATGAACGGGTCGAACGGCAGGTCTCCGCGCATGTGCGATCGGTCGTGGATGATGTCCCACATCACGAAGACCTGTTCCGTCAGCTCCTGGTCGTCGAGCATTGCTGCAGCGTCGTCCGGCAACTCCAGTTTGGTGATCTCCGCAGCGGCACGGACGACTCGGCGGTAGCGAGCGGCTTCGCGGTCCTGGAAGATCGCGCCCCACGTGAACGTCGGGATCTCGCGCATCGCGACCGTCTCGGGGAACAGCACCGCAGAGTTCGTGTCGTACCCGGGCGTGAAGTCGACGAACCGCAACGCGACGAAGAGCGTGTTGCTGTAGTCGCCCGCTTCGAGTTCCGCGATGAACTCCGGCCAGATGACCTCGACCAGGACGGCTTCGACGAACCGCGAGGAACTGCCGTTCTGCGTCACCATCGGGAAGACGACCAGGTGGCCGAGTCCGTCGATGCGGTGCTGTTGCGGCTGGAATGCGTTGAGGGCGTCGAGGAAGTCGGGAACGCCGAAACCGTCGCGTTCCCAGCGTGCGAAATCGCGCTGCAGTGCAGCGAGGTACGCCGCATCGTGCGGAAAGAACGGGGCCAGTTCGGCAACGGCCGGGAGGATCGTGGCCAGGTGCTCGGAAGCGGTCGCGTGGTCCGCATGGTCGGGTATCGAGCCGTCGGCCGTTTGCAGCGCACGGAACGACACGACAGCGGCTTTCAACCGCTTCCACGCGGGATGCTCGGCGACCTCGCGCACCGACGTGCGGTCCTCGACGACCTCGGGTTCTCCGACGATGGCGCCCTGCGTGAACTCCTGGACGAACTGTGACATGTCGAACCTCCCGTCATTGGGCCGGCCGCGGATCTGCGGCGTGGTGGTGCGCTTGTCATGAGCCTAGGGAGGATCGGGGGACGCATTCTTGCCCATCCGCGGGGGTTTCGTGCGCCGGGGCATTCTCCGCGCACGCGATGCTGTTCGGCGCGCAACGTTTCGTCGCTGCGGCGTGGATCTGGCGGTCGAGCGCGGTGCGGACTCGGTCGATACGGTTGTCTGCATGGCACGCTTCACGCCCCCAGCCGCCGACGCGATGCGCGCACGACTCCTGCTCGCAGCACGCGACGAGTTCGCCGCGGCTGGGCTCGTCGGCGCCAAGATCGAGCGGATCGCCGCGGCGTCGTCGAGCAACAAGGCGCAGATCTTCCACTACTTCGGCAGCAAGGAGGGGCTGTTCGACGCCCTCCTCGCCCAGACCGTCGCCGAGACGTTCGACGAGGTCCCCGTCGACACCGACGGCCTCGCCGAGTGGGCTGCTCGCCTGCACGACTCGTACGTCCGGCGTCCTTGGGCCGAACGGCTCGCGACGTGGCACCGCCTCGAGCGGGGGAGTGACGGTGCGCTCGAAGCGGTCATCGCCAGGAATGCCGAGGCCGTCGCCGCGGTCGAGCATGCCCAGCGCGCCGGGGTCCTGCCGCGCAGCTACCGGCCGGCAGTGTTGCTGGGCCTGGTGATGCACCTCGCCGCGTTCTGGAGCTCGGCCTCTTCCGAGTACGGCTCGTTGGTCGCGGCGGTCGCACCTGCGAGGCGTCGGCAGATCGTGATCGACGCGGTGAAGGCACTCGTCGGGGGCTGACGTGGCGCACGCTCGGGCGTAGGGTTCGGCTCATGAGCGGCGACAACCGGTTCCTTCGTGCGACGTTCGGGCGGCCGCTCGTCTGGGTCGGCGTGGTGTGGATCGCGGTCGGGGTGCTCTGGGGTGTCATGGCCGTGATCGGACCGGACGTCTTCCGCACGATCATGGCCGTCGTGTGGCTCGTGCTCGGCGGCAGCATGCTCGCCGTCGCACTCCGCGACAGGAAGCGCGGCCTCGGCCGGTACCAGCGCTAGTCGAGGCGATCCGAGCGCGCAGGCAGGACCCGCACCGGGCCTCCCGTCAGCCCACCGCGCCAGCGGCCACCCGCAGCGTCCGCTCCGCATCGTCGAGGTAGTCCGCCAACAGCGCCGACGCTCGTGCCTGGTCGCCGGCGCGCAACGCCGCGACGATCGCGTCGTTCCGGTCCACGAACTCGGCGTGGAACGACCCCGGGTCGTCGGTCGTCAGGAACGCCAGCCGCATCTCGGCGAGCAGCCCGTCCATCAGGCCGTGGATCCGCGTGCTCGGGACCGCTCGGACGAGCTCGGAGTGGAACCGGATGTCCGCGGTGCCCACGGCGCCCCAGTCGCCCGCGGCGGCAGCGTCCCGTGCAGCCGTGACGGCCGCAGCTGCTGCATCGAGGGCCGGTGACGTCGGCGAGCACGAGCGGACCGCGGCTTCCTCGAGCACCCGCCGGGCGGCGTACAAGTCCGTGACGTCCTCGGCGGAGAGCCGTCGTACGAAGACCCCACGGTTGAACACGTGCTCGACCAGCCGGTCCCGCGCGAGCAGCCGGAAGGCCTCGCGCAGGGTGTTCCGTGACACCCCGAGCTGGTCGCTCAACCGTTTCTCCGACAGCTGTGCCCCGGGGGAGAACTCGCCCGCCGCGATCATGGTGCGCAGCCGGTCGGCCGTCGAGTCGGCACCACTGACGGTTCGGGTCATGTCCCGATCCTGACACGGCCTCGGGCATCGCAGGTGCGAACCCCGCACCGTGTGACCGTCGTGTTACAGAGCAGAACACCCCCTTGCGATTGTTGAACAATGCGGTCCAGACTGTCCCGCATGTTCGTCCTCATCGGCGTCGCCGTCGTCATCATCGGGTTCGCGTTGCGCATCAACGCGCTGCTCGTCGTGACCGTCGCGGGCATCGTCACCGCGGCCATCGGCGGGATCGGTCCCGTCGGCATCCTCACCGCGTTCGGCGACGGCTTCGCGTCGAGCCGGTCCGTCACGACCTTCGCGCTCGTCCTGCCGGTCATCGGTCTGATCGAGCGCTACGGGCTGCAGGACCAGGCCAAGCGCCTGATCGCGAAGCTCGACAAGCTCACGACGGGTCGTCTGCTGGCCGGGTACCTGGCCATCCGGCAGGTCACGGCCGCGGTCGGCCTCACCAGCATCGGCGGGCCGGCGCAGACCGTGCGGCCCCTCGTCCACCCGATGGCCGAAGGGGCGGCGATCAAGAAGTACGGCCGGATCGACGAGCGGATGCGCGAGAAGATCAAGGGCTACTCGGCGTCGTCGGACACCGTCGGGGTCTTCTTCGGCGAGGACGTCTTCGTCGCCGTCGGCTCGATCCTGCTCATCACGACCTTCGTCGACGCCACCTACGGTCTGTCGCTCGAACCCATCGACCTGGCGCTGTGGGCGATCCCGACCGGCATCGCCGCGCTCCTGGTCCACGGCACGCGACTGCTGTTGTTCGACCGCACGCTCGACAAGATGGCCGCCGACGCACGCGTCGACGCCCCGACGCAGGGAGCCGCAGCGTGATCACCAGCGAATGGCTCTACTGGCTCATCGGCGCGTTCTTCATCGCGGTGGCCGTCCTCATCGTCACGGACACCTCGCACGCGAAGCGACTCGGCAACGCGGCGTTCTGGGGGATCCTCGGGGTCTCGTTCTTCTACGGCACCTTCGTCGCCGCGAAGACCGCTCCGTCGTGGGTGCTCGGCTTCGCGGTCCTGGTGATGGTCGCGCTCGCCGGACTCGGGTTCACCGGGACCACCAGTCGCACGCGGGTCGCCAGCATCCCGGGTGCCGGAACGGGGGCGGAAACCGGCCCGGCCGAACCCATCGCTGCGGCCACGAAGCCGTCCGCCAGCACGAGTGTCCTCGCCACCACCAGCCCCGACGAGCGCGCGGCGTTCGCCACCCGGTTCGGCAACAAGCTCTTCATCCCGGCGCTCGTCGTGCCCGTGGTCGCCGTCCTCGTGGCGACGCTCGGTCCGCTCGTCTCGATCGGCGGTGCACCCCTGCTCGCCGAGGGCAGCGCGACCCTGACCGGCCTGGGCATCGGCTCGGTGCTGGCCGTGGTCGTCGCGGTGTTCGTCCTGCGCCCGCCGAGGATCGCCACGCCCATCCGCGAGGGCGGTCGTCTGCTGCAGGCCATCGGGTGGGCAGCGCTGCTGCCGCAGATGCTCTCCACCCTCGGCATCGTGTTCACCCAGGCCGGGGTCGGCGACGCCGTCGGCACGATCATCAAGTCGATCCTGCCCGGCGGGTCGCTGATCGCCGCGGTGGTCGTCTACTGCCTCGGCATGGCGCTCTTCACGATCATCATGGGCAACGCGTTCGCCGCCTTCCCGATCATGACGGCCGCGATCGGCTGGCCCGTCCTGGTGCAGGGCTTCGACGGCAACCCCGCCGCGATCTTCGCCATCGGCATGCTCGCCGGCTTCTGCGGGACGCTGGTCACGCCGATGGCCGCGAACTTCAACCTGGTGCCGGCTGCCCTGCTCGAGATGCGGGACAAGTACGGTCCGATCAAGGCGCAGATCCCGACCGCCGCCATCCTGCTCGTCGTCAACATGGGAGTCATGTACCTTGTCGCTTTCTGATGCTGCCCCGCTCGACCTGACCCGGGCCGCGTGGGCCGACCGCTTCGCGGCCGTCGCAGCCGAGAACACCACCCGCGAGTACCCGTACGCGGCGCACCACACGACGTCCGGCCCGGACGACCGGGCGCTGCCGGTCGAGCTGCACCCCGCCTTCGCCACGTCGTACGACTGGCACTCGTCCGTGCACATGCACTGGCTCGCAGCGCGTCTGGTCGCGCACGGTCTGCCGGCCGACCTGGAGGCCCGGCTCACCGCGATCCTGCAGGCCCACCTGAGTGCGGATCACCTGGCCACGGAAGCCGCCTACTTCCACACGACGCCGCACTACGAGCGCCCCTACGGGTGGGCCTGGCTCGCGAAGCTCGCCGCCGAGGTCTCCGCGTCCGAGGTGCCGGCCATCCGGCAGCTCGCCCCCGGGTTCGCGCCCGTCGTCGACGTGCTCGAGGACCTCGTCACACGCTGGGTCGACGGCGCTGCCCACCCGGTGCGGCACGGGGTGCACTCGAACTCGGCGTTCGGGCTGCTGCTCGTGCTCGAGGCCGCACGGGCGCTCGGCCGCGACGAGCTCGCCGCGACGGTGGAGCGGGCGGCGCGCGAGTGGTTCGGCGAGGACGCCGGGTGGCCGTTCGCCTGGGAGCGCAGCGGACACGACTTCCTGTCCGCCGGACTGGCCGAGGCCGACCTGATGCGCGCCGTGCTGACCCCGGCCGAGTTCGCGACGTGGTCGGACGGCTTCTTCGCCCAGGTGCGGTCGGGCGACGCGATCCTGCAGTCGACCGTGGTCCGCGACGAGAACGACCCGCAGCAGGTGCACCTGTTCGGGCTCGACCTGTCGCGAGCGGGATCGGCCCGGCGCATCGCGGACGCCCTGCGCGCCGGTGAGCTCGACGACGACGGGCTCGCGAGCCTGCTCGACGAGGCGGCGGACCGGCTGCTGGCCTCGGGTCTGGCCGCCAGCGTCGGCGAGGAGTACTACTCCACGCACTGGCTCGCGAGCTTCGCCTGGGACGCCATGGAAGCACGCGAGCACGCCGCGCGCTGACCCTCGAACGAGGGGCATGGTCGCCGGTCCGGCGTGCTGCTGTCAACCCCCTGCATCGGTTGCAGAATGCACCTACCCTCGGTGCGCAGCCGAGATCCGGCTGGGTGCCCGAGGGGAACGGGTGCCACCAGTCACACCAGGGAGTGACACATGCAGCACCGCAGGATCAGGCGGACAGCACTCATCGCCGCACTCATCGGAGCCGTCGTCGTGGCGGCACCGCTCGGAGCGGGAACCGCTGCCTACGCGGGGGTCACCGCCCCGGTCGGCAACGTCGGCAAGTTCAAGCAGACCTTCGTCGAGAACTTCAGCACGACGGCCTCGGCCAACGGCCAGTTCGCGAAGACCTACGCGAACTCGTGGCAGCCCTACCCGGACGGGACGGGCGGCACGTACTACTCGGGCTCGCAGGTCAGCGCCCGCAACGGCTACATGGACGTCACGCTCGACGGCAAGCACGGAGCCGCGGGGACCTTCGGGACCCCGAACGGCGCGTGGTCGCACGTGGGCGGCAAGTTCAGCGTCCGCGCGAAGGCCACCGGCGGCGACGGGAACGGTGCAGCGTTCATGCTGTGGCCGTCGTCGAACGTCTGGTCGGACGGCGAGATCGACTACCCCGAGGCGAACTTCGAGGGGTCGCCGATGCTCCACCACCACTCGATGGTCGCCGGGCAGGAAGCGAACTCGACGAGCATGAGCACCGGGGTGACCTGGCGCAGCTGGCACGTCTACTCGGTCGAGTGGATCCCCGGCAAGTCGGTGCAGTACCTGCTCGACGGCAAGGTCATCAAGACGGTCACGTCGAACGTGCCGAAGACCGCGCACCGGTACATGTTCCAGGTCGGCAACTGGGGTGCCGCCGGGCACCTCGACATCGACTGGGTCAGCACCTACGAGTACACGGGCTGACCCACAGCAGGTCAGCTGATCGCGATCGTCCGGGCGAACGTCCGTGCGACGGGCGGAGCGGCGACGATCGGTCCGATCGCTGCGGCACCGTCCGGGGTCGCCCGCCATGCCTCGTAGGCGTCGTGGGCGGCCCCGCTCGTCCAGGACTCGACGACGACCATGCGCGTCGGGTCGGCGTCGTCGACCAGCACCTCGAGGGACTCGCAGCCGTCGAAGGCCCGGGTCTGCGCGAGCGTCTCGCGGATCGCCGCCTCGACGGTGTCGGCAGGGACGTCGCTCCGGAACTGGACCTCGAGCAGGACGGTGATCGACATGTGGTGCACCTTTCGTCAGCAGTGTCCGACTCAACCCGCAGCGGCGCCGACCTGTTCCGGATCGGTCAGCGAGCCGGTCGTCAGTGGACGAACCGGAAGCGGATGGCGTCGCCCGGGCGGAGCTGCGCGGCACGGTCGACCGACTCCGGCGTGAGGACCGCCACGACGGGGTAGCCGCCGGTGACCGGGTGGTCGGCGAGGAACAGCACCGGGAAGCCCTCGGGCGGGACCTGCAGCGAACCGGTCTCCACCCCTTCGCTCGGCAGCTCGTTCGTCACGGCGCGGACGAGCGGCTGCGGAGCCGTGGTGCGGACCCCCACGCGGTCGCTGTCCGACCCGACGGTGAAGTCCTGAGCGGTCAGTGTGTCGCGCCAGTCCGGCGTGAACCAGTCGTCGCGGGGGCCGGCGATGACGTCGAGGACGACCGGGTCGTCTGGCCAGTGGTCGTCGGGTTGCGGCACGGCGTCGACGATCGGCCACGAAGCGCGCGCGTCGCCGATCGGCAGGACGTCACCCGGCGACGACGGCGGCGGCCCGAGGCGTGCAAGTGAGTCCCACGAGCGACTACCCAGTACGGGCTCGACCGCGAACCCGCCGAGGACCGCGATGTAGGAGCGCAGCCCGGCGGTGGCCGTACCGATCCGGAGCGTGTCACCCGGTGCGAGCATCAGGACCTCGTGCGAGGCTGCACCGCGGACCCGGCCGTCCGCCCGCTCGATCTCGACCGGGCAGGCGGCCCCGGCGGTGGCGACGACCACGTACGCGTCGGTCCGCAGCGTGACGGAGCCGAGCAGGGCCTCCAGGACGGCCGCATCGGGACGGTTGCCGACCAGCCGGTTGGCCAGTGCTGCGGAACCACGGTCGGCGGCGCCCGCCGCGCCGAGGCCCATGTCACTGAAGCCCGGCCGCCCCAGGTCCTGCGTTGCCGCGCCGTAGCCGACCTGCAGGACGGTCAGCGCGCTCATGCCGCACCCGCGTCGACGAACCGGACCCGGGTGCCGGCGGGTGCCAGCGCCGGCGGTTCCCGCTCGAGCGACCACATCGGCACGTCGGTGCGGCCGATGAGCTGCCAGCCGCCGGGGGAGACGCGCGGGTAGACGGCGCTGAACTCGCCCGCCAGTGCGACGGCACCGCTCGGCACGGCGGTGCGCGACGTGCTCCGGCGCGGCAGGTCGAGTGACGGCTCGGTGCCGGTGAGGTAGCTGAAGCCCGGGGCGAAGCCGCAGAACGCGCTCGTCCAGAGCTGGCCGGTGTGCCACGCGATCACGCGGTCGCGGCGCATGCCCGTCAGGGCGACGACCTGGTCGAGGTCCTCGCCGTCGTAGACCACCGGGATGACGAGGGGGTCCGCGGCGCTCGCCGCGTCGGCGTCGGCGGACGGGACGACCCGTTCGAGTGCGCCGCGGAGTCTCACGGCGTCGGTCGTCGCCGGGTCGTAGCGGAGCAGCAGGGTCCGCGCGCCGGACACGACCTCGGTGAGGCCGGGCAGCCGAGCCGCGGTCAGCCCGGCACGGAACGCGGCGACCTGCGGCAGGGAGTCGAAGGTGGCGAGCAAGGCGGTGCGCCCAGCTGGTCGGAGGTCGAGGACGGTCACGGTGCGAACGGCGCGATCGTGACGCCGTGCTCGGTCAGCAGTGATCGGATCGCGCGGGCCATCGCGACGGCACCGGGGGAGTCGCCGTGCACGCAGACGGAGTCGGCGCTGACCCGCAGCTCGGAGCCGTCGACGGCGGTCGCGACCCCATCGGTGACCATGCGGAGGACGCGGGCGGCGACCTCGTCTGGATCGTGGAGCACCGAACCCGGCGTGCCGCGGGACACCAGGGAGCCGTCGGGTTCGTAGGCGCGGTCGGCGAAGGACTCCGCGACCGCGCGGAGCCCGTGGCGTTCGGCAGCGAGCAGGAGTTCGGAACCCGGCAGCGCGAGCACCGCGAGCGAGCTGTCGACGTCGGCGATCGCCCGGACCACGGCCTCGGCCTGGACCGGGTCGGCGCACGCGGTGTTGTACAGGGCGCCGTGGGGCTTGACGTAGGTGACCGCGGTGCCGGCGACCCGCGCGGTGGCGGCCATCGCGCCGAGCTGGTGCACGACGTCGGCGTGGAGTTCGTCCGGGGTGACGTGCACCGGACGGCGACCGAAGCCGGCGAGGTCGCGGTAGGCGACGTGCGCTCCGATGGCGACCCCGCGCCCGGCGGCGGCGCGGGCGGTGGCGAGCATGATCGTCGGGTCGCCGGCGTGGAATCCGCAGGCGATGTTGGCGCTCGACACGACGTCGAGCATCGCGGCGTCGTCGCCCATCGTCCAGGCGCCGAACCCCTCGCCGAGGTCGCTGTTCAGGTCGATCGTCGTCACGGGGACTCCCTGTCGTCGCGGGTTGTTGAACAATCTACCGAGCGGCGACTCCGCTGTCGACCGATCGGGGCACGCGGCTGGTGGGTGGATTCCGAGCAGCGGCACGTAGCGTCCGAGGTCAGCACCTGCCGGGGGCGTCGCCCTCGGTTCGACCACTGCACTGGAGCAGACCATGACCGACAGCAGCAACACGCACGACGACGACGCCAAGGCCCCCGTGAACGACTCCGAGGGCACCGAGAAGCCGGGCGGGCTCGGCGACGACAACACCATCCCCAACGACCCGGACGGCCTCGCCGCTGGGCACGTCGGGGACGACTCGCACTTCAACCCGGAAGAGGACGGCGAGGAGTAGGGGTCGTTCGTCGACTCGGAACGACGTCCTCGTTGTCGTACGACGACGAGGACGTCGTTCCACGTCGACCCGGTGTCGTTCCGAGTCGACCCGGTGTCGTTCCACGTCGACCCGGTGTCGTTCCACGTCGACCCGCCGACCGCCCGAAAGTCCCCTACAACACCCGCTCCAGCAACCGCAGCGTCCCCGCGATGTCGACGTTCCGGTCCAGCAGCCACTGCACCTGCAGCCCGTCGAACGCCGCGATGATGAGCGACGCCACCTGCTCGAGGTCAGCGTCCGAGTGCCGCCTCGACGCCGCGAGCTCGTCGTGCAGCTGGGCGACCAGGTTCCCCCGCGCCTCGTCGAACCGGGCGGCGAAGAACTCCCGCGCCGTCTCGTTGCCGGACTCCACCGAAGCCCCGAGCAGGGTCGTGTAGAGCGTCACGAGTGCCGGCTCGCTGACGTTCCGGTCGGCGACGAAGGCCAGTCGGGTGAAGACCCCGGCCGTGTCGCCGAGTGCCCGGTCCGAGGCGGCATCGCGTTCCCGCAGGACCTCGACCAGCAGCGCTTCGCGTGACGAGAAGTAGTGCTTCAGTGCCGCGTGCGAGACCCCGATCGCATCGCCGATGGCGCGCAGCGAGGTGCCGTCGATCCCGCGCGAGGCGACGACGTCGAGCGTCTGGTCGAGGATCTCCCGCCGACGCTGCACGCCCTTGGCGTAGGGGCCCCTGGTGCCGATTCCATCGTTGGAGGTCACGCGTGCCAATGTACCGGCGCAACAATCGGGACAAAAACTTCCGGTCGGAGGTTTCCGGTGCTACAGTCCCGATCACCTAGCAGCACTAGGTATTCGAGGGCCCCGAAGCCCCCTATGACTCGAGGAGGAGTCATGTCGACACCGACGTCGAAGGAAGAACCCACCCGCGGCATCGCCGGGACCGCATCACCAGCGGTCACCGCAGCCGCCGGTGCCACCGCCTCGGACGCCGCGGCGCCCCGAGCGTTCTCGGTCGAGGGGATCACGCAGTCCGTCAGCACGATGCGTGTGGGCCGCGGCTACCTCTGGGGCCTCAGCTTCGCCCAGTTCGGCCTGTTCGTCGCCCTGCTCACGCCGGTCTTCGTGAGCATGTCGATCAAGGCGACCGAGCTCAACCCCACGAGCCCCGAGACCGTGGTCGGCTCCGTCCTGCCGTTCGGTGCCCTCGGTGCACTGTTCGCAAACCCGCTGTTCGGCGCGATCTCCGACCGCACCCGCAGCCGGTGGGGACGCCGACGCCCGTGGATGCTCGGCGGCGTCATCGTCTTCGTCGGTTCGCTCGCCTGGCTCGCGTTCTCGCCGAACGTCCTGCAGCTCACGCTGGCCTGGGTCCTCGCGCAGGTCACGGCGAACGCCGTCCTCGCCACGCTGACCGCGAGCTTCGCCGACAACGTGCCGGAGTTCCAGCGCGGCAAGGCCTCGAGCGTCATCGCCCTGGCGCAGAACATCGCGATCCTCGCCGGCCTGTACCTGGCCGTGTACCTGGTCGGGAACCTGCCGGTCCTCTTCATCGCCCCCGGTGTCCTGGCGATCATCGCGATCCTCGTCTACTGCTTCGTGGCCCGCGACGACCTGCCGACGACGCCGGTCAAGCCGTTCAGCTGGATCAACCTGATCAGCTCGTTCTGGACGAACCCGTTCAAGCACCGCGACTTCGGACTCGCCTGGTGGGGTCGCTTCCTCATCACCTTCGGCACGTTCATGTTCACGACGTACCGCCTGCTCTACATGCAGGACCGCATCGGTCTGCCGCAGGCCGAGGCAGTCGGGGTCGTCGCGTTCGGTGTCCTGCTGTACACGGTCGCCCTGCTCGTCAGCGCCGCCGTCTCCGGTTGGGTGTCGGACCGCGTCCAGCGCCGCAAGGTGTTTGTCTGGGGCTCCACTGCGCTGACCGCGGTCGGCCTCGTGATCCTGGCCCACGTCGACACCGTCGGCGGCTTCTACTTCGCCGAGATCGTCCTCGGCTTCGCCTTCGGCATCTACGCTGCCATCGACACCGCCCTGATCGTCGACGTGCTGCCCGACCCGGAACGCCCCGGCAAGGACCTCGGCGTCATCAACATCGCGAACGCGCTGCCGCAGTCGCTCGCTCCGGCCGTCGGCCTGTTCCTGCTCGGCATCGGCGGTGGTCAGAACTACACGCTCATGCTCTGGGGTGCCGGCGTCGCCGTCATCCTCGGCGCCCTCGTGATCCTGCCGATCAAGTCGGTCCGGTAGGCACCGCACCAAACCAGCGGCCTGGAGGCGCGGCGTGCGTCTGCAACGCGAGTCGCGCCTCCAGGCAGTCACCTGTACCACCCCCGGAAAGGACCCGACATGGCTCCCGCCATCTCCCTGCAGCTCTACACGGTGAACGCCGCGCTGGAGCCCGACCTCGACGGCGGCGTCCGCCGCCTGGCCGAGATCGGCTTCGACACCGTCGAAGCGTTCGCGTTCGTGGACCGAGCAGCGCAGCTCAAGTCCGCGTTCGACGCCCACGGCATCACCGCGAAGACCGGCCACGCGTTCCTGGTCGAGGAGACCATCCCGCTGCCGGACGGCACCGTGATGACCGCTCCGTCGCACGCCGACACCTTCGCCGCGGCGAAGGAACTCGGCCTCGAGATCGTCATCGACCCGTTTGTCGGGCCCGAGGCGTGGACGACCCGCGAGGGCGTCGAGCGCGTCGCCGCACGGCTGAACGCCGCTGCCGTCGAGGCCGCCGAGCACGGTCTGCGCGTCGGCTACCACAACCACGACCACGAGCTCCGGCCGCGGATCGACGGCCAGCCTGCGCTGCAGGTGCTCGCGTCGCTGCTCGACCCGGCCGTGGTGCTCGAGCTCGACCTGTACTGGGCATCGGCTGCGGGCATCGACGTCGTCGCGTTCATCGAGGAGCTCGGTGACCGCATCGTCGCCGTGCACGTCAAGGACGGTCCGATGCGCGACGACATCTCCACCGCGACGATCCCCACCGACCAGACCCCGGCCGGCCAGGGCGACGTCCGGCTCGCCGAGGCGCTGCGTGCGGCGACGGCGCTCGAGTACGCCGTGATCGAGTTCGACGGGTTCGACGGGGACGTCTTCGACGGTGTGCAGCAGTCGTACGAGTGGCTCGCGGCGCAGCTCGCGCCGGCCGGTTCGTCGTCCGCATCGGAGGTGTCCGCATGACCCGCACCGGACGCGTCGGCATCGGCTTCATCGGCGCCGGCATGATCAGCGAGCAGTACCTGGCGAACCTCACGACGTTCCCCGACGTCGAGGTCGTCCGGATCGGCGACATCGACACGGAGCGCGCCGCGGCGTCGGCTTCGAAGTGGGGTGTCGCGGCCTCGGGCGACGGCGCATCCGTGCTCGCCGATCCCGACGTCGAGATCGTCATCAACCTGACGCTCCCCGCCACGCACGTCGCCGTCTCGATGGACGCACTGCGTGCCGGCAAGCACGTGTGGAGCGAGAAGCCGATCGGTGTGGACCGTGCCTCGGCCGCGTCGCTCGTCGAACTCGCCGACTCCCTCGGTCTGAAGCTCGGCATCGCGCCGGACACCGTGCTCGGTCCGGGGTGGCAGACCGCCAAGCGTGCGATCGAGGCGGGCGCGATCGGCACCCCGCTCACCGCGGTCACGAGCATGCAGTGGCAGGGGCCGGACGTGTTCCACCCGAACGCGTCGTTCCTCTACGCCAAGGGCGCGGGCCCGCTGTTCGACATCGGCCCGTACTACTTCACGGCGCTCGTGCACCTGCTCGGACCGATCGACTCGGTCGTCGCGACTGGGTCTCAGTCGCGGTCGACGCGGCAGTTGGTCGTCGGGCCGAACGCGGGCGACTCGTTCCCCGTCGAGGTGCCGACCCACGTCTCCGTCCTGACCTCGTTCGAGCAGGGTGGCAACGCACAGTCGCTGCTGTCGTTCGACACCCCGCTGTTCCGGCACGGCGTGTTCGAGGTCAACGGGACCGAGGGCACGATCGTCCTGCCCGACCCGAACACGTTCGGTGGTGGGCACCCGATCCGGATCGCGCGACCGCTGACCGCGGACGCGACGTTCCCCTTCTCGCAGGAGTGGGACGTGCTGCTCGACGAGGAGCCCACCGTCGGCCGTGGGCTCGGCGTGCTCGACATGGCGCGGGCCATCCGTGGTGGTGGCTCGCACATCGCGACCGGTGAGGTCGGGTACCACGTGCTCGACACCATGGTCGCGGTCGAGGAGTCCATCGCCGCCCGCTCGTTCATCGAGGTCGAGTCGACCGTCGCGCCGATCGCGTCGCTGCCCGAGGACTTCGACCCGCTCGCGGCGACGCTGGAGGGCGCGCAGGTCTGAGGGTGGATCGACTGCCGGGATCGACCCGGAACGACATCCCCGTTGTCGGACGACGACGGGGATGTCGTTCTGCGTCGGTGTCGGTCTCAGCGCACCGCGTGCTGGCGGAGGGCGACGACGACCTCGTCGAAGAAATCGTCGACCTGGTCCTGGTCGTAGCCCTCGCGGAACTTCGTGGGCTGGAACCGGGCGGCGGACACCTGCTCCGGTGTGAGCGGATCCACCGACCGCCCCTGCTCGTACCCGGCGAGGGTGGTCTGGATCCGGTCGAGGAACGCATCGACCTCGCCCTGGTCGTAGCCCTCCCGCCACTTCGTCGGTCGGAACCGCTTGTCGGACACGTCCTTCGCGAGCATCTGCTCCCCCTTCTGCATGCCCGTCATGCTCTCACGGGCCTGCGAACGGGCAGGGGCAGCGGCGGTACTGGCAGCTCAGCGCTGTGGGAGCCGGCGACCGAACACGGCGTCGAGGAACCGCGCGAAGCGGGACTCTGACGGCGGCGCGGTCGGGACCGCGCGCGTCGGCGACCGGAACGCCAGGTCGTGCAGCATGTTCCGCTTCGAGCCGTCCCAGTTCGCGAACAGGTAGGTGCCGCCGATGAACGACATGCTCCGGACCGGTGTGCGCTTCCAGGAGTCGGCAGCCACGTAGTAGCCGGTGTGGCCGGAGCGGATGTGCTGGATCACGGTGTCGACGTCGATGACGCTGGTGGTCGTCACGACGGCGGTGATGCCCGTGCGGTCACGGGCGACGTACTCGATGAGGTGTTCGGTCACAGTAGGACTCTTCGTCACAGAGGCGGGACGCCACGACGGTGAACGTGGCGAAGGGTGTTCGGAACCGCCGTTGCTTCCGACAGCAGAATACGTCCGGTTCGCCGTGGCGTCACCGGAATGTCCGACGGTCGCACACGCTCGAACGTTCAGACGGGCCGACGGACCATCCACGAAGCGATCAGGTCGACGGCAGCCGCGAAGTCGATGCTGTCCGGTCGGTTGAGGAAGGCGTGCCGGCTGTCGGGCAGGACGTGACGTTCGAGATCGACCCCCGCGGCACCGAGTTGCCGTGCGAACCGGTCGCCGGATGCGCGCATCGTGTCCCGCTCGGCGTCGAGCATCAGGGCGCGCGGGAACGTGCTGAGGTCCTCCGGTGCCGGGAACGCTCCGGCGCCGAGCGGCCCGGCGTAGGTGCGGTTCGCGGCGTCGAGCAACAGCGGAGCGTGCGTGATCCGCCGGTGCCCGCGCACGAGACGCTGCACCGCTGGGTCGCGGGGGATCCGCGCGTGGAAGAACCCGTACACGAGCACGGTGCCGGCCAGCGCGGGTCCGTGAGGGATCGCGGTGGCGGCGAGGCACGCTCCAGCGCTCGCGCCACCGAGCACCAGCCCGGCCGGACCCCCCTCTGCGAGGGAGCGGAGCACCGCCACGACCTCGTCGCGCGCATGCGGTGCACGTCGGCGTGCTCGTGGACCCGTCCGCCCGATCCAGGGCATGCCGGGCAGCGGGCCGAGGCGGTAGTCAACGGTGACCACCGGGATGCCGCGGGCGCTGAGTGCCCGGGCCACGGCGTCCGACTCGGGCAGGTCCAGGTCGCCCCGGAAGAACCCGCCCCCGTGCAGCCAGACCAGGGTCGGAGCGGCTGCCGGGTCCTGCGGTCGGTAGCGCCGGATCGGGACCGGTCCGTGCGGGCCGGGGAGCACGTCGCCCATGACGTCGACCGTCCCCACCGACGCCCCGATGCCCTCTCCCCGCATGCCAGCAGACTACGGGCCGGTAACGATGCGAGCGCCGACACCTCGGTCGGTGCACCGTGGAGTGGTGCGCACCTCGAAGACTGCTCTGTTCATGACCGGCGCGGCCGTGGTCGCCCTGCTGACCGGCTGCTCCGGTGGCGGGGACGGTGGCGACGCGACCCCGACCGTCACCGAGACCGTGACCGCGGCGCCGACGGACACGGCAGCCACCCCGACGTCGACGAGCACGCCGAGCCAGACACCGACGCCCACCCCGACCTGTGGTCCCGCGACCGGCTCCGAGGCAGCAGCAGCGGGGATCGCTGCGCTGCCGTCACCCGCCGGCCTCGAGGACACCAAGTGGGACGCCGCGAACGCCGACTACACCGGCTACGACGCCTGCGCCTCCCTGTCCTGGTCCGTCGTCGCGCCCGAGTTCGGCACCGCCGGGTCGCCGTACGCGATCCTGCTCTTCCACCAGGGCCGGTACCTCGGCACCGCGACCTCCGAGCAGTACGCGTTCGAGCCGGTTGTCGAACGATTGGCCGACGCCTCGATCAAGGTCACCTACACGTACGCGAAGGCGAACGAGGCGAACGCTGACGCCTCCGGTCGCACCACCGCGACGTACATCTGGAACGACGGCACCGAGCGCGTCGACATGACCGGCGAGGTCCCGCCCGCTCAGGGCTGATCGGCGGCAGCACCCCGACCGCCGAGCTCGCGCTGCAGTGCGCGGAGGACCCGAACGATCGTCGCGAGCTTGTCCGGGCCGCCCTCGAACCCGCGTCCGAGCGCTGGTCGTGGCTCCACCACGACGTCCTCGCCGACCGTCGTGCTGATCCAGACGCCGAAGTCGACCCGTTGTCCGCGTGCGTCCTTCGTGGCGACGGAGAACTTCCGGATGTGGGTCCAAGGCAGGTCGAACACCGGCTCCGCCCGCGACGGCGCCCACGCGTGCAGACCGGACGCGTCGACGGTCCAGATCTCAGGTCGGGGGCCCGGCAGGTCGTCGGTTGCCCGCAACCCCGACGCGGAGACCGGCAGGTGGAACCGGGGCGCGCGGCGTTCCCGGATCCGTGCCATGGTGCGGCGATCGGTCCGACCGGCGCTCCAGGTCACCACCGCCAGCAGCAGGCCGAACCCGGCGACGAGCAGCGGCCACAGGACGAAGTTGGCCTGTGTGCGGGCGCTGTCGAGACCGCGCAGGAAGTCCGGCGACGCGAACTCGGCGACGAGCACGCCGAGCCCCGCGGCCGTCGTCACCGCGGCCACGAGCAGGACCGGCCACCGCTTCGGCATCTCGCCGTCACGCAGCCGCTGCACCCACTGCTCGTCGGGTGTCGTCATCGATCGGCCGGGGCTTGACCGGAGCGCCCGGTGTCGTGGTGCGGATCGAACTCCCGCCGCAGCGACCGGAGCACCTGCATCAGGATGTGGATCTTCGTCACGCTCGCGCCGAACGGCCGCCCGATGACTGCGCGCGGCAGCAGCACGAACCGGCCCGCCGCCTCGGTGACGATCCAGATCCCGGTGTCGGTGCGTTGTCCGCGGACGTCCGTCGAGGCCAGCTCGATCGTCCTGACGTCGTCCCACACCAGGTCGAACACGGGCTCGTCGCGCTCGGGTGACCACGCGTGGAGACCCGCCGCGTCGACCGTCCACAGCTCCGGCCTCGGGTCCGGGAAGTCGTCGGCGGCGTACGGGCCCGTGCGGAGGACTGGCAGGTAGAAGCGCGTGGTCGTCCCCTTCCGGCGGATCCGGTCCAGCACCACGCGGTCGCGCCGCCCGCGCAACCAGGACAGCACCGCGGCCACGGGCCCGAACCCGAGCAGCAGCACCGAGAACAACGGCACGGCGAAGGGGCGTCGGGCGTCCGAGTGCAGGATGCCGTCGAGGTGGGTCGCCGAGAAGTACACCCCGATCCCGCCGGCCACCGTGACGATCGTGAGGCCGACCAGGAACGGCCACCGCTTCGGCATCTCGCCGTCGCGCAGCCGCTGCACCCACCGCTCGCCCGAGTACTCCACCGCACCATCCTGCCCGGCTGGACCGCACGACGGCCGCGAGCACGAGATGCTGTTCCCATGCAGTTCGCCCGCACCACCGCACCCGGTGTCGCCGTCGCCGTCGCGATCGGCCTCGTCGCGACCCTGATCGGATCGGTCGTCCCGGTCGTGGGCGGACCCGTCCCCGCCGTCCTGATCGGCGCGGTGCTCGGTTGGCTCGTCCGTCGCCGCACCGGAGGCAGCCTCGCCGTGCTCGCTCCCGGCGTGAAGTTCTCGTCGAGCCGCGTGCTGCAGTTCGCGGTGGTCTTGCTCGGCGCGCAGCTGTCGATCGGCGAGGTCCTGCGCATCGGCGGCGAGACCCTGCCGGTCATGCTGACGACCCTCGTGGTGTGCCTCGGTGCCGCCTGGGGGATCGGCCGTCTGCTGCGGGTGTCGAGCGCCCTCCGCACCCTGATCGGCGTGGGGACCGGGATCTGCGGTGCGTCCGCGATCGCGGCCGTCACGCCCGTCATCGGTGCGGTCAGCGCGGACGTCGCCTACGCGATGTCGACGATCTTCCTCTGCAACATCGCCGCGGTGTTCGCCTTCCCCCTGCTCGGCCACGCCCTCGGCCTCAGCCAGCACGCCTTCGGCGTGTTCGCGGGCACTGCGGTGAACGACACGTCGTCCGTCGTCGCCACCGCGACGGTCTACGGTCGCCAGGCGACCGACACGGCGGTCGTCGTGAAGCTGGTGCGGACCCTGATGATCATCCCGATCGTCATCGGGCTGGCCGGACTGGAGGCCCGACGCGCCTCCCGCGAGCAGCTCGCGCCCGACACGGGGTCGCGCAGCGGGTTCCGCGTGTTCCGGTTGGTCCCGTGGTTCCTGATCGGGTTCCTCGTGGTGGTGCTGCTCCGGACCGTCGGGGTGCTGCCGGCTGACGCTGCCCCGGAGTTCTCGACCGCGGCCTCGTTCCTCATCACGGTGGCCCTGGCGGCGATCGGGTGCTCGACGGACTTCGCGGCGCTGCGACGTGCCGGCTTCCGTCCGATGCTGCTCGGCATCGCGCTCTGGGTGCTCGTGGCGGGCACGAGCCTCGGCGCGCAGGCGGTCTTCGGCCTGCTGTAGGTCGGAGCGGGACGGGTCTTGCACCGGTCTGACCCATCGTTTATCGTTGTATCGAAATTCGATGGTATCGATGATCGACAGGGGAAGACGCCATGACCGCACCCGTGTACGAACCGCCCCGCGGGCGGAACTCCTACCTCGCCTACGTCGCTTGCTGCGTGATCGGCATCGCGCTCGTCGTCTGGCGGTACGTCGACCTGCTCGTCCGCTCGCTCAGCTCCGGGACGGTGTCGGTGCCCGTCCGGATGACCGCGACGAGCGAGGTCCCGCAGCCGCCCGGTGGTGCGACCGTCACCGCCGAACACCTCGTGCTCCGGGCCCCGATCGCGGACGTGCCGGCCGGGGCGATCGGGTACATCCGGGTCGGTGACGCGCTCGAGGTCCTGTTCGTCAGTGCGCTCATCGCCCTGGTGGCGGCGGTGGCGTGGAAGATCTCACGCGGCGGGCTGTTCGATCGGTCGACGACCCGCATCCTCGACTGGCTCGCGGCTGCGGTGCTGGTGGCCGGGTTCGTGCCCCAGTTCGTCCGCCGGATGGGGTGGAACTGGGTGGTGTCGGGGCTCGGCTGGGACGGGCGCCTGCCGACGCCCGACGTCGACCACCAGTTCGTGCCGGTGTACCTCGGCCTGCTCGTCGTCATCTGCTTCCGGTTCGCCCTGACCGCCTCGCAGCGGATGGTGCGCGACCAGTCCGGGCTGGTCTGATGCCCCCGGAACAGGAGGACGGCCACGCGGTCGTCTGCCACCTCGACGAGCTGCTCGCCGCTCGTGGCATGACGCTGACCGAGCTCGCCGACCGGGTCGGGGTGACCGTGGTGAACCTGTCGGTGCTGAAGAACAACCGGGCACGCGCGATCCGGTTCTCCACGCTCACCCGGCTCTGCCAGGAGCTCGGGTGCCAGCCGGGCGACGTTTTCTCGGTGCGCGCGGACTGACGACGGGAGGCCCGGATCACGTGAGCCGATCTGCTCACGTGATCCGGGCCTCCCGTCCGATCTGCCGGGCCGGCGGCGTCAGCCGCGCAGCGCCTCCGTCAGCTTCACGCGACTGCCCGTCCGCAGCAGCGCGTTCTCGTAGACGCGGGCGCCCACCAGCACGACGACGACCACCGCGGCGACCACGATCAGGAGCGACAGGATCGGCTCCCACCACTCGGCCGTGCCGAGGAAGATCCGCATCGGCATGCCGATCGGTGCACTGAACGGCACGTACGACATGATGCCGAGCACGGTCGGGTTGTTGTACGCGACGATGATCAGGATGTACGGGATCATCACGAGCATCATCACCGGCGTGGTGACGCTGCCGACGTCCTCCTGACGCGACACGAGCACGGCCGCCGCGGCGAACAGCGACGCGATGAGCACGAAGCCGACGGCGAAGAACCCGACGAACCACAGGATGCTCGGGCCGAGCATCGAGAACATGTTGTCCTGCCCGGTCACCGCCAGGGTGACGACCGCGGCGATCGCCACGGCGACGATCTGCGCGAAGGCCATCACGCTGTTGCCGAGGACCTTGCCGGCGAGCAGCGCCCTGGCCGAGATCGCGGACATCAGGATCTCCACGACCCTGGTCGACTTCTCCTCGACCACGCTCTGCGCGATCGACTGGCCGAAGGTCACGGCCGAGGCGAAGTACACGACGCCGAACGCGATGGCGATGAGGTAGACGAGTCCGCCGGGCAGCGCGTCCGGGTCGAGCAGTTCGATCCGCGGTGTAACGCTCAGCGCGGAGACGACGTCGGTCGGGGCTTCGTCGAGGCCGACGACCTTGTAGCCGAGCGGGTCGTCGGACGGCACGATCGCCGCGTCGACGTCGCCGTTCTGCACGAGCCGTTCGGCGTCCGCCACCGAGGTGGAGTCCGTGACGTCGAGGCCCGCGGTGGTGGGCAGCGAGACGCTGTCGACCACGGCGACCGGCGTGGTGTCGTCGGCGGTGGCCTTGCCGACGATGCCGCCGACCACGATGGACGCGACGACCATGCCGATCAGGATGAGGGCGGAGACCACGAAGGCCTTGCTGCGGATGCGTGCCTGGATCTCGCGTGCGGAGACGAGCCGCACGGCCTGCACGAAGGAGTCGTTCATCGGATGACCTCCCGGAAGACCTCGCTGAGCCGCGGGACCCGCGGGGCGAACGACCCGACGGTGCCCTGCTGGACGGCCCGCTGCAGGACGTGTTGGGCGGTGGACGGGTCGGCCTCGAAGACGGCGTAGCCGCCGTCGAACTCGCGGACCGTCACACCGGGCTCGTCGCGGAGCCAGGCGACGTCGCCGTCGACCAGCAGCTCCCAGGCGGCGGGCCCGGCCTGCTTGCGGAGTTCGTCCTGCGGGCCGGCGGCACGGATGGTGCCGCCCGCGATCACGACGACGTCGTCGCAGAGCCGTTCGACGACGTCGAGCTGGTGGCTCGAGAACAGCACCGGGACCCCGCGCGCCGCGGTCTCGCGCAGGACGCCGAGCACCGTGTCGACCGCCATCGGGTCGAGGCCCGAGAACGGCTCGTCGAGCACCAGCACCTCGGGGTCGTGAGCCAGGGCCGCGGCGATCTGCACCCGCTGCTGGTTGCCGAGCGACAGCTTCTCGACGGGGTCGTCGGCGTGGCCGGTCAGCTCGAGTCGTTCGAGCAACTCGGTGGTCCGCGTGGTCGCCGCGCGCTTGTCGACGCCGTGCAACCGGGCCATGTAGGTGATCTGCTCGGCCACCGGCATCTTCGGGTACAGCCCGCGTTCCTCGGGCATGTAGCCGAAGCGGCGGCGGTCGGCGGGCCGGACCGCGGTGCCGTCGATCGAGACGGATCCCGCGTCGGCCTGCAGCACGCCGAGCATGATGCGCATGGTGGTCGTCTTGCCGGCGCCGTTGCCGCCGACGAACCCGGTGAGGCGGCCGTTGCCGACCGTGAACCCCACGTCGTCGAGCACCCGGCGGTCGCCGAAGTGCTTGGTCACCCCTTCGATGGTGAGCATGTCGTACCCCTCTCGCGACGGCCTGCGCCGCCTGCGTCGACGCTATTGGCCGGGAGGCACGGGGCGCCTCCGCCATCCGGCGGGACTTGGGTGGGTGGTCGGCTCCACCGCGCGGGGGAGGGGGTGGGTGGGCTGCGTCGTCCCGCGGTGCCGTGGTGTGGCTCGGTGCGGTGCGGTGCGGTGCGGCGCGGTGCCGTGCCGTGCCGGATGCATGTGCATCTTCCGACGTTCCACGCGTCGAACGACTCACGTTCTGTCGGAACATGCACCCGCACGCAATGCGTGTGCATCTTCCGACGTTCCACGCGTCGAACGTCTCGTGGAACGTCGGACTTCGCGGCGGCGGCCGGTCGGCGAGTCGGGCTCGGTCAGCCGGCGACGCCGTGCTCGAACGCCCAGACGACCGCCTGGATGCGGTCGCGCAGCGCGAGCTTCTGCAGCACGTTCGACACGTGGGTCTTCACGGTGGCGTCACCGACGTACAGCTCGGCGGCGATCTCGGCGTTGCTGAGGCCCCGGGCGAGCAGCCGGAGCACTTCGGTCTCGCGCTCGGTGAGTCCGGCGGCTGCCAGCGCGCCGTCCGCGGTCCGCGCGCTCGCCACCGGTGCAGCGGTCGCACGGCTGATCACCCGGCGCGTGACGTCGGGCGCGAGCAGGGCGTCCCCGGCGGCGACGGTCCGGACGGCGTCGATCAGCCGTTCGGGGGAGGCGTTCTTCAGCAGGAAGCCGCTGGCACCCGCCTCGAGTGCCTGGAACAGTGCGTCGTCGCTGTCGAACGTCGTCAGGATGAGCACCGACGGCGGGTCCGGCAACGCTGCGATCCGCCGAGCGGCCTCGAGTCCGTCGACGCCGGGCATCTGCACGTCGAGGCAGACCACGTCGGGGCGCAGGGCCCGGACGGCCTCGACCGCACGGGCGCCGTCGGGGGCCTCGCCGATCACCCGGAACCCCGGCTCGGACTCCAGGATCACGCGGAACCCGGCCCGCACCAGCTCCTGATCGTCTGCGAGCACGATCGTCAGGTCGGTCGCGCCGTTCGGGTCGTTCGTCTCGTTCACGTCGTCGGCAGCCATGCCCGCACCAGGTAGCCTCCCCGGGCGCGTGGCCCGATCTCGATCCGTCCGTCCACGGCTGCGACCCGCTCCCGCATGCCGATGTGCCCGAGGCCGCTGCCCGACGGGTTCCGCGCAGCACGGTCGCCGTGCCCGTCGTCGGTGACCTCGACCTCGAGCCCGTCGTCGAGGTACCTGAGCCGGACGTCGGCGCGGGCGGTGGGCCCAGCGTGCTTCAGGACGTTCGTCACGGCCTCCTGCACGATCCGGTACGCGACGGCGGCGACCGTCGGCGGCACGGGACGCTCGTTGCCCACGACCACGTACTCGGTCGGGTGACCGGCGACCCGAGCGGACTCGGCGAGCTCGACGATGCGTGCGATGCCCTCGGTGCTCGGAGCGTCCCCGACACCGCGGTCACCGGTGCCCGGTTCGTCCGCCGACCGCAGGGTGCCGAGCATCCGCCGGAGTTCCTCGACAGCCGTGCGCGCGCTCTCCTCCACCACGCCGAGCGATGCCGTCGCCTGCGCGGGATCACGGTCGATGACCCGTCGGGCAGCGCCGGCCTGCACGCCCATCAGGGACACGTGGTGCGCGACGACGTCGTGCAGTTCGCGGGCGATCCGGACCCGCTCGATCGTCACGGCCTGGGCAGCACTGCGCTCCCGTTCGGCTGCCAGCTCCGCGGTGCGCTCGTCGAGCTGGTGTCGGGCGACGGCCGAGGCCCAGGCCCGGTTGCCCGCGTACCAGGCGGCGCCGAAGTAGATGACGTTGATCACGATGTTCAGCAGCGAGTACGCGATGTACGGCGGGATGAGGGCGCCGTCGTCGTTGGGCAGTGCGTTCGGTACCGCCCAGCCGAACGAGATCGCGAGGAACAGCCACGCGAACATCCCGCCGATGACGACCCACCGGACCACCTCGGCCCGCACCCGGTCGGCGCACCATGCACCGACGGAGTACAGCGAGATGAACAGGGTGAAGTTGACCAGGAACACCTCGGGCACGTGCAGGAGCTGCGTGGCCGCGAACGCCAGCGCGGACAACACGGCAGCGGACATCGGGAACCGGCGACGGAACGCGATCGGGACCGCGTTCGCGACGATCATCAGGGCCGAGACCCACCAGGCCGCCTGGTCGTCGCCGTAGATGCCGGACGCCCCGTACAGGACGGTGGTGATCGTCAGGCCGGCGGCGAGCACCAGGGCGAGCACGGCGTCCTGGCGGTGCTCGCGGCGCCCCACGGGCAGCCGTGACCACTCCGCTGTCGTCCCCATGCAGCAAACGCTAGCGGGTGCCGCCCCCGTCCAGGCCGTCGAGGGCCGCGAGGACCGTCGTGACCTCGGTGCGCGTCGTGTAGTCGACGTGCACGTCCACGAACCGGACGACACCGTGCTCGTCGATGACGAAGACCGACGGGAACGGGATCGCGGCGGTTCCGTCGGCGTTGCTGTCGGCGACGTCGAACCCGAGCTCCGTGTGGGCTGCTCGTGCCTCAGTGCTCGGCGCCGTGACGACGCCGAACCGACCGGCGAGCACGTTCTCCGGGTCGGACAGGACCGGGAATGCCAGCTCGCCGTTCGCGATCGACTGCTCGGTGCCCTCGGGGGTCTGCGGCGAGACGGCGACGAGTCGTGCCCCGCGTCCCTGCAGCGCGGGGAGCAACTCCTGCTGGTAGGTGCGGAGCGTGAGGTTGCAGTACGGGCACCAGGCGCCGCGGTAGAACACGATCACGGTCGGCGTGTCACCACGCGCGGCGCCCAGTGACGTGGCGGCGCCCGTCGCGTCCAGCAGTGGAGCGTCCGGGGCGTCGTCCCCGACGGCGAGGACACCGTCGGGGACGCCGTCGGCACGCAGGTCGGCCTGTTCCCGATCGAACACGGCGCTGAGCTCGGGGCCGATCTGCGCGGTGAAGCCGTCGTTGAACTCGTCGACTCGACGAGCGATGGTGTCGTGGGGCATCGGGTACTCCGTGGTCGTGGGCGGCCGGGTCGCCGTCGGAGGGAGCGTAGGCACGTCCCGGGGCTCGCGGTCCCGTCGCTCGTCACGGAGCGTCACGGAACCGGGTGGTCGGGGAGTATCCTCCCGCCAACGAGCAGGGGAGTCACCATGCAGTTCCTCGTCAACGTCATCGACGACGGGCAGGCCGACGCCGCCGGTCGCACGGAGTCCGCCACCCAGGCCGAGGCCACTGCGGTCGATGCCCTGAACGAACGCCTGGGCACCGCCGTCGTGTTCGCCGCCGGGGTGTCCGCCCCCGGCGACGGCACCGTCGTCGACGCCCGTGGCGGCGGTTCGGACACCACGCCCGGACAGGTGGCCGACAGTGCCGAGTTCGTCGCGGGCTTCTGGGTCATGGAGCTGCCGGACGCCGAGACGGCGCTCCGTGTGGCGCACGAGGCGTCGCAGGCGTGCAACCGGAAGATCGAGCTGCGTCCGCTGCTGTGACGCGGGCACCGCTCCCCGGCCCGCTCCGCTTCCCGACCACGGCGAGCACGGCGCTCGCCGCCGTGACGAGCGCCCCGACCATGAACGTCGCCGCGTAGCCCGCCGTGCCGACGAGTGCGCCCGACGCCGCCGCTCCCACGGCCTGACCGAGCACGAGCGCGACGAAGAGCGCCGACGTCCCGGCCGACGACCGCGCAGCGTCGAGTTCGGTCGTCCAGGCGATCAACGCGCCGGTCGCCGCCGTGTAGCCCCAGCCGAACACCGCACACGCCAGCATCGCCACCGCCGTGGACTGCGGCGCGACACCGAGTGTGACGACGGCCACCGCCACGGCGCCCGCGGTCACCGCCCAGAGCGTCCGCGCGCGGAGTCCGCTCGTCCACCGAGCTGTCACGGCGACCGCAGCACCGCCGACCCCGAGCGCGATCCACGCCGACACCGACACCACGACGGGCGCGCCCGCGTCGACCAGCGCGGAGCGGCCGTAGGTCCACACGACCGCCGATCCGGCACCGAAGAGCAGCGCGAGCGCGATGACCCGTCGGTGCGCCGCGAACCACGCCGTCCCCGGTGCGGCTGGTCGGCCACCGCCGGACCCGCTCCGACGGGACACCACCAGCAGCACGACGCCGACGACGAGTGCGAAGACCCCGGACCACGCCCAGGCCGTCCGCCAGTCGGGCAGGAGCACGAGTGCGAGCGCCCCCGCGGCGACCAGCCCCGGACCGGTCCCCGAGTTGACGACCGCCTGCGCAGTTCCCTGCACGGGCCCCGGTACCGCGCGCGACACGAGCTGCACGAGGGCCGGTGAGGCGAGCCCGGCCCCGGTCGAGGCGACCACCGCGGCGATCCCGAAGGACCACGTCCCCGGCGCCGCCGCCATCGCGAGCGCACCGACCCCGGCGACTCCGGCGGCTGCGGCGACGAGCCCCCGGGGGACGCGTGCGGCGACCAGGAACCCGACCACCGCGCCGACGCAGTACATCGCAGAGGCCCCCGCGGAGACCCACCCGGCGGCGTCCGGGCGCAGGCCGAGGTCGCGTTGGACGTCGGGCAGGAAGAGCCCGAACGCCAGGCGGACCAGCCCGTACGTCGCGGCGATCAGGGCCAGCCCGCTGCCGAGGAACACCCACTGTCGTAACGAAAACGATCGTTTCACTTTTGAGAGCCTAGGGTGCTTGCATGGCGATGCGTCCAGGAACCGAGCAGCGGCTGCTCGACGCGGCCGAGGAGCTCTTCTTCACGCGGGGAATCGCCGCCACCCCGATCGACGCCGTGCTCGACCGCGCCGGGATCTCGAGCGCCACGCTCTACCGCGGGTACGCGAGCAAGGAAGCCCTGGTCGCCGCGGCACTGGATCGGCGGCACGACGACTGGCTCGCCACGTGGGACCGCGCGGTCGAGGCTGCTCCGGACGACCGTGGCCGCCTGCTCGCGGTGTTCGACGCGCTCGACGACTACCGGTCGACCGCCGCTGGTTCACGCTGGTGCGCGTTCCTCGGGACCGCTGCCGAGTACGCGGACGCCCCCGCCGAGGTGCACGAGGTGCTCGACCGCGAGACCGGGGCGCTCCGGACCCGGCTGACCGAACGTGCCGCGCCCGTCGTCGGCGAGCGCGCCGGGGCCCTGGCCGACCAGCTGCTGCTCGTCGTCTCCGGGTACCTCGCGATGCGCCTGCGCGATCCGTCGGTCGGCACGGCGACGGCGCGTGCGGTCGCCGTGGCGCTCGTCGCAGCAGCCTGACCGCTCGTCAGCGCCCCGGGGTTCTCCGACGCTGCGCTGGGTATCTTGCCCGGTGTGCAGCGACTCTCCCCGACCCTCGTGATGCAGCGCGTGACCCCTGACGGAACGGTGCCCCTCGGATGACCCGTTCGCGTGCGTCGACGATCACCCGTCGGTCGCTGCTGATCGGGGGAGTCGGCATCGTCGCCGCGGGTGCAGCCGCCGAGGCGGTGAACCTCGACCTGCTGCCGGGTCGGTCGACGATGTACCGCGTGCTCGGGCTCAACGGTGCCGACGGCACGATCCCCGACGTCGACCCGGTCCCCTCGGTCTCCGGCACCTTCGTGTCGACCGCGCGGAAGGGACGGACCGTCGGGTGGACCATCGCCGCTCCGGAGTCGGACACCCCGCTGCCGGTGGCCGTCGCGTTGCACGGCTACGGCGACGACCACGCGGCGTTCTTCGGGCGGGCGCTCGGATGGGACCGGTTCCTCGCGGCGCACATCACGGGTGGCGGCGCTCCGTTCGCGATCGCCTCGATCGACGGCGGCAACCGCTACTGGCACCACCGTTCCGACGGGGACGACCCCGCAGCGATGGTCGTCGACGAGTTCCTGCCCCGGATCGCGCGGCGCGGGTTCGACACCGACCGGCTCGCGCTGACCGGGTACTCGATGGGTGGGTTCGGCGCCCTCCGGCTCGGCGGGGTGCTCGGTGCGTCCCGCGTCCGCGCCGTGTCGGCGATCAGTCCGGCGCTCTGGACGTCAGCAGCGGACACCGCCCGCGGAGCCTTCGACGACGCGGCCGACTTCCGTGCGAACACGGTCCTCGGTCGGCAGCGCGCGCTCGAGGGAGTCGCCGTCCGTGTCGACTGCGGCAACGGCGACGGGTTCGCTCCGGCGGCGCACGCCTACGTCGACGGCTTCCCGACGCCGCCCGCCGGGGGCTTCGAGCCCGGCGCCCACACACACGGCTACTGGCGCCGCCTGGCACCGCAGCAACTCGCCTTCCTCGGCCGTCACCTGGGTCGCTGACCCAGCCCGCGCCCTGGGCGGTCGCCGAGGCGGACGGGAGGCCCGTGGCGGCCCCGCACCGCGCCTCCAGGCCGTCGACCGGTCGCGCCCACGGCCCGTGCCGCGTGGTGAGCAGCGCTCAGGCTCGCCCGCGGTTGCGGCGCCGGATCTCCTTCGGCGCCCGACCGGCCATGAAGGACCTCGCAGGATCGACGAGGAAGCCCTGCCGCAGGGCCTCGCGCCCGACGAGCATCCGGAACCCCATCTGGTCGCGGTTGCTCAGGGTGACCTCGGACACGACGGCGCGCCCGGCCAGGGTGATCGTGGTGAGCACGACGATGCGCTCCTGGGTGTGCCCGGTCGAGCTGCGGATGATGCGCCGGTCGTGCACGTCGCACTCGATCGTGACGGCGTCGGCATCGGTGTCCTGCCATGGGTGCACCGAGAACCGGACCCGGTCGCCCGGGAGTTCTTCGAGGTCGAACGCGTGCAGTGCCGAGCTGCGTGCACCGGTGTCGAGCTTGACCTTGATCCACGGCAGCCCGAGGTCCGGCAGGCCGGCCCACTCGCGCCAGCCGGCGACGACGAGCCCGCCGTCGGGGGACTTCGGAGCACGGGCCATGTGCCCATCCTGTCCCATGCGCGACTGTGCCGGTCAGGCGGGCGGGTTCGGCACCATCCGGACGGCGCTCTTCCGCGGCGGCCCGGGCAGCACCGAAACGCCGGCTGCCTCGGCCGCACGTGCTCCGTCGATGACCGCGGTCGCGCCGCCGAGCGACGGTGCCGGCCCCGCGGTCCCGAACAGTGCCCACGCCTCGCCCCCCGGGTCGAACCTCGAGTCGTAGCGGAGCGCATCGACCCGGTCCTTGAACAGCTCGGCCCATGCCTGCGTCACGGCGTAGTCGCCCATGGTCGTGAGTTCGCTCGTGACCCCGAAGCGTGCAGCGCCCGCGCCGCTGACGTGGGCGGAGCTCGCATCGGACGGCGGGGTGATCGTCGAGACGCGGAGGACGGCAGCGTCGGCAGCGCTCACTTCGTTGCGGCGGACCTTCGGGCCGAAGAACTCTCGGACAGCGGTCGAGGCCGCGGCTGCGAAGCAGCACGTGCCGTTCGGTTCCCGGAGGTTGAAGCGGCCGTGGGGGTGGCTGGCGAAGTACCAGGGCGCGAACTCGGCGAGGTGCGCGCGGAACACCTCGGCGGGGAGTCTGCCCCCGTCGGGGAAGCCGGTCAGGTCGAGACCGGCCTGTGGCGCGGTCTGGACGACGTCGGTGCGTGCGACGGCGGTCATCCGAGTCGGAACGCTCCGGCGAGTGCGGCGAGACGGACCGCTTCGTCCGCGCGGTCCGTCCGGAGCGCCTGGGCCGGCGTGAGTCCGTCGAGTTCGTCCGCCGGCGCGTTCAGCCACACGGCATCGCCCCAGGGGTCGACCCGGTCGGGGTCCAGGCCGGCCAGGACGTCGCGCAACCGTGGCAGCAGGATGCCCCGTGCATCGAACTGGAACGACGGGTAGAGCCGGAAGCCGTCGGCCGACAGCACGCAGAGCACGTCGCCGACCTTGGCCTGCGCATCGAGGGTCTGCCGGCTCATCCGGAACCACTTCCGCAGGCCGGCAGTGTCGTAGAACGGTCCGACGCGGTCGTCGAGCACATCGGCGCCGGGGATGCTGGCGAGCATCCGCTCCGCGACGGCGTCCATCGATCCGTTCACCCGCTCGACCTCGGCGAGGTCGATCAGGTCGACGTGCCGCAGGAGTGCGGCCACGAGGCGATCCCTGAGGTCGTCGGCCGGACCGGTGGAGGTCGTGGTCGGTGGCGCGACCGCCTCGGTCGAGGACGGTCTGCGCGATCGGACACGCCACTCGGACGACGCGGGTCGCCGCGACGTCGACCGTCCGGACCCTGCGAGTCGAGGGGTCCGGTTGCTCCGGGTCGCCCGGAGACCGTGCTGGTTCTTCGTCATTGCGCACCGTCCGATCAGTCAATCCAGCGTACCGCACATGCGTCAAAAGAGTACAACGCGCTCGCTCTGCAAGGCGGTCGGCGGCATCACGGCGCGGGCGTGCTTGGATGGACCGTCGCCGTCGATCCCACCCCGCGGAGAACCCCTCGATGAAACTCGCCATCCTGTCCCGCGCCCCGCAGGCGTACTCGACCCAGCGCCTCCGTGCTGCGGCGCTCGACCGCGGCCACGACGTCAAGGTGCTGAACACGCTGCGCTTCGCGATCGACCTGTCCGGCGAGGACCCGGACCTGCTGTACCGCGGCAAGCTCCTGTCCGACTACGACGCGGTGCTGCCCCGGATCGGCAACTCGATCACCTACTACGGCACCGCGGTGGTGCGGCAGTTCGAACAGATGGACGTGTACACGCCGAACACCGCGACGGGCATCACGAACTCCCGCGACAAGCTCCGGGCGAACCAGATCCTGTCTCGCCACCACATCGGCATGCCCGCGACGACGTTCGTGAACAGCCGGGCCGACGTCCGCGGCGCGATCGAACGGGTCGGCGGGGCTCCGGTCGTGATCAAGCTGCTCGAGGGCACGCAGGGGATCGGCGTGATCCTGGCGCCGGAGGAGAAGGTCGCCGAGTCGATCGTCGAGACGCTGCACTCGACGAAGCAGAACGTCCTGATCCAGTCGTTCATCTCGGAGAGCCGCGGTCGTGACATCCGCGCGCTCGTCGTCGGCGACCGGGTGGTGGCCGCGATGCGCAGGACGGCGTCGGGGGACGAGTTCCGGTCCAACGTGCACCGTGGCGGCACCGTCGAGAAGGTCACGCTGTCGCCGGAGTACGAGGCGGTCGCGGTCCGGTCGGCGCAGATCATGGGGCTCAAGGTCGCCGGTGTCGACATGCTCGAGGGCAACGACGGTCCGCTCGTGATGGAGGTCAACTCGTCACCGGGGCTCGAGGGCATCGAGCGTGCGACGGGCTTGGACGTCGCCGGCGCGATCATCGACTTCATCGGCAACCAGGTGGCCTTCCCCGAGATCGACGTGCGCCAGCGGCTCAGTGTCTCGACGGGCTACGGCGTCGCCGAGCTGCTCGTGCACACCAACGCCGACCTGGTCGGGAAGACGATCAAGGAGTCCGGGCTGTGGGACCGGGACATCACCGTGTTGACCCTGCACCGGGGCGCGACCGTCATCCCGAACCCGCGCAGTGGCGTCGAGCTGCAGGCCAGTGACCGGCTGCTCTGCTTCGGCAAGCTCGAGGAGATGCGCTCGATGGTGCCGGACCGTCGACGCCGTCGCAGCAAGATCCGGAAGCTCCCGAAGGACGCCTGACACCGCGCGTCCAGCCGAGCCGGACTGCACACACAGGTGAAATGAGGAAGTATGTGTCGGTGACGATCATGACGGAACGGCCGGTCGACCGGGCAGCGAGCAGTGACCGGGCGCCGAGCAGTGAACCCGAGCAGCCCGGCAACGCCACGGCGAAGCACCACAACGTCTCGCTGCTGTCCGTGGCGACGACGACCGCCGAACGCGTGACGACCTCCGCCGACATCGAGGCCAAGCTGCGCGGCGTGCTCCGCCGCCTCCGTCTGCCGATGGGACTGCTCGAGCGGGTCGCCGGTGTGATCGAGCGCCGCAACTGGGGCGAGGGCCAGACCTTCCAGGACGCCGCCATCGACGCCGGCCGTCGCGCCATGGCCGAGGCGGGGGTGCGTCCGGACGAGATCGGGCTGCTGATCAACACCTCGGTGACCCGTCCGCACCTCGAGCCGTCGGTCGCCGTGCGCCTGCACCACGGGCTCGGTCTGCCGTCGTCCGCGATCAACTTCGACATCGCGAACGCCTGCCTGGGGTTCGTCAACGCCATGAGCGTCGCCGCGGGCATGATCGACTCCGGTCAGATCAAGTACGCGCTCGTCGTCGACGGCGAGGACGCCGACCAGGTGCAGCTCAACACCATCGACCGCCTGAACCAGGGTGGTCGGAACCGCAAGGACTTCATGAGCGAGTTCGCGAGCCTGACCCTCGGGTCCGGTGCCGCGGCCGCCGTGCTGGGCCCGGCGGACCTGCACCCCGAGGGACACCGGATCGTCGGCGGCGTCACCCGCGCGGCGACCCAGTGGTACGACCTGTGCGTCGGCAGCGTGGACGGCATGTTCACGGACGCCAAGATGCTGCTCAAGGGCGGCATGGAGCTCGTCGTCGCGGCCTGGACCGAGGCCCGTGCCCACTTCGACTGGGCCGACATGGACCGCTACGTCCTGCACCAGGTCTCCGACGTGCACACCAACGCGTTCGTCGAGGCCATCGGCATCCCGCGCGACAAGGTCCCCACCACCTACCAGCGCTTCGGCAACGTCGGCCCGGCGTCGATCCCGATCACCTTGGCCGACGAGGTCGAGTCCGGCGGCATCCGCCGCGGTGACCGCGTGTTCCTGGGTGGCGTCGGTTCCGGCATCAACACGGCGATGATGGAACTCCACTGGTGAGGTCCCGGCTGCCCCGCGTCGCCGCGAGCACGGCTCCGGCGACGCAGCCGCCCTCCCTGCCCGGACTCGACCCGGCCTGGTCACGCCTGGTCACGGTGCCGGAATGGTCCGAGAACCGGACGGGAGGCACGGATCGCGCCGCGCGCACCTGGCACCTCCTCGACACGGCCGGGTCCCTGGCCGCGCTCGGCGTGGAACCGGTCGGCACCATCCTGTGCGTGCACGGCAACCCCACGTGGTCGTACCTGTGGCGGTCGGTGCTCCGCACCTCGCTCGAGGTCGCCCAGACCGGTGGCCCGGCCTGGCGCGTGGTCGCCGTCGACCAGCTCGACATGGGCTTCTCGGAGCGCACCGGGGTGGAACGGGGGCTGCCGCAGCGCGTCGCGGACCTCGGTGCCCTGACCGACGAACTCGGGCTGACCGGCCCGGTCGTCACCCTCGGCCACGACTGGGGCGGAGTGGTGTCGCTCGGCTGGGCGGTCGACCACCCCGACGTCCTGGCTGCCGTGATGACGTGCAACACCGCCGTGCACCAGCCCGACGACGCCCCGATCCCGGCGCCGCTGCGGCTCGCCCTGGGGCCGGGGCTGCTCGGCCGTGCGACCGTCGTGACGCCGGCGTTCCTCGAGACGACGCTCGGCATCGCGCACCCGAAGCTCGACCGCGCCGTGGCCGACGGCTACCGGGCTCCCTACCGCGGTGCCGCGCGTCGTGGTGGCGTCGGCGGCTTCGTGGCGGACATCCCCGTCGACGCCCGGCACCGGAGTGCGCCCGAGCTCGACCGGATCGCCGCCGGGGTCGCGGCGCTCGAGGTCCCGGCGCTGCTGCTCTGGGGTCCCCGCGATCCGGTGTTCCTGGAGCGCTACCTCGACGACCTGTCCGAGCGGCTGCCGCAGGCCGACGTCCACCGCTTCGAGGGTGCTGGCCACCTGCTGCCCGACGACGCCGACGTGGCGGGCGCGGTGTTCGACTGGATCGGCGACCGTCTGCCGGGCGGACACGTGCCTGCTCCAGCCGAGAAGGGCCTCCCGGTCGACGTCGACCAGTCGACCGACGTGAGCCGCCCGCTCGGCGCCGCGCTCGAGGACCTGCGCGACAGCGACGAACCCGCCCTCGTCGAGATGGCCGCGGCCGGCGGTCCCCGCACGATCACGTGGCGCCTGCTCGCCCGTCGGGTGGACGAGATCGCCGCCGGGCTGGACGACCTCGGTGTCCGGAGCGGTGACCGTGTCTCGCTCCTCGTCACCCCGGGAGCCGACCTGACGGCCGTCCTGTACGCCTGCGTGCGGATCGGCGCGGTCGTCGTGGTGGCCGATGCCGGACTGGGGCTGCGCGGTCTGACCCGTGCGGTCCGCGGAGCCCGGCCCGACTGGATCATCGGCGCGCTGCCCGGACTCGGAGCCGCTCGTGCACTCGGCTGGCCGGGTCGGCGCATCGCGACCGTCCCGCTGCCCGCACCCGCACGGCGTGCGCTGCGCGTCGAGCACACGCTCGTCGACGTCGCCCGGCGGGGTGCCCGTCGGCTCGCGCACGGTTCCGTGCTGCCCACGGTGCCGGCGTCCGATGCTCCGGCCGCGATCCTGTTCACGTCCGGTTCGACCGGCCCGGCGAAGGGCGTCGTCTACACGCACGGACAGCTCGGTGCCGTCCGCGACGTCCTGGCGGCCCAGTACGACATCGGTGTCGGCACCGGCCTCGTCGCGGGCTTCGCACCCTTCGCGCTGCTCGGCCCGGCCCTCGGGGCCCGGTCGGTGGCGCCGGACATGGACGTCACCGCGCCCCGGACCCTGACCGCGCGCGCCGTCGCGGCCTCGGTGGCCGCTGCCGACGCGACCGTCGTGTTCCTGTCGCCGGCGGCGCTGGCGAACGTCGTGGCGACGGCATCGGTGCTGACCGACGCCGACCGTGCGGCACTCGCGCGCGTCCGGTTGTTCCTGTCGGCGGGCGCCCCGGTGTCGGCCGCGCTGCTGACCGCGGCGACCGAGCTGATGCCGAACGCGAGTGCGCACACCCCCTACGGCATGACCGAGGGGCTGCTCATGACCGACGTCGACCTGGACGGCGTCCGTTCGGCGGCGGCCTCGGACGACGAGGGCATCTGCGTCGGACTCCCGGCGGCGAACGTGCGGGTGCGGATCGCGCCGCTCGACGCCGCGGGTGCAGCGACCGGTGGGCTGACCGACGCGGCGGGCGTCACCGGCGAGATCGTCGTCGTGGCACCACACGTGCGCGACCACTACGACCGGCTCTGGCGGACGAACCGCGTCGCGCGGCTCGGCGTCGAGGACCCGCGCGGACACCGCACCGGTGACGTCGGACACCTGGACGCGTCCGGGCGCCTCTGGGTCGAGGGGCGGATGCAGCACGTGCTCACCACCCCGGACGGTGTCGTCACCCCGGTCGGACCGGAGCAGCGCATCGAGGGCGTACCCGGAGTCGGCCGTGCCGGCGTCGCAGGGATCGGCCCGCGCGGGACGCAGCAGGTCGTGGCCGTCGTCGAGACCACCGGCGGGCGACGTGTCCGACGGCCTGCCCTGGCTCCGCCGGCGTTGGCAGCTTCGGTCCGTGCCGCGGCCGGGGTCCCGCTCGCAGCGGTGCTGACCGTGCCCGTGCTGCCGACCGACATCCGGCACAACTCGAAGGTCGACCGCGCCCGGCTGTCCCGCTGGGCGACCGCGGTGCTGTCGGGTGGACGGATGGCCCGCCCGTGACGGTCCTGGTCACCGGCGCCAGCGGGTTCCTCGGACAGGCGACCGCCGCAGCCGTGCGGGACGCCGGACACGAGGTCCGCACGTTCCAGCGACGGCCGTCCGGGGTCGCGGGCGTGCAGGACGTCGCCGGTTCGATGACCGATGCCGCCGCGGTGGCACGCGCGGTCGACGGGGTCGACGCCGTCGTGCACCTCGCCGCGAAGGTCTCCCTGGCGGGTGACCCGGCCGACTTCGTCCGTGTGAACGTCGACGGCACCCGAGCACTCGTCGACGCCGCACGCCGTGCCGGCGCCCGGCGGTTCGCGTTCGTCTCGTCGCCGTCGGTCGCGCACACCGGATCGTCGCTCGTCGGCGCCGGAGCCGGTGTCGCCGAACCCGATCGTGCTCGTGGCGACTACGCCCGCACGAAGGCCGCGGCCGAACTCCTCGCGCTCGACGCCGACGCTCCTGGGTTCGCCGTCGTCGCCGTCCGGCCGCACCTGGTGTGGGGGCCGGGGGACACCCAGCTGATCGGCCGGATCGTCGAGCGGGCACGGGCCGGGCGCCTGCCGCTGCTCGACTCCGGTGCCGCCCTGATCGACACCCTGTACGTCGACAACGCCGCGTCGGCCATGGTCGCGGCGCTCGAGCACGCGGCCGACGACGACGTGCACGGCAACGCCTACGTCGTCACGAACGGCGAACCCCGGCCCGTCGCGGACCTGCTCGCCGGGATCTGCGCGGCCTCGGGTGTGCCTGCACCGCGGTGGCACGTGCCGGCTGTCGTGGCCCGGGCCGCGGGGTCGCTCGTCGAGGCCGTGTGGCGGGTGCGTCCGGGGCAGGACGAGCCGCCGATGACGCGGTTCCTCGCCGAGCAGCTGTCGACGGCGCACTGGTTCGACCAACGCCGCACCCGAGTCGACCTGCAGTGGTCCCCGTCGGTGTCGATCGACGAGGGTCTCGCGCGCTTGGCGGCGGCTCAGGCCTCGTCGGCCGCCACGTAGACCCAGGCGGACAGACCCGAGGTGAGCTCGACCCGGATGCGCTGGTAGTCAGCGACCTCGTAGTCGTCGACCGCGCGGAGCTGCCACTCGTAGCCGAGGGTCAGAGCGACACCTTCGACGACGTCGTCCGGTGCACCCCGGCGGAGGATCGGGTGCAGGTCCGAGCCGCTCGTCCGGACCACCTCGGGGTCGGTGATCGCCACCCAGTCGAGCCGCCATCCGGGCAGCGTGTCCGGGGTGGTCGGGACGTGGCCGCCGAACAGCGACTCCTGCACGAGCGGCTGCCGCAGCGTGCCGTACGAGAACACCCGGTGAGTCGCACCGGCGCCCGGTGTGGGGCGCTCAGCGGGGCCAGGAGCGATGGCCGGGGTCGAGGTCCAGACGAGCGCACCGGCCAGGCCGGTCAAGCCGAGGTGCAGCAGGCCGATGATGCCGAGGGCGCTGCCCCAGAAAATGCCGGAGTCGTCGCCGAGGCAGCGCTCCTGCGGCCAGACGTCTCCGTCCGAGAGGCACCCGTACCGGTTCGTGACGCCGACGACCAGACCGATGATGCCGACGACGAGACAGAGGAGCGCGAACGCGCCGAGACCGATGACCCAGCGCTGGCCGGGGGAGAGACGCTTCACGTCGCGAGGGTAGCGGACGCGGGGCCCGGATCACGCGCGCCGATCGGCGCAGATGATCCGGGCCTCCAGGTCGTCAGCTGTGCCGCTTGGCGGCCTTGGCGATCTTCTTGCCCAGCTTCTTGCGGGCCTTGCGGGCGTGCGGGTCGTTCCAGGCCCTGCGGACGGTCTCGCCCTTGGACGTCTTGATGACCGGGCGGTTCGCGCGGGAGCCGAACCAGAACCCGATCAGGACGATCAGGCCGATGACGATGATGCGGTTGCGCATGGTGGGACTCCTTGGTCGGTGGTGCAGGTGCCGGCGGATCAGCCGGTGAAGCGTTGCCAGAGCTCGGTGACGATCGGCCACACGTCGCCAGCACGGTCGGCAGACCCGACGGCCACCAGCACCACGGGGACGATCGTGACGGCGATGCTCACCAGGACGGCGAGCACGACCGAGATCGTCGCCGTCGTGGTGTGCCGACGAGTGAGGGCCATGGCGAGGAGCGCCAGCACGACGACCAGCCCGAGGACCGCGACGACCGTGACCCGCACGAACGGGAACGGCACGAGGCCGGCGGTGGTGGCGGTGACGCCGCCGAGGAACCCGACCAGGGGCAGGAACGCCCCGAGCAGGACCCCGGCGACCAGGACCACGCCGATGCCACCGGCGATCCACACACCGCGCGGCCGGGGCTGACGGGTGCGGGGCCGACGACCGCCGGACCAGGCGGTGGTCACGGTCGGTCCGTGGTCGGGGCGGTCGGCTGGTCGGCGTCGCGGGCTGCTGCCCGCGCTGCCTCGCTGGCGTCGGCTGCGGCGTCGGCGGCGTCCTGCGCGGCGTCCTCGGCGGAGTCGGCGGCGCGCACGGCTGCGTCGGCAGCCGTCTCGGAGGCCACGACGGGGGTCGCAGTGTCCTCGTCGACGACGGCCGCACGTGCGCTGCTGGCCGCGTCGCGCGCGGTGTCGGCAGCGTCCCGTGCGCCCTCGGACGCACGGTCGAGCGCGTCGGACGCGGCTTCGTGCACACGGCCAGCCGTGGCGGTCGTCGCGTCCACGGCCTGTGCAGCGGCGTCCGCGGTGACGTCGGCCGCACGCTTCGTGGCATCCGCGGCCTGGTCAGCGGCCTGCTTGGTGACCTCAGCGGTGGCCGAGGCAGCACGCTTGGCGGTGTCGACCGTCGCGTCGGCGGCACGCTTGGTGGCGTCTGCGGTGACCTCGGCCGCCTGCTTCGTGACGTCGGCGGTGGCGTCGGCGGCACGCTTGGTCGCCTCGGCCGTCGCGTCGGCCGCCTGCTTCGTGGCGTCGACGGTCGCCGTCGCCACGCGCTTCGTGGTCTCGCTCGTCGCCTTGGCGGCATCCTGCACGGCATCGCCGACGGCGGTGGCCGCACGCTCGACGGGCGAGGGCTCGTCGTCGAACGGCCCGTGCACGTCGAGGACGCGGACGTCCACGGTCGTCGGCGCGGATGCGACCTGGCCGGCTGCTGCAGCGACCTGTCGTTTCACCTCGTCGGCGACCTCGCGGACGTTCTGCGGATAGGTCACGATGACGGAGACCTGCACCGCGAAGGTGCCGTCCTCGTCGTCGACCTGCACACCGGCGGTCCCGGCGGAGCGGCCGAGCCGCTTCCGCACTTCGTCGGCGGCTCGGGACACGGTCCCGCCGAGGTGGTGCACGCCGGGCACGCCGAGCGCCGTCTCCGCCGCGGTTCGCGCGATGAGCATCGCGGGGGTCGCGTCGTCGGGCAGCGGCTCCGTCAGTTCTGCGGGCAGGGCCACCTCGGTGACCTGCGTGTGCGCATGGGGGTCGTGCTGCATGGTTCCTCCTCGTTCGGGTCCGCGGAACGCATCGGGGCACTCGACGTCGCGAGTGCCCCGACACGCATCGAGCGTCCTAGTTCTTGAAGACGTCCTTGACGTCCTCGCCGGTCTTCTTGACGCTCGCGGAGGCCTGGTCCTTCTGGCCCTCGGCGACCTTGGAGTCGTCGTTCTGGGCCTTGCCCACGGCTTCCTTCGCCTTGCCGGCGAGGTCCTGAGCAGCGTTCTTGATCTTGTCGTCGAGTCCCATGACGGGTCCTTTCATCGGTCGGGCGTGCGCCCGGTGGTGGGTGTTGCGTGGGTCTTCGGTGGGCCGGGAGGCCCGGGGTCGCGTCCGGCTGACGGGTGTCAGTGGACGC
>NZ_RKQO01000010.1:0-172523 GCF_003814955.1 Curtobacterium sp. PhB137 | reverse complement strand
CAAGGGGGACCTTGTGGGAGAGTAGGACGCCGCCGGACTTAACGTTGCAACACCAGGGAACCCCTGACCAGCACTGGTCAGGGGTTTTCTGCGTTTCCGGGCTGAGCCGTAGGATCAGCCGACGACGGAGGAACGATGACCGAAGCCTGGCCGGCACTGCCCGAGGGTTCCCGCTTGGCACTGCGGGAGATCCTCATCCACGGCACGCTCTCGCGGGCGGAGATCGCACGGTCGCTCGGGCTGTCGCGCGCGAGCTTGACCCGGGCGATGCGCATCCTCGTGGCACACCGGCTCGTGGTCGAGGTCGGTACCGACGTGCGTGGGGCCACCGGTCGGCCGTCGGAGCTGCTGCAGTCGAGTACGGGGCAGTGGGAGTTCCTCGGCGTCAAGCTGACCCGGGAGCGCCTGTACGCCGCGGTGACCGACCTGGGCGGGCGCGTCCTCGCCCTGCACGAGGAGACCGTCCCGTCGACCGCGCCAGAAGACCTGGCCGACCAGATCAGCACCGTGCACGAGCGCCTCCGTGCCGCACACCCCGCGATCTGCGCCGTCGGGGTGTCCCTGCCCGGTGACGTCCTCACCCGGGGCGGAGAGGCCGTCGTGGCCGCGTCGCCGTTCCTCGGGTGGACCGACGTCCCGTTCGCACGGATGGTCCGGGAGCGAACCGGGCTCCCAGCCTTCACGGCGAACGACGTCCACGCCCTGACCGTCAAGGAACACTGGTTCGGTGCCGGCGCCGGCCGCGGGTCCATGGCCCTGGTCACCGTGGGTGAGGGACTCGGCCTCGGGCTCATCGTGAACGGGCAGGTCTCCACCGGCGAGCACGGGCGACTCGGTCGGATCGGGCACCTTCCGGTCCTCGGTGGTGGGCCCGACTGTGGCATCGGGCACGCGGGGTGTGCCTCGAGCTACCTGCCGAGCCCGGTCATCGTGCGGAACGCCGGGCGCGAGGGCTCGTCGTACGAGCAGGTCGTCGAGCTCGCGCGGAACGGTGACGAGCAGGCCGTGTCAGCGTTCGATGACGCCGGGCGAGCACTCGGGGTCATCCTGGCCACCGCGGTGCACATCGCCGACCCCGCCGCGATCGTCCTGACCGGCGACGGGCTGCCGGTGTACGACCTGGCGCGGACCACGGTGGACGAGTCGCTCCGTGCGGCCCTGGCTCCGTACCGGCAGCCGGTGACCGTCGAGGTGCAGCCGTTCGAGTTCTCGGAGTGGGCGCGAGCGGGGGCGGTCCTCGCGATCCGGCAGCTGCTCGAGACCTGATGCGGCACCACTGCCACCGCGTTAGTTACACACGTTGACAAACACCGCCGGAGGCGGGAGGCTGGTGCGGTCCACCCATCGAAGGAGATGCCGTGACCGCTGCCCCCACCGTCCCGTGGCCGACCGACGGCCTGTCGTTCGGCGGCGACTACAGCCCTGAACAGTGGCCGCGCGAGGTCTGGCTCGAGGACGTCCGCCTGATGCGCGAGGCCGGGGTGAACCTGGTCACGGTCGGGGTCTTCTCGTGGGCGCTGCTCGAGCGGTCGCCGGGGGAGTACACCTTCGACTGGCTCGACGACGTCATCGCCCTGCTGCACGACAACGGCATCGCGGTGGACCTCGCGACGCCGACCGCCGCCCCGCCGAACTGGCTGCTGACCGCCCACCCAGACGTGCTGCCGGTGGACGCCACGGAGCGTCGTGAGCGCCCGGGTGGACGACTCGGGTGGTGTGCGGCGTCGACGGTCTTCCGCGAGCACGCCCTGCGGATCGTCGGTGCCCTGGCCGAACGGTACGGTCACCACCCCGCGGTGCGGCTGTGGCACGTGAGCAACGAGCTCGGTGGCGGGAACGGCCGCTGCTACTGCGAGGAGTCGGCAGCGGACTTCCGGCGCTGGCTCGCCGACCGGTACGGGGACGTCGACACCGCGAACGCCGCGTGGGGAACGGCCTTCTGGGGGCACACCTACACGTCCTTCGACGAGGTCTCACCCCCTCGTGGCGTCGGCGGCGCACCGAACCCCGGCCTCTTCCTGGACTTCGAGCGGTACTCGTCCGACGCCCTGCTCCGGCACTTCGACGCCGAGAAGGCCGTCATCGAGCGGCACTCGGACGTCCCCGTCACGACGAACTTCATGGTCGGTGCGGGATCGCAGGTCGTCGACTACGCCGCGTGGGCGAAGCACGTCGCGATCCCGGCGAACGACCACTACACGCTCGTCGACGACCCGCACCGCGAGCAGGACCTCGCCCTCGCCGCCGATCGGATGCGCGGCATCACCGCCGACCGCACTCCGTGGTTGCTCATGGAGCACTCGACGGGCGGCCCGAGCTGGCAGCAGCGCAACCGGGCGAAGGAACCGGGCGAGATCCTGCGCAACTCGCTCGTGCACGTCGCCCGCGGGTCCGACGGCGCACTGTTCTTCCAGTGGCGGGCCTCCACCGCGGGGGCCGAGCAGTTCCACTCCGCGATGGTCCCGCACGCCGGCACCCGCACCCGGATCTGGCGCGAGGTCGTCGCGCTCGGCCGCGCACTCCGCGACCTCGCCCCCGTGCAGGGCAGTCGCGTCGAACCGGCGCGGGTCGCGATCGTCGTCGACGAGCCGTCCGGCTGGGCACTGCAGTCCGGGCTGAAGCCGCACCGAGCCCTGCGGTACTCGCGGGAGCTCCGTGCCTGGTACGCCGCGTTCCACGACCGACAGGTGCTCACCGACGTCGTGCCCTCGGACGCCGACCTCGACGGCTACGACGTGGTCGTCGTCCCCACGATGCTCATCGTCGACGACGCCACCGCCGCACGGATCGCCGCGGTGGTCGACCGCGGCGCGACCCTCATCGTCACCTACCTGTCCGGCGTCGCCGACGAGACCGCCCGTATCCGCGCCGGCGGCTACCCGGGCGCGTTCCGGCAGGTGCTCGGCGCCTGGAGCGAGGAGTTCACCCCGCTGCAGCGCGACGAGACCCGCACGCTCGACGACGGCGGCACCGTCACCGACTGGGCCGAGGCCGTCGTGGTCGACGACGCCGACGTCGTGCTCCGCTACACGGACGGGCCGCTCGCGGACCGCGCAGCGGTCACCCGCCGCGCCGTCGGCGGCGGCGCCTGGTACGTGTCCGCGATGCTGCCTGCCCAGAGCACCCAGCGGCTCGTGGACCGGGTCGTCGAGGAGCGCGCGCTCCCGCGGACGGTCACCGCGCCTCCCGGCCTGGAGGCGGTGCGCCGCGTCCACGACGACGGATCCGTGTTCCTGTTCCTCGTCAACCACCGCGCGGACGACGTGACGGTCGTCGCGTCCGGTACGGACCTGCTCGACGGCTCCGGCCACGGGCCGGAGACCGTCGTGCCCGCCGGTCGCGTCCGCGTCCTGCGCGAGGAGCGTGCGTCGTGACCGTCGTGGACCGCGATCCGGCGCCGGCGCGCGCACTCGACGGGCGGCAGGTGCAGGTCCTGCGCGGCGGCGGGGTGTCGCTCGTGCTGGCGACCGCCGACGACGGGCTGCCCGAGGTGCTGCACTGGGGCCGCGACGTCGGACCCGTCACGGACGGCGACGGCGCCGAACTGCTGCTCGCGCTCGGACGGCCGCTCGGACCGAGCGCCCTCGATGCAGCCTGGCCACTGACCGTGCTGCCGACCGAACGCGACGGGTGGGAGGGACGACCCGCGATCGCCGGGCACGTCGACGGGCTGCCGCTCGTGCCGCGGTGGCGCGACGTCGAGGTGACCGCGGAGCCGGGCGCGCTGGTCGTGACCGCGGTGTCCGACGAACTGCTGCTGCGGAGCGCCTTCCGGCTCGACGCCGCGGGGGTGCTGCGCGTCGGGCACACCGTGACGAACGGGGCCGCCGTGCCCGTGCACCTGCAGGCGCTCGAGGCGACGCTGCCCGTGGGCGAACGGGTCGGCGAGGTGCTCGACCTGGCCGGACGGTGGACGCGGGAGCGCACCCCGCAGCGGCGGACCCTGACCGCCGGCAGCCACGCGCGGGAGAGCCGCCGCGGTCGCACCGGCCACGACGCCCCGACGCTGCTCGTGCTCGGGACGCCGGGGTTCTCGGACGCTTCCGGTGAGGTGTGGGCCGTGCACCTGGCCTGGAGCGCCGACTCGGTGCACCGCCACGACCTGCTCGCCGAGGCGCGACCGCTGCTCGGTGCCGGGGAACTCCTGCGCGCCGGCGAGGTCGTCCTCGGGCAGGGGGAGTCCTTCGCCGCGCCCGACGCCGTCTTCGTGTGGAGCGACGCCGGGCTCGACGGCCTGTCCGACCGGCTGCACGACTCGCTCCGCAGCCGCCCCGGTCACCCGAAGCGCCCCCGTCCGGTGGTGCTCAACACGTGGGAGGCCGTCTACTACCGGCAGGGCCTCGCGCCCCTGGTCGCCCTGGCCGAGACCGCCGCGGACATCGGCGTCGAGCGGTTCGTGCTCGACGACGGCTGGTTCCTCGGGCGGCGCTCGGACTCGACGTCGCTGGGGGACTGGCGCGTCGACCCGACGGTGTGGCCGGACGGCCTCGGACCGCTCGTCGACCGGGTCCGCGGTCTCGGCATGGAGTTCGGGCTGTGGTTCGAGCCCGAGATGGTGAGCCCGGTGTCCGAGCTCGCGGCGGCGCACCCCGAGTGGCTGCTGCAGCGCCCCGAGGACGACGTCCGCACCTGGCGGAACCAGTACGTGCTCGACATGGCGAACCCGCTCGCGCGGGCGTACGTGCTCGAGGCGATGTCCGCCGTGATCGGGGCGCACCACGTCGACTTCGTGAAGTGGGACCAGAACCGCGACATCGTGCACGCGGTCCACGCCGGACGCGCCGGCATCGACGCACACACCCGCGGGGTCTGGACGCTGATGGACGCCCTGCGCGCCCGGCACCCGTGGCTCGAGATCGAGGCGTGCGCGAGCGGCGGCGCCCGCGTGGACCTCGGCGTGCTGGAGCGCACCGACCGGGTGTGGCCGTCGGACTCGAACGACGCGTTCGAACGCCTGCCGATCCAACGGTGGACCGAGGCGCTGCTGCCGCTCGAGCTGATCGGCTCGCACGTCGGCCCCGAGGTCTCGCACACCACCGGCCGGCACCTCGACCTGGACTTCCGGATGACGGTGTCGCTGTTCGGATCCGCCGGCATCGAGACCGACGTCACCCGGCTGTCCCCGACGGAGCTCGACCGGCTGCGGGCGTGGACGGCGTTGTACAAGCGGGAGCGCGGGCTGCTGCACACCGGCCGGCTGCGGCACCTGGAGCTCGGCGACCCCGGGCTCGTGGCGACCTCGGTCGTGGCCGTCGACCGGTCGCGGGCGCTGGTGCGGGTCGCACGGACCGAGACCGGGCCGCAGTCGCTGCCGGTGCCGTTGCGGATGCGGGGGCTCGACCGGGCGCGGCGCTACCGGCTCGCCCCCGTCACGGGGCTGCGGGTGCCGCACGGACTCGACATGGTGCCGCCGGCGTGGCTCGTGCGCGGGTACCTGGAGCTGTCGGGTGCGGTGCTCGAGGACGTCGGGGCGCGGCTGCCGCTGCTGGCCCCCGCGACCGCGATCGTGTTCGAGCTGCACGCCCTCGACTGACGCGACCCTGCCGGCCGCCGTTGGCCTGCCGGCCGCCGTTGGCCTGCCTGCCGGCCGCCGACGGCCGTCGGCCGTGGTCGGGCAGGCGCGGCCGGCGAGCGGGCGGAACATCCCGGTTCGTGGCGTGCGCACGCGGGTGTTTCGCCCGCTCGGCGGGACGGCGCGGCCGTACTGGTGCGCTGACGGTTCTGGTTCGCGATCTCGCAGGATCGTGAACCAGAACCGTCACGCCGCTGGCGGAACCCGTCCCCGCCCGGGCGCGGCCCGCGTCAGGGGAGGAGCGAGCCCGCGTGGCGGAGGACGAGCGGGCCGACGAGTGCCTCGGGGTCGATGCCCGGCGCACCCGTCACCGTGAAGGTCGCCGACTCGCCGGCGAGCAGGGACACCAACCCGTGGTCGACCCGAGCGGCCGGGTCCACGCGGTCCGGGAACAGCGAGACGTCCCGCGCGTAGGACGTCGCCGTCACCGTGACGACCGCCCCGTCGTCCGTCCCCGTGACCGACGTGGACAGCGGTGCGCGGGCGAGCACCTGGTCGACGACCTCGGCGAAGTCGAACACCGTGCGGGTTCCGGCTCCGGTGACGACGAGCACCTCGGACCCGGCGTCCCCGGGCACGGCGAGCGAGGCCGGCAGCGTGACCCGGTCGGCGTCGGCGGGTGCGGCGGCGAGCGAGAACGACGACGAGTCGAGCACCGTGCCGTCGAACGCGACGCGGGAGACCGTGACCTCGTCGGCGACCGGCGCCCCGGACGCGTTCACGAGCACGACGTCGAGCCCACTGCCGCCAGACGGCTGCACGGTGAGCAACACCGGTTGGTAGGCCTGCCGCACCGCGTACCAGACGGGCTTCCGGATGCCCGCGTGGTCGACGAGCGCCCAGGACACCACGGGCCAGTCGTCGTTGAGCTGCCAGACGATCATCCCGGTGTTGTCGGGCGTGCTGGACCGGAACCACTCCATGCCGAAGCGGATCGCGTGCGCCTGGTTGAGCTGCGCGGCCCAGTGCCAGTCCTCGATCGAGGTGGGCGACGGCAGGTGCCCGCGCATGCCGTCGGCGAGCTTCCGGTTGCCCTGGTCGGCCTTCTGGTGCACGAGCATCTCGTGGCCGTCGGGGTCGAGCGGCTCGTCGTGCACCACGGCGGTCAGGGTCGACCAGGCGGGCGGCCCCTGGAACCCGAACTCCGCCACGAACCGAGGGTTCCAGTCGGCGTAGGCGCGGTAGTCGAGCCGGTTCCAGACGTCCCAGATGTGCACGCTGCCGTTCCGCTCGTCGTTCGGCGTCAGGTACTCGTCGAACGAGAACGGGCTGCCCGGCGTGTACGGACGGGTCGGGTCGAGCTCGGCGACGATCGCGGGCAGCATCGAACGGTAGTAGCCGTTGCCCCAGGTCCGGCCGACGAGCGACGGCCGCCAGCCCCACTCGGCGTACGCGACGAGGTTCTCGTTGTTGCCGTTCCACACCACGAGCGACGGGTGCGGGCTGAGCCGGGTGACGGCTTCGCGGACCTCGGGCTCGACCTCGTCGGCGAGCCAGGGCTCCTCGGCGTAGGCGGCGCAGGCGAACAGGAAGTCCTGCCAGACGAGCACCCCGAGCTCGTCGCAGCGGTCGTACAGGTCGTCGGACTCGTAGATCCCGCCGCCCCAGATGCGCAGCAGGTTGACGTTCGCCTCGATCGCGTCGTCGATCCGGTCGGCGTAGCGCTCGGGCGTCATCTCGGTCAGGTACGCGTGGTCGGGGATCCAGTTCGCGCCCCGCACGATCACCGGCCGGTCGTTCACCCGGAGCAGGAACGGCGCTCCGCCGGCGTCGGCGGCGGTGTCGAGCGTCACGGTGCGGAACCCGACGCGGCCGGTCCAGACGTCGTCGCCGACCTCGACCCGGACGTCGTGCAGCGGCTGGTCGCCCTCGCCGCGCGGCCACCAGACGGCGACGTCGGGGACCTCGAGCCGCACGACGGCGATGCCGTCGACGACGGCGCGCACGTTGGTGACGGACGGCGCGGACGGGCGGCCGGGAGGCACGGTGCCGGACCCGACGGGCGTCGCCGCCGCATCGGTGCCGCTCGCGCCGGGGGCGGACGTGCTCTGCTCGGCCAGGGCGGCGCCGTGGCCGTCGGCCCCGCCGGGGGTGACGTGCGGGGTCAGGGTGACCCGCGCCTCCAGGCCGGCCCGACCGGACACCCCTGCGACCGGAGCCGACCCGATGTGCTGGGAGAAGGCGCCAGTGGAACCTGCGGACTCGACGTCGACGTGCGCGGTGAGCACGCCGGTGGTGCCGTCGACGTCGACGAGGGGGCGGACGGCCGCGATGCGGGCGCCGCTCCACGACTCGATGCCGATCGACTTCCAGATGCCACTCGTGGCGACGTCGATGCCCCAGTCCCAGCCGAAGTTCGATGCGTTCTTGCGCAGCGCGTTGTACGGGTGGTGGTTGACGTGGGGGAGTTCGCCGCCGTGCAGGGCGGACAGTCGCTCGGCCGCGGGGACCGGGGCGTCGAAGGTGATCACGAGCTCGTTCGTGCCGGGGCGCAGCAAGTGCCCGACGGGGAACCGGTACGCGCGGTGCTGGTTCGCGGTGGTGGCGACGACGATGCCGTTCAGCTCGATCGTCGCGAGGGTGTCGAGCCCGTCGGCGACGAGGTCGTGGCGGGCGTGCGTGGTCGGGCCCGTGCCGGTCTCGCCCGACCACGCGAAGGTGCGGCGGTACCGCCACACCGTGTCGCCGATCCACTGGGTCGCAGCCTCGTTGTCGCCGTCGAACGGGTCGGGGATCCGGCCCGCCCGCAGCAGGTCGGTGTGCACGCAGCCGGGGACGATCGCGGCGACCGGCTCCCGGTGCGCATCGGCCTGCGCCGGGCCGTGCACCGCCTCGACCGTCCACGTGCCGTCCAGGGTGGTCCGCTCCATTGCGTCTCCTCAATCGTGACGGGGCCGTGACCCGACCCCTTGACCGCCTTAGTTTACGCGTGTAACAATCACGCTCACAACGTGGATCCTGCGACGACGCAGACCGAGAGGACAACGATGTTCAACCCAACCCGTTCACGGCTCGCCATCGGCGCCGCCGTCCTCCTCGCCGCCGGCCTCGCGCTGAGCGGCTGCAGCGCGAGCGGCAACGCCAGCACGAAGGACGACGCCGCCTCGACCCTGGTCGCCTACACCGGACAGTCCGGCGACTACCAGATCAACTTCAACCCGTGGTCGCCGTCCAACATCGGCGGCGTCGGCACGATCTACGAGTCGCTGTTCTTCATCACCAACGTCAACACGAACGACCCGAAGCCGCTGCTCGGCAAGTCCTACGAGTGGAACACGGACGGCACGCAGCTCACCATCACGCTGCGCGACGGGGCGACCTGGAGCGACGGCGAGCCCTTCACCTCGAAGGACGTCGTGTTCACGCTCGACATGCTCAAGAAGCAGAAGGCCCTCAACTCGATCGGCTACGACGGCACCGCGAAGGCCGACGGCGACTCCAAGGTCGTCGTCACGTTCGACAAGCCGTCGTTCGTGCTCGGCCCGAACCTGCTCGGCAAGACCTGGATCGTGCCCGAGCACCTGTGGAAGGACATCGACCCGACCACCGACGTCGTGCGCGAGCCCGTCGGCACCGGTCCGTACACGCTCGGCACCTTCAAGGCGCAGGCCTTCACCCTCGAGGCGAACAAGAAGTACTGGGACGGCGCCCCGGCTGTGAAGACCATCCGCTACCTGTCGCTCTCCGGCAACACCGCCGGTGCCGACGCGCTCAAGCAGGGCTCGATCGACTGGCAGACCGGCCCGGTGCCGAACATGGACGACATCGCCGGCAACTACAACGGCTACGACGGCATCACCGTCGGCCAGAACCAGATGGCCCTGCTCACCTGCGCGAACACCGACCTCGGCTGCACCGGCCCGCAGACCGACCCGGCCGTCCGGCACGCCATCGCCGACGCGATCAACCGCAAGCAGCTCAACTCGCTGGCGTTCGAGAACACCGCGAGCGAGATCTCGCCGACCTTCGCGCTCACCACGACGCAGAAGGACACCATCTCGAAGGACATCGAGCCGGCCGTGATGCCGGAGACCGCCGACAAGGCCGCCGCCGCGTCGTCGCTCGAGGGCGCCGGGTGGAAGAAGGGCTCGGACGGCATCTACGCCAAGGACGGCAAGAAGCTGTCCCTGACCGTCGAGGTCGTCACCGGCTGGACCGACTACATCACCGCGATCGACACGATGACGCAGCAGCTCAAGGCCGCGGGCATCGAGCTCAAGGCGCAGCAGTCGTCGTGGAACGAGTGGACCGACAAGAAGACCAAGGGCAACTTCGAGCTCGCGATCGACTCGCTCGGCCAGGGCCCGACGGCGAACCCGTACTACCTGTACAACAACTACTTCACGACGGCGAACACCGCGAAGGTCGGTGCAGCAGCCCCGATGAACATCTCGCGGTACAGCAACCCCGACGTGGACAAGGCCATCGCGAAGCTCGCGACGATCAACCCCGAGGACACCGCCGCCACGCAGCCGGAACTCGACACGATCCAGCAGCACATCGTCGAGGACCTGCCGTACATCCCGGTGATGACCGGCGGCACGACGAGTGAGTTCCACGCGGCGAAGTTCACCGGCTGGCCCACGAAGGACGACCTCTACGCCTTCCCGGCCGTCTGGGCGAGCCCGGACAACGCCGAGATCTTCAAGGCGCTGAAGCCGGCGAAGGGCTGACCACGATGGGATCGCGACCGAGGAGCACTCGACGATGACCTACTTCCTGCGCAAGATCGGCTTCTACATCGTCGCCCTGTGGGCAGCGCTGACGCTGAACTTCATCATCCCGCGGCTGCTGCCCGGGAACCCGGTGGACATCCTGCTCGCCAAGCTCCAGCAGCGCGGCGGGCAGGTGACCCCGGCGACACGGCAGGCGTACGAGCTGCTCCTCGGTGGCGATTCCTCGGAGCCGCTGATCTCCCAGTACGGCCACTACCTGGTCAACGTGTTCCGCGGTGACCTCGGGGTGTCCGTCAGTTACTTCCCGGCCCCCGTCACCGAGGTCATCGCGAGCTCGCTGCCGTGGACCATCGCCCTGGTCGGCATCGCCACCATCCTGGCCGCCATCATCGGCGTCGGCCTCGGCGCCTTCGTCGGCTGGCGTCCGGGCACCTGGCTCGACTCGTTCGTGCCGGCCACCACCCTGCTCGCCGCGGTGCCGTACTTCTGGCTCGCGCTGATCCTGGTGTACTTCTTCGCCACCGGCATCCACCTGTTCCCGGCACAGGGCGGCTACGACGTCATCCTGACGCCGGGGTTCAACTGGGACTTCATCGCCTCCGCGATCCAGTACGGGGTGCTGCCGGCCGTGACGATCGTGCTCGCATCGCTCGGCGGCTGGCTGCTCGGCATGCGCAACATGATGGTGTCGACGCTGTCCGAGGACTACATCACCACCGCCCAGGCCAAGGGGCTGTCCGACGGCAAGATCCTGCGGAACTACGCCGCCCGGAACGCCGTGCTGCCCTCGGTCGCCGGGTTCGCGATCTCCCTCGGGTTCATCGTGTCCGGCTCCGTCGTCACCGAGCAGGTGTTCTCGTACCCGGGCATCGGGTCGAAGCTGCTGTCCGCCGTGACCAACAACGACTACGCGCTCATGCAGGGGATCTTCCTGTTCATCACCCTGGCGGTCCTCGGCGCGAACCTCGTCGTCGACCTGCTGTACGGGCTCATCGACCCGCGGACGCGGGCGCGGAGCTAGGGAGGACACGCCATGACCAACATCCAGCAGGACACCGAACCCACCATCGGCGCACTCGCCGAGGAAGCCGACGCCGGGTCGACGCGGAGCATCGCCACGGCCCGAGCGTCACGACCGAAGGGCGGCATCCGCCGTTTCCTGCCGACCCTGACCCCGTGGCTCGTCACGGGCATCGCGCTCGTCGCCGGCGTCACGCTGTTCGGGGTCCTCGGGCCGCTGCTCGTCGGCGACCCGACCACCATCCGCGACTCCGGGCTGCAGGGACCGAGCGGCGAGAACCTCCTGGGGACGACCCAGACCGGGCAGGACGTGCTCGCCCAGCTCGCCTACGCCACCCGCGGCAGCCTGCAGATCGGCCTGATCGTCGGCGTCCTCGCCACCGTGCTGTCCGCGTTCTTCGGGATCCTCGGCGCCTACCTGGGCGGGATCATGGACGAGGCGTTCTCGCTGTTCTCGAACGTGTTCCTCGTCATCCCCGGCCTGCCGCTCGTCATCGTCATCTCGGGCCTGGTCCCGCGCGAGGCCCGCGGGCTCTGGACCATCGCCGTCGTCCTCGCGATCACCTCGTGGGCCGGGTCCGCCCGGGTCCTGCGGGCGCAGACGATGTCGATCCGGAACCGCGACTACGTCTCCGCCGCCCGGGTCGCCGGCGAACGACCTTGGCGGGTCATCGCCGTCGAGATCCTGCCGAACCTGCTGCCCGTCCTGGCGTCGCAGTTCGTGTTCGCGGTGATCGCCGCGATCCTCGGGGAAGCGGGGCTGTCGTTCCTCGGACTCGGGGCGTCGAACTCGTCGACGCTCGGCACCATGCTCTTCTACGCCCAGAACGGTTTCGCGCTGGCGAACGGCGCCTGGTGGTGGTTCGTGCCGCCCGGCCTGCTCATCGCCCTGCTCGGCATGGGCCTGTCCCTGGTGAACTTCTCGATCGACGAGGTCATCAACCCGCGACTCGCGAACGTGCGCGCCCAGCGGCGGCGCGAACGTCGCGCCAAGCGGGCCGCCCGCGCCTCGCGGTCCGCACGCACCACGAAGGAGTTCGTCCGATGAGTGCCGAAGCCGTGCTGACGATCGACCACCTCGACGTCGTCTACGAGACCGAACACCCCGTGCACGCCGTCAAGGACGTGTCGCTCACCCTGGCGCCCGGCGAGATCCTCGGGCTCGCGGGGGAGTCCGGCTGCGGCAAGACGACCCTGGCCTACGCCATCACCCGGTTGCACCGACCGCCGGCGAAGGTCGCCTCGGGCAGCATCACGTTCCACGACCGGGACGGCACCGACATCGACCTGCTCGGGCTGCCGCACGAGCAGCTGCGGGCCGTGCGCTGGTCGAAGCTGTCGATGGTGTTCCAGGGCGCGATGAACGCCCTCAACCCGGTCACCACCATCCGGGCGCAGCTCGACGACGCCCTGAAGGAACACCGGCGCGACCTGTCCCGCAAGGAGCGGCGCGCGATCGCCGAGGACGCCCTGAGCCGCGTCGGCGTCGACCCGTCCCGCATCACCGCGTACCCGCACGAGCTGTCCGGCGGCATGCGCCAGCGCGTGATGATCGCGATGGCGATGCTGCTCGAACCACAGATCATGATCATGGACGAGCCCACCACCGCCCTCGACGTCGTGGTGCAGCGCGAGATCCTGCGCGAGATCGTCCGACTGCGCGACGAGCTCGGGTTCGCCGTCGTGTTCATCACGCACGACCTGCCGCTGCTGCTCGAGATCAGCGACCGCATCGCGATCATGCTGCGCGGCGAGGTCGTCGAGTGCGACCGGGCCTCGGTCATCCAGCACGACCCGAAGCACCCGTACACGCAGAAGCTGCTGCAGTCGTTCCCGAGCCTGTCGGGGGAGCGCGGCGCGTTCATCCGCTCCGGCGTCGACGACCACGCGGCAGCAGTCCACGAGGAGATCCGATGACCAGCGTGACCGTCAGCCACCTCGGCAAGGACTTCCGCACCCGCAAGGGCCTGAAGCGGACCACCCTGCACGCCGTCGACGACGTGTCGTTCGAGCTGCTGCCCGGGAAGACCGTGGCGTTGGTGGGGGAGTCCGGCTCGGGCAAGTCCACCATCGCCCGGATGCTCGCCAAGCTCGAGAGCACCACCCGCGGCTCGATCGACGTGCGGCTCGAGGACGGCACACCCGTCGTCGGCAGCATGTACCGCCGGCACGTGCAGATGGTGTTCCAGGACCCCTTCGCGTCACTCAACCCGTTCCACTCGATCGAGCACCACATCGCCCGGCCGCTCCAGCTGCACCACCGAGCCCGGGGCGCCGACGAGACCGCCGAGAAGGTGCGGGAACTGCTCGGCCGCGTCAACCTCGACGAGGACTTCGCGAGCCGCCGCCCGCACGAGCTCTCCGGCGGACAGCGGCAGCGCGTCGCGATCGCCCGTGCACTCGCCCCCGGGGCCCAGGTGCTCATCGCCGACGAACCGGTGTCGATGCTCGACGTGTCGATCCGGCTCAGCGTGCTCAACCTGATGGGCCGCCTGCAGCGCGAGGACCACCTCGCCGTGCTCTACATCACGCACGACCTGGCGACCGCACGCCACTTCTCCGACGAGATCCTGGTGCTCTACCGCGGCCGGGTCGTCGAACGCGGGCCGTCCGACGCCGTCATCCTCGACCCGCAGCACGACTACACCCGACTGCTCGCCGAGGCCGCCCCCGACCCGGAGCGCGTCGACCGCAAGGTGACCTCGGGCAGCGCCCTCGACCGCTCGAAGATCGACAACACCACCTGCTACGACCACGGTGTCGGCGCGTGGGTGTCGAGTGAGCCCGCTCCGGTCGGCGCACGGTGAGCGGAGCCTTCGCCGACTGGGTCACGCCGGGGTTCTCGGCACGGTTCTGGATCGGTGACGACCAGCCCGCGGCACTCGTGTCCTTCGTGGCGAGCGGTGGAGCGCTCGCCGACGGACCCGACGATCCGCAGCCCCTGGTGGAGCTGACGACGATCGGACACGGGCGGTTCCCGGGCGGGTACCGGCACGTGGACTCCACGATCGGGGCGCGACTGCGACCCGTGTCGTGGCGTGCGTCCGACGACGCGACTGATCCGTGGTTCCGGATCGTGCAGGCGGACGCGGCCACGGGCCTCCAGGTCGAGTCGGTGTTCCGGGCGCGCGCCGACGCACCGGCGTTCCAGACGTGGACCGAGGTGTCCGCCGACGGCGGCGAGCACGTCGTGGACTTCGTGTCGTCGTTCGCGACCGGGGCGTTCTTGACGGACTCCGGGGTCGGCGTCGACGACCTGGCCCTCGTGCACGCGGACAACGACTGGGCGGCCGAGAGCCGGTGGCGGACCGATCCGCTGCGGTCGATCGGACTCGCAGCGATCGACCGCGAGGCGCAGCACCACCCGCCCCGCAGCCGCGCCGTCGTGCAGAACCGTGGGTCGTGGTCGACCGGTGAGGCACTGCCGATCGGCGTGCTGACACCTGCTGCGTCCGCTGGCGCTGCGCCCTACGCGCTCGTCTGGCAGGTCGAGCACAACGGGCCGTGGCTGTACGAGCTCGGCGAGACCCGACGGCACGCGTACGTGCTGCTGAGCGGGCCGACCGACCAGGAGCACCAGTGGACGGCGGTCGTGGCTCCGGGGCAGCCGTTCGTGTCCGTGCCGGTGTCGGTGGGGATCGCCGGCTCGGTCGGTGGGGCGTTCGAGGTGCTCACGGCGCAGCGTCGGGCGTTCCGGCACGTGCGCGAGGCCGATCGCGCCCTGCCGCTCGTGTTCAACGACTACATGAACACGCTCATGGGCGACCCGACCACCGAGAAGCTGCTGCCGTTGATCGACGCCGCTGCCGACGCCGGAGCGGACCTGTTCTGCATCGACGCCGGCTGGTACGCCGAGGGGCACTGGTGGGACACCGTCGGGGCGTGGGAGGAGGCCGCGTCGCGGTTCCCGACCGGGCTCGGGTTCGTCATCGACCACATCCGGTCGCGGGCGATGCAGGCCGGGCTGTGGCTCGAGCCCGAGGTCATCGGCATCCACTCGCCGCTGGCCGCGACCCTGCCGGACGATGCCTTCGTCCACCACCACGGGGTACGGGTCGCCGAGCACGGACGGCACTTGCTCGACCTCCGGTCGACGGCCGCGCGGGCGCACCTCGACGCGGTAGTCGATCGACTGGTCGGGTCGCTCGGCGTCACGTTCTTCAAGATGGACTACAACACGATGACGGGGCCGTTTCCCGGCATGCTCGAGCACCAGCGCGCGCTCCTCGACTGGCTCGACGACGTGCAGGCCCGGTACCCGTCGCTGCTCATCGAGAACTGCGCCTCGGGAGCGATGCGCGCCGACTCCGCGATGCTGTCCCGGTTGCACATGCAGTCGACCTCGGACCAGCAGGACCCGGTGCTGTCGGCGTCGATCGCAGCCGCTGCCCCCGCCGCGATGCTGCCCGAGCAGGCCGGGAACTGGGCCTACCCGGCGCCGTCGATGTCGCCCGACCTGTTCGACCTGGCGCTCGTGAACGGGGTGCTCGGGCGGATGTACCTGTCGGGCTACCTGAACGAGATGTCGTCGGCGCAGCGTGCGGCCGTGGGCGACGCCATCGCCGCCCACCGAGCAGTGCTCGAGGTCATCGAGTCGTCGGTGCCGGAGTGGCCGCTCGGGCTGCCGGCATGGGAGGACCCGTGGCTCGCGCTCGGCTTGCGCGCTGCGTCGGGCGATCTGTACTTGTCGGTGTGGTCGCTGCCCGGTGCCTCGGGCTCGGTGTCCTTGCCGCTGCCGGGCTTCGCCGGGCAGGCGGTGGTCGTCGAGCCGCTGTTCCCGACGGCGCTCGGGTCGTGGTCCGTGGCGTGGGACGCTGCCTCGGGCTCGCTCGAGGTCGCCAACGGCGGGGCGACCCCCACAGCGCGGGTGCTCCGCGTCCGACCGGAGGGGGCGGACGCGGAGCACTGAGCGGGGCGCGCGTCGCGATGGCAGGGCGCGCGTCGGGGCGGACGGGAGGCACGGTGCAGGCAGGCGCCGTGCATCCCGTCCCGTCGGTGGTCGCGTCCACGGCGCGGGGGACGCGGGTTCGCGTCCGGCCGGTGACGTTTCTGGTTCAGGATCCTCGGGGATCGTGAACCAGAACCGTCAGCAGCGGTGCAGGAAGGGGCCCCCGGTCACGCCTGGTCCTCGTCGTCGGGGCGGCGCGGGGCGCGGAGCCGCAGGGTCGCACCGAGGCCGATGACCAGGAAGCCGGCGGCCGAGAACGCGGCGGCGCGGGTGCCGTCGGAGAACGCCTCGGCGGCGTCGGCGCGGGTCTGCCCCTCGAGGCCGGCGATCGCTCCGCCCGAGGACTGCACCACGGTGTCGGCGATCTGCTCGGCCTGGGCGGTCGAGACGCCGGCGTCCTGCAGGCGGTGCTCCAGGATGCTGCCCGTCGAGGTGAACAGCACCGTCCCGAGGACCGCGATGCCGAGCGCTGAACCGATCTGGCGCGCGGTGCTCTGGGCACCCGAGGCCTCGCCGCTGCGCTCCACGGGGACGTCCTGCAGCACGACGCCGGTGAGCTGCGCCGTCGCGAGTCCGACGCCGAAGCCGTAGACGAACAGGCACGGGACGATCGCCCACCACGGGGTCGCCGAGGTCACGACGAACCCGATCGCGGCGACCCCGACGATCTCGGCGCCGATGCCCATCCGCACGATCGGGAGCGCCCCGATCCGCTGTCCGACCGTGGCCGCGAACCCGCTCGCGACGAACGACCCGATCGCCAGGGCCAACAGCACGAAGCCGGTCTGCAGCGCCGAGTAGCCGAGGACGTTCTGCAGCCAGAGGGGCAGCGACAGGATGATGCCGAACTCGCCGAGCGACACGATGAGCGCCGCGATCGAGCCGTTCCGGAACGAGCCGATGCCGAACAGGTCGAGGGCGATGAGCGTCGACCGGCCCGCACGCTGCCGGCGCCGGGAGCGGACGACGAAGGCCACCCCGGCAGCGATCGCGATCACGAACGCGACGGGGATCGGCGAGACCGGGCCGTCCCACGACCACGAGCCGATCGTGAACGGTGTCGACGACGGAGTCCACCAGCCGTAGGTGCGACCCTCGATCAGCCCGAAGACCAGCGCAGCGCTCGCGATCACGGACAGCAGGGCGCCGACGAGGTCGATGCGGCCGGTGTGCTCGGCGTCGCGCGACTCCCGCACGGCGACCGCGAGGCCGACCAGGATGACCGCCACGATCGGGACGTTGATGCCGAAGGCCCACCGCCACGAGAAGTCCGTCGTCAGCCAGCCGCCGAGCAGCGGACCGACCGCCACCATCCCGCCGATCGTGGAGCCCCACACCGCGAAGGCGATGCCGCGCTCCCGGCCGGTGAACGTCGCGTTGAGGATCGACAGCGTGGTGGGCAGAACCATCGCGCCACCGACACCCTGCAGCACGCGGGACGCCACGAGCAGTTCGCCCGTCGGGGACAGCGCCGCCAGGACCGACGCCACCGCGAACAGGATCACGCCGATGGTCAGCAGGCGCCGGCGACCGAAGCGGTCGGCCACGGCACCGAAGACGAGCAGCAGCGCGGCGAAGACCAGCGTGTAGCTCTCCTGCACCCACTGCACGAGCGTCGAGCCGATGTCGAGGTCGGCGACGATGCTCGGGATCGCGACGTTCACGATCGTGGAGTCGACGATGATGAGCGCGACCGCCAGGCTGATCACGACCAGACCGATCCACCGACGGCGATCGAGGGTGGTGGTGGGAGCTGCGGCTGCGGCGCTCATGTGCGTGTCCTCTCAGATGATCAGCATGCTGAATACCTGACGGTACACCCGCTCCCGATGACCGGCGCACCGGGGGATCACGGGAGCAGGCGGAGCTCCATCGCGCGGGTCACGGCACGGGTGCGGTCGTTCACGCCGAGCTTCTCGAACACGTGGCCGAGGTGCGTCTTCACCGTCGTCTCGCTGAGGAACAGGGCACGCCCGATCGCCGGGTTCGAGTTGCCCTGGGCGACGAGCTGCAGGACCTCGAGTTCGCGCGGGGTCAACGACGGGCCAGCAGCCACGGCCGACGAACCCGTTGCTCGTCGGACCAGCGCGGCGGCAGCCGAAGGGGCCAGTGCCGTCTCGCCCCGCGCCGTCGCCCGCACCCCGGCGAGGATCTCGGACTCCGGGGCCGCCTTGAGCAGGTAGCCGGTGGCCCCGGCCTCGATCGCCGCGAGGATCTGGTCGTCGGACTCGTACGTCGTCAGGATCAGGACGCGGACGCCCGGCTCGGCCGCGAGGATCTCCGCCGTCGCCGCATCGCCGTCGAGCTCCGGCATCCGGAGGTCCATCAGCACGACGTCGGGGCGCTCGGCCAGCACGACGGACACCGCCGTCCGGCCGTCGCTGGCCTGGCCCACCACGTCGATGTCGTCGGCGTCCTGCAGCAGCGCGACGATGCCCGAGCGGACGATGGGGTGGTCGTCGGCGACCACGACGCGGATCACCGGGTCACCTCCGCCACGGGGTGACGAACGGCGGACGGGAGGCCCGGGGCGGCTCCGGTGGGCAGGGTTGCCTCGACGACGGTGCCCCGGCCCAGGGCGCTCGTGATCGTGCAGGTGCCGCCAGCGAGGGCGAGGCGCTCCCGCAACCCGCGCAGACCGTGCCCGGCGGTGGGCTCCTCGGGGTCGAACCCGGTGCCGTCGTCGGTGATCCGCAGCACGGTCTGCCCGTCCTCGGAAACCAGATGGACCTGTGCCGAGTCGGAGCCGGCGTGCGCGCGGACGTTCGAGAGGGCCTCTTGCGCGACCCGGAGCAGGACCACCTGCGCATCGCGGTCCAGCACGCAGTCGGACGCGTCGACGGTGACGACCGCGCCGGTCTCGCGGGTGTGCCGTTCGGCGAGGCGGTGGAGGGCGCCGGCGAGGCTGTCGCGGGTCATGCCTGCGGCTCCGGCTGCGACGAGGGTGCGGGATTCCTCGAGGGCGGCGCGGGCGGACTCCTCGAGGACGGTGAGTCGTTCTTCCAGCGCATCGGAGCGGTGGTTCGCCAGGTCGCCGCGAGCCCGTTCGGTGAGCATGACGATGCCGGCGAGGTTCTGCGCGACGGTGTCGTGGATCTCGCGGGCCAGGCGCTCCCGTTCGCTCGCGATGCCTGCGGTGCGGTTCGCGTCGGCGAGGGACTGCTGGGTGGCGCGGAGCTCCTCGACGAGCTGGCGGCGCTCCTCGGACAGACCGGCGACGCTCGAGATCCACACGCCCATCGCGCAGGCACCGATCACGCTGATGCCCTCGATGAGCAGGGTGCTGACCAGCGCGTCCGGGCCGCTCGACAGCTGCAGGCCGATGCCGCTCGCGACCCCCACAGCGACGGACAACAGGACCGCGGTGCGGACGCGCTCCGTCTGCACCCACACCAGCGGGAACACGATGCACTGGACGAACGCGGTGCTCGGGACGACGGCTGGCAGCACCAGCGCGGCGACGATGACGAGCGGCAGGAACACCACGGCGGCTCGGGGGCTGTCGTAGCCACGGTGCCCGTACCCGAAGTACGCCACGACGAGAACTGCGACTGCGAGGTACGCGGGCCAGCGGGTCGACCACGGGGACCAGCCGAGCGCGGTGATCACGGCGGTGAGGAGCATCGTGCCCGCGAAGAAGACGTGCAACCACCGGTTGCGCACCCACGTCTCACCGCTCATGACGACAGCATCCCACCTGCCCGGCGCCATCAGGAGTCCTTGCGGTTCCAGCGGAAGGTGAGGGCGCAGGCCACCGTGCCCCCGACCAGCCACGCGGCCAACACGAGGGTTCCGAGGGCGAGGTGCCACGCGCCTCCCGGCTCGGCGGACGCGAACGCGTCGGGCAGGAAGACGGACCGCATGCCGGACGCCATCCAGCGCAGGGGGAAGACGGACGCGACGTTCTGTAGCCAGTCGGGCAGCTGGGTGAAGGGCAGGTAGACGCCCGAGATGAACTGCAGCACCAGGACGATGGGGACGATCGTGGCGGTGGCGCGACGGCCCTCGCGGGGGAGCGCCGAGATCGCGATGCCGAGGACGCAGCTGGTGGCGATGCCGAGGACCATCACGCCCGCGAAGACCCCCCAGTTGCTCGCGTCGGTCGGCAGGTCGACACCGAACACCAGGCTCGCGATCCCGAGCAACAGTGCCGTCTGCACGATCGTCGTGACGAGGACCATGCCGATCTTGCCGACGAAGTAGCTCAGCACCGGCAGTGGTGTGCCGCCGAGGCGCTTCAGCGTGCCGTCGCTGCGTTCGGTGGCGATGTCGACGCCGAGGGACTGGGTACCGGAGAGCAGGATGCCCGTCGCGACGAGGCCGGGCAGGTAGTAGGTGGCGTAGTCGACGCTGATCGGTCGCCCGTTGCTGGCGACGGCGCGGATCGGGTCGGCGTCCGCGAAGGCCACCGAGAACAGCGCCAGCATGATGATGGGGAAGAGGAACGTGAAGAAGACGGCGTCGGGGGCACGGAAGTAGGAGCGGATCTCGTACGAGACGCGGCTGGTCGCGGTGTTCACTTCTGGCCCACCATTCCGAGGTAGACGTCCTCGAGGGACGGGCGGATGACTTCGAGGTCGTGCATGGCCGTGGTGCTGCTGCGGACGAGCGCGGTCGGGTCGCTCGTCCGCTCGTCGTGCAGGTCGCCGGCGTCGTCGCGCCAGCGGACTCGTGGTGTGCGGGCTTCGGCGCCGCCGATCTCGTCGATCGGGGCGATGTCGAGCAGCTTCCCGTCGGCGATCACCGCTGCCCGGTCGGCGAGCTGGGCGGCTTCGTCGAGGTAGTGCGTGGTGAGCAGGATCGTCGTGCCCTCGGACTGCACCTGGCGCAGGAGGTCCCAGAACTGCCGGCGGGCCTCCGGGTCGAAGCCCGTGGTCGGTTCGTCGAGGAACAGCACCTCGGGGCGGCCGATGATGCCGAGGGCGACGTCGACGCGGCGGCGCTGGCCACCGGAGAGTCGGGCGATGCGGGTGTTGCGCTGGTCGGTCAACCCGACGGCCGCGAGGAGTTCCTCGGTGCTGCGGTGCTTGGGGTAGAGCGTCGCGAAGTGGTTCAGCTGCTCGGCGACCGTGACGTTCGGGGACTCGGCGCTGGTCTGCAGGACGATGCCGATGCGTGCGTTGTGGCTGCGGCTCGTCCGTGCGGGGTCGTGGCCGAGGACGCGGACCTCGCCGGCCGTGCGGGAGCGGTACCCCTCGAGGATCTCGACCGTCGTGGACTTGCCGGCGCCGTTCGGGCCGAGGAGGGCGAAGGTCTCGCCGGGCTGGATGACGAAGCTGACGTCGTCGACGGCGACCTTGCCGGTGGCGTACTGCTTGCTGAGGTGCTGGACCTCGATGGCGGGGGACTCGGGCATGGGTCCAGCCTGGCCGGTGGGGCGCCGCGGGGGATCGGTGGGGGCGGTGGTGCTGCATCCTCCGATCGGGGGATGGTGCGGGAAGGACGCGAGCATGTCGTATTCGAGATATCCGGAACTTCAGATTCTGGCGTTGCTCTGCTTGGCTCGGTGCGGGGCCCACGCGGCCCTCCCGTTCCCCCAGCAGAAAGGCCCTTCCATGAAGCGCTTCGGAAAGCTCTCGGCCGTCATCGCGGCTGCAACGCTGTGCGGTGTCCTCGGCGCCGGTGTCGCACAGGCTGCTCCGGATGATGCAACCGCCAGTGGCGGCGGCACGTGGTCGTACGGCGTGATCGGCCACCAGGTCGTCTCCGCCTACGACAACCGTCGGTACACCCACAGCACCTCGGTCAAGTCCTCCGGCGTGACCAAGTCGTCGGGACGGATCGCGAAGGGCAAGATCGCCGGCGCGAGCCGCCCGAAAGCACTGTGGGGCAATCAGGCCTTCTGGGCGATCTACTGATCCGGAACTTCGCGGCCGCCACCGTCCTCGCGGTGGCGGCCGTACCGCTCCTGCTCGTCGGCCTGATCGTGTTCGTGGTCGGGAGTGGTGAGGCGAGCGGGTACCTCACCGGCCGGACGACGATCGACATGGTCGACCTGCCGCTCGGTCCGACCAAGCAGGAGCACATCCAGCAGCTCACGGAACTGGCCGAGGACCACGACGTATCGCTCGCCCTCGTCGTGCCGGATCGTTCCGGCGCGCCGGACACCGTCACCGCGTACTCGTTCGCCGGCTCCGTCCCAGCGCCGGTGTTCTGGGGGAACGTCGTCGACCGGCCGGCGAGCGACATCGGTGACGCCGTCATCGTCTGGTCGTACGCGGTCGACGGATCGGCCGTGCAAGTCGGTGCCTTCCTCGACGCGTTGCGCACTGCGGGGTTCGAGTTCGTCGACGCGACCCCGACGGTCCGCGTACTGGCACCAGCGGTGATCGGGCAGCCCGGCGTCCTGGCGATCGTGGCGTGCATCGCGCTCGGCGTCGTCATCGCCGTGGTCGCGGAGTCGGACCGGCGGGACAGCCGACAGCGGCTCCGCGGACTCGCCGGATGGTCACCGAAACGCATCGCCGCTCGTGAAGCCCTCGAGACAGCGGGGCTGCTCGTCTTCTGTTCCCTGGTGGTGTGCGGGGCGCTCGCCGTCTACTTGCTCGTCCGCGGGGCATCGCCGATGATCTGGTCGTTCAGCGTCGGGCTCGCCGGAGTGATGCTCCCCGCCGCCTTCGTCGGTGTCGTCGGACTCCACGTCGTCTGCTCCGTCGTCGGCCGCCGCAGGTGGACGAGCCTCGCGGCCCCGGTCTGGCGCCCGGCCGTCGTGGCACTGTGCGGTGTCGCACTCGTCAGCATCCTGACCGTGAGCACCAGCGGCCTCGTCGAGCAGGAGCGGACGGCCTCCGAGCTCGAGCGATCGCTGCGCTCCGAGACCGCCGACGGCGACGACGTGGTCCTTGGCGTCGGGATGGCCTCAGTCGCCGACGAGGACGCGTTCGGGCGCGTTGCGCTGGCTGCCCTCGCCACCGGCACCGCCGAGCTGGCGCAGACGACGTTCATGCAGGACGCGCTGCTGGTCGCCGGAGACCGGGCGGAGCAGCTGGTCGGGGACGACCGTGACGGTGTCACCGTGCTGGTCTCCGAGTCGGTGGCGACCGACATCGACGCGATCGCCGACGGCGTGCGGGAGAGCTTCGACGACGGCTGGGAGGTGGACGACGACCAAGCGCCCCGAGTCGTCCCGATCCACACCGAGGTCGTCGGATCGACCGCACCGATCGTCGCCGCCGCTGACCGCTGGATCGATTGGGTGCTGCCACGCACCACCACCGGCGCGGACGTGCCCGTCATCGTGGTGACCGACGTGCGGGACCTGCCGCCGAACCGACTCGGCACCGCGACCCGGAACGGCGAGGTCCGGTTCGCCGACCGGACCGCGCTCGTCCGGCAACTCACGGACGCTGACCTGCTCGACGTCGTCACGCAGATCAACCGGGTCGGTGCCGTGCTCGAACGAGCGCTCGCAGCCGTCCGGACATCCCGCGCCGTCATCCTCGCCGCTTCGGCCGGGACGGTGCTCGCGATCCTGTTCGCTGCCGCCACCCTGATCGCCGATCACCGGACGCGGCATCGACGAGCAGCACGGCTGCGATTCCTGGTCGGCCGGCATCCCGCGGTGCAGCACGCGCGGTTCGTGCTCGTCGCGAGCGGCATCGCCGCCGGGACCACCGCCGTGACCGTACTCGTCGGCGACGACGGCACCGGTGCCGGCAGCGGCGCCTTGCTCGCTGCCAGCACGGCCGGGGCAGTCGGCGTGCTCACCGCAGTCGCGCTGTCCGTCCTGCTCGCCGCCACACACCACCGAGAGAGGCCACGCCGATGACCGAGCACCAGCGACTCAGCATCGAGGGGATCGGCTACGACATCGCCGGGCGGACGCTCTGGAACGACATCACGTTCCAGCTCGGCGCCGGACAGGCCCTTGCCCTGCGCGGACCGTCCGGACAGGGGAAGAGCACGATGCTCCGCTGCCTCGCCGGGTTGGAACGACCGCCGCGGGGTCGGGTCGTCGTCGACGGCACTGACCTGCACACGGCGAGCGAGGGGGAGCGGCGTGGACTGCGCCGAGACACGATCGGCCTCGTCGTGCAGGACCACGCCGTCGTGCCGGAGTGGACCGTTGCCCAGAACCTGCGGGTGCTGCGGCCCCGTGGCGTCACCCGGGCGGCACTCAGCGATCGGATCGACGAGGCGCTGCTGATCGTCGGGCTCGGTGGTCGGCGGGATGCTCGTGCTGGGACGATGAGCGGCGGCGAACAGCAGCGAGTGGCCGTCGCACGAGTGCTGGCGCAGCGGCCACGACTCGTCCTCGCCGACGAGCCCACCGCGTCGCTCGACACCGAGAGCGCGGCGCGCGTCCGCAGCGGTCTCGACGCGCTGCGTGCATCGGGCAGCGCTGTCGTCGTGGCGACCCACGACCCGGCGCTCATCGCGTGGGCCGGTGCAGGACGGTCACTCATCCGGCTGGGGAGCGACCATGGACGTCCGTGAGACCACGCTGCAAGCTGCGGTGGGCGCGCACCTGGCGGGGACCCACATCCGCAGGACACACCGGGTCCTGCAGGGGAGTGGCACCGTGGCGCCGGGGTTGCGCTGGCCGGACGCCTCGGACGGCCGCGATCCCCGGGCCGTCCTCGAGGCCGAGGGCCCCGCGTTCTCGGCGGGCGGTGGTGTTCTCGTGCCGGAGCGCTGACGGTTCTGGTTCGCGATCGTCGGGGATCGTGAACCGGAACCGTCACCGTCTCAGTACTGCGGCCGGATCCAGTCCGTCGGTTGCACGAAGCGGGCGCGGGGCAGGACCTCGTCCGGCTCGGCGGTCCGCACGCTCGTGATGATCGTGGCCGCGCCGTACTCGTACGAACGGCGGGCGATGCCGTCGCGCTCGTCGATCACCAGCGTCGAGCGGAACGCGGGGTCCTCGCCGTGCTCGAAGGTCACCAGGATCGAGTGTTGGCCGATGTGCTGGACCAGGATCGGGTGGACGTCGTCCGTGGCGCGGCCCCATCGGAGCATGAGATCGGGCACGGCCATGCGGACGACGGGAGACGGGACCATGCTCCGGGCGAACGAGACCTCGATCGGGCCGTCGTCGGGGTCGTGCAGCACGCCGTCGCGGTAGGAGACCGGCTTGGCGCGCTGGCGGACGAGCGTCCAGGTCTGCGCGGGCTCGTCGAAGTCGACGCGGAACTGCGAGTGCTTCTGCCGGGGCTCCTGGTGGATGCCCTCGAGGACGTACCGCGCGGGTCGGCGGAGCGCGGCGAGCTCCACGGCGATCGCGGGGCCGTCGGGCCGGGTGAGGAGTTCGTCGAAACGCACCGTGCCAGCATGGCGCACCACGTGCCGTGGACCGCACCCCTGACGGGCTGGAGGCCCGTGGCGGGCTGGCGCTGTGCCTCCCGTCCGATGGTGGGTCGCGTCAGGTTGCGTCAAGCAACGTCCGCGTAGACCGGGAGGATGCAGGTCGTCGGAGTCGAACAGTTCGGAGGGCCGGAGGCCCTCGCCGTCCACGAGGTGCCGGAGCCGCACGCCGGTGCGGGGTCCGTGCGGATGCGGGTGCAGGCGTTCGCCGTGAACCCGACCGACACGGGAGTGCGTGCCGGGCAGCGGGACAGCTCGCAGGCCTCGCCGCCGTACGTGCCGGGGATGGACGCCGCCGGCGTCATCGACGAGGTCGGGCCCGACGTCACCGGGTGGGCGGTCGGCGACGAGGTCATGGCGATCGCGTTGCCGCTCAGCACGCACGGCGGGGCGTACGTGCAGGAGCTCGTGGCGCCGGTGGGGTCGTTCACGCGGATCCCGCGGGGGACGTCGCTCGAGGCCGCGTCCACGGTGCCGATGAACGGGCTGACCGCGCTGCAGATCCTGTCGCTCGCCGGGCTGTCGCGTGGGGACACACTCGCTGTGACCGGGGCTGCTGGGTTGCTCGGGAACTACGTGGTACAGCTCGCCGTCGCCGCTGGGTTGACCGTGATCGCGGATGCTGCTCCGGCGGACGAGGCGCTCGTGCGGTCGCTCGGGCCGGCGCACATCGTGCCGCGTGGTGATGGGTTCGCTGCCGCGGTGCGTGCGCTTGTGCCCGACGGGGTCGATGCGCTCGCCGATGCTGCGGTGCAGCGTGGGGTCGTCGTCGATGCTGTTCGAGACGGGGGCGTGTTCTTGGACGTGCGGGGATGGTCGGGGGACGGCTCGCGGGGGATCCGGTTCGAGCAAGTCGCGGTGTTCTCGGAGTACCGGTCGTTCGACAAGCTCGAGCAGCTGCGGCATGCGGTCGAAGGAGGAACGGTGGCGCCGCGGGTGGCGGAGGTGTTGCCAGCCTCGCGGGCTGGGGAGGCGCATGAGCGGCTCGAGGCTGGGGGGACGCGGGGGCGGTTCGTGTTGACGTGGTGAGTTGACGACGGTGTGAGGGACGGGAGGCGCGGTGCCGGTGGTGCCGTGCCTCTCGTCGATCACCGCTCGGGTTTGCCCGCCGTCATTCGAAGTCCGCGGCGTCTCCCGCTCCGCATCGCGACTGAACCTCGATCGACACCCGTCGAGGGCTTGCGTACACCGAGATCGACTCGACGGCCTGGCCGGTGGTGACCGCAGACCAGAGCGGCCGACCGTCGTCGATCGTGTCCCGCCGGATGGTCACGTCGTAGTCGACCTGCTTCCACGTCTTCTCGACCTTGCGGATGAGCGACTCTGGGTCGTGAGTGCCGGGACGCTCCTGGTCCCATGAGAACGTGACGCCTGCTTTGCTCTCCGCAGTCGAGCACTCTGACGATGCTGGTTTGTCCGAGAGGGGTGTTCATTCGCCACCAGCGGCATGGATGGTCTGTTGGACCAGAGCGACCATGTCGTCTCGTGCATCTGATGCTGATCCTCCACCGCGATCGCTCTGAGTGCACCCGACCAGGGATGCGATCGTGATCAATGTCGTGATGAGGAGGAGTGTTCGTGCGAGGGCGGGGTCAGGGCGCGTCACCCGTCCAGTCTCTCGATCCCGCCAGGTCCTCCGCCACTCGTCTCTCAACCGACAGCGACGCCCTTGCGCCGGTTGCACGGTCCGCAAAGGACCTGGAGGTTCTCCGGCTCGCTGCTTCCACCGCGCGACACCGGGATGACGTGATCGAACTGCAGCTCGGAGTTCGAGCCGCAGGTGCCGCACCGTCCGCCGTCGCGAGCCCAGACGAGTTGCTTCACGTCACTCGGGATTGCGCCGCGGCGGTACTCGACGGGCTGCAAAGGGCTGTTCGCGATGGTGTGCGCCCGAGCGATAGTTGATGCCTGTCGCCGATCTCGTGTCTCGAGGAGCGCGAAGACCTGCTCCGGCAGCAGGTTGTCGTTGTCCCAGAACCAACGGCTCCGGAACCACCAGTACTGGCGTTCCTTCACGCGGCCGATCTTGATCGGCGCGCGATCAGATGAAGCGAAGGCCTCGCTGAGCTCGTCCTTCCGGAGGTTTGCGCCCACGTAGTACGTCGAACGTCCGACGGTCAGTTCGACCCGGCCCCTGCGCGTGAACAAGTTCACGCGGTGTCTCATCGACACGTTCTCGGCTCTGCGTAGCACTGAGTGTTCCCCTCACATCGTGGCTGTTTTCGGCGTCCATCTTCGCGTGACGCGACCAGTCCGGCCAGCACCCATTCGGGTGGGAGCCGCGTTTCCGCGCCCTCGTCGCTCGTCTGCGTGACGCCAACTGCCTGCTACCGTGCCGACATGACGGATGAGGGGTTGCGCGTGGAAATTCGCGCGTTCGTTGAAGAGCGAGACTGGGCGCAGTTCCACTCACCGGACAACCTGGCGAAGAGCATCTCGATCGAGGCCGGGGAGCTGCTCGAGTGTTTCCAGTGGGCCCCGGATGCCGACGTCGATCGAGTCCGTTCGGAACTCGCGGACGTCCTGACCTACTGCCATCTCCTCGCCGATCGACTCGGCTTCGATCCCGCGGAGATCATCCGCGAGAAGCTCGCCGTCACCCGGGACAAGTACCCGGTCGACCAGGCCCGAGGACGAAGCACGAAGTATGACCAGCTTTGACATCGCGCAGCTCCCGTTCAACGAGCCGCACCTGCGGCTGTGGCGCGAAGAGGATCCTCGGTTCCTGAACTGGCCGGTCGTCTACATCCTCGACGACGGCAAGCGTGTGTACGTCGGCGAGACGCTCAACACGGCTTCCCGCATGCGGCAGCACCTCGACTCCGCGGAACGTCGGTCGTTGAAGGCAGTGCGCCTTGTGCTCGACAGCACCTTCAACAAGTCGGTGTGTCTGGACCTGGAGTCGCAACTCATCGGCCTGTTCGCTGGGGACGACAAGTACACGGTCCTCAACAGCAACAAGGGCGTCGTGGACGCGGACTACTACGACCGCGCGCGGTACCGAGAGACCTTCGAGGAGATCTTCGAAGCGCTGCGCAAGCAGAAGCTCTTCACACGCAGCATCGCCGAGATCGAGAACAGCGAGCTGTTCAAGCTCTCGCCGTTCAAAGCGCTCAACCGTGATCAGGCCGTCGTGATGGAGGACATCCTCGAGGGGCTGTTCGACGACTTGCTGGCCGGCTCCGGCAGCACCATCGTCGTGCAGGGCGACCCGGGCACGGGCAAGACGATCGTCGCCGTCTACTTGCTCAAGCTGCTCCGGGACATCGCGAACGGCGTCGGGGTCGACGAGGTGGACGGTGACTCGATGTTCTCGGACTACTTCACCGAGGACAACCGTGACCTGCTGGCTGGCTTTCGTGTCGGTCTCGTCGTGCCGCAGCAGGCACTCCGCTCCTCTTTGAAGAGGGTGTTCCGCAAGACCCCTGGCCTCGAGAAGACGATGGTGCTCACGCCCTTCGAAGTCGGGAGGAGCACTGAGAAGTGGGACCTGCTGGTCGTTGACGAGTCGCACCGACTGAACCACCGCGCGAACCAGGCATCGGGACTGCAGAACAAGAGCTTCGGCGAGATCAATCAGCAGCTCTTCGGTGCCGACGCTGATCAGTTCACGCAGGTCGACTGGATTCGCGACCGGAGCACACATCAGATCTTCCTGATCGACTCGGAACAGAGTGTCCGACCTGCGGACCTACCGCAGGAACTGCAGAAGGACCTCGTGAACGCGGCGAGGCAGCATGACCGTCACTACCGGCTCTTCACGCAGATGCGCGTCCAGGGCGGAGCCGACTACGTGTCCTACGTGCGCGCGATCATGAGGGGGGAGTCGCCAGAACCGAGGACCTTCGGCGACTACGAGTTCCGCATGTTCGACGATCTGGGTGAGATGCACGATGCCATCCGGGCACGCGATGAGGAAGTGGGTCTCTCACGGCTCGTCGCTGGCTACGCCTGGAAGTGGAAGAGCAAGCACGACAAGAGCGCCATCGACATCGAGATCGACGGTCGCGAGTTCCAGTGGAACCAGACACAGACTGACTGGATCACCTCACCGGGTGCCGTCGACCAAGTCGGCTCGATCCACACTGTGCAGGGGTACGACCTGAACTACGTAGGGGTCATCATCGGCCCTGACATGCGCTTCGACCCGGTCTCGAAGGAGATGGTGTTCGACCGGTCGAACTACTTCGACAAGAAAGGCATGGAGAACAATCCGCGGCTCGGGATCTCGTACTCAGACAGCGATCTCCAACGTTTCGTGAGCAACATCTACTCGGTGCTTCTCACGCGCGGTGTCCGAGGAACGTACGTCTACGTGGCCGACACAGCGTTGCGCCGTCGCCTCGCGCAGTTTCTCTGAGCGCTCTGCAACGACATGGGTTCTGGCTTCGAGGAGAAGCCACTCCGTGGGACTCGAGTGACGTGTTTGCCCCGTTCGCCGACTTGGCGATGTTGTTGCGGCTCGATGGTCCGCGCTGAGCGGAAGACCACAGAGACCGCATCGAGGGCCGCGGAGGACTTGGCTCTTCGGAATTCCGTTCGTTAGCCTCTCACCTGTTAGGAAAACGGGCGATGGGGCAAGCGTGCGGATCTTCTGGGTCAACCAAGGGCAGACGTTCGGAGAAGAGCTGAAGGCAAGTATGCTCTGGGCGCCGAAACGTTCGCGTCCGAGAACGGGTCAGAGCACGGGAACTGCTCGCGCACATTGGGATCGCTTGCTCGACGCTGACGAGGGTGACGTGGTCATCCACTACTCCCGCAAGGCGATCCGCGGTTGGAGCACGGTTGTCCGGCCGGCGTTTGACGGGCCGCCACCGTTCGACCACTCGAGTACGCCATGGTCCGTTGACGGACGTCTGCTCCAAGTGAGCATCCGGGAACTGGAGCTTCCCATCGTCCTCACCGACATCCCACACGAGCTACGGACCGAGCGGGACGTCACGAGCTGGCCGTTCTCGAGAGATGGCGCGGTCAAGCAGGTGTACCTGTCGGAGGTGACGGGCTCTCTCGCGAACTGGTTGTTGGATGAGGTCGGGCTGCGGGTCGACGCAGCGCAGCTGACCTCCTGGCCGGAGCTCGATGAAGCGGGAACCACTGTCGACTACCGCGGGGACCGACAGGTCGTGGTTCAAGTCCGCGGCGAGCAGACTCGCTTGCGGAGGTACTTGTTCGGGGCCGATGTTGTGGCTCCCTGCGCCCTCTGTGGCCGTGACCTTCCTGTTGCGATGCTCGTGACTGCGCACATCAAACGACGCGCCGAGACGACGAACGCCGAACGACACCGCACAGACACGGTGATGGCCGCTTGCCGGCTGGGGTGCGACTCGATGTTCGAGCTCGGCTACGTGGTGGTCGGGCGGAGCGGAGTGATCGAGCGCGGTCCTCGGAGGACTCCGATGAGCGCGGACCTAGGCCTCGCCGTGGAAGCGATAGTCGGCCGGACCTGCGCTGCTTGGAGTGAGACCACGGAGCGGTACTTCGCCCATCATCGCCGTTGGCAGAAGGCTGAGAGCCGACGTTACGGGCTTGACTGACCTGGACGCAGAGCGGCGACCGCTTTCAGGTCAGGTAGCGCCCAGTGCAAGCCATTCAAGTGTTCGGGGCTCGTCCACCGCATTTCGTCGTGGTCGGTACTCCGTAGCGGTTCGTCGCCGATCAGCGCCGTGCGGTAGCAAGCGAGGTCGATCAGCAAGTCCCCGACAGCTGTCGTGTCCCGAGTGATCAAGTCACCTATCTCTCCCCCGATGGCGAGCTCCTCACGGAGCTCTCGTCTGAGGGCATCTCGGGCGCCCTCGCCCTTCTCGACCTTGCCGCCGGGGAACTCCCACATCCCTGCCGACGCGCGGCCCACGGCGCGCCTGCAAACGAGGATCTTCCCGTCTGCTCGTGTCAGAACTGCCGCGACGACTTCGATGGTCTGCTGCACCGTTCCGTTGTACACGGGCGACGTCGGTTGATGATCGAGGTCCATCGCTCGAGCTCGTGTTCCACGCGATCTGCGGATCGAGAGACGTCGTCGTGCTCCCAGGCTCTGATGACTCGCCAGCCCTCGGCGACCAAGATCGCTTCGTTCTGCGCATCGCGCTGACGGTTGGCCAGCAGCTTCCGGCGCCAAAGGTCGGCATTGGCCTTCGGGAGGTGGGCGTGCTCCTCGCAGTAGTGCCAGAAGCAGCCATCGATGAACACCGCGACCTTGGCGCGAGGGAAGACGAGGTCAGGCCGTACCCGACAACGCGCGCTCACCCGCCGGTCGACGAAGAAGCGCCGCCCACGTCGGTGCAGTTCGCGGCGAACAGCCAACTCGGGCGCCGTGTCGCGACGACCGAATCGGGCCATGTGTCGTCGCCGCGCGTCATCCGCTTCCCAGTGCTCCATTGCCGGAATCTTGGTCGAAGGTCGGCGCCTCGTGGGATGGGCGCGAGGATCAGCGGAATCGGGGTCAGCCGAGGACGATTGTGAGGGACTGGTCTCCCAACGCCGCCAAGGGCACGGTGAGTGCTCCGAGGACGGCGACACGATCGTCAGCAGGCAAGTCCCGCAGCGTGATCGCCACCTCCCCGCAGTACCTCCCCGCCGACGCCAACTGCACGGTGATCGACCCCGCGGGCCTCGGCTGACCACCAACCTCGGGCAGCGGCAACCCGGCGAACCGCTCGCGCGAGTGCTCCAGCCGGATCATCGCCTCGGCAGCATCGGGACGGTTTCGGTCGGGGATCGCCAACGCCGCGATGACCAACGGATGCACACCCGAGGCAGCAGTCCCATCGAGCACGATGACGTCATCGCGCACGAACGACCCCAACCGAGACCACGAGTGATCGGTCAGCGCCGGATCCCCGACGTACACATCGTCCGCACCTACATCGACGAGTTCGAGCGCCTGGGACAACGGCGGCATGGTTCGGTGCCCCTCGACGGTCGGCAGCCCCTCGCCGAGCGGCCCACGCCGCACGGAGTCGCCGGCGATGAACGCCCCGACCCGCCACCCGAACTCGCGGGCGACTGACACCGACGCCGCGACCGAGGACAACGCCAGCCCAGTCCACTCCCGCGGGTAGAAGTTGTGGATCAGCTCGACGTCCAGGTCAGCGAACGGCGCCAGGTCGGCGGCCCGCAGCGTGCTCGCGTTGAGGGCGATCGGCAGGACGGCAGCGATCGAGAGGATCTCAGGGACCGAGAACCCGAAGTCGATCCGCGCCCGAGCCACTCCGATCGACCGCAGGAAGTCCCACGGCGAATCACCGAGCAACCGCGCGGTGTTGGGGGAGACATCGGCGACGACGGACAACCCCGAGGATGCAGCAGCCGACACGATCGCGGTCGTAGCGGCTCGGGCACCCGAAGGGGAGTCCTCCGGGATGTGCAGCGAGGTGAACGCGAGCGTCGCACCCGCGGCCGCGGCGGCCTCGAAGGTCGGACCAGCCAGCGGAGCATGCGCCAGGTACGCGCTCGCGCCCGACCGCATCAGCGCGTAGCTCCCACTGAGTCAGCCGGCGTGACCTGCACGTCGAGCGGGGCGTCCGGAGCGACGGGGTCGCCGGACGGTGCGGACGACTGCGCCTCGAGATCGGCTCGCACCGAGTCGGACACCCCGAACAGCAACGTTGCCACGAACCCGACGACGTACGCCACGATGAGCCCCGACCCGTACCCGAGAAGGGCCCACCCGTACCCGGACGAGCCGTTCAGCAGCGGGAGCAGGGACAGGTCTGAGGCGCCGATGGCGATCGCCCCGACGGAGTGCCCGAGCTGGTCGAACAGCCCGACGACACCGCCACCGAACGCCCCACCGATGCACGCGGTGATGAACGGCCGACCGAGGGGCAGCGTCACACCGTAGATGAGGGGCTCGCCCACACCGAGGAGCCCGGCGGGCAGCGCACCACGGATCGTGCGGGAGAGAGCCTCGTTGCGACGGAAGCGCATCCAGAGCGCGAGCGCCGCACCGATCTGGCCGGCCCCACCCATCGCGAGGACGGGCAGCAACACGGTCCACCCGGTCTGGTCGATCAGGGTGGTGTGGATCGGCGTGAGGGCCTGGTGCATGCCGGTCATCACGAGCGGCAGGAAGAAGCCTCCGAGGACGAAGCCGGCGAATGCACCACCGTTGGCGAGCAGCCATGTCGCAGCGGTCCCGATCGCAACGGAGACGACACCGGCGACGGACATCAGGATCCCGAGGGTGATCGATCCGGCGACCAGGACGGTGACGGTCGGCACGACGATGAGCGCGATGACGTCCGGCGTCACGCGCCGCATGAAGCGCTCGACGTAGGCGGCGAGGATGCCGCCGGCCATGGCGCCGAGCACGCCGCCCTGCCCGGGAGCGAGGGTCTCGCCGAACACGGTCACGTTCGCGACACCGGCCGCGACGATGATGCCGCCGACCGAACCGCCGAGGATGGGCGTGCCGCCGAACTCCTTCGCAGCGTTCATCCCGACGAACACGGCGAGCAGCGAGAGGAACCCGGACGAGAGCACGCCGAGGAAGGGCGTGACGCCGGGCAGCCATCCGAGGTTCGTCAGGATGCCGTTGATCCCGGCGATGAGCCCGCAGGCGATCAGTGCGGGGATGAGCGGGATGAAGATCGCGGAGATCTTCCGGATCGCACGCATCGTGCGGCCGTCGGAGCGGGACCGTGCGGACGCCTTGATCGACGCGCCGCGAGCGGCGAGTTCCTCGGGCGACGCACCCGACGCACCGGATGCACCCGACGCGGCAGCGGCACTGGATGCACCAGCCCTACCGGCCGCAGCCGCCGGGGCGGCCGTGCGCAGGGCCTCCAGGCCGTCAGCCACGCGGTCGACGAGACCCGGGCCGAGCACGATCTGCAGGTTCGAGCCGGCCGCGATGGCGGCCATGACGCCGTCGGTGGCCTGGAGAGCCGGCAAGTCGACAGAGGTAGGAGAAGCCACCTCGACCCGGAGTCGGGTCATGCAGTTCTCGACGTCGGCGATGTTCGCGGAGCCTCCGACGGAGTCGAGGATCTGCTGGGCGAGTTGCTGTGCATCGGGCATTGCTGTGCTCCTCGGGGGAAAGGAAACGGAAAAGGGGGAAAGAGCTCTACAGCACGGCGCGCAACGAACCGGAAGCGGCGACGAGGCGCTCCCGGGCCGAAGCAGCGGACGCGCCGGTCAGGATCACGGCGATGGCGGTCTTCACCTCGCCGTCCGAGGCCTCCAGCGCCGCCTGGACCTCGGCGGAGGCAGCGCCGGTGACGTCCTGCACGAGCGAGAACGCCCGCGCGACGAGCTTCGCGTTCGTCGCCCGCACGTCGACCATGCGGTTGCCGTACGTCTTGTGGCTGCGCACCATCGCGAGCGTGGTGAGCATGTTCAGCACGAGTTTCTGCGCGGTGCCCGCCTTCAGGCGGGTCGAGCCGGCGATGAACTCGGGGCCGACGACGACGTCGATGGCGATGTCCGCCTCCCGCCCCGCGGCCGAGTCGGGGTTGCACGCGACGGAGACCGACAGGGCGGAGCGGCGCCGGGCCTCCAGGATGGCCGTGATGACGTAGGGCGTCCTGCCGGACGCGCTGATCCCGACGACCACGTCGTCGGCCGTCAGGCCGAGCGCGTCGAGGTCGCGGACGGCCGCTGCTTCGTCGTCCTCCGCGCCCTCGACGGCGGTGGTCAGGGCGACGTCGCCGCCGGCGATGAGCCCCACCACCTGGCTCGGGTCGGTGCCGAAGGTGGGCGGGCACTCGCTGGCGTCGAGGACGCCGAGTCGGCCCGGCGTGCCGGCGCCGACGTAGACGAGTCTGCCGCCGCGCGCGAACGCTGCGGCGATCGAGTCTGCCGCCAGCGCGATGGCCGGGAGGCACGGCTCCAGTGCCGCAGGCACGCTGCGGTCGCCGGCGTTCATGCGCTGGGCGGCTTCCAGCGTGGAGATCGTGTCGATGTCGTCGAGTGAGTGGTCGGTCGCCTCGGTGGTGAGGGCGGCGAGTTCGTCGCGGAGGGCGTCGTGGCTGTCGTGCTTCGTGGTCATGGTGGTGCTCAGTTCCGGTGGTGGGTGCGGACGGCGTCGCGGCTGCGGGCGAGGAGCGGCTGGGACCGCTCGTCGGTGCGCTGCGCGACGACGATGAAGAGGGCGTCGACGATGGCGAGTTGGCTCATGCGGCTGCCCATGGCGGCGGGGCGGAGGGCACTCTCGGCACCGGCGACGCCGAGCAGGACGTGGTGGGCCGCGGTGGCGAGCGGGGCGTTGGCGTGGCCGGTGATGGCGACGATCGTCGAGCGCTGGGCTGCGGCGGCGTGGGCGACCTCGAGCGTCTCGGTGGTGGAGCCCGAGTGGCTGACGAGCACCAGGACGTCGTGCTCACCGATGACGCTCGCGAGGGTCAGGGCGTTGTGCGGGTCGTCGGCGATCGAGCTCACGATGCCGATGCGTTCGAGCTTGAGGTGCAGGTCCCGCGCGACGATGCCGCTCGCGCCGACGCCGTACAGGACGACGCGGCGGGCACTGGCGAGTTTTCGTGCTGATTCGTCGAGGGCGTGCGGGTCGAGCGCTGCGCGGGTGTCGGCCATCACGGCGCGGACGTCCTCGGTGACCTTCGCGATGACGGTGGCGACGTCGTCGTCGACGGCGACACCGGCGTGGATCTCGGTGTGCTCCCGCTCGTGGATGCCGCGCTCCACGGCCCGGGTCATGCTGCGCTGCAGGCCGGCGAAGTTCGCGAAGCCCAGGTGCTGGGCGAAGCGGGAGACGGTGGCGGGGGAGACACCCGCGCGGCCGGCGAGCTCGGCGGCGTTCGTGGTGGCTGCGGCTGCCGGGTCCTCGAGGACGGCGTCGGCAATGGCGCGCATGCTCGACGGCATCGTGGCCGACTGGGTGCGGACGAGGGCGAAGGCGTCGGCGCGCTCGACCCGGTCGGCTCGCTCGGTGATCGTCATCCCGCTATGAAAGCGTCTTTCGTGCGCGAGCGCCAGGGGTGAAAGTAAATTGCGTGTTACGGGTGGGTGGGGTGGCCGAGTGGCGGGGCTCGCGCGTTCAGTGAGCAGAAAACGTCGAGTCGCTGCAGTGGACTCGACGTTTTCTGCTCACTCGATGAGCGGCGGACGCGAACCCGGTCGGTCGCGCTCGTCAGGCTTGCGGGGCCGGGGATGCCACGACGGTCGCCGCCCGCAGGTACCGCCGCGACCGACGAACCGCTCGCAGCAGGATCGGCGTCATGATCAGTGCGGTGATGAGCAGTGCTGCGCAGAGGAACCGGGGGAACGCCGAGCCGGAGACGTCCTCGTCAGCGAGCATCGGGAACTGGGCGCCAGCGATGCCGAGGTAGAGCAGGAGGAACTGCGCGAGGGCGAGCGGCTGGTAGGTGGAGAGCAGCCGTGCATGCTCGCGTGCCCGGAGGGCGAGGTCGGACTCGGGTGGCTGGATCGGGCTGCCGGTCTTGATCGCCTGCGTCACCATGCGCTTGCCTGCGGGGGAGAGCCCCGCCGTGGTGGCCTGCATCGCGGTCGACATCCCGATGGTCGTGGCGAGGATCGAGAAGGTACCGGTCAGACCTCCGACGGATGCGCCGAAGCCGACGACGGTGAGGACTGCGACGGCGCCCGACTCGGTCGTGGCCAGCGACCAGCCGATGACGGCGCCGACGACGGCTCCGATCAGTGCGAGCAGGGTCGTCCGTCGCCAGGCGCGCCGTGCCGTCAGTTCGAGTTCCCCCATGCCCCCACCCTACGAGCGGATCGCCCGACGGTGACGACGGCCGCGACGATGACGATCGGTGCGACGAACAGCCAGTAGGTGAGCTCGGTGTTCGTGGTGACGATGCCGGCCCAGACGGCAGGGCGATCCGGCGTTCCGCGTCCGAACAGCCCTGCGACGAGCAAGTACAGGACGCCCGGCACGGACTGGTAGCGATCACCGAGCACCGCACGGCTGGCCACTGCAAGCGCACAGAACGCGATGGTGTTCCGGATGGTGGCGAGCGAGACAGCGGGGTCGGTACCAAGGGCGAGGCCGACGGTACCGATCGCGCACACCAGTCCGATCACCACGAGGACGGTGCTCAGCTCGAGCAGGTCGGTCCGTCGGGTCGGAGCGGGGAACGGTGCGCGACTGATCGATGCACCGGCCGCGATCGCGAGCACCAGCGGACCGGCCGCTGCGACGGGGATCATCGCGAAGGGTGCGCCGCCGCCGAACGACGGGAACAGCATGCCGATCGGTCCGAGGCCGATCGAGAGCGTCGTGAGTGCGATCGTGAGCGCGAGGAGCGCCACCGTGCGGTGCACACGCAACCACCAGATCATGCGGCCGGCACTGCGATGTGGCCGATCGAGCAGTCGGTCAGGCGGTGGATCGTCGCGGTGACCCACGCTGCCTGCGCCGACGCCGGGGCATTCCGCAGTTCTCGTAGCGACGAGTGGTCGTCCATCTCGAGCGCGGGTTCCACGCGATCCGCATCGACGATCCCGCGGACAGCCACGTCGATGAGCCAGCGGTTCGCGACTGCGGCGTCGTTGAGTCGCTCGGTGTCCTCTGGTTCGGACTCGCAGTACGCGACCTCTGCGTCGCCCAGGACCGAGGTGGTGAGGCTGTGCACCAGGTCGGCGTCCGTCATCCGCACCTGCACGATCATGTTCAGGTCGTCCGGAGACGAGGCCGCGTTGCTTGCCCGGATCGTCGGCTGGATCGTGAGGCCGGACCGGCTGAGGTTCTCGGCGGCCTTCCGGATCACGGCCTCCGAGTCGCCGTCGGCGCGCTGCTCCGGGAACAAGCAGATCGTTGGCTGCTCGCCGCTGCAGACCGACTGCGACTGCGGGCGCTCGGTGATCGGCGCGGCTCCGAGGCCCGAACCGGACACGAGCGCGATCACCGTGACGACCGCGAACGAGGCTGCGCCGATCTGGACGCCGAACCGATGGAGTCGATCGCCACTCGTGCGCCGCGCAGCCGCGATGAGCAGCAGGCTGAGTCCCGCGAAGGCGCTGAACACGGTCGCGATGATCGGCGCTCGCAGATCGAGTGACGTCTCGACCGAGCAGCAGTCGGCCATGACGAGACCGGCGAGGTAGCGCAGCGGGAAGTAGTCGACGGCCCACGAGAAGCCGAGCCAGCTGTACGACGCGAGCAGGCTGAGTGGCAGCGACGCGACCGGCGGCAGCCAGCGACCGATGGCGAACCCGACGCACGTGTGGAAGAACAGGATGCTCGCGAACGCCAGGCCGACGAGCGGCGACGGGGCACCTGGAGCACCCCAGGTGTCGTGGCTCATGAGCACGACGGCGCCGGCCTGGAGCAGGACGCCGGCGGCGAGCGGCGTCCACAGGTGATGGGCGAGGAGTGCTGCACTCGATCTGCTGCTGCTCTGGATCGCAGATGCGTTGGACCGGCACCGCCGTCCTTCCCAGGCGCCAGCAGTGGCAGCGACGCCGCACGAGAAGACCAGGTAGATCGCGGAGCCGGCGATCGCAGCAGGCCAGTACCCGGCAACGGATGTCTCGGACGAGAACTGCACGCTGTACGCGACCACTCCGAGCAGCCCGGGCACGAAGAGCCACACTGCTGCGCGACTGCGCCACGGGATGATCGGGCGCATCAGTCGTCCTCGTTCGTGAAGCGCGCGTACGACGCGGTGATCGCGTCAGCGGGAGAGAGCCCCTCGAACGGTTCCGTGAAGGCGTCGACGGAACCGGAGAACGGGACGTGTCCGTCCACGAGCACGGTCACGTGGTCGTACGTCGCAGCGACGTCCTCGGTCTGGTGGGTCGAGACGATCACGGAGACCTCGCTCGGCAGGTTCTGGATGACCTGCGCGAAGCGTGCCCGTTGTGCCGGGTCCAGTCCGGCCGTGGGTTCATCGAGCAGGATCCACTGCGCTCCTGAGACGAGCGCGCCGGCGACGCCGAGACGGCGGATCTGCCCGCCCGACAGGGTCGTGGCCCGCACATCGGCCCGTGCGGCGAGATCGACTGCCGTGAGCGCTGCCGCGGAGCCGTCCCAGGCATCACTGCGCGAGAGGCCCTTCAACCAGCCGCAGTAGGCGACGTGCTCCCGAGCGGTGAGCCCGGGGAAGGCACCGCTCCGCTGTGGGAGCCACGCGACCCCGCGGCGGTACCGCCGCCGGTTCCCACGGTCTCCCGGACTGCCCAGTCCGTCGACGCGGATCGTGCCGGCCTGTGGTCGGAGCGTGTCGGCGATGAGCCCCAGGAGTGTCGACTTGCCGGCGCCGTTCGGTCCGAGGAGGACGCTGGCCCCGTTCGGGAACACCGCCGACAGGGACGGGAAGACCTGGTGGTCTCGTCGGTACCCGAACGCGAGCTCATCGATCTGTACGGCCAAAGAATCCCCCTGACGCATGAAACTGATGTTTCAACGTACATCAGGGCGGGCCCCTTGTGATCGACCGTGCCGTCACCCCCGCCGGTACCGCGTCGCCGGCTTCCCCGGCCCGTCCGCACGCTTCGTGTCCGTTGCGACCAGCTTCGGCAGCATCGCTCGCCGGAACGAGTCCGGCAGGAGGCGCTCGCCGAGGACCGCCTCGTGCAGCTGCCGCAACTCCGACATCGTGAACGGTTCGTCGAGCAGCCCGTGCGGATCCGGGGCAGCGCTGTAGACGGACCGGAGCCGAGCGACCGCGAACTCGAGGATGTCGTCGTGCCCGTGCACCATCCCGCGCGCCTCGAACACCGGCGTGAGTCGGACCTGGGGCTCGTCCAGGTCGAGAGCACGAGCCGGCACCACGTCGAGGTGCGCCACCGACAGCACCCACCCACGGTCGTCCCGCGCCGGATCGTCGAACACGTGGAGTTGCTGTGGTGCGAGCCCCGTCACGCCCGCCTTCGTGGAGAGTGACCGCAAGACGGCCGAAGCCAGCCGCTCACCCTCGTGCACGAACGTCCCCGGCAGTCGCCAGTCGCCCTCGGTGGCATCGCGGACCTGCACGACGGACAGGGGTCCGCCCGCGGGGACGGTCAGCACGGCGGTGTCCACGGCGACGGAGGGTCGCGGGTAGTCCGTCAGGCGTCGGCCGCTCGCGTCGCGGTACTCGTCGGTCATGCCGGTGAGTTTACGCACACTTGCGCAAACGTAACGAGTGGTGCAGGATCGGTTTTACGCAATCTCGCGCAAACCCGATCCGGAGGTCCACATGACCACCCCGCAGATCCACGACCGAGCAGTCGGTGCCGTCCTCGGCTCCGCCGCCGGCGACGCCCTCGGCGCCGGGTACGAGTTCCGACCGGCAGTGCCCGAGCCGACCCCGATCACGATGACCGGCGGCGGCTCCTTCGGCTGGGCGCCGGGGGAGTGGACTGACGACACGAGCATGGCCGTTCCGATCCTCCGCACGGTCGCCCGCGGCGGCGACCCAGCGTCGGAGCCAGCCCTCGACGGCCTGGTGGCCGCCTGGGCAGCGTGGTCGGTCAACGCGCCCGACGTCGGCATCCAGACGCGCAACGTGTTGACCGGTCTGGAGGCACGGATCGCCTCCGTCGCGCGGGCTGCGGCCCGCCAGGAGCACGAGTTCAAGGGCCGCTCCGCCGGCAACGGATCGCTCATGCGGACCGCACCGCTGGTGCTTGCATTCCTGCACGGCGACGTCGGCGAGGAGGAACGGCTCGCCTCGGCGGCTCGCGCGATCAGCGACCTGACGCATTACGAGTCCGACGCGGGGGACGCGTGCGTGCTCTGGTGCGTGGCGATCCGGCACGCGGTGCTGACCGGCGAGCTCGACCTCCTGCGTGGCGTCGACCTGCTCGACCTCGACCGGCGCCGAGTGTGGATGGACCGGATCGTCACGGCCGAGCACTCGCAGCCGGTGGACTTCACGGAGTCGAACGGGTGGGTGGTGTCCGCGCTGCAGGCCGCCTACGCCGCGGTGCGTCAGAGTTCCTCGCTCGAGGACGCCTTGGTCCGCGCAGTCCGCACCGGCAACGACACCGACACGGTCGCTGCGATCGCCGGTGGCCTTGCGGGTGCGCTGTACGGGGCGTCGTCGTTGCCGGCCCAGTGGCGGGAGCTGCTGCACGGCTGGCCGAACCTGCGCGCCGACGACCTCGTCGCGCTCAGTGAGCAGGCGCTCGCCGTCTGACCGGGCCGGCGTCGGAGGCTGCCGTGGGGGGAGCCTCCGCCGTCGGGCTGGTCGTTCTCGTGGGGCCGGCCCGCCGCTCTGGAGGCGACCATGTCGGCAGCGCGGGTGGCGGGGCGGAGGTGAGCCGGGCCTCCCGGTCGACCGCCGTCAGGCGATGCCGCGTCGCGGACGGAAGACGCCCGCGCGGACCAGCCACACGTAGAGCAGGCAGCCGATGCAGACGTCGAACACGGCGTTGAGGAACGCGGCGATCAGAGCGACGGCGGCGCCGATCGGGGCTGCGTAGGGCACGCCGAGCAGGGCGAGGAGCAGCGCCACGGCGGTGACGAACAGGCCGACTTGCTGGGCGAAGGTCGGCGGTTCGGGCGCCTCGAGCTCAGCGGGCGGGGTGAGTCGTGGTCGGACGAAGCGACGGAAGAGTGCGCCGTACGGGTGGCGGCGGATGCCGGCGATGCCGCCGACTGCGAAGAGCGCCACGATGACGGCGAGCAGGACGATGCCGACGACCCAGGTTGCGGGGATCAGCGTCAGGACGATCGTCAGGGCGAGCAGGACCGTGGTGATCGCGGCGCCGAAGCGCGGGGAGCGGGGGTCGATGCCGCGGTCGGTGTCGGTCGTGGTGGTCATCGGGACTCCTGGGTGCCGGTGGTTCCTGAGGTGCCTGTGCTGCCGGTGGTCAGGACGGCGTCGAGGGCTGCGACGAGCTCCGGTGGGCGGGGTGGGCCTCCGAAGCGGGTGTGGACCGAGCGGTCGGCGTCGAGCAGCAGGACCGTCGGCGTCTGCATCACGTCGAAACGCCGGGCGAGCTCGGGATGTTCGGCCAGGTCAACCTCGATGCGGCGAACGCCCTCGTGCTGGTCAGTGACGACGGCGAGCTGACGCCGGGTGGCCGGGCACCGCGCACAGGTCGGCGTGGAGAACTGGACGAACGTGGCGGCGGTGCCGTAGTCGGTGTCGAGTGCGAGGCCGTCTGCGTCCGGCCTCGTCGACGCGGCGGTGCCCGCCGATCGGGCTCGACCGGTCCGGTGGCGGAGCAGGAGACCGAGGCCCGTCGCGAGCGCAAGGACCCCCACGAGCACGGCCACTGCGGTTCCGACGGTCACACGGAGACCGTACGCCCGGCCGACGAACTGCTGTCGAACGTGAACGGATGTGACGCCGAGGTGTGCGCGTCGCGCCGGGCTCGGCGCGGGCTCAGTCCTCGGGGAGCGTGCGGACCCACTGCTCGAACGCGGCGGCGTCGTCTTCGCTGAAGACCGCGGAAGGCCGCGACTCGTCCTTCGCCGAGTGCAGGAACAGCGTGCCGTCGGCCATCCCCGGCGTCGCGTCGTCGAGGATGGACGACTTCGCCGCGACGCCCTTCCTGGTGAGGAAGGTCAGCTGTTCGCCGTTCGCCGATTCCGCGATCGCCGCTTCACCGTCGAAGAACGAGGCGAGCTCCATCACCAGCAACGCGGTGGCCCCGTCCTGCGTGGTGAGGGCGACGGCCGGCTTCGTCCGACTCTTGCCGAAGGGGTGCTCGACGGCCGTGGCCGTGACTCCCGAGCCGGTCCACGGTCGCACGTCGGTCAGGGGGAGCCTGGCGGCGACCCGCGCTGCGGGTCGTTTCGGCGGGAGGGCGGCCTGGAACAGCAACGTCCCGATCACGACCGCGAGGAACCAGGCGTACGGCGAGAACGTCTTCGTCGCGATGAGGACGAGGAAGCCACCGAGGAACCCCGCCCCGACCAGGTTCGGCCACCACCTCGATTCCTGACGCAGACTGAGCGGCCACACCACGGCGCCGTACACGAGTCCGACGACCGTGGGGACCCAGAATGCCGAGGGGTGGATGACGCCGGCGTGGAAGTGCAGCCAGACGTCCGCGCCCGCCATGACGACCGCCATGACGACGAAGAAGACGCGCTGTGCGCGACGGTCCCGCTCGCGAGTGCTCAGTGCGGTCATGTCGTTCCCCCGTGGTGCTCGTTCCCCGTGCTGCTCAGTCAAGCAGATCGCGCGGTCATGGTCCCACCGCTCGGGCCGTGGTCTTTGGTCTTGGTTCGGGTCTCGCCCGGACCGACCTCTGCTTTGCTTGAACAGACGTACTGTTCGAGGCAACATGCCACCGATCGGCGGGGCTGGTCGGAACGCGGCACACGCTCGAACGGGGTGCCGCAGTGCGGCCGCACACAGCCGAACCGGAACGCACCGTGCTCACACCCGTCGGAGCAGCCGGGCGACGGTGCCCTGCAACAGCAACAGCAGCGCCCAGAGCAGGCCGATGCTCGGGAACACCACCGACAGGATCAGGGCGAGCGACAGCAGGCCCGCGGCGATGAGCCCTCGCGCCGAGTCGCCCAGCGGTGTGGCGAGCAACTCGGGGTTCCGTCGGAGCACGAGTTCGATGCCGGTGAGGGCCAAGCTCGTCACGACCATGCTGCCGAGGTAGAGGGCGTGCGCCACGCGGTCGTCGTTCTCGCCGCTGTTGAGCAGGTTCGCGGCGAAGGGCAGGAACACGATGCTGATGAGCCAGACGAAGTTCAGCTGCATGACCCGGGCGTTGTAGGAGCGGACGTGCTCGAAGACCTGGTGGTGGAGGATCCAGAACCGCGAGATCAACCAGAACGTGATGAGGAACTCGAGCAGGGCGGGCCAGTGCTCCCGGAGGAGGTCGCCGGCGCTCTCGCCCGAGGACATCTCGCTCGCGATGTCGACCAGCGGCAGGATCAGGAGCGTAATTGCGATGGCGACCGTGGCGTCCGAGAAGTTGACGAGTCGGTCGAGGCCGCGGTCCGTTCGAGCGTGCTCGGTCATGGCCCGAGTGTAGGAGCGCTTAGGGTCGCGGGTGTGAGCGACGACGTGACTCCTGGCCGGTACCGCCACTTCAAGGGCAACGACTACGAGGTGCTGCTCGTCGCCCGTGACGTCGAGACCGAGGAACCGGTGGTCGTCTACCAGGCGCTGTACGGCGAGCGGGGGCACTGGGTCCGCTCGCTCGCTGACTTCACGGCGCACGTGACCCGCGACGGGTACGACGGCCCGCGGTTCGTGCCGGCACGGAGAGCAGACTAGTCAGATTTGTCATATCAGTCAGCACATTGATATACCTTGCAGTGGCAACCAGAGCGGTTGTCTGACTGAGAGGGGGGTGTGCAGTGCAGCACACCATGAAGCAAATGCTGGTTGTCGCCGCGGTCGCCGCGGTGGTCTCACCGTTGCTGGCAGCTGGCCCTGCGGTCGCGGCCGAACCTGACCCATCGTCGGCCGTTCCCGACAACGTGGTCGTCGACCCGACTTTCGACCCCGCGAACGCGACCCGGGTCGACGAGGATGGGAACTCGATCAGCCGGAAGAATCCCTGCCATGACCGCGCGTTCGCGGCGATCCCGAAGATGCTCACGTCCGTGTCGGGGTGCAGCATCATCGGGTCGAGCACGAAGACGAAGGTCACGTACAGCTGGTACCGCGACCGAGGCCGGGTCGGGGTCTGCGTGTGGAGCAAGGGCTTCAACGCTCGTGCGCAGACGACGTGGACCGCGTCGGGATGCGGGACCGGTCGCCGTGGCGTGGTCATCAACTGGGGCAACGTTGCGGCATCGAAGCAGATCCGGGGAATGACTGCTTCGGGCGTCGCGGGCGTGCAGTGGGGCTGATCGCGACACGTCGGCGCAGGCGCTCGCTCATCTGGGTGGGCGCTTGCGCCGTCGCGGTCGTCGCGACCGGGTGCGGTGCTCCCGACTCGACGACGACCCGAACGCCCCGGACCACCACGACTGTTCGCCCGGCGACGGAAAGCGCCCGGATCATCGAGACCGTTTCGCAGCAGCGTCTTGCCGATGTGCTCATTGCGGGGCTCCCCTGTGAGGACCGGGACGACTACCAGGACGACTTGACGTTCTGGGACTCGATGCGTGGCTACGACTGCGTGGACGCGGCCGACACGGTCTCCGTTCGTGTGTACGGCAGCAGCCGGTCCGTCGACCAGATCCTCCCGTCATGGGCTGACGCTCTCGTGGACGGACGCGGAGCCCGGCGCGGCGTGAACTGGTTCGTCGTCGGACCGCGCGATCTGATCTCCCAGGTCGATCCGCCTCGCGAGGATCCCGAGGTGCGGTCGTCGTCGACATCCGCCCCTGCCCCGACGGCGCAGCAGGAGTTCCTGACCAACTGCTCCCAGTACACGTTCGACGAGGCCGTCCGTGCGATCCGCGGTGAGCGGGTGACGGAGACGGACGGTGCGTACTACGACCGGGCGTTCTCTGGCGTCGGCGAAGCCGTGCGAGCGTCGTTGGACCAGCGTGATCTCGCGCTCCTCCGTGCGGAGGACGACGAGGCGCGATGGCCATCGATGCTGTCCGAGCGCGGCCCCGCGTGGAAACAGGTGTGTCGAACAGCCATGTCACGGCACGACGACCTGTTCCGGTCCGGAGCGGAGGACTGATGCGCGTTGTGTCGATCGGACGAAGCGCCGGGGCGCTCGGGGCTTTCGGAGTGACGATCCAGGCAGCCGATGACTTCACCCGCATCTTCTTCGAGAGTCCGATGGCCAGCTCGTCCGCCGTGTTGGCGGGTGCGAGCATCGTGCTGCTGCTGATCGGGGGCGTGCTCAGCTGGCGTGGAGACCGGCTCGTGTGTTGGACGCTCGGTGCCCTGGCTGTTCAGGTGGTTGGTCGCATGGCTGTCGATGTGGAACCAATGGCCGTGTACTGGTCGGTGTCGGTTGCGCACATGCTCGGGCCGGTCCTCGCGCTCGCCATCGGCGTGGTGATCGCCCGTCGGGCCGGTTCCACGGCACTGCGGCGTCTCGGGTGCATCATCGGGATCGCCGCGGGCTGCTGGATGCTCGCGAGTTGGACGCAGGTGCCGTTGCTGCTCGTTCCGCTGACGCGCGCCGTCACGGACGGCTGTCTGCTCGCCGTGGTCGCTTGGCCTGCCGTCCTTGAGGCCGGTCGGCTGGCGCGCCGCCTTTGGGACTCCGCGGAGGTGCGCTGACGCCGGCCGCTGCCGTCTGACCGCGCGCGGCGCCGGTGTCGGCGGGCGGCCCTAGGCTCGCAGGGCACCAGAGAGCAAGGGGGAGCGCATGCAGATCGGCGTCGACGGGCACGTGCTGCTCAGCCCGAGTGACCTCAGCACGTGGTCGGCCTGCGAATGGGCGTTCCTGCGCCGACTCGACGTCAAGCTCGGTCGCGGGAAACCCCTGCCGGAGTCGCACGACGACATGCTCGAGCGCACCGCCCGCTTGGGGGACCAGCACGAGCTCGACTACCTCGACATCCTCAAGGACACGCGGAACGTCGTCGAGTTCGACCGCCCCGCCCCGCCGGACTACGCACGCGCCGCAGCCGAAGCGCGACAGGCCTTCGCCGACGGCGCCGACGTCCTGTACCAGCCGACGTTCCACGCGGCGCCCACGACGGACAGCCCGGGTTTCATCGGCTTCGCGGACTTCATCATCCGCAACGACCAGGGCGAGTACGAGGTCTACGACACCAAGCTCGCCCGGCATGCCAAGATCAGCGCCCTGTTGCAGCTCGCCGCCTACGCCGAGCAGATGCAGGCACACGGCATCCCCACCGGCGCGCAGGTGCACCTGGTGCTCGGCGACCGGACGACGACCACGCACGACCTCGCCGACATCGCGCCGGTGTACCGCACGCAGCGCGCCGAACTGCAGCGGGTGATCGCCGAGCGGATCACTGCCGACGCCGAACTGCAGTGGGGCGACCCGCGCTACTCCAGCTGCGGCCGGTGTGCCGTCTGCTCGACCCAGGTGGCCGAGCACCGCGACCTCGTGCTCGTCGCGGGCATGCGCCTCGACCAGCGGGCGAAGCTCATCAAGCACGAGGTGCGGACGATCGACGACCTGGCGGTCCGCACCCGGGCAGTGCCGGGCTTGTCCCGCGCGACGCAGGATCGGCTGGTGCGGCAGGCGAGCCTCCAGATCGAGTCGGAAGACGCCCGACGGAAGGGCGCCGACGGGCCGGACCAACCCGTCAAGCCGCGCTTCGAGGTCCTCGATGCTCGCGCGCTCGACGCGATCCCGGCACCGGACGCCGGCGACGTGTTCTTCGACTTCGAGGGCGACCCGCTGCACACCGAGGACGGCGTGCACTGGGGTCTCGACTACCTGTTCGGCCTGGTCGACGACCGCGCGGAGTTCACCGCGTTCTGGGCGCACACGATCCGCGACGAGCGAGTTGCGCTGGAGCAGTTCCTCGCGTTCATCGAGGCCCGGCGGCAGCAGTACCCGGGCATGCACATCTACCACTACGCCGCCTACGAGCGGACGCACCTGCTCTCGCTCGCCGCCCGGCACGGGGTCGGTGAAGAGTCCGTCGACGACCTGCTGCGCGCTGGCGTCCTGGTCGACCTGTACCCGATCGTCCGCAAGGCCCTGGTCGTCGGCAGCCACAGCTACTCGATCAAGAAGCTCGAGCCGCTGTACATGGGCGACGACCTGCGCGAGAGCGACGTCACGAACGCCGCTGACAGCATCACCGCCTACGTCGACGCGATCGAGGAACTCCGCAACGGCGACCCCGCCGCCGGCCAGCACATGCTCGACGAGGTCGCCGACTACAACGCCTACGACTGCCGCTCGACCCTGCGCCTGCGCGATTGGCTCCGGTCGCTGCGCACCGACGACCCGGACGCAGCGGATCCGGCACTCGAACTCGACGTTCCGCCGATCCCCGTCGAGCGCGAACCGAACCCGGTCTACGTCGCGCTCGCGTCGTACCTGGAGGACGTCGACGCCCTCGACCGCACGCCCGACGAGACCGCGCTGGCGCTCGCCGCAGCCGCGATCGACTACCACCGGCGCGAGGCGAAGACCTTCTGGCAGGACCACTTCGACCGCCTGCGCAACCCGGTCGACGACTGGGCCGACACCCGCGACGTCCTCGTCGTCGAGCGCGCGTCCGTCGAGCGGGACTGGGACACGCTGCCGCGTGCCCGCTCGCAGTCGCGAGAACTCCGGTTGTCGGGGACGCTCGCGCCCGGTTCGCGGCTCCGGCCGGGAGGCACGCCCCACCTCGTCTACGACGACCCGCTCCCGCCGTCGGTCGTGTCTCCGGGCCCCGGGTCGAAGGGCGCGTCATCCCGCGCCGTGATCGCGGACGTGTGGGACAACGGTGACGCCGTCGAGGTGCTCGTGAAGGAGGGGCTGCCCGTCGGAGCGGAGCCGCACCACGAGTTCCCGGTCGCGCTCGCACCGTCGGCACCGCCCCGCGCGAAGCCGCAGCCCGAGGCGATCGCCGAGTGGGGGCAGCAGGTCCTCGACGAGCTGCCCTCGATGGTGTCGGACCCGGCCTTCGACCTGCTGCGCCGGGTGCCGCCGCGCGGAGCGATCGTGCCCGTGCAGGGTGACGACACGGTGTCCGCCGTGGTGGCGACGCTGCTCGGCCTCGACCGCTCGTACCTGGCGATCCAGGGGCCTCCCGGCACGGGCAAGACCTACGTCGGGTCGAACGTCGTCGCACGGCTCGTCCGCGAGTACGGCTGGCGCGTCGGCGTCGTCGGGCAGTCCCATGCGACATCGGAGAACTTCCTGTCCTCGGTGGTGAACGCCGGCGTGCCCGCGGACCGGGTCGTGAAGGTGCCGAAGTCCGGTGCGACCGAGGACGAACTCGACGCCGCCGCGTGGACGCCCGTGAAGAACGGTGCTGCCGTCGCCGCGTTCCTGTCGTCGTGCGAGGCATCGGGCACCGGCGGCGTGGTCGGCGGGACCGCGTGGACGTTCGCGAACGCGTCGACGATCGAGCGCCGCTCCCTCGACCTGCTCGTCGTCGACGAGGCCGGGCAGTTCTCGCTCGCGCCGACCATCGCGTCCTCGATCGCCGCGACCCGACTCCTGCTGCTCGGGGACCCGCAGCAGCTCCCGCAGGTGTCCCAGGGCTCCCACCCGGAGCCCGTCGACGAGTCCGCGCTGGGCTGGCTGGCGGACGGCGAGCACGTCCTGCCGCCGGAGTTCGGCTACTTCCTGGCCCGCACCCGCCGCATGGAGCCGGCGCTCACCGCGTCCGTGTCGGCGTTGTCCTACGACGGGCAGCTCGCGTCGATGGTGTCCGGTCGGCACCTCGACGGCATCGACGCGGGCGTGCACCCCGAGCCGGTCGTGCACGCGGGCAACACGACCTCGTCACCGGAGGAAGCCGCTCGCGTGGTGGCCCTCGTCGGCGATGTCGTCGGGCGGACCTGGACCGACGGCTCGGACGCTCGCGCCCTGACCGACGAGGACGTCATCGTCGTCGCCCCGTACAACGCGCAGGGTGCCCTGATCCGTCAGGAGCTCGACCGTGCTGGCTTCACCGGTACCCAGGTCGGCACGGTCGACCTGTTCCAGGGCCGCGAGGCCGTGGTGTCGATCGTGTCCCTGGCGGCGTCGAGTGCAGCCGACATCCCGCGCGGGCTGGACTTCCTGCTCATGCCGAACCGGCTGAACGTGGCGATCTCGCGGGCGAAGTGGGCGGCGTACCTCGCGCACTCGCCGGCGCTCACCACGGGGCTCCCGCCGTCGATCGCCGGCCTGTCGCTGCTGTCCCGCTTCATCGAGCTCGTCCAGCCCGCTCGCTGACGACCGCGCCGGCCGCGCGGGCCGCTCTGCCGCCGCTCGGTGGCGGAGCCCGGCGTGCTGCCAGGCGAGTGACGGTCCTGGTTCAGGAAGTCCGGCGATCGTGAACCAGAACCGTCAGCGTGCCAGAGCGCCGAGCCGCACCGCCGCGGCTGTGACGCCAGAACGAGGGCTGGTCCCGACACCTGTCGTCCTGGGACGGTGGACACATGGGGGAGAACACCGCTGTCGCCGACCACCGCCCGACTCCGAGGGGCGGGGCCGCGCTGACGCTCCGAGCGCGGAAGCCCGGGTACGCGGTCATGCAGGAGTGCCTGGCCATCCAGGCCGAGGGGCCGGCGCGAACCGGCTGGCAGCGCTTCTGGGGGCACGACCCGCTTCGTGACGAAGCCCGCTCGTGGTTCAAGGGCGCTGTGGGAGAACGGCAGGTCGCTGCCCAGCTCGATGCGCTCGGCTCCGAGTTCACGGTGCTGCACGCGGTACCGGTCGGGAAGAGCACGACGGACATCGACCACGTCGTCGTCGGACCCACCGGCGTGTTCTCGATCAACACCAAGAACCATTCGGGGCAGAAGGTCTGGGCGGGTGGCCGAACCCTGATGGTCAACGGGCAACGCACCCCGCACGTGCACCGCGCTCTCGCCGAAGGCGAACGAGCGACTCGCCTGTTGTCCGCGGCGGCCGGCGGACCGATCCCGGTCCAGCCAATCCTGGTCATCGCAGCGGGAACGCTGCAGTTCGGGAAGACCGCACCGGCCGTCGTGACGGTCGAGCCCCGTCAGATCGGCGCCTGGATCAGGGATCTGCCGCGAGTCCACTCCGACGAAGCCGCCCGGTTCCTGTCGATGCTGGCCGAGGAACGCGGAACCTGGCACGTCGAGGCTGTCGTGGTGAACGACACCCTTCGCCACGTCCAGCGGTTCGAACGGCTCGAGCGGGAGATCGGCCTGGCGGCGCGGCGGAAGCGGATGATGCGTCGCGCCGTCGCGGTCGCCGTACTTGCAGTCCCGGCAGGAGCGTTGCTGGGCTACTGGTGGGCGATCGCCGGTGCCGCCCTGACCGCGAGCAGCTGAGAGCAGCGGCGGACCTGCCCGGCGTACTCGACTGGTACAACCGTTCGAGTCAGTCGTCGCTGGTCGGGACGCCACCCTGCATCTGCACCCGCATCTGGGCGAGGACGTCGGCGTGCAGGAAGTTCGCCGCCTCGGCACTCGTCGGGTCGACCACGATGCCGAACTCCTCGGGCAGCGCGGCCACGAGCTCGGACATCGGAACCGGACGCCCCTCGGCGTCGGGCAGGCCAGCGGCGAGTTCGTCCGGGTCGGTGAAGACGGGCACGAACGGCTTGTCACGGATCATGACGTGGGCGACGCTGCCGGCCTCCGGACCGCCCGCCGGCTTCCACGGCACCCACGCCGCGCTGCGCAGGAAGCCCGCCGGCGAGGCGGCCATCCGGCGGCGGAGTTCGGCGGCCGCGGTGGGCGGGGCCTTGTCGACGCCTCGGCCGAAGGCGGATCCGTTCGTCTCGTCGTTGCTCACGCCAACCATGCTGTCACGCTGGACGGACACGCCGGGGCCGAGCCGCGCCTCCAGGTCGTCACCCGGCGCACGAGGAGGTGCGCCGGGCGTCGGACCGGTGCGGCTCAGTACGCGGCCGACTGCCCGCCGTCGATCGGGACGACCGTCGCGTTGACGTAGGACGCGTCGTCGGACAGCAGGAACGCGACGACGGCGGCGATCTCGGGGGCTTCGCCGTAGCGCTTCGCCGGGTTGACCTGGATGAACTCCTCGGCGGCTTTGCGGGGGTTCTCCGCGTCGAGCTGCTTCATCGAGTTCTCGACCATGGGCGTCCAGATGGCTCCGGGCGCGATGGCGTTGATGCGGATGCCGTAACGGCCGTACTCGACGGCGGAGTTGCGGGTCAGGCCGACGACGCCGTGCTTGGCGGCGGCGTACCCGGACTGGTTGCCGATGCCGCGGATGCCGCCGACGCTCGCGGTGTTCACGACCATGCCGGAGCCCTGCTCACGCATGACCTTGAGGACCTTCTCGAGCCCGAGGAACACGCCGCGCAGGTTGATCGACACGACCTTGTCGAACTCGGCGGCGGTGAACGACTCGGTGGGGTTCTGCTTGCCCTCGATGCCGGCGTTGTTGAAGAAGCCGTCGATGCGGCTGAAGCGCTCGGTGGTGGCTGCGACGTAGGCGTCGACCTGGGCCTCGTCGGAGACGTCGGCGACGGTGGTCAGGACCTGGGCGTCGGGGGTGGCCTCGAGGACGGCGGCCTTCGAGGCCTCGAGACCCTGCTCGGAGACGTCGACGAGGGAGAGCGCAGCGCCCTCGGTGGCCAGGCGGACGGCGGTTGCACGTCCGAGGCCGGAGCCGCCGCCGGTGATGAGGACGACGCGGCCGGCGAAGCGGGACGTGCTGGTGCTGGTTTCGGGCATGGGGAGGCCTCCTGAGGTCTTCGACGATGAATTCCCTTTAGGCTACACCTGTCGTTTTGCAGGCTGGTCAGGGATTGCCTGCCGACCTCAGCTCGTGATGACCGTGGTCGTCGTCGCGGTGGTCGCCGCCATGATGACGATCATCGCCGCGGCCTGGATCTCCTCGAGCACGGCCTTCACCGCAGGGCTCGCCCAGGTGCCCGAGGTGATCTCCTTCACCAGTCCCTTGTCGACGGCGCCGAACTGCTTGCGGAGCGTGTTCGTCGCGTCGAGCAGCCCGATGACCGCAGCGGAGAACGGTGTCGGGGTCGCCCGCCGAGCCAGGACGTCCGCGATGCCGGATCGCAGCAGTGCCTCCGGGGCTCCGTCGCGCTCCGGGTGCTTCGTGGTGGGGAAGAGCCCGAGCACCTTGCCCTGCTCGACGCTGATGATCCCTCGCTCGACGAGTCCGGCGAAGACATCGTCGCGGAGCCGCTGCTTCCCGAGCCGGCTCACCCACCACTTCGCCTTGCGCGGCGATCCGGACGCCGCGATCGAGCCGACGACGCCGTCGAGCACCGGGTCGCCCGTGGCGGCGCCGTCGACGACGGTGACCAGGCCGTTCTGCAGCGAGACGGCACCGCGGAGCGCGAGGTCGGCGAGGACGGCTCCCGCGAGACCGGTGTCCAGCGTCTGCCCGTCGAGGGACTTGCGGCCGTCGGGTTCGACCTGGAGGAGCGCGAACGCTTGCGGAACTGTGAGTTGCTCAGCCATGTCCGCAGCCTGCCACGCGGGGCGGAGGTGCGCCGGGCCTCCAGGTCGACACTCAGCGGCGGCAGACCGCCTGACGTCAGCAAGCGCCGAGCACCCGCTCCATCGCATCGCGCTCGGCGGGCACGACCCACAGGCGGTACTCGGCCTTCACGGACACCTGGTGCTCGATGTAGGTGCAGCGGAAGGCCTTGTTCGCGGGCAGCCAGGTCGCGGCGTCACCCGAGCGCTTCTGCGAGTTCGACCGGCCGTCGACGGCGAACAGGTTCGACGGGTCGTTCGCCAGGGCCTCCCGCTCCGACTGACTGAGCTGCTGGGCACCGGTGCGCCAGGCGTTCTCGAGCGCGACGACGTGGTCGATCTGCACGAGGGTCGAGGTCGTGTTGCCGCGCACGAAGTCGATCGTCGCCCCGGTGTACGGCGAGACGAGCGTGCCGGTCATCACCTTGCACGGCCCCTGCCGCACGATGCCGCTGAGGTCGCGCGCGAGCACGTCGTTCCGGGTGTCGCAGCCGTTGTGGTCGACGTCGATCCACGCGCTGCCGAACTCGCCCGTGCGGTCGTAGCCGGTGCCGGCGGCCTTGCCCTTGACGGGCAGCGTGGCGAGGAGCGCGCGGGCGTCCGCAGCGTCGGCGTCGGTCGACGTGCTGACGGTCGGATCCGTCGGACCCGTCGGACTGGAGGCCCGGCTCGGCTCCGGTGCGTCGCTCTCGGTGCCGATCGTGGCCGTGGCGACCGCCGTGGGCCCGGCAGCTGCGTCGGCGTCCGGTCCGAGGACGCCGGTGGCGTCGAGGGTGTAGCCACCGATCGCGAGGGCCAGGACGACGAGGACGGAGGTGAGGCTGATGCGGGTGCGGGTGCGGCGGCGTCGGCGGGACGTCATGGGTGCGTGGAACTCCTGGTGGGGCGGCGGTGCGGTGGTGCGGTGGTGCGGTGGTGCAGTGATGCGGTTGTGCCGGCCGGGGTGGCCTCGACGATCATGCCGGAGACCTCGGACACGGCTGCGGACCGCCACGCTCTGAACGGCCGAACGGCCACGGCGTAGACAGGTCCGCATGACCGATTACGCGAATCCGTCCGTGACCGTCACCGGTGGGTCGATGCCGCTCCTGGGCTTCGGCACCTGGCAGATCCCCGACGGCGAGGCCCCCGCCGCCGTCGGCGAAGCACTGGCGGCCGGGTACCGCCACATCGACACCGCCACCGGCTACAGCAACCAGCGCGGCGTCGGGAAAGCCCTCGCCGAGTCCGGACTCGCCCGCGACGACGTGTTCGTGACGACGAAGCTGCCGCCGGACAACGCCGACCGCGTGCGCGAGACCATCGAGGAGAGCCTCGACCAGCTCGGCCTCGACCACCTGGACCTCTGGCTCGTGCACTGGCCGCCGAACGGCGAGGCCCGCCCGGACGTGTGGGAACAGGTCGTCCAGGCGCAGGCCGACGGACTGACCCGAGCCGTGGGTGTGAGCAACTACTCGCTCGACCAGATCGACGAGCTCGTCACCGCGACCGGCACCGCCCCGGCCGTGAACCAGATCAAGTGGAGCCCGGTCGAGTACGACAAGACGATCGCTGACGGGCTGTCCGAGCGCGGGGTCGTGCTCGAGGGCTACAGCCCCTTCAAGGCGAGCAACCTGCAGGACCCGACGCTGCTCGACATCGCCACCGCGCACGACGCCGACAGCGCCCAGGTCATCGTCGCGTGGCACGTCGCGCACGGCTTCGTCGTCATCCCGAAGTCGTCGAACCCGGAGCGCATCCGGTCGAACGCCGCCGGTGCCCGCATCGAGCTGTCGGCGGACGAGATCGCGGCGATCGACGCGCTCGCCCGCTGACGCGCCCGCCCGCCGACGCGCCCGCCCGCCCGCCGACGCTCGCGCGCGCTGACACCCGCGCTCGCGCTCGCCTGACGCGCAACCGCGCACTGCGCGTCAGGCGAGCAACGAGCGGATGTCGTCGGCGGTCAGGTCGTCGGCGAACAGGGCGTCGTCGTCGATCATCGTGGCGAACAGCTCGGCCTTGCGCGCAGCGAGGGCCAGGACCTTCTCCTCGATGGTGTCCTCGGCGATGAAGCGCTGCACGCTGACCGACCGGGTCTGCCCGATGCGGTGGGTGCGGTCGACGGCCTGGGACTCGGCGGCGGGGTTCCACCACGGGTCGAGCACGAACACGGTGTCGGCCTCGGTCAGGGTGAGCCCGAAGCCGCCGGCCTTCAGCGAGATGAGGAACGCGGGCGCGGTGCCCTGCCGGAAGCGCTCGATCACCTGTGGGCGTTTGCGCGTCGAGCCGTCGAGGTACTCGTAGCCGACGCCCCGTTCGTCGAGGGCATCGGACACCATTCGCAGGAACGACGTGAACTGGCTGAACACCAGGGCGCGTCGGCCCTCGGCCGCGAGCTGTTCGAGTTCGTCGAGCAGCAGGTCGAGCTTGGCGGAGGGGATCGGCGTCGAGGGCGACGCGGGCGAGTCCGACCCGCTCGAGACCAACGCCGGCGACAGTGCGAGCATCCGCAGCAGCGTCAGCGACCGGAACACGATCATCCGGTTCTTCGACAGGTCGTCGATCAGGTCGAGGACCTTCAGTCGCTCGCGGTTGAGCGTGCGCTCGTACAGCTCGCGGTGCGCGGGGTCGAGCGTGACCCGGACGACCTGTTCCTGCTTCGGCGGCAGGTCGGCGGCGACGGCCTGCTTCGTCCGGCGGAGCATGAGCGGCCGGATCCGACGCCGGAGCTTCGCGGTGAGCTGCTGGCGCGCTTCGCCCCGGAGCTCGGGGGAGGCAAGGGGCTTCACGTAGTCGTCGCCGAACCGGGTCCAGGTGGACAGCAGCCCGGGCGCGACGATGTGGAACAGCGCCCACAGGTCGGTGAGCCCGTTCTCGAGCGGGGTGCCGGTGATCGCGAACTTCACGGGTGCCTGCAGCTCGGACGCCACCCGGTGGGTCTGCGACTGCGGGTTCTTCACGAACTGCGCCTCGTCGAGCACGAGCGCCGACCACGGCAGGTCGGTCCACGCCTGCGAGTCGAGCCGGAGCAGCGCGTACGAGGTGACGACGACGTCGGCCTGCGAGGCCGTGCGGGCGACGAGACCGGGGTCCTTCAGCGATGTCGAGGTGACGGCGGCCACCCGCAGTGACGGCGTGAACTTCGCCGCCTCGGCCACCCAGTTGCCGACGACCGAGGTCGGCGCGACGACGAGGAACGGCGCCCCGTCGGGCTCGGCGGCTCGACGGGCGGCGACCATCGCGAGCACCTGCAGGGTCTTGCCGAGGCCCATGTCATCGGCGAGCACCCCGCCGATGCCGTGCGCCGCCAGGAACGACAGCCAGGCGTACCCGGCGTGCTGGTACGGCCGCAGTTCGGCGTGCACGGTGTCCGGCACCGGGACGTCACCCGGGGGAGTCGCCCCCATCAACCCCGCGGTGATCGCCTGCCAGCGTTCGTCGTGCGAGGTCTCGTCGGCGAGCAGGTCGAACTCGGTCCACAGCCCGGCCTGCAGCGGCGTCACCTGGATCGGCTGATCGGGCTCCCACTCGTCGAGGTCGCGGGCCTCGTCGATGAGTTCCTTGAGCCGGTCGAACGCGGGATCCGCGAGCGACAAGTAGGAGTTGTCGACGAGCTTCAGCCGCCGCTGCCGACCGGCCAGGGCGGTGAGCAGCGGGGTGAACGGGATCTGCTTGCCGTTCACGCTCACGATGATGCCGAGGTCGAACCAGTCGTGCTTGTCCGACGGCATCGTCGTGACGCGGATGTGCGGCCGCCCGCTCAACCGCTCGTAGTCGAGGCGCTCACCCTGCACCACCGTGCGGACGCCGAGCGCCGGCAACTCGGGCAGGAACTCGTTCGCGAACACCGCGACGTCGGCCCCGTCGATGGTGCCGTCCTGGAACCAGTCCAGTCCGCCACCGGGTCCGGCAGGGCGGACGGGAGGCTCGCCCGCGGTCGCGTCGTGGGCTCGCGCTGTCGACGTGGCGGGTTCCAGGGCCGCGGGCGCGTCGGCGTCGGCGGTCGCCGCCTCGGTGCCGGCTGGGTCGTCGGTGCTGGCTGGAACGTCGGTGCTGCCTGGATCGTCCGCGGCGCGGAGCCCGGACAGGTCGGGGAGCGGGCTGTGCAGCGACACCGGGTCCTTGCGGCCGTCGACGTGCCAGCGCCAGTGCAGGTGCACCCGGTCGTCGGTGCGGGGTGCCCTGGCGGGCTCGAACGTCGCCGTCAGCACGAGTTCGGGCGGGGTGCGCTCGGGCAGCTCGACCGAGCCGTCGGAGCTGACGAGCCCGAGGGCACCGCGCAGCCGGGGCGACCAGTCGGCCAGGAACTCGTCGACCTCGGCCGTCGGCACCGTGATGCGGGTGCCCTCGAGGAGCATGCGCCGTTGGTCCTCGGGCACGGGCGCCGGGGTCGGTGCGAGCCCGACCGTGAACTCCGGGCTCTCGCGGAACACGTACACGCCGTGGTCGCCGACCATCCGCGCCGCACCGGGGACGACCGGGCGGCCGTCGAGCACCGCGCTCGCGCCGATCACCACGGCGTCGTCGTGCCGGGCGACACCGGGCCGGGAGACATCGAGCAGCACCTGGGCCTGCTCGCCGAGGACCACCCCGCCCTCGCGCTTGCCGGTCACGAAGGCGATGTCGAGCCCCGACGCCTGCCGGAGCAACGGCCACAGCAGCGGGCTGCGGAAGTCGTCGAGGTGCAGCCAGTCGCTCTCGCCGGGCAACCCCGCGAGCTGGCCGGCACGGTGCAGGGCCGCGAGCTGCATGAACCACCCGTGCTGCTCGGCGCCGAGGCCCAGGCGGTTCTGCGAGTAGGGGAGCGTGCCCCAGGTGAGCTGCCCGCGCACCCAGTTGCCGGCGTCGCTGCGGGTCACCGGTCGGACCCCGAGCCGGACCGTGCGGGACGGCGCCGGCAGGGCGCGGCCGGCGGCCCGGGCACGGGCCGCGAGGGCGGCGGGGACCGCGTCACGCAACTCGAACTGCAGACCCATCCGGGTGCCCTGCGGGGCGACCGCCTGCTCGTCGTCACCGGCGAGGCGGGCGAGGTCGTGCCTCCAGTCCGAGGGCGGCGGAGCCGGCGCTTCCGGACGCGGGCCGGCGTTGGCGGCCAGGGCGCGCGCGTTGATGGTGAGCAGTGCGGCGGCGACGTGCTTGCAGTCGCCGCCGAGGGGACAGCTGCACGAGCTGCGGACCGGGCGGATGAAGTCGCCGCGGGCCACGGTCATGTCGATGCGGCACTCGTAGGGGTCGTCGGCGGTGCCGGAGACGGTCGCCGTGACGGTGCCGTCGTCGGCGTTCCAGACGGCATCGTCGACCAGGCCGGCACGCACGACGTCGCGTGCTCGACCGAAGGTCTGCGGCCCGACGAAACGGATGACGTCGACGGCGTCGATCATCGGGGCTGCTGGCACGGGTCAATCGTGCCAGGTGCCACCGACGCGCGGAGCCGCCGACCCGAACGGCACACATCGAGCAGGGCTACCGTCTGCGTGGACGGGCGACGACTGCTCGCCGCTCTCCACTCGATTGGACACGCTCATGCCGGACCGCTTGCGGTGGGTGCACGATTCTGCAGACCACTGGAACGTGTGGCTCGGCTCCGAAGTCGTCTGCGACGTCACCCGGACGGACCAGTTCACGGTGGACTCGCCGGACCACTCGATCAACGGGGCGCACTCCTCGCTCGAGAGCGCTGCGGCGCAGGTGCAGGGCTGGGTGCGCTGGAGCGGACGCTAGGGCGCCTGCTCGCTACGGCTTCGTCGCGTCGGTCGGCTCGCCGGCCGCCAGCTTGCTGTGCTTCCGCGAGTAGCCGAAGTACACGCGGAAGGGTGTAGTCGGGTGGTGGCTCGTGGTGTGACCGTTGAACCCGCGGGGATCAGGGTGTGGCCAGGGGTAGTCGGTTCGAGTGCCGAAGTGGTGCTGTTGCGGACTCACTGCGGACTCGTGCATCGCTCTACTGAGCGCCGCCGACGAACTGGCCTGGGGCCCCGCTGCTATGCCGCAAGCGAAGGGCGTATCTTCGATCTCACGCCGACTGTCGAGGTGGGAAGGTCCAACGAACGCGCAAGTTGAACTGAAGGTCGCTCACGGCGTGTCGATGTCGCAGGTCGCTATACTCATGTGTGAGTAACCTGTGGAAAGTTCTGTGGATAACTCATCGAACCAACCCTAGTAACCCGTCCCGAGGGGGTGAAACTTGATTACCGTTTTCGAACTAGCAAAAGAAATCCTGACTCGAATCGACCAGTCGGTGTCTGGAAAGAAGATCCAAAAGTTGGCATATTACTGTCAAGCCTGGCATGTCACTGCGTTCAACGAGCCGCTCATCGACGACAGCTTCCAAGCCTGGGAGCACGGTCCTGTCGTCCGCCAACTTTGGGGTCGCCACCGCTACGCGATGGCTGTTAGGGCGCGCGACATTGACACTCCCCTGCCGGACCTCCCAACTCATAGCGCCGAGCTGATTGCAGCGGTCGTCGAGTTCTACCGCTCGTATTCGGGTGACGAGCTCGAGAACATGACTCATGAAGAGCTGCCTTGGAAGTCGGCATGGCTTCAAGGGCGTAACACCAACATCGAATTGACGGCGATGCGCCGCTACTACAGTGGCGTGCTCGCTAGCCATGGGCATCACCCTGCGCTGCCGGCATCAAGCTTCGAGTACGTCCGGATGGACGACTTCGAGGAGATGGTCGCGGCCCTGTCTGATGATGCCCCTTCTGACCGTCTGGCGTCGACGCTGAGGCGAGCTAAGTTCAGTTAAGTGGGCGTTCTTCAAACTGCGAGGCCCCTAGGTGCTACCGATGACCTAGGGGCTTTCTCCTGTGGCGACTCGTCCATGGACGAGTGGGTGCGCGAGAAAGCGCACAGGGCCCAGGCGTCCCGCTCTGCCTCGGTCTGGGTATGTGAGGACGGCAAGGGGAATGTCTGCGGCGTCTTCGCGTTCGATCACCGCAGAGTCGTGCCGGCCGATGTGACGGGAAGCGCCGCGGGGGGACTGACAGAGATACCAGCACTTCTGCTCGCACGTTTCGCACTGAGAGTTGATCTGAGGGGAGCGGGCGTCGGCGAGGCGCTGATGACGGAGGTATTCATCGCCGCGCGGGAGTCTCTCGCTTACGTGCCGGCGCGCGTGTTGATCCTTGACGCCAAGAACGCTCGCCTCGCCAAGTGGTACGAGGAAAAGCTTGACTTCGTGCCCACTAAGACGGACCCGCTCAAGCTCTACATGCCGATGAAGAAGCTTCTCGCCACGCTTGACGTCGTCGGGCTCTAGGTGCGAGTGCTCGACAGGCACCTATTGAGGGCAACTCTCACGCGTCTACTCACTCGTAATGAATAGGTCGTCGGTTCGATTCCGACAGGCGGCTCCATGGAAAAGCCCCGTTCAGCACGCCCATCCAGGCCTGCCGAGCGGGGCTACTTTCTTTGCCAAGTGCACACAGCAGTGCACACAGCGTTCGCTCCGCGAAGACGCGTACCGCGCCGTCAGCTCGCACTCCATTGCAGACGCGAATGGCCCCCTCATGACGCGCGGCGCATGAGGGGGCCATTCGATGTCCGGTCTGCCTGACTACTGCGTCAGGTTGTCGGCAGTTCCCTGTAGCCCTGCAGCGTCTGCGGGGGCTGGTTGCTGTACTCGGGGATACCGATGTTCCTGCGGAACGTCAGCTGGGTACCGTTGTAGATCCGGGCCTTGGTGTTGTCGCCAAGATTGACCGACCACCACACCTGCCCTGTGCTGCCGTCGGGCACGGAGACCGTGATCACGTTTGCCATGTCGTCTTCCTCTTCGTCTGTCGGTACGTCGATGGGTTGTGCTGTGCCGGTCGCAAGCGGAGCAGCCTTCAGAATCGCTGTCGGGTCGACGCTCGACCCGTTCTGGTGCATGAGCAGGTGCAGGTGCGGTCCAGTCGAGACTCCGGTGCTGCCGCTGCGACCGATGAGGGTCCCGGCTTGTACGTTCTGCCCGTTTGCCACGTCGATGTACTGGAGATGTCCGTACCCGGTTTCGTAGCCGTCGGCGTGCTGGATGCGGACGTAGTTGCCGAAACCCTCGCTGACGGTCGCGCCGTGTAGCCCGGCGAAATTGACGGTGCCGTCCCGCATTGCGTAGACGGGCGTAAGCATGCTCGCTCGGATGTCGACGCCGTCGTGGAACGACCTGACCCCGGTGACCGGATGCGTTCGCCATCCGTACCCGGAGGAGTAGCTCTTGGCCGTCGCCAACGGGAACCACCACACGGTGGCTGCCGCTGCCGGCCTGGCGCCATAAGCTGCGTCGGCGACGAGGCCAGCAGCCACGATCGCTCCGACCCCTCCGATGAGTCCCCTTCGTGATAGCCCACTAGGTGGATCGATACTGCGTTGTTCGTTCACATCGCTTCCCCTTCCCCAGAGGGTGTCAGCACCGCCCCTCGGTGCTGCCCGCCCCCGAGGGGAACGCTATGGGCATCCTGAGTGCCGCCCTAGCCCCCGAAAGGGGGTGCGCCGCCGGCCGGGCTTGAACACGATCGGCCGCACCCCGAGCATCAGGGTGGTCCCCGTCGCGGAGGAGTTTGCGAACCTCTGACGGCCATCCGCGGGGCGCGGAACGGACGGGGCCCGGCCGGAAGTTACAGAACCGTTACTGCCTTCGATCCGCGTAAACGCGCGGAAGTAGCACTAGTGACATTTGACTCCGAGGTGCTTGTGGCACGACGCTCAGGGCATGACTTGGCAGGCGCTCGTGAGCGGACTCAGCGCCGAGAACCGCGCTGAGCTTGCTGCCGCGCTTGCCGACATCGGAGTAGACGACGGCGAGCCGCTGGAGACGTGGCTACGCCACTGGTTCGCGCACATCCACTCGAAGAAAATCGCCCCGAAGACCATCGCTTCGTACCGGACCAGCATTGAGCAGTACATCGTGCCGGCGATCGGAACCGTAGGACTCCGTGCGCTCACGCCGACCCACGTCGGGCAGGTTGAGGAGTTCATCCGCGGCCGAGGACTGGGTGGCGCCAGCGCTCAGCAGGCCCACCGAGTGCTGTCCCTCGCACTCCGTGATGCCGTCCGGTACGAGCACATCCCGCGGAACGTCGCGACGCTTGTGAGCGCACCCAAGAAGAAGCCGGCGCAGCTCGTCGCCCTCACCGCCGACGACGGAGCTCGGATCCTCGAGACAGTGCAGCACGACCGGCTCGGTTCACGCATCGCCGCCGCACTGTTGACGGGTGCACGGCAGGGAGAACTCCTCGGCCTCGAACTCGACCGTGTCACCGACGAGCTCGACTTGTCGTGGCAGTTGAAGCGGTTCTCGTGGTCGCACGGCTGCAGGGGGGAGTCGTTCGGGCCGCCGCGCTGCGGCGCACAGCAAGGGGCGAAGTGCCCTGACCGGCACCTGGCCGCTCCGGAGGATCAGGAGTTCCGCCACCTCACGGGTGGGCTCTGGCTGTCCCGGCCGAAGTCCGCCGCCGGGTGGCGTTTAGTCCCGCTGGTCGATCCGCTGCGGTCGATCATCGAACGGCGTGTGCGTGTTGCTGCGTCGGAGCCGAACCCGCACGGGCTGCTGTGGACCTCCGACCCGAAACACAGTCGGCAGGGCGGCGCCCTCCCTGTCGCTGGCTCTCCGATCGACCCGCGCGACGACAACCGCGCGTGGCACGACATGCTGAGGAGAGCAGGCGTGCAGGACGCTCGACTGCACGACGCACGCCACGCAGCCGTCGACCTGCTCTACGCAGCCGACGTCTCCGAGGCCGTGATCAGCGACATCGTCGGCCATTCGGCGGTCACGATGTCCAGGGCGTACCGCTCGCGAGGAGACCGAGACGCCCAACGCGCGGCCCTCCAAGCGATGGCGCGACTCGTCACTCCGACCGGTCCATCATCATCAAAAGGGGGAACACCATGAACCGTCACGCCAGAATCGCGTCGGCCTTCGCAGCTGCAGCCGCCATCGGCATCCTGCTCGCTTCATGCAGCGGTGGAGGGGCGACCGATCAGGGCGAAGCGGCGGGCGCTTCTACATCGGAGACGAAGACGACGGCGCCGACCCCCGTCGAGCACATCGCCGACACGTGGACGTTCGACTACCAGGGAGCGACCGGCACGTTCAAGCTCAGCGGCGACCCGAGCAACGCTGATGTCGCAGCAGTCGAAGCGGCCCGTGCTTCCGTCGATGGGGAAGCCGTCACCTTGGTGCCCGTTGAGCTCGACAACACGGCAGGCACCGAGGATCTCAACATGTACGGCGTCACCATCGTCACGAAGGACGGCCAGCAGATCGAGAGCATCGACCTTGCCGACAAGTTCTCCGCCTGGGAAGACGCAGCCGGAGACGATGTCGACAAGTACAACGCCCTCGTTGACGTCAACAACAAGTACACCCTGTTCGACCTTGCACCAGGTGCGAAAGGCACCGCTCTCCTCGCATTCGACGAACCCGTCACCTCCGCATGGCGGGTCACCGTGATGCCCGCCGGAGGGTTCGACGAGGTCGACGCCAGCCCAGGTCAGTAAACCGGCCCCGACGGCGAGATACTGGGTCGGTGACGAGAGTAGTAGGCACCCTCCGGTCGACCGAGACGCAAGAGTCCGAAGGCAGCGGCGACAACATCACTGAAGCTCGACAGGCCGCTATCGCGGCGTTGAACCTCGACGGGTTTGAACTGCAGCAGGTGAACACGGTAACGAGTAAGGCGACGGGGGAGACCACGATCAAGGCACACGCGAGGTCGAAAGCGACGAAGCCGCACGAGGCGACCGGTGCGACTTACGACACAGCGCTGCAGGCGTACCTCGCATCGGTTCCCGAAGGGTGGCAGTCGCAGAACCTACGAGAGGTCCGCGGCTAACTCAGCAGTCCGCCGGCAGCCTCACGCTGAGCGCTTGCCAAATCCGAACCAGCCGAGAAGGCGCTTTCCGACCCAAGCCTTCTGCTGTTGAAGGGGTGGCTCAACCGGGTTCCCGTCACCGGCCTCAGCGCCGGTTGAAATCCATATCTTGTGCAGGGCGTTGATCGCGTCCCGATCTGAAGTGGACACTGGGCTGTCGGCTAGGAAGGTCGAGAGTACGCCGGCAATACGCCGCACCACGTCTCGGCGCATGCTCGGCGTTCGACTCTGAGTGCCGTACCCCCAGTCAACGGTTGCGAGTGCCGTGGCCGTCCCCCTCTCGATGAGCTCACGACGCTCCTCGTCGTTCAGCTGCCCGGCGTACTGAAGCTCGAGCTTCGCCATAGCTTCCTCGAAGTCATGACCGAGGAGATCGCGAGTTCTGATGGTCTGCGGTGGGATCGATCCGCCCTCGGGCACACCCTCCCGGCGTTTCCACTGATCAGCGAGCTCATCCGAGCGAAGAAGGTGCTGGTAGGCGCTGAGGGCGACGTCCAAAGCCGCCTTCCCCGCTTCTCTAGCTCTCTGTTCCCGCAGATCCTCCGCCGCGCGGGCGCGAGTGAACTCATCCTTCTTTCGGTCGCGGCGGTCGCTCAGCGTGTCTCGGAGGACGTTCGCGAACAGTCCCAGCAGAACGCCCGCGACAAGAGGAACCGATGCCCCCGCCTTGCCGATGAGCTCAGCAATGCCTTTCAGGAACTCTTCCATCGTCGAACGGTACTGGCTGTCGGTGGTGGTCGTCACCATGTACCCCATGGCCGAGCGCAGGTGGGCTGCACCTCAGCACCAGGACGTTCCCGTCTACGCGGCGGCGTCACTGCCCCTCGACCAGATCGGGGAGCCGGAGCAGCTTGATGCGCGTGAGCCGATCTGGATCGACCGTCTGATCTTCGATCAGATTGGCGAGCTCGAGAAGGTGAAGGCGTTCGCCGTCGCCCGCTCCGACGTCGCCGTGTACGTCGAAATCTCGTGGCAGGGGAGGCTGCAGCGCGCTTGGGTGCCGCGGCGGTCCGTCACTCGGCGCAAGCTCGCGCCACGTCGCGACTGATGGCACGACGGCGCCGCGACCGCTGGGCTCTCGGCCCCGCCTACTCACTCCCCGAGCTGGCACGGGGTGGCCCCGACTACGACGTCACCCCACCCGACCCCGTGCTCGCCTGGGTGCAGTTCCCTGACCGTATCCTGGAAGTAGAAGCCCACGTCATCGCGTACACGGAGCGCGCGGTGCTCGTCGAGTGGGGGTTCTCGCAGGCAGCCGATTCCGCGTGGGTCTGGCGCGACGCGGTGATGCCCCGCCAGACTCCTTAGCTATGACATCGAGTGTGCACATCGGGTTGCAAGGGCTGCGCGACGCAATCGAACTGCTGGCGCACACGAAGAACACGATCGAGGGCGGCGCCGCAGTCGGATCTGGAGCGTTCTGGGCATGCGCGCTCGACGAGCAGCTGCGTGCCGCCGACGGAACCTACGACGATCGCCGGGATGCCGATACGCAAGGTCGGCTCATGCCAGGAATCCGCTTGGTGCGAAACGCTGTGACTCACGGGGCCGTGGTAGCCGTCGAGCAAAGGCCAGGTCTCGTCTTTCCAGTGATCTTTCCCTCGAAGTTCGAGCATCTGTCGTACCGTCCCTTGGCTGACCTTCTCGCCAGCTGGGTAGGTCACCGAGATCAGCGGAGGGATAACGCTCGACAGGATCGAACCTACGCTGCGAGACTCGTCGGCTTTCCCGTGGTCGATCCGCTGGTAGATGTGTTCGAGTGGTTCCTCCGAGAGACGGGCGTCGCTCTCGAAGAGTTGCCGTGAGCGGTAGGCGATGCTCTGGCCGTCGAGGGTGGAGACGTCGACTAGGACGCTGATGCCGCGATTCGCTCGCACGGCTGCGAGGTAGGGGAGACTGCCGCACGTCTCATCGTCTACCGTGATCCGCATGACAGCGGAAAGCGGACTTATGATCACCAGCGAGGCCGACGGAACGTTCACGCTCTCTCGCGAGAGCGACGCCCGAGTACTTGGACGCTTCCGCGACGATGACATCGATGGTTGGAGCGCCTGGTTCGAGGACGGAACGGAGGCCCGCAGGTTCCTCGGCACGTTCGAAAACGACGACTGGGCGGCTGCGGAGATCGTCCAGGTGGCCAAGGACGCAGGCGTTCTCTGAGCACGACGAAAGACCCCTCGAGCTCCCGAAGGAGCCCGAGGGGGTCGACTGGTTGAAATCGCTTGGTGCTAGTCGGCGAGCGTGAGAACCCCGCGGCGTGCTCGCACGGTGCCTACGAAGTTCGACAACTCCAGGATGAACTGGAACATCGTCGTGCCGGTCTTCACTGTCGCGGCCGTCGTTTCAAAGACCACTGCTCCGGCATCGACCAGAGGCTGGTAGCTCAGCGCCCCGGAGTCACCGGCGTTCTGACTCATGTCAGCCGACGCCATGAGAATCGACCCGTCGCTGCTCTGGTGGTTGAGCTGCAACTGGATGCTGCTCATCTGAGCGCCTGCATTGAACACGAACTCGATCGCTCCCTTGACCCTCCGACCAATCCACTCCGGCGGGCACGCGATGTTCAACTGTCGGAGGTGTGTGTTGGTTGCGGCCGTCGACACAAGCTGCTGCCAGTTGCCCGGTCGTAGATCAGTCGAAGGTACGAGCGATCCGGTTACGGCTCCGATGATCTGCCAGCCGGTTGCGGTCGAACCCGATCCGTCCATGAACGGGTTGACGATGAGGTTCAAAGGGTCGGCCGGCAGCACAGGTAGCGGGTTGACCGAGGGATAGAGCGGCGCGAGCCGGTCAGCGATGAGACGGCCCATTCGGGGAGCGGCAGCTCGATTCTGGTGTAGCCCGTCGCTGTCGATCGTGTAGCCGGATTTCCAGGTCATCGCGGTCGCGTTCACGACTGGGGAGGTGACATCGACGACAATCACACCTCGAACTGCGAGGCCGAGAAACCATCGGTTCAACTCGGCGAGGGCGAGGCGCTGATCAGCGGAGTGTGAGTCGCGCGGGTTCACCGTGCAGAGGATCGAGGTAGCACCGACGCTGGCGTTCAGGGCCACCATCTGCAGAATGTTCGCCTTGATGTCCGCGACTGGAACGAGGTTGGTGACGTCATTCACGCCGATGCCGATGAGCACGTTCTGTGGCTGATAGGCGAGCACGTCCCTGTCGTACCGGGCCAGCAGCTGTGCGGTGGTATTGCCGACGACGCCGGTGGAGGCCAGAACGGCGAAGCGGTGCCGAAGGAACACGTTCGCCCAGTCGAACGCTCCATGCTGCTGTCGGCGGAACGCATTGGACGTGTCCGAGCCCTCGATTTCCGCAGCGATTCGTGAGTCTCCAGCGAGCACGATCGTTGAGCCCCTGTAGCTCGGCAGGCCAAGTTTCTCTCGGAGAGCGCGGACGGCGGGCTCCGGCGGCAGTTTCGTGTCTGCGTCGAACGCGAGGAACGAGGGAATTGCCATGAGCGACCTCCTGGTCAGTTCGATGAGTACGCGTCGGTAGCGGCGTCGTAGGTGAGGGATGAGCCATGCGGCACGGAGTACACACCGGTATCGGGGTCGTACTCGAGAGGCGCGGAACCGCCCCCGGCGCCGCTGCTGGCGATGGCCTGCGCCAGAGCAGCGCCCTCCGGGGTCGTCGGGTCAGCGAGGTTCGCCGCGAGAGCTGTTCGCACGACATCCGGCAGCTGCCCGGTAACCCCCGCCGTGATCGCAGAAGCCAGGTCCGACCACAGCGTGTACCCGTCACCGATCTTGATGACCCGCGACGTCTCGTCGTACCCCCACTCACCAGAAGCGAGCGGACGCTGACTGTTCTCCCACGCGTCCGCGTTCCCGCGCCGCACCACAATCGTGGCGTAATCCGTTGCCATGCTGGCCTCTCTCCGATGTCACGGCCCTACGGCCTGGAACTGGGTGTCACGCCTCGTTGCGGTGCGACTTGATGTCCGTCACCACGGACCGCGGGTACGTGAGCTCGAGGATTTCCTGCTGCGCCCGCAACAGCTCATCCCGCTTCTCGTCGATCTGCTGCTGCAGGTTCTCCTGCTCCTCCTGCAACCGATCACGTTCCTGCGTGATCGCCGCGATGATGCCCTGCTGCGACGTCGCCGACCGCTGCAACGTGTCGATCGTGTCCGTCAACCGGCCCACCGTGGACTGCAGACTCACGACCTGTGCCTGCGAGATGTCGAGCAGCTTCTGCACCGTCTGCACCGCGGACTCCTTCGCGGACCGTTCCTCCGCCGCAGCTTCCTTGTACCGGGCGACGATGTCGTTGCTCTCGTCGGCCGTGTTCTTCCGCTCCTGGATGCGAGCGTTCCGCCGATTGTTCAACCACGCCACGAGGGCGGAGATCGCAGCCGCGAGGACAGTGGCGGAGATCAGCACGGATGCGATCTGCCCCACCGGAACCACCGACGCCGGATCCACGGCCGGTCCAGGAGTCGGGGACGGGCGTGTGGCAACCCAGTGCAGCACCACACCCCACCGCTCGGTCACTCGACGCGCTCCGAAGGCAGCGGGGTCTCCTTCGCCTCAGCGACACGGCGCGACAACACCCGGTACCGCTTCCACAGCCAGAACGCCGGCCACAGACCGAGCAGCACCAGGTGAGACCGTTGCGTCGTCCCCGTCAGGGACAGATCCACGACGGTCTGCACCAGCTGAAAGACGGCGTACCCGACAGGCTGCACAACCATCAGGGACACCCCCAACCGTTCAAGGGTGAGGTGATCGTTCCGGAGCATCCCAGCGATCGCCAAAGCCGCCCCAGCAACACCGAGGCACGCGACGAGGATCACCGTCCCCCGGTAGAACAGCGACGAGAGGGGGTCGGGGGTGAAGACAACGAACCACGTGGTCCACACCGCACCCCACGCGTACACGACGAGGTAGTCCCGGTTCTCCGGAGCCATACGTCTCAGGATCCGCAGCATGCGGCCCCCTTTCCTGAAGCCCACCGGTCAGACGGTGAGGTCGCCCTGCTCAGCGCGGATGTCCGTCTGCGACGGTTCGAACTGCGCCGGCTGCAGCTCCTGCGACTTCGCAGCCGCCGTCTCCACCGCCACCGACTTCGGGACGGAACCGATTCCGAACCGGGTCAGGAACTCGTTCACCGCGGGGATCGCGAACACACGCGTCAGGGCGCCAGCCACCGCAGTGATGACCGCAGCGGACGCGAGGAGGACGCCGTACACCTTCCCGTCGACCGGGAGGCCGAGCGCGTCGATGATCGTCGGGAGGACACCAGCGAACGTGATGAACGCGGGGATGCCCACCTGGACGATGGTCCGCAGCACACGCTGCGCGGCGTACCAGATCTCGTCGACCTCGATGGTCTTCTCTTCGTGCTTGCCGTTGTCGCTCACGCTGCGTCCTCCTCGGACAGAACAGCCTTCACGGACGCTTCGAACACCGGCGACAGCGCAACCCCGAGGGAGTCACGGCGAGCACGGCAGTCCTGGATCAGACCAGACACCTGCGCCGAAGACAGCGTCTGGAACAGGCTCGTGTCACCAGGGACAGCGTGGGAGTAGGTGATCGCGCGGGAGCTCGACACGGCGGTGAACGACAGCTCACCGATCGCGTACTGCTTCTTCGTCTTCTCGGACGTGACGTACAGCATGTCTGCCTCGACTTTCGGGGTGGGTGGCTTGATGGGTGCGGCGGGCTTCGCCGGTGGCTTCACGGACGCGGACGGCTTCGCGGTGAGCCGGGTGCGTGCGTCCGGGTACGGCGGAACGGCCTCGGCACGGGTCGCGAACTCGTGATGCCACGGCTCAGGGGCGGTCTTCGCCCAGTCCGGCCATGTGCCGCCGCGTCCCTCGACGATCTGGTGCAGGCGGGCGAACTCGTCCGAGTAGAGGGCACGGTTCGACCCGTCCGGCATGGTGATACCGAAGTCGATCGCGTTGCCGTGCAGCACCTCGTCGTGCCGGGAGGTGAACGGTGGGGCGACGACGACACCGAGCGCGAACCGGTTGTTCCACAGGTACGACTGCCGTGGCCTCGAGCGCATGCCCTCGTTGACCGACAGGGAACCCGACCGGCCCTTCGACCGTAGGTACGCGTTGAAGTCGATGATCGTGGACAGCACCTGCAGAGCGATGCGCTCCGACATGACGTACTGCTCCACGCCGCGGAGTTCCCCGAACGAGGACTTCCGCACGCTGAACTTGGCGACCATGACGGCCCCCTTTCACGACGAAGGCCACCCCTCGGGGTGGCCGGAAGATGAGTGAGTGGGTGACTAGAACGACACGACGCCGATCTGCACACCCTTCGTGCGGATCGTGTCCGAGTCCTTGTCGGCGTCCAAGAACGCGCGAATCACGTTCGCGCCACCCTTTGTCCGAGCGATGCCCGACACGGAGAAGAAGATCCCCGCACCACCCTGGATGCGAGACAACCGAGTCGACGACGGGTGCAGCACATTCTCGTCGTTGAAGACAACCGACAGCATCCCCGACGCGTTCTGCTGATGCGACCCCACCGCAGTACCCGTCACGGTGATGAACACCAGCCGGTCACCGTCCGTGTAGAACTGCTGCCCAGCGATCCGCACACGACCCGCAGCAGGCGTGACATCCGTGTCCACGTTGTCGTCCGCAGACGGGAGCGCATCGATCGACTGCGCACGACGCCACTGCGACGCCGCGAACGTCCCCGCAGCCCGGTACGCGAAGTCCACATCCATGCAGTACGCCTCCGTCCCACGGAGGAACAGCAGCGGACTCATCTGCAGCAACGCCGCACGCGACGTCACGTGGATCGAAGGACGCACCGACGGCAACGGCGAGTACAGAGTCGACGCCGCCAACGTCTGCCCGGCGCCGCGCGTGAACTGGTGCAGCGTCAGGAACTCCTGCCCCGTCTCGAGAGGAACCGTGTTCCCCTTCAACACGGTCAGCTTCACGGGCTGCGCAGCGTTCGACGGGGAGTACAGCAGACCGATGTAGTAGATCGTCGTGGACGTCACCGCCGGCACCGTCAGGTTCACGTTCGCGTCGATCTGATGACCGAACCCGTTCACCACCGCCCGGGCGTACCCGGACACTGTCGACCGGCGGATCGTCACCGTGTCGTTCGTGTTCACCGTCATCGCGTACGGGTTGCCCCAGTCGTCGAGGATGCCGTTCCCGACAGCCCCAACCGTCTGCGCCCACGCACCATCCGTCAACTTCTGATCAACGATCGGGAACGAGCTCTCCGTCATGTCACTCTCCTTCTAGATCGCCTGCAGCATGCGGACGCTCTTCAACGTCTTCGCCACACGAGTGTTCGTCTTCGTCGTCCACGCCGACGAGTCCCTGGACCCGACCACCGCGGACACGGTCTCCGTCGGGGAACCGTCCTGCGCCTGCACTGTCGTCGTCACTTCACGGACCAGGTTCGACAGGTCGAGGCCGTCGATGAACACACCGACCTTGTCGCCCACGAACCAGTCACGCCGGTACTGCACGTCCGCGGAGTCGGTGATTGTGAACGACACCGATACTGGGTTCGAACCGTCCGACAAGGCATCATCCCCAGCGTCCGTCAGCTCCGCCGCGACGGTCGTCTGTCGTTGGTCGATCAGCTGTTCCACCTTCGCGCCCCACGCCGCCTCAGCGGCCGTGGAGACACGTTCCACGAACAGGCGCGCCTGCCCCTGTCCGCCGCCAGCGACGATCGCGTCCGTGACCGTGGGACGGGTCAACGTGTACGACCAGTCCTCACCGATCACACCGCCCGTGAAGTCCCGGACGGAACCGAACCGGACGTTCGCCGTGCGGTTCGTGATCGGCCGCACCATGAACTGCAGGAACGGCGCCGTGTCCTCGCCTTGGAGGATGTCGACGTGCAAACTGCCGGACTCGGCGATGTCCGAGACGGTGTCGCCGAGCAGCGCGAGACGGCCCTTGATGGACACGTTCCGACCCCGACCCTGCGTGGCAGGAACCCGCAGCCCCGACACTCTTCGTGCCGCTCGAGCACCAGGGCCAGCGTTGACGTTCACGTAGCTGAGGAGCACCGACTCCGCCGGCCCCGACCGGTTGTCGTACGCGGCCGGCTGCGAAGTGATCGCCGACGTCGGATCCGGGTACAGGATCCGGTCGTTGAGGACGTCGAGGTCCGACACCCCGGAGATTGTCGACACCGTGCCGCCACGTTGGATGCTCGTAATCGGCCCCGACATGACCAGCTTGTCGCCGCGGGTGATGAGGACACCGTTCCCCGGCGTGAACATCCCCACGAGACCTTCGTTGCGTGCCGTCACCGTCCACGTACCCGGGTCGGTGCCGGTGACGTTGTGCCGCTCCACGACGGTCAACGACGACCAGAACTTCACGGGATCGTAGGATCGGCGGAGGTTCTTGTCCCGCGGCTGGATCATCCACTGAGGCATGCGACCTCCAAGATCAGAACGCCGACATGTACTTCTCGAGCCACCGGACCGTCATCGACGTGTCCGCACCCGACGAGCCGAGCTGCACGTTCACCCGGTTCATGCCCGGACGGAGCGGCGCGAACGTTGAAGTGGGGGAGATGTACGGCCACGCCACCTGCCCGCCAAGACGAGCAGACCGGCGGCGAGGATCCGTGACCAATACCAGTTCCGCACCATCAGCGACCGCCGACGTCATCACCATTTTCGTGCCAGGGAAGCTGAGTTCCGCGATCGTCGCTGGCCCATCGACGAGGACTTCCACCCACGCCGGCACATCACCCTGCACGGCCATCTGCATGCCGTTGCCGATCGTCACCGAAGCGGAGATCGCACGGGGCCACACGTTGTCGTCCGTGGTGGAGAGGAACACTTCCCCGTCAGCGATGCCGTACGTGAACGACGTGTACTCGCGGGCGTGGAAGAACGGATCCACCGCGAGGAGCGTCAGCCCGAAGTTCTCGAACCGTGCCCCACCAGCAGACCCACCATGCTCACCCGTCCAACCGTCCTTGTAGACGACGTCGAGGAGCCGTTCCCCGTTCACCGACGACACCCCGAGGCGGAACGTGCCCGTGTCACCCACGTCCACGAGATCCCACATCGGTGCGATCAGCCCACGGAGCTCCGTCAGCTTCTCCATGAACTCCACATGGGACGTGTCGGACGCGAACTTCAACGGTAGGAACACTTCCCGCTCGTCGACGTTCACTTCCTGCAACGACGACCCCGGCATCCCCGGCGTCTTGATCGTCACCACGTCCAGCGGGGGCAACTGCAGACCAGTCGCCCCCGCCTTCAGGATCCGATCCACGTCAACGTTCAACGGGACCACGAGGGACCCGTCCATCGACTCGAGCCAGATCCGGCGTGTGTCTTCCCGCACGATGACGGGCGGAGTCGTCGGGAAGTCAGGCCCGGTGAATCCGTTGCCGTCGAGGATGTCGACGAACTCGTCCGCCGGCCCGCCGCCGTCGATCACGTTCGTGATCTCGAGGGACGGCTGACCGCCGCTGATCAGTGCTGCCACAAGATGCCTCCGATCAGCGTCCGCCAGTCATGACTTCCTTCTTGTGCACCCACGACTCGAACTCGCGGACAGCGCCACGATCCGCGTTGTGGAACACCGGCGCGTACGTGTTGCCGCCGCCGCCGCCGCTCTCGGTCGAGACGATCTCCCGCAGCGTCTGCATCGGCAGCGCCACCTCCGGGTCGCGGAGGTTGTTCTGCACCAGAGACAGCCCCTGGGGGAGCACACCGCCCTTGTCGTACAACGTCGGAGTCAGACCGCCGACAATGCCGCCAGCAGCCATCCCCCCGCCCGAAGGACGGCCCTTGTACTCGAAGTGCCACGGCTCACGCTGCGAGAACGACAGGCCCGTCGGGTACCAGCCGAAGCGGGGACCGTTCGAACGCATCCACGCCTGCGAACCACCACCGACGTCCGCCGCGTTACCCAGCCCGTGCACCGACGAGCCCGGGGTCGCTGCGAGGTTCCCGCCAGCCCGGTACATCGCGTACCGCTTCTGCTGGTTCGCGAGATCCCGGTAACCCTCCGTCAACGACAGGCCACCACCGAACGCCCGCTGCATCGCCTCCCACGCGACAGCAGCAGCCTTCCGGAGATACCCGCCGATCGGACCGACACCAGAACCACCCGTGAACCCGGTGACCTTCGACAGCGCCGACTTCGGCAGCTGCCCGTTCTTCCCGTTCCCACCGAAGTTCCCAACATCGCCGCCGCCCATGTTCTTCAACACGGACACGGCGCCCGACAGGAGCTTGTTCCCCATGCCCGCTGCAGCGTCGACCATGCCGCCCGAACCGGGGATGTTCCCGATCACGGACTTCACGAGCTTCCCAAGAGTCCCCATGGGATCCGAGACGACTTGCGACGCGGTCTCCGCGGCGTTCTTCGTCCAGTCCCACGCTTTCCCCGCAGCACCCTTCGTCCACGACCAGGCAGCCTTCGCACCCGCGAGGAGCCCGTTCCCGTTGCCGCCGTCCGAACCGGAGTTCTTCTTGACGACACCGCCCTTCGCGTAGCCCGTCATCTGGCGGACAGCGGAGGCACCACCGGAGTTGCCGGCGGCGTTCAGCGCGTGGATCGTGGACGGCCCGAGACCGCGCACGACCTCGGGAACGAGGACACCTTCACCGCGACGCATCGGCGTCATCACGTCGTCACGCTTCGCAGCCTGGTAGCCCGGGATCACACCACCACGGGCGAACCCGTCAGGCAGGCTGACCTTGTCGATCTTCTTCGTCCCGAAGAACCCAGCGACCTTGTTGAAGTTGCCGATGAGGGCCTTGTTCACGACCGTCTCGACGACGAACTTGATCGGTGCCTTCGCGGCCGACTTGACAGCCTCCCACGCCTTCGCGATGCCGTTCTTCATCGTCGTGAACGCAGACGGGATCGTGTTCTTCGCGACGTCAGCGAGCTTGTCGAAGACCGGCTTCAGCCAGTCCCACACCGACTTGATCGCTGTCTTGATGCCGTCCCATGCGGGCTTGATCGCGTTGCGGTACAGCCACGTGAACGCTGCGCCGAGGGTGTTCCGGATGAAGCCGACGACGGTGCGGAAGATGCCGCTGACGACACCCCACCAGATGGAGATTGCCTGCTTGATCCACGCGAACACCGGACGGATGACCGAGTCCCGGAACCATGTGAACACGGCTCCAAGGACGGTTCGAACGAAGCTGACGACCCGGTTGAAGATTCCGGACACGACGCCCCACCAGATGCCGATGGCGGACTGGATCCACGCGAAGACGGGCTTCACCACGGAGTCCCGGAACCACATGAATGCCGGCGCGACGACCGTCTTCACCATCGCGACGACGAGATCGAAGATCGCGGACGCGGTGTTCCAGAACCAACGAACGACCGCAGCGATGCCGTTGAAGACCGGGGTGACGATGTTCTTCCACCACCAGGTGAAGACGGCGCCCACGAACCGGACTGCGGCCATGATGCCGTCGAATGCGGGCTTCAGGATCGTGCTCCACGCCCACTGCGCCGCGGTGGCGATGCCGCTCCACGCGGGGACGAACACCTTCTGCCACAGCCATACGGCGGCGTCACCGACGGCCTTCACGCCCGTCTTGATGCCCGCCCAGACAGCGTCGACACCGGTCTTGAACCAGCCGATGTTCTTGTACGCCCAGATGAACCCGGCGACGAGCAGACCGATCAGCGTCACGATCTTCACGATCGGGTTCTGGTTCATCACGAAGTTCAGGGCCTGCTGCGCGCCCTTCACGAGCCACGTGGCGAAAGACCACAGCTTCATCGCGGCTGCGACGACCTTGATCTTCTTGGCCCACGTGGCGAACCCGCCGGCTTCTGCGATCTTCTGCTGGATGATCCAGGCCTTGTAGGCCAGGACCAGGCCGCCCAGCGCGCCCACGAGGACTGTGGTGGCGACTTTGTTCGCACGCATGAAGCCCGTGACACCGACCAGTGCAGGGCCGATCACGTTTGCGAGGAGGAACGCAGCAGCACGGAACGCACCAACGAACGCGCCCGCCATGATCGTCGCAGTCGGACCGAGCGCAGCGGCAAGGTTCTTCACCGACGGCACCAGGCTCGACGTCACGAACGACGAGATGTCGCGGAACGCCCCCACGATGACCGTTCGGGCAGCCTGCACGCCCGACACGACCGCAGGGTCAATCCCGGAGATCGGCGCGGACACCTTCCCGGTGAACGCGAGCTTCCCGAGCCCACCAGCGATGCCGAGGAACTTCGTGACCTTGTCACCGGCACCATCAAGGCCAGCTGCAGCAGAGTTCGCGATGCCCTCGAGCGCCGGAGACACGGTCTGGTAGATGCCAAGCGCGACGTCTTCAAGCTGCGACTGCAGCTTGTCCATCGCACCGCCGAGACCCTTCATCTTCGACTGCGCCACAGCAGCAGCACCACCCTGACGGGTCACAGCGCCAGCCATCGCGTCGAAGTTCGTCGCACCGGTCTTCGCAAGCGCAGCGACCGCAGCGAGCGGTTCACGGCCGAACGCGAGGACCGACTGAGCAGCGAAGTCCTCCTGCGTCATCGTCTTCCGCGCTTCCGCAAGCGACTCAATGACCGCGCGGAGACCCACGAACTTGCCCTGCTGATCGAAGACCGACAGGTTCAGGGCGTCGACAGCCTTCTGCGCCTGCTTCGACGGCCGCGCCAGGGACGCGAGCATCCCCCGGAGAGCAGTACCCGCCGTGTCACCCTTCAGGCCGTTGTTCGCGAGGATCCCGATCGCCGACGCCGTGTCGGACAGGCTGATGCCGAGCGTGTTCGCGACGGGTCCGACGTACTTCATTGACGTCGCGATGTCGTCGACACCACCAGCTGCAGCGTTCGCCGTGTTCGCGAGAACATCCGCGACCATCGCCGCGTCCTTCGCGGCGAGACCGAACTGGTTCAGAGAGTTCGCCTGAATCTCCGCGGCACGACCACCAGACACCTGCGCGGCAGCCGCAAGCTGGATGGTGCCCTTCGCCGCTTCCATCGCGTCACGGGCAGAGAGACCACCCTTGGCGAGCTCGAGCATGATGTCCGCAGCGTCCTTACCGGACGTCGCGGGAAGCGTGAGATCAGAACCGAGCTGGCGGGCCGTGCGGCCCACTTCCACCATCTGCTTACCGGTGAGGTTCGCGACAGCCTGCAGCTCGTTCATTGTCGCCGTGTACTCGTTGCCGAGCTTGATGACCTGCCCGACGCCGATGATCGCGCCGAACCCGGCAGCCATCCCCGCGAGAGGCTTCAACGTCGCCAGAGCAGTCGCCGCGACGTTCTTCGCGCCCGCAGCGACCTTCCCCAGCCCGGAAGACAGGGGAGCGCCAGCAGCAGCAAGCCGGCCGAACCGGGACTGCATCAACGCGGTCTGCTTCGACCCCTGCGCCTGCGCAGCCGACAACTGCCCGGTCACGGTCTTCTGCTCGTTGAACGCAGCCTTCAGCTGATCCTCAACCGCAACAACCTTCATGCCGGCGAGCTGCTGCTTCCCACGCGCCGACGTGAGTTGCTGCTCCGCCTTCAACGCCTGCGACGACGACGCCGTGTACTTCTTCCGCTGCTCAGCGAGACGAGCCTCAGCCGCCTGCACACCAACAGCGGCAGACTTCTCCTCCGACCGGGCCTTCGCGATCGCGACCTTCTCCGACTGGATTGCCTTCGCTGCGCGCTTCGACGCGACCTCGAGCTCCGACACCAGCGTCTTCGCCGCCGAAGTCGACCCGCCAGCTGCGACACCAGCCGAGAACTGACGGCCAGCAGACAGGCCCGCGGTCTTCGCCGCGGTACCTGCCTGCTTCGACATCGTCGATGCGAACTTCGACATTGACGGGAGCACATCGAGCCACACAGCTGAACCGGCCACAACGCACTCCAATGTCTAGTTGTTGACGAACCAGCCCGCCTCAACGACGGCCATCTCGGCCCGCTGTTGCGCCAAGTACTCGGCGTCTGCTTCGTCCTGCTCGGTCGGCTCCACGACAGGAGCGGGCAGCAGGTCCGGCTTCGGGACAGCCGACTTCGACAGCGCCGACTGCACCGTGTACAGCAGCACCCGCATGATCGAGTTCGTGTCCCGCGCGATCCAGTCGGAGTCCTGCCAGTCCGTGTCCCGATGGGCACGGTGGAACGCTGAATCGGTGGGTAGACCCTCGACAAGGACCCGCAGCTGCCGGGTGCTGATGCGCCCCTGCAAGTACTCCGCCAACGGATCCCGCGGCGCGTACGTCGACTGCAGTGCAGCATCCCCGGGACCCTGATGGTCACCGAGGAGTTGCAGCATCGCCTCAGCGCGGACCTGCACAGCAACAGGGTGCGTCGCCGGCCGGTCCGCGATCTCGAGGTCGAACTCGTCGAGGTCTACCCCCGTCAGTTTCCCTGCGAGTCCTTCAGGTCCTGACCGACAGCGATCATCACGAGGTTGATGCCCTCGTCGGTGCCGCCCTGCTCGATGAACTTCTCGTACTGCTCATCACCGAGGAGGATGCGGCCCTGAGCGGACTCGTCCTCGTCGTCGGCGCCCTTCAGCGCCTTCTTCGTGGCGGTGTCGTAGAAGTACGGGTGGGGCAGGTAGAACGGCTCACCACCCTCTTCCACGAAGATCTCGATGTTGTCGCCACCGACGGACTCCTCGACCTTCCGCCGAGCGGCGGCGAGGGTGTACGACGTGCGACGGTTCTTGTCAGCCTTGCTGGTCATGCTGGTCTCCTAGTGAGCTTGGTGAGCTCGTGAGCAGGGGTAACAGGTGGCGGCGGCGCAGCTCACCAAACGACGCCGCCACCTGGTCTTGGGGGAGGGTCAGCCGCCGGAAACGACGACACCGCCGGCAGCGGTCTGAGCCTCCGTGTACGACTTCCCGACCACCGGGTCCTCGTAGATCGTGAAGGTGCGGTTCACCTCTTCGACGTCGGAACGGTTCAGCGCCCGGTCGTCGATGTCGGTGACCTTGATGCGGTACGCGGCCTCCACGCGGTACACGGCGGAGTCGCCGACACCGTCCTGCGACAGGGTGATCGCCCGGTAGTACGGGTACTCACCCGACGTCTCGTCGTAGATCCACGCCGCGTTCTTGTCCGACGGCCACTCCGACACGGGCTGCTTGTACGCCAGCGCCTTCGTCCACCCGTTCGTCTCACCGAACGCCACCTGGAAGGTGTGCGTCTCCGACGTGACGTCCGACCGGACCGACTGCGTGGTCTGCAGCATGTTCGTCTCGTCCGACGACACGTCGTACGAGTGCGAGATGCCGTCGGTGGTGATGTAGCCCATGTTCTTGTAGCCGGTGGGCAGAGCGATCGGCTTCCCGTCTGCGGCGATGAACGCCTCCGGGATCGCAGTGGAGTAGTCAGCGATCGCGAGGATCGTGGTACCCCACTTGTGGACGTTGCGGTTGTCGTTGGCCAGCTGGCCAATCACGTCAGGCATGCGTTCTCCTTGAACGACAAAGCCGCCCGACGTGCGGACGGCTGATGGATGATGAGTGTGTTGGTGAGCGGCTACTGGGGGCGCGCGTCGAGCTCGTACGTGCCGACAGCACGACGCAGCGCCGCATTCGAGTACGCGACGTTCCCGAACGCGTCGGCCTCGCGGACCTCGTCGAAGAGGTTGCAGCGGACCATCGCGACTTCGACTTTCTGGACGAGATCCCACACGGCGCCGCGGGTCTTCGCGAACACCGTCAAGTCGACGTGGAACGTCTTCTCGTAGTCGCGGCCGAACCCGCCAGGGATCCGCTCCACGACGATGACGGGAGCTACGGTCTCGAGGTTGGAGGGGGTCTCCGTGTACGTCGCAGCGCCCGTCTCCTGCTTCAAGTAGGCGAGAAGCACACGCTCCACGTTGGGCCACACCCCGTACACGTTCATGCGCCCATCGCTCTCCGCAGGATCGCCTGCTTCGACACCCCAACGTCGCCGTGCTCCACCTGGGTCGCATCAGCAGACGTCGCGATCACACGAGCGAACGGACGCTTGTACCCGCCGTTCGCCTTCGTGCCAGGACGCGTGCCCTCCTCCACACGGAGCGAGTCACCGAACTGCTTCGCACCAGCCGAGTACGCCAGCCGTTGCGCACGCGGCAAGATCCGGTCCGCCTTGTCCCGCATCGCCTTCCGCACCACGGGGTTCCGGACCGCCTGATCGATGATCCCCCGGCCGATGACGACCTTCGGCATCAGCTGGGTGCCGCGTACTCGAAGTCCGCGATGACAGCCAGCTTCTCCGCCTTCGTCTTCGCCCCCGCCAGATCGATGCCGTGAGCGTCAGCCCACACCTCGATCTCCGGGACCGTCCACGCCTCCGACGGGACCACGCCCACATCAGGAGTGTGCTTCGGCTCCACCAGGCCCAGACGCACCGCGTCCTCGAGCCGGTACTCGTTGCCGTTCACGCTGATCTTGTCCGACATCCGTCAGCCCTTCGTCTCGGTGATCACGAACTCCGTGTGCGGGAGCACGCCGAAGTAGGTCTGTGGTTTTCCGTCGACCTCGTAGGTGTTGTCACGCCAGACGACGGTGTCGGCGGCTTGCACCCAGTCCTGCGGGTCTTCGGTGGACACCAGCCACCGGCCGGTGACGATGTCGTTCTGCCCGACGGACTCTTTCGTGCCAGTCGGATCGACCGTGCAGCGTTCGATGTCCTGCTCAAGCGTGGTCTTCGTGGGGACGCCGTCTTCGTCGGGTTCACCCTCGGTGGTGCGTTTGATCGTGACGGTCTCGGAGTGCATCAGCGCTCCCAACCAGACAGGTACGGAAACGCCCGGTTCACCTGCGACCGTGGGGAGCTGAACCGGGGGAGCGCCGTGACCGGCTTCGCCCCGTTCGCGCCGCCCTCGAACACGCGGACCATCCACGGAAGGAACTCGAGGAACTGGGTCCCCGAAGCGTCCGAGAACGTGATCGACCGGGACTCGGAGCCTGAGGTCTCTTGGTACGACTTCGCGTTCAACGGGATCGCGACACCGGGAGCGAGGATCGGGAGGACCGTCCACACGATCACGTCCGTGACGTCATCCGCGCTGAGCGTCCCAGCGGTGAGGCGTGCCTCCACGTCGGGCCACTCCCGACGGATCGCACGCGAAACGGTCTCGATGAGCCCTTCGGCGCGTGTCTCCTCTGCGGTGGTGAGGGGCCGCCACACGGCGGCGATGTCACTGGGCTCGGCCCATGCGGTCTCGTCAGCCATGCGCGGCCCCTCCCACTACTGAACCGTGCTCGACGAACGAGCCGGCTTCTGCTTGACCTCGACGACCGGTTCGACGGCCTTGATCAGACCGCGGCGGACGAGCGAGTTCAGCTGCTCCTGGCCGACACCTTCCGGCACGGGCGAACCGAGCCGGATGATGTGCGCGACCTTGTTGCCGTCGACGGCGCCGATGGCGACCTTCACGGCGGGGACCGATGCGATGTACTCCGTCATGTTCAGGCCCCCGTTCCGGTGAGGAAGAACCCGGCGTTCGGGTTCGTCACGACGGGCACGTGCACGTTGCGGGCCTGCAGTCGGGTCTTGTCCGACTTCGGCTCACGGATCGGCGCGATCTCCACACCGGTGTCGCCGCCAACCTGGCGGTACTCCGGCGACGGGATCTGCTCACGGGCGATGCCACCGAGGCGGCGGCGGTCGAGGAACAGCGGGTCGGTGAACCCGTCGTCGTCGGACGACACCCACGTGAGGCCGGCGATCGTCGGGAAGTCACCGCTGCGGGCGGTGTCGTCGTTGTCCGGGAGGACGTCGAGCAGTTCGGGGATGACCTCCGCGTACTGCTCACCGTTCAGGACGACGGTGTCGACCGCGAAGCCCAGCTTCTGACGACGAGCAGCAGCCTGAACACGCAGGGCGTCCTTCAGGATCTGCTTGCCCGTGGTCCACGTGGACCCAGCGGCGACAGTGTTCGTGATCGACGACTGGATCACGCCGAGCGCGAGGTCGTTGCTGTCGAACACGAGCTCGGTCTGCAGGAACGTCAGCGCGTCGTCGATGGGCTGGCGGAGGCTGCGGCCGACTTCCTCGTCCGTGACCTCCGTCGCGATGCCCTCCTTCTGCGAGGTGTACACCTCGTACTGCTCGGACGACAGCGGGGTGAGCTTGTACTCAGCACCCGGCGCGACGGTCGCAGCGGAACGCTGCGTGCGGAACTTCTCGTTCGTCGGGACCGCGAGAGCGCCACCGGTGATCGTGTACCGCCCCGAGAGGAGGAACAGACCCAGGAACTGCTGAGCAGTCAGGATCTCGCTCAGGCGCCGCGCGACGAGCGTCGGGGACTTGATGAACGCCAGGAGGTCCGTGGCGGATGCCGCGGCCAGCTGGCTCGGGGTGAAGGGGTAGGTCTTCATCTGAGGGGTCCTTCCTAGACCTGGAGCACCTGGACGGGAGCACCGTCAGCAGCGGACGTGAGGGCCACGCCGATGGCGGTGCCAGATGCCAGGGTGCGGACGCCCCCAGCAGCGATCTCGACGCGGGCACCGCGGGTGACCGCGCCGACCGCCTTGAGTTCGTGGATGACCTTGGACACCTCGACGGTGACCTTGTCGCCGACGGCCGCGTCGTGGCCGGCGACACCGACGTACTTCGCGGAAGCGGCGGCGGCAGGTGCGACGGAACGGTCAGCGGTGCCGACCTCGACGGGCGTGCCACCGGTCACGGCGGTCGTCACGTCGAACGTGACGGTGTCGCCCGGGCGGTGGATCGGGAGGTACTGGGCCATGATCAGGACTCCTTCGGGAAGATCTTCGAGAAGACGACGTCCTCGTCGGACGACTCGTTGACCCCGCCCGTAACGCCGAGAGCGGCAGTCGGGACGACGAGGTCGGTCGCGAGGCTGTTCAGCGTCTCGGTGGCACCGTCCTCATCGGCGGCGAGAGCCGCACGCCAGTGGTCGGCGCGAGCGGGAGCGATCTTCCCCTGCTCGATCGCGGCGGTGACCTTCGCCTCACGCCGGTCTGCGATCTGCTGGTTGCGGGCCTCGCGGCCAGCAGCAGCGTCAGCGCGCAGGTTGTCGAGGACGCTGTTCTCCACGAGGGTGGTGCCCTCGGGGATCGGCGCGGCGGTGGTGGGTTCTGCGGTCTCAGCGAGGGCCTCGTCGAGTCCAGCGATCAGCTGCTCGTCAGAGGCGGAGGCGTCGGTCATGCCGAGCCGCTCACGGATTCCAGCCTTCAGGGCGTCGTAGGACACGACGTCCTCCTTTCGGTTGGGGTGACCCGGCTCGGACGAGCTCGGGAGCTTCTGGCGCGCGGTTGCCCGCGCGTTGACTCGGACGATCAGCGACGCCGCAGCGTCCTCCGCGTCCTCGTCGGGGATGACGATGACCTCTTCGGCTTCGCCCACGGTCTCCGTCTCACCGGCGTCGGGGACTACCGCGATGCGGTCCGCGAGACCGAGCTCGACTGCGTCTGCAGCGTTCAGCCACGTGTCGTCGGCCAGCAGTGACGTCCAGTCCTGCTCGCCCGCCTTCGCCGTGTAGATCTCAACCAGCGACGACTCGATGGTGTCGAGCACGTCGGCCTGCTTCCGCAGATCGACGGCGTTCCCGATCGCGAAAATCCACGGGGAGTGGATCATCATCTGCGTGCCGGGAGACATCACCGTGTCATCGGCGCCAGCTGCGATGACCGACGCCGCCGAAGCGGCGAGACCGTCGACCACGGCCGTCACGGACGCCTTGTGCGCTCGGAGCATGTTGAGGATGGAGACACCCTCGAACACCTCACCGCCGGGAGAGTTGATGCGGAGGATGATCCGCGACACCGAATCAGGAAGGGCATCGAGAACCTGACCCATGTCCTTCGTCGAGATGCCCCAGAACCCGCCCCAGCTGTCGATCGGGCCGTACATGCGGATCGTCGCGACCGATCCGTCACCCGTGGGTGCTGGCGTCGTGACCGCGTTGAAAAACTCCGTCTTCGCCTTCGGCATGGGGGCGCTACCCCAGTATCTGTTCGACTGACGCTCGTTGGCGTTCATGCAGCCTCCTCAGGCGCGTTCGTCGTCGTCGGAACCTGCCGGCGAGTGGTCGGATCGATCGGGGGCAGGTTGTACGTCGTCCGCAGGTATTCCTCGAGCGGTTCGTCCATGACGAGCGCCCCGACCTGCACCAGCTGGTAGATCGCCTGCGCCGTCACCGGATGCTTCGACCCGATCTCGTCGAACACGAGCCGGGGTGCCTGCACGTCAGTCCCGTAGTTCAGGTCGACGATGTCCTCGATGACGTGCTGCGTCGTGGTGTTCGCGATGTCCAACGCCACGGTCTGCAGCGACAGGGTGAAGAAGTCCTGGAACGTGTCACCGAGCGCGTACGACCCCGTCGACTGGTCCCCGCCGAGGCTGAGGAAGTTCGCGAGGACAGCTTTCCCGATCTGCTCGTCGTAGTACTTGATCGGCACCGTCGCATCCGGCAGGGTGCCCTCCACTCCGAGGAGCTTCAAGTCAGCACCGTTCGGAAGGGAAGCGCCCGAGTTCTCACCCGCGCGCATCCCAGAGGCGATCTCCTGCCCCTGATCGATCTGCGCCTGCTCACGTGAAGTGCGATCATCGCCCTGCACCGAGGCGTCGACCGGCGCCGACTTGTACACGGGGAACCCCATGCCGTTCCGGTCGATCGACTGCGCCTGCACCCGCAGGAGCAGGTCCTTCAGCAGCCAGAACTTGTACGCCGGCCGCAGCAGCGACTGGCCGAGCCAGTTGCCGCCCTCACGGTCGTTCACGTACGCGACCAGACGGTCCGTCGGTATCTTGATGTCCGCGGTCGCTCCCGTCACGCCGCCCTGGTGAATCGCGATGAGCCCACCGTCAGCGGCGACATCGACCTTCGTGATCGTCCGCGGGGGACGCCACCCCAGCTTCGACAGGTGCGCCTGCCCGTCGCGGACGTCGTACACCTGCTCGAAGAACGAGTGCCCGAACACCTGCGACGTCAACGCGAGGCGAAGGTGCTGGTTCCAGTCGAACCGGTTCCGCATCCGCGTGATCGTCCGCTTCGGCTGACCCTGCACAGGAAGACCCAGGTCGTTCGCGACGTGCTCGACGACCTTCTCGTCAGCACCGTTCGGGTCGATGCGCCACTGCGTCCGCCGGATCGGCAGCTGCACCGCCCGCAGAACCTGGATGACCTGCGCATCCTGCCGGCGCATCTTGTCGTACGTGCCGATGTTCGCCGGCCACTGCAGCTCCGACGTCTCCTCGTTCACGTCGAGCGCGTTCCACCAGCCCGCACCGAAACCGCTGGCCTCGTTCTGGTACCCCTTCTCGCCCTTCGGCACAGGTCCCATCTCGGGCATGTGTGTTCCCTTCGTCAGAACCCGACGCTGCGGATGTGGCTGGTGAGCGTCCCAGAGCCGGGTACGGAATCAGCGGAACGGACCGCTTTCGGAGGAGGAGGAGCAGGAGCAGGCTCAGCGGACCGCTTCCTGGCCAGCCACAACGCGCCACACATCGCGACGAGCGGAGCAGCGTCAGCAGGGGACGAGTCCCGATCTATGACGAACCCACCAGTCAGCTGCTTCGTAGCTGCTGTGCCGGCCGCTACGTCGAGCTGCGGCTGCATGTTGTGCCGCACCGACCCGTCCGAAACGGCGTCGTACAGCAGCTGGTGAGCGATCAGGAGATCAGCACCCAACCACGGCACCGTCTCGATGCGGAACGGATCCGTAGGAGCCTCGTACGCCTCGAGCAGCGCCGCCATGAACGACGACACCGGAGCGCCACGCGTCTGCCCCGTGATGCGCCGCACACGTCCCGCGCACCGCTCATCGGACGTCAGGAAGTCCTTGATCCAGTCGTTCCCCGACCGGTACGCAATCAGCTCCGCCTGGTCCTTGCCGTCCCGACGCTTCCCGACCGCGGTGATCGAGTACATCGACCGGTCCGAGGACTGATCGATGCACACATCGAACGGGCCAACGATCTTGTCGTCGTCGAGGAGGTACTTCGACCCATCGGGACGCTCACCCGGCACGTTGCGGCCGAGCTCCCAAGACCCTGCAGGGAACGGACCATCAAGCGCGGTGTCCGGCCACTGGCAAAGCACCTCAGTACGGAACACCCACTCGGGGTCGTTCTGCGAGTCCTCGATCAGCTTCCGGATCCGGATGCGGTGACCGAGCGCGGGGTTCGCCTGCGCCCAACCAACACGGTCCGTGACCGGCAGGTTCGGGGTCGCAGACCACTCAGCGAGGAACACCGACGCACTGTCCGGAGTCAGCTCGTCCGGGTCGTCGAACTCGTCCTCACCGTCAGTGTCGAGCACCGTCGGCGCCGAGTCGGGCATGTAGTCGTCGAGACCGATGCCGTCCGGATCACCGAGCGCCGCGTGCGCCTTCAACCGGAAGTGCCGAAGCACAACCGACGAGATGTCACCCGCGTTCGACAGGCCCAGGACCAGCAGGTCCTTCTGCGCCTGCGTCGTCTTCGTCAGCGCGCCCCAAGCCTCCCAGTTGCGCTGCTCCCGAAGCTCGTCGAGGAGGATCAGGTTCCCCGACAGGCCACGACCAGCGGACCGGGAAGCAGCCTTCACCAGGTACTCGAGCCGGCCGCGCAACCGCAGCGACTTCGACCCGTTCACCCGGACGACCTTGTCGATGAGGTCCGACAGGTCCCCGTCGTCCTCCATCAGCGCGACCGCGCCGTCCCACACCTTCTCCGCAGTCGCCAAGTCCTGAGCCGTGCCAAGGACCAGCGGCCACTTCTGCACGAGCATGAACCAGAGAGCCAACACCTGCGACAGGGTCGACTTGCCCGACTGCCGGGCGATGAGCACGAACGCCGTCTGGAACCGCAGCGACCCATCCGACCGGAGCTCGAGCAGATGAATGACCAACCAGCGCTGGAACGGCATCAGCTCGATCTCGAGCACGTTGCGAGCGAACTCGATCACCGAGAAGCCCCACGACGTCTCCGGCGTCAGATCCCGCAACGGCGGAGTGAAGATCCGCGGCACCGGCTCACCGAACCGCATCCGCGGATCCAGCTTCTCGACACCATCGAACACCCACTCCGACTCGATCGAGTCGTCAGGCTGCTTGAAGTCCGGTCCGTAACGCACCGACCACCTCCGAGCTCTACGCCGACTTACCGCCCTGCAGCGCAGTGAGCGTCGCCATCTTCGAAGACGCCTTCGGAGCAGCCGGAGCAGCCCCCTTCGACAACGCCGCACGACCAGCCGGCGTCAACCCGAGCTGATCGCAGCCCTTCAGGTACGCGCTGATCGACACGTTGTCGTTCGCCGGCACCTTCGGACGCGAATCGTCCTCCGACGCATCCTCGAACGCCCAGTCCACGATCACGTCCCACGCGTCGATCTTCCGAGCGAGAGCCAAGAGCGCAGCCTTCGCACCCGCATCCGCATCAGTGAGATGCGTCGCAGCCTCGAAGGCCTCCTCAGTCGCCTCGACGAGGTTCACAGTCGCCATCAGCGGCCCTCCCTCTCATCAGCGCGACCCCCTCCCAGCACTTCGGGGGGAGAGGACACCACCGGCGGCATCGTCCTGTCGGTTTTCAGACATGGATTTTCTGGTACCCCGGGGGGTTTGGGCAGGCCGGGTACCCGTCTTGGGCGTACTGGTAGGTCAGGAGCACCAGTAGTGCGGCTGTGAGTGCGTGTGCGCCTTGCAGGACAACTGCGATGAGTCCCGCGAGCGCTGCAGTGGCGAGGACCACACGGTCGACTGTGTCGTGCATGGCGGTCCTCTCTGTTCAGATGCTGGTGAGTCCGAGTCCGGTCATGCCGACACCGTCAGCGCCGGCTGCGTAGTTGCATGAGGCGTGGCAGGGTAGCCAGTTCTTCGGCTCCCACGTGAGTTGGGGGAAGTCCCGTCTGCTCTTCACGTGTTGCACGGTGAGGCTGTCGCCCTTACCTCGGCTGGTGTAGTCGAGGGGCATGTGGCACTCGCAGCAGGGTGTGCCACGCTGCGGGTCTGTGGCTTTGGGGCCGCCTGGTCGGTGCTCGGTGCGTACCTGTTCGAGCGCGGCTTGTGCGCGGCGTCCTGACCAGGCTGGGACTGTGAGGCCGTTGTCACGCATGCGGCCTCCCTCAGTGTCAGCGGAGCAGAGTGACGGCGACGTCCGTGTCAGCGTCGTCACTACCCATGTGGGAGAACGCCTTGATGGTGCCGACCTCGTCGACACCGATGCTGGCGTCTCGGTAGGTGGCGACGATCGCTTCGTCGGTGACGTGTACCGTGTCGGCTGCGTAGTTGGCTTGGGTGGCGGATTCCCAGTCGAAGACGTACGCCTTGACCTCGGTGGGTGACAGGCGGACGCCGAAGCGCTTCCCGCCGTTCCCGTCCGTGCCGTAGTAGTCGACGGCGTACCCGAAGTACTCGCCAGCGGTGAGCTCGGCACCGAGGCCGAACGTGACGATGACCTGCCCGTCACCCTCTTCCATCACGACTGACGTGAGGTGGCGTGGGGTGAGGGCTTCGGGGAACTCGGTCACGTCATCGAGAGTAGACGGCGTGTGAGTAGTAGTGCGGCGGATCCAGTCGCGGAGGCTCATGCGTTCAGCTCCTGTCCTCGATCACGTCGGCCATCGCTTCGTTGATCTCCGCGACCGTTTTCGGGTGCGGGGTGAGCGGTGCCGGCCAGCGGTTCGTGCGGGTGCGGTGGCCGCTGATGTCGTCAGGAGGCTGACTCGCGGATTGCATGGCGTGCTTCGTGGCGTTCGCGGCGGCGGCTCATCCGCTTGATGCTGGACCTGGCTCCTGCTCGTTGCAGGTAGCAGAGGTACTTACGTCCCCACCTGCTGTACGCGTCCCACTCGGCGCTGGTCTTCCGCTGTCGGCGTCCCATGCTCACGGTCGCCTCCTACAACTTCAGTGCGACGACTGTGACGAGGACTGACACGGACAGGGTGATCGCTGCCTTCGCCTTCAGGGTGACGGTAACGCCGTCCTTGGTCTGGTTCTTGAACCCGGCTGGCGTGAACGCGTCGGAGGAGAGGATCGCGAGGGGCGTGTACGTCCAGTCGGGGGCTGCAGCGTCGAAGGTGACGGCAACGTCGACTGTGGCGTTGGCGCCGAGGGACACTACGGTCTGCGACTTTCGTCCTGACGTGACGGCGGTCATGTGGTTCTCGAGTGCAGCGACACGGACGGCGAGTGCTGTGTCTGCTGCGGCGCGTGACGTCTGCTCAGCAGCGTCGGATGCCTTCCGAGCGTCGGCTTCGGCCTTGTCTGCGGCGGCTGCGAGAGCGGCGTTCGCGGTGTCCGCGTCTGCTCGTGCTCTGGCTTCTGCAGCGTCCGCGTCTGCGCGTGCTTTGGCCTCTGCGGCGTCAGCTGCTGCGCGGATGGTCGCTTCGTTGGCGAGGGCCTGTTCTGCGGCGGCGATGCGGGCTGCGAGTTCGGCGTCTTCCGCTGCGAGTTGCGACGTCGCGGTGGTGAGGGTCTGCCCGAGCTGGGTGACGTCGGCCGTCAACGTGCTGATCTGCTGCTGCGCGTCCACGATTTGGGACTGCGCAGCAGCGATGTCGGTCTTCGCGGCGTTCAGCTGCGCCTTGGTTGTGGCGTCAGCGGACGTGTTCTGGGCGAGGGCCGTGGTGACGGTGTTGAGGTTCGTGGACACTGCGGCGAGGACGTCGGCCTGCACCTGCTGTGTGGCGTTCGTGGCGGCGAGGGCTCCGAGGACTTGCGCGACGAGCGCGGACAAGTCAGTAAAGCGTGGGTCTCGGGCGAGGACCATCGACCGGGCGTTGCCGGCGAGGGCCATCGCTTTCGTTGCCATGACGTCGTCACCACGGGACTTCATGCGGTTCTCCCTGATCCGTGCGGAACTGCTTCGGTGGTGAGCCGAGCGTGTGTTGCTAGCCGAGGATGGCGCGCCAGATGGCGACGATGCCCCACACGGTGAGTGAGCCGATCAGCCCTCCGATGGCCGCAAGTGCGACCCATGCGAGCGTGACGCCGAACGCGTAGGCGAGACCCTTGGTCTTGGAGCGTTTCGGCTTCGGCTCGATGGTCACTTCGGGCAGCTGGTCTGTCCAGACGTTGCTGTTGTTCGTCATGGGGTGAGCTCCCTAGTCGTCAGTCGACGGTGATGCCGAGGTCGCGGATGGTTTCCACGACTTCGTCGGCGTACATGCGGAGGCCGCGTGCTTCCCAGGCGTTGGCGACTTGCTCTTCGCTGAGATGCACGTCCGCGTGGGCCGTGTTCTGGGCGATGAGGGTGAGTTGTTTCTCGATGCCGGCGAGCAGTTTCAGCTTGGCGGAGCGGTACTCGCCGAGGCTGAGGTCACCGGCGGTCATCGCTGGTTCCACCGGTTGCGCTCAACGATGTCGCGCAGTTCCGCCTTCTTGCGTGCGATCCGCACTTCCTGCATGAGCTTCGGGATCTTGTAGAAAGCCGCCCACGCGGCGTACAGCACGCACCAGAGCTGCGCGAGTGTCACCAGCAGGTGCCAGAGCGCAAGGAGCAAGTCGCTCATGCCGTCACCGGTTCCGGGTCGCCGTACGTGGTGGTCTTGGTCACCGTGGCGAGGGTCACGTCGGGTTCCAGCATCGCGTCGCGCATCGACTGCTCGATGCGGATGAGGTCCAAGGCTGCGTTTTGCCGGACTTCGTAGTACGAGCTGATCGCCTGGTCGCCTCGAGCGACGCAGTAGACGGTCTCCTTGATGGGCTCAGGCATGTCGCCTCCTACGGTGCTGGGCGGAGCCGGTCCGCGGGTTCGTAGATCGTGCTGGCCCCGTCGAGGGATTCGAGTTGCCGTGCAGGGTCACGGCCTTGAAGGGTCCTCGTGCTCGCGCCGCGATCGTTAGGTTCGCTGTGCGGCCGGTCCGTTACGCCCGAGGCGTGGACTGGCGGCTAGGTGCGGTGCTGATGCGTGTCGGCTGGCAAGAGGAAGTGTGGGGGCACAGCAGAGCGGGCAGGCGGCCCGGCTGAAACGGGTCTGAACCTGCCCGCTCTCTGGCGGGGCAGAAGCTTTGCTCGGATTCACCTGGCAGGCCACCGCGTGAGACTGCTCAGCCGGTCTAATTCGACGCAGGGCTGGTCCGGCAAAGGCCCGTGCGAAGCTCTGTGGTCCCGCAGCCTGCGGGCGTGGTCCCGGCGACCGGGAGAAGACCGCGGTTGTTGTCGCAGGCGCGGTGTGCTGCGGGTGCTAGGTCACCATCCTTGTCGGAGCCAACCCGAAGTGGCTCCGACAGCCCATCCCAGGATCTGGCCACCTGAGACATTGATTCACTAGGGTCAGACCATGAGGAAGCTCGTTTATCTGCACCTGCCCCCTGAAACTGACGGCATCTTGCTGGACCAGCTGGACAACGTTCACGACCTGGTGATTGCGAAGCTGCTAGAGCCCGGCCTGCACAGCGAGCGAACGCGGAGTGGCAACACTGTTCACTACTACGGCGGTGAACACAGCGGCGCTTGGGTCCGAGTGGTCGAGGACGGCCGCGAGGAGGGGAGCTGATGGCCGACGGCGGCCTTTGGGAAGCAGGCGAGGTGCCGTGGGTTCGTCGGGCGCTGGTAGGCAATGCGTTTGGCTCGTCCGGGTACGCCCAGTGCTACTTCTGCGGCGAGATGTCAGCGAAGATCTCCGACAGCGACCTAAGCGCAGACAATGGACGAGTCGAGATCTACTGCGACAACGGGCAGTGCGACGCTCGGACAGCGGCTGTGTTGATCACCCGCGATGGTCACCACGCAGATCGGCGGGCGGACGTCCGCATTCTGGATGCGCTTGACCGAGACTCCCACACGACAGAGCAAGGTCCGCTCGTCGCACGCACTTTGCAAGAGATCGCCGACAGCGAAGACCCTGAGGGAACACTAGCCCGGCGGACCACCCGTGGACCCGCGTCCTACGCAAGCCCACCCCGGTAACGACAAAGCCCGCCGTCTCAGGCGGGCATGCGGTGTTACGTCGATTATAGCCGACGGATGAACACCCCGGGTAGTTTCAGGCCCCAGCGTGTCGAATAGGATCCGACGGTGATCAGTGTTGAAGGGGCCAGCGTCTTAGCGCAGGTGATTCCGGTGGGCCTGCTCGTGCTCGCGTTCGACGCGCGGAACGCCGAGTCTTTCGTGGGGACAACACCGATGGCGAAGCGCGCCGTGAAGTTCGCCCGGTGGTTCTCGGTCATCACGGTGTTCGCGTCCGTACTGATCATCACGAGGTGTGTGGCATCGGCCTCGTCCGGTGAGGCTCTTCGTGGGCTCGACGCTGTCATGGTCTACCTCGTCTCCATGGCGCTCTGGCTCGTGGTGGGCCTTACCGTCGTTGTCGCCACCATGACAAGGACCGGTATCGCGGACGAGATCCATGAGCGCGGTATGAAGGACCCGAAGACGCGAGAACGCGTCTTTCGTGCAGCCCAGAGCTCCTACGAGGAGCGTCAGCAGCAGGAACGTGCCCGCACTGCGCAGATGGTCGAGTTCATGCTTGCCAGCGGCAAGATCCAGGAACCGCGAGCCGATCGTGCGCCGAAAGAGGTGGTCGCTTTGTCGCCTCGTCCGAGGCCGCGCATGCGTGGTCCCAGAATCGCGCGTCCGAGCCGGGCCAATCGTCGGAAGCGTTGATGGCCGGCCCGGCGCGTTCGCCCTAGGACGCTTGACGCTCAGCTCGTGGGTTCTGGTCTCGCATCCGCTTGCCTCGCCAGATCTCCCGTAGCTGGTCCGCGTTCACGTACACCGCCCCGTCAGCCGTGTGGGTGTTCAGCCCGTCTTGCTGGATGTACCGGTTGAGGGTCTGCGGTGTGATCCGCATCTCCCGCGCGGCCTGCTTCTTCGTCCACCACTTGGTCGGTTCCGCGACTTCTTCGGAGCGCATGTCACGCAGGAGCTCGGCGAGGTCCCGCTCCTTCAGAAGCGCGGCGGTGTCGCCTTTGAAGCCACAGTAGGAGCACACGAGGGTGAAGTCCTGCAGCTGCTCCGAGTGCCACTCGACGCCCATGGACGGGTCCCCGCAGACCGGGCAAGCACGCGGGAATACCGGTCGTGGACCTCGACCGTCCCGCGGGAACTTCTTCCGGAGGTCCCAGACGATCGAGGCGACATCTTCGAAGTACGCGCTGGCCTGCTGGTGCCGTTCGATCTTGTCCTGGTGCAGCAGAAGCCACACGGTCGAGTTCCGCACCAGGACGGCTGCACCCTCTGGAGTGACGCCGGCGCGGAAGCCCTGCACCTCTCGGCTGTTCGACCACGCGTACGCCGCTGTGACTGGGGGAGCGATATGCAGGGTCTCGGACCAGTAGGCGACCCAGTTGAGCAGCTGCGCGTATGCAGCGTCCGACTCGTCGACAGCGTCCACTCGGAGAGGCGCCGGCGCTTCCTTCGACGCAGGGCGGGGGAGCCCGTCCGAGCGTTGAGCCCCTGCCGGGGTGATGAGCGTCCGAACGTAGGCGACCAGGCCCGGAGCCTCACCTAGCCGGTGACGTGCTCGAGCTGCAGCGAGCGACAGAAGAACGGTCGGGTTGACGGTGGCTTCTTCCTGAGCCTGCTGGTCGATGGTCATGCTGCTGCTCCTTGGATCGGGTGTGCTGTCGGGTCAGTGATTCGGGAGTGGGTGCCGTCCCAGTCGAGCCGGACGATGCCCGTCTCGCCGTGGCGGTTCTTCGCGACGTCGAACGTGATGCTGAACTCGTCGAGCTTCTGTGTCTGCGGGTCTTTCTCGCGGTGCAGCAGCACGACGAGGTCGGCATCCTGCTCGATCGCGCCGGACTCGCGGAGGTCGGACAGCTTCGGCTGCCCGGACAGGGTCGACTCGCTGTTTCGGTTCAGCTGCGACAGCGCGATGACGGGCACGTGCAGGTCGCGAGCGAGGATCTTGAGGCCGCGAGAGAACGCGGCAACGACTTCCTGCCTGCTCGTGCCGGGCGTGCCCTCCATGAGTTGCAGGTAGTCGACGACGATGCCGGCAAGTCCGCCGTCGTGCTGCACCTGACGGGCGTGCTGGCGGATCTCCGCCAGGCCAACCGATGAGCGGTCATCGATCGCGACGTGCGGCGACACCCGGCTGACATTCGACCGGATGGTCTGCACGTCGGCATCGGTCACCCTGCCGTTCTTCATCCGGTACAGGGTGATCTCGCTGTTCGCTGCGATGAACCGTTGGTGGAGCTCGTAGCGGCCCATCTCGAGGGAGCTGAACGAGACACCGCCATGTCGTGCGAGTGTCTGGGCGAGATTCTGCGCGACGACGGTCTTACCGACACCGGGCCGGGCACCGAAGACGTACAGCGCGCCAGGTCGCAGCCCGCCGATCATCTGGTTGAGCTTCGGCCACGGCGTTGGGACGAACTGCTGCTGCTCGGTCATGTACTGCACTGTCTCCTCGACGATGTCGGCGAGGTAGGTGACCTGGGAGACAGAGGACCCCATGGCCGCATCGAGGAAGCCGTAAGCAAGCTCCCGTAGCTCCGCTTCCGTTGCCTCTGCGGCGCCGCCAAGCTGCTGCAGGCGGCTGCCAACGGCGGCGAGACGGCGTCGGAGCGCCGCGGTTGCGACCGCCTCGGCGTGACTTGTCACCACTGCATGGGACCAGCCCGCTTCGTACGCACGGTCGATGAAGAGAGGATCCATCTTCGGCAGCACGCTCATCGTGATGTGATCGACAGGTTCGCCGCGGTCGTGGCGCTCTCGCATCAGGTCGAAGAGCGCGCCGTGGCGGGCGTCCTCGAAATCGCGGCCGGCGAGGGCGATGCGGTCGAGCGCCTTGCCGTCGGTGTGCATGACTGCTCCGATGACGGCGAGCTCCGCGTAGGGGATGTCGTTGTCGATCATTCGGGTGCCCGGTATTCCTCTCGGCCCGCGTAGGCGGGCTGGCGGTTCTGCTGCGGCTGCTCCGCTCGTTGCGCGCTGAGTCGCAGCTGGTCGTACTTCTCCCGGAGCTTCGCCATCGACAGGATGTTGGAGCGCCAGAAGGAGTCGGTCGTGGCCCAGTCGATGGCCTTCTTGACCTGGTCGACAGTGCGGCCGTCGTTGTCGAGTAGCCGGCGGGCGGCGTCGAGGTTCTTTTTCGTCCGTGACGGCTTCTTCGCGTCGTTCCGCTCGATTGCTGCGTCGAGGTAGTCAAGGATTTCCCTGACGTCGTCACGGATCGTCGCTCCTGCGACGTCCGACGTAGAGAGAGTGTCTTGACTAAGAGGAAGATTCCGTCGATCGACGGCGTCCTGATCGTCGTTTGACGGACTCATGATCGTCGTATGACGGACTCCATTCCGTCGATCGACGACGTCGAGTTCGTCGCCCTCGACCACGGTGCGCCAGGACTGTGTGCGGTCGTAGTTGCCAGCGAGCCGGTGCTCGGTTGACTCGATGAAGCCCGCCTTCCTCATCGCGCTAGTCGCCTTGTAGACCTGATCCGGGGTGAGCCCGACCTCTTCGCCGATCTGCTCGTTCGAGGCGCGCCACCAAGCGATGCCGTTGTCATCGACGTGCCGTTGTGCGCCGTCTGAGCAGCGGAAGTGGATCCGGGTCCAGACCAGTGCGTTGTTGGCGCTCCCGAGCCGTTGCACGAGTGCGGCGCGCACCATCACGAAGTCGTGCGCGGTGACTTCTGATTGGGGCACCCCAGTCACAGCTGTCCCGCCTCTCGTCGTATGTGTCGGGCGAGCACCTGGGCGACCATCGGGAACTGAACCGATGCAGGCCGTGCCTGCAGATCGCCCCGAAGATCGTGGTCGGCGAGCTGCAGGATGTTGAGCACGCCGATGAGGAGTCCGTAGCTACCGAATCCTGCGTCGTTGTCGACGACACCGGGGTTCTTCGGAGTGCGGACAGCGTTGGTGTCGGCCATGATCTGCTCGACGATCGCCAGCGCTGGCGTGATGTCGTCGAGAAAGTCCGTGCCCAGATTCGGCGGGCTGTGCGGCTCGATTGTCCACGCGAACGCGCCCGTGCGGCTCCGCACGCCGTACCCAGCCTGCTCGAGCTCCACGGCGACCGCCTCCGCGTCGGAGACGGTCCAGAGGCCTTGCTCGGTGTCGACGAGCGAAGTGACCTCGGTGGTGCCACTGAGCATGTCGGTGAGCGCCTGGCGGGCGCCGGCGGACAGTGTCGATGGGATGTAGATGGAGACGGTCATCGGTCCTCCTGGATGTGCTTGTTCAGCCGCGCTGCTTCCGCTGCGGCGTAGTGCATGTCGTTCGCGAGGCTGATGGCCTCGGTGGCGGTCAGCACGTTGGTGTTGGTGAGGGATGCCTGCACGATCCAGTGCTGCTCGCCGTCGTGCTTCTGCACGGCGACAGACCACTTCGGGTGGTCGAAGCGATCGGACTCGTGCGGGTGGTCAGCGTGCTCAGTTGCGTAGGCCGTGCACGCCGGGACAAGGCAGCGAACTGACGTCGGCATCGTCGAGAGCGTCACGCGCGACGATCCGTTACAACTTCGGTGAAGCCCTCGGTCTTCATGAAGGCGCGGACTTCCTGTGCCGCTTCCCGTAACCGGTCTGCGAATACGTCAAGATCGTCCGGGCTTGTCAGGTTCATGCCCGCTAGATCAAAGCTGAGGGCGATCGCGTAGTCACCGACGATCTGGTGCTGTCGGTCTTCGGTGACACGGTCGAAGCGTTCGATGCAGATAGACGGCTTTGGCTCATTCGGCCCTACGACGCCAGGCAGATCTATCTCGAGCAGCGGACCCCAGTGGTAGGCGTCCAGATTTTCGTCATACTCGGAGACCTCGGCCCAATCCGGATCCTCGTCGATGCCGATCATGGTTCCGCGCTTCACGCCGTCACCTCGCTGGCCGCGTCGATCATCAGCTCGAGCTCGAGCTGCGCGAACGGATCATCAGCGAGGAGCGCGATCTCCTGCACAAAGACGGCTCGGCCGCAAATGTGGCGACGACGCCACCGGTCGATGTGGCGTGCCCACCCGCCAGCGGGCAGAGCGCGACCCCATGCGGTGATCAGGCGACGTTCCTGGACTGTCGTGCCGGCGTAGTAGTAGACGACGAACTTCCGCAGCGACGGGATCCGGTAGTAGAGCGTGACCGCCCGGCCGACGTGACCGTCCACCTCGGTGATCCGGACACCGTGCGCTTCCGCCTCACGGAACTCCACCCCGTAGCCCTGAAACTTCCGGCGCTCGGACGGCGTCGGCTCCCACGCCTTCATCGGGTCACCGCCGCGGGGTGACGGTTCAGCTGCGAGGCATGAGCGCTCGCCGTCTCGTACGCCTGCGACAGCGCCGAGAAGACGTCTGCACTGAGGGGCTGCTCGTTCTCCACGACGACGTAGACGACCCACCTGTTCTCCTGACCTTCGAAGCGGTCGACGGAGACGCTCCAGCCGTCACCCTCGGTGGACATGGCGTGGTGCCACAGAGGCTCGTTCTTCTCGTGCATTCCGGAGCTGTCGCAGCCGAGCGTGGTGCACCCAATCGGGGGTCGCGCGTTGTCGGGCGTGGGCTGTACGGTGTTCGTTGTAGACATGTTCGTGCCTTCCTGGCGGTTGGTTGCGATCTCGCCCCTGGCAGAGTTGGCGCTCTGATTCCCAGGGGCTTTCTTCTTGGCGCCGATGATCTGGCGCAGGTCTTGGTGGGTTCCGTCGCATCCCGCGAGCTTGCAGACGGGCGATGGTGCGGGCATGAGGCTGGCGATTGCGAACGTCACGCGCCGGATCCAGCTGTCGGTTGGAACGACCTCGCCGGCCTCAACCCGCATGAGGATCCGAGTGCTGATGCCCGCTCGTGCAGCGATCGCTTGAACGTTCAGCTGGTGGGATTCACGCACGCGCCGGATGATTGGACCCAGGTGGGCGTCACTGGCCACGTCCATCAGGCCACCGCCCGAAGTGTCGAGTACCGGTTCACGAAGTACGCCTGACCCTTGCCGGTCACCTTCGGTGTCTTGTTCACCGTCACGTGACCGTCGGAGTGCGTGACCGCAGTCTCTTTCACCTTGAAGAGGCCAAGCTCCATGGACCGCTGCGTCGGCATGTTCCAGTCGGTGCCCTTGCGGCGGATCAGATAGCCGTCGTTCCGCAGCATCTCGAACAGGCGGTTCGCGCCGACGTCAGCGCCGTTGCCCTTGAGGATCTTTGCGAGGTCCCCGACGAGGATCGCCGTCGCTGAGGTCGATACTGAGTCGGCGAACAACACCTTCGGGGCATCGGCTGCGACTTTCGCCTCGAGCGCCGCGTTCTGCTCAACGGTGCCAGCGAGCTCGCGGAGTGCTTCGGCGTACGACTTCGGCAGAGTTGGTGTCACTGCGTAGGAGCCAGTACGTCGGATGCTCGGCAGCACCTCGTGCTTGATCCAACGGCGGAACGAATGCGCTTCGGGCTTGCGGCTGGTCCACGTGAGTCCGTAGACACCGGCCTCGCTCACGATGTTGACCTGCTGCGAGCCGCCAAGGGTGTCGGTAGTGCCGACCCCCTTCTCGTCCTCGTCCAGGCGGTTGAGAGCGTCGCGAGCATTGACTATGCCTAGGACGCGGCAGATGTCGGCGGCCACGAACCAGGGCTCACCTGCTTCGCTGATGACGATGCGCACTTCGGCTCCGTCGTAACGGAACACGTCGATCGCGTTCATCACGAAGCTGCCGGGATCTCGCCAGCGAGAAGTGAGTCGATGCTCGACTGGGTCACGTAGATGCGCGATCCCATCCGGATGGTCTTCAGGGGGCAGTCCGGCTGGCGGAGATACCAGCGGAGCCCCGCCTCGGTCTTGCGGAGCTGAGGAGCGGCCTCCGCCACGGTGTTGATTCGGTTAGACATCGGGTTGCCCTTTCCTAGTCGTCTGTGACTTGCTCAGCAAGTAGACCACCGTTCCGAGTCGTTTGCAACTAGATTCCCCGCGTGTTGACTTCAACTAGCGTTGCAGTACAGTCAGGCGGGTGAGCGTTGACGACGAGCAGATCGGTAAGAACTTCACCCGCCTCCGCGGCGACCTTTCGCAGAAGGAGGTGGCGGAGCTGATGCGAGCGCGCGGCTTTCGGTGGTCTCAGGCAACTGTTTGGAGCATCGAGAAGGGGGAACGCCCCCTTCGACTCTCGGAAGCCCAAGCGGTCGTTGAGGTTCTTGGACAGCCGTTCTTCGATCTCACCGCCGACGACGGTGAGGCGGTTGTAGACGCGTGGATGCGTGAGTGCAGCAACGCCAGTAAGGCGCTAGAAGCTGCCGTGGATCGTTTCGAGCAGGCGAGGATGCAGCTTGCCCTTACCTACCGCCACGTCGAGGGCAAGCTGAGGCGCAAGCACGAAGACGGCGGTGGTTGGTTGCGAACGACTGTCGAAGACGTTGTTCGAGAACATCGCGAGCGCGACCGTGGCGACGAAAGCCTCATGGGTCAGTTCGTCGATGCGAACGACCCGTGGCTCATCGCCTACAACGAGACGATCGAGAAGGAGTACCCGAGTGGCGAGCGTCCGGCAGCGTCCTAACGGCTCCTGGCGGGCTCGCTACCGCGACGAGGAAGGCAAGGAACACGCGAAGCACTTCGATCTCAAGCGCGAAGCACAAGCCTGGCTGAACGAGGTCGCTTCCTCGCAGCTCACCGGGACGTATGTGGCGCCGGCAGCAAGTCGCGGCACGCTCGAAGACTTCTACGCCGATTGGTCCAAGGACCAGCTATGGACGCAAAACACCCGGCGCCTCGCGGACCGTGCGGTGGGGGAGTGTTCGTTCCGATCGGTGCCGTTCATGCGCCTTCGACGTTCCCACGGTGAGGCCTACGTGAAGCAGCTCGCGAACCGTCTGGCGCCAACCACCGTGAAGACACGCGTCGCTTACGTCCGGATCGCGCTGCGCGCCGCCATGCTCGATCGTCGGTTGGCGTACGACCCCCTCGAGGGCGTGAAGCTCCCGGCGAAGCGCAAGACTGAACACACGATGCGCCTGCCGTCGCCGGCGGAGGTGCGTGCAATCCGTGGAGCCATTGATCCCGCTTGGGCAGCCTTCGTGGACGTGATGGCCTACGCGGGACTCCGCATCGGCGAGGCCGCAGCCCTCCAAGTCGGGGATATCGACTTCCTGCGGCGGGCCATCCACGTACAGCGTCAGATTCAGAACCGAGTCGGAGCGCTGGACGTGCTTCCGCCAAAGCATGGCTCCGAACGTGTGGTGCCGATCCCTGACGAGCTTGCTCAGCGTCTGTCCCGGCACATTGAGGCGATCGGCGTCCACGGTGACGACCGTTGGATGTTCGGTAGGCCACCGTCCCCGACGGCGCTTCGCCACTACTTTGTGAACGCATGCCGCGCGGCCGGAATCGATGGCATCACACCGCATGACATGCGCCACCATTACGCGTCCGGACTCATCTGGGGCGGGCTCGACGCGGTCGCAGTCTCGCGTGCTCTCGGGCACTCTTCGCCAGCGATCACCCTCGACGTCTACGCGCACATCTGGCCGGACGCTGCGGACCGCACTCGTGCCGCTGCGACCGCCCTGATGAGCTCGACGGCCGATTCTGCGGACGATTTGCGGACTACGGGGTCTTAGGAGCCTCGGTTTCCGCCAACTTGCTGTGGCGTCGCGAGTAGCCGAAGTACACGCCCAGGCCGATCGCGAACCAGACCGCGAACCGCACCCACGTCTCCCACTGCAGGAACGTCACGAGCCACAGCGACGCGATGACGCCGATGATCGGGATGACGGGCATGAACGGCAGCCGGAACTGACGGTCGAGGTCGGGCTGGCGGTAGCGGAGCACGATCACCGCGGAGCAGACCACCACGAACGCGAGCAGGATCCCGATGTTCGTGAGTTCGGCGACGACGCCGATCGGCAGGACGCCCGCCAGGATCGCCGATGCGATGCCGAGGATCCACGTGACGCGGGTCGGGACGTGGCGCTTCGGGTCGGTCTTCGAGAACCACTTCGGCATCAGGCCGTCACGACTCATCGAGAACCAGACGCGGCTGGCGCCGAGCATGAACGTGACGAGCACCGTGACGATGCCGACGATGGCGCCGATCGCGATGACGTTCGCGACACCGCCGAGGCCGACCGACGCGAACGCCGACGAGAAGCCCGAGGCCGGGTCGATGTCCGTGTACTTCTGCATCCCGGTCAGCACCAGGGTCGCCAGCACGTACAGGACCATCGAGATGCCGAGGGACAGCAGGATCGCCTTCGGCATGTGCTTGCGGGCGTCGACGGACTCCTCGGCAGCGGTGGACATGGCGTCGTAGCCGAACACCGCGAAGAACACCGTCGCGGCACCGGTCATCACGCCGCCGAAGCCGAACGGGAAGTAGGGGGAGTAGTTCGCGCTGTTGATGTGGAACACGCCGAGCACGACGATGAGCACGACGAGCGCGACCTTGATGCCGACAGCGACGAACTCGAACCGGGCGGCGCTGCGGATGCCGCGGGTGAGCACGAACGCGGTGACCAGGCACAGGATGATCGCGAAGACGTCGATCACGTGGCCGTCGCCGGTGCCGGGGGCGCCGAGCATCCAGGCGGGCAGGTCGATGCCGAACTGGCCCACCAGGAACCCGACGTAGCCGGAGATGCCGATCGCGACCACCGCCACGATCGCGGTGTACTCGAGCAGCAGGTCCCACCCGATGAACCACCCGACGATCTCGCCGAGCACCGCGTAGCCGTACGTGTACGCACTGCCGGCCTTCGGGATGAGGCCGGCGAACTCGGCGTACGACAACGCTGCAGCGGCACTCGCGACGCCGGCGACCAGGAAACTGATGAGGACCGCTGGACCGGCGACGCCGTTCGCCACGGTGCCGGCGAGGGTGAAGATCCCCGCGCCGATGATGCCGCCGATGCCGATCGCGGTGAGCTGCCAGAGGCCGAGGTGCCGTTTCAGGCCACCCTCGGCTCCGGTGTCGTCATCGATCGTCTCGATGGGCTTCCGTCGGAAGAGCGTGCGTGTCGTCGTCGTCACCCGCCCATGGTGCACCTTGCGGCGGCGCAGTGCACCCCACCCGCCAGCCGGACCGCAGCCGTTCGGCGTAGACACGACCCCATGCGCCATCCCACACGGATCGAACCCGGCCCCGGACAGGAATCGGTCTGGGACTACCCCCGCCCGCCCGCCGTCGAGCCCGTCACCGCCCGCGTCGTCGTCCGGTTCGGCGGCACCGTCGTGGCCGACACGACCGATGCGGTGCGGGTCCTCGAGACCTCGCACCCGCCGGTGTACTACCTGCCGATGGCGGACCTCGACCTCCGCCCCGCCCAGGGGTCGAGCATGTGCGAGTTCAAGGGCCGGGCGCGGTACTTCGACGTGGTCGGCGGGGACGGCACCGTCGCGAGCCGCGCCGCGTGGAACTACCCGACGCCCGAGCCGGGGTACGAGTCGCTCCGGGATCGCGTCGCGATCTACCCGTCGGCGATGGACTCGTGCGAGGTCGGCGGCGAGGTCGTGCAGTCGCAGGACGGCGACTTCTACGGCGGCTGGATCACGTCGGACGTCGTCGGCCCGTTCAAGGGTGCGCCCGGCACGCTCGGCTGGTGACCCGCGTCAGCGGTTCGCGTAGGGCGACCAGAACGGCGGCGGGAACGCCCCGGCGGTCGCGATGACGAGCAGCTGCCAGACGATCATGACCAGGCCGGCCGCGCCGATCACGATGCCGATCCACGCCCAGACCTGCACCGCCCGGCGACGGCGACCGGCGATGACGATCGCCCGCCAGCCGCTCAGCACGCAGACGACGCCGAATGCCGCACCGAGCAGGACGTGCCGGACCGTGCCCTGCGCCGGCACGATGATGCCGAGGTAGAACGCGACCGGGCCGAGCAGCACGGCGAAGGTCGCCGGGGCTGCTGGCGGTTCGTGGTCCCGAGAGGGTGCTCCCATACGTCTGAATGTACCGAGCCGGTCGGGTTCCGTACACGTGCGAGCACCGTCGCCCGGGAGCAGGCACGATGGAGGCATGCGTTCCTTCCTCCGCGTCCTGCTCGGCCTGGCGCTCGTGTTCGCCGGCACGAGTCACCTCACCTTCGCGCGCAAGGAGTTCACGGCCCAGGTTCCGGAGTTCGTGCCGCTGTCCGAGGACACGACCGTGCTGGCCTCCGGTGTCGCCGAGATCACCCTCGGTTCGGCGCTCGTGCTCGCGCCGAAGCCGGCCCGGCGCTTCGTCGGCTCCGTCGCTGCGCTGTTCTTCACGGTGATCTTCCCGGGCAACCTGTCGCAGTGGGTCAACCGCCGCGACGCGTTCGGCCTGGACACCGACGAGAAGCGCGTCGCGCGCCTCTTCGGGCAGCCGCTGCTCATCGCCGTTGCCCTCTGGTCCACGCGCGGCCGGCGGTCCTGATGGACGCGCCCGCCCGGTCGTCCGGTCCGGCTGACGCCGGTTCGGCGCCTCGGTCGGGTCCGGAGTCGGTTCCGGGGGCGCGTCTCGATCCGCTCGGGTCGGCTCCGGCACGGTTCGGACGGGAGGCCCGTCACCCCCTGGCAGGGCGCCGCCGCGTCGCGGACATGGTCGCCTCCATCGCCCTGCTCGTGGTGCTGACGCTCGAAGCGTTGGCAGCGGGGTGGGGCATCAAGCTCATGTCGTTGGCGTTCGTGTCGTGCACTGCCCCGGGGAACACCTGCAACGTGGGGCTCGGGGACTCGGTCGTGACGGTCGGGCCGATCCTGATCGCGCTGGTGCTGGTCGCCTCGATCGTGGTGTGCATCCTGCGGCTGGTGCGGCGTCGGCTGGCGTGGCCGGTCGTGCTCGTCGGGCTGGCCGCCGTCGTCGCGGTGTTCTTCGCGGCGCTGCTCCTCATCGAGAGCTCGGTGACGCACGGCATCTGAGGGGCGCTGCCGTCCCGAGGTTCCGAAATCTCGGCATGTCGGCGCCCTGTTCGTCGAGGTCTGGAACCTCGGCGATCAGCGTGCGGCAGGTCGTGGAACCTCGCCGAGCCGGTCGGGTTCGGACTGGAGGCCCGTCCAGCGTCCTTCTCGCGCTGGTCGAACCCGTGCACCGCGACGACCGCGGGGGCGTCGGGATCGCCGAAGTTCCTCCACAGGTGGCTGCGGCGGCGAGGTTGTCCACAGATGGACACGATGGCCGTCGGTGGGCGGGCCGGGTTCGCAACGCTGGAGTCATGCCTGACACCGACACCCTCGACCGCCTGATCCGAACCCCTGTCCGTACCGACGACGACGTCGTCCAACTCGTCGCCGCCCTGGTCGACCGCCCGGTGCGCCGGCAGTGCTGGGTGGTGTTCCTCGACGAGCTCGGGATGTCGATCCCGTTCCTGCTGCCCATCGCGGACCTGCCCTACCAACCGGACGAGCACGTCAGCGACTTCGCGTCGTTGATCTCCGAGATCGTCGGGCAGCTCGGCGCGGTCGACGTCGTCCTCGCGTGGGAGCGGCCCGGTGTCGACCGCGTGCACCCGGTCGACTGGGAGTGGGTCGACGCGTGCGCCTGCGCCCTCGACGAGCACGCGATCCGGCTGCGCGCGCAGGTCATCGTCCACGACGGCGGTGCCGCGATGATCGAACTCGACGAGCACGACCAGGACGAGGACGTCGCGTGACCGGCGCGCCCAGCGGTCGCGTGACCGGTCAGCCCTGCGGGGCGGTGTCCGGCACGGTCTCGCCCGTCAGCCCCTCGACGACGGCCTTCGCCGCCGGCCAGGACTTCGCGTAGTGCTCGGGGTCCGAGTTGATCTGCACCGCGTGCGCCATCTGCGTCGGCGTCATCGTCTTCCAACCGGGGACCTTGACGAGCTTCGCGTAGAACATCGACGCCGCCGTGTACGGGTCCATCCGCTGCTCGTACGTGCCCCAGGCGCCGTTGTCGCGCTGCTGGAACAGTCCGCGGCTGTCCGGTCCCGCAGCGTCGCCGTGGTCCAGGTTCACCAGACTCGACTCGCCGATCGCCGTCATGACCCCGACGGCCTGGGTGTGCGGCCCGATGCCGACCGCCTTCGCGGCCTGGATCACCGACGCGGCGTTCACCAGACGGTCCTGGCAGAAGCCCGCGATGGGGCCGGCGGGGACGACCATGCCGCCGACGGTCTTCGAGGCGACCTTCGGGCACGTGGGGGTGGCGTCGGCGGCGCTGGACTTCGCGATGCCGGCGATCGAGTTGACAGCGATCACGACGAGCACCACGACCCCGATACCGACGACCACGATGCCGGCGCCGAACACCGACGCGAGCGTGATGCCGACACGGCGCATGACGGGACCTCTCGACGGACGGGGCAGGGCAGGCGGAGCACGACGAGCGTACGGGCGCCGCCTGAGAACCGCACCCGCCCGATCGGGGGTCGCTGTGACGCACTGACGGTCCTGGTGCGCCGAACACGGGGTTCGTGCACCAGGACCGTCAGTCCCGACGTCAGCGTCGGTGTCGGCGCGACCTGTTCCGACCCCATCCGCCGGCGGACAGGGAGACGAGCGCGATTGCGGCGATGACGATCGTCCAGATGACGGCGGTCGCGTCCATCAGACGTCGCGGTGGTCGTACGGCGGGTGCTGCACCTTCGTCGGTTCGGTGACCAGGCCGGTCGGGGCCTTCTCGGGCTGCTTGCGACCGTGCGTGAACCAGGTCAGGATCCACAGCAGCACACCCAGGGCCAGCAGTGCACCGGCGATCTGGTACTGCTGCGGGTCACGGCCGGACGAGAACGGCAGCACGAGCCACAGACACGTGATGATGCCGATGACGGGGATGATCACGCCGGCTCGGAAGTGCTTGTGGTCGACCTTGTCGCGGCGGAGCACGAGCACCGTCAGGTTCACGACGGCGAACACGGTGAGCAGCAGGAGCGAGGTCGTGCCACCGAGGACCACCACGATCGGGGAGTCCGGGTCGAGCGAGACCCAACCGATGAGCAGCAGGGAGATCGCGGTGGTGAAGACGATCGCGTTCGACGGGGTGCGACGAGCGGGGGAGATGCGGGCCAGGAAGCCCGGCAGCACGCCCTGCTTGCTCATGCCGTACAGCAGTCGCGACGCCATCATCATGTTGATCAGGGCGGTGTTGGCCACGGCGAACATCGAGATGAACGGCAGCAGGTCGGCGATCGGGAAGTCCGGGGCGGCGGTCTGCACGACGGTCACGAGCGGGGTCTCGTTGCCGGCGAGCTCACCGATCGGCACGACGGCCACGGCGCAGATCGACACGAGCGTGTAGATCACGGCCGTGATGCCGAGGCCGGTGAGCATCACCTTCGGGAAGATGCGCGAGGGGTCCTTGGTCTCCTCGGCCATGTTCACCGAGTCCTCGAAGCCGACCATCGCGAAGAACGCCAGCGACGTCGCCGTGGAGATCGACATGAGCAGGGTCTTGTCCTCCGGGGTCTCGAACATCACCACCCGCGAGAAGTCCGCGTTGCCGCCCGCGATCGCCCAGAAGCCGATCAGGATCACCATGACGAGACCGGACAGCTCGACCAGGGTGAGGACCACGTTCGTCTTCACGCTCTCACTGACACCGCGGAAGTTGATCGCCATCACCGCGAGCATGAAGCCCATGGCGATGAGCATCACGACGGCGTTCGGCAACTCGAGGCCGAACCCGACGCCGAGGTTGGCAGCGAACGCCCGCGACGCCGTCGACGCCGAGGTGATGCCGGAACACATCACGATGAAGGTCACGATGAAGGTGATGAAGTGGACGCCGAACGCCTTGTGCACGTAGAGCGCAGCGCCCGCGGTCTGCGGGTACTTCGTGACGAGTTCCAGGTACGAGAACGCCGTCAGCAGGGCGACTGCGAAGGCGATGAGGAAGGGGAGCCACGCTGCTCCTCCGACCTCTGCCGCGACCTGACCGGTGAGCGCGTAGACGCCCGTTCCCAGGATGTCGCCGACGATGAACAGCAGCAGGAGCTTGGGACCGATGACCCTGCGGAGCTCGGGCTGCTCCTGCTGTGGTCGGTCCGTCTTGGTGGTGGCCATGCGTCACCCTTGCGCGCGAGACGCCTTGCTGTCTAGTCCCACAGGAAGGTTTCTCGCGATCGCAACACGGTCGCTCGGCGACGGATACTCTCCGGGCCATGGACCACGAGTCGAACACCACCGAAGAGCCCGTCGAGTTCGCCGACTTCAACTCGAAGCTGCTGGTGCTCGACGTCCTCTGCTACGACCTCGACGTGCTCGACCCCTACGACCCGGAGACGGCCGACGAGACGGACGAGGACCTCGACGTCGACGGCCAGGACGACCGGGCCCGTGAGTACTACGACGACCTGGAACTCCTGCCGTCGCACCTGTCGCTCGTCACGGAGCTCACCGTCGACACCGAGCTCGAGGTGCTCCAGGACGTGCACCCCGGGTGGGAGGGCTCCGACGACCGCTTCGACCCGCAGAACTGGGACGACGTCCTCGACCTGCCGGCCCTCCGCACGGTGTACGCAGCTGCGCCGCTGCCCGCCCACGTCGCCGAGGCCCTGGCCGCGAAGGGCGTCGAGGTCCGCTCGGCCTGACGGAGGGACCGGCGCAGGGAACTACAGCGAGCGGTCCAACGCTCGCAACTGCTCGGTGAACTGCTTCGCGCCGCCCTGCGCGGGGTGCCGGACGGCGATCGCCTCGATGCCGGCCAACGCGAGCGCACCCTGGGCCTTCCGCCCCACCGCGACCACCCGGACCCGGTCGACGCCACCGAGTGCCTCGAGCAGTGCGAGGGCGACCGATGCTCCCGACCGCACCTCGGCCGGACGGGGTGTGCGGTTCGTCAGCCGGTCCGGGGCGACGAACGGGTGGTGCGGGAAGATCGCCCACGCCACGGGGAGCGCCTCGGTCCAGTCGGACAGTGCCGCCTGCACCACACGTGATGAGGCCTCCCACGGAGCGGTCGGCTCCGGCGGCACCAGGTAGTCGGCGCCGAACCGGTCCGTCCCGAGCTCGCGCATGCTCGTGAACGGGATGCCGGTGTTCGTCATGCCGCGCCACCCGGGTGCCTCGGCCACGAGCAGGGTGTCCGCCGCCGGCCCGTACTGCTCCAGGTACCGCTGCAGGTTCGACCGGCGCAGCCGCCCCTCGGCCGAACCGAGGTCGTACAGTGCCTCGGCGTCCGCGGCCGCGGGCACGGAGTCGAGCGCCGCCCAGAACGCGTCGAACGCCGTCATCTCACGATCCGACCCGCGACCCGCGGCCGAGCACCCGGCGGTACACGTCCTCGAGCCCCGAAGCCGACCGCTCCCAGCTCAGACGCTCCGCGTGCTCCCGCCCGGCCGAGGACAGCGCGGCCGCGTACCCGGAGTCCGTCAGGATCCGCTCGATCTCGGCAGCCCACACCGACGGCTCACGGGACTCGAGCACGACACCCGTCTCACCGTCGACCACGGCCTCACGCAGCCCCCCGGCAGCCGCGGCCACGACCGGCACCCCGGACGCCGAGCCCTCCAACGCCACGAGGCCGTACGTCTCGGAGTGCGACGGCACCAGCACGGCTGCCGCGCCACGGAACAGGAACGCCAGGTCGGCACGCGACTGCGGCCCGATGAAGGTGACGCGGTCGGCGATGCCACGCGCGGCGGCGAGCCGACGCAGTTCGTCCACGTAGTCACCCGCCTCGCTCGAGGCGTCCCCGGCGATGACCAAGGTGGGACGGGCCTCCTGGCTGATGCCCGCGATCGCCTCGATGGCCAGGTCGAGTCCCTTCAACGGCTGCACGCGAGCCGCCGCGACGACGTAGGGCGTGGCAGCCCGGCGCGCACCGGCGGCCGCCGGACGGAAGACCGACCCGTCGACCCCGGGCGGCACGATCCAGATGCGCGCGTCGGCGCCGCCGAGCCGCGACCGGACCGTCGACGCCTCCGCCTCGGAGACCACGACGACCGCATCGGACTCACGCGCCAGCTGCTGCTCGCCCGTGATGCGCCCGGCGGACTCGGGCCGCTCACCCTCGGACAGCGGCGTCTCGGGGTCGGCGGCGATCGAGTGGAACGACTGCACGTGGGGGATGCCACGCTCACGGGCGACCGGCAGGGCAGCGGCACCGGAGAACCAGTGGTGCGAGTGCAGGACGTCGAACGGCCCGAGCTGCTCGAGCTCGTGGCGGAACGGCTCGATGAACGCGTCGTGCTCGCCCTTCGGCACCGGCTCCGCCGGACCCGCCGACAGGAACCGCAGGCACACACCCGGCACGAGCGACACCGAGTCCGGCTGCGTCGGCGCCGAACGCCGCGTGATGATGTCGACGTGGTGGCCACGATCGGCCAACGCCTCGGCCTGGTGCCGGACGACGACGTTCATGCCGCCGACCTCGCCCGAGCCGGGTTCGTCTCCGGGGGAGGTGTGCAGCGACACCAGCCCGATGTGCAGGGGTTCGCTCGTCGTGCTCACCGGTCAACCCTAGCCGCGCGTGCCCCGCTGCGACGGGCGCGCGGGCGCCACGACGACCGGCCGGCGGCCCGCCTCGTCCACCGGGTCGGACGGGAGGCTGGGCCCACGCCGCCGGTTCCCGGGCGACGCGCCAGCGGCGTCCGGGCCGTGCTGGTGGGGGACATCACCTCCCAGGATCTGCACGCGCTGGTCGCCGTGACGCTCCCAGAACGCCGCCGTCCAGGCGCACAGGGCGCCGTCGAGCAGGTCCTCGCGGTGCTTGTGCGTCGGGCCGTGGAGCACTGACGGGTCGGCGAGGCTCGCCGTCAGCGGATATGAGTCGAGCTGCAACGGCGGGTCGAGCGGGGTCTCGCGTAAGCGCCGGACGAGCTCGTCGAAGGCCTCGGCGCGGCGTGCCCGGGCCTCGGCTGCCGGCACCCTGAGGTCCAGGCGCTTGTACCGGGGCCGCTCGACGTCGTACCCGAGCTCCTCGACGCCGACCAGGGTCGTGTACGGGTAGCACTCGAACATCGCCGGCCCGGTCCTGGCGTGCATGGATGCCGTGTCGGACACGTACTCGACGCCCAATGCGGTGAGCCGGTCGAGCAGGCTGGCGCCGGCGCTCGCCGCAGACGCCTGGTTCGTCGGGTTCGCCGCGACCTTCCACCGGCCGTAGCGCTGTCCGACCTGCCGTTCGGATTCGCGGATGCCGGTTGGGTTCGTCACGACGAGCGATGCGTCGACGGCGATGAGCGACCGCGGTCCGAGGCGCTCCGCGATCCAGGTCGTGACGTCGTCGACCCCGCGGGCCCATCCGGCGTCGGTGATCGTGCCGTCGGACTCCATCGCGACCAGCCCGGTCTCGTTGGGCGCGCGGCCCGCGGTGCCGAGTCCCCACGCCAGGTCCACTCCGAGGTACGCGCTCACCCGTCCATCGTGCACCGAGTACCTTCCGCTGCATGGCGAGCGAAGCGACGACGGTGCGGGTGCCCGGGCCCGACGGGGACCGCGAGGTCCGGATCAGCAGCCCCTCCCGCGTGCTCTGGCCGGACGCCGGGATCACGAAGGCCGACCTCGCCGAGTACCTGGTGACGGTGGGCGACGCCTTCGTCCGCGCGAACGGCGACCGACCGATCTCGCTGCAGCGGTTCCCGGGCGGCGTCGACGGCGAGCAGTTCTTCTCGAAGAACCCGCCGAAGGGTGCCCCCGACTACGTGCGGTCGGTCACGGTGACGTACCCGAGCGGCCGGAAGCACCCGCAGCTCGTCATCGACGAGCCGGCCGTCGCGGTGTGGGCCGCGCAGATGAACACCGTGGTCTTCCACCCGTGGGCCTCGCGCGCCGAGGACAGCGACCACCCGGACCAGCTCCGCATCGACCTGGACCCGCAGCCCGGCACGGACTTCTCGGACACGGTGCCCGTGGCGCAGGAGCTCCGGAAGGTCCTGGACGAAGCGGGTCTGGCGGCGTGGATCAAGACGAGCGGCAACCGCGGTCTGCACGTGTTCGCCCCGATCGCACCCGAGCATGAGTTCCTCGACGTCCGGCACGCCGTGATCGCGGCCGCCCGAGAACTCGAACGGCGGATGCCCGACCGGGTCACGACGGCGTGGTGGAAGGAGGAGCGAGGCCAACGGGTCTTCGTCGACTTCAACCAGGCGAACCGTGACCGCACGATGGCGGGTGCCTACAGCCCACGGGCGCTGGCGCACGCCTCGGTGTCGACGCCGATCATGTGGGACGAGCTGCCGACGGCGGACCCGACGGCGTTCACGATCCGGACCGTTCCCGAGCGCCTGGCGACGATCGGTGACCCGTGGCAGGCGATGCACGACGAGTCGGCGAGCATCGCGCCGTTGCTGGCGTGGTGGGAGCGCGACCTGGAGAACGGCGAGGGTGAACTGCCGTTCCCGCCGGACTTCCCGAAGATGCCGGGCGAGCCGCCGCGCGTGCAACCGTCCCGAGCGAAAAAGTCCTGACCCGAGCCAGCGGGGACCGTCAGACGGCGGGCAGCGTGTCCGTCGAGCGGTCGGGGTCGTCGACGCGGGACGTCTGCATCGGCAGTCCGACGCTCGCGGTGTGCAGGCGGGTCAGGCGCGACCAGGTGCCGCGGTGCGCGTCGCTGATGCCGTCGACGATCACGAGCCCAGGCCGATCGTGACGAGTGCGAGCGCGGTGGCGGTCACGCCGGCGATGGCGCTGATGACCGCACTGAGCTGCAGGGTGCGCTGGCGGCGTGCCTCGCGCACCTCGGTGAAGGGGTTCCGCTGCGAGTGGCGGACAAGCGTGCTGGTGCTCATGTCGATCCGCTTTCGGTCCTGGGGCTCCCGGGATGGGTGCCTCGTGCTGCTGGTCTCCATCGTGGCAGCGTTTCGCTAGTTCGGCTAACTACTTTCCTGCGATCACCGGCAAGACGACGAAAAACGGACAACCACGTGTCAGGACAGGACATCCCGCAGGTCGTACGCCGACGGCACCTCGAGCTGGTCGAACCCGCACGACGCCGCGTCGCGGTCCGGACGCCACCGTTCGAACTGCACCGTGTGCCGGAACCGGTCGCCCTCCATCTGGTCGTAGCGGACCTCGAGCACGACCTCCGGCGCCAGCCGGACGAACGACGTGTCGCGACCCGACGAGAACCGCGACCGTTCCCCGTCACCGGTGACGGGCCTCCCGTCCGCATCGCGGAGCACGACGGGCTCGAGCTCGTCGACCAGGGCGAGCCGGCGCTTGTCGGAGAAGGCGGAGACGCCGCCGACCTGGCGGAGCTCACCGTCGTCGCCGTACAGCCCGACGAGCAGCGACCCGACGCCCGAGCCGCTCTTGTGCACGCGGTACCCGATCGCGACGACGTCGGCCGTCCGGTGGTGCTTGATCTTGAGCATGGTCCGCTTGCCCGGTTCGTACGGCTTGGCCCGGCGCTTGGCGACGACGCCGTCGAGTCCGGCGCCCTCGAAGGTGGTGAGCCACTCGCAGGCCTGGTCGACGTCGAGCGTGGTGCGCGTGACGAACAGCGGGTCGGACATGCCGCTCGCGAGCTGTTCCAGCCGGTCACGTCGTTCGTCGAACGGCAGGTCGACCAGCTCGTCGCCGTCCGCTGCGAGCAGGTCGAACGCGACGAACTGCGTGGGCGTCTCGGCGCTGAGCTTCGCGATCCGCGAGGCCGCCGGGTGGATGCGCTGGGACAGTGCCTCCCAGTCGAGGCGCTCGGCTCCGGGCTCGCCGGAGCGCAGGATGACCTCACCGTCGAGCACCACCGGGTGGTCGCGGCCGCCGAACTGCGCGCGGAAGGCCTCGACGAGTTCGGGGAAGTAGCGCGTGAGCGGCTTCGCCCCGCGGCTGCCGATCTCGACGTCGTCGCCGTCGATCGTCACGATGCCGCGGAAGCCGTCCCACTTCGGTTCGTACCGCAGGCCACCGGTCACGCTGTCGGGTTCCGGGACCTCGGCGACGGCCTTGGCCAGCATCGGTGCGATCTCCATGCGTCGTGTCTACTCGGGCTGCGGTGGGCGGCGCTGCGCGCTTCGTGAGCAGGAATGGTCGGGTCCGGCGCGACGACTCGACCATTTCTGCTCACGAAGTGCGGCCGGGAGGCCCGGAGAGCGCTGGGCAGGTCGGCTCGCGTCAGTAGTGTGGTGCGGGTGACGACCGTGCCCCCGTCGGCAGCGCCGGCTCCGGAACCGATCAGCCCCGTGCAGGCCGCCGCGCTCCGCGACGGCGTCCTGCCGCCCGTCGAACAGGTCCGGCCGGGGATCTGGACCTTCGCGGTGCCGTTCCGGTTCGGGGTGCCCGACGCGACCCTGGTCTACGTCGTCGAGGGGTCGGACGGGTCCCTCGCGTTGATCGATCCCGGGTGGTCGGCCGACGGCGGGCTCGACGAGGTCCGTGCCGCACTGTCGGCGATCGGCCGGTCGCTCGACGACGTGTCCCTCGTGGCCGTGACGCACCTGCACGCCGACCACCTCGGTGCCGCCGCCGCGATCCGCCGAGCGACCGGTGCACGGGTCGCGATGCACGGGCTCGAAGTGGACACCCTCGACCGCGAGCGCACCGACGCGGTGCAGAACGACGCCGACATCGCCACGTGGGGCCTGCCGCCCGAGCTGCACGACGGCGTCGTCGCGGCCTGGGGGAGCGGACGACGGATCGGGCTCGGGCGGAGCGAGGCGCCGTACGCCGACCTGCTGCTGGCCGACGGCGACGTGCTGCCGATCCCGGGGCGCACCATCCGGACGCTCTGGACGCCCGGGCACACCGCCGGGCACGTGTGCTTCGTCGACGAGCCGGGCGGGCTGCTGTTCACCGGTGACCACGTGCTGCCGCGGATCAACTCCGGGATCGGCCTCGGTGGTCGGACCGCCACGAACCCGCTCGGTGACTACCTGGCGTCGCTCGGCCGACTCGACGTGTACGCCGGGCTCGAGGTCTGCCCGGGCCACGAGTACCGGTTCGCCGACGTCGTCGCACGCGCGCAGACGTTGGCTCGACACCGCGAGGAGCGGTCGCGGCACGTCGCCGAGGCGCTCGACCTGCTCGACCTGCCCACGCTGTTCGAAGTCGCCGCGCGTGTGCCGTTCAGCGGCGGGATCGAGTCGATGACCGGGTTCCTGCTCGCGAGCGCGCTGACGCAGACGGCGTTCCACGCCGAGCTGCTCGGCCGGTCCGGCGAGGTCCGCCCCGCCTGACCGCTCGCGTCCTGACGTCAGCCGAGCGTGGTGGCCAGGCGCTCGATCGTCGTCTTCGCGTCGGCGAGCTCGGCGGACGCGTGCTCGGCGAGCGGGGCGAGGTCGGGCAGCCGGTCGGCCAGGGTCGCACTGACCGTGATCGGGTAGAGCTTCATGCCGAGCGCCGTGCCGAGGATGAGGTGCAGGACCGGCGACCCGTGGTCCCAGTCCTCGGTCGGGGTGCCGGCGTCGTAGGTCGCACCGCGGCTGACCACGGTCACGACCGGACGGCCGGCCAGGGGCTGCACGTCGCCTGCCAGGACCCCGGGGATGTGGATGCGGTCGATCCAGGCCTTGAGCGTCGACGGCACCGTGTAGTTGTACAGCGGCGACCCGACGACCACGACGTCGGCGGCGAGGAGTTCGTCGATGACCTCCTGGCGCAGTGCCTCGGCCTCGGGAGCGACGGACTCGTCCGCGGTGCGGTCCGCTGCCGCCCAGTGCAGCGCCGAGGTCTCGAGGTGCGGGAGCTGGTCGACGTGCAGGTCGCGGCGGACCACCGTGTACTCCGGTCCGCGTGCGCGCCAGGCATCGGCGAACGCGGCGGTCAGCGCGCGCGAACGGGAGTGGGAGAGGTCGGCCGAGGAGTCGATGTGCAGCAGCGTGGGCATGGTGCCCACGCTACCGACGGTGGGACGGAAACGGCCCCGCCGCCCCGGGGAGGGGACAGGCGGGGCCGAGCCGGGCCTCCCGTCCGTCACGCGGGCACGCGACGGACGGGAGACGACGGGGGACCGTCAGCGCTGGTCGTCCGTCAGCGCTGTGCGCGGCGACGGCGCAGGGTGCGGGCGCCGATCAGGCCGGCACCGGCGACGAGCAGGCCGAGGGCCCAGGGCAGGGCACCGGTGGCGTCCGAACCCGTGTAGGCGAGCTGGCCGCCACGGTTCGTCGGGGTGACCGGTGCGGCCGCGGGGACCGGAGTGGTCGGCGTGGCGACGGTCGGGACGGCGGTCGGCTGGACATCCACCGCGAACGCGGTGGTGAAGTCACCGGCCGAGACGGACAGGTTGTGGATCGACGCGTGCGGGAACGTGACGTTCACGAGACCGAAGAAGCCCAGGTCGGGGTCCGGCGCGATGACGTCGCTCGCCACGTCCGAGGTGACGGTCGGGACGATCGACTCCTCGTTCTCGTCGGTGATCTCGTTGCCGAACACGTCGACCAGGCCGCCGGACACGACGAGCGTCCCGCCCTGCTTGATGGTCGGCCGGCCGCCCTCGACCTCGTTGCCGGTGTAGCCGCCCTCACCGTCGCCCGTGATGGTGAACGTGTAGACCTTGCCCTCCGGGTCGATGATCCAGCTGGTCCGGGTGCTCGTGTCGTCCTCGTCCTCGCCGAGGTCGAACGCACCGGCACGGTCGGTCGTGAAGACGATGATGCCGAGCGGCGCTGCGGCCTCGACGGTCAGGTCGACGTACTGCGTGACGGTCTCGGTGCCGCTCGTCGCGGTGACCGCGAAGGTCCAGTCGGACGCTTCCGTCGAGACGCCGCTGAGCTCACCGGTGGAGGCGTCGAACGTGATGCCGTCCGGGAGCTGCTCGTCGGGCTCCGGGACGTACTCGTCACCGTTCTCGTCGTAGTACGTGGTGTCCTCGAGCTCGTCCTCGTCGAACCAGGCGAGCGCGTACTTCGGCTCCGGGAAGCCCTGCGCGCGGAAGGTGTGCGAGAACGCGTCACCGGCGGTGGTGCTCAGCTCGAGGGGGTGGTCGGCGTCGGCGCCGGCCTTCGTCGGCTTGCCGTCCTCGCCGAGGAAGGCGGGGGTCTGCGTGACGGGCGCGGTCGCGTCGGACGTCACCGAGGTCGTCTCGGTCGCGCCGGGCAGCGTGCCGGTCACCGTGACGGTGATCGTCTTGCGCACGTCGGTGGGGTCGATGCGGTAGGTCGCGGTCTTCGACAGGACGTTGCGGTCCTGGTCAGCCCACACGTACTTGTACGAGGAGTCCTCGTCGAAGCCGGTGACGACGGCGCTCAGGAGGGTGCCGACCTTGGCCGCACCGTCGATGGTGACGGTCGCGTCGGCGGCCTTCGTGGTGACGTCCGGGGTCGGCGTCGCGGTCGGAGCCGGGGTCTCGGCGGCGGGAGCGGTCGTCGCGGGGGCGGTCGGCTCGTCGGCCGGGGCGGTCGCGTCGTCGCTCGGGGTGGGGGCCGGGGTCTCCTCGGCGGGTGCCGGGGCCGGGGTCTCCGTGGTCTCGTCGGCGGGGACCGACGGCTCGTCGGTCGGTGCGGGCGTCTCCGTCGCGACGGGTGCCGGGGTCTCCTCGGAGACGAAGGGCTGCGTCGAGTCGGTCGGCTCGACGGCGCTGGCGGCGGTCGCCGACATGATGCCGAGACCGGTGGTCAGACCGACGAGTGCGACGGTGGTGCCGACGGCGCAAGCGCGACGAACGGCGGAGGTGCTGCGATGCACGGGTTCCCCCCATGTTCAGGTCCGGCTGGGTGGCCGGATCGTAAGAATCTGCCGAGAGTTTCGGCCTGCTCGGATCGTAGTGCGGCTGCGCGGCCGTTCAGGCGTCGGTGACCGGAATGTGACCATGGTTGGGGGTCCGTGCGGAAACCCGCGTCGGACGGGAGGCCCGTGGCGGATCCGCCACGGGCCTCCCGTCCGTGATCCGGTGCGGTCCACCGCGTCCGGCGCGGCAGGCAGATCAGTCGCCGACGGCCGCCGCCGCGCGTTCGAGAGCGGCGCGCAGCGCACGGACCGCGGGCGAGGACGCCCCGGCGGCGCGCACGACGGTGAAGATCGTCCGGCGGGGCTGCTCGGGCAGTTCGAGCAGGCGGCAGGTCGTCGTGCGTCCGGTCCACATCAGGTCCGGCATCAGGCTGACGGCGTTGCCGGACTCGACCAGTCGGATCTGGGTCTGCAGGTCGGCGGTCTCGTAGCGGACGTCCGGCTCGAAGCCCCAGCGTCGGCACACCTGCTCCGCGAAGTGTCGCGACGCCGTCCCGCGGGGTTCCATCACCCACGGCAGGGCCTCGGCGTCCTCGAGGCTCGACACCGGCAGTAGCGCGGTGTCGAGCGGCGGCAGCGCCAGCCGGACGGCATCGGTGGTCAGGTCCGAGCGGTCGAGCCCGGACAGGTGCGGGGCGGCGTGCGCCGGGTACTGCTCGGCGATGACCATGTCGAAGTCGCGCGCCCACGTCTCGTTCAGGGCGGTCTCCGGCTCGCGCTGGACCATCTCGACCCGGACGTCGGGGTGCTCGGTGGCCATCTCGTGCAGGGCGTTCGGCATCAGGGCGAGGGCCGCGGACTGGAACACCGCGACACGCACCCGGCCCTGCACCGACGGCAGGGTGTCCTCGACCTGCGCCTGGGCCTGCTCGAGCACGTCCTGCACGTGGCCAGCGGCGGCGACCAGCACCTCGGCCTGCGGGGTGAGCTGCAACCGTCGACCCGCCTTGCGGAGGAGCTGCACCCCTGCCTCGCGTTCCAGGGCGCTGAGCTGCTGCGAGACCGCCGACGGCGTGAAGTTCATGGCCTCGGCGACGGCGGCGATCGTGCCGCGGATCGACAGCTCGCGGAGCAGGATCAGGCGGCGGACATCGAGCATGGTCTGACGGTAGCGGGATCGCCGTGGATTCGGTAGTGCAACTGAACGGTACCCATCAGGAACGGTCGCTTCCGCTACCGTATCCCGGGCCTCCACACTGATCCCATGACGACCCTGCAGGAGCACCCCGCCACCGACCACGACGCGCTGGCGGACCAGTCCGTCGCACTCGTCCGACAGTGGCTGGCCGAGGCCGAGTCGTTCCCGGTGGACGGCTCCGCCAAGCAGCTCGCCGGGGTGCTCGCCGACCCCGCAGGTCTGGACTTCGCCGTCGGCTTCGTGGACGGCGTCGTCCGCCCGGAAGACCTCGCCGTCGCCGCGCGCAAGCTCCGGCAGATCGCGCCCGGTGCCCCCGGGTTCCTGCCCGCCGCGATGCGCGGACTCGTGCGCCTCGGTGGCGGCATGGCCCCGGTGCTGCCGGGCGTCGTCGTGCCCATCGCCCGCCGGGTGCTCCGGGGCATGGTCGGCCACCTCATCGTCGACGCGACCGACTCGAAGCTCGGCCCGGCGATCGCGAAGATCAAGCGGGACGGCGTCCGGCTCAACGTGAACCTGCTCGGCGAGGCCGTGCTGGGCGAGCGCGAGGCCGCGCGCCGGCTCGAGGGCACGCACAAGCTCCTGGCACGCGACGACGTCGACTACGTGTCGATCAAGGTCTCGTCGACCGTGCACCCGCACTCGCCGTGGGCGTTCGACCACGCCGTCGACGACATCGTCGAGCAGCTCCGCCCGCTGTTCACGCGCGCCGCGGCCTCGACCCCGGCGAAGTTCATCAACCTCGACATGGAGGAGTACAAGGACCTCGACCTGACGATCGCGGTCTTCACGAAGCTCCTCGACGAGCCCGCGTTCCTCGGGCTCGAAGCCGGCATCGTGCTGCAGGCGTACCTGCCTGACGCGCTCGCCGCGATGGAGCAGCTGCAGGAGTGGTCCGCCGCCCGCCGCGCCCGAGGTGGTGCCGGCATCAAGGTCCGCCTGGTCAAGGGCGCGAACCTGCCGATGGAGCAGGTCGAGGCCTCGGTGCACGGCTGGCCGCTCGCCACCTGGCACACCAAGCAGGACTCCGACACCAACTACAAGCGCGTGCTCGACTGGGCGCTCACCCCGTCGCGCGTCGAGAACGTCCGCGTCGGTGTCGCCGGGCACAACCTGTTCGACGTCGCGCACGCCTGGCTGCTCGCCGGCGAACGGGGCGTGCGGGACGGCATCGAGTTCGAGATGCTGCTCGGCATGGCGCAGGGCCAGGCGTCGGCAGTGAAGAACACGGTCGGTTCCCTCCTGCTCTACACGCCGGTCGTCCACCCCGGAGAGTTCGACGTCGCGATCGCGTACCTGATCCGCCGCCTCGAAGAAGGCGCCTCGCAGGACAACTTCATGTCCGCGGTCTTCTCGCTGGTGTCGTCGCCGCCGCTGTTCGCCCGCGAAGAAGAACGCTTCCGCGCCTCGCTCGTGCCGCTCGCCACACCCGAGGGCCTCGCCGCTCCCGCGTCCCACCGCGTCGCCGACCGCTACGCGGCCGTTGGGCGCCCCGGACCCGGCCGGTTCGAGAACACGCCGGACAGCGACCCGTCGGTCGCGTCGGTGCGCCAGTGGGGTTCGGCCATCACGGACCGGATCGCGTCGTCGACGCTCGGCGTCCGCGCCGTCCAGGAGGCCCGGGTCGACTCCGCCGCGTCGCTCGACTCGGCGCTCGCTCGCGTCCAGGCCGCCGGTGCGGTCTGGGGGACCTGGTCCGGTGCCGCTCGTGGCGCGGTGCTGCACGCCGTCGGCGACGCACTCGAGGCGAACCGCGCAGCACTCATCGAGGTCATGGCCGCGGAGACCGGCAAGACCATCGACCAGGCCGACCCCGAGGTGTCCGAGGCGATCGACTTCGCACACTTCTACGGTTCGCTCGCGTCGCAGCTCGACGACCTCGACGGTGCGACCTTCACCCCGGCCACGCTGACCCTCGTCGCGCCGCCGTGGAACTTCCCGGTCGCGATCCCCGCCGGCTCGACCCTGGCCGCACTCGCTGCCGGGTCCGCCGTCGTCCTCAAGCCGGCGCCGCCCGCCGAGCGCTCCGGAGCCGTCCTCGCCTCGATCATCGAGACCGCGCTCGACGCCCACGGGGCCCCGGCCGACGTGCTCGCGTTCCTGCAGGTGTCCGAGAACGAACTCGGCCAGCAACTCATCGCCTCGCCGATGGTCGACCAGGTGATCCTCACCGGTGCCTACGAGACCGCCGAGCTGTTCCGCTCGTTCCGCTCTGACCTGCCGCTGCTCGCCGAGACCTCGGGCAAGAACGCCGTGATCGTCACCCCGTCGTCGGACCTCGACCTCGCGGTGAAGGACGTCGTCGCCTCGGCCTTCGGGCACGCCGGTCAGAAGTGCTCGGCCGCGTCGCTCGTGGTGATGGTCGGCTCGGTCGCGAAGTCGAAGCGCTTCCGCAACCAGCTGCTCGACGCCGTGTCCTCGCTCACCGTCGGCTCGCCGACCGACCCCACCACCCAGATGGGCCCGATCATCGAGCCGGCATCGGGCAAGCTGCTCGCCGGCCTGACGACGCTCGGCGCGGGGGAGACCTGGGCCGTCGAGCCGAAGCAGCTCGACGAGACCGGCAAGCTCTGGAGCCCCGGCGTCCGCCAGGGTGTCCGCCGCGGCTCGGAGTTCCACCGCACCGAGTACTTCGGTCCGATCCTCGGCATGATGACCGCCGACACCCTCGACGAGGCGATCGACATCGTCAACGAGGTCGACTACGGCCTGACCTCGGGCCTGCACTCGCTCGACCCGGCCGAGATCGGCACGTGGCTCGGCCGGATCCAGGCGGGCAACCTCTACGTCAACCGCGGCATCACCGGTGCGATCGTCCGTCGGCAGCCGTTCGGTGGCTGGAAGAAGTCGGCCGTCGGCGCGGGCACGAAGGCCGGCGGGCTGAACTACCTGCTCGGGCTCGGGTCGTGGGCGCCTGCTCGGTCGACTGCTGCGTCCGTTCCTTCTGCTCCGGTCAGCGCCTTCGTCCGTGCGGCCGGGGTCACCTCGCCGGTGCTCGACCGGTCGCTGGCGTCGGACGAGCAGGCCTGGTCGACGCTGTTCGGCACCGCGACCGACGTCTCGGCCCTGAGCGCCGAGCGGAACATCGCGCGGTACCTGCCGTTCCCGTCGGTGCGGGTGCGGCTCGCTGCGGTTGCAGACTCTGACGCTGACGCCTCGGTGGTCGAGCTCGTGCGCGTCGTCGCCGCTGCGCTCCGGGCCGGCACGGCGATCGACGTCTCGACGGCCGCCGCGCTGCCGACACCCGTCGCATCGGCGCTCCGCTCGCTGCCCATCGTCCGGTCCGTCTCCCAGTCGGTCTCCGACGACTCCTTCGCGTCGTCGATCGCGGCGGGCCCGTCGACCCGTGTCCGGCTCATCGGCGGCGACACCTCGGCGCTGTACTCGGCGATCGGCGGGCGTCCGGACGTCGCGGTGTACGGCGGCCCGGTGACCGAGGCCGGGCGGCTCGAGATCCTGCCGTTCGTCCGCGAGCAGGCGGTCTCGATCACGGCGCACCGCTTCGGCACGCCGAACCACCTGACCGACGAGCTCATCTGACCGGACAGCGGCGCTGGCGTTCGGGTCCAGCGCCGCTGTCCGGTCGCCGCACGCTGTCGGGCTGCGCCGAGGCAGTAGGGGTTGCCTCGGGTGCGCGTCGCAACCACGGCGCGCACCCGACAGCCCTGCGTCGGGTCGAACCCGGAGGAGCTCCACCATGACCGAACCGTTCGCACGCCCGACCGCCCTTGCCCACGTCCGCGTCACCGTGACCGACATCCACCGCAGCAAGGCGTTCTACCAGCAGCTGCTCGGCACCGACCCGGCGATCGACTTCAGTGACCAGGTCGATGAGCCGGGCGTGCGGGAGGACCGTGAGCGCTTCTACGGCGGCTCCGTGTTCCGGCTCGGCGACCAGGTCTTCGGTCTCCGCCCGGTCGCTCCGGCGGGGCAGACGTTCGACCCGGACACCGTCGGCCTCGACCACGTCAGCTTCGTCGTGGGATCCGTCGACGAGCTGCACCAGGCGGCCGCGCGTCTCGACGCCGCGGGGGTCGAGCACGGCGAGGTGACCGACCTCGGCGACGCCGGCATGGTGATCCTGTCCGTGCAGGACCCCGACGACATCAACCTCGAGCTCGCTGCCCTCAAGTCCTGAGCAGTCCTGAGCAGTCCTGAGCAGTCCTCGGGCCGCGGGCTAGCATGGGGTGACGAGAGGGGACGTCATGCGCTTCATTCAAGCCATCGGCCGGGGGATCGGCTTCGTGTTGTCGACGGCGGCGAAGGTGCTCGGGACTCTGAACGGCGCAAAGCCCGCGGGTGACGACCTCGCTGTGCGGCTGAACCAGCCCCTTCGCGACGACTACCGCCCCTGACCGGGCGTCGTGCGCGCGGTCAATCGGCGACTGCGGGCTCCTGGGCGACCATCGTGCCGGTCACGAGCGCGCGCAGCGACTCCGGCAGGGGGATCGGTCGGCGGGCGCCCTCGCGGTCGATGATGACGTGCGCGAACTCACCGGTGGCGAGCAGTGCGCCGTCGAACTGCCGGAACAGGCCGAACTCCCACGACAGGCTCGTGTTGCCGAGGTGCTTGGACCGCATCCCGACCTCGATGACGTCCGGCCACACGGCGGACTCGACGAAGCGGCAGCTCGACGACACCAGCACCGCGATCCACTCCGACGTGAAGGGGTCGAGACCCGCTTCCTCGCGGAACCAGTACGTCGACGCGTTGTCCATCGCCGAGTAGTAGATCGTGTTGTTGACGTGCCCGAACATGTCGTTGTCGTTCCACCGTGTGGGGTAGAGGCGGCGGAACGGGTACTCGTCGATGGTCATCGGTCTCCGATCGGAGGTGCGGGTGTGGCGTGATCGGCGGCGGGGCGCAGCACGTACTCGAACGCGGCGCGTGCCCGGACGGGGTCGGGGGCCTCACCGGAGATGAACTCAGCGTAGGTGAACGACTCTGAGATCCGGACGAGCAGCCGCGCGAGCTCCTCGGCGGACAACGGGGCCGGATCGAACTCGCCGGACGACTGCTCCTCGACCACGAGCGCGGTGACCCGCTCGACGAACCGGCTCTGCACGTCGCTCTCCGAGGTGGTCAGCAGGCGCATCGCCCGCGCGGGCTCGCGGGTCAGGAAGGCGCGGAAGTAGGTGGCCTCGATGAGGTCGGCGGTGAACCGGTCGAGCACGTCGACGATGCGCGCCGCTCCGGACGACCCGATCGTGTCGGCAGCGCGGGACGCCCGGTCGAGCGTCGGGACTGCGAGGGACCACAGGATCTCGGACAGCAACCGGTCACGGTTGCCCACCCACCGGAACAGCGACGTACGGTCCACGCCGAGGGCGGCAGCCAACGCGCCCATGTCGATCCGTGCGCCGTCGATGAACGTGTGGCGGGCCTCCCGGAAGGCGCGCAGCGCAGAATCCGATGTGTACACGCGGTCCTCCCTTGCAACGTTTTCGAGAATGATGCATCGTTGGTTCCATGTCAACGCTGACGCCCACGACGGGCCTCCTCGAATCGGACTTCTACGGCTTCCAACAGCAGCTGACCGAGCCGGAGCGCGCGTCGATCGGGCGGCTCCGCGAGTACCTCGAGCGCGAGGTCGCGCCCATCGCCGACGGGTACTGGGCACGCGCCGAGTTCCCGATGCAGGTGATCGCCCCGCTCGCCGAGCTCGGGATGTACGGGCCGGGGATCCCGCTCGTGCGCCAGTTCGAGAACTCGGCCGTCTACCGCGGGTGGGCTGCGCTCGAGCTCGGACGCGTCGACGCCAGCGTCGCGACGTTCATCGGCGTGCAGTCGGGTCTGGCGATGAACTCGATCGCCGTCGCCGGCAGCGAAGAACAGCAGCGCGAGTGGCTGCCGCGCATGGCGGCCGGCGAGCTCATCGGGGCGTTCGGCCTGACCGAGCCGCTGTCCGGCAGCGACTCCGCCCGTGGCCTGCGCACCACCGCCCGCCGCGACGGCGACACGTGGGTGCTCGACGGTGAGAAGCGCTGGATCGGCAACGCCACCTTCGCCGACGTCGTCGTCATCTGGGCGAAGGACGTCGCGGACGAGCAGGTGAAGGGCTTCCTGGTCACCACGGACACCCCCGGCTTCACCGCCACCAAGATCGAGGACAAGATCGCGCTGCGCGGGGTGCAGAACGCCGACATCGTCATGCAGGGGGTGCGTGTGCCGGAATCGCGTCGGCTCCAGCGCGCCGACTCGTTCCGGTCGACGGCCGAGGTGCTCCGTCTGACCCGTACCGAGGTGGCCTGGCAGGCGGTCGGCATCGCGGTCGGCGCCTACGAAGCAGCGCTCGCGTACGCCCGCGAGCGGATCCAGTTCGGTAAGCCCATCGCCGCGCACCAGCTCGTGCAGGACCTGCTCGTGAAGTCGCTGTCGAACATCACGGCCTCGATCGCGCTCTGCACGCAGGCCTCGGCCATGCAGGACGCCGGCGTCGGGGGCGACGAGCACTCCGCCCTGGCGAAGGCGTTCGCGACCGCGAAGATGCGTGAGACCGTCGGCTGGTGCCGCGAGGTGCAGGGCGGCAACGGCATCGTGCTCGACAAAGGTGTCGCCCGGTTCTTCGCGGACGCCGAGGCGATCTACTCGTACGAGGGCACGCGCGAGGTGAACACGCTCATCGTCGGACGGGCGATCACCGGGCAGGCCGCGTTCGTCTAGCGGGCCGGGCCGGGCCGGGTCGGGTCGATCGGGTGGATCCGACCCGGAACGACGTTCTCGATGTCGTGTGACGTCGGTCGTGTCGTTCCGGGTCGACCGCCACGCCCGCGTTACCCGAGCAGCTCCGGCCGCTCCCACTCCTGGCCGAGCACGTGCTGCCCGAGGAACGCGAACACCGTCTCGTACCAGACCACGGCGTGCTGCGGCGAGAGCACCCAGTGGTTCTCGTCCGGGAAGTACAGGAACCGGTGCGGCATCGTGCCGTCGTCGGCCGCGTGGTGCTCGGCGAGCTCGGACCACAGTCGCAGCCCCTCGCCGATCGGCACCCGGTAGTCCTTGTCGCCGTGGACCACGAGCATCGGTGACGTGATGTCGGCTACGAAGCGGTGCGGGTCGTTGGCCTCGACGCCGGCGGCGTCGAAGATCGACGACCAGTACTGCGACGCGTCCGTGGTGCCGTTGAACTGGTCGAGCGCCCACAGGCTCGCGTGCGTGACGATCGCGCGGAAGCGGTCGGTGTGCCCGGCGACCCAGTTCGCCATGTAGCCGCCGAACGAGCCGCCCATCGCCGCCGTCCGGGTCTCGTCGATGTCCGCTCGGGCCTCGACCGCGTCCGTGATCGCCAGCAGGTCGGTGTACGGCGCCTGCCCCCACGCGTTCCACCCACGGTTCACGAAGTCGAGCCCGTAGCCGGTCGACAGGGCCGGGTCCGGCAGCAGCACGGCGTACCCGCGCGCCGCCAGGAGCATCGGGTTCCACCGCCACGACCACTGGTTCCACGAGTTGAGCGGTCCGCCGTGGATCCAGAGCAGCAGCGGGTGCGGCCCGTCACCCTCCGGCACGACCAGCCAGCCGCGCACGCGCGCGCCGTCGGCCGCGGTCGTCTCGACCTCTTCCAGGTGCGCGGGGACCTCCGGCAGAGGTGCGGGCGTCGCGAGCGGGGTCACCTCGCCGTCCGGCGTGATCCGCACGGGGTGCAGTGGTGCCGCCCAGGAGGCCCGGAGCGCCACGACCGCACCCGTCGCCTCCGCCACGCGCAGGCTCGAGTACGCCCAGTCGTCGTGGGTCAGCTGTTCGACGGCTGCGCCGTCGAGCGGGATGCGGAACACGGGTGCCCGGCCGTCCTGGTCGGCCACGGCGAGCAGCGCCCGGTCGCCGTGCTCGAACACGAGCTCGCTCGGCCAGCGGTCCCAGTCGGTCGCGATGCGGCGCGGGTCCGACCCGTCGATGCCGGCGGTCCAGACCTCTTGCTGGTTCGCACCGGCGGGGGTGGAGCGCACCGTCCGGACCCAGGCGATCGTGCGACCGTCGTGGCTCAGCGCGGGCATCTCGTGGTCGACGTCGGCGTCGTCGAACAGCACCGAGCGGTGGCCGCTGGTGCAGTCGATCGTGACGAGCGTCGAACGGTCCCCACGGGCCTCCCGGACACCCACGGCTGCCAACAGGACGGAACCATCGGGCGTGAGTGCCCCGGCGACGTGGTCCAGCGACCGGCCGGGAGCCGGCGTGCGGTCGGTGAGGCGGGGGAGCGCGGTTGCGTCCTCGGCGTGGTCTTCGGTCTGGCCTTCGGCCAGGTCGAGCGTGAGGATGTGGGTCTGGGCCGGCCCGAGGTCGTGGTCCCAGTACCGCACCGGGTACGTCTCGTGCAGGATCGCGCGGACCTTCTTGTCCGTGCGGGCCTTCCGGAGCTGGGCGTCGGCGTCGACCACGGTGGCCGGGTCGGTACCGGCGCCGGGCAGCAGGTCGGCGGTGAGCGCTGCGGTGTCGGCGGCCGCAGCGGTCGCCAGGACGCCGCCGACCCCGCCGGTGAGCCGCGTCAGGGGGCGCGCTTCACCACCGGCCGCCGGGAGGACCCAGAGCTGGGCGGCGTCGGCGTCGGTGGCATCGGCGTCGGGGCGGGCGGAGACGAAGAGCAGGTCGCCGGTGCGGGTGAAGGCGATGCCGCCCTCACCCTTGGCGGAACGGGTGAGGCGGACCGCGGTACCGGCTGCGGCGCTGCCCGCTGCGTCGGCATCGGCGTTCGTTTCGGTGTCGTTGCCGGCGGGCACCTGCCAGATCGAGCGCCGGTACCCGGTGCGGTCCGGGTCGAGCGCACTGACCGTCAGGGCGACGCGCTCACCGTCCGGGCTGATAGCGATCCCGTCGACCCGGGGGAGCGCGATGTACTGGTCGAGGTCGGAGAACGGCGTCGTCATGCGACCACGCTCACCAGGTCATCGGCCCAGAAGGCGGCGATCTGCTCGGCGACCGCCGTGCCCTGGGCGCGGCCGGCCTCGGCCGAGGGTGCCTGGGTGGCCAGCGAGAGCGAGTTCGTGCCGAAGGCTTCCTGCGCGGTGCTGTCCGCCACCACGACCTCGACCGAGCTGCCGCCGGCGCGGAGCGACTCGACCGCGACGTCGAGCCACGGGCCGACCGGCGACGGACCCTCGGGACCGCAGGCGATCACGAGCACGCGTTCGTGACCGGCAGCGGCGTCGGCGTTTGTGCCGGAGCGGACCCCGCCGTCGACGTACGGTCGGCCCTCGATGCCGACGGGTGACCACACGAAGGGCACGGAGCACCTCGCGGCGACCGCGAGGGGGAGCGGGACGCCGTCGGCCGCGGTCAGCAGTCGGAACGTGCCGTCGGTGGCGTCGACCGCGGTGATCGCGAGCGGCTTCGCCGGCCAGTCGGTGGACGGCAGGGTCTCGGTGAAGGTCGCCACGCGCTCGTCGTCGGACTGTCCGCCGGTGACCTGCTGGGCGGCGAGGCCGAGGCGGGCGCGGGCGTCCTGCTCACCGGTCGCGCCCTCGAGTGCGGCACCGATCCGCTGCTGGACGGCGTCGGTGTCGATGGCCGGCGGCTCGACGTAGGTCGTCGGCGCGGGCGTGTGCTGCTGGTCGTACGCCTGCTGCACGGCGCCGTTCCGGACGAAGGCGCCGACGACGCTGCCGGCGCTCGTGCCGACGACCAGGTCTGCGGCATCGAAGTCGACGCCGGCGTCCTGCAGGGCGGTGAGGACGCCGACCTCCCAGGCGATGCCGGCGACGCCTCCGCCCCCCAGGACGAGGGCTCTGGATCCGGGAACGGGCGTGCTGGCATCGGTCATGGGTCTTGCTTACCAGCTGCGTGCGACGGGCTGGTGGAGGCCGACAGATCCTGTGGAGAACCGACCTGTGGACAACTCCGTCTGCGTCGTTGGCGTGACCTAGCGTCGTGGTCATGGGGCAACAGCGTTCAGGACGGGTCGGCACGGTCGGGTGGCCGATCGTGGTGGCGGCCGCGCCCACTGCGGCGTTCCAGCTGCCGAACCTGTTCGTCACCCCGGCTGTGCGACTGTCGCTCGTCGTGTTCGGGCTCGTCGTGTTGGCCGGTGCCGTGGCGGTGCAGGTGGTCCGGACCCGACGCAGCGACGCTGCGCGGGCGGTGGCCGAGGAGAACGCCACCGGGGCCGAACTCGAACAGTCGACGGCGGTCCGGTACGCGTTCGGCCAGATCGCCACCCGGCTCGTCCGGTTCACCGAACTGCCCCGTTCCGAGCGCCACGGCGAACTCTCCGTCGTCGCCGACCGGGTCGCCGTGGCCCTGGCGTTCTACCTGCTGCCGAAGGTGCCCGACGTCCGGGCCAACGTGTACCAGCTGTCCACCGATCTGCGTGCGCTCGAGCCGATTGGTCACGGGGGTGCCGGCGACACCGCCGGGGTCTTCCGCGCGGGCACGCCCTACGGCGACCGCAACCTCGAGTGGGTGCTGGTCGGGGGATCACCCCGGATCGTCGGCGACCGCTCGGCCGACGTCGACGTGGACCAGGACGTGCCGGGCTTCGAACCGCGCTACTCGTCGTACGTCTCGGTGGTGATCCGGTCCGACCAGTACTCGTTCGGCATGCTCACCGTCGACTCCCCGGTCCCCGACGCCTTCACCGAACTCGACGCCAAGAACATCGCGATGATGGCGTCGTTCATGGCCGTGGCGTTCTCGTTGACCTACTCGTTCCCCGAGCGCGACCGCAATCCAAGGAAAGGCCCGTGATGCTCACACGCTCTGTCGGACGCTCGACGTACGATGCCCTCATGACGACCGTGAACCCTGCTCCGCCGTCGTTCGGGCGTGCCCGGATCTCATCGCCGAACTGGAACGACACCACCACCGACGCCGACTACGAAGACCTCGACGTCATCGCCGCCAACATCGAGCGCGAGCGCGAAGCAGCCCGGATCCGGGTCGCCGCAGCCATCGCCGCGCGCCTGGGTCGCTGACCCTTCCCGCATCGTCCACCACGAACGGCTCCCACGGGTGTGGGAGCCGTTCGTCGTCTGGGCGTCGGGGCTACTGCGCCTGGGGCACGTCGATCAGCACCTTGCCGACGGTGTCCTGCTCGACGGCGTCGTGCGCGTCCGCGGTGCGGGCGAGGTCGAAGCGGGTGAGCGGCAGTCCCGCGTCCGCGCCGACCGGCAGCACGCCGTCGTGCAGCGCCTCGGTGACGTCCTCGGCCGCAGCGGACAGGGCCTCGTCGCCGATCGTGTAGAGCAGCAGGAACTGGTAGCGCGCGTTCACGCTCATGTTCGGGCGGATCGGCAGCGTGGCCTCGTCGCCGCCGTTGTTCGCGTAGATCGACACGACGCCGTGGTTCGCGAGGACGTCGGCGACCAGCTCGGCGTTCTGGGGGATCGACACCTCGACGACGATGTCGACGCCGTCCCGCGCGATCTCGCGGATGCGAGCCGCGGCGTCGTCCTGCCGGTAGTTCACGACGTGGTGGGCACCCGCCGCGGTGGCGAGTGCGGCCTTGTCGTCCGAGCTGATCGTCGTGATCACCGTCGCGCCGGCCCAACGGGCGAGCTGGATGGCCGCGTGCCCCACCGCTCCGGCACCACCGGCGACGAGCACCGTGACGCCGTCGAGCGCACCGGGGCCCAGTCGTGCGGGACCGTCCTCGTGCGTCGTGAGGGCGCGGTGCGCGGTCATCGCCGGGACACCGAGCGAAGCACCGACGTCGAAGCTCGTCTCGTCGGGCAGGCGGACCGCTCGGCTCTCCGGCACGACGGTGTACTCCTGTGCGGTGCCGGTCGGGCGCGAGGCGGCGGCCATGAAGAGCCACACGCGGTCACCGACGGCGAGGTCCTCGACACCCGGGCCGACCGCGTCGACGACACCGGCGCCGTCCTGGTTCGGGGTGACCTCGGGGAAGGGCAGGCCGTCGCCGTAGGTACCGCCGGCCCGGGCCTTCCAGTCCGTCGGGTTCACGCCGGAGACGACGACGCGGACGCGGACCTCGCCGGCGCCGGGTTCGGGGACGTCCCGCTCGACGAGTTCGAGGACGCTGCTGTCACCGGGCTTCGTGTAGACGATCGATCGCATGTCCCCAGGCAACCACTCGCCGCCGTCGGGGATTCCGAGTGTGGCATGGCGGCACTTCGTGAGCACAAATGGTCGGGTGCGTTCGGCGGACCCGACCATTTCTGCTCACGAAGCGCCCCCCGCCCCGCCCGCGCCCGCCCCGCCCCCGTCCGCCGCGCCACGTCAGCGGGCGTCGTACTCCACGCGCGACACCGCGACGTCGTCCATGTGCGACGTCGCCCACGCCTCGAGCGGCTCGAGCACCCGGCGGAGCGACCGCCCGCGATCGGTGAGTTCGTACTCGACGTGTGGCGGGATCTCAGGGAACACCGTGCGGGTGACGAGTCCGTCCCGTTCCAGTGCCCGGAGGGTCTGCGTGAGCATCTTCTGCGACACGCCCTGCACCCGGTTCGCGATCGCCGAGTACCGTTGCGGCCCGTCGGCGAGGGTGCCGATCGTCAGGACACTCCACCGGTCGCCGATGCGGTCGAGCAGCTGCCGGCTGGGGCAGTCCGCCGCGTAGGGGCTGTACTCGAGTGCTGACATATGGCCTGGCCTCCGTGGCGAACGAGCTCCGGTACGCACCGTGAGGTGCCTACTTACTCAAAGAGAGTAACTCTTGTACGGTGAGCAGCACCAGCCCCACGAAAGGAACAGCATGACCAGCATCGTCGTCTTCGGAGGCACCGGCTACGCCGGCTCCGCCATCACCCGCGAAGCCCTCTCCCGTGGCATCGCCGTCACCGCCGTCGCGCGCGACACGAGCAAGCTCGACGCCGCCGAGGGCCTGACCCTGGCGCAGGGCGATGCCTTCGACGCCGACTTCGTGGCCGAGGTCACGAAGGACGCCGACGTCATCGTCGTCGCCCTGCACGCGGTCCAGTCGGACGGCAGTGAGCTCAAGGATAAGTTCCAGCACTTCGTCGACGCTGCGGCCAACGCCGGTGCGCGTCTCGGCATCGTCGGCGGCGCCGGTTCGCTGCTCGTCGCCGACGGTGGACCGCGCCTGTTCGACTCGGCCGAGTTCCCGGACGCGTTCAAGGGCGAGGCGAAGAGCCACGCGCAGATCCTCGACGCGCTCCGTGCCTCGGACACGGACGTCGACTGGTTCTACGTCAGCCCGGCCGCCGGTTACGGCAGCTACAACCCGGGCGAGCGTCGTGGCACCTACCGCACGACCGACGAGGTCCTGCTGACCGACGCCGAGGGCAACTCGGACATCTCCGGCGACGACTTCGGCCTGGCCTTCGTCGACGAGATCGCGAACCCGGCGCACCACCAGGCCCGTTTCGGCGTGGCTTACTGAGGCAACCGCTCACCGGACGGGAGGCGCGTGGCGGGGCCGCCCTGTGCCTCCCGTCCGTCCCGGACCGCGTCCGCGCCCTGTTGCAGGCATTGCGCCCCTGTGTGTCGGGGCGCGACGCCCGCAACGGGGCGCAACGCGTTGGCGCGCGCCGGACGGGAGGCCCGTGGCGATACCGCCACGGGCCTCCCGTCCGCCGAACCCTTCCGCCCCGCTCAGTGGGCGACGATGGCCGGCAGCGGCACGTGGTGGCGCATGCGCACCGCGAGGTGAAGGCCTCCGCGGCGGGCGAGCACGAGCGCGATCACGGCGGCGGCCGCGGCGGGCACCCCACCGGCGACCATCATCCCGACGTGCGCCCCGAAGTGGTCGACGACCTGGCCCATCAGCGGCCCACCGATCGCCTGACCGCCGAGCAGCACGAGCACGTAGAGCGACATCACCCGGCCGCGGATCGCCACGTTCGACGACAGCTGCACGAGCGAGTTCGACGCGGTCTGGAACAGCAGCTGCGACATCCCGACGGCGACGAGCGCCACGGTGAACGGCGCGATCACGGGGATCGACCCCGAGACGACGAGCAGCACCCCGGTCCAGAACACCCCGCCGACGATGGTCCGGAGCCGCACGACCGCCCGACGTGTGGAGAGCAGCGCGCCGACGAGCGCACCGATCGCCACGGCCGAGTTGAACACGCCGTACCCGGCGGCGCCGACGTCGTACACCTGTGACGCGAAGGCCGACAGCAGCACGGGCATCGTCAGGGCGAACACCGAGAAGAACGCGACGAGGATCACCGGCACGATGATCGTCGGCTTGTTGACGGCGTAGCGGAGCCCCTCGATCAGCTGCCCCTTGCCGCGGGGCGCCGGGGGCGTCCGGTGCAGCTCCGAGACCTTCAGGAACCCGAGCGTCACGACGACGGCGACGCAGGCGATCGCGTTCACTCCGAACGACCAGCCGGCCCCGACGGCGACGAGCAGCGCCCCGGAGAGCGCCGGGCCGATCATGCCGCCGAGCTGGAACACCGACGAGTTCACGCTGATCGCGTTGCGGAGGTGCTGGTGTCCGACGATCTCGGTGACGAACACCTGGCGGGCCGGGTTGTCGATGACGGTGACCATCCCGACCAGGAACGCGATCACCCAGATGTGCCAGGCCTCGACCACACCGGCGAGCGTCAGCACGGCGAGCAGCGCGGACAGCACCGCGAAGGCACCCTGCGTGATCATCATCAGCGCGCGCTTCGAGAACCGGTCGACGAGCACGCCGCCGAGCAGCCCGAACAGCAGCATCGGCGCGAACTGGCAGGCGACGGTGATGCCGACCTGCGCGACCGAGCCGGTCAGCTGCAGGACGAGCCAGTCCTGGGCGATGCGCTGCATCCACCCGGCGGTCATCGCGACGAGGTTGGTGGCCGTGAACAGCCGGAAGTTCGGCACGGACAGGGCGATGAGGGTGTGCCGCCAGGGCGGGCGGGTGGCCTGGATCGGGAGTGGTTCGGTGGGCGGGGGGAGGGTCGTCGATGACGCACTCACGGTGAGGGGTTCTCCGGACGTCGTTGCGGATCTGGTACCCCAACGAAACTACGTGGCCGCGGGCCATTCGACACCCCTATGGTGGCTATCAATCCATTGCGATGTCGAATGACCGAGCGAACGACCGCGCGAACGACCGCGCGACACTCGCACGAACGAACGAGGTGCCCGTGCTCGATCCGGTCCTGCTGCAGACCTTCCTGGCCGTCGCCGAGACGCAGAGCTTCACGCAGGCCGGAGCCCGCCTCGGCATCAGCCAGCCCACCGTCTCCCAGCACGTCCGGCGGCTCGAGACCGCGGTGTCCCGCACGCTCGTCGCCCGCGACACCCGTGGCGTCACCCTCACGGACAACGGCGACGCGATGGCCGGATTCGCCCGGACGATCCTCGCGGCGCACGCCACCGCGGACGCCTACTTCTCGGGGTCGGCGACCCGTGGGCGCCTCCGGTTCGGTGCGGCCGACGACCTCGCGATCACGCAGTTGCCGCGCATCCTCCGGGACTTCCGGAGGCTGCACCCGCAGGTGAACCTCGAGCTGACGGTGAACCAGTCGTCACCGCTCCTGCGCCGGGTGCACGCCGGGCAGCTCGACCTGGTGTTCATCAAGCAGACCGCGGGGGAGTCCGCCGAGGGGACCCGGGTCGCGACCGACCAGATGGTGTGGATGGCGCAGGACGGCATCGCGGTCGAACGCGACGAGCCCGTTCCGCTCATCGCGTACCAGGCGCCGAGCATCAGCCGGCAGATGGCGATCGACGCCCTCGAGGCAGCGGGCCGCACCTGGCGGATCACCTGCAACACCCGCGACGTGAACGGCGTGCTGGCGGCGGTGCGGGCGGGGATCGGCGTGGCGGTGTTCCCGCACTCGCTCATCCCTGCGGACCTGGTGAAGGTGTCGCAGCGGCTCGGGTTGCCGGATCTGCCGGCGGTCGACTACGTCCTCATCGCCAACCCGACGGTGCAGCGCGAGCCGATCGACGCCCTGACGAACGCGATCCTGTCGCGCGGGGTCGTCCGCGCCGTCTGACCGCCAGCCGAGGGGCCGAACCGGAGACCGAGCCCGCTACGGCGCGAGGGTCGGGGTCGTCCCGGTCCCGGTCAGGTCGGGCAGCGTCACCCCGGCGAGCGGCAGCAGCGCCGACGCGACGGCCCACAGCAGCACGAGCGTTCCGACGCCACCGAGCACGGCGCCGAGCAGCGCGACCGGCCGCTGCCACGTCGCCGCGCGGTCGCGCAGCGTCACGAGCGACACCACCAGCGCGAGGAGTCCGAGCACGACGCCGACACCGTGCACGGTCGCCGGCGCGGTGAACCACCAGGCCGCGAGTCCGAGCGTCGCGATGCCCGCGACGGCGCCCAGGACCGCCCCGGGCGTCGCACCGAGTGCACGGCGCGGCTCCGGCTGGGCGGCTGCGGCCACGGGCTGGTCGAGCAGTTCGGTCGGGAGGCCCGGCTCGGCCCCGACGGACGCGCTCGCCTCCGCCACGGGTGCGGTCGAGGGCACGGTGGCGTTCGTGGGCACGGTGGCGTTCGTGGGCACGGTGGTGTTCGTGGCCGCGGGTGCAGCCGCGGACACCGGCGCCTGCAGGACCGCGTCGAAGGAGCGCACGTGCGCGGACGCCGGGGTCGGTGCCGGGGTCACGGCGGTGGCGGCGGCCTGCTGGTGGGCGAAGCGGCGGGGCGTGCGGAAGCCGATCGGACCGACGGGTTCGGGCTCGGTGCCCTCGACGACGACGTGCTCCAGGCCGGGCACGGAGAACCGGGGCTGTCCGGCGGAGGGCACGGGCGACGGTGCGGGGGCCGGTGCGGTGCGGGGAGCGGCGTCGATCGGTGAGACCGGGGCCGGTGCGGAGGCCACGGCGGCGGTGTCGAACGGCACGGTGTGCACGGTCGGTGATGTCGGGGCCGGTGGCAGGAGGTCCTGCTGCGGCGGGTAGTCGGGGACCGTGACGTCGTCCTCGACCAGGGTGGCGATGGACGCAGGCTCCGGCGTCGGCGCTGCCGTCGGGTCGAGCGTGGCCGTCGGCTGCGGGGCGGAGCCGAGCACGGCGGTGGGAGCCGGCGCACCGTGGGCGGCGCGCGACGTGGCGGGGGTGGGACGGGCCTCCTGGCCGGTGCTCGCTGCGGAGTCGGACGCGACCCGCCCGGCGGACGCGGCCGGTTCGACGACCGGTGCGGTCACCCAGGACGGGACGGGACGGCGCGGCCGTTCCGAATCCTGCATGCGATGCGACGCCACTGCGGTGCTCCCTTCGTCGACTGATCCATCGTCAGTTCTAGCGGCAACGGTCGCGGATGTCGCAGCCCCAGTTCCGGGGTCGCCGGTACGTTCGGGGCATGACCGGAATCGAACACCGTCCACTGGGTCCCTCGGGGCTCGTCGTCTCCACCGTCGGCCTCGGCTGCAACAACTTCGGGCGGCCGGGGACCGCCTCCGAGTCGCAGGAGGGCACCGACGCCGTCGTGCGGGCGGCACTCGACGCCGGGGTCACGCTCTTCGACACGGCCGACATCTACGGCGGCCGGCCCGGCATGTCCGAGGAGATGCTCGGCCGGTCGATCGCTGGGCGGCGTGACGAGATCGTGCTCGCGACGAAGTTCGGCATGGACATGCAGGGCGCGAACGGCCCGGACTGGGGTGTGCGCGGGTCGCGGCGGTACGTCCGGTTGGCCGTCGAGTCGTCGCTCCGTCGCCTCGGCACGGACTGGATCGACCTGTACCAGATGCACCGTCCCGACGACGTGACCCCGATCGAGGAAACGCTGTCGGTCCTCGACGACCTGGTCCGCGAGGGCAAGATCCGCTACATCGGGCATTCGAACTTCGCGGGCTGGCAGATCGCCGAGGCCGAGTTGACCGCGTCGATCGCCGGCACCACGGCGTTCGTGTCCGCGCAGAACGAGTACAGCCCGCTCGCCCGTGCCGCCGAGGCCGAGGTGCTGCCGGCCGTCCGCGCCTACGCCCTCGGGTTCCTGCCGTTCTTCCCGCTGTACAACGGGCTGCTGACCGGCAAGTACACGAAGGCCGGGGGTCCGGCCGACGGGCGTCTGTCGACGTCGAAGCCGCAGTTGCTCGAGGACGCCCCGTGGGACGTGCTCGACGACTACCAGCGGTTCTGCGACCACCGCGGCGTCACGATGCTGCAGGCGACCTTCGCGTGGTTGCTCGCGCAGCCGGGGCTGTCGAGTGTCATCGCGGGGGCGACGAAGCCGGAGCAGATCACGCAGAACGTCGAGGCCGGCACCATGTGGGAGCCGACCGAGGACGACATCGCCGACATGACGGTGATCTTCGACCGGGCGTAGGCGGGCGGCCGGCGCCGGGTTTCGCGCTGGGCGACAGTTCACGGGCTCCGCAGTCCGTGATGTGTCGCTCAGCGAGAAACCGCGTGTCAGCGGGTGGCGGCGGAGAGTGCTTCGCGCAACTGGTCGGCGGTCAGGCGCGGGCCGTAGCCGGGGGTGTCCCGCTGGATGCGCCAGCCCTCGGCGAGGGGCCCGGCGTCGACGACGTCGAAGCCGAACTCGTCGATGAGGTCCGCGGCGACCTGCTTCGCCTCGGCGTCGTCGCCTGCGACCACGAGGGCACGGCGTTCGGGCGTGCCGGTCGGGGTGGCGTGGCCGGTCAGGTCCGCGGCACCGATGTGGTTGAACGCCTTGACGACCCGGGCGCCGGGCAGGTGGTCCTGCAGCAGCTCGGCCGTCGTCGTCGACTCGTCGTCGAGCGCGGCGATGTGGCCGTCGCGCTCCCAGTAGTAGTTGTTCGTGTCGATGACGACCTTGCCGACGAGCGGCTCCGCCGGGATCGTCTCGATGGCAGCGAGCGGCACCGTCACGACGACGACCTCGCCCGCAGCGGCGGCTTCGTCACGGGTGACCGCACGGGCCTGGTCGCCGAGCTCGGCCACCAGGTCGGCCAGGGTCTCGGGGCCGCGTGAGTTCGCGATCACGACCTGGTGGCCGTGCTGCACCGCGAGCCGTGCGAGTTGGGATCCGATGTTGCCTGCGCCGATGATGCCGATCGTTGTCATGGTGTCCATCCAACGCTCGGCGGCCACGAGCATTCCCGGTGGGGCACGTGCGCCCCGGGCGGAGCATGATGGCGGCATGGACCACGAGTTCCGCGACGAGACCGACCAGGACCGCTACGCGATGTACGTCGGCGGCGAGCTCGTGAGCGTGCTCGACTACCGCGAGAACGGCGACGCGATCGCGTTCCCGCACACGTACACGGTGCCGAAGCACCGCGGGCACGGCTACGCGGCCGAGCTCGTCGAGTACGCGGTCGCCGACGTCGAGACGAACTCGACGAAGCAGGTCGTGCCGATGTGCTGGTTCGTCGGCAAGTGGTTCGACGAGCACCCCGAGAAGTCAGACCTGCTCATCCGCAGTGCCGCGGACTGAGCCGACGCGAGAAGAGCGCCCCATGCCCACCATCACCCCCTTCCTCTGGTATGACGACCAAGCCGAGCAGGCCGCCCGGTACTACGTCGACCTGTTCCCCGGTAGTTCGATCGACAGCGTGGCGAAGACCCCGGACGGCGCGACCCTGGTCGTCGAGTTCACGTTGCTCGGGCAGCCGTACCGGGCGATGAACGGCGGCCCCGGACACCCGCACACCGATGCCGTCTCGTTCCAGGTCGACGTCGACACGCAGGACGAACTCGACCGCATCTGGGACGCCCTGCTCGCCGACGGCGGGAAGCCGAGCATGTGCGGCTGGTTGTTCGACCGCTGGGGTGTCGCGTGGCAGGTGACCCCGTCGATGATGGGTGAGCTCATGACCGGGTCGGGCGACCCCGGGGCGAACGCCCGTGTCTTCCAGGCGATGATGACGATGCAGAAGCTCGACATCCCCGCGCTCCGTGCCGCAGCTGCAGGTCACTGAGCCCGAATCTCGCGTACCGACCGGTATGGTGTCGGCACAGAAGACCGCCGGCCGGCGCCGGCACCGAAAGGCTGGAGCCACGATGGACCACCCGAGCTCCGGGATCCGGAACAGCGAGATCGGCCGGGCGTACACCGAGCTCGCCCGGATCACCCGACGTGCGAGCATCCGTGCCCGCGGGTCCGACCAGGCACTGAGCGTGGTCGACCAGTCCCTCGTCGACTTCGTGGTGCAGCACCCCGGCTGCATGGCCATCGACATCGCCCGGTACCTGCGCCTGAACCGCTCGACGATCTCGCGCCAGCTGTCCGGGCTCCTCGCCACGAAGCTGATCGAGACGACCGACGGCGGTACCGGCAACGCGAAGCCCCTCGTGGCGACGGACGCCGGTCGCACCGCGCTCGAACGTTCCGTGCAGCTGCACCGGGATGCGCTGGAGGAACGGCTCGCCGGCTGGTCCGACGACGACATCGCCCTGCTCGCCGGACTGCTCGAACGGCTCGGCGCCTCGGACGAGGCCGGACTGCCGATGCCCGGACGATCCTCGACGTGACCACGTCGTTCGTCCTGCTCTCCGACACACACCTGCCGAAGCGGGCGAAGGACCTGCCCGCGGCGCTCTGGGCCGATGTCGACACCGCCGACCTCGTCGTGCACGCGGGGGACTGGGTCGACCTCGCCACCCTCGACGCCGTGCAGGCCCGATCCCACCGGTTCGAGGGGGTGCGCGGCAACAACGACGGCCCCGAGTTCGACGACCGGCTGCCGCTCGTCGCGCACTTCGCGGTCGAGGACCTGCGGTTCGCGCTCGTGCACGAGACCGGTGCCGCGACGGGCCGGGAGCGCCGGGCGGCCGCCGAGTACCCGGACGTCGACGTGCTCGTCTTCGGGCATTCGCACATCCCGTGGGACACCGTCGCACCGTCCGGGCTGCGGCTGCTCAACCCCGGCTCGCCGACCGATCGCCGTCGGCAGCCGGACTTCACGTGGATGCGCGGGACGGTGACCGGCGCCGACCTGGCCGTCGAGTTGGTGCGCCTGCCGCCGCCGGCCCGCTGAGGTCGCCCGCGCCGACGTTTCGCGCCAGACGACACCTCGCGGGTCGACGAACCCGTGAGGTGTCGGTCAGCACGTGAACTCGCCCGCGGCCCCCACCAGCGGCATCGCGAAGAACGCCAGCTCCCACTCGGTCGAGCGGCGGAACGCCCGCGCCATCCGCCCCCGCTCGGACGGGGTCGCTGCTGCCGCCATCTCCTCGACCAGACGGGTCGCCTCGGCACTCGACGCTGCGAAGCCCGGGTCGCCGTACGCCGTGATCCAGTCCGCGAACGCGTGCCCGTCCGGCGCCGAGCCGAGCTGCGCCCCCACCCACGCGTAGACCCGGAAGCAGGGGAGCACCGCCGCGGCGAGCACGGCCGCCGACCCGGAGTCCGCCGCCTCCTGCAGGTGTGCGAGGTACCCGGCGCACGTCGGGTGGACGGGGTCGTCGGCGTGGGTGCCGGCGAGGCGTCGGTGGTGCAGGTCGCGGGCCTCGGCGGCGCACCCCTCGGACGCCGCCGTCCAGAAGGCGGCAGCCGCAGCGCCAGCGCCCGCGCCAGCAGCGCTCGCCGCCAACGCCGCCAGGTGCTGCTCGTAGGCCCGCAGGTAGTGCACGTCCTGCGCGAGGTACCCGGCGAACACGTCCGCGTCGAGCGTCCCGTCGCGCAGCCCGACCAGGAACCCGCACTCGATCGTGGCCTGCAGCACGGAGCCGACATCGGACCACCACACGTCGGTGAAGGGGACCACGGGCAGCAACGTTCGGCTCACGGCACCGTGGTCGATGGGCCCGTTGCCGGACCCGACCTCCAGGGCATCGGCTCCCCGCAGCGCAGCCGTCAGCCAGGGCTTCGCCACCCCGACCGCGAGTTCCCAGTCCCCGTGCCGCGCAGCGAGCGTCGCGATGGCGCTCGACAGCGAGCACCCGGTGCCGTGCGTGTTGGCCGTCGCGACGCGGGGAGCGGTGAACTGTCGAACGGACCCCGACGGCGACACGAGCACGTCGTCGGAGGTCGGCCCCTCGTCGTGCCCGCCCTTCGCCAGCACGAGCACGTCCCACGTCGACGCCACGAGCCGCGCAGCGTCCAGCGCCGACAACGACGCAGGCGCCGCACCAGCCGCAGAACCAGCGGCACCAGCACGAGCACCACCAGCCCCAGCCCCGGCCAGCTCCGCCAACACCTGCAACTCGGCCCGGTTCGGCGTCAGCAGGTCGGCCAGCCCGAACAGCGCCCCCATCGCCGCGGCGGCGTCCTCGTCGAGCAACCGGTCACCACTCGTCGCCACCATCACCGGGTCCACGACGACCACGGGCGGCCGGTGCTCCCGCAACCAGTCCGTCACGACGCGGACGACGGGTGCTGTGCCGAGCATCCCGATCTTCACGGCGTCGATGGTGACGTCGTCCGACACCGCGTCGAGCTGCTCCCGCAGGAACGCGACGTCCGGCACGTGCACCGACCGCACCCCGTGCGTGTTCTGCGCGACGAGGGCGGTGACCACGCCCATGCCGTACCCGTCGTGCGCCGCGATCGCCTTGAGGTCGGCCTGCAACCCGGCGCCGCCCGTCGGGTCGGTCCCGGCGATGGCCAGGACGCGCGGGACGCTCACGACCAGGCCCCCGCCGGGAGGCCCGGATCACCCTGACCGGGTCCCCTCGCCTCCGCCCCGTGGCCGGGTCCAGAGCTCCACGCGGCCACGTACGCGGCCGCTGCGGACCCGGGATCGGCCGCGGCGCAGATGCCCGACACGATCGCGACCCCGGCGGCGCCCGCTGCCCGGAGCGGTGCGACGTCGTGGAGGGTCACTCCGCCGATCGCCACGCACGGCACGTCCGTCGCTGCCGCGAGCCGGGCGAACCCGTCGTGCCCGAGCGCCGGCGGGTGGTCGGCCTTCGTGGTGGTGGGGTGCACGACCCCGACGCCGAGCAGGTCGACGGTGCCGCGGGGCAGGCGGGTGACGACCGCCAGGTGCTCCGGGGTGTTCGCGGTCAACCCCACGTGCGCGTCCGGCCCGAGCAGGGCACGAGCAGCGGTCACCGGCACATCCGACTGGCCGAGGTGCACCCCGGCGACCCGGTGTCCCGCGTGCCGAGCGGCGAGGGCGACGTCGAGCCGGTCGTCGACCACCACGGCGGCGCGGTCGCCCACGGCGTCGGCCACCGCCGCGGTCAAGGCCAGCAGGTCCCGAGCCGAGGCGTCCTTGTCCCGCACCTGCACGATCCGGACGCCGGCGTGCACCGCGGCGCGGACCACCCCGAGCACACCGACACCGTGCCGGTCGGCCAGGGCGCCGTCGGTGACCAGGTACACGCCGAAGTCCTCCGGCAGTCCGCTCATGCCGGCACCACCAGGGACGCAGGCTCGGCCTCGACCGTGATCCGGGCCTCGCGGACGACGTCCTCGGGGGTGAGCGACGCCAACCGGTCGAGGAACAGCGGCTGGAAGGTGCCGGGGCCGCCGGCCTCGCGGGCGGCGAGCTCCGCGGCGATCGTGTGCACCGCGGTCGCCGCGACGGCGGCCGCACCGGCGTCGTCGGGCGCGACCGACGTGAACGCGGCGACGACCGCGCCGAGGGCGCACCCGCCCCCGGTGATCCGCGTCAACAGCTCGGTGCCGTTCGCGACCCGCACCACACCGGTGCCCGGCGCGACCAGCAGGTCGACGGGACCCGACACGGCCACCGCGGCCACGAGCCTCCCGGCCGCCTGACCGGACACGGCGTCGACCGCAGCCGCACGGGCGTCCTCGGTGCCCACCGTGCTGTCGACACCGCGGCCACCGGCCGACGTGCCGAGCAGGGCGAGGACCTCGGACGCGTTGCCGCGCAGCACCGTCGGGTGCAGTGCGAGCAGCTCGCGGGCCAGGGCGGTGCGCACCGGCAACGAGCCGACCGCGACGGGGTCGAGCACCCAGGGGGTACCGGTGTCGTGGGCGGCGTGCGCGGCCTCGAGCGCCGCGACCCGGGGTTCGGCGTGCGGGGTGCCGGTGTTCACCAGCAGGGCGTCGGCGACCCGGGCGAACGGTCCCGCCTCGGTCGCCACGTCGACCATCGCGGGCGAGGCCCCGAGGGCGAGCAGCACGTTCGCGGTGACGTTCTGCACCACGGTGTTCGTGATGCACTGCACCAACGGGCTCCGGGCTCTGACGGCCTCGAGCAGTTCGGCGGTTCGGTGGGCCCAGGCAGGGGAGGGCGCAGCGGTTTCCATGGACGATCCCTTCGCGAGTACGAGCTCGAGCAGGTTCGACGGGTGTGATCTCAGCCGCTGGTTGCGGCACCCCGTGTCTCGATCGACACCGTACACGAGCAGCTGCGCCGGGCCACGGCTCGTCGTCTCCGGCCCCGTCGTCTCCGGCCCCGTCGTCTCCGGTCACATGCCCTGCACCGTGTGACAGGGTTGGTGTGTGCCAGACACCACGCCTCCCGGACCGCCACCGGGCCCCCGCGACCCCGGCGATGCCTGGGCGGTCGGTCCCGACGGCACCAAGGCCTGGGGACTCTTCGGCGCGGCAGGCCTGCTCGTCGACGACGGCGCCGGACGCGTGCTCCTGCAGCACCGCGTCGAGTGGAGCCACCACGGCGGCACGTGGGGCATCCCCGGCGGGGCACGGCACCAGGGCGAGGAGGCCGTCACCGGTGCGCTCCGCGAGTCCGCCGAGGAAGCCGGTGTGCCCCACGACGGCGTCGACCTGCGCCACACGGCACTCCTCGACCTGGGGTTCTGGACCTACACGACCGTGGTGGGGCGTGCCGCTCGGCCGTTCGAACCGGTGATCGCGGACCGCGAGAGCCTCGCCCTGTCCTGGATCCCCGTCGACGAGGTCGACGACCTGCCGCTCCACCCCGGGTTCGGGAGGTCGTGGCCGGCGCTCCGCGCGTCCCTCACCACCACCCCGCACGTCGTCGTCGACGCGGCGAACGTCGTCGGCAGCGTGCCCGACGGCTGGTGGAAGGACCGGGCGGGAGCCGCCGCACGCCTGCTGTCGTCGGTGACGGCGCTCGCCGAGTCCGGGGTGACCGCCGACGTGCTGGCGCTGCCGTTCGCCCGCTGGTGGCCGCGGTGGACCGTCGTGCTCGAGGGCGAGGCCCGCGAGGCCCGGGGCGCCTCCGGGTCGTCGGACGGCGCACTGCCCCGTGCACTGCCCCGTGCACTCGACGTCGTCGCAGCGCCGGGTTCGGGGGACGACGCCATCGTGGACGCCGCTCGTGCCGCGGTGGAGGCCGGCGACGGTCCCGTCGTGGTCGTCACGGCGGATCGCGAGCTCCGTGCCCGCGTCGAGGCGCTCGGTGCCGTGGTGCACGGGCCGTCCTGGCTGCGCGACCAGTTCTAGCGGCGGTACGCCGTCGGCGCACGGTGCGAGGACGCACGGCGCACGGCGCATGGCGTCCGGCGTCCGGCGTCCGGCGCACGGTGCGAGGTCGTTCGTTCGGTGCTGGCTTGATCGCTCCGTGCGCCGCATCAACCTCGCACCGAGCGGCCGGTGTCGCACGGACTGACGCACCGCGCACGGTGCGGCGCACGCCCGCGCCCCCGTACGCCCGCGCCCCCGCGCCCCCGAGCCCCCGCCCGCCTACGCCGTCGGCAGGTACCGCCGCGACGACACGACCACCGCGCCCCACGACACGACACCGAGTCCGACGATCACCCAGAGGACGACCGGCAGCGCCACGACGTTCGCGATCGCCGCGATCACGGCCGGCGCCAGGAACCCCGCGTACGCCGCCGCGTAGAACACCCCGGTCAGTCCGGCCAGGTCGCGGGACCCCGCGATCCGCTGCACCTCGAGCAGCGACGACACCAGGGCGAGCCCGATCCCGACGCCGATGACGACGTTCGCGACGAGTCCGACCACGACGGACTGCAGCTCGATCGCGACGACGACCACGGCGATGCCGGCCGTCATGCACGCGAGGGCCGTCGTGAGCCCGCGGGCCGAGGTCAGCGAGTGCACGCGCCGCGCGAGGGGTTGGACCGCACTGGACACCCCGAGGGCGACGACCGTCGCGGCGGTGGCGAACAGCAGGCCCCACGCGCCGGTGGCTCCGGTGAGCCGGGTCGGCAGGTAGCCGTACCCGATCGCCGCCGAGCCGAAGATCCACGGGGCGGTGACGAGCACCACCCGGGTGAACCGTCGGTGCCCGGCGCTCGGCACCCGCAGCTGGCGCCACCACGGACCGGGGACACCGCCGGAGCGGTTGGTCTCGGGGGTGCGCCAGACGACGACGGCGAAGGGCAGTGCGACGACGATGTGGACCAGGAAGGGCAGCACCTCGGGGATCGGGCCCCACTGTGCGATGAGCCCGGCCACCAGCGCGCCGGACGCCGAACCGAGCGTGAACGCCAGCGAGGCCCGGCGGGCACCGGACCCGGCGTCGGCGGCGGGGTCGAAGCGTCCCTGCGACAGCTCCTTGACCCAGCTGTTGCCGACGGCCATGGCGATGCCGACGGTGATGCCGGAGAACAGCCGTCCGGCCGCCAGGAACCCGGGGCCGAGCGGTCCGAGCGCGAGCAGTCCGCTGCCGACGACGGCGGACACGATGGCGGCGAGCATGAGGGGCTTGCGGCCGTGCCGGTCGGACAGCGACCCGGCGACGAGCAGCGCCGGCGCGAGCCCGAGCACGTAGACGCCCAGGAAGACGTTGACGACGACCGACGAGTAGTGCTCGCGGCCCTCGTACATGAGCAGCAGGGGCGAGAACTGGTTGCCGCCCCACGAGCAGACGAACACCGCGCCCCACACCGCGACCCAGGGCATCACGCGCGCCGAGGGGACGGACAGTGAGCCGGTGGTGGGGATGCTCCCCGTCGCGCTCACAGGGCACCCCGGTGTGAGGCGACGTGGGCGTGCAGGACCTCGGCGTAGCGGGCCGCGTCGCCAGCTGCCAGGGCTGCCGCGAGGGCTCGGTGGTCGTCGAGCGAGGCCTGCAGCTGCGACGGCTGCACCCGCATCAGCTGGTGTCGGAGCCGGTTCTGCCGGTCACGGAGCGTCTGCGCGAAGCGCACCGCGATCGCGTTCCGCGACGCGCCGATCACCGCACCGTGGAACGCCGCGTCGACCTCGATGAACCGGTCGACGTCGCCCGTCGCGACCGCCTGCTCCTGCTCCGCCAGCATGGCCTGGAGGCCCGGGGTGACGTCCGCCACGCGGCCGTCGGTCACGACGCGGGCCGCCGCCGTGGCCTCGATCGCCTCGCGCATCTCCAGTACGTCCGCCGCCTCGTTCGGGGACATCGGGCGCACCACCGCACCCTTGCGGGACTCCAGGGTGAGCAGGTCCTCGGCGGCCAGGCGCAGGAAGGCCTCGTGCACGGGGGTGCGGGACACCCCGATCTCCTGGCACAGGGCGTTCTCGCTGATCGCGGTCCCACCCGGGAGGTCGCCGCGGATGATCGCCCGCTTGACGTGGTCGTACGCGCGGTCGGATGCGGCCTGGGTCGTCGTGTGCTGCTCCACGGTGAACGATCGTACGCCCTTGCATGCAACGCTGCATGCCGTCACGTGACGTGTTGTTCACACCACCGGGTCACACGCGGCGGCACACGTCGATACGCTGGCCGGACGTCAACGGAGACGCACACACAGGAGGTTCCCCATGGAGCGGATCACCAGGGCCGACGACCGAGTCCACCGCCCGGCCGGACCGTGGACACCGACCGTCCACCGGCTGCTCGCACACCTGCACGAACAGGGGTTCGTCGCGGCACCGGAACCGATCGAGCACGGCGACACCCTCGAGACGGTGTCGTTCGTCCCCGGGGTCGCGGGGGAGTACCCGTGGACCGAGGACGTCGCGAGCGAAGCCGCCCTCGTCACGAGCGCACGACTGCTCCGGCACTTCCACGACGCCGCGACCACGTTCCCGCGTGACGGGGCGCGCGACTGCTGGTCGCAGGCCGAACGCACCCCCGTCGAGACGATCGTGCACGGCGACTTCGCCCCGTACAACTGCGTCTACGACGGCATCCAGGCCGTGGGGCTCATCGACTTCGACACCGCACACCCCGGTCCCCGGGTCTGGGACGTCGCGAGTGCCGTGTACCGGTTCGCCCCGTTCACCACCGGCGCCGTCGAGGGCATGACCGCCCCGGACCTCGACGACCGGCTCGCCCGTGCCGCGGAGTTCTGCCGCGCCTACGACCTCGACGACCGCTCCCGCAGCGTCCTCGCCGAGACGATGGCCGCGTCCCTCGTCGCGATGGTCACCACCATGGAGACCGAGGCCGCCGCCGGCAACCCGAAGTTCGTCAGCGACCTGGCGCACGGGCACGCCGACCTGTACCGGGCCGACGTCGCCTACATCGAGCAGCACGCCGACGCCATCGCCGCCGCCGTCGCGTGACCCCGACCCCTGCGCAGCTCCGCACGCTGCGGCTCGCCGCGCAGGGGATCGCCGTCGCCGGCCTCGGCCCCACCTGTGCGGTCGAACGGATGACCGCCGTGCAGGGGCAGGACCTCGGCCAGGTGCTCTGGGCCATCGGGGTCCGCGCACCCGGAGCCACCCGTGACGACGTCCGCGCCGCCTTCGACCGCGGCGAGCTCGTCCGCTCGTGGCCGATGCGGGGCACCCTGCACGCCATGCGCCCCGACGACCTCCGGCTCCTGCTCTCCCTGACCGCCGAACGGACCCTGCGCAGCATCGCCCGACGCGCCACCGAACTCGGCATCGACCAACCCCTGCTCGACCGAGCACGGGACACCACCGTCGCCGCACTGTCCGGCCGCCGCGCCCTCGTCCGCGACGAACTCTTCGACGAGTACCGCGCCGCCGGCATCGACCCCACCGCCGGCCGCGGCTACCACCTGCTGCTGCAGCTCTCGCAAGAGGGACTCGTCGCCTGGGGCCCCACCGCCCGCGTCGGCCAGGGACTCGTGCTCCTCGACGAGTGGGCACCGGCGCTCGCCGAGGTCCCCGACCGCGACGAAGCACTCCGCCGGGTCCTGCTCGGGTACCTGCGCGGCCGCGGCCCCGCCACCGAGGCCGACGCCGCCAGCTGGACGAAGCTCCCGCTCGGCGACCTCCGCCGTGCCCGAGCCGCCGCCGGCGCCGCCGTCGAGGACCTCGGCGACGGACTCCTCGCGCTCGCCAATCGACCCACCACCAGTGGCACACCCACCGGACACCTGCTCCCCGGGTTCGACGAGTACCTGCTCGGGTACGCCGACCGCTCCGCCCAGCTCGACCCCGCACACGCCGACCGGGTCGTCCCGGGCGCCAACGGCATGTTCCTGCCGATGGCCGTGGTCCGCGGGCGGGTCGTCGGCACCTGGAAGCGGACCGAGCGCGCCAGCGGGGTGGCCGTCACCGTCACACCCTTCGCGGCACTCGACGACGCCTCGGTGCGCGCGCTCGAGGCGGCCGCCGCCCGGTACGCGCGGTTCCTCGACGCGCCCGTCGCGTTCGGGGTGGTGGAGGCGACCAGCGGCTGACCGCAGCCGGTGGGCTCGAGTCCATCCCAGCCTCCAGGCCGTCCCCAGCAACCACGCGGCGGACTCGTACCCTGCCTCGGGTAATGTCGCAGGGCCATGACCGACAGCCCGGCCGACGCCACCCCGTACGAAGTCCTCGGCGTCCCCGCGACCGCCGACGACGACGCGCTCCGCCGCGCCTACCGGCGCGCGGCACGCGAATCCCACCCCGACCTCGGCGGCGACGCCCAGCACTTCCGCCGCGTCCAGCTCGCCTGGGAACGCATCGGCACGCCCGCAGCACGCCGCGCCTACGACGCGGGCTCCCGCGGATCGTTCAGCAGCAGCGGCGCCGGTCCGTTCAGCACGTCCGGTGCGTCCGGTTCGTCGACCGGGAGGCCCGACACCGGCCGCGACGCCTACGCACCCCCGTCAGCCCGTCGCGACACCCGCCCCCGCGCCCGGTCCCACGGACACCCCGGCGGACGCTCCCGCGAGGTCTTCCTGCAGGCAGAACGCGAATGGGTCGGACTCGGCGACCCCATCGAGGACCCCTACGACCCCACCCTCATCCGTTCCGCGCCCCGGCACATCCGACGGCTGCTCGGCGAAGCGCTCGCCGAAGAGGCCACCGCCTCGATCGTCTCGGACATGGGCATCGGCGTCACCGTCTGGCACGACCTCGACGCCGGGGCCGAGGGCAAGCTCGACCACGCCGTCCTGACCCCGAGCGGGCTCTGGGCCGTCGAGTCGATCGACTGGGGAGCCCCCGTCCGGGTCGAGCACGGCGACATCGTCGGGGAGACCCTGGCGCCCGGCGAGCGTCCGGTGAAGGAACTCGTCCGCGCCGCCCGTGCCGTGCAGAAGCAGACCCGGGTGCGGTTCACCGGCCGGCTGCTCGTCGTGCCGGACTCCGCCGTCGAGGTCGACGTGCAGCTCGTCGGCTCCCCGAAGAAGCCGACCGCGCTCGTCGTCCGCCGCAGTGCGCTCGGGCAGGTGCTGAACGGCGTGTGGTCCCCGCCCGGATCGGTCGACGTGTTCGAGATCCGCGACCGACTGCAGCAGACCGTCCGCTTCGTCTAGCGACGGGCGTCAGTAGCCGCGGAGCTTCTCGAGGTCGCGGCGCTCCCGCTTGCTCGGGCGTCCGGCACCGCGGTCGCGCATCGGGACGAACCCCGCCTCTTCCTTGGACAGCCGCGGTGGGGTCTTGTCCTCGAAGTGCTTCGCGGCCTCGGGGGCGCTCGTCCGCTTCAGGATGATGCCCGTGACGACGACGATCCGGTCGAAGCCGTTCTGCCGCACCCGGACCTCGTCGCCGGGGCCGATCGGCTGCGCGGGCTTCGCGCGCTCCCCGTTCACCCGGACGTGCCCGGCCTTGCACGCGGCGGTCGCAGCGGAGCGGGTCTTGGTGATCCGCACCGCCCAGATCCAGCTGTCCACGCGAGCCTTGGCCATCCCCTCACTCTAGGCGGCCCCTACGCTGGGCGGGTGAGCACCGGGGAACAGGCGGCGATCGCGCGGGCCCGTGCGCTCGGCGTGCTGCACGACGCCGCGATCGGGGACCGGCTCGTGGTCCGGGCGCACCACGGCGACGGCGCACAGGACGCCCTCGGGGACCTCGTCGCCCGCACCCCTGCCACCGTGACGATCGCCACCCGCCGCGGCCCGGTCGAGGTCCGGCTCGCCGACGTCGTCGCCGCGAAGCCCGTCCCGCCGCCCCCACCCCCGCGCGCGCCCCGCCGCTGACGCGCGCGAGTGGCGGCTCGGTGCGAGGTTGTCCGCCCGGTGCGAGGTTGTTGCGCGGCACGGAGTGGTCAACCTCGCACCGGGCGGAGCGCACGCACCCGCCCGCGCGCGCACGGCGAGCCGCACCCCTCCGCACCCCGCACCCGACGTAGCCTCGACCCATGGCAGTCCCCGTCCCGCTCGGCACCGAGGACCGCACCGCCCGCCTCACCCTCCGCCGCCCCGACCAGTGGCGCCGCGAGGACTCTGCCCAGGCGGACCTGCGCGTCACCGGCGACGACATCGTCCTCACCGTCCGATCCCGACCCAGCGACCGCGCGATCGGCGACGAGAACACGGGACTACTCGCGAGACTGCCCGGTTCCGTCGAGGGGCTGCTGCTCGTCGGCTGCGACACCTGGACCGCCGCCGGGGCCCCCGCGCGCCTGGTCGAGTACGTCCGTCCCGACGAACACGGCGACGTCGCGGGTGCGCACCTGCTCTTCGTCACCGGGCGGCACCGCGTCGACCTGACGATCGAACGCCCCCTGGCACGACTGCTCGAGACCGACGAGCTCGTGTTCGCGGTCCTCGAGAGCGTCCGCGCCACCGAGCCGTCCCCGGTCCGCCCCGAGCGCGACCTCGAGCCGCTGCCCACCCCGGCGCCCGGCCCGGAGCTCGACGGCCCCCGCCTGAGCGCCGACGCGGTCGGCACGCTCAAGAGCCTCGCCGGACGCCGGTGGAACCCGACGCTCCTCCGCACCGCGGCGGGCCGCGAACTCATCGAAGCGGGCCTCGTCGGCCGACTCGGCACGCTGCCGGAGTCGACGCAGACCCTGCTCGAGCCGTGGCAGGGCGATGCCCAGCCGGTCACGCTGGAACAGCACCTGCCCGATGGTGGCGAGTCGCGCCTCCAGGCCTGGTCGCAGACCGTCGTGGACGGGACCGCCGAGGCGGGCGCGGTGGTCGCGTCCGTCACGCCGGACCGCGCGGTCGCGCTGACGGCCGGGAGGCTCGGCATCGGCCCGACGTGGACCTTCCCGTTCCGCACGGGGTCGCTCCCAGGGCACCTGCTCGGCCGCCGGCTGGCCGGCGGCTCCGACGCACCGGACCTGCCGGAGGCTCTCGTCGAGGCGGACCCGCGTCTCGCACGCTTCTGGGCGGCGCCGTGGACGGTGTCGTACCTGCGTCGACCGGGCAAGCCGAAGCCCGTGACGATCGTGCGTGCCGAGGGGATCGGCTTCGCCCGCGTGGGCAAGACGGAAGCCGGGGAGACCGTCTTCCAGACGGACTCCCCGGCCAACGTGTACCGGTCGGTGGTGCGGGCGCTGCTTCCTTCCGCTTAGGCGGCCGGGGCGGCGCTCACTCGCGCTTCTGCTTCCGCTCAGGCGGCCGGGCCGGCGGTCAGGGTGACGGTGACGGTCTTGGCGGCGCCGGTGCTGTCGGTGTAGCCGACCACGACCTTGTCGCCGACGGAGTGCGACTGCACGGCGGCGGTGAGCTCGTCCGACGTCGTGACCGTCTTGCCGCCGAGGCTCGTGATCGTGTCACCCTCGGCCAGGCCGGCGCTCGCGGCACCGGACCCCTCGACCGTGCCGGCGACGGCGACGCCGCCCGTGGTGCCCGCGGTGCTGCTGACCTGGACGCCGAGGAACGCGGGCAGGCCGATGGTGATCGTGCTCGAGGACTCCCCGGCCAGGATCTTCTCGGCGATCGCCTTCGCGGTGGTGATCGGGATGGCGTAGCCGGTGACGTCCGCGGTGCCCGAGGACGCTGCGGTCGCCATGCCGACGACCTCGCCCTCGCTGTCGACGACGGGGCCGCCGGAGTCGCCGGAGACGATGTTCGCCGCGATCTCGATCAGACCGGACAGCGACTCGGTCCCGGTGCCGGACTCGCTCTGCACCTGGATGTCCTGGTCGGTGGCCGTGACGGTGCCCTCGGCGGCGACGAGGTTGCCCGTGCCCTCGGCGTTGCCGACGTCGGTGACGGTGTCGCCGGTGCTCGGCTCGCCGTCGTCGTCGAGCGTGACGGTGGACAGGCCGGAGGCATCCTCGAGCTTCAGCACGGCGACGTCGTTCGTGGCGTCGGTGCCGACCACGTCCGCCTTGTACTCCTTGCCGGTGGTCTCGTCGGTGACGGTGATGCTCGTGGCGCCCTGGATGACGTGGTTGTTCGTCAGGACCGTGCCGTTCGAGCTGAGGATCATGCCGGTGCCGGCCGCCTGCGAGGACTCGTCGTAGTTCAGGACGGTGTTGATCGTCACGACGCCCTTCTTCTGGGCGGCGGTCGCTGCGGTGGCGGCGGACTCGGTGCTCGTGCCGGTGCTGCCGTCGGTACCGTTGCCCGTGGTGCCGCTGCCGTCGGTCCCGTTGCCGGTTCCGCTGCCGTCTCCGGGGACGGTGAAGCCGTTCGTGCCGTCGCTGCTGCCCGTGCCGCTGCCGGTGTCGGGCAGCGTCGTGGTGCCCTGCGACTGGCTCGACGTCGTGGTCGTGCTCTGCGAGGACAGGCCGAGGGCCGTGCCACCGGCGGCGCCGACGATCGCGAGGGCCGCGATGCCGGAGCCGATCATCAGCCCGAGGCGACGCGGGCGCTTCGTGCTCGCTCCCGGGTGGTTCGCCGTCGCCGCGGTGTGCGCCCAGGCGTGGTGGGTGCCGGTGAGCGCCGGGCTGCCGATCAGGTACGGGCCGCGGCCGTCGGGGGAGTAGGCGTAGGGGCCGGAGCCGTCCGGGCCGTACAGGTACGGCCCGGAGCCGTCGAAGGCGTAGGCCGGACGGAGGGTGGCGGGGTCGGCGTGGGGTGCCTCCCAGCTCATCCCGTACGCCTGCTGCTGCCGCTGCTGCTGCGTGCCGTCGGTCCGGGCGGTGCCCTGCTCGTCGTGCTCGCGGTCGGCGTCGGCGGCGGGGTTCGGGGTCTCGTTCATCGGTGCTCTCCGGTCGTCCCTCGACGACCCGGGCGGGTGTCGATGGAGACCAGTACAGGCGGCGATCCAATGACGAGCCTATGAACGGACCCAGCGACTGCTCCGGGCTTGCTCGGGGGACGCCGAGTGGGGTTCGGGCGTTAGGGTTGCCTTACTTCCCATGCGCTCCTCCACGTCCGCGCCACCGGCGCCCGCCTCCGTCTCCCGTCTGGTCGGGGCGACCGTGCTGGCCGTCGTCGTCCTCGCCGTGGCGTGCGCGCTGTCGATCGCCTACGGATCCCGGCCGATCCCGCTCCACACCGTGCTCGACACCGTCCTGCACCCGGGGCGGAACGACGAGATCGGGCTGATCGTGCTCGGCAACCGTGTCCCGCGAACCGTCGTCGGGCTCCTCGCAGGTGCCGCCCTCGGTGTCGCCGGCGCGGTGATGCAGGGCGTGACCCGCAACCCGCTCGCCGACCCGAGCGTCCTCGGCATCAACTCCGGGGCGGCCCTCGCCGTGGTCGCCGGCATCGCGCTCTTCGGGGTGAGCGGCACGGCCGCCTACCTGCCGTTCGCCTTCCTCGGTGCTGCCCTGGCCGCACTGCTCGTCTACGGGATCGCCGCCGTCGCCCGGCGCGGACTGTCGCCGGTCGGCCTCGCGCTGTCCGGTGCCGTGGTCGCCGCCGCGCTGTCGTCGATCACGACGGCGGTGCTCGTCACGAACGCGAGCCTGCTCGACCAGCTGCGGTTCTGGCAGGTGGGAGCCCTCGCCGGCAAGGACCTCGGCACCGCCGGCATCATCACGGCGCCGGTGCTGATCGGTCTCGCGATCGCGTTCGGCCTGGGCCGCTCGCTCAACACGCTCGCCCTCGGCGACGAGCTCGCGGCGTCGCTCGGGCAACGCGTCGTGCTCGTCCGGGCCGTCGGCGGGCTCGTGACCGTGCTGCTCGCCGGCTCGGCCGTGGCCGCAGCGGGGCCGATCGCCTTCGTCGGGCTCGCCGTCCCGCACGCCGTCCGTCGGCTGAGCGGCCCCGACCACCGGTGGACCATCCTGCTGTCCGCGATCGTCGCGCCGGCGCTGCTGCTGGTGGCCGACGTCATCGGTCGCGTCGTGGCGTACCCGGGGGAGCTGCAGGTCGGCATCGTCACGGCCCTCATCGGTGCGCCGGTGTTCATCGCACTCGTGCGGTCGAGGGCGGTGCGGGGCCTGTGAGTCGTGTCCGCCGGTCGGTCGGCGTCCGGCAGGAGCTCGTCGGTGCCCGGCGCGAGCTCGTGGTCCTGGCGGTCGTCGTCGTCGTGCTCGTCGCGCTGGTGCTCATCGGACTCGGGGTCGGCTCGATCCCGCTCACCCCGGCGCAGGTGGTCGGCGCGCTGTTCGGTCAGGGCGACCGCATCTCGGACTTCGTCATCGGACAGCTGCGCGGCCCCCGGGTGCTCGGTGCGATCCTGGTCGGCGCCAGCCTGGGGCTCGCGGGCGCCATCGTGCAGAGCGTCGTCCGCAACCCGATCGCGAGCCCGGACGTCATCGGCATCACCTCGGGTGCCAGTGCTGCGGGGCTCACCGCGATCGTGCTGTTCGGGGCGTCCGGCGGCACCCTGTTCTCGGTCGTGCTCGTCGGCGCGGTCGTGGTGTCGATCGTGATCGCCGGACTGGCCTGGCGGCGGGGGATCACCGGCAACCGCGTCGTGCTCGTCGGGATCGGCGTCTCGGCGATCTGCCTGAGCATCACGGGGTGGATGCTCACCAGCGGCACCGTCACCCAGGCCGGCACCGCGCTGCTGTGGTTGTCCGGCAGTCTGAACGCCGTCGACCGGAACCTGGTCGGCGTGCTCGGTGTCGCGTTCGTCGTGCTCTTCCTGCTGGCCCTGCTGCAGTCGTCGCGCCTGACCGTCCTGACGCTCGGCGACGAGGTCTCGGCGGCCCTCGGGCTCCGGCCGGACCGCGCGAAGGTGCTGCTGCTCCTCACCGCGGTGTGCCTGACCGCCGCTGCGGTCGCCACGGCGGGGCCGGTGTCGTTCGTCGCACTGATGGCGGCGCCGATCGCCCGTCGGCTCGTCGGCGGCGGCCGCGTCGCCCTCGGGCCGGCAGCCGCGGTGGGAGCGGCGATCACCCTCGGCAGCGACCTCATCGCCCAGTTCGCGATCCCCGGCAACGCCCTGCCCGTCGGCGTCGTGACGGGTGTCGTCGGCGCCCCGTACCTGCTCTGGTTGCTCGCGCGCGGTCGCTGAACCCGGGCCGCGCGTTCGCGCACCGCGGACGATCGTCCACAGGCCCAGTTCGGGGCTGCCGCTGGAGCCCTCCTTTCCGATACGCTGGTGGGCCAAGAGGAGGAGGTCCACCGATGCCAGATCCAGTGGTCCCGCAGCCGGACGGTCAGAAGACCCCGGAGCAGCGGCTGGTCGACACCACGTTGACCTTCAGCATGGACATGGGCGCGGCGCTCACCGCCGAGTCCGGTGTCTCAGCGGAAGAGCGCGAGGCGGTCAACGCCCTGCCGTCCGGATCGGCGCTGCTCGTCGTGCGCCGCGGTCCGAACGTGGGTGCGCGGTTCCTCCTCGACTCCGACGTCACGACGGCGGGTCGACACCCCGACGCCGACATCTTCCTCGACGACGTCACGGTGTCGCGCAAGCACGCGCAGTTCCTGCGGCACGGCACGGCGTTCACCGTCAAGGACAACGGTTCGCTCAACGGCACGTACTTCGACGGTGACCGCATCGACGAAGCACCGCTCACCGACGGGGCAGAGGTCCAGGTCGGCAAGTTCCGCCTGACGTTCTACGCGTCCCGGGTCGACCTGGCGCGCCTGGCGAACGCGTAGTGGCCGCACGGTCCGCTGCGGCCCGGGCGGGGTCAGCGGCACCGGACCTGCTCACGATCGGGCAGGTCCTCGCTCGCCTCAAGCCCGAGTTCGCGGACCTGTCGAGTTCCAAGCTGCGCTTCCTCGAAGAGCGCGAGCTCGTCACGCCGATCCGCACGGCCAGTGGGTACCGCAAGTTCTCGGCGGCCGACGTCGACCGCCTCCGGGTGATCCTCGGCCTGCAGCGCGACCACTACCTGCCGCTCAAGGTCATCAAGGACTACCTCGCCGACCTCGACGCCGGTCGCGAGCCCGTCCTGCCGGGCGGTGGGGACGCCCCGCGTCCCTCGATCCTCGGGCGCGAGCGTCGGTACACCCGCGACGAGACGGCCCGAGCGGCCGGCGCGTCCCCGATGCTCCTGGCCGACGCGGTCTCCGCATCACTGCTCCCGGCCACCGAGACCTACGGCGAGGACAGCGTGTCCGTCCTCAAGGCACTCGTCGAGCTGCAGCGGACCGGCATCGAGCCGCGGCACCTGCGCACGCTCCGCAGCACCGCCGAGCGCGAGGTCGGACTCATCGAATCCGCACTCATGCCCGTGTCCCGCCGGGGCGATGCGACGTCGCGGGCGAAGGCCACGGAACTGGCACGCGAGATCGCCGTCCAGCTCGAGGTCATCCGCTCGAGCCTCATCCGCGCGGCGATCGGTCGTCTCGACCCATGATCCGTTCCGGTGCTCCGCGGGGGCTTGTGCGTCAGTGGGTGGGGCGTATCCTCGACACGCCGGACGCGCCGAGTCGGATGTCCCGCGCGGGAGCGGTCGGAGTCGCTACCGTTGACCTCGGAACAACTCTCAACCCGTCGTTGAACCTTCGGGTGGGAGCTCGATCGTCGTGGAAGGCAAGCGCATGAGTGGGAACGACACCCCAGGCACCGAGTCGGACACGACGCGGTACGACCTCGGGCTGCTCTTCACCGACGGCCTCCCCGAGCACGACGAGCAGAACGGCTACCGCGGCACCGTCGCCGCACGTGCAGCCGGCATCTCGTACCGACAGCTCGACTACTGGGCACGCACCGAACTCGTGCAGCCCACCATCCGCGGCGCTGCCGGCTCCGGGTCGCAGCGCCTGTACGGGTTCCGCGACATCCTCGTGCTCAAGCTCGTGAAGCGCCTGCTCGACACCGGCATCTCGCTGCAGCAGATCCGCACCGCCGTGAACCAGCTCCGCGAGTCGGGCGTGTCCGACCTCGCCCAGACCACGCTGATGTCCGACGGCGCCTCGGTCTATCTGTGCACCTCGGACGACGAGGTCATCGACCTGGTGTCCCGCGGTCAGGGTGTCTTCGGCATCGCGGTCGGCAAGGTCCTGCGCGAGGTCGAGACCTCCTTGGTCGAGCTCGACGCTTCTGCAGCGGCCGACCCGTCCGACGAGCTCGCCGCGCGTCGCGCTTCCCGCGCTTCGTGACCAGGTTATCGTCCCGCGGATCGCCCCGAGTGGTCACGCACCGTCGTGTGCGCGTCGCCGAGTGGTCACGAACCGTCGTCCGCGCGGCCGCCGGCCCACAGTTGGTGACCGCTCGGCGGACGTGAGCGGGATGTTGTGACCGTTGGGCGAGCCGGGGCCGGGCGTGTCTGCCGGGGCAGAGACGGGCCTCCTGGCAGTCGGCGCGTGGTCACTAACCGCCGTGTGAGCGTCGTCGAGTGGTCACGAACCGTCGTCCGCGCGGCGGTCGGCCGACAGTTGGTGACCGCTCGGCGGACGTGAGCAGCGCGTCGCGCCCGCGCGGCAGCGCCCTACGCGCCTACGGCACCCGAACCGTCGGCGTAGGGCCCGATCTTGCCGGTCCGCATGATGCGCTCGAGCAGCTGGTCGAAGTTGCGTGCCATCTCCTGCGCGGACTCACCGGGCCACACGTGCAGGGGCTTCGCGGCACCCTGGGCCTGCTGCAGCGAGGTGCGCTCGGGCAGCTGCGGCGACAGGACGAGCGGCCCGAACATGTCGCGGAGTTCCTTGATGCGGAACTGGTGCTCGAGCGACTGGACGCGGGCACGGTTCACGATGATGCCGAGCGGCTGCAGGCGGGGAGAGAGACCGCGGCGGATCTCCTCGATGGCCCGGAGCGCGCGGTCGGCGGCGGCGACGGAGAACAGGCCGGGCTCGGTGACGACGGTGACGCGGTCGGACGCTGCCCACGCGGTGCGCGTGAGGGCGTTCAGCGACGGCGCGCAGTCGATGAGCACGAGCTCGTAGTCCTGCTCGACGTTGGCCAGGGCCTCTTCGAGCTTCCAGATGTCGCGGATGGAGGGGTGCGGCCCGTCGAAGTTGATCGCGGAGGGCGACCCGACCATGACGTCGATCTTGCCCTGCGAGCCCTTCGTCCACCCGGAGGGGGCGATCGCCTGACGGACGATCTTCTCCTTCGGGTTCTCGAGGACGTCGGCCACGTTGAGGTGTCCGGCGAGGTTGATGTCGAGGCCGGTGGAGACGTCGGACTGCGGGTCGAGATCCACCACCAGCGTGCGCAGTCCCTTGGCGAAGGCGGCCGAAGTCAGGCCGAGCGTCACCGTCGTCTTGCCGACACCGCCCTTGAGGGAGCTCACGCTGAGTACATGCACGATCAGCAACGTTACCGCCACTAGGGTTGTCTCACCTCAACCCGGGCTGAAAGGGACGTCGTGTTCAGCAAGATCCTCGTGGCGAACCGTGGTGAGATCGCCATCCGCGCATTCCGTGCCGCGTACGAACTGGGGGCGCGCACCGTCGCCGTCTACCCCTACGAAGACCGGAACTCCCTGCACCGCCTGAAGGCCGACGAGGCCTACCTGATCGGTGAGCGGGGCCACCCGGTCCGGGCGTACCTGGACGTCTCCGAGATCATCCGCGTGGCGCGCGAGTCGGGCGCCGACGCGATCTACCCGGGGTACGGCTTCCTGTCCGAGAACCCGGAGCTCGCCGCCGCGGCCGCCGCAGCCGGCATCACCTTCATCGGTCCGGGCGAACACGTGCTCGAGATGGCCGGCAACAAGGTGACCGCGAAGGAGCACGCGATCGCGGCCGGCGTCCCGGTCCTCGCGAGCACCCCGGCGAGTCGCGACATCGAGGAGCTCATCGCCGGCTCCGACGCCATCGGGTTCCCGGTGTTCGCCAAGGCCGTCGCCGGCGGTGGCGGCCGTGGCATGCGCCGGGTCGAGACCAAGCCCGAACTCCGTGCAGCGCTCGAAGCAGCGATGCGCGAGGCCGACAGTGCGTTCGGCGACCCGACCATGTTCCTCGAGCAGGCGGTGATCCGGCCGCGGCACATCGAGGTGCAGATCCTCGCCGACGCGACGGGCACCGAAGCGGGGACGATCCACCTGTTCGAGCGGGACTGCTCGGTGCAGCGCCGCAACCAGAAGGTCGTCGAGATCGCCCCGGCGCCGAACCTCGACCCCGCCGTCGCCCGGGCCCTGCACCGCGACGCGGTCGCCTTCGCCCGCTCGATCGGCTACGTGAACGCCGGCACCGTCGAGTTCCTGCTCGACACCGAGGGCGAGCGCGAGGGTCAGCACGTCTTCATCGAGATGAACCCGCGCATCCAGGTCGAGCACACCGTCACCGAAGAGGTCACCGACGTCGACCTGGTGCAGTCGCAGATGCGCATCGCCTCGGGCGAGTCGCTCGCCGACCTCGGCCTGTCGCAGGACACCGTCTCCGTGCACGGGGCCGCGCTGCAGACCCGCATCACGACCGAAGACCCCACGCAGGGCTTCCGGCCGGACACCGGCCGCATCACCACGTACCGCAGCCCGGGCGGCGCCGGCGTGCGTCTGGACGGCGGCACGGTCGCCACCGGTGCGCAGATCAGCCCGCACTTCGACTCGATGCTCGCCAAGATGACGTGCCGCGGACGCGACTTCCCGACGGCCGTCGCCCGTGCGAAGCGTGCCCTCGCCGAGTTCCGCATCCGCGGCGTGAGCACGAACATCCCGTTCCTGCAGGCCGTGCTCGAGGACCCGGACTTCGCCCGCGGCGATGTCTCGACGAAGTTCATCGAGGAACGTCCGCAGCTGTTCAGCGGCCACGTGTCGAAGGACCGCGGCACCAAGGTCCTGAACTGGCTGGCCGACGTCACGGTGAACAAGCCGAACGGTGACCGGTCGCCGCTGGTCACCGACCCGAGCGCCAAGCTCCCCGCCCTCGACCTCAGCGCCCCGGTGCCCGAGGGTCAGCGCGACGTGCTGCTGGCGCAGGGTCCGGCCGAGTGGGCGAAGGCACTCCGCGCCCAGACCCGGCTCGCCGTGACGGAGACGACGATGCGCGACGCGCACCAGTCGCTGCTCGCCACCCGTGTCCGCACGAAGGACCTCGTCGCCGTCGCACCGTACGTCGCGCGGCTCACGCCGCAGCTGCTGAGCGTCGAGGCCTGGGGCGGAGCGACGTACGACGTCGCCCTCCGGTTCCTCGGCGAGGACCCGTGGGAGCGCCTGGCCTCGCTGCGCGAGGCGATGCCGAACATCCCGATCCAGATGCTGCTGCGCGGCCGCAACACGGTCGGCTACACCCCGTACCCGACCGAGGTGACGGACGCGTTCGTCGCCGAGGCCGCCGCCACGGGCGTCGACGTCTTCCGCGTGTTCGACGCGCTCAACGACGTCAGCCAGTTGCGACCGGCCCTGGAGGCAGTGCTCGCGACCGGCACGGCCGTCGCCGAAGCGGCGCTCTGCTACACCGCCGACCTCCTCGATCCTGCCGAGGACCTGTACACGTTGGACTACTACCTCCGCCTTGCGGAGCAGATGGTCGAGGCCGGCGCGCACGTCATCGGCATCAAGGACATGGCCGGCCTGCTCCGCGCCGGCGCCGCCGAGAAGCTCGTCGGCGCGCTGCGCGAGCGCTTCGACCAGCCCGTGCACGTGCACACGCACGACACCGCCGGTGGGCAGCTCGCGACGCTCCTCGCCGCCGCGCGTGCCGGTGCGGACGCGGTGGACGTCGCCTCGGCGCCGATGGCCGGCACGACGAGCCAGCCGAGCATGTCCGCGCTGGTCGCCGCCCTGGCCCACACGGAGCGCGACACCGGACTGTCCCTCGACGCGGTCGGCGACCTCGAGCCCTACTGGGAGGCGGTCCGTCGGGCCTACGCCCCGTTCGAGTCCGGGCTGCCCGGTCCGACGGGTCGGGTCTACAAGCACGAGATCCCCGGTGGTCAGCTGTCGAACCTCCGCCAGCAGGCGATCGCGCTCGGCCTGGGCGACCGGTTCGAGCAGGTCGAGGACTGGTACGCCGAGGCGAACCGGATCCTCGGACGCCCGACGAAGGTCACGCCGTCGTCGAAGGTGGTCGGTGACCTCGCGCTGCAGCTCGCCGCGGTGAACGCCGACCCGGCCGACTTCGAGCAGAACCCGGACAAGTACGACATCCCGGACTCCGTCGTCGGGTTCATGGCCGGCGAGCTCGGTGACCTGCCGGGTGGCTGGCCGGAGCCGTTCCGGACGAAGGTCCTGGCGGGCCGCGACGTCCGCCTCGAGATCACCCCGGTGCCGGACGCCGAGCGCGCGCACCTCGACGCCGCGGGGCCCGAGCGCCGGCAGGCGTTGAACCGGCTGCTGTTCCCGCAGCCCACGGCCCAGTTCGAGCGGGTGCGCGAGCAGTACGGCGACCTGTCCGTGGTGCCGACCGTCGACTACCTGTACGGGCTGCGCCCCGGGCAGGAGCACGTCGTGCCGCTCGGCAAGGGCGTCAACCTGTTCGTCGGGCTCGAGGCGATCGGCGAGGTCGACGACAAGGGCATCCGCACGGTCATGGCCACGATGAACGGGCAGCTCCGCCCGGTCTCGGTCCGCGACCGGTCGATCGAGGTCGAGACGAAGGTCGCCGAGCAGGCCGACAAGTCCGACCCGAAGCACGTCGCCGCGCCGTTCTCCGGTGTGGTGACGCTCAAGGTCGCCGTCGGTGACGTCGTCGAGGCCGGAGCGGCCGTGGCGAGCATCGAGGCGATGAAGATGGAAGCGGCCATCACGGCGCCCGTGGCGGGCACCGTCGGCCGTCTCGCGATCCCGGCGACCCAGCAGGTGGACGCCGGCGACCTCCTGGTGGTGCTGCAGTAAATTGACCGTCCGTCCCATCCGCCTGTTCGGCGACCCCGTCCTCCGTTCGCCTGCGGACCCGATCGCTCCGGCAGCACTCGGGTCGAGCGGGGTCCGCGACCTCGTGCAGGACCTGATCGACACCGTCAAGGAGCCCGGCCGCGCCGGTGTGGCCGCGCCGCAGATCGGTGTCGGACTCCGCGCGTTCTCGTACAACGTCGACGGCGAGGTCGGCTACGTCCTGAACCCCGAGGTCGTCGAGGTCTCGGGGGAGCCCGAGCTCATGGAGGAAGGGTGTCTGTCCGTCCCGGGGCTCGGCTACCCGACCCGACGGCACCCGTACGCCAAGGTCCGTGGCGTCGACGTCGACGGCGCCGAGGTGGTGCTCGAGGGCACCGGGCTGATGGCCGAGGCGCTGCAGCACGAGGTCGACCACCTGGACGGCACCGTCTACGTGATGACACTCGAACCAGAGGTCCGACGGCAGGCGCTGCGGGACATCCGGGCGCAGGAGTGGTTCCACTGATCCGCTGGTCATGAGTGCCTGCTCATGACACCCCCACGGGGGATTGTCGCTTTGTCCTGACGAAGAGGTACCGTATCCGCGTCGGCCTCCCACCGACGACCATCCCATCCCCCCAGGACTCCCGCATGACCAGTCAGACTGACGAGCTCAGCTCGCACCGCACCCGCACCAACCGTCGTCCGGCCGACACCACGGTCGCCACCGGTTCGACCGCCGTCCTCGACGCCCCCGCGCCGGAGCAGTCGCCGGAGGCCTGAGCCCCGCGCGCATCTGCACCCCGCGCGCACGCACCCCGCGCGCACCTGGCGGAATCGGGCGTACCTGGTCGGAAGAAACGACCTGGTACGCCCGAAACGGCCCGGTACGCCGAGACGACGAGGCGCTACGCGCTACGCGCGGCGCGCTCGACGCTCCTCGATGACGGGCGTCGCGGTCGTCTGCACCTTCGACCCAGAGTAGATGTGGTCGATGTCGGCCGCGAAGTCGCGCAGGATGACCGACCGCTTGATCGTCAGCTTCGGCGTCAGGTGTCCGGAGCCCTCCGTCAGCTCTGTGTCCAGGATCGTGAACGACCGGACCGACTCGGCTCGTGAGACCCGGCCGTTCGCGGTGTCGATCGCCTCTTGCACGGCGGTGAGCACACGCTCGTCGTACGCGGCCTCGCTCGCGGAGAGCGCCGGCGTGATCCCGCGGCTCTCGCACCACCCCGGGAGCATCTCGCGGTCGAGCGTGACGAGGGCGGCGATGAAGGGCTTGCCCTCGCCGACGACCACGACCTGCCCGATGAGCGGGTGCTCGCGGACGCCGTCCTCGAGCGGTGCCGGTGCGACGTTCTTGCCGCTCGCGGTGACGATGAGTTCCTTGGCGCGTCCGGTCACCGTCAGGATGCCGTCGTCGTCGAGCCGTCCGAGGTCGCCCGTGCGGAACCAGCCGTCGTCGGTGAACGCCCGCTCGGTGGCCTCGTCGTTCCGCCAGTATCGGTCGAACACGTCGACACCGCGGATCAGGATCTCCTGGTCGTCGGCGATCCGGATCTCGACCCCGGGGAGTGCCGGTCCGACCGTCCCGATGCGCAGGTCCGCCGCACGGTTCACGGTCGCGGGGGCCGTCGTCTCGGTGAGCCCGTAGCCCTCGAGGATGAGCACCCCGATCGAGCGGAAGAAGTGCGAGAGCCGCGGTGAGAGCGGCGCCGAACCACTGACCGCGTACTCGGTGCGGCCACCGAGGGCGTTCCGGAGCTTTGCGTAGACGAGCTTGTCGAACAGCTTGAACTTCAGGCCGAGCACGAGCGGGACCCGACCGGCGGCCAAGGCCTCGGAGTGGGCGACCGCGGTGTCCGCAGCGGCCCGGAAGATCTTCCCCTTGCCGCCGAGGTCGGCCTTCTGCTCGGAGGCGTTGTAGATCTTCTCGAACACCCGGGGGACCGCCAGCAAGAAGGACGGCTTGAACGACGACACGGCCTGCATGAGGTCCTTCGTGTCCGGCTCGTGGCCGACCAGTACCCCGGCGGACACGGACATCGCCGCGATGAAGCGGGCGAACACGTGGGCCATCGGGATGAAGAGCAGGGTCGAGGCGCCGTCCGCGACGACCTCGGGCATCGCGACACTGGCGTTCTCGACCGTCGCGGTGAAGTTGTCGTGCCGCAGGACGCACCCCTTCGGGCGTCCGGTCGACCCGGAGGTGTAGATGATCGTCGCGTCGTCGTGGCCGTGCACCGACGCCGTCCGCGCGTCGAGTTCGTCGTCGGTGACGTCCTCGCCGAGCCGGGTCAGGTCGTCGAGTCCGCCGCCGTCGATCGTCCAGTGCTGCCCGAGGTGCGGCAGGTCCGTGGCGATCGAGGCGACCCGACGCGCGTGCTCCTCCTGCTCGACGACGATCGCGACGGCCTCGGAGTCGGAGAGGATCCACCGGACCTGGTCGGGGGAGCTCGTCTCGTAGACGGGGACGGAGACCAGTCCTGCCGTCCACACCGCGAAGTCGACGAGGGTCCACTCCAGGCGCGTGCGGGACAGGATCGCGACGTGGGCGCCGGGCTCGAGGCCGGCGGCGACGAAGCCCTTCGCGATGCCGCGGACCCGTGCCAACACCTCGCCGGCGGTGATCGTCGTCCACGTGTCGCCGTGGCGCTGGGCCAGGATCGGACGCGACGGCGTCAGCCGGGCGCGGTCGCCGAGCAGCCGCGCTGCGGAGCCGTGGTCAGGAGCGACGGGGCCGCTGGTCGGACGCGAGGCGCGCCTCCCGGTCGGGACCTGACTGGCGCGTTCGGGTCGCTGATCGTTCACGGTGACTCCCTTGTCTGCCGGTTCGATTCGAAGGCGCCTCATCCTGCGAGGCGACACAGCCAGCATAGGACGCGTCACCGGGCGTTCCGTGAGTTCGCGGTGAACCGGTAGGCTCTTGGACCGTGCACGCCATCGGAATCGACATCGGGGGCACCAAGATCGCGGGAGCGGTCGTGACGGAACTCGGCGAGATCATCGCCGAGGACCGCGTGGCCACCAACGCTGCGGACCCGAACGCCATGCTCGACGACGTCGTCTCGATGGTCGAGCGACTCAGCTCAGGACACGAGGTCGGCGCGGTCGGTGTCGCGGCCCCGGGCTTCATCGACGCCTCGCAGTCGATCGTCTACTACACGCCGAACATCCGGTGGCGGAACGAGCCCCTGCGCCAGAAGCTGCAGCAGCGCCTCGGCGACCTGCACATCACGGTCGACAACGACGCGAACGCCGCCGGGTGGGCCGAGTTCCGCTTCGGCGCCGGCCGGCTCGTCTCCGACATGACGATGCTCACCATCGGCACCGGTGTGGGCGGCGCCATCGTGACCGAGGACCGCCTGTTCCGCGGTGGGTTCGGCACCGGCGGCGAGATCGGCCACCTGCGCATCGTGCCGAACGGTCTGCCCTGCGGCTGCGGCGCGCGTGGCTGCATCGAGCAGTACGGTTCCGGCCGTGCCCTGCAGCGGATGGCGAACGACGTCGCCGACGCCGGCGGCATCGGATCCGCGCTGGCCGACGCGCGCGAAGCCAACGGCGGCGAGCTCGACGGACACATCGTGGGCGACCTGATCCTGGCCGACGACCCGGGTGCCCTCGCGGCGCTCCGTCGCCTCGGCCGTCACCTCGGTGAGGCCTGCGCCTCGCTGTCCGCGGTGCTCGACCCGCAGCTGTTCGTGTTCGGCGGCGGGGTCGCCAGCGCGGGGGACCGGCTGCTCGACCCGATCAAGCAGGCGTACCTCAACAACCTGCCGGCGCGTGGCTACCACCCCGAGCCGGACTTCGTGATCGCCGAGCTGGTGAACGACGCCGGAGTCGTCGGCGCCGCCGACCTGGCCCGCATCCACGCCCGCACGGCGTAACCGCGTACCGGCCCGCACGGCGTAGGGTCGCTCAGGCCCACCCCACCACCTGGAGTCGTCGATGACCTACTGGCTGCTGAAGAACTTCCTGCTCGGCCCGCTCATCCTCACCCTGTTCCGCCCGTGGGTGGTCGGCCGTGAGAACGTCCCCGCCAAGGGCCCGGTCATCTTCGCGTCCAACCACATCTCCTTCATCGACTCGGTGATCCTGCCGGCCGTGCTCGACCGGCGGCTGTCCTTCCTGGCGAAGAGCGACTACTTCACCGGGCGGGGACTCAAGGGCTGGGCGACGAAGACGTTCTTCAACGCCATCGGCCAGCTGCCGATCGACCGCTCCGGTGGTAAGGCGTCCGAGGCGTCGCTCCGCACCGGCCTGCAGGTCCTGGCGCGCGGCGAGCAGCTCGGCATCTACCCGGAGGGCACCCGCAGCCCCGACGGCAAGCTCTACCGCGGTCGCACCGGCATCGCGCGGATGATCCTCGAGGGCCGGGTGCTCGTCGTCCCCGTCGCCATGGTCGGCACGCGTGAGGTGCAGCAGATCGGGCAGCGCTTCCCGAAGATCAAGCGCGTCGGCGTGGTGTTCGGCAAGCCGCTCGACTTCTCGCGCTTCCAGGGATTCGAGACCGACCGGTTCATCCTGCGCAGCGTCACCGACGAGGTCATGCACGAGCTCGCGGGGCTGAGCCGTCAGGAGTACGTCGACGTCTACGCGACGAGCGTCAAGGAACGCGCGAGCTCCGCACGCGAGGCAGTCATGCGGGAACGGAAGTCGTCGCCCGCACGTTAGGCTCTGATGGTCCCGGCACTCCGCCAGGACGCCCGTTCTGCCGCCTTCCGGCGGCCAGGCGGGCCGCCCGCACAGAACACCGAGGTAACGCCCTTGTTCGAGTCGACCGACTTCGTCGCCCTGCAGGATCCGGACGTCATCGAGGGCCTCGACTATTGGCGCACCCTCCCCATCAAGCAGCAGCCCACGTGGCCCGACGCCGCAGCGGCCGAGGCCGCCTCGGCCGAGATCGCCACGCTGCCGCCCCTCGTCTTCGCGGGCGAGGTCGACAAGCTCCGCGAGCGGCTCGCCGCCGCCGCACAGGGCAAGGCGTTCCTGCTGCAGGGCGGTGACTGCGCCGAGACCTTCGCCGGCGCGACCGCCGACTCCATCCGCGACCGCGTCAAGACGATCCTGCAGATGGCCGTCGTCCTGACCTACGGTGCGTCGATGCCCGTCATCAAGATGGGCCGCATGGCCGGGCAGTTCGCCAAGCCGCGCTCGAGCGACTTCGAGACCCGCGGCGACGTCACGCTGCCCGCCTACCGCGGCGACATCGTGAACGGCTACGACTTCACGCCGGAGAGCCGGACGGCCGACCCGCGCCGCCTGGTGCAGGGGTACCACACGGCCGCGTCGACGCTGAACCTCGTCCGCGCCTTCACGCAGGGTGGCTTCGCCGACCTGCGTCAGGTGCACTCGTGGAACAAGGGCTTCGCGTCGAACCCGGCGAACGCCCGCTACGAGCACCTCGCCAAGGAGATCGACCGCGCGATCCGCTTCATGGACGCCTGCGGTGCCGACTTCGAGGCGCTCAAGCACGTCGAGTTCTACGCGTCGCACGAGGGTCTGCTCATGGACTACGAGCGCCCGATGACCCGCATCGACTCGCGGTCTGGTCTGGCGTACGACACCTCCGGCCACTTCATCTGGATCGGGGAGCGCACGCGTGATCTCGACGGTGCCCACGTGGACTTCCTGTCGCGGGTGCGGAACCCGATCGGCGTGAAGCTCGGCCCGACCACGAGCGTCGACGACATGAAGGCCCTGGTCGACAAGCTCGACCCGAACCGCGAACCCGGCCGCCTGACGTTCATCACGCGCATGGGTGCCGGCAAGATCCGCGACGAGCTGCCCAAGCTGCTCGAGGCGATCAAGGGCATGGACGCCAATCCGCTGTGGGTCACCGACCCGATGCACGGCAACGGCCTGACCACGCCCACGGGCTACAAGACCCGTCGGTTCGACGACGTCGTGGACGAGGTCCTCGGCTTCTTCGAGGCGCACCGCCAGGTCGGCACCTACCCGGGTGGCATGCACGTCGAGCTCACCGGTGACGACGTCACGGAGTGCCTCGGCGGGTCGGAGCACATCGACGAGGCCACCCTCGCCACCCGCTACGAGTCGCTGTGCGACCCGCGGCTGAACCACATGCAGTCGCTCGAGCTCGCGTTCCTCGTGGCCGAGGAGCTCGGCGCGCACCCGCACGTGCGCGCGTAGCGCGCAGCGGTCGGGTCAGTGCCGCCAGAGCGACAGCACCCCGCGAACTGTTCGCGGGGTTCTGTCGCTTCCGCGTGTCGTACGGGAGGCCCGTGGCGGCCCTGCCCCGCGCCTCCCGTCCGCCGTGCCGGTTGCGTCCACCCCGCGCCCCGCGACGCGTTTCCCGCGCCCGTCCGCGAAAGCGACAGTGTGCCGCCGATGTTCGGCGGCACACTGTCGCTTTCGCGGGACCGTCGGCGACGCCGAGCGGACAGGTGTCGCTTCGGCGGACCGGACCAGACCGGCCCGGACCGGACCGGACTGCCCGACCGCTACTGGTCGTAGGAGAGCGTCACCGTGTCGCCGCGGTACACCGTGGCTCCGGCGCCCGGGTCGGTGCCGGTCACCGGCAGCGACGACTTCCAGTCGTAGAACCCGCACAGGATGTTCGTGCAGTCGGGCACGGAGACCTTGAGCCCGAGGCCCTCGAGGGTCGCGGTGGCCTCGTTGATGGTCGAGCCGACGACGCCGTCCTCGGGCAGGGTGATCGGCGTCGGACCCTTCGACACGACGACGTCGATCGCGGTGCCGCGCACGGCGGGGGAGTCCTGCACCTCGGCGGAGACGATCTGCCCGGAGGGGACGTCCTCGCTGAACTCCTCGGTGCGGGCGCCGAGGATGAGGCCGACCGCGTCGAGCTCCGCGGAGGCCTGGTCGACGGTCTTCCCGACGACGTCCGGCACGGCGCCGAGGGACACCGTGAGCGTGACCGGGCCGGTCTCGCCGTAGGCCTTGACCGACGTCAGGTCGAGCGCCTTGCCGCCGGACGCGCGGCCGGTCGCCGCGATGACGGTGTCCTTCGCGGCGTCCGCCGAGAACTCGTACCGGTTGTCCTGCAGCTCGAAGTCGTCGTCGAGCGCGGCGGTGACGGTGGAGATCGGCTGCCCGACGATCGTCGGCAGCGCGATCATCTTCGGCCCGTTCGACACGACGAGCTGCACCGACGTGCCCTTCTGGACCTCGCGCTTCGCGGCCGGCTTGGTGATGGACACCTGTCCCTTCGCGACGACGGCGTCGAACCGGGTTCCGGTCTTCGACGCCGCGTGCAGGCCCTGGGCTTCGAGCAGCTGCCGGGCCTGCGAGACCGACTTGCCCGTCACTTCGGGGATGCGCACGTTGCCACCCGGCCCCGGCCCGAAGTACCAGCCGAAGCCCGCGCCGATGAGCAGGAGCACGACGAAGACCGACAGTGCGATCCAGCCGCGCTTGCGACGCTTCGCGGAGAGGTCGGCCAGGCGCTGTCCCGCGGGCGAGAGCACCCCGGGCTGCGCGCCCGTGCGGCGCGGGCCCGGACCGGTGTTGCGGTTCCGGGTCGTGGGACGCCCGCGGTCGGGGCTGTCGATGATCGCCGTGGCATCGGTGGCAGCCGGAGCGTCGGCGGCAGCAGCGCGGGCACCAGCGGCAGCAGCGCCGACACCGGCAGCGGTCCCGCCGCCGGACGGCAGGATCGCGGTCGCGTTCTCGGGCCGCAGCACGGCGGTCCGGTACTGGCCCGTGGCGCGCTGCTGGTTGCCCGCCATGTGGTCGAGCATCTCGCGGGCGTCGCGCGGGCGGTCCTCGGGGTCGCGGGCGGTCGACCAGGCGACGAGTTCGTCGAGCTCGGGCGGGACGCCGGACACCGCGGCGCTCGGGACGGGCACCGTGTCGTTCGCGTGCTGGTAGGCGATCTGCATCGGCTGCTCGCCCTTGTAGGGCTGTTCGCCGGTGAGCATCTCGTAGAGCATGATGCCGAGCGCGTAGATGTCGCTGCGCGAGTCGGCAGCGCCACGGGTCACGAGCTCGGGGGAGAGGTACGCGATCGTGCCGAGCAGGGCGGCCCCGGTCGCGGTGTTCGCCGTCGTCGCCCGGGCCAGGCCGAAGTCGCCGAGCTTGATGCGGCCGTCGTCGGCGAGCAGGACGTTCTCGGGCTTCAGGTCACGGTGCACGATGCCGGCGCGGTGAGCCGACGCGAGGCCCGCCAACACCGCGCGCAGGATGTCGGTCGCCTGCTCGGGCGTCAGGGCGTGGTGCTCCTGCAGCAGGTCCCGCAGCGTGATGCCCGGGATGTACTCCATGACGATGTACGCGGTGTCGTCCTCGGCGCCCTGGTCGTAGACGCCGACCAGGTTCGGGTGGGACAGCCGCGCGGCGGACCTCGCCTCTTGGATGAAGCGCTCACGGAAGGCCTGGTCGTCGGCCAGGTGCCCGTGCATGATCTTGATCGCGACGCGTCGCTCGAGGCGGACGTCGGTCGCGAGGTACACGGTCGCCATGCCCCCGCGCGCGATGCGGGAGCGGACGCGGTACCGCTGATCGATCATGCGACCGATCATCGGATCCGTGGCGGCGTTGGTGGTCATCGGCGGCATTCTACGAATCGAGACTGCACGACACCGCACCGGCGCACCGGTCGTGACCCAATCTCGATCTTCCGGATGAGACTCAGAGGGTGGCCAGCCAGCCCTGGGCGGCGCTCGCCCAGTTGGCGTAGGCCTTGGGGTAGGCGGAGAGCTGCACGGCCTGGGCGGCGTCGGTGATGCTCATCGACGACCACCCGGGTACGTCGAGCAGCCCGCGGGTCTTGCCGACGTTCGGGTTGCTGCGACCGCCGAAGAACAACTTCGTCGCGTACGCGGGGTCCTGCAGCTTCGCCGCGCTGCCCCAGCCCTGGCTCGGCCGCTGCTGGAACAGGCCGACCGAGTCGCGGTCGCCGTGGGGCAGGTTGCGCAGGCTCGACTCCTGCATCGCGGCGGCCAGGGCCACCACGATGCCGCGGTCGGACACCCCGAGGGAGCGGCCGACGGCGACGATGGTGGCCGCGTTCTGGCGCTGCTCGGCACTCAGTCCGACGGCGGCGCTCACCGCGGCACGCGACGGCGCCGCGGCGGTCGTCGCAGCAGTGCTCGACGACGGGATGACGAGGGCCTTGCCCGCGTAGATCGTGCTCGTGTAGGTCAGGCCGTTCGCCGACAGCAGCGAGGCGACGGAGACGTGGTGGGACGCAGCGATCGAGCCGATCGTGTCGCCCGAGGAGATCTTCACACTCGACTTCGACGAACCCGACGAACCCGACGACGCTGCGGCCGTGGACACCGAGCCGCCACCGGACGAGCCGTGCGGCACCCGGAGCGTCTGACCGGGGTAGATCACGCTGCGCTGCGAGAGCTTGTTGGCGCTGAGGAGCGCCGTGGTCGACACGCCGACCCGCGACGCGATGCCGGACACGGTGTCGCCCGACTTCACGTGGTAGCTCGAGGTGCTCGACCCCGACCCGGACCCGGACGTCGATCCGGCGCTCGTGGTCGTGCGCGCCGTGGTCACCGCGGGCGTCGACGCCAGGTGCAGCGTCTGTCCGGGGTGGATGATCGTGTTCCAGCCGAGGCCGTTGCGCACCAGGACTTCCTGCGCCGACAGGCCGAAGCGGGCGGCGATGCCCGAGACCGTGTCGCCCTGACGGACGGTGTAGGTCGTGGGGGCGGTTGCCTTCGTCGTCGCGGCGACCGTCGTGACGACGGTCTGCGACGGACGTGCGACCGCGGTGCCGAAGACCGGACGGTTGCCGACGCCCCGGTCCTGGTCGACGTGGCGCTTGTGGTTCGAGTCCGCGTCGTCGTGTCGCGGTTCGGCGTGCGCGATGGGGCCGGTCAGGCCGGCGGTCACCGCGATCGTGCCCGCGAGGACGATGGGCATGGTCGCGAACCGGGCGGATCGTGCGCGCCGGGCGGCTTCGTCTGCAGCGTTGTCCACGGTTTCTCCTGATCTCGACTGTCCCGTGCGCGTGCATGCGCGCACTCACAGGTGGCACAACGCTGGCATGGTGTGATTCCCAAGTCAACCAGAGAGCCGGATGTGGTGCGTGTGACGAATGTGACGAACGGTGCGTACTCACTCGGTGCCCCGCTCTGGCACCATGGGCGTGTGAGTGCTGCACCCGTCGACGACCTCTCCCTCTCCGAGCGCTGGCTGACCGTCCCCGAACTGGTGGACCTGTTCAGCACCAGCCCCGGCCGGATCCACCGCCTGTTCGAGGAGAAGACCCTGCTGGCGGCCCGCGTCGGTGGTGTCCTGCGCGTGCCGAGCGAGTTCCTCGAGGACCGTGAGCCCATGCCGGAGCTGCGCGGCACCCTGACCGTGCTCAGCGACAACGGCTTCACCGACGACGAGGCCGTCCGCTGGATGCTGACCGTCGACGACTCGATGGGCGTCTCGCCCATCGCGGCGCTGCGCGCCGGTCGCAAGGCCGAGGTGCGTCGCGTGGCCCAGTCGCTGCTCTAGACGCGTTCCGAGCAGACGGGAGGCCCGGTGCCAGCTGGCACCGGGCCTCCCGTCTGTCCTGGTGTCGCGTCTACGACGACCGGCGGCTGACCGTGTCGGCCAGCGACGCGAGCTGCTCCCGTGCCGACGGCGTCAGCGGCGACGCGTCGAGCGCCGCCTTCGCACGCTGCACGTGCCGGTCGATGGAACGCTCGACCGCGGCGACCGCACCGGACTCGGTGAGGGTGGCGCGGAGCATCTGCACCTGCTCCTCGTCGAGGTCGGGGTCGCCGAGGAGCTCGTCGAGCAGCTGCCGCGGGCCACTGGCCAGGGCCTTGCGCGCCGAGGCGATGAGCACGGTCCGCTTGCCCTCGCGCAGGTCGTCGCCGGCGGGCTTGCCGGTGACCTCGGGGTCCCCGAACACGCCGAGCATGTCGTCGCGCAGCTGGTAGGCGACGCCGAGGGGGAGCCCGAAGGCGCGGAGGCCCTCGAGCTGGGAGTCGCTCGCGCCGGCGACCAGCGCGCCGATGACGAGCGGGGCCTCGATCGAGTACTTCGCGGACTTGAAGACGATGACGCGCTGGGCGCGGAGCAGGTGCTCGGACTCGTCGATGACGGGCCAGGCGGTCTCTTCGTGCACGTCGAGGTACTGGCCCGCGGTGACGTCGAGGCGCATCGCGTGGAACTCCTGGCGCACGATGCGGGCTCGTACCGGGTCGAGGAGCGCGAGGCCCTCGTCGAACACCGAGTCGCTGAGGGACAGCAGCAGGTCACCGAGCAGCAGTGCCGAGTTCGTGCCGTACTGCCCGCGGTCGCCGACGAAGCCGGACTCCTGGTGGAGGGACTCGAACCGGCGGTGTGCTGCGGGACGCCCACGGCGGGTGTCCGAGCGGTCCATGATGTCGTCGTGCACGAGCGCCGCTGCGTGGAAGACCTCGAGCGCCGCGGCGACCGTGACGATCGCCTCGGCCGTGGTCTGGCGGGAGCCCTCGGCGAGCGGGTCGAACGAGCCCGAACGGCCCGCCACCGACTGCCATCCCCAGTAGCAGAACAGCGCCCGGAAGCGCTTGCCGCCGGACAGCAGATCTCGGGCGTACAGGTCGAACGGGGCGAGATCGGGGCTGATCGCGAGGAGCCGTTCACGCTGCTCGTCGAGTGCCCGGTCGATACGCGCCGATACGAGGTCCACTAATCGCGTACTCTCAGCCACAGTCCCTACCCTAGTGGAGCGGTTGGGACATAGAATCGGTCCACTCAACCGAGTGTTTTCCAGCCCGGTTGTTCAACCCCGCGTCGATCCCAGGAACAGAGGGAACCAAGATGCCGCTCTCGGAACAGGAGCAGCGCCTTCTCGAAGAGATGGAGCGCAGCCTCTACCAGAACGATTCCGATTTCGTGGCGCGTGTCACACGTCGACAGGGTCGTCCGACGTACACAGCCATCACGCTCGGAGTGCTCGGTGCACTCGCCGGCGTCGCGATCGTGATCGTCGGTCTCGTGATCAAGGCCCCGCTGCTGGGCATCCTCGGCTTCGTCGTGATGCTCGCCGGTGTGCTCTTCGCGTTGCGCCCGGGCATGCGTGCCCCGAAGGCGAAGCCCGCTCGGCCGGGTGCTCCGGCGTCCGGTGGTTCGGCTCGCCCGGCCAACGGCGGCGGTGGCGGCGGGTCCTTCATGGACCGCATGAACGACCGCTGGGACAAGCGGAACGACCAGGGGCAGTAGCAGCCCTCCACACTCCTCCCTCGTGACGGGGCCGGCCTTCGGGCCGGCCCCGTTTCGCGTTCCCGGGGGGGGGGGGGGGCGGGGGGGGGGGGGGGGGGGGGGGGGGGGCCCGGGGGGGGCGGGGGGGGGGGGGGGGGCGCCGGGGGCCGGGGGGGGGGGGCGCGGGGGGCGGGGGGGGGGGGGGGGGCGGGGGGCGGGG
>NZ_RKQO01000009.1:0-224945 GCF_003814955.1 Curtobacterium sp. PhB137 | reverse complement strand
GCGCGGCGTCATCCACACCGACTCGCTCGTCCTGCGGTCCCGCTCGAACACCATCCGTCGCATCCAGGCGGACCACCGTGCGGAGAAGTGGTTCTAGCTCTCAATACTGGCGAGTCCGATCAACCGTGACTCGTCGGGGGCCGCGCCTCCGTGGTGTCCGGCGCGGCCCCCACCCCACATCCGTTCGAAGGAGAACGCGCGATGACCAACGAGTCCATGACCGCCAGCGCCGCAGTGCCGACGGGTCGAGGGCTGCTCGACCGGCTCGGCCTGCCCGCCCCACTCGCGCTCGGGTTCCTCGGCGTCCTGCTGTTCATGATCGGGGACGGAGTCGAGTCGAACTACCTGTCGCCGTTTCTCGTGGACACAGAAGGCTTCAGCGAGTCCGCTGCCGCGGTGACGATCAGCGCCTACGGCATCTTCGTCACCGTCGGATCGTGGCTTTCTGGCACCCTCTCCTCTGTCCTGGGCCCCCGCAAGGTGATGATCATCGGCGCCGCGACTTGGGTCGTCTTCGAGGCGCTGTTCCTGACCGTCGGCGTCGGTGCTGACGTGCGCTGGGTAGCCGTCGTCGCGTACTCGATTCGCGGCATCGGGTACCCGTTCTTTGCCTACGCGTTCCTGGTGTGGATCAACACCGCGACCCGACCGGAGCAGCGCGGAAGCTCCGTGGGCTGGTTCTGGTTCGTATTCGGAGCTGGACTGCCAACGCTCGGATCGCTGCTGGCCAGTTGGACGATTCCGGTCATCGGTGAAGTCGGCACCTTCTGGCTTGCGACGGGCCTCGTGGTCCTCGGGGCACTCACCGCCATCCTCGGCGTCCGAGACCGACAGCACGCCGGACCCGCGCGCAACGGCGACAGCGCGATCGCTGAGCTTGCCAAGGGACTCACGATCATCTGGCGTCAGCCACGGGTCAGTGTCGGAGCACTCGTACGGCTCATCAACACGGCGCCGAACTTCGCGCTCTTCGTCGTCGCGCCGTTCTTCTTCACTGAACAGATCGGTTTCACGCAGTCTCAGTACCTGCAGATCGTGACGATCGTCTACACGGCGAACATCTTCGCCAACCTCTTCTTCGGAGTCCTCGGCGACCGGTTTGGGTGGCAACGCACAGTGCTTTGGTTCGGGTGTGTCATGAGCGCGGTCGGGGCCGCCTCGCTGTACATCGTGCCGGTGCTGGTTGGCCCGAACTTCTGGCTCACCGTCCTGTGCTGGGCGATTCTCGGAATCGGTCTGGCCGGCTTCGTACCTCTCACGGCCTTGGTCCCCTCGTTCGTCCCGGCGGAAGATCGCGGGAGCGCGCTCGCTGTGTACACGCTCGCGGCAGGCCTCTCGGCGTTCATCGGCCCGGTCCTTGTCGGTGTCCTCGGCGGAGCAGCAAACGTTCCCATCCTCATCGGCACATTCGTGGCGATGTACGTCGTCGGGGCGCTGCTGTGTCTCGCGCTCCGAAGCGAGGAAGATCCCCGCAACCTCCGGATCGCGGCTGCGGACAGGCACGGTGACCTGCCCTAGGGACGGGGCATCACCGGGCGCTCTCGTGGCTGGTGTCGGCGCGCATCACGGTATCGGCGTCGACTACCCAGTCCAGCGCGGCCGCCGCGAGCATCGCTGCGCCGACGGCTGCGACTTCCGGCTCGTGCACGATCTGCATCCGCCGTCCGCTGACCTGTTCCTTGATCGCGAGCCAGCCGGGCGCACGTGACCATCCACCGGCCACGTACACGTGCCCTGGTGCGGGCATCAGCGCGGTGACTTCGTCGATCGCATCGGCGCCGACCCGCGCGAGGGCGCCGAGTACCGCCGCCGCCCTCGATGTCGCCTTCGCGGGAGCTCCGACAGAGTACTTCGGTCGGCCTCCGCCGCGATCGCCCGCGACGAACACGTCCGAGTCCACGTACCCGTCCGGCTTCCTTCGACCGCTCGCAATGAGTCGCAGTTCCGACGCAACCTCTGGGTCGAGCGACGCCCATTCGACGTTCCGGGTGAACTCCTCGACCGACAGGAGTGAGGTGCCGGTGTTCCGGATCCCGGGCGCGACGTCGACTCCTGTGGTTCGGTTCACCTGCTCCGGCGCCTGCGCCACGACGACTTCCGCGGTTCCCATGGAGTCGAGTACTGCTCCTTGGTCTAGCCGGTCCACTGCCCACCCGCCGATCGGATGGTCGTGGCCGCCAGCGATCGCGAGTGCGCCTGGGGCAAGCACTCCGGCCGCGTCCAAGCGCCTCGACAGGATCGGTCCGACGGCCTCACCTGCGGTGAGGACCTTCGGCAGGAGCGTCGGATCCCGCAGCGTGCTCTCCACTCGCGCCAGCACCCATGAGCGAGTTCTTCCGTCCCAGGCTGCGGTCCGCGCCGCGATCGAGTCGCTCATGAAGGCGGTACCGGACCAAGCGCTGGCTGCGTAGTCAGTGAGTGATACCCAGCCTGCTGCGGATTCGAGCTGTCCTTGCTCACGGGCCCAGAGCCAACCGACGAGCGTTCTTGCGGCATCGTCGCCGACGCCGACTCCGTCAGCTGCAGCGAGCTGCGGGGCGACGGCGGTGAACAGCCTGGCTCGTCGTGGATCGAACCAGGCGAGCGCCGACGCCGTTGGGCGCAGTTGTGCGTCGACGGGGATGCCGTCCTCGCCGACACCGACGGCGCAGACCGCATGAACGGCGAACTCTGTCCCGCAGACCTCGAGGAGCATGTCCTCGATGAGCCGAAGCAATTGCTGCGCGTCGATGGACAGATCGGTGTCGTCGCGCGGGGTCTGTCGCTGGGCTCGGCTGACGACTCGACTGTCAGCACCCAGACCGACGACCTTCGTGTTGGTACTGCCGATGTCGACCCCGCAGACGATCGGACCCCGGTGCGCGCGCTTCACGAGCGTCATTCTGTCCCATGAGCGGGACCGCAACAGCCCGATGTGGACAATTCGCTGGACTGTACATATGGACTAGACAATCTGTACCAACCTGCCTACCATGGACGGGAACCCAGGCGGTTCGGCCGAGACGGATCTCCGTCGCAGCGACGCGATGACGCAATCATCCGCGCCGCCGCGTGCGCCCCTTGGAAGCCGCCGAGACCACCGAAGCGCTCCGAAAACACGGCGACTTGCACGTCGCGACGCCGTCGGTGCAGGCCGAAAGGAACCCTCTTGCCTCTTGTCAGCGGTATCGACGTCATCAACGAGTGCACTTCACGCGGGCTCGTCGCCGGCGCGTTCAACACCACGAACATCGAAACGACGATGGGGATCGTCGCAGCGATCGAGAAGGTCGGCGTTCCGACGTTCATCCAGGTCGCTCCGACCAACGCGGCGCTGTCAGGGTTCGAGTACATCTACGACATGGTCAGCCGCCGGTTGGCAGAGTGCGACGTCCCGGTGGCGCTGCACCTCGACCACGGGAAGTCGCTCGATGCTGTGAGGGATGCGCTTGCGGCGGACTTCACCTCGATCATGATCGACTACTCCGAGTACGACTACGACGAGAACGTGCGCGTCTCGAAGATCGCACGAGAGCTGACGCCGTCGTCGCTCGCTCTCGAAGCAGAGCTCGGCAGCATCGGCGGCAAGGAGGACGACGTCGCTCCCGAGTTCGCGGCACACACCGACCCCCAGCAGGCCGCCGAGTTCGTCGCCGCGACCGGGTGCGACATGCTCGCGGTATCGGTCGGGAACCAGCACGGGTACGTCCCGAACGCCGCGATCGACTTCGAGCTGCTCGCCGCCGTCCGCGACGCCAGCCCGGTCCCGCTCGTCATCCACGGCGGTTCCGGACTGCCCGATGAGCAGCTCGCGCAGCTACACGAGTACAACGTCGTGAAGGTCAACGTTGCCAGCGATCTCCGGAACGCGATGATCCGCTCGTTCGGCGAGGCCTACAACGCCAACCCGAAGGAGGCGTCGCTCATCCGAGTCTCCACGGACGCGGTCGCCGCCATCACCCACGTAGTCGAGAAGCGTATCCGCACGCTGAACCCATCCGTCGCCTGACCTGTCACCGCGTTCAGCGCCGAACCGAAGGACCTCACCCCGTGCTCCCTACCATCACGGTCGACATCGGCACGACCAGCATCAAGCTGTGCCTGTTCGACGACGTGGGCGGCGTCGTCGTCTCGACGAAGCACCCGACGCCGACGACCCGGGACGCTTGGGGAGAGGTCTACCAGGTGGAGGCGCTGCTGCAGCAGATCGCCGACTTCGTCCGCGGCCTCGACGATGCGGCACGACGTTCGGTGCGTCGCATCGCGATCGCCGGTGTGGGAGAGTCCGGCGGGCTGGTCCGCCCCGATGGGTCGTTGGCATCGCCGATGATCCTCTGGCACGACCACCGTGGAGCGGACTGGCTCGAGGACTTCGATGTCTTCAGCCGCGATCGCGTGTACGCGATCACTGGACTCCCGGTGAACCCGAACTACGGCATCTCGAAAGTGGCGTGGGCCGTGGACAACGCTGGCTCGGGGGCTGCTGATGCGCAGTGGTTGAACGTGGCGGAGTTCGTAGCGGCCGAACTGACCGGCGAACGATGGTCGGAGTTCTCCCTCGCCAGCAGGACGATGGCGCTCGATCTCGCGGCCAGGACGTGGTCGGCCGAGATGTGCGACTTCTTCGATCTGGACGTCAGCCGGTTCCCCGACCTCCGCACCGCTTCCGAAGGCACGACGCTCTCGCCCGTTCGGGCCGCGGAGCTCAGACTGGACACCTCTGTCATGGTCCACGTCGCCGGCCACGATCACATGGTCGGTGCCGTCGGCGCCGACCTTGAACACAACGAGCTGCTGAATTCGACCGGGACGACCGAGGGCTTGCTGTTCCTGACCGACGCACCGACTCTCGGTCCGGCAGCAGGACGCGCGAAGCTCGCGAACGGAATCTCTTGCACCGGGTCCGACTACACGCTGTTCGCCTCGATCCCGACTGGTGGCTCGGCGTTCGCGACGTTGCAGGGACTGCTCGGTCGTTCCGCATCGGAACTTGCTGACAGCATCTCCGGCATCCACCAGGAGTACGTCGCCGGCGACGTGGCGCTCGACCGCGTGCCCGTGATCCTCCCGCAGTTCCGCGGGAGCCCCCCGCCGACGAAGAACGCTCGAACACGCGGCGCGATCGCCGGGCTGCAGACCGACACGACCGCCAACGAACTCATCCTGGGCTGCTTCCTCGGGATGGCACTGCAGTTCTCCGACGTGCTCGACCTCTTCCCAGTCACGGCGAGCCGCGTGAAGGTGATCGGGCCCGCAGGCGGGAACCCGCTCTGGCAGCAGCTGAAGGCGGACCTCCTCGGCACACCGCTCACAGCCTCCCGATTCCCGGAGGTCGTCTCCCGCGGCGCGCAAGCCCTCGCCTCCGACCAGCGGCTCAGTTGGCAGGACAGCGATCCGGAAGATGTGGACGTCGACACGGCTCGACGCGAGGCACTCGCTCAATGGCGAGCAACGATCCAGCCCCAGTGGGACTACCTCAAGGGTCTCCCCGCATGAGGCTGTTCGAACCGTCTGAGACAACTTCCGTAACCCAAAGGAGGTCGACGATGCTGATCGCAGGAATCGACTCATCCACGCAGATGTGCAAGGTCACTGTTCGAGACGCCGCGACCGGCAACCGTGTGCGGGAAGGGAAGGCGTCACACCCGTCCGGCACGATCGTCCACCCGGGTCGGTGGTGGCAGGCGCTGCTCACAGCGGTTGAGCGTGCAGGCGGACTCGAAGACGTGCAAGCGATCGCGGTGAGCGGTCAACAGCACACTCCGGTCTTCCTCGACGAGGACGGCGAGGTCGTCTGCGATTCACCGCTCTGGAACGACACCGGTTCCCACGGCCAGATGGTCAGCCTGAACGAGGAACTCGGTCGAGACACGTGGATCCGCCGAACGGGCCTGCCGCTCACGCTCTCGGACACCGTCGTGAAGCTCCGCTGGCTGCGAGACACGGACCCGGCGGCAGCCGAGCGAACTGCCGCGGTGGCGATCGTCCCCGACTGGCTCACCTGGCGCCTCCTGGGGTACGGAAGCCGGCACGGCGGCCTGGATGCTCTCGTCACCGACCGATCGGACGCCGCGGCAACCGCGTACTGGTCGCCGGAGACCGGTGAGTACTGCATGGACCTCGTCGAGCATGCGTTCGGCAAGACCGTGACCCTTCCGAAGATCCTCGGACCGCTCGACCGCGCCGGTGTGACCGGTGGAGGTATCCCCGGCATCCCCGCAGGAATCGTCGTGGGCGCTGGCAGCGGTGACAACGGAGCCGCAGCCCTCGCGCTCGACGTCAGCGCCGGCGACACCGTGCTCTCTCTCGGAACCTCCGGGGTCGTCTACACGCAGTCCGAAACGCCGATCCACGACTACGCCGGATACGTCTGCAACTACGCGGACGCCACTGGCAAGTTCCAACCGCTCGTTGCGACCCTGAACGCCGGCCGGAACTTCGAACTCGGCGCCGCACTGCTCGGCTGCTCGTTCGACGAACTCTCGGACCTTGCGCTCTCTGCCCCGGCAGGTGCGAACGGTCTGACCCTGTTGCCGTACTTCGAAGGAGAGCGGACTCCGGATCTGCCCCACGCGAGAGCCTCACTGCATCAAGCGTCCCTGACCAACTTCAACCGTCCGAACTTCGCGCGGGCCATCATCGAAGGAACCCTTGCGAGCCAGGTCGAGATGCTTGAAGCGTTGGAGCGGTGCGGCATCGTCACGGAACGCGTCGTCCTCATCGGTGGTGCTGCGCAAAGTGAGGCGGTTCAGCACATCCTGACGCAGATGGTCGACGTACCTGTTGTCGTCCCCGATCCCGAGGAGTACGTCGCCAAGGGGGCGGCGATGCAGGCGCTTGCTGCGCTGCAAGGGGCGTTCCCGGTCTGGTCGACGAACGGCGACGAACTCGCCCCGCTGCGAACCGAAACGCAGATCTCGCAGCAGCATGACGCTGCGAAGGTGGCGATGGGGTACTTCGAGAAGACGGCGGCGCGATCCTCGCAACCTGCAGTCCAATAGCTGAGATCGGTCGGGAGCGGAGCACCGTGCGGTGGCTGTACGGGTTGTCCGTATGAGATGGTCATACCGTCTACGTGGTGGTGTCATGCCGCCCCGGGTGCGATGCGAGGAGAGCCAGGATGAGCGAGCAACAGGCCATTGACCGGCAGTCGCCTGTGCCGTACTACGAACAGCTCGCTGATGTGCTCCAGGTCCGCGTGGAGACCGGGGCGATCGCTGTGGGGGACCGTCTGCCGAGCGAACTGGACCTCTCCGCTGAGTACGGAATCGCCCGCGCGACCGTCCGGCAGGCCCTGCAGCTCCTTGAGAGTCGAGGACTAGCCCAGCGTGTCCCGAATCGAGGTGTCTTCGCGTCGCGGCCGTCGTCCGACCGTGGATGGATGATCCAGAACACCGAAGGGTTCCTTGAGAACGCGGTCGGACGACAGAACCGCGCCGTGACCACCACCGTCCTGCGATCGGGGAGAGCGAAGCTGCCGGACTTCGTCGCCGCCTTGCTCGAAGTCGCGGTCGGAGTCGAGGGATTCGAACTCGTCCGCCTTCGCCACCTGGACGGTGTCCCTGCCGTGTACAGCGTCAACTACAGTCCGCCAAGCGTCGCCCCGATCGTCGGCGATTCCGAAGCCGTGCTCAACGGAACTGGGTCCCTCTCCGAGCTGCTGACGCGTGCCGGCTACCCACTCCGCGGCGCGCACCGCACGATCCGTGCGCGGGCCGCGACTGCTGAAGTCGCTGAAGCTCTGGAAGTCGTGCGCGGCGAGCCGGTCATCTGCGTGCAATCCACGTCCTGGACGAAGAACGAAGAACGCTTCGACGTGTACGAGACATGGGTGCGAACCGACGTCGTCCCGCTCGAGGTGAACGTCAGCTCGGTCGACATCCCCGGCCATTGAGCTGTGAACGGTGACTGCTGGGCGCCGGTCTCGCATGGAGAAGCCGGCGCCCAAGCCGTCAGATCCCGCTGATCAGTGCCTCGAGGCGGAGTTCGCCGGCACGGGTCTGCATGCCGGCGTCGAGGAGCCGGTGAGCAAGCTCTGCCGCGTCGGCGGTGAACAACGGACCGAGAAGCGCATTCTCCGTTGCGAGGCCTCCTCGCGTCACTCCGCTCGGAACCGTGTTCACCGCCTCCTTGACGGCGAAGACGACTTCGGGCCTCAGCTCACCGATCCGACGTGCCAGTGAACCGACGTACTCATCGATCTCGTCCGCCGGCAGAGCCCGGTTCACCAGCCCGTAGCGCTCGGCGAGTTCGGCATCGACGAGCTGGGCGCCGAGGAGGATCTCGAGGGAACGAGCCCTGCCGACGAGCGAGGTCAAGTACTGCGTCCCTCCGCCACCGGCCATGATGCCCATGAGCACCTCGGGCTGGGCTTGACCGGCTTTACCGATGGCGGCAAAGCGCATGTCCAACGCCATGAGGAATTCGTTGCCACCGCCGCGGGCGAGGCCGGTCAGCTTCCCGATCGTGATCTGAGGGAGAGAGCGCACTTCCTCGTGGACAACTTGCATGAGGTTCATGTCCGCAGGAAACTCCGCATCCGGGTTCGCCGCCATCGTTGCCGCGCCGGCGGCTGCCATCACCTCGGGTTCTGTGATGAACCGAGTGTCGCCGTGCGCCACGAAGATGTCGGGATCAGCGCTGTCGAAGACGATCACGCGGACGGCTTCGTCGCCACGCACCTGCGAGACGAACTGGCGCAGCGACGGTAGGAGAGTCCCGTCAGAGAGGTTCAAGGGGGGATTGTCGATGGTGACATGGGCGACCCCATCAGCTACCGAGATGTGCAGGGCGGGCAGGTCGTAGGTCATGGGTGTTCTCTCCGTATCGCGTGAACATCAGCGCCTTGTTTGACACTGAGTGTCACTGTAGACACAAGAATTCGTACCTGCGACTGAAGTCAAGGCTCGTAGGATGGTCGGATGCACGGGACCAGTACGCGAGCGATCGGGCGTGCCGCCGTTCGCAACGAACTCGGTGCCGTCGGTCTGCGGAAATTCCTCGAGTCGGGTTTCGACGCCATCACCTTCGACGACCTCGCGAGAGAAGCAGGTGTCTCACGCAGCACCTTCTTGCGCTACTTCGGCAGCAAAGAGGACGTGGTCTTGCACGTCTTCGACACCGTTGGCGACCAGATGGCCGCGGTTCTCGCTACCCAGCCGTTGACCGAGGACGCCTGGTCGGCGCTCCGCGCCGCGGTTGCTCCGGCAGTGGATCTGCTGCAAGATGCGGCGGACGGCCTCGACAGGATCCGGCTCGTCTGGTCCACCCCCGCGCTCTGGGCACGCCTTCACGAGAAGCAGGCGACCTGGCGCCCAGAACTCGTTGACCTCCTGCTCAAACGCGAGCCCCGGGTCGGGACGCCGATCATCGCGGTGCGCACGCGAGTGATGGCTGCTGTCGGCTGCCTGATGGTGGCCTACGACGGTTGGGTCGAGGACAACGGCATCTCGCCGCTGGATGAGCTGACAGACGCTGCGTTCGCTGCGCTGACGCGATCGGGTGGCCTCGGCCGTCCGAGCACAGACACTTGACGTCCAACGGTGAACCGGCCGAGTTCGGCGGTCGTCGGCACGGTGACGAGTGGTCAGCCACGACACTGTTTCGTCGCGGTCGATGGGCTCCCGCCTGAGCGTGCGGAGGCTGCGACTCGACCTCTGACGTGCGGTGCGCAGTTGCTCGCGAGCACAGGCTGGCATGCGGGCGGTCAAGGAAGCTGCGGTCGCAGCAGGTGATGCGACGTGATTGCCTGATACCCGTTCCCGGCTGCGAGTGCTCGCGTCTCGTCGAACGCTCGGGAGGTGAGGAGCATCCCGATCGGGAGTCCGTCCCGGTCGAGCCCGATCGGAACGCTGAGTCCGGGGAGGCCCGCCATGCTGCCGATCGCTGTGTACCGCATGTTCCCGGCCGTGAGCGACGCCGGCCCCCCGTCGAGTTCGACGCTCTCCGCGCCGTGCGGCAGCGCCGTGAACGGCAGGGTCGGTGTCACGAGGACGTCAACGTCGCGCATCGCCTCGAGCAGCCCGTCGCGGAACCACGCTCGGAAACGCTGCGCCTGCACGTACTCGACGCCTGAGTAGCGGAGCCCGATCTCCAGATGCGTCCGGACGTCGTCGCCGTAGTCGTCCGGCCTGGTGCGCAGGAGGTCGAGGTGCATCGCGCTCGGCTCCACAGCGTCGACCACGAGTTGCGCATCCACGAGCTCGTCCACACCGGGCACGTGGATCTCGGTGACCACCGCGCCAGCGGCGACGAGCGCGTCGAGCGCGGCGCGCACGCCGGCGGTGACATCGGGTTGGTTGCCGACGAGCGCGTAGTCGGCGATCACACCGACCCGGAGGCCGCGCAGGTGGGTGGCGGGGTCGACGGCCTGGAGGCTCGGCGCGGTCGGGTGGACCGGCTCGCGTCGCGTGGTCCGGTCGCGCTGGTCCCACCCCGCGATCGCGTCGTGCACGACGGCGGTGTCCGCCGCAGTCCGGGCCAGCGGCCCGACGGTGTCCATGGTCCACGCGAGTGGGACGACACCGGCGTTGCTGACTCGACCGATGGTGGGACGCAACCCGCTGACGCCGTTGACCGACGCGGGGAGCCGCACCGAGCCTCCCGTGTCCGTCCCGAGTGCCGCGACGACCATGCCGGCCGCGACCGCGATGCCGGACCCGCCGGAGGACCCGGCGGCGACCCGATCTCGGTTCCACGGGTTCCGCGCGCGTCCGGTGTGGGGGTTGTCCGTGGTGCCGCCCCACGCGAGCTCGTGCATGTTCGTGCGGCCGACGAGCACCGCACCGGCGTCGCGCAGGCTGGTGACGACGGTGGCGTCGTGCGTGGCGGGCTCGTCGCCGAGGAGCAGGCTGCCGGCGCGGGTGTGCTGTCCGGCGACGTCGATGTTGTCCTTCACCGCGACGGGCAGGCCGTGCAGTGGACCGCGGTCGACGGCGGCGGCGAGTTCGGCGTCAGCTCGTGCTGCGGCGGCCCGGGCGCCGTCACGGTCGACGTGGACGAAGGCGGCGAGGTCCGCCTGCTCGTCGATGCGGGCGATGCTCTGCTCGACGAGTGCGACGGCGGTGGTCGTTCCGGAGCGGAGCATGCCGGCGAGTTCCGCGATCGGTCGGTGGAGGTCGGTCACGGGCGGGCTCCGTCGCGGGCGTCGGTGGTGTCCGCAGCGGCCGGTCCCGCCTGCGCGTGGTCGAAGACCGAGACGGGGACGACCTCGGGTGGGATGTTCGCGGTGACGAAGGCGGCGATGGAGCGTCCGCGAGCGGTCCACTCCTCGGTCAGAGTCTGGCGGGCGGTCGCGTCCATGGGAGCTCCTCTGGTGCGGGGAAGGCGGGGAAGGCGGGGCCGCCGGGTGGCGGCCCCGCCTTGGGTGGTGGGGTCGATCAGTTCTTCGCGGGGTAGGACTTCTCGGCCTTGCCCGAGAAGGTGGTGTCGACGTTCGTGTCGTACGAGGTGGCGTCGGCCGGGTACTTCTTGACGTTGTCGATGTCGGCAGCGAGCTGGAGGTTGTGGTCCCAGGCTTCCTCGGTGACGGTCGCACCGTGCGGGTAGCCGTCCGCCTCGATCTCCCGCTTGACGGCGGAGGCGACCGTGGACTTGTCGAGTTTCGGGAAGTACTTCTCGGCGACCTCGATGGTGCCGGCCTCGTCTGAGTAGATGTAGTTGTAGGCCCGCTGGAATGCGTTGACGACGCCTTGCGTCGCCTCGGGGTTCGCCTTCACGTACTTCTGGGTGGAGGTGAGTGACGAGAACGCGAAGGGGTTCCACTCGTCGCCGGCGGCCGGCCATGAGTACACGACGTGCATGTCCTGCTGGTCGACGGCCTGGCTGACCGAGGGCTCCGGGACGACCGCGTAGTCGGCCTGGCCGGATGCGACGGCGGCGAGTTCGTTGCCGAGGGAGACGTTGATGAGGTCGACGTCCTTGAGGTCGTACGTGTCGATCATCTTCGTCATGAGTGCCCAGGTGGAGTCCGGTGACGGGGAGACGACGACCTTCTTGCCGTTCAGGATCGTGGGGTCGTCCTGCGCGCTCGCGTCGTCCTTGCCGACGAGGAACTCGGCGGGGGCGTTCTGTACGCCGGCGACGATGACACCCTCACCGCCCTGTTCGTGGGACTTGGCGGAGAACACCGGGTCCTGGATGGAGAACCCGGCTGAGCCGCCGAGCACCGCGGCGAATGAGGCGTTGCCGGATCCGCCGGTGTCGATCTTGACGTTCACGCCCTCGTCCTCGAAGTAGCCCTTCTCCTGGGCGACGTAGAGCGGCAGGTAGAGGAGGGTCTGAACTGCCTGGTTGATGGTGACGTCCTGGGTCTCGCCGTCGGCCGAGTCGGCCGCGCTGGAGCCGGACGCGCACCCGGTGAGTGCGACCAGTGTGGCGGCGGTCGCCGCGACGAGGGTGAGGACGCGGGCGCGTCGAGGAAGGGGAGATCGCATGGGGCACAGCCCTTTCGGTGGGAGGAGCGCAGGGAAGGAGGGTGAGGTGGGAGGAGTTTCCGCTGTGGGTCAGCGGCGATCCCACCGGAGCAGGACGCGCTCCAGCAGATCGATCAGGAGGCCGAAGACCAGGACCATCGCCATCACGACGACGACGCCGGCGAGCACCTGGTTCATGGCGAAGCTCGACGATCCGGTGACGATCATGTGACCGACACCCGCAGAGGACGAGATGAACTCCCCCACGACGGCGCCGATGATCGCGAACCCGACGTTGAGCTTGAGGCCGGCGATGACCCAGGACATCGCCCCGGGGACGATGGCCTTGGTGAACGCCTGGGTCTTGGAGCTGCCGAACGAGCGCATCAGGTCGAGGAGATCGGTGTCGACCTTCTGCGCACCGCGGTAGGCGTTCGTCAGCGAGACGATGACGCACGAGAACGCGACGATGACGACCTTCGACACCAGACCGGTGCCGAACCAGATGATCATCATCGGCGCGACCGCGAGGACAGGGATCGACCCGATCGCGGTGATGAAGGGCGCGGAGAGGTCGGCGACGAACCGCGAGTACCAGAGCAGGAGGCCGAGGAGCGACCCGCCGAGGGCTCCGATCACGAATCCGATGAGCACCTCCTGCGCGGTCACGCCGAGGTCGGTCCACAGCTCGCCGGTCCCGACGTTCTGCGCGAGCACCGTGACGATCTGCCCGGGGCTCGAGAACAGGAACGTGCTGATCCACCCCGCGGACGCCCCGAGTTGCCAGGCCGCCAGGAAGGCGACGACGATCGCGATCTGGATCGACACGAGGACGCTGCGTCGCCTCGACGACCGCGGTCGGGTGCGGCGTTCGGGTGCGGTCCGGACTGCCCCGGTGGCTGCTTCTTCGATCTGGATGGCGGTCATGCTGCGCGCTCCGTCCGGGCGCCGGTGCCGATGGAGCGCCAGATCGCCTCGTAGTAGTCGTTGAACGCCGGCGCGAGGCGGCGCTCGTTGATGGCGTGGCTGTCGGTGCCGAGGTCGATCTCGATCTCCTGCACGACCTGTCCGGGATGGGCCTTGAGGACGTAGACGCGGTCACTCAGGGTGACGGCTTCCTCGATGTCGTGCGTGACGAACACGACCGTCTTGCCCGCCGCCTTCACGGTGTCCATCAGCTCGCTCTCGAGCTGGATCTTCAGCGGGTAGTCGAGGGCCTTGTACGCCTCGTCCATCAGGATGATGTCTGGGTCGGTGACCATCGTCCGCATGAGCGCTGCACGCTGCCGCATGCCACCCGAGAGCTGGCCCGGGTAGCTGTCCTCGCGGCCGGACAGGTGGTACGTGTCGAACAGGGCCGACGCCCGCTCGCGCGCCTCGCGCCGTGGGACCCCGTGCACCTCGAGGCCGAGGACCACGTTCTGCATGATCGTCCGCCACGGCATCAACAGGTCCTTCTGCAGGACGTAGCCGATCGACCGGTTCGGGTTGCCCGTGGTGTCGTTCCCGTTGACCAGGACGCGACCCTCGGTGGGGGCGAGCAGCCCGGTGATGATGTTGAAGAGGGTGGACTTGCCACAGCCGGAGGGTCCGACGAAGGAGACGAACTCGCCGGCCTTCGCGTGGAAGTCGATGCCGTCCAGGACGAGCGGGCCGTCGCCGTAGCGCTTCCCGATGCCCTGGACCTCGATCGCATGGGACATGGTCATTCCGTTCCTGCCCCGTAGCGCCCGACTGTTGCGGGCACGGGGACGTAGTCCTTGAGGAAGTGGTAGCCGATGTAGTCGATGCCGCGGGCTCGGAGGATGGTGTCCTCGACGTCGACGGTGACGCACGCGATGCCCTCGGTCGGCCCGGTGTCGGCGCGGATGACGCCGTTCGGGTCGATGATCCGTGAGTGCCCGTGGTAGTTGAGGTTCCCCTGCTGCGCGACGACGTTCGACTCGACCATCCACGCCTGGTTCTCCAGCGCCCGGACGCGGCCGAAGAGCGTGTACTGGTCGACACGGATGTCGTCCTCAGCCGCTTCGTCGGCGTCGTCGTACGCCCACGCGGTCGGCATGACGAGGATCTCCGCGCCCTGCAGCGCGAGCGCCCGAGTCGTCTCGGGGAAGCACTTGTCGTAGCAGATGAGCATCCCGATCCGGCCGATGCCCGTCTCGAACACGGGGAACCCGACGCCCGGGTGGTAGACGTGTTTCTCGTCCCCGGGCTGGTGCACCTTGCGGTACCGGCCGATGTAGCCGTCCGGACCGGCAAGGACGACGGTGTTGTAGAGGACATCCGCGTACCGGTCGTCGCGCTCGGTCAGCCCGAACACGACGTGCAGGCTCTGCTCGACCGCGGCCTCGATCACCGCACTCACCCGCGGGCCGTTCGGCACTGTCTCGGCGTTCTGCTGCTGGTAGCGGACGTTCTCGAAGTCCAGACTGAGCGTGTCCGTGAGGTAGCCCTGCAAGGCCTGTTCCGGGAACACCACCAGGTCGGCACCGAGTTCGGCAGCATCCCGGATGCGGCCGAGCATCACGGTGAGGTTCGTGTCAGGGTCGTACACGACCGGCATCGACACGGTGGCGATGGTGGTGAGGGGCATGAGAGGAGCGTGATCCACAGGGGTTTCCGCCCCGTCACGCTCTCGTTACGCCCCTGCTAAGCCACCACTCACTCGTCCACGAATGCCTCCTGACCGGGGCTTCCGCGTTCCACCCAAGACGCAACGCCACGAAACTTCCGCCCCCTCGTGCTCCGGCGCCCGGCGTGTGCGACCCTGAGGTCCCATGCCGAAGTACCTCGAACGTCGCCATCACCGCGCACGGCTGCTGCGCGACATGCTCCGCGACGAACTGCTCCGCGGAGACGGCGGGATTGCCGCGCTGCCGTCCGAGGACGAACTGATCCGGCGACACCAGGTCGGCCGGAACGTGGTCCGCGAGGCGCTCGATCTCCTTGTGTCGGAGCGACTCATCCGACGAGTCCGCGGCCAGGGAACGGAACCTACGGCGCACGTGATCGTCCACCACCTCAACCAGCTACGCGCGATCGGCGAGCCAGGACACAGCACCGTCGAGGGCAATGCGATCCACTACCGGAAGCTCTCCTGGGAGCTCGTCCCCGCGCCGCAAGTGGTCGCGGACAACTTGGTCGTTCCAGGCGGGACTCCGGTCATCCGGTGGGAACGCATCACGGCGTCGCGTGATCCCCTTGTCTTGTGGACCAGCTACTTCAGGAGTGACCTCGGCTTGCGGGAGCCCGGGGCGGAGACACCCGGCGTGGATGCGGGTACGTGGGGGTTCCTCGAGGCGGCGGGCATCGAACTCGGTGAAGCCGCGGTGCGCACCGGGGCGGTGCCGGCCGACCCGGCGGTCGCCGAGCTGCTCGCCACCGAGCCGTCCGCGCCGCTCCTGGTGCAGCATCGGCTCCTCACGGACGCCACCGGCCGACCGATCGAGTTCGCGGTCGGGTACTACCGGGGCGACCTCATCGTGATCAGCAACACGTTGCGACGGAACCCCGGTTCAGGGTCATGAGCGGAGGTGCCTTGCGGACGAACACGCAGGCTTGCCCGTGCGAGGGGGTCGCAGCGGCTCCCTCTACCGGCGCTTTCCCTCAGCGACGAAGCCACTCGCCCGCGACTACCGTTGGTGGGATCGTGGGTTCCTCTGGACTGGCCCTCAAGGCCATTCCGAGCCCGTTCGAAGGTTCACGTCAACCAGGGGTCCAGTCGGAGACCGCGCGGCGCAACTCCGTCACGGCTGAGGCGGGGCGGGTCAAGAATCCACACGAGGTTTCGGAGACACGCCCTAGCTCGAGTTGAAGGAGGTGCCGAGAAGCTTCTGGATCTCCATGAGGTTCTGACCGATCAGCTTGGAAACAGCGTCCTCGACAGCGGCTCCGAGATCGAACGAAGGGTCGGACACCCAGAGTTGCGACAGTCCATCCCAGACGGAGATGACCTGTCGCGCCGTTAGCCACGGGTCGGCGTTGGGGTGTGCCAGGCCGGCTTTCTGGCTGTGCTCGAGCAGTCGAGCGAAGAGGTCGACGATCCGCGCGTTGCGTTGCGCGAAGTACTCCGCTGCCGGATGGCCCGCCAACGACGCAGATCCCTTCATCGAGTTCAGTAGGCGAAACCGGGGATCGTGGGGATCGGGGTCCGCAAGCCTACGAAACGCGCGAGCGTCCAAGAGCGTGTCTTCGAGCGTGACATGGGCGCGGTCCGCCTCGTCGTCCTCGATCGCCCCCAGGGCGGCAACCAGAAGGTGGTCCTTCGAGGGAAAGTGGTAGAGCACTGTCGTCTCGCTGGTCCCGGATCGTTGCGACACGAGCGCCGTCGTGACGTTCTCGTGTCCAAGCTCGTCGACGAGTTCCACCACGGCCTGCACGATCGTCTGCCGCCGCTTTGTGGTGGAGGCGTAGGGGCCGCGTTTCCCGGGCGTCGTCGTCGTCATCCGATCAGCATAGGTCAGCGAATCCAGAGTGTTCACGAAGGTTTGACACTCGCCGTCGATCAAAAAGTGTTGCCCTGGAGTCGAATGGTGTGGTTCACTCTGGTTTCGGATCCCGGTGCTGCCGGCTCCGGCCGTCTACCCAGACACCCACTTCCACCGAAGGAACCCGATGACAACGACGTCACGCCTCACCGCTCGCGCTGCTCGGAAGGTCAGCCGCCGCAGCGATCCCGACCGCCTTTCCACCGGCGCGGGACTCGCGTGGACGACCACCGGGCTCTCCGGCGCCGTCAACTACCTCTTCTTGGGGATGTGGGTCTTCTACGGCACCGACGTCCTCGGACTCAACCCCGCCGTTCTCGGTACCCTCGCTCTGGTCAGCAAGCTGCTCGAGGCCGTGGTCGTGGTCATTTCCGGCTGGCTCGTGGACCGCACCCCCGAGACTCGGTGGGGGAAGGCCCGCCCCTACGAGCTGGCGATCGTCGGCGTCTGGGTCGCGACGTACGCGCTGTTCTCGACCCCCGACTTCAACGATGTCGGCAAAACGGTCTGGCTCTTCGTGTGGCTGGTGATGGCGAACGTCGTCTTCACATCGCTCCTCGGCGCGAACGACTACCTCTACCTCGCGCGCGCCTTCAACTCGCGCGTCCTCGTCGCGAAGGTGTCGACCCGCACCGGCTTCTTCACCACCGTCGGAGTCGTCGTCTTCAACGTCGCCCTCCCCGTCTTCCTCGCCCAGGCGGGCACGAGCGCACCGGCCTGGTCGATGCTCGCGCTCTACCTCGCGATCCCCCTCGCGCTGATCGGTCTCGGCCGCTTCCTCTTCTTCAAGGAGAGGTACCAGACCGAAGCCGAGGACGCCCCGAAGGTCACCTTCCGCGACATCCGCGAGGTGCTCACCACGAACCACTACATCTGGATCATCGCCGGAATCAGCTTCGTCAGCTCTCTCGCCGGCGGCACCGGGATCGCGGTCTACTACTTCAAGTACGTCGTCGGCGATATCTCGCTGATGAGCTTCACCGGGCTGATCCCTGTCCTCATCCTGCCCTCGATGCTGTTCTTCCCCCGCCTGATGAAGAAGTTCAAGGTCAGCACCATCATCACAACCGGTGCGATCGCCGGCGTCCTCGCCGGCGCACTCATGATCGTCGCGAACGGCAACCTGATCCTGATCCTCATCTCCAGCGCTCTCAGCGGTCTGGGCATCCTCCCCATCACCTTCCTCACGCAGCTCCTCGTCATCGACAACGCGAGCTACAACCAGTGGAGCGGGCGCCGTCGACTCGAGAGCACGATGGGCGCCATCACGACGTTCTTCGTGCGGTTGGGTGCTGGGGCCGGTGGCGCCGCGACCGGTTGGGTGCTCGGCGTCGTCGGCTACGACGGGACCGCCGAGACTCAGTCTCCCTCGGCCGTCACCGGCATTGTCCTCCTTGCCGGCGCGTTCCCCGCCGTCCTCTGGATCGGCGTGGTGCTCGTGATGCGGCCGTACCGCAAGTTCGAGCAAATGCTCCCAACCATCACTCAGAGCCTGGCCGTCATCACCGCTGACGACCCGAAGGTCGACACGGTCAAGCCCGAATCTGTACCCGGGACCGTGCGCACCTCGACCGATGAACACTCGGCCGACAAGTGAACCAGGACGTGTGCGGAGCGGCCGGCCCCGCACACCTCGTCACTCCCGCCCCCAGCTGACCACCTTCGAAGGAACACTGATGACGCTCTCCTCCTCCACCGACGAGTCCCTCGAGGACCTCGCGCTCACGCCCGACCCAGTGGATGAGGCCTTCGCTCAGCCCTATGTCGACGTCGACGAATGGCGAGAGACCCCCGCTCACCATCGCTACATCCACGGCGGATTCGCCGACAGCGACACCCGCTTTTCGCTGTACCTGCCCACGCAGGACCAGTTCGAAGGCCGGTTCTTCCAGCACGTGACCCCGGTGCCTCAGAGCGAGAACCTCGCGCAGCAGCAGCTCACTGACGAGAATCCGGTTCCGTTCACTCTCGCCAGCGGCGGTTACTACATCGAGACCAACGGCGGCGGCCCCGGAGCCGCGAACCCCATGTCCGGGATCGACCCGACCATCGGCGCCTACCGTGCCAATGCGGCGGTCGCCCGACTGTCTCGTCAGATAGCGGAGTGGATCTACGGACCGCAGCGTGTCTACGGCTACCTCTACGGAGGCAGCGGCGGCGGATATCGCACCATCGGCGCATCCGAGAACACCGACGGCGTCTGGGACGGCTACGTGCCGTACGTCATCGGCAGCCCCATGGCCATCCCGAACGTCTTCGCGGTGCGTATGCACGCGCAGCGCCTCCTCCGCCACGCGTTCCCGCGAATCGTCGACGCCTTCGACGCTGGCGGCGATCCGACCACCCTCAAGCTCAGCACGGAGGAGCAGGCTGCTCTCGACGAAGTCACCCGAATGGGCTTCCCGGTTCGGTCGTGGTTCGGCTGGCAAACCATGGGTATGCACGCGTTCAGCGTGCTGTACCCCGGCATCATGCACGCTGACCCCGCTTACGCCGAGGACTTCTGGAGCGCTGAGGGATACCTCGGAAGCGACCTGGATTCGTCCGTACACCGCGACCGCGTCCAGCTGAAGACGACCCTGGTCGAGCTCCTCACCGCCGACTCCGAGACCGCCGCGATCACCGGCGGAGTCGACGAGTCGTACAAGGCGACAGCGCGGCCGCGAACGGTCATCGGCGCGCGAATTGCCGATCGACCGGAGGGGTTCACTCTCGGCGCCGAGCTGGCGATACTCACCGGTCCGTCGGCAGGCAAACTCCTCCGCCTGACGGGCGTGGACGGAACCACCGTCCTGTTCGAGCCCGGCGAGGGCTCGTTCGAGCTGACCCCGGGCGATGAGGTACTCGTCGACAACTCCAACTTCCTCGCCGCGCAGACCTACCACCGCCACCAGGTCCCCTCGAGCGACTACATCGTCTGGGACCAGTTCCGCACCGCCGCCGGCAGCCCCGCACCACCCCAGCGCCCCGTCCTCCTTGGGCCGCTCTTCGCCGCGGCCGCGTCCGGAACCGTTCCCACCGGTCGCATCAGCGGCCACATGATCGTCGTCGCCTCCCTCCTGGACCGCGAGGCCTTCCCCTGGCAAGCGGACTGGTACCGCTCCCGCGTCGGCGAGTTCATCGGCGACAACGTCGATGACCGGTTCCGGCTTTGGTACACCGACAACGCGCTGCACGGCGACGAGAGCGGCATCCAGGAACACGAGACGCGTACCGTCAGCTACGTCGGCGCTCTCCAGGCAGCGTTGCGCCAGCTCAGCGCTTGGGTGGAGCAGGGCACCGCCCCGGCCCCCTCCACGACGTACGCCGTACACGAGGGGCAGGTGCTCGTCGATGCCAACGACGCCGCTCGGGGTGGCGTGCAGCCCATCGTCGCCCTCACCGTCGACGGCAGCGACCGCGCCGAGGTCAGCGTCGGAGCGATCGTGACTGTGCGGATCACCGCCCACGCAACCACCCGCGCCGGCATCATCACCGACGTCGTCACCGATCTTCACGGCACCGGACACTTCGACACGACCCAGCAGGTCACCCCTGCAGGGTCCGTCGAGATCTCCGAGGCGTGCAGTTTCGAGTTCCCCGGGACCTACCTGATCGCCGTTCGCGCGACCGCTCAGGTCGGAGGCAACGCAGACGACCGGTTTGCGCGAGTCGACAACATCGCTCGAGCCCGCATCGTCGTCCGCGCCATCGACGCGACCTGATCCGCTTCTCCGATCGACACGACCCAGCCTCGCCGAGGCGGCCCGAGTGCACATCCACCAATGTGCTCGCGCAGGAGGTCCTGTCGCGCGTAGCCCTGTGGAGACACATGAGCCCCGACGATCACGACCCGACCCCGCTGCCGGCCGAGCGCCAGCCGCACAGCCTGGTCAACGGAGCTAGCAGCAAGCCGGTGGAACGCGCGACGCCTCATCGGGGACCTGATGGTCATTGCACGGCCGTCGCGCATTCGCCTCCAAGGGGGCCGGCGACCGACTTCGCTGACGCGCATGACCTTCGACATCTACCCGCTGCCCGATACCGTGCGAAAGGTGCCTTCGCCTCACGCCGTTGCGGTGTGGGACGCCACGCGCACGGATGGCCACATCTCGGCTGCCAAGGCAAGGCTGCTTGCGCCGGAACTCGACCGAGTGAATGCAACCGCCTACCGAGTGAACAGCGAACCGCCAGTGGGGAAGATCGCGCTGTACGTCTGCATTCCCCACATCCATGGCATCCGAGCGCTTCACACCAAGCCGTCGGAAGGCAGACACCGAATGGTCCTGCGATTCCCGCTCCGCTGCGTTGGCTGCGAGACAGCCTTCACGGCGCGCGTCGGGGTCGCGCCGACCGACTTGACGCGCTTCTACCCGCCTCGCGGCCCCGACGTCGTTCCCGGGCTACTTGAGCAGCCCCTCCTTGGTCAGCCAGTCCTTCGCGGCGGCCTGGGCCTGGGCCTTCTCGCTGCCCTCGACACGGTTGCGCAGCTCGATGAGGTCATCGGTCGTCAGCTTCTCGGACAGCTTGTTCAACGTCGACGCGAGCTTCGCGCTGTAGATGTCCTTGTTCAGGAACGGCAGGATGTTCTGCGACGCGATCAGGTTCTCGGGGTCCTTCAGCACGAGCAGCTTCTTCGTCACGAGGTCGGGTGACGTCGTGTAGATGTCGGCCACCTGCACGGTGTCGTCGACGAGTGCCTTGACCGTGTCGGGCCCGCCGTAGTCCTCGATCGACTTGAACGTGACCTTCTCCACGCCGTACGTCGACTTGAGGCCGGGGATGCCGTACGGAAGGGTGCCGAACTGCGGATTGGCACCGAGCGAGAACGGCTCGATCTTGGAGAGGTCACCGATCGACGTGAGGCCGTTCTTCTCGGCCTCGGCCTGGGTCACGACGTAGGCGTCCTTGTCCTCGGCCGGAGACGGCTCGAGCACCTGGAAGTCCTTCGGGATCTCGGTCTTCAGCGCGGCGTCGACCTCCGCTGTCGTCTTCGCGGTGGCCTTGGTGTCGTAGAAGAACAGCAGGTTGCCGTTGTACTCCGGCATGAGGTTGATCGAACCGTCCTTGAGCGCGGGGATCGTGGTCTGCCGCGGGCCGAGGTTGAACTTGGTCGTCACGTCGAACCCGGCGTCCTTCAGGACGAGGGCGTACATGTTGCCCAGGATCTCGCTCTCCGGGAAGTTGAACGAGCCGACGACAATCGGCGTGCTGCCGGATCCGTCGTCTCCGCCCGATGCCGGCTTCGTGGGGTCCGAGGTGGAACAACCGGAGAGTGCCACGATCGCCCCGACCGCGATCACACCCGCGAGGATGCGTGTCCTGGTACCTGCTGTGAACATCAGTGGTCCCTTTCGTCGACGGAGAGTGCCGTCACCGCGCGGCGCCGGAGTGGCAGCGCGCGGACGTGTGTGCGGCGGCGACGGGTCTGCCCCTCGGGGCCGCGGCGGGTGAGGTGTTGTGCGAGGGCGAACAGGCCGTCGATCACGAGGGCGAGGACCGTCACGAGCAACGCACCACCGAGGATGAGGTCGTTGTCGTTCAGGCTGATGCCCGTCGAGATGATCGCGCCGAGCCCGCCCAGGGAGATGTACGACGCGATCACGACGGTCGCGATGACCTGGAGGACCGACGCGCGGATCCCGCCGATGATCAGCGGCAGTGACAGCGGCACCTCGACCTTGAGCAGGATCTGCAGCTCGGTCATCCCCACCGAGCGCGCGGCGTCCACCGTCTGCGGGTCCACGGACTCCACACCGGAGTACGCCCCGGCGAGGATCGAGGGGATCGCCAGGACGACGAACGCGATGATGGACGCGATGAAGGCGGTCTGCGTGAACGGCACGGTCATCCCGATGATGACGAAGAGGGTGCCGAGCAGGCCCAGCGTCGGCAGCGCGCGCATGGACCCGCTGAACGCGATGACGAAGCTGCGCCCGCGCCCGGTGTGACCGATGTACAGGCCCAGTGGCAGCGCGATCAGGGCGGCGATGGCGACCGAGATGAACGTGTACAGCAGGTGTTCGCCGATCCGGTCCTGGATCGGGAGCGGGGTCTGCAGGCCGGGGCGGTAGTTCGCGGGGTCGAGGAGCCAGGCGACTGCGTGGAGGAAGAACTGCACGGTCAGGCCCCCCGTTCGATCGTCGCCAACGCGGCCCGACGGCGCGACCGACGCGACCGCACCTGGATCCGGCGCGCCCACGGCATCAGGACGCGCCCGAGCGCCACCAGGACGGTGTCGAAGACCAGTGCGACGAAGAGACTCGCTGCCACGCCGACCAGGATCTCCTCGAGGAACTGACGCTGTCGCCCGTCCGTGAACAGGAACCCGATGTTCGCGGACCCGACCAGGGCGCCGACCGAGACCAGGGCGACGGTGCTCGCCGAGACCACCCGCATCCCCGCGAGGAGGACGGGACCCGCCAACGGGAGCTCGACCGTCCAGAACCGCCCCCACGCGGAGTACCCCACCGAAGTGGCCGAGTCGACGACGTCCGCCGGGACGGCGGCGAACGCATCAGCTGCCAACCGCACCATGATGGCGACCGCGTAGACGGACAGCCCGACGACGATGTTCACCGGATCCGTGATGCGGGTGCCGAGCAGGTAGGGCAGGATCACGAAGAGCGGCAGGGACGGGATCGTGTAGAGCAGACTGCCGCCGCCGACGATGACCGATCGGACTGCCTGCCACCGGTTCGCCACCCACCCCAAGGGCACCGCCACGACGAACCCGAGGACGATGGGCACGGCCGCGAGACCCGCGTGGGTGACGGTGAGGCCCCAGACGAGACCGAAGTTCGCGATGATCCAGTTCAGGTCAGCATCCCAATCCTCGTCGGACGACCGTTCGCCTGAGAGTAGTCGCGCCGCACCGTTCTGACCGCGACGGATCGTCGCGCCGGCGTCCCTGCGCCGGCATCCCCGGTCACTGGTGCAGGAAGTCCTGCCGCTCCTGCTCGACCACCGGCGCGAGTCGCACCCGGACCACCGGACCGGAGTCGACGCTGGTGATGCCGTCGAGCACGACCACGAGCGCGTCGGGGCGCTGCTCCCAGTCGACCTCGCCGGCGTGACCGAGGACCGCGACGGACCGGATGGTCCGACCGAGCAGGCCCGAGGCCGAGCCGAACGCCCGGATGCGGGCCGACCCGTCGTCGGGATCGGCCAGCAGGGTCGCGTAGACGGCATCGCCGGTGACGTCGTGGCGCGTCGTGAACCGGACGTCCTCGGCGGTGTACTCGACCGTGTCGGCGTCGACGAACGAACCCGCGGGACGAGTGGTCGGCCCCTCGCCCGAGATCGTCCACGGCCGGGTGCCGTAGATCGCCTCGCCGTTCACCGCGAGCCACGAGCCGATGCCGCGCAGGATACGGACCTCGTCCTCGGGCAGGGTGCCGTCGGCCTTCGGCCCGGTGTTGAGCAGCAGCACACCGTTCTTCGCGACCACGTCGACGAGTTCGGCGACCAGGTCGCGCACGGTCTTGTAGTCGTGCCCCTCGATCCAGCTCCACGCGGTCTTGGCGATCGCGGTGTCGTTCTGCCAGACGGCCTCCGGGGTGCTGCCCATCGCCCCGCGCTCGATGTCGTACACGGCGCTGCCCGGCGCGAACGTCTCCCACTTGTAGTTGATGACGACCTCGCGGCCCCACTCGGCGGCGCGGTTGTAGTAGTAGGCCGCGAGTGTCCGGACGTACGGCTGGAACGCGGGCTGCTCGATCCACCAGTCGAACCAGAGCACCTGCGGGCGGTACTTGTCGATGAGCTCGACGGTGCGGAGCAGCCAGTCCTCCAGGAAGCGTTCGTTCGGGGCGGTCTCCTCGCGCTGCGCTGGCCCGTAGAAGTCGCTGAACCGCGGATCGAGCACGTCCGAGGGGATCTTCGTCCCGCCGTTCATGAAGAACCAGTGCTCGGCCCGGTGGGACGACGCGCCGCGGACCATCCATGCCTCGTCCGCCGCGACGAGGAGCTCGCCGAACACGTCACGCCCGGGCCCGAGCTGCGCGGCGCTCCACCGGGAGCGGTCGGTGTCGTACATCGCGAAGCCGTCGTGGTGCTCGGCGACGGGGACGACGAACTGCGCGCCGGCCTCGCGGAAGACGCGCACCCAGTCGGCGGCGTCGAAGTGCTCCATCGTGAACGACGGGATGAAGTCCTTGTACCCGAACTCGTCCTGCGGGCCGTAAGTCTCGACGTGGTGCGCGAACTCGGGCGTCCCGGCGCGGTACATGTCGCGGGAGTACCACTCGTTCCGGAACGCGGGGACCGAGAAGACCCCCCAGTGGATGAAGATCCCGAACTTGGCGTCCTGGTACCACAGCGGTGCGCGGTACTCCTGCAGCGATGTCCAGGTCGCGTCGTACGGACCCGAGCGCACGACGGCATCGACCGCGGCCAGGGCCGCGGTGTTGTCCGAAACGTCCACGGGCTCGGGCAGGGTGGTCGGGTCCAGCGGGGTGAGCGGTTCGTGCACGACGTGCTCCGATCGGTTGCGGCAGCTCACGACGGCGATGTCGGGAGCGTGAGACATCCTATGTCTGATCGATCTGTCGCGAGGGGTTCCCGGTCAGGGCATCCCCCGACGAGCGCAGCCAGAAGAGCATCGAACCGTGACCGCTCCGACCGCAGCCGACGTCCCGACCGAGCAGGGTCCGCGCCGCGCCGCGCGGCTGACGCTCGTGCTCGCCTCGCTCGGCTTCTTCCTCATCACGCTCGACATCCTCATCGTGAACGTGGCGCTGACGACGATCGGGCGGGAGCTCGGCGGCAGCACGTCGGGGCTGCAGTGGGTGATCGACGCCTACACGTTGCTGTTCGCCTCGCTGCTGCTGTTCGCGGGCAACCTGTCCGAGCGCATCGGGGCGAAACGGGCGATCGGCTGGGGCATCGCCGGGTTCCTCGTGGCGTCCGTGGCGTGTTCCCTCGCACCGACGCTCGGCGCGTTGATCGCAGCGCGGGCGTTCCAAGGGGCAGCCGCAGCGGTGATGCTGCCGGCCTCGATGGCACTCATCCGCGAAGCCTTCCCGGATGCGCGTGAACGGGCGCACGCGCTCGGCATCTGGGCGGTCGGCGGTGCGGTCGCCGGGGCGGTCGGGCCGATCCTCGGCGGCGCGCTGACGACGCTCGACTGGCGCCTCGTGTTCGCCATCAACCTGCCGGTGTGCGCGGCGATGCTCGTGATGCTCGCCCGGGTGGCGCCATCGCCTCGGCGACCGGCTCGGTTCGACCCGGCCGGGCAGGTCCTCGCGCTGCTCGCGCTCGCGGGGCTCGTCTTCGGCCTCATCGAAGGCGGTGCGACGGGTTTCGACCGGTGGTACGTGGTCGTCGCGCTGGTGCTCGCGGCCGTCGCGGTCGCCGGTTTCCTGCTGGTGCAGGCCCACGGCCGGAACCCGATGATGCCGCTCGACCTGTTCCGCTCCGGTCGGATGCGGATCGCGCTCGGCGTCGGGTTCGCGTTCATGGTCGGCAACTTCGGCAGCGTCTTCGTCCTGAGTCTCTACCTGCAACAGCACCTCGGACTGTCCCCCCTGGCCGCGGGGCTGGTGTTCCTGCCGTCCGCGGCGTTCAGCATCGTCGGCAACATCGTCAGCGGCACCCTCGTGAACCGATTCGGCGCTCGGGTCCCCGTGGTCGCGGGACTCACCACGATGGCGATCGGCATCGTCGTGATGATCGTGCTCGCGCCGTACGACTCGGTCGTCGCGGTCGCGGTGTGCACGATCCTGACCGGCGCGGGCGGATCGGTCGCGATGCCGCCCGCGACGTCGGTCGTCCTCGCCAGCGTCCCCGCTGAACGGTCGGGGACAGCGAGTGCGGTGTTCAACACCTTCCGGCAGGTCGGTGGGGCGGTGGCGATCGCGGTCTTCGGGGCGTTCCTGGCCGACCGGTCGCAGTTCGTCGTCGGGACGCAGACCAGCTTCGTGGTGGCGGCCGCCGTGCTGGTCGTCGCGGCGCTGGCCTCGATGCGCATCCGGACCGAGTGACCGGTACGTCGTGTCGACGCAGGGTCAGCTCCGGTCGGCCGCGCCACGCCCAGCGGCGTCCACCGCGTCGCGTCGGTCGGTCGCAGCGACCGAACCGAGCAGCCGGAGCGCGTCCGCGGTCGGGGAGCCGGGCTCCGCGCTGTACAGGAGCAGACTCAGACCCGGGTCGCTCATGAGCCGGGACCCCTCGAAGTGCAGGTCGAGAGCACCGACGACGGGGTGGACGAAGTGCTTCTCGCCCGTGGCGTGCCGACGGACGTCGTGCGCACCCCACTTCGCCCGGAACTCCGGGCTGCGCGTCGAGAGCTCACCGATCAGCGCCTGCAGGTCCTCGTCGTGGGGGTCGTGGCCGGCCGCAGTGCGGAGGATCGCGACGCTCTGGTCGGCGGCGACGTCCCAGTCCGGGTGGAACGCGTCGGCCCAGTCCCGGTCCAGGAAGGCGGCGCGAGCGAGGTTCGGCCGCTCCGCCTTCCGGAACAGGTCCGCGTAGAGCGCCCGGCCGAGTGCGTTCGCACCGAGCAGGTCGAGTCGGTCGTTGCGGATGAACGCCGGCCCGCCGGTGAACGCGTCGAGCGTGTACTGCAGCCCGACGCGCAGGGTCTTCGGCGTCGCTGCACGGCGCTGTCCACGGACCGGGGAGGCGTTCGCCGCTCGTGCGAGGTCGAACAGGTGGTCACGCTCCGCGTCGTCGAGGAGCAGCGCACCGGCGATGGCGTGCAGGACGCCGTCGGAGACGCCGGCGAGGCTGCCGCGCTCGAGCCGCGAGTAGTACTCCACACTGACGTCGGCGAGCATCGCGACCTCGCTGCGGCGGAGGCCGTCCACGCGCCGGTTGGGCCCACCGGGCAGGCCCACCTGGTCCGGGCGTACCCGGGCACGGCGGCTGACGAGGAAGTCCTTGACGTCGTCGCGGTTCGTGCTCATGAGGCGACCCTACGAGGCCGCGCCGGGGCGCGGGGTGCACTGCCGGGACACCGGACGGGAGGCACGGTGTCAGCTGGCACCGCGCCTCCCGTCCGCTCTGTGGTGCGTCCAACGCGCCCCGCGCGTGATCATGCGCGCAGCGCCGTTCAGGCGCTCGCTGTCGCCCCGATGATCGCGGCGGTGAAGAGCACCCAGTCGTTGATGATGTGCGCGCCGGTGCTGACCGCGATGTTCTTCGTGCGGATGTAGGCGAGCGTGAGGACCAGCCGTGCGACGCCGATGATCAGGAACGCCTGCGCGAAGTTCCACCCGTACGTCGGCAGGTGTGCTGCACCGAACCAGATCGCGGTCGCGAGCCAGGCGATGAGGATGCCCTGGGTGCGGGTGAGTCCGATGCGGTGGCACAGCGCCATGACCGCCAGGAACGGCAGGATCGTGAAGAGCTCTTCGCCCAGCAATTGGATCGCGGTCCCGACGTAGAACGCGACGATCTCACCCGCGCCGTGGATGCCGTCGGTCGCGGTGTTGGCGTTGCTGCCGAAGATCGCCTTGACGATGATCCCGACCGTGAACGACACGATGAGGCTGAGGATCGCGAACACGATCATGGTGCCGAAGTCACGTGCAGTGGTGCGTTGGAAGATGCGCGCCCAGTGTCGTCTCGTGAAGGCGATGAGGACGGCGAGCATGATCGCGGTGAAGAGGAACCGTGGCACGAGCGACTGGATGTTGTCCGCCGCCGGGTAGAAGCTCAGCACGGTGATGCCGGCCACCCACGCGACGACGATGGTCACCCACTGCCATGCGGGGATCCGGATCGGGTCTCCGTCGTAGAACGGGAAGTCCCGACCGTCCTGCCGTTCGATCGCCCTGCCGTACCGTCGAGCCCCTGTGGCCATGGTGTGTCCCCTCGTGCGTTGCATCGCCCTGTGGTGCATGTCGTCTGCACCAGAAGAGAAGGTACCGGCGGAGCCGGTCATCGGCGCGCTGATCCGTCGGCCTGCAGCCGCCGTACCTGCGGCCGGAACCAGAACACGAAGACCGCGACGACGTACAGGGCTTCGAGGACGATGCTGACCGGCACGTTCCAGTCGCGGACCGGCCCGTCGATCACGGCGTCGTTGAGGCCGTGGATCGCAGCGGCGCCGAGGTAGGCGAGCACGCCGACGCCGATCGCCCTGCCCGTCGGCAGCGTCTTCGCGGCGAGCCAGATGAGGACCGCGGCCCCGACGGTGATCAGCGGGTGCGAGACCTCGGCGATGATGCGGACGATGACGTCCATCATCATGATGAACGGCGCATCGGACGGAGCCTTCGCGCCGTCGAGGATCGGGTCGAGCGAGGTGATGATGTAGCTGATGCCCTCGAGGAATCCCAACCAGGCGGCGGCGACGAACACGAGCCACACCGCCAGTCGTGGCGACCGGTACGTGCGGGACGACAGCAGCAGGATGACGGGCACCAGGAGCTTCAGGAACTCCTCGACGAGACCGGGCCAGATGAGGCGGCCGGGCAGCAGGCTTGCCATGCCGTTCAGGCTTCCGGCGAGCAGCATCGCGATGGTCCCCCAGACGAGGCCGAGCCACAGCGCCTGCACGCGGTGGGGCTGACCGGCCAGGGAGACCTTCTGCCGGAAGTACCAGCCGATGGCCACGAGCGGGACCCCGATGCCGATGATCGCGGCGATGACCACCACCACGAGCGAGTAGGGCGGCAGGCCGTCCCCGACCGTGGCCTCGCGGCCGCCGGAGAGCATCAGGCTGCCTCCCCAGTACCCGAGGAGAGCACCGGCGGCAGCGCCCCCGAGGCCGACGATGAGTGGTGCGGTCCCTCGGGGTCGCGTCATGGGAACGAAGCTACCAGCGGGCACGACGCCCCTCACGCGGTCAGCCGCACACTGACCTCCCACAGCCGCCGGGCGTCGTCGGCGTCGAGCATCGCCGAATTGGCATCCGACGGGATGCTGTCCGCGGTGAGTGGCCGGACCTCGTCGTCGATCACGGCGACGTCGCTGTCCTTCAGGTAGACCCCGCCGACGCCGTCGAGCAGCGGGCTCGCGGCACCGAACACGAGGGTCGCCGCCCCCTGCTCGATCGTCTTCTTGCCGTGTTCGGGGTCGACCACCGTCGAACCGTCGTCGTCGACCAGCCCCTGCTCGCGGTACGAGGCGATCCGGGACTCGTCGTGCGGGCCCGGGCCGATGATCACCCCGGGGTGCGCGGCGAACGACCGGATGCCCCGGTCGGCGTACCGGCGGTCCAGCTCGACTGCGAACAGCACGTTCGCCCGCTTGGCCTGCCCGTAGGCCGCAGCGGCGTCGTAGCCGCTGGCGAACGCCGGGTCGTCCCACCGGATCTGCCCGAAGCGGGCGGCGCCGGACGTGACGTTCAGGACCCGCGCACCACGGGCCTCCAGCAGGGAAGGGAGGAGCGCCCGCGTGAGCCGGAAGTGCCCGAGGTGGGACGTCGAGAACGACAGCTCGTTGCCGCGGGCGTCGAGCCGCCGGTCCGGGGTGAAGAGCATCGCGGCGTTGTTGACCAGGGCGTGGAGCGGGCGTCCGGAGGCCGTCCAGTGTGCGGCGAAGGCGTCGATCGACACCGGGTCGGTCAGGTCGAGCTGCTCGACCCGGACGCCGGGGATGCCGGCGACGGCGGCGCTGGCGCGGTCGGTGTCGCGGGACGCGACGGTGACCGTGGCGCCGGCGGCGGTGAGGGCGCGGCTGGCCTCCCGGCCGAGGCGGCCGTGACCGCCCGTGACGACGACGTCCCGGCCGGTCAGGTCGACGCCGTCGAGGACGTCGGTGGCGGTGGACGATGCGGTGAAGGGGGTGGGGAGCGGGTGCTGGTCGGTGATCACGAGTGGTCCTCCTTGGAGTCGATGTGGCCGACGGCGTCGATGTGGCCGACTGCGTCGCCGGCTTCGGCAGAGGCGATGGCGTCGGCCGTCGCGGACCACGCGTCGGCGTCGAGCCCGAGCGCCGTCCGGAGGAACGCCGTCGTGGTGCGGCGGACCAGGTCCACGCGCTCCGGGCTCTCGTCGGTCGTGGCGGTGGACGCGTAGTCCTGGATGCCGCCGAGCAGGTGCTCCCCGCCGTGCACGGTCACCAGGTGCCGGGCGCCGGGGCTGTGGTGGTAGACGTCGGTGAACCAGTCCGGCCCGCGCGTGGAGAGCCGGGACTGGTCGTGGTCCCCGGCGACGACGAGCGACGGTGTGCGCAGCTGGCTGAAGTCCGGGCTCATGAAGGGGAAGTGCTCCTGCGCGAACGGCGTCAGGTCGGGTCCACCGAACCCGGTGGTGGAGAGCAGGACCCCGGCCCGCACGCGCTGGTCGGTGCGGTCCTCGCCCGGCTGTCCGTCCGACCCGATCACCCGGGCGCCGAGGAGCATGCCGACGGACTGGCCGCCCCACGAGTGCCCGGCGACCGCGAGGTTCGCCTGGTCGACACGTCCCGCGAGACCGGGGACGGCGGCGACGAGGACGTCGAGGTCGTCGATGACCCGCTCGAGGTCGTCGACCCGGGTCTGCCAGATCGTCGGGTAGCGCGGGTCGTCGAGCGTCAGGCTGTACTTCGTCGAGTCGAGGAACGTGGGCTGGACGACGACGAACCCGTTGGCGGTCCAGTGGTCGACGAGGGGATCGCCGCCGGTCATCGACTGCCCGAAGCCGTGGGCGAAGACGATCACGGGAAGCTCGGTGCCCGTGATCGGGGCGGTGATCCGGACCTCGAGGTCGTGGCCGCGTGATGGCGCGGGCAGGGTGACGGGGCGCACGCTGATCACCTGGGGGAGCGGTGCTGTTGCTGACATCGGGAGTCCTTCCGGAAGCGGTCGTCGCTCGAAACGGAGCAACGTTCCGGAACGATACGGAACAGCGCTCCGGATTGCAAGCGAAACGGATCGGCGTTCCGTTCCGGGTGCAGGCCGTGCGATGATCGGGGGATGAGCACGCCGTCGAACGACACCGCGCCCTCGAACGACACCGCGCCGTCGAACGACACCGCGCCGCCCCGGCGTCGCCGCGACGTCGAACGGAACGAGCGGACGATCCTCGACGCCGCAGCCGGTGTCTTCGCCGCGTCCGGCGTCGGCGCGCCGGTGCGCGAGGTCGCCGCCGCCGCCGGCGTGGGAGTGGGCACGCTCTACCGGCACTTCCCGACCCGCTCGGACCTGGTCGTCGCCGTCTACCGGCACCAGATCGAGGCGCTGGCCGAGGCCGGCCCCGTGCTGCTCGACTCGGCACCGACGTCGTTCGACGCGATCCTGCGCTGGGTGCACCAGTTCGTCGACTTCCTCGGCACGAAGCACGGCCTGGCGCGGGTGTGGGAGGGCGACGCCGACGGCTTCACCGCGCTGCACACACTGTTCGTCGACGAGCTCGTCCCGGTACTCGGCCGCATGCTCGACGCCGCGCGGGGATCGGGCGAGGTGGTCGCGTCGGTGTCGCCGTACCAGCTGCTCCGCGCCGTCGGCGACCTGGTCGCGTGGAGCCCCCAGGACCCGGACTACGACGTGCGGACGATCGTGACGCTGCTGGTCACCGGCCTGCGGCAGGCGCAGCCGCCGGTCACCCCCGCGCCGGAGACCGGCGCGTAGCGCGCCGACGACCGACGCGGAGCGCGCCCGGTCAGACCGGCGCGTAGCGCGCCGACGACCGACGCGGAGCGCGCCCGGTCAGACCGCGTGCAGCATCGCCACGGTCCGGTCCCACAGCTCTCGGGCCAGGTCGGCGTCCTGGGCCTGCGCGTTCGGTACCGCCACCTTGCGCTTCACGTAGTACTCGCCGGTCGGGTAGTCGCGACCGGGGGTGTTGTCGGCCAGGTACACGAGCGTGTCGGCGCCCTTCTCCGGGGTCGTCAGGAACACGTGGCGCAGGGGCGTGTGGTACACGAGGTACATCGGCGAGGTCTTGTCGTTCGAGAACCCGGTGCTGATCGTGCCGGGGTGGAACGCCGTCGACGTCACGCCCTGGTCGCGGTACCGGCGGTCGAGTTCCTTGGTGAACAGGATCTGCTCGAGCTTCGAGTCGCCGTAGGCCTTGGTGGCCCGGAAGTGCCGCTGGGCGTCGAGGTCGTCGATGTCGACGCGGCCGAAGAGCTTGTTCGCGACGCTCGAGGTGTTGATGACCGTTCCGCCGGACGCGACGAGCCGGTCCATCAGCAGCTCCGTGAGCAGGAACGGCGCCAGGTAGTTGACCTGGAACGTCAGCTCGTGACCGTCGACGGTGACCTGGCGGCCCGCGCTGAAGATGCCGCCGGCGTTGTTGGCCAGCACGTCGATCCGCGGGCAGCGTTCGAGTAGGTCGTCGGCGAGCCCCCGGACGGCGGACAGGTCCGAGAAGTCGGCCACGAAGTGGTCGACGCCGAGGTCGCGGGCCACCCGCTCGGTCTTGGCAGGGTTGCGGCCGACCACGACCACCTCGTTCCCGCGGCGGACGAGCTCGCGCGCAGCGGCGACGCCGATGCCGTCGCTGGCGCCGGTGATGACGATGGTCTTCGCGGCCATGGGTGCTCCTCGGGTCGGGTCGGGGCGAGCGTGCGCTCGGCTCCGTCCGTCCTACAGGGTCGGCCCTGAACGGTGCACGTGACGGACGGGAGGCAGGTGGCAGGCCCGCCACGGGCCTCCCGTCCGCCGCCCGGTCGCCGCTCAGGCCGCGCCCGGCCCCGCCAGGTCGGCTGTCTGCACGACGACGCCGAGGGCGGGGAACACCGACCGGAACCGGGCGGCGTGGGCGTCCGGGTCCGGGTCGTTGGTGGCGTCCTCGACGAGGACGACGTCGTAGCCCAGGTCGTACGCGGCCCGAGCCGTGGACTCGACGCCGAAGGTCGTCGCCTGGCCGACCACGACCACCTCGGTGACGCCGTCGGTGCGCAGTCGCTCGTCGAGACCGGTGCCGGCGAAGGCGCTCCACCCGCCGCGGGTGATGTTGCCGTCGTCGTCGGCCCGTTCGAGCAGCAGGGAGCCGTAGGCGACCGGAGCCGGGCGGGGCCCGCCGCCGTACTGGGTGGCGCCTGCCGGGGTCGCGGCAGGGTCGTGGCGGATGAACACCACCGTGCCGCCGCCACCACGGGTGGCGCGGGCGAGGGTCTCGACGTTGGCGAGGACGGCCTCGACGGGGTGGGTGCGCTGGTACGGCGCGGTCCCGGCCTGCAGGTCGACGACGATCAGGGCGGTGTGTTCGGTGCGGGTGCGGGTCACCGGTCCAGGGTCCTCGATCGTCGGGCGCGGCGCGTACTGCGTCTGCGGTATCCCGGTCGGTCCGCCCGGAGTAGTCCGGCACTGCTGGGCCCGGCGAGGCTCGGAGCATGGCCAGTACCGGAGTCCCTCGGACCGATCCCCACGCATCCGTCCTCGTCGTCGGCGCCTCGGCTGCCGGTGTCGCGACGGCCGAGGCGCTCCGCCGCCACGGGCACGTCGGCCGGCTGACACTGCTCGACGGCGAGACCGAGGACCCGTACGACCGGCCACCGCTGTCGAAGCAGTACCTGGCCGGGCAGATCGGCGCCGACGCCCTGGTGCTCCGCTCGACCGAGCAGATCGCGGGCCTCGACGCCGAGTTCGTGCTCGGGGACCGCGCGGTCGCCCTCGACGTCGCGACCCGAACCGTGACCACGACGAGCGGCACCACCCGTGCCGCCGACCACGTCGTCATCGCCACCGGTGTCACGCCGCGTGCGATCCCGGGGGTCGGACTCGACGGCGTGCACGTCCTCCGCACCCGGGCCGACGCGGACCGGCTCCGAGCGGGACTGCAGACGCTGCAGGGGCCGCTGCTGGTCCTCGGGAACGGCGTGCTCGGCAGCGAGGTGGCACAGACCGCCGCGTCCCTCGGCGTGGACGTCACGCTCGCGGGCAGCATCCGTGCGCCGATGTCCGGGCAGCTCGGCGGGTTCGGCTCGCAGTTCCTCGCGGCACAGCACGAGGCGGCCGGCATCCGGTTGCTCGGCGGGGTCCGCGCCGCGCGGGTGCGCGGCCGGAACGGTCGCGCGGACACGGTGGAGTTCGTCGACGGCCCGAGCCGTGCGGCCGACGTCGTCGTCGTCGCCGTGGGGTCCCGCCCGACGACCGGGTGGCTCGAGGCGTCCGGCTTGGAGGTCACGGACGGCGTCGACTGCGACGCGTTCGGAGCCGCTGCACCCGGCGTCTGGGCCGTGGGCGACGTCGCCCGTTTCCACCACGTCGGAATGGGGCGCTCGATGCGGCTCGAGAACCGCACGAACGCGACCGAGATGGCGCAGGTCGTCGCCGGAAACGTCCTCGGGCGCCGCGTGCCGTACACGCCGGTGCCGTACTTCTGGACGGACCAGCACGGCACCCGCGTGCAGGTCTTCGGGCAGATGACCTCGGCCGACCGGGTCACCGTCGTCGACGGGCACCCCGAGGACGGCCGGTTCGTCGCCGTGGCCGAACACGCCGGTGAGGCGGTCGGGGCACTCGGGTGGGGGATGCCGAAGCAGGCGCGGATCGCCAGCATGCGCCTGCGTCCCCGGTACGTGCCGGGAGCGGCGTCTGCGGCGTCTGCGGCGCCTGCCTTGTCTGCCGCGCCTGCCGCGCCTGCGGTTTCTGCCGCCGAGAGCCCGGCACCGGTCGGCTGACCGGTGCCGTCCGCTCCGGTCGCCTGACCGGGGCCGTCACCCGAACACAGAGGAGCAGACCATGACCGACCCACCGATCACCGTCGACCGACCGGACACGTTCCCGATGGACCGGCGGACCGCCGGGTGTCCCTTCGACCCGCCGCCGGCGGCCCGCGTGCTGCAGGAGGACGGCCCCGTCCACCGCGTGACGCTGGCCGACGGCCGCGAGCCGTGGCTCGTCACCCGCTACGACGAGGGCAAGCAGGTGCTGTCGAGCCTGTCGGTCAGCGCCGACGCGGCCAACCCGGGGTACCCCTCCGCCAGCGCCTCGGGCGGTGGCGGCGGGCTGTCCTTCATCCTGATGGACGACCCCGACCACGCCCGGCTGCGGCGGATGGTGACCGCGCCGTTCGCGATCAAACGCATCGAGGCGCTCCGCCCCGTGGTGCAGCGGATCACGGACGACCTGATCGACCAGCTGCTCGCCGGCCCGAACCCGGTCGACCTGGTCGAGGCGTTCGCGCTCCCGCTGCCGTCCCTGGTGATCTGCGCCCTGCTCGGCGTGCCGTACGAGGACCACGACCGGTTCCAGGCGCACTCGAAGACCATCATCCGCCGCACCACGACCGACGACGAACGGCAGCAGGCGTTCCGCGAGCTCGGTGCGTACCTGACGTCGCTGCTCCGCCGCAAGACGGCGGAACCCGGCGACGACCTGCTCACGGACATCGCCGCCCGGGTCACCGTCGGCGACATGACCGAGGGCGAGGCCGTGCAGATGGGGATCCTGCTGCTCATCGCCGGGCACGAGACGACCGCGAACATGATCGCCCTCGGCACGCTCGCCCTGCTCGAGCACCCGGACGAGCGCGACCGCCTGCTCGACGACCCCGAACCGGCGCTGGTCGCCTCGGCGGTGGAGGAGCTCCTGCGCTACCTGACCATCACGCACGACGGACGCAAGCGCGTGGCGACCGAGGACCTCGACGTCGCCGGTACCACGATCCGCGCCGGTGACGGAGTGATCGTCGCGACGGACCTGGCGAACCGGGACCCGGACGTCTACCCGGACCCGGACCGGCTCGACCTGACCCGCAACCCGCGGAACCACGTGGCGTTCGGGTTCGGCGTGCACCAGTGCCTCGGCCAGCCGCTCGCCCGGGTCGAACTGCAGGTCGTGTACCCGACGCTGTTCCGTCGGATCCCCACCCTCGCTCGCGCGGTCCCGCTCGACGAGGTCCCGTTCAAGCACGACGGTGCCGTCTACGGGGTGTACGAGCTCCCCGTCACGTGGTGCCCCGTCGACCACCACACCACCACGAGCGCGAGCTCGACCACCGGAGGGAACGAATCATGAAGGTCATCCTCGAACAGGACAAGTGCGTCGCGAGTGGCCAGTGCGTCATGGCCGCGATGGACGTCTTCGACCAGCGGGACGAGGACGGCATCGCCGTCCTGCTGACCGACGAGGTCGCCGACGACCAGGTCGAGGCGGTGCGGCACGCCGCAGCGGTCTGCCCGGCCCTGGCGATCCGCCTGGCGGACTGACCCGTCGGTTCCGTACACACGACGGCCCGGTGGGGATCCCACCGGGCCGTTTTCCTGTGTGCGTCGTGCGCGGGGCTCCGCCGCCGTCACGACCCGTCGGCCGGGTGCGTGCACGCGTCGATCGCGGCGTACTCCCGGCTGAGTGCGGTCTGGTTCCGCTCGGTGCGCCACGACCGGATGCCGGGCGCTGCGGCCACGGCGGCGATCCACACGCCGGCACCGACGAGGACCGGCACGAGCGTCGGGTCCCCGCCGAGGGCGAGCAGACCGCCGAGCGCGACCGCCAGCACGGCGACCGCGGAACCCGCGGTGGCGACCACACCAGCCAACCGGGCCGGCTGCTGCTCGAGGGCGGCGATCCGGGCCAGCGCCCGCTCGGCACGGCGCTCGAGGAGCGGTCGTGCCGGGTCGGGCCGGGTGCGCAGCCGCTGGAGCAGCAGGGACGTCGTGCCGAGCCGTCCGCCCTGCACGGTCACCGTCCAGCCGAACTGCTCCAGGGTGTGCCGGTGAAGCGGCACGAACGCGGTCGGTGCGTACAGCACCCGGGTCTCCAGATGGCGGGGGACCGGCGCGTGCAGGACAGCGTCTTCCCGGGCGATGGTGTTCGTCATCGGGCTCGGCCCGCGCTCAGGCGGTCCGGCGGCGACTGGCCGCCTCGCACGCGCCGTAGACGACGTCGAACTGGCGGTCGACGGCCGGACGGATCCGCTTGGTGCGCGCCGCGCGGACGAGCTGGAAGGCCACGGGAGCGATCGCCCAGTTGACCAGCCCACCGGCCCCGACGAGGAACACCGTGACCGGGTCGAGCCCGCCGAGCAGGTCGGGGACCGCCACGGTGTCCTGCATGGCGAACACCGAGGCGGCCAGCAGGACGCTGCCGATCGCGCCGAGCGCGTACGCGACCACCGACGCCGCGGTCGTGCGGGAGCGTTCGAGGGCGTCGATCGTGCCCAGGGCGGTCTCGGCGTTCTGCTGGAGCTCGGTCAGTTCGACGGAGCGGACGGCACGGTCGCGGCGGAGGCCGAGGGTGTGCCGGCGGTGCAGTGCGCCCGTCCGGTCCGAGCCGTCGGACGTCCACCCGAAGTTGCGGTAGGTGTCCGCGTACAGGGCGTCCTTGCCGCGCGGGACGTCGACCGTGCAGTAGTCGTACGTGGTGGCAGCGGGAGCGGCGGTGTTCGTCAGCGTCATGGTGGGTCCTCCGGTCGGTGCCGGATCGTTCCGGCCTGGTGTCGATCGTCCCGGGGACGGGCCGCGGGCAGGTCCCCGATCGGTGGTACCCCCGACTACTGCGTTCGCAGTAGCCGGACCGCTGACCCGCACGACAGGATGAGTGCATGCGGCGACTGCGAGCGATCTGGGGTTCGTGGCGTCCGGACGACCGCTGGGTGTTCCGCGGCACCGCCGCCGTCGTCCTGCTCGCGTGCGCGATCGAGTCGGGCCGGGTGATCGCGGCCGATGCCGGCCCGGGGCCCGGCATCGCGGTCGCCGCGACCGTGCTCGCCGTCGTCGCGGCGCCGTGGACACCGTGGACGGCGCTCGGCCTCGCCACGGTCGCGCCGGTGCTCGGTGGCCTGTCCGGGTGGTCGCCGATCGTGACCTGGAGCTGCGCGGTGCTGCTGCTGTTCGCGGTGTCCTCGCGGCAGGGGCACCCGGTCCGCGCCGCGGCGATCGTCGCTCCCGGCGTGGTCATCGGCACGCTCCTCGCGCCGGGGGAGGGCGGTGCGGTACCGACCGCCCTCGGCGCCCTCATCTCCGTCGTCGCCGCGGCGGCCATCGGCTCGGGGCTGCGGGTGCAGCACCAGTACCGGGCGTCGTTGGAACAGCGCGCCGCCGATGCCGTCGCCACGCGGGAACTCGAGGCCGAGCGCCGCGTGGCCGAGGAACGCGTCCGGATCGCGCGGGACCTGCACGACGTCATCGGGCACGAGATCGCGGTGGTCAGCATGCAGCTCGGGGTCGCCGAAGTCACCCTGCCCGCCGGGGCCGACGAGGCCCGGCGTGCGCTGGATGCCGCCCGGGACGGCGTGCGGAACGTCCTGACGGAGACCCAGCACGTCCTGACGGTGCTCCGTTCGGCGTCGGGCAGCGGCGCCGACCTCGACGACCCGACGGCTCCGGCCCCCGGCATCGAGCAGCTCCCCGGACTCATCGCGTCGTACGAACGGATCGGCCTCGACGTCGATGCCCGACTGGACGACGTCGGCCCGGTCTCCGTGCCGATCGGTGTGACGGTCTACCGGGTGGTGCAGGAGTCGCTCACCAACGCCCACCGACACGGCGAGGGCCGGACGACCGTCACCCTCGCCCGCGCCGGTGACGACCTGGTGCTCGAGGTCCGCAACCCCCGCCGGCGGACCCCGGCGAGCGACCCCGTCGCAGGCCGGAGCAGCGGGCTCGGTCTGGTCGGCATGCGCGAGCGCGTCGCCGCCGTCGGAGGGTCCGTCCAGGCCGCGGCGGACGGCGTGCTGTTCGTCGTCCGCGTCCGCCTGCCCACCGCGAACGGAGCACGATGACCACACGAGTGATCCTGGTCGACGACCAGGACATGATCCGACTGGGGCTCCGTGCGATCCTCGACCGCCAGGACGGCATCGAGGTCGTCGGCGAGGCCGGGGACGGGCTCGTCGCGGTGCAGACGGCGCTGTCGGTCCCGGCGGACGTCATCATGATGGACATCCGGATGCCGGGCATCGACGGGGTCGAGGCGACCCGACGGATCCGCGCCGAGCGCACCGCCGAGCAGGTGCGCATCGTCATGCTGACGACCTTCGACCAGGACGAACTCGTCTTCGCGGCGCTGCGTGCCGGGGCGAACGGGTTCCTCAGCAAGGCCGCGGGGCCCGCAGAGCTCGTCGCGGCGATCGAGGAGGTGGCAGCGGGCGGAGGGGCGCTGTCCGCGGCGGCCGCAGCGGCGCTCATCGGACAGGTCGCCCGCACCCCCGCGTCCTCCGTCGACCCGGAGATGACCCGGCGCTTCGAGGCCCTCACCGCTCGCGAGCGCGACGTCGTGGTGATGGTCAGCCGAGGTCAGGGCATCGACGCCATCAGCGCCGAGCTCTTCCTCTCACCACTCACGGTCAAGACCCACGTGAACCGGGCCATGGCGAAGGTCGACGCCCGCGACCGGGCCCAACTCGTGGCGTTCGCGTTCCAGGCCGGCCTGGTCGACTGAGGTCGCCGCCGGCCGAACCCTCGCCGCCGGCGCTTCCGGGAACCGTCGCAGCGCCATCGCGAGCCCGATCACCGCAGCCACACCGCCGAGGAACACCCCGCTCGCACCCGTGGACGCAGCAGCGTCCTCGGCGCTGCCCGCGAACGAGAGCAGTGCCGACTGGGTCAGCACGAGCAGGACCACCGCGGCGGCGACGTTCACGAGCTTCGTCGCCTCGACGAGTGGTTCCCCGTCCTTGCGCGCGGTCACCGCACCCCAGACCCCGATGCCCAGCTCCGCGAACGTCGCCGCCGCGATGACGATCGCCACCCACTGGTCGTAGTGCACGGGGTGCGCCCTCCCGATGAGCATCGGCACGCTGCACCCGACGAACACGACGGACATCGCGGTCACCGCACCCCCGATCCACCGGTGTCCGGCCTGCCGGAACCGCATCCGGTCGCCGTTCAACGCATCGAACGCGAACGACAGTCGGTGCCGACGGACGGCCCAGACCTTCGCGGCCGCGACCCCGAGCGTGAAGACCACGGTCGCGGCGAGGAACAACGAGGGGGCCGCGCAGAACAGGACGACCTTCCACCCCGCCATCACGAGGCTGCTCGGCACCGACAGCACGGCGAGCACGAGCCCGCGCCGCGGCCGATCCCGCCACACCGTGACGGCGTACTGCACGGCGACCTTCCTGGTCACCGGCATCAGTCGAACGTGACGACGACCTTGTCGGCCGCCCCGGGGGTCGCAGCCACCCGGAGGGCCTCGAGCACGTCGCTCGCCGGGAAGACGTCGCTGACGATCTGCGCGTACGCCTCAGGGTTCGCGATGATGTGCTCGGTGACGTCGAAGATCTCGGTCGGGTACCCCATCGCGGTCACGATCGTCGGCTCGACGGCCAGCAGGTCACCGAAGTCGACCTCCACCGGCCGCTTGTGCACCGCCACGACGCCGATCGTCGCGCGGTGCTTCGCCAGGCGCAGCGCCGTCTGCACGGTGGCCGGCACCCCGGCGGCGTCGAGCCAGACGTCGGTGCCGGACTTCCCGCCGTGCCCCACGCCGTCCCGTGCTTCGCCGTGCAGGGCGATCAGGCGCTCGTCGAGCGGCTCGTCCGCCGAGTTCACGACGGCATCGGCTCCGACGAGCAGGGCCTTCTCGAGCCGCGACGCGATCACGTCGACGACGACCACGTGCCCGACGCCGAGCGCCTTGTAGCTGAGCACGGCGCCCAGCCCGATCGGGCCGGCACCGAACACGACGACCGTGTCGCCCGGTCGCGGCGCGGTCCGGTTCACGGCGTGCAGGGCGACCGCCATCGGTTCGTTGAGCGCGGCCACCTGCCAGGGCAGGTCCTTCGGGACCAGGGCGATGCTGGTGCCGAGCGCGGCCTGCTCGACGAGCAGGAACTCGGAGAGCCCGCCGGTGGGGCCGCCGTTGCCGATGATCCCGCGTGGGTCGCCCATCGGGTTCACCACCACGTGGTCCCCGACGGCGATGCCCTCGACCGCGTCGCCGACGGCGGCCACCTCTCCGGCGACCTCGTGCCCGAGGGGCGTGTGCCCCTCACGCGGCGGGATGCCGCCGCGTGCAGCGTAGAAGGCGTCGGAGCCGCAGACCCCGCACGCCTTGACGGCGATCAGGACGTCGGCGGGGCCGACCTCGGGGACGGGCTCGTCGCGGATCTCGACGGATCCGGGGCCGGTGACGACGACGGTGCGCATGGTGCTCCTCACGTCACGAGCACGGGCGGCTCGGGACGGAACCATCTGACCAAGACGGCGACCTGCGCACGTACTGCGATCGCAGTAGCGCCGGGTCATCGGACTGGAGGCACGTGGCGGGCGCGCCACGGGCCTCCCGTCAGCTTGGTCGTCGGTTCAGGGCCGCTGTGCCGGACCGCGCCGCAGGGCGCGAGCCGCGAAGGCCTCCAGCGCCTCGATGAGCGCTTCGGCGATCCAGATCCGATTGCGTTGCTTCGAGTTCGCCGGTCGGAGGACACCGCGTTGCACCAGGGTCTCGACGGCACGGTACGCGGTCGGCGCAGCGACACCGAGACGATCCTGGATGAGACCGGCGTTGAGGACCGGATGTTCGATCGCGAGGTCGACCAGGGCCCGCGCTCGGTTGTCGGAGCGGAGATCCGAAGTGGCGTCGGCCCAGCTGACACGCACGGCGCTGACGTCCGAGGCGAGTCGTCTGCCCGAGGCGACCGCGAACCAGGCCGCTTGGGTGAACGCCCGCACGATGGCGTCGACGTCGCCGGCGCGGTAGGCCGTCAACGCCTCGTAGTACCCATCGACGTCGTGGAGCAGCCCCGCGGACACGGGGACGGCGATGTTCTTCGTCACACCGGCTTGCCGCAGCATCGCGTGCACCAGTGCCCGGCCAGTGCGTCCGTTGCCGTCGGGGAACGGGTGGATCGTCTCGAACTGGGCGTGCGCGATCGCCGCGTGCGCGAGCGCCGGGACGTCGAGCCGCCGCACGAACCCGACCAGATCGGCCATCGAATCGCCGACGCGGCTGTGGTGCGGCGGCACGAAGGCCGCTTCGTGCGGACTGAACTCCGTGCCACCGATCCACACCTGCTGCTGGCGGAAGCGGCCCGTCATCTGCGGCGCCGAATCGGAGAGCAGCGCTTCGTGCATCTCGATCACCGCGGCTTCGTCGATCTGGTCGCTGAGCGCCAACGCAGCTTGCATGGCACGGACATTGCGGACGATCAGGGCTGCGTTCCCGCTCGTGCGCTCACCGAGCTCGCTCTCGGCGATCGCGCGTGCGCCACTGGTCAGGTTCTCGATCTGGGACGACGACGCGGACTCGCTGCGGAGCAGCATGGACGCGAACGGCAGGACGGACGAACCGAGTTCCGCGTCGAACCGTCCGATCGCGACCGCTGCCTCAGCGGCGTCCGCGAGCACGTCCGGGGACACTCGGACGCTCGTGCTGGCGATGGTCGGCACGACGGCAGCCGTGTACGGTCCACGTGCTGCCAGGCGAGCGCGTCGGGATGTGCCGCCGTCGTCCTCCACGGCGTGCCATGAGCGCTGTTCATCCTGCAGGGCAGCCCACCCAGGACGTTCGAGATCACCGGAAGGGTCGCTCACCCGTTCATCTCCGCTCGCGTTGGTAACACTTGCGACGAATATAGAACCAACACCATCGGTTCGCTAACTTCTCTCGGTCGATCCTTCCCGTGCCGCGCGCTCGTCCACCACGTCCACCCGCGCCAGTACGTTGGCGAACCCGCGCCGCCCTCGGGTGGCGAACAGCCCGATGACCGCCGCGACGGCGAGGGCGAACGCCAGCAGGCCGGTGAAGGGCAGCGCGGCGGCGCTGGCCGTCGCCCACCCGCCGGAGCCCGCGGCCCACCGCACCAGGCGCTGCCAGGCCGTCGGCCGGGGCTCCGGCCGGAGCCGGACGACCGCCTCGCCGAGCGTGCGCCCGGACGCGAGCACCACGATCAACTGGATCGCCGGTGCGACGAAGGGGAACGTGGCGAGCAGGACCTTCGCGAGCGTGGAGTTGAGGTCCTGTCCGGCGAGGGCGAACGACAGGCTCGTGATCGACACCAGGGCGCCGCTGGTCAGCACCATCGCCAGCAGGTCGCAGAACATCCCGAACCCGCGGCGCCAGATCGTCACGCGGCGGGGCAGGTCCGACGACGGCTCGCCCCGGTGCCGGACGAGCACCCAGAGCACGGGGGAGACCAGCGTGCCGACGAGTGCTCCGGTGGTGTTCGCCAGCAGGTCGTCGACGTCGAACAGTCGGTACGAGCACGGGTACAGGAACCAGTCGCCGGTCAGCTGCGTGCACTCGATGAGCAGCGAGACCAGGAGCCCGGCGACGGTCCCGACGACCACACCGGCCAGGAACCGTCCGTGCAGGAACACGTGCCGCACGAGCATGCCGAGGGGGACGAACAGGATGACGTTGAAGACCACCTGCGCCGCGGCCGGGTTCGCGAGCAGGGACCGGGGGCCGGAGAGCCCGCCCTCCTTCGCGATGTCCCCGACGAACGCGAACGGCGTCAGCTGCGGTCCGGAGGCGGCGCGGCAGATCGCCGCGACCTCGCTGGTGTCGGGCAGGGGCAGGAGCGTGTACGTGACGAGGGCGAGCCCGTAGACGACGGTGGCGAACGCCAGCACCGCGTTGCCGACGCCGAGGGTGCCCCGGCGTCGGTACTGCAGCGCTGCCCACGGCACCAGTCCGGCGATCGCGATCGCGGACCCGACGAGCAGCGCGATGACGGCAGGGGTCGCGGAGGTCATCCCTCGACCCTAGGGATCCCGTGGGACACGCGTCCGGCTGCTGGTCGTGCCGCGACTCGCGAGAGGATGGCGGTGTGACCACCGCGACCAGCATCCTCGACGCGATCGTCCGGCACGTCGACGACACCGGCTTCGGCGCCCACGGCCTGCACGTCCGCACCCGTGGCGGCACCGCGGACGACGTCGCCGAGCACCGCTGGACGCCCGACGTGCGCGAGGAGATCCACTCCGCGGCGAAGGGCGTCTGCGTGCTCGCCACCGGGATCGCCGCCGACGAGGGTCTGGTGGACGTCGACGAACCGATCGCCGCATCGCTGCCCGGGTTCGAGTTCGGGAACGGTGTCGACCAGATCACCCTCCGGCACCTGCTCACGATGACCAGCGGGATCGACATGCCCTGGTCGGCGACCGAGCTGACCGACTGGCCGGACCTGGCGGCCGAGTTCCTGCGGCGGCCCTCGCGGGGTCGCGTGTTCCAGTACGCCAACGTCAGCACCTACACCGCCATGCGCGTGCTCGAGACCCGCGTCGGCGACGTCGGCGCGTTCGTGTCCCGACGCCTGTTCGACCCGCTCGGCATCGAGGACGTGGAGTGGCTGCGCTGCCCGAACGGGTACGTCGCCGCCGGTGAAGGACTGGCGCTCCGGACAGAGGAACTCGCGCGCCTCGGTCGGCTCATCCGCGACGGTGGCGTGGTCGACGGGCAGCGCATCGTCGGCGCCCGCTGGTGCGACGCGATGCACTCCGACTGGGTCGAGCGCGAGGGGACCGGACCCGGGTACCACCGCTACGCGATGGCCGGATGGGGCGGTCCGGGGCAGCTGTGGCGGCTGCACGGCGCGTACGGGCAGATGCTGCTGTTCGACGACCACCCCGACGGCGACACCGTGGTCACGATCACTGCCGACGACCACTTCGGCGCCGACGCCATGGCCGCGTTCGTCGCCGACGAGCTCGCCCGGCAGCGGTAACCGGCAGCGGTGGCCGGCAGCGGTAGCCGGCAGCGGTAGCCGGCAGCCGTCGCTGGCAGCCGTCGCGTCCTCGCCGTGCGAGGATCGATCAGTGCAGGAACAGACTCCCGTCGCGATCATCATCGCGGCCATGAGCGAAGAGGTCTCCGCCTTCGCCGACCTGTTCGGCGGGGTCCCGATCCTCGACGGCCCCGTCGGCGGCCACGACCCGCACCAGCTGCTCGACATCGGCGGCGCCACCGTCGCCGTCCGCCGCAGCGGCATCGGCTTCACGAACGCGACAGCCGCCGTGGCACACGGCTTCCACGATTTCGGACCCGGCATCCCCGTGATCAGCGTCGGGACCGCCGGCGGCCTCATGCACGGCATCGCGATCGGTGACGTCGTCGTCGGCGACCGGTACGTCAACCTCAACGCGGACGCCACCGCGTTCGGCTACGCCCTCGGCCAGGTGCCCGGCATGCCGACCGGGTACGCCCCGGACGCCCGACTGGTCGAGCTGGCGATGGCCGCCGACATCGCCTGGCCGCTGCGCTCGGCGACGATCGGCTCGAGCGAGGTCTTCGTCACCGAGGGGCGCGCCCGGACGCTCCGCGACGCCTTCCCCGACGTGGCCGCGGTCGACATGGAGTCGGCCGCCATCGCCCAGTTCGCCCACGTGCACGACATGCCGTTCGTGTCGGTGCGCTGCATCAGCGACCTCTGCGCCCCCGACGGTGCCGAGTTCCGCGAGCACCTGGACGGCGCCGCGGCGCGCGCCGCCCGCGTGGTCCACGACCTGGTGCGCGGCCTGCGTCCCTGAGGCCCGGCCCGCCAAAGCGACAATCCTGCGGCACGGGGCACCGTCCGTTCCGGCATCGCGACAGATCTCCGCGAACAGTTCGCGGCACGCTGTCGCTTTCGCGGATGTGGGCCCGGCCCGCTGTCGGACGGGAGGCGCGGTGCGGGCCCGCCACGGGCCTCCCGTCCGCCCCCGGCGCACGTCGAGAGCCACGGTGCGCACGCATGTGCGCCACCTGCGAGCGCATCCCGCGCACGGTGCGATGATGAGCGGCGGCCGTCGCCCGGACGGCCGGAGACGGAAGTGCCGAGCGTGACCGAGACCCGCTCCGAGACCCCGACGGAACCGTCGAAGCCGACGGACCACACCACCCCCACGACCGAGGCCACCGACGACGGCGGCCACGGTCCGCGCAAGGGCGTCGCCGTCCTGGCGCTCGCCGCACTCGGTGTCGTGTTCGGCGACATCGGGACGAGTCCGCTCTACGCCCTGCGCACCGTGTTCACGATCGACGACGGCCTGGTGAAGGCGAACCAGGAAGACGTCTACGGCGTCATCTCGATGATGTTCTGGAGCATCACGATCATCGTCTCGATCAAGTACGTGCTGATCCTGATGCGCGCCGACAACGACGGCGAGGGCGGGGTGATGGCGCTCGCCGCCCTGGCCCGCCGGCTCTACGCGAAGCGTCGCGGTGGCGCGGTGATCTTCCTGGTGATCGGCATCGTCGGGGTCTCGCTCTTCTACGGCGACTCCGTGATCACCCCGGCGGTGTCGGTGCTGTCCGCGGTCGAGGGGCTCGGTACCGCAGCACCGTCGGTGGAGCACCTGATCGTCCCGATCGCCGCCGTCATCCTGGTCGTGCTCTTCGCGGTGCAGCGCTTCGGCACCGGCAAGGTCGGCAACCTGTTCGGCCCGGTGATGCTGCTCTGGTTCGTCGTGATCGCCGCCGCCGGCGTCCCGCACATCCTCGAGCACCCCGGCGTCCTGCAGGGGCTCTCGCCGACGTGGGCGATCTCGTTCGCCTTCGCGCACCCGTACATCACGTTCGTGGCGATGGGGGCGGTGGTGCTCGTCATCACCGGTGCCGAGGCGCTCTACGCCGACATGGGGCACTTCGGACGGTCGCCGATCCTGAAGGCCTGGTTCTTCGTGGTGTTCCCGGCGCTCGTCCTCAACTACCTCGGGCAGGCGTCGCTGGTGCTGCGCGACCCGTCGGCGGCGAAGGACCCGTTCTTCCTGCTGTTCCCGGACGCGTTGCGACTGCCCGTGGTGGTGCTGGCGACGCTCGCGACGGTGATCGCGAGCCAGGCCGTCATCTCCGGGGCGTTCTCGCTCACTCGCCAGGCGGTCCAGCTCGGGCTGTTGCCGCCGCTCACGATCCGGCAGACCTCGCGGCGGGAGAGCGGGCAGATCTACCTGCCCGCGGTCAACCTCTTGCTGTTCATCGGCGTGCTCGCGATCATGCTGGCGTTCCGGTCGTCAGCGAACCTGGCCACCGCGTACGGGGTGTCCGTCACCGGAGCCCTGGTCGTCGACACGCTCCTGCTCCTGCTCGTCGTCCGCCCGCTGTGGAAGTGGGCGACCTGGAAGCTCGTGGTCGCGGCGGTGGCGTTCGGCGGCCTCGAGCTGACCTTCCTCGCCGGCAACCTGTCGAAGATCATCCACGGTGGTTGGGTGCCGCTCCTCATCGCGCTGGCGGTGATCACGGTGATGACGACGTGGCGCCGTGGCCGGGCGCTCGTGCAGGAGGAACGCAAGGAGCGCGAAGGGTCGCTCGCCGACTTCATCGACCGGATCAACCACGAGCACATCCCGCGGGTGCCCGGGGTGGCGGTCTTCCCGCACCCGAACAAGGAGACCACGCCGCTGGCGCTCCGGGCCAACGTCGAGCACAACCACGTGGTGCACCGGACCGTCCTGATCGTCTCGGTGCTCACCGCCAACGTGCCGCACGTCCCGCACGCGAAGGCGTTCTTCCGCGACGACCTCGGCTACGAGGACGACGGCATCGACCACATCACGGTGAAGTTCGGGTTCTCGGACGACCAGGACCTGCCGAAGGCCCTGCACGCCGCCTGCCTGGCCGAGGTCCTGGACATCGACCCGGAGGAAGTGCTCCGGGCGTCCTACTTCATCTCCCGCGGGGCCCTCCGTCCGATGCCCGGCAACCGGGGGATGGTGGCCTGGCGGAAGAAGCTCTTCGTCGGCCTCGCGCACAACGCCGCCGACCCCGCAGCACGCTTCGGTCTCCCCGCGCAGCGCACCGTGACGATGGGCAGCGACGTCGAGATCTGACCGCGTCGTCGAGATCTGACCGCGTCGTCGAGATCTGACCGCGTCGTGCACCGGCGTTCTGCATCGGCATCCGCATCGGCATCCGCATCCGTAGAGCGCAGGCCCCCGTTCGGGGGTGATGGTCTTGTGCACCCGTTCAGGGTTACGCTCATCGGAACCACACCACAGCTGCAGGCAGCATCACCAACTGCCGGACCAGCACCAGGATCAGGAGCGAAGCCACATGAGGCTTGGAGTACTCGAGCGCGCCCAGAAAGACCCACGGGCGTCCACTTCCACCCGATGGTCAGGCCGGAGCAAGGGCGTCGCGATCGTCACCGCAGCCCTCCTCGGCGCTGGCGGCAGCATCCTCGCCGCCGCCCCCGCGACGGCAGCGCCCGTCGCGTCGACCGGGCAGGGGCGCTTCCTCAGCGGCTCCGCGCTCGGATTGAACCTCGACGACATCCTCACCGTGACCCCGGCGGACGCGGTCAACACCGGCGGGGCCACGGACACCGACGTCCACCCGCTCGACGTCACCGCCCTCAACGCGGTCAACGTCAACCTGGGCGGGGGCCTCAACCTGCTCGGGAACAACGGCATCCTCACCCTCGGAGCCGTCAACCAGTACGCCGCCGCCAACGCCGACGGCAGCTCCGTCGCCGCGTCCGGCGCGGTCACGAACACCGGCGGGATCGGCGTCGGCGGCCAGGACGGCGTCCCGCAGTCCAACGCCACGCTCGATCTGTCGGGCCTCATCGGGGCCGACCTGGCGGGCGCCCTCGCGAACGCCCAGCTCGAGGTCGGCGCCGTCTCGGCCACCGCCGCGCAGGCAGCCGGCCCGGACGGTGCGCAGACGGGCGACTACGGCATCGCCGGACTCGACCTGTCGCTGACGAGCCCCGCGCTCGGCACCACCGTCTCCGGTCTCCGCACCACCCTCGGCACGCTCCAGCCGACGGTCGACGGCGTCGAGGACACCCTGAACGCGCTCGGACCGCTCGTCCAGGTCCAGGGCCTGCCCGACCTCGTCACGGTGCTCGACTCGGCCACCGGCGACGTCACCAGCGCCGACGGCTCGATCACGGCGAACCTGCAGACCGGTGCGATCACGGTCGACGTCGCCGCAGTGCTGACGAACGCCGGCCTGGACATCAACAACCTGCCGGCGAACACCGAGCTGCTGCCGTACATCACGGAGGCACTCACGACCCAGCTCCTGCCGGCGGTCACCACCGCGCTGCAGGGGGTCGTGACCCAGCTCACGCAGTCGCTCCGCGGGCTCACCGTCACGGTGGCCGGGATCCCGCTGCCGATCGGCCAGCTCCTCGACGTCGTGAACCCGGTCATCGCGCAGGTCGTCGCCCCGATCAACCAGGTCGTCGCCGGCCTCGGTGAGACGGTCATCACGCCCCTCGCCAACGCCCTGACGACCGTCGTGTCGCTGCAGGCCAACGTGCAGGAGACCAGCGCCGACGGCGTCTTCACCCAGCGTGCCCTGCGCGTCGCACTGGTGCCGGCCGCCGGCACCGCCGTCGTCAACCTCGCCTCGGCTGCGGTCGGCCCGAACGCCGGTCCGCTCGCGGTCCCGACCATCACCACGCTCGACCCGGACAACGGGCCGGTCGCCGGTGGCACGGTCGTCACCGTCACGGGGACGGGCTTCACGGACGACGCCACGGTGTCGGTCGACGGTTCCGACCCGATCGCGGCGGACTCCGTCTCGGACGACGGCACCGAGCTGACCTTCACGACGCCGGCGCACGTCGTCGGCACGGTCGACGTCACCGTCACCACGCCCGCCGGTGAATCCGACCCGCTCGACTTCACGTACACCGACGACGCGGCCGCGGTCCCGACCATCACGACGCTCGACCCGGACAACGGGCCGGTCGCCGGTGGCACGGTCGTCACCGTCACGGGGACCGGTTTCACGGACGACGCCACGGTGTCGGTCGACGGTTCCGACCCGATCGCGGCGGACTCCGTCTCGGACGACGGCACCGAGCTGACCTTCACCACGCCGGCGCACGACGCCGGGACGGTCGACGTCACGGTCACGACGCCTGCCGGCACCTCGGACCCGCTCGACTACACGTACAACCCGGCTCCCGCAGCGGTACCCACGCTCACGACGCTCGACCCCGACAACGGGCCGGTCGGCGGAGGCACGCTCGTCACCATCACGGGCACCGGGTTCACCGACGACGCGACCGTCTCGGTCGACGGGTCCGACCCGATCGACCCGGAGTCGGTCTCCGACGACGGCACCGAGCTGACGTTCACGACCCCGGCGCACGCCGCCGGTCCCGTCGACGTGACGGTCACGACCGACGCCGGGACCTCGGACCCGCTCACGTACACCTACAACCCGGCACCCGCCGGGGCTCCGACGCTGACGGCGCTGGACCCCGACAACGGTCCGGTCACCGGTGGCACGGTCGTCACGGTCTCCGGCACGGGCTTCACCGACGACTCGACGGTCTCGGTGGACGGTTCCGACCCGATCACGCCGGACAGCGTCTCGGACGACGGCACCGAGCTGACGTTCACGACGCCGGCGCACACCGCCGGTGCGGTCCCCGTGACCGTCACCAACGGCTCCGGCACCTCGGCGCCGCTGCCGTACACGTACAACCCGGCTCCGGCCGCGGTCCCGACGATCTCCGCGCTGGACCCCGACAACGGTCCGGCCGCGGGTGGCACGGTCGTGACCGTCACGGGCACCGGTTTCACCGACGACTCCACGGTCTCGGTGGACGGTTCCGACCCGATCACGCCGGACAGCGTGTCGGCGGACGGCACGACGCTCACCTTCACGACCCCGGCGCACGCTGCCGGTGACGTCGAGGTCACGGTGACGACCCCGGGTGGCACGTCCGACCCGCTGGTCTACACCTACAACCCCGCGTCGACCACGACGACCCCGCCGCCGGTGATCACCTCGCCGACGGACGGTGGCACCGTCACGACGCCCAACCCGCCGATCACCGGCACCGGTCAGCCCGGCGCGACCGTCACGGTCACCGACGGCACGGTCGTCGTCTGCACCGCGGTCGTCGCGGCCGACGGCACCTGGAAGTGCACCCCGATCGTCGGCTTCGGCCCGGGAACGGTGACCATCACCGCCACCCAGACCGGCGCAGACGGCACCTCGGCGGCGTCCGACCCGGTGACGTTCACCGTCCGCCTGGCAACCGCCGGGACCGGTGGCGCGGGTGGTGCCGGCCCGAACGGGACGCTCGCCTACACCGGTAGCGACCCGGCCCCGGTGATCGCCTTCGCGATCCTGCTGATGCTCGCGGGCGTCGGGCTCACCATCGCCCGCCGCTTCCGTCGGGCCTAGTCCGCACCACCAGCAGCGCCCGTCGGGATCCGTCCCGGCGGGCGCTGCTGCGTGCGTGCGCGTGCGTGTGCGTTGGCGTGTGCGTTGGCGTGTGCGGTGCATGCGTGTGCATCATGCGACGGGGCACCGGTTGATCGACGCGTGGAACGTCGGAACATGCACACGCAGCAGATGCGTGTGCATCCTGCGACAGGGCACCGGTTGATCGACGCGTGGAACGTCGGAACATGCACACGCACCGGCGGACGGGAGGCGCGGTGCAGGCCCGCCACAGACCTCGTCCGTCCCCGGGTGCGCGCGATCAGAGCCCGAGCTGCTCCCGCAGGTACGGCGCGGTCCGGCTCTCGGCGGACGCCGCGACCTCGGCGGGGGTGCCGGTGGCGACGACGCGGCCGCCGTCCTCGCCGCCGGAGGGCCCCATGTCGATGACGTGGTCCGCACTCGCGACGACGTCCATGGCGTGCTCGACCACGACCACCGTGTTGCCGGCGTCGGTGAGGCGTGCGAGCTGTGCGGTCAGCAGCTCGACGTCGGCGGGGTGCAGGCCCGTCGTCGGTTCGTCGAGCAGGTAGAGCGTGTGCCCGGTGCGCGCACGTTGCAGTTCGGTCGCGAGCTTGATGCGCTGGGCCTCGCCGCCGGACAGTTCCGGTGCGGGCTGCCCGAGCCGCAGGTAGCCGAGGCCCACCTGGCGCAGGGCCTCGAGCCCGCGGGCAGCGGCCGGCAGCGACGCCAGGAAGGGGGCAGCCTGGTCGACGGTCATGCCCAGGACGTCGGCGATCGACGCCCCGTCCCACTGCACCTCGAGCGTCTCGTCGTTGTAGCGCGCACCGTGGCACTCCGGGCAGGGCGCCCAGCTGCCCGGCAGGAACAGGAGCTCGACGGACACCGAGCCCTCGCCCTGGCACACCTCGCACCGGCCGCCGGCCACGTTGAACGAGAAGCGGCTGGCGGTCCAGCCGCGGGCCGTCGCGTCGTCGGTCGCGGCGAACGCGGCACGCACGGCGTCGAAGAGCCCGGTGTAGGTGGCGAGGTTCGAACGCGGGGTTCGGCCGATCGGCTTCTGGTCGACCTGCACGACGCGGTCGACGAGCGGGTGCGACGTCGCGACGCCGGGCAGGACCCCACCGACGAGCGACGACTTGCCGGAACCGCTGACGCCGGTGACCGCGGTGAGCACCCCGAGCGGCAGGTCGACGGCCAGGTCCTGCAGGTTGTGCAGGGTGAGGTCGCGCAGCTCGAGGGTCCCGACGGGGGTCCGGACGGTGCGCTCACCGTCGGCACGGTCGCGCGGGTGCAGGAACCGTCGGGTGACCGATGCCTCGACGTCGGCGAGGCCGTCGACGGGGCCGCTGTACAGGACGGTGCCCCCGCCGGACCCGGCACCCGGGCCGACGTCGACGATCCAGTCCGCCCGCCGCACGATGCTCATGTCGTGCTCGACGACGAAGACGCTGTTGCCGCCGGCACGCAGGTCGTCGAGGACCTCGACCAGGGACTCGGCGTCGGCCGGGTGCAGGCCGGCGCTCGGCTCGTCGAGCACGTAGACGACACCGAACAGGCCGGAGCGCAGTTGCGTCGCGATGCGCAGGCGCTGCGTCTCGCCGGGGGAGAGCGTCGGGGTGGCCCGGTCGAGCGCGAGGTACCCGAGGCCCAGGCCGACGAGCACCTCGACCCGTGTGAGCAGGTCGCGCGAGATCGCGACGGCGACCTCGGTGTGCTCGCCGGACGAGGCGCGTGAGGTGGCAGCGCCGGCGTCCGTGATGGTGGCGATCGGGCGCAGGACGTCAGCCAGCGCCGTGAGCGGCAGGCCGTTCAGGTCGGCGATCGAGTGGCCGCCGACCGTCACCGCGAGCGCGGCCCGGGTCAGGCCGGTCCCGCCGCAGAGGCCGCACGGACCCGACTCGACGAACTGCAGCACCTTGGTCCGCTGCGTCTCGCTCTGCGAGTCGGCGAGGGTGTGCATCACGAACTGTCGTGCGCTCCAGAACCGCCCCTTGTACGGCTTCGCGACGCGGTCGCGCTTCGGGTGGACCTGGACCACCGGCTGCTCCTCGGTGAACAGCAACCAGTCGCGGTCCTGTCGGGAGAGCTCACGCCACGGCACGTCGATGTCGTAGCCGAGCACCGCCGTGACGTCGCGCAGGTTCTTGCCCTGCCACGCCCCGGGCCACGCAGTGATCGCGCCGTCGCGGATGCTCAACGACGGGTCGTGGACGGCCGAGGCCTCGGTGACCTCGTGGGCGATGCCGAGTCCGTGGCACCGCGGGCAGGCTCCGGCGACGGTGTTCGGCGAGAACGAGTCGGACTCGAGCCGGTCGACGCCAGACGGGTAGGTGCCGGCGCGGGAGAACAGCATGCGCATCGAGTTCGACAGGGTCGTCAGCGTGCCGACGGTCGAACGGCTGCTCGGGGCACCGCGGCGCTGCTGCAGGGCCACGGCGGGTGGCAAGCCGGTGATCGATTCGACGTGCGGCGTCGAGCCCTGCGCGATGAGGCGTCGGGCGTAGGGAGCGACGGACTCGAGGAAGCGGCGTTGTGCCTCGGCGAACACCGTGCCGAACGCGAGCGAGGACTTGCCGGAGCCGGAGACGCCGGTGAAGGCGACGATGCGGTTGCGCGGGATGTCCACGTCGACGTCCTGCAGGTTGTGCTCACGGGCGCCGCGGACGCGGATGAAGTCGTCGGGCCCCGGTTGGTCGTCGGTCACGGTCGAGCGGGGAGCGGGCATCTGCTCGATGGTAGGCGGGTGCTGCTGAACGTGGTGAAGGGCCGTCCCGGTTGCCCGGGGCGGCCCTTCACGTGTGGTGCGGTGGTGCGGGGTGTTACTTGATCTGTGCGGTGATGGTGGCGGTGCCGACGAGCAGGCCGCGCTTGACGGCGTCGGTGCCGAAGGTCTTGTTCAGCAGGCCGGCGGCGTCTTCGGAGACGTGGACGGTGGTGCCGGTCAGGATGGCGTTGTCGCCCTCGAGCTGGAGGGGCTTGAGGGAACCGCCCCAGAGCTCGAACAGGAACGCGTTGGACGCGGCGACCTTGCCGTTGACCAGGACGTCACCGTAGAGCTTGGAGGAGCCCGGGTTCACGACGAAGTTCTCGAGCGTCACGGTGGTGTCGCCGGCCTTCAACGTCAGGCCGGAGTCGTCGTGGTTGAGCAGGCCCTGCACGTAGGGCTTGTAGTTGCCGTCCGGCGACCAGTACGTGACCGAACCGGCGGTGATCGGGAACGACACCGACCCGTCCGCCAGGGTCGCATCTCCGGAGACGCCGGGGGTGAGCTTGAGGGCGGTGAGGGCGTCGGTGAAGCCGGAGTCGAGCTTCACGGCGGTGGAACCACCGAGGACCTCGGGGACCGAGGCGACCGGTGCGGGGATCTTCGACGACGACGACGAGACCGTGTGGATCTGGGGGGTGGAGGCCTGGGCGGAGGAGATGCCGAACGCGGCACCGCCGAGCACGAGGGCGCCGGTCGTGGCGAGGGTGATGGAGGTCTTCAGGCTCTTGCGCATGGTGATCGTTTCCTTTGCTGAGGTGTCGCGCTCGGCGCGGCTGCTGTGTGCGCGCCGAACACACCCTGGTGCAGGGTGGAGAACCAGCAATGTGCGGCTGGTGAGCGCTCCGGGTGTTTCCCGGTCTGTGCAGGTGATTCGGGGGCCTCCGGCAAAAGGTTTGGACCGATCTGTCCTCGTTACCGGTCTGTGACCTTCGCGCCCTGGACGCGACCAGCGGACGGAAGGGAGGCCCGGTGCCAGCTGGCACCGGGCCTCCCGTCCGTCGTCCACGTGGGTTCAGAACGCCTTGCCGGGATTCAGGGTGCCCGCCGGGTCCAGGGCGTCCTTGACGGCACGGTGCATCGCGAGGACCCGCTCGCCGAGCTCCTGCCGCAGGCCGGGCAGCTTGAGCAGGCCGACGCCGTGCTCACCCGTGACGGTGCCGCCGAGTGCCAGGCAGTCCGCGACGATCTGGTCGAACGCCTGCTTCGCGCGGGCCTTCGCGGCCTCGTCGCCCTCGGGAGCGATGATCAGCGGGTGCAGGTTGCCGTCGCCGGCGTGCGCGATGTTCGCGATGGTGACGTCGTGCGCTGCCGCCGTCGCCTGGATCCGTCGGAGCATCTCGGGCACCGCGCTGCGGGGCACGCAGATGTCCTCGGTGAGCACCGGTCCGAGCCGCTCGAGTGCCGGGTACGCGAGTCGCCGTGCCTGGAACAGCCGGTCGATGTCGTCGGGGTCCGTGGCGCGCTCGACGTCGGTGCCGCCGGCCTGCGCGAAGACGGCTGCGACCTGGTCGGCGAGCTCGTCCCCCGCGGCACCACGCTCGTCGACCCGGGCAAGCAGCAGGGTGTCGACGTCGGACGGCAGCCCGAGGTGCATCCAGTCGTCGACGGCCCGCAGGCAGGTCCGGTCCACGATCTCGAGTGCTGCGGGGATGATCCCGGCACGCGAGATCGCGGCGACGGCGTCCCCGGCGGCGCTGAGCGAGGGGAAGTACCCGATCACAGCACGTTCGTCGCGTCCGGCCAGGGGGAGCAGCTTGACGGTGACCGACACGACGATGCCGAGCGTGCCCTCGGACCCGACGATCAGGCCGGCCAGGTCGTACCCGGCGACACCCTTCGCCGTGCGGCGTCCGAGCTCCACCACGGAACCGTCTGCCAGCACCACGGTCATCCCGAGCACGTAGTCGCGGGTGACGCCGTACTTCACGCAGCAGATCCCGCCGGCGTTCGTCGCGACGTTGCCGCCGATCGTCGAGATGGCCGAGCTCGCCGGGTCCGGCGGGTACCAGAGTCCGTGTTCCGCGACGGCAGCCCGCAGTGCGTCGTTGACCACACCGGGCTGGGCGATGGCGTAGCGCTCGTCGGTGTTCACCTCGAGCACCGCGTCCATCAGCTCGAGGGACAGGACGACCGATCCGGCCATCGCGTTCGCCCCGCCGGACAGCCCGGTTCCGGCGCCGCGCGGCACGACCCGCACGCCGGCGGCTGCCGCCCACCGGACGGTGGCGACGACGTCGTCGGTGCTGCGTGCGAGGACGACGGCGAGCGGTGCGGTGGAGTCGGCCCACTCGGCGTCGTCGTGGCGGTACCGCTCGAGCGACGCCGGGTCGCGGAGGACCTGGTCCGGCTCGAGCAGGTCGTCGAGGGCGGCTGTGTCGACGGCGTGACTGACGGTCATCGGTTCGGGGGTCCTTCCGGGCGCGGCGGTGCGGCGACGACGATACCGCGCTGAGTGGACGACCCGTGTCGCCTGCCAGGGACGCCGGACGACGGTGAGGCACGCGGCGGATCCGTCGCGGTGAGCAAGGAGGCCCCATGTACTTCCACGCACAGACCTGGATCAACGAGATCGTCGACGGCGAGCCCGACCCGGCAGCGGCCAACGCCCTGCAGGAAGGGCTCGGCGGGCAGTTCGGCGAGATGCGCACGATGATGCAGTACCTGTTCCAAGCGATGAACTTCCGCGGCCCGGCGGCGAAGCCGTACCGCGACCTCATCCAGGGCGTCGGCACCGAGGAGATCAGCCACGTCGAGCTCATCGGCACCACGATCTCCCGCCTGCTCGACGGCTCGCCCGAGTACACCGGCAAGCTCACCGACCCGCTCGACAAGCCGGGCGCGAAGGGTGCGACGCCGCTCAACATCGCGCTCGACACGAGCAACATCCACCACTACCTGGTCGGCGCCCAGGGTGCCCTGCCGGTCGACGCGGCCGGCAACCCGTGGAGCGGCAGCTACGTCTACAACTCCGGCAACCTGCCGCTCGACCTGCTCTACAACCTGATGCTCGAGTCCACCGGTCGCCTGCAGAAGTGCCGCATCTACGAGATGACGGACAACCCCACGGCCCGCAGCACCGTCGCGTACCTGATCGTCCGCGACCAGGCACACGAGAACGCGTACGCGAAGGCACTCGAGACTCTCGGCGTCGACTGGAAGACCCTGCTGCCGATCCCGAAGACGAACGCCGAGCGGTTCCCGGAGGTCAAGGAGCTCCTGGACCTCGGGCTGCAGAGCAAGCAGTACAGCTTCGACCTCGACGGGGCGTCCGAGGCGGGCAAGATCTTCCGCGGGGCGTCACCGTCGAAGGACGGCACGGACCTGACGGCGACCGAGCAGGCCCCGGCCGGCGTGCCGTCGTTCATCGCTCCGGAGCGCCTCGAGGAGTTCGCTCCCGGGCTCGACGCCGACCTGCTGGCGCTCATCCAACAGACCGCCGAGCTCGAGCTCGACACCGTCGAGGTGAGCACGTACGGTCCGGTGGCCTGAACCTGCGCGGGCTCGCGGATCAGTCGAGGCAGAACTCGTTGCCCTCGACGTCCTGCATCACGATGCATGACTCGTTGACCTGATCCGCGAGCATGCGGCGGAACTGCGTCGCGCCGAGCGCGACGAGGCGAGCGCTCTCCGCGTCGAGCGCTGCGAGACGTTCCTCGCCGACCAGACCGGTGCCGACCCGGACGTCCAGGTGCACGCGGTTCTTCACCGTCTTGCCCTCGGGCACCCGCTGGAAGAACAGCCGCGGCCCGACGCCCGTCGGATCGACGCAGGCGAAGGCGGAGTCCTGGTGCTCGGGCGGGAGCGAGGCGTTGAACGCCTGCCAGTCGTCGAACCCGGGCGGGGGAGCAGGCACCTCGTAGCCGAGGACCTCGCACCAGAACCGGGCGACCCGCTCCGGCTCGGCGCAGTCGAACGTCACCTGGACCTGTCGCACCGTTGCCATGCGCGCCAGGGTAGGCGCGCGGCGCGGGTCGCGCGCACCCGTTCTGCGACGGTCCACGAGTCGATCGACGCGTGGTCCGTCGGAACACTCGTGTTCCGACGCCGGAACAGAAGTGTCAGTCAGTGCTTCCCGCGGAGGCGACCGATGCCGAGGACGATCGCCACGACGACCATGCCGAGGACGACACCAGCGACCGCCGAGACCGCGGTGTCGACGATCCACGTGATGACCGGGCCTGTTGCCTCGATCGCGTGCTCGATCGTGTGCAGCAGGTCGTACGGGCCGTGCCAGAAGGTCTCGGCGAGGTTCGCGATGACCAGGTGCCCGCCCACCCAGAGCATGGCCACGGTGCCGATGACGCTGATGACCCGGAAGACGGTCGGCATCGCCCGCACGATCCGCGCTCCTGTGCGACGGGTCCGGCGGACCGAGTTCTTCATCATCTGCAGACCGACGTCGTCGATCTTCACCAGCAGGGCCACCGCGCCGTAGACGACCGCGGTCATGACGAGCCCGATCACGATGAGGGCGCCGAGCGTCGGCCAGAGCCCGAGGTCGGGGTCGAGGCCGGCCAGGGCGATGAGCATGATCTCGGTGCTCAGGATGAGGTCGGTCCGGATGGCGCCGAACACGAGCTTCGGTTCGGTGACCGAGTCGGTGGAGCCTGCGCCGTGGTGCACACCGAACCACTCGGTGACCTTCTCCGCGCCCTCGAAACACAGGTACGTCCCGCCGATGAGCAGGAGGTACGGCAGCACCCAGGGCGCGAACGCGGTGAGCAGCAGCGCCAGCGGGATGATGATGATGAACTTGTTGAACAGGCTGCCGAGCGCGATGCGCCCGACGACCGGCAGTTCCCGGGCCGGCGCGAGTCCCTGCACGTACTGCGGCGTGACCGCGGCATCGTCGATGACGACCCCGGCGGTCTTCGCGCTCGCCTTCAGGGCCGCGGAGAGGATGTCGTCCACCACGGCGAGCAATCCGACTGACATGACTTCGTTCTCCGCTCGTCCGGGCCTGTGACGGTGCTCAGCGTAGTGGGCGCGGTCGACCCTGAACGCCGCCGGGGCGCCATCCGTAGGCTGACGGCATGGCTGACTTCACCGCTGCACAGGCCGCCGTCGTGCGGATCGAACGCGCCGAGGAAGGGCGTTGGGACCTCACGGTGATCAGCGACTCGGGCGTGAAGATGGGGCACGGCGTGTACCTGTTCGACGCCGCGCACGACGACGCCGAGGACGAGCAGGCCGCCGCACTCGACTTCGTGCGCGACTACGGCTTCCGGTTCGAGCGCGACGCCGTGCAGGCTGACGGCGCGGACGCATACTGGGCACCGCTGCTGCCGTCCGACCAGCAGTAGCCGACTACAGGGACGCGATCAGCTGCTCGACCCGCATCCGGATGTCGTCGCGGATCGGGCGGACCTGCTCGATCCCCAGCCCGGCCGGGTCGTCGAGGTCCCAGTCCTCGTACCGCTTGCCGGGGAACACCGGGCAGGCGTCCCCGCAGCCCATGGTGATGACGACGTCCGACTCGCGCACGGTCTCGGTCTCGAGTACCGCCGGCCGGGCGTCGGCGATGTCGATGCCCTGCTCGGCCATCGCCTGCACGGCAACGGAGTTGACCTGGTCGGCGGGCTCGCTGCCGGCGGAGAACACCCGGACGCGGTCACCGGCGAGGTGCTGCAGCCACCCCGCGGCCATCTGGGAGCGTCCGGCGTTGTGGACGCACACGAACAGGACGGCGGGGCGATCGGTCATGCGCCCATCATCCCAGCGCTGACGCCTCGAACCCGATCAGCCACGTGACACCGAACGCGTCCCGCACGGTGCCGTCCCAGTCGCCCCACGGCCGTTGCTGCAGGGCGTCGACGACCGTGCCGCCCTCGGCGAGCGCGTCGAACCACCGCCGCAGCACGTCGGGTTCGTCGGCCCCGAGGAGCGAGAACAGCAGGCCGGTCGCCGCGAACGGCTCGTCGGTCTCGCTCGCGTCCGCGGCGAAGAGCTGCAGCCCGCCGGTGAGCTGCCCGTGGGCGACCGCGTCGGCGGGGCCGTCGGTCCGTGAGAAGTCGGCGTAGGTCGCGATCTGGACCTCGCCGCCGAAGACACCCTGCCAGTGCTCGAGGGCCTGCCTGGCGGTGCCGGCGAACTGGAAGTACGGCGACGGTCCGGTGACGTTCATGCCCGGAACATACCGCTGGACGACGGCGCCCGTCCGCTCGTCAGGCGCTCGGTGCGATGCCGTCGAACGCGCGTCGCAGGATCGCGGCCGCGTCGGGGTCGTCGCCCGTGGCCCAGGTGGTGATCGCCACGTCGAAGCACCCGAGGGCTGCCTGCACGAGGACCCGTGCCCGCAGGTCGGCGTCGGGCCCGTGGAGCTGCTCGACGACGAGGGGCGTCAGGACGTCCGCCCAGGCCTGGTGCTTCTCGAGGTTCCGTGCGCGCAGTGACGTCGTGCTCGTCATCACGCGGACGGACCGTCGACCGGTCTCGGGGTCGTCGGTGCGGCCGCGCTCGAGCATCTCGGCGAACGCCTCGCGCAGCGCGGGCCACACCGGTTGGGTGGTCGACCGCGACCGGAACGCCTCGGCGAGGGCGTCCCGGTGTCGCGCGGGGTCGCCGATGACGGCGTCCTCCTTCGCGGGGAAGTACCGGTGGAAGCTCCGCGCCGAGAGCCCCACCTCGGCGGCGACCTGTTCCACGGTGACGTTGTCGAACCCGTCGGTGTCGAACCGCTCGAGGGCCACGGCCGCGATGCGCGCGCGGACGGCATCGCGGGTGATGTCCCGCAGGCCGGTTCGCACGTCGCTCACGGGGCCGATCGTACCGCGACGTCACCTTCGGTCCAAGTTGTCAGACTCTGACAGTAGTGGCGTACAGTGCTACTCGCATGACCACCACACGTCACGAAGGGACGGCACCATGCAGCAACGCACCCTCGGCCGACAGGGCCTCACCGTCAGCGCCATCGGCTACGGCGCCATGGGCACCACGTTCGCGTACGGACCCGGCGACGACACCGAGTCCGTCGCCGCGATCCGGCACGCCCACGAACTCGGCGTCACGCACTTCGACACGGCCGAGCTGTACGGCTGGGGGACCGGCGAGCGGCTCCTCGGCGCGGCGCTCGCCCCGATCCGCGACGAGGTGACGATCGCCACGAAGTTCGGGTTCACGCCCGAGGCCTACGCGCCGGACTCCCGACCGGAGCACATCCGGCAGGTGGTGGACGCGAGCCTGCAGAACCTCGGCATCGACTCGATCGACCTGCTCTACCAGCACGTCCACGATCCGGCCGTCCCGATCGAGGACGTCGTCGGCGTGATGCAGGAGTTCGTGCAGGCCGGCAAGGTCCGGTACCTCGGCCTGTCGAACACCGATGCCGACCAGATCCGCCGTGCCCATGCGGTCCACCCGATCTCGGCGTTCCAGACCGAGTACTCCGTCTTCTCGCGGGAGTCCGAGGCGCTCTTCCCCCTCGTCGACGAGCTCGGCATCGGCGTCGTCGCGTACTCGCCGCTGGCGCGCGGGTTCCTGAGCGGTGCCGTGCAGCCCGCGAGCGCCTACGCGGCCGACGACATCCGGCAGCAGCTCGAGTGGTGGGCGCCGGAGCACTTCGACGCGAACGTCGCCGTCGTCGCCGCGCTCACCGAGATCGCCGATGTGAAGGGCGTCTCGCTCTCGCAGCTCGCGCTGGCCTGGATCCTGGCGAAGCGCGCCGACCTGGTCCCGATCCCCGGATCGCGCAACCCCGGACGCGTCGCCGAGAACGTCGCCGCCGCCGCGGTGCGGCTCACTGACGACGAGGTGGCGCGCATCGACGCGCTGTCGCGCGACGTCCGTGGGAAGCGCGCGATGGGCTGAGCCCGGCCGGGTGCCGGACGGGAGGCCCGTGGCACGCCCGCCACGGGCCTCCCGTCCGTCCGGTGGTCGTGTCCAGGGCGCGTCTCAGGCGAGCAGGGCGAGTGCGCGGTCCACGACGTCCTCCGGTCGGCCGTCGCCGTGCAGCGCCCACCAGGTGAGGGCCGCGCTCGCCGCGGCCGCCAGTGCGTGCGCGCGCACCGACACCGCGAGGTCGTCGGGCGTCGCGCCGTCCCGCTCGGCCACGAACCGGACGATCGCGTCGGTCAGGGTCGTGACCGTGGCCGCGCCGACGTGCTCGAGGGAGGGGTTGGCGCGGATGACGCGGAGTCGGTGGCGGGTGACCTCGACGGCGTCGTCGGGGAAGGTCGCGCCGATCCGGTACGCCGCGCGGAGGGCGTCCGACGACGACTCCGTGGACGGCCGCTGTCGGAGCGCGTCCCCGAACCGCGAGGCGAACTCGTCGAGCCCGCCCCAGACGAGCGCCGCCTTGTTCGGGAACAGCCGGAACAACGACCGGCGGCTCACCCCGGCAGCTGTCGCGACGTCGTCCATCGACACGGCGTCGAAGCCCTGCTCGTCGAACAGCCGGAGCGCCACGAGGGACACCGCGTCCGGGTCGATCGTGCGGGGGCGTCCCGTCGGCCGATCGCTCGTCGGTCGATCGCTCGCCGGCCGGTCACTCGTCGGGCGCATGGAGTCCTTTCGGCACTGAGTGCTATAACCATCGTGGCGCAGCGAGCGCCTCTCAGTGAGGAGACGACATGACCGACACCACCGCCGGACGTTTCACCGGCAGGACCATCATCGTCACCGGGGCGGGTTCCGGCATCGGACGCGCCACGGCGACGCGCATCGCGAACGAGGGCGGGCGGGTGATCGCGACCGACGTCGTCGCCGAACGCCTCGACGCGCTCCGCTCCGAACTCGAGGGCCTCGAACTCGAGACCGTCGTCGGGGACGTCGCCGCGACCGAGACCATCGACGCACTCATCGCGGCCGCGGGCGATCGCATCGACGGACTGGCGAACGTCGCCGGCATCATGGACGCCTTCCTGCCGCCGAGCGAGGTCGACGACGCCACCTGGGACCGCGTCTTCAGCGTCAACGTCACCGGACCGATGCGCCTCACCCGCGCCGTCCTGCCGCACATGATCGCCGCCGGCCGCGGCGCCGTCGTGAACGTCGCCTCCGAGGCCGCACTCCGTGCCTCGGCAGCGGGTGCCGCGTACACGGCGTCGAAGCACGCGATCGCCGGGTTCACCAAGAGCGTGGCGTTCTTCCACGGGCCGCAGGGCATCCGGGCAAACGCGGTCGCGCCGGGCGCGGTCGCGACGAACATCGAGGCGCCGATGCGCAGCGAGTACGCCGCCAGCCGGGTCGGCCCCATCATGCAGGTCGCCATCCCGCCGGTGGCGCAGCCGGAGCAGCTCGCAGCGGCCATCACCTGGCTGCTCAGCGACGACTCCGCCAACGTGAACGGCGCCGTGCTGCCGAGCGACGGTGGGTGGTCGGTCGTCTGAGGCGGGACGCGCCGCCTACACTGCCGACATGACCGAGGTCCCCGTCGCGCGCTCCGAGTGGGGCCGGTTCGCCCCCGACTCCGTCGAACGCCGGATGCTCGAGCACACCGGCACCGCCCTCGGCCTCGTCCTCCGCCCGCGCACCGTCGTGCTCGACCGCGCCCGCGTCGAGGTCGAGGGCATCGACGCCGCCGACCGCGTCGTCGTGCAGCTCGTCGCGAACCAGGGCGCCTACAAGCCCGCCTGGCGCAACAAGGTGATGGCGGACCTGTTCAAGCTGCTGTGGCTGCGGCAGTCGGTCCCCGGCGTGGAACGAGCAGTGCTCGTCGTCGCCGAACCCGCGGCGAGGGCGCTCGCCGGGTGGGTGGCGGTGGCCGCCGAGGACCTCGGCGTCGAGGTGCTCGTCTGGGACGGCCAGACCGCGGTGCCCTCGCCGCGCTGAGCCCAGTCGACCCGACCCGCGCACTCGTTCACACGTTCGCAACACATGTGGTCCGACTCCGTAACACGGGCGCCCTAACCTCATCACCAGCAGCGGATTTCCGCGTCGCAGACCAACCCGAGCTCGCGACGCACGCTCTCCGCCATACGAGACCGAGCCTGCGTGCTCGCCGACGGTATGGAGGAACGGATGACCACATCAGCGGTCCGCGTGGACGCGGTGCGCAAGGTGTACGGCAGCGGCCCGAGCGCCATGGTCGCGCTCGACGACGTCGAGTTGACCATCGAGCCCGGGAAGTTCGTGTCGCTCATCGGCCCGAGCGGCTGCGGGAAGTCGACGCTGCTCCGCCTGGTGGCCGGGCTCGAGCCCGCCGACCGCGGTGACGTCCGGGTGCACGGTGTCACGCCGGCCCAGGCCTGCGCGGCGAAGCTCATCGGACTCGTGCCCCAGGCACCGGCGCTGCTGCCCTGGCTCACCGTGCTGCAGAACGTGTCGCTCGCCGGGCGCGTGAACCCGGGTGCCGGTCGCCGCCGCGCCGCCATCGAGGACCTCGAGGAGCGCAGTACCGGCACCGGCCCGGACATGCGCGAACTCCTGCGGATGGCGGGACTCGGCGAGGCGATGGACAAGCTCCCCGCACAGCTGTCCGGCGGCATGCAGCAGCGTGCCGCGATCGTCCGTGCCTTCGGCCTGCGCCCCGACGTCCTGCTGATGGACGAGCCGTTCTCGGCGCTCGACGAGTTCACCCGCGAGAGCCTGCAGGACCAGCTGCTCGACCTGTGGGACGAGCTGCGCACGACGGTGCTCTTCGTGACGCACTCGGTGTCCGAAGCCGTCCGGATGTCGGACACCGTCGTCGTGATGGCGCCGCGCCCCGGCCGGATCGTCGACGTCATCGACATCGACCTGCCCCGCCCGCGCAACCAGCGGCTGTTCGAGGAACAGCGGTTCCACGAGTACGAAGACCTGGTCCGGACCCGGTTGCACAGCGCCTGGCGCATGACCGATGCGGCCTGAGGGAGACGGGACGATGAGCGCCACCACCACCTCCACGCCCGCCGCGACCGCCACCACGGCCGACGCCGAGCGACGCACCGCCCGCCGACCGGTGCCCGGTTGGCTCCGACCGACCGTCTGGTTGCCCCTCGTCGTGATGCTCGCCGTCCTGTCGGTGCTCTGGCAGATCGGCGCGACGGCGATGCCGTACCTGCTGCCGCCGCTGCCCGCGGTGGGGGAGACCTTGGCCACGCAGCTGCCCTACTACCTGCAGAACGCCGGCATCACCCTGGCGGAGTCGCTCGTCGGCCTGGCCATCGGGTTCCTCGCCGCCTTCGTGCTCGCGGTGCTGACGAGTGAGCTGCCGATCGTCCGCCGTGCGGTCATGCCGATCGCCATCGTGCTGAACGTCACGCCCCTCGTCGCGATCGCCCCGGCCCTGGTGGTGGCGTTCGGGTTCGGGCCGCTGCCGAAGCTCGTCATCACGGCGCTCATCTGCTTCTTCCCGATCCTGATCAACACCGCCGCAGGCCTGCGGTCCGTGCCGCAGCCCGTGCTGCAGGTGTACAAGACGATCGATGCCTCCCGGTTCGAGATGCTCGTGCACCTGCGGATCCCGAACGCCCTGCCGTTCGTGTTCGCGGCACTCCGGATCGTGTTCCCGCTGTCGATCATCGGCGCGGTCGTCGCGGAGCTGTCCGCCTCGGGTTCGACCGGCGGCCTCGGCACCGTGATCAGCACGGCGTCGTCGATGAACCAGCTCGACGTCGTCTACGCGGCGATCGCGATCCTCGCGGTGATGGGCGTGGTCCTGCTCGGACTCATCACGGTCGTCGAGCGCCGTGTCCTGCACTGGCACCGCACCGCGAACGACTGACGCGCGGTCCGCCGGCCGCACCATGCGGCCGCCCCGCGGCCCTGCCGCACCACCCGCCGGCGCGAGCCTGCCCGCGCGACGTCAGCCGCGCCTCCAGGCCGACGTCCGGCGACCCACCGACCCACCCGCACCCGCCCTGCACCACCCATCCCTTCCCACAGGAGTGACCATGCAGCACAGCACCATGCAGCACCGCACCAAGGCCGCACTCGCGGCCCTCGCCACCGCCGTCGTCGCCCTCGCGCTCACCGGCTGCAGCACCGGCTCGAGCGCCGGCACCACCTCGTCCGAGGGCAGCGCGATCTCGGCCGAGCGGTGCAAGGAGAACCAGGACGCCGGCAAGATCACCTACCTGTCCGGCTACCAGTACCAGTCGTCGGCGTCGATCCTCGAGTACATCGCGGCGGACGAGCTCGGCTACTTCAAGGACCTCTGCCTCGACGTGACCCTGAAGCCGGGCTCGGGTGACACCGCCCAGAACACGAAGCTCCTCGCCAGCGGCCAGGCCACCGTGTCCGCCGTCGCCGAGCAGGACCTCATCCAGGCCCGCGCGAACGGCATCGACATCACCGGGATCTCGTCGTACTCGAACGCCGGCCTCGACGTCCTGATGACGAACAAGGACATCACGAAGCTGCCGCAGCTCGACGGCCAGGTCGTCGGCCACAAGGGCTACGTCCCCGCCTCGGTCCGGGCGATGATGGAGAAGGCCGGCGTCGAGTGGGACTCCCTCACGCTCGTCAAGGAGGGCTACGACCCGTCCGTCCTGCCCCGCAAGCAGAACGGCCTCGAGGCGCTGACCGGCTTCGTGTCGAACGAGCCGAACCTGCTCAAGGCCGCCGGTGACGACGTCACCGTCTGGCAGCCCGTCGACTACGACATCCCCTCGTCGATCGGCGCGATGGCCGTCAACCCCGCCTTCGCGAAGGCGCACCCGACCGCGGTCGAGGACGTCCTGCGCGCAGCCCTGCACGCCTACGACTTCTGCTCCGCGAGCGAGGCGAAGACCAAGCAGTGCGTCGGGTACGCCGCGAAGCTGTCCGGCGCCACCTACGACACCGCCCAGAACACCAAGATCTGGACCACCGAGACGAAGGTCATCGCGGACAACCCGACGCCGGACCAGCCGCTCGGCGGGATCGACCCGGAGAACGTGACGAAGCTCGTCGACATGCTGCACCAGTTCGACATCGTCAAGAGCTCGGTGACCGCCGACGACGCGAAGAGCTGGTTCACGAACGAGTACATCGACGCCATCACGAAGGACGGCGAGACCGTGTGGCCGGCACCGTGAGCGCCATCGTCACCGAGTGTTCCGCAACGACCAGAAAGGCGGCGTGAGATGCCCGCGAAGGAGTACGGGATCTTCCTCCCGATCGGCAACGGCGGGTGGATGCTCTCCACCACGGCACCCCACCCCGAGGCGACCTACGCGTGGAACAAGCGCGCGGCGCTGCACGCCGAGACGATCGGCCTGGACTTCGTGATGTCGATGGCGAAGTGGCGCGGCTTCGGCGGCTCCACCGACCACTGGGGTCGCTCCCTCGAGTCGATGACGATGATGGCCGGCATCGCCGAGGCCACCGAGCGGGTCAAGATCTGGGCGACCATGCACGCCAACGTCCACAACCCGGCGGTCGCCGCGAAGATGTACACGACGCTGCAGGACGTCTCCGGCGGCCGGGCCGGCATGAACATCGTCAACGGCGCCTACGCGGCGGAGTTCGAGCAGTTCGGGATCTGGGACGCGGCCCTCAGCCACGCCGACCGGTACCGGATGACGGAGCTCTGGACCGAGGCGGTCACGCGCCTGTGGACCGAGGACAGCGTGACGATGCACACGCCGTACTTCGACCTCGACGCGTGCGAGTCCCGCCCCCACCCCGCATCGCGGCCGACCATCATCAGCGCCGGCAAGTCCGAGGCAGCCCGGGCGTTCCAGGCGAAGCACGCCGACGGCGCATTCCTGGCAGCGGACAGCCTGGACGAGATGCGCGACCTGTCCCGCGACGTCCACGACCGTGCCGCCGCCGAGGGACGCGAGTGCCGCACCTACTCGATGCTCACGGTCGTGCAGGGCGAGACCGACGCCGCCGCGCAGCGGAAGGTGCGCGAGTGGGGTGCCGGCGTCGACCGCGAGGCACTGGCCTCGATGCGGGCGTCGTGGGGCGTCCCCGCCGAGCAGGCGCGTGCCTGGGCGGACGGTGCTGCCGGTGAGGACGCGTTCCAGACCGCGTACGTCGCCGGGTCCGCCGAGACCGTCACCGAGCACATCGAGTACATCGTCGACCGGGGCGAGCTCGACGGCCTGATGCTGATCTTCCCCGAGTACGACCAGGACATGGTGCTGTTCGGGGAGACCGTCCTGCCGGCGCTCCGCCAGCACGACGCGGCGGTCGTCCGGTGACCGGGGGACCCGACGCGGGTCGCGACCCGCGGCTCGCGCAGTTGCTGTCTGCTCCGCTCCGCCCCGCGCTCGTCGTCGTCGACGTGCAGTGTGACTTCGGTGAGCCGGCGCGGATCGCCCCCTACGGACTCGACGACCGCGCGTCCGTCGCGGTGGACGCCGCCGTCACCCGCATCGGCTCGCTCGTCGACGAGGCCCGCGCAGCGGGCGTCCCCGTCGTCTGGGTCGAACTCGGCAGCGACCCGGCGCGGCCGTGGCGCTCCAGCACGTGGCTGCGCGGCGGTGACCCGGACGGCCCGATGCCGGACGACGAGCCCTGCCGGATCGGCACGGAGGGCGCCGAGTGGTACCGCACGGCGCCCGCCCCCGGCGAGACACGCGTCGTCAAGCGCGGCTACAGCGGGTTCCTGGGCACCGACCTGGAGGCCCGGCTCACCGCCGCAGGGATCGGCTGGGTCACCGTCGTGGGACTCACGACCGAGTGCTGCGTCCTCGCCACCGCACAGGACGCGATGCAGCTCGGCTGGCCCGTGGTGGTCCCGCAGGACGCCACCGCCGCGTACGACACCGACGTGCACGACGCCGCACTCACCCTGATCGACCTCAACGTGGGCGTCGTGACCGACGCCGACGAGACGGTCGCGCTGTGGCGCGCGGCGGCTGACGCTGCTGCGTCTGCGTCTGCGTCTGCGTCCGGGTCCGCGTCTGCGTCTGCGTCTGCGTCCGTTTCGCCGGTGGGTGCCCGATGAGCGGCATGCACCTGGCCTACGACCTGTCCTTCACCCACACCGAGGGGCGGTGGGCAGCGGCCGGCAGCTGGGTCGGCCAGGACTTCCCCGACGTCCGCATGTACATGGAGGTCGCCCGGACCGCCGAGCGCGCAGGCGTGGACATGCTGTTCTTCGGCGACGGGTCCGGTGTGCCGAGCACGTGGCGCGGCAGCATCGACCCGGCCGTCGAGTGGGGCATCCAGTGGCCCCGGCAGGACATGTCGCCCGTGATCGCCGCGATGTCCACCGTCACGGAGCACATCGGGTTCGGGCTCACCTACTCGTCCACGTTCACCCACCCCTTCTCCGTCGCCCGACTGCTCAACTCGCTCGACCACGTCACCGGCGGGCGGATGGCGTTCAACGTCGTCGCCTCGTCGCGGGGCGCGGACGCGGCGAACTACGGGTCCGACCACCTGATCGACCACGACCTGCGGTACGAACGGATGGAGGAGTTCATCGGCGTCTGCCGTGCGCTCTGGGACTCCGTCGCCCCCGACGCGATCGTCCGCGACCGCGCGACCGGCCGGTTCGCCGACCCGGCCGGGGTGCACCCCATCGACCACGACGGCCGCTTCTTCAAGGTGCGCGGCCCGCTCGCGAGCGTCCCCAGTCCGCAGCGGCACCCCGTCGTCGTGCAGGCCGGCAACTCGCCGCGCGGCATCGCCGCCAGTGCGTCGTTCGCCGACCTGGTGTTCGGGTTCGGGTCGAGCGTCGCCGGACAGCTCCGGCACCGGAACGCCCTCGACGCAGCGCTCACCGACGCCGGTCGGGACCCGTCCGGCGTCGGGATCCTCTGGGCGACCCAGGTCATCGTCGGGGCCACCGACGCCGAGGCCGCCGCCCGCCGTGACTCGCTGCTGTCGTTCTGGAACCGCGAGGCCGTCGGCACCTTCATCTCGCACAACGCCGGGTACGACTTCTCCACGCTCCCGGAGACGTTCCGCCTCGGCGAGCTGCGCGACGAGATCGTCGCCGCGCAGGCGAGCCCGGCCGGCCTGGTCGGCAGCCTGGTCGCCGAGTTCGGCGAGGACCACACCATGGACCGCGACGACTTCTTCGAGCACGGCTGGCGTGCCGCGACGGGCCTCGACCACATGCTGGTCGGCGACGCCGCGGGGGTCGCCGACGCCCTGCAGGAGAACTTCGCGGCCACCGGCGGACGCGGCGGCTACATGCTGTCCAGCCCGCTCGGCATGCCCACCGGGTTCGCCGACCTGAGCGAGCTGCTCGTACCGGAGCTGCGTGCCCGAGGTGCCCTGGCACCGCGGTACCCCGGGTCGACGCTCCGCGAGAACCTGGCGGTGTGAGGTGACCCCGGCCCGTCGGTGGCTCGCGCTCGGCGGGCTCTGCCTCGGCTTCTTCATGCTGCTGCTGGACAGCACGATCGTGTCCGTCGCCCTGCCGGACATCGGCAGCGACCTCGGCACCGACGCGTCACTGTCGGTCTGGGTGAACAGCGCCTACCTGTTCGCGTTCGCCGTGCCGCTCCTCGTCGCCGGACGGCTCGGCGACCGCTTCGGGCACCGCCGGGTCTACCTGCTCGGGCTCGCGGTGTTCACCGTCGCGTCGGTCGGGTGCGCGTTCGCACCGGGGATCGGCGCGCTCATCGTCTGGCGCGCCGTGCAGGGCGTCGGTGCGGCGCTGCTGACACCCCAGTGCCTGACCGTGATCCGCTCGTTGTTCGAACCACCCCGGCTCGCCGTCGCGCTCGCCGTCTGGAGCGCCGGTGGCGGTGCGGCGACCGTCGCCGGCCCGATCGTCGGCGGCGTGCTCGTCGAGGCGTGGGGGTGGCCGTCGGTCTTCCTGGTGAACGTGCCCGTCGGCATCGTCACCGCCATTGCCGTGCTGCGGTTCGTGCCGGTGTCCCGGCGCATCGCGGTGCCCCTGCCGGTACTCGCCGTCGTCGGGGTGACCGCCGGGGTGTTCGCGGTGGTCGTCGGTGTCCAGGGCACGGGCGACGGCGTCCTCGCCGCACCCCTGCCGCGGGTCGGTCTGGTGGTGCTCGGCGCACTCGTCGTCGCCGCGGTCCTCACGGTGCAGCGCCGCGCGGGGGACCGGGCGCTCGTCCCGCTCGGGCTGTTCCGCGACCGCGGGTTCGTGACCGGCTCGTGGGGCGCGACCGCGGCGTCGTTCTGCGTCGGGTCGGCCCCGATCCCGCTCATGCTCGACCTGCAGGACGGACGTGGTCTCGGACCCGGCGCCGCGGCCCTCGTGCTCGTGCCGATGGGGGTCGCCTGCCTGGCCGCCGCACCGTTCGTCGGCCGCACGACGAACACCGCGGGCCCCCGTGCAACGGCGACCATCGGCGCCGTCCTGCTCGTCGTCTCGGTGGCACTGACCGCCGTGCTCATCGGGACCGCCGCACCCCTCTGGGCAGTGGCGACGGCGTTCACCGGCTTCGGGGTCGCGAACGCGTTCGTCTGGTCCCCGTTCTCGCTCGCGGCGGTGCTCGGCGCCGGATCGGCGACCATCGGTGCGGCGTCGAGCACCTTCAACACCGTGAAGCAGCTCGGTGCCGTCCTGGGCAGCACGGTCACCGCCGTGCTGCTCGCGGTGTCGACCGACGCGGTGGCCCTCGGTGCCCTGGCGCTGGCGGCCCTCGGGGCACTCGTGGCGGCGGCGTCCCTGCCAGGGCGAGCGCCGGCGGTCCTGACCGGCGCGGTCGTGCACGGCGCCGGGGTCGGGCACGGGCTCGGGTTCCCGACCGCCAACCTGCTGCCCGACGACGCGGGCGCTGTTCCGTCGGACGGGGTCTACGTCGGCTGGCTCACCGCGCCGACCTGGTCCGGTGCCCGTGAGGCGCTCGTGTCGATCGGCAGCAACAGCACCTTCGCCGACCGGCCGCGCACCGTCGAGATCCACGTGCTCGACTTCGACGGCGACCTGTACGGCACCCCCGTCGAGCTCACTGTCGGCCGTCGGCTCCGGCGGCAGCGCACGTTCCCCGGGCCGGACGCCCTCGTCGCCGCGATGCGTGCCGACGAGCGCCGTGCCCGCACCCTGCTCGCCCGCTCCTGAACGAAGGAACCACCATGCAGCACGACTTCACCGACGACCCGTTCGACATCCGCGAGGCGATCGCCGAGGTCCCCTCCGTCGTGGCCGCCATCGCCGCGCGGGTCGACGGCGTGCCGGTCGTCATGGTGGCGACGTCGTTCACCGTCGGGGTCTCGTACGACCCGCCGCTCGCGACGATCGCCGTGCAGCACTCGTCGACGACCTGGCCGGACCTGGCCGGTGCGCCGGTGCTCGGCATCTCCGTGCTCGCCGAGGGCCACGCCGAGCAGACCCGTCAGCTGGCCTCCCGCGATCGGTCGCAGCGACTGGTCGGCGTGCCGTCCACGGACACCGGGGCGGGAGCGATCCTGCTCGACGGCGCGCACTCGTGGCTGGAGTGCTCGGTCGAGGCCGTCCACCGCGCGGGCGACCACGACATCGTGGTGCTGCGGGTGCTCCGCTTCGCCCGCGACCGCACCAACGCCGCACTCGTGTGGCACCGGCCGTCGCGGCGGCGAGTAAGCGTCGCCACCACCTGACGTTCTTTCCCAGAACGCGGGCGATGGGAAACGGAATCGGGCGTACCTGGTCAGAAGTTCCGACCCGGTACGCCCGAAACGACTCGGTATGCGGCACGACCCCGTCAGGAGGCCAGCGCCGCCATCTCGCGCACCACGGCCCGGAGCCGCACCGCGAGCTCGTCGTTGTTCCGCACGGAGTCGCGGTGGGCGGCCTCGCTGAGCGCCGACATCACGAGCGTCACCGCCGTGCGAGCGGTCTGGTCGTCGGTCCTGGTGCCCACGACGCTGAGCAGGGACTGGCGTGACTCGGCCATCCACTGCATGACCATCGAGGACATCTCGGGCCGGAGCACCAGCAGCTCCTTCATCCGTCGGCGGTCCTGGGACAGCGGTACGGTCGCCGCGACGAGGGTGCAGAGGTCGTCGACCAGGCCGCCACGAGCCTCGGTGAACCATGCTGCGGAGGGCTCCGGGACCTCGACGGAGTCGAGTCCGAGGGCGGCGTGCGCCTTGGACGAGAAGTAGTTGAAGAAGGTGCGGGGCGAGACGTCGGCATCGGCGCAGATCTGCTCGATGGTGACGCCGTCCAGCCCGTGCGCGGACACCAGCGTCAGGGCCGCGTCGTGCAGCGCCTGCCGGGTCTGCTGCTTCTTGCGCTCCCGCAGGGTGCACGGCTCCGTCGCCACTGCAGCTGCCGGGGTGGTGATCACGTGGACTCCTGGTGGTGGGGGTTGGTGGGCCGCCCGTGCCGGAAAGGGGGCACGGCACGGACGGCCCGGTCGGTCACCGACGGTGCGTCGGTGTGGATCCGGTCGAACCCGATCCGGTGGGCACCGATCCGGTCGGCACGGACCCGGTCATCGGACCGGTGAACGAGCCGGCGTCGGCAGCGGCAGCGCCGGCTTCGGCCTCGAGCTGGGCCTCGGCGGACAGGTCGGCACGCTCCTGCAGGGCGGAGCGCTGACGCAGCGGCGGCACCCGGAAGAACCAGGTGAGCACGAACGCGAGCAGGATCACGCCGAGGCCGACCCAGTAGATCGTCACGGACGAGGCGTTGAAGCCCGCCATGAACGGCCGGGTGAGGCGGCTGTCGGCACCGGTCAGGAACGAGGTGTCGTTCGTGCTGGTGGCGCTGTCGCTCGTGGTGTTGCCGTCGTCGATCTTCTTCGCGAGCTCCGGGGTGAGCTCGTCGACCCAGTAGGAGCGCTGCGAGGCGTTCGACCAGTCGACGGACACGGTGCCGTCCTGCACGCTGGCGTGTGCCTGGTCGGCGACCTGCTCGAGGGCGGACTGCTCGGCCGCCGGCGTCGCCGCTGCGACCTGCTGGTCGATGACGGACTGGGCCGAGGCGGCGGGGACCGCACCGGCGGCGACCTGCTGCTGCACGGCTGCCGTGACCTGCTCGGTGACCGCGGCGTCGGCGGCCTGCGTCGCCTTCGCGGAGGCAGCGTCGAGCTGCGACTGCACGGTCTTCGTCAGCGGGGTGACGACGGGCGTCCAGATCTTGTCCATCGCGCCCTGGTTCGCCTTCGCGCTGGCGACGGTGGGGTTGAGCGCGGCGTCGAGCGCCGGGCCGAGGTCCTTCTCGTTCGCGGTCGCGTGCAGGATGTTCGCCGGCATCACCGAGAACAGGATCGACAGCAGGACGGCGGTGCCGAGCGTTCCACCGATCTGGCGGAAGAACGTGGCGGACGACGTGGCGACGCCCATGTCACGGGCCTCGACGGAGCCCTGCGAGGCCAGGGTCAGCGACTGCATGACCGAGCCGAGGCCGAGGCCGATCAGGAACATGCCGATCATCAGGAACCAGAGCGGCTTGTCGATCGACATGAAGGTCAGGACGACGTAGCCGGCGGACACGAGCGCGGTGCCGATGACCGGGAAGATCCGGTAGCGGCCGACACGGGCGACGATCTGACCGCTCGTGATCGAGGCGATCATGAGACCGCCGACCAGCGGGAGCGTGGCGAAGCCGGACTCGGTCGGGGTGAGCCCCACGACGATCTGCAGGTAGAGCGGGATGGTGAGCATCGCACCGAACATCGCGAAGCCGACCAGGAACCCGATGACGGTCGCCATCGAGAACGTGCCCGAGCGGAAGAGCTTGAGCGGGATGATCGCCGCGTCGCCCATCTTCGACTCGATGAGCAGCAGCCCGACCAGGCCGACGACCCCGACGACGTAGCAGGCGATGGCGGCGGGGGAGCCCCAGCCCCAGATGCGCCCCTGTTCGGCGACGAGCAGCAGCGGCACGAGGGTGACGATGACGGCGGTCGCGCCCCACCAGTCGACCTTGGGCTTCGCGTCGTCGGCACTGTGCACCTTCGGCAGGTGCAGGAAGACGATGACCATGAGGAGCGCCGCGACGCCGATCGGCACGTTGATCAGCAGGACCCAGCGCCATCCCGTGATCCACAGGATCTCGGAGGAACCGGCGAGCAGCCCACCGATGAGCGGCCCGATGACGGACGAGATGCCGAACACGGCGAGGAAGTAGCCCTGGTACTTGGCACGTTCGCGCGGGGCGAGGATGTCACCCATGATCGCGAGCGGCAGCGACATGAGCGCACCGGCACCGATGCCCTGCACGGCGCGGAAGGCCGCGAGCATGAGCATCGAGGTGGACATCGACGACAGGACGGCGCCGAGGATGAACACGACGATGCCGAAGATGTAGAGGGGCCGGCGGCCGAAGATGTCGGAGAGCTTGCCGTAGATCGGCGTCGCGATCGTCGAGGTGATCAGGTAGGCCGTGGTGACCCAGGCCTGCTGGTCGAGGCCGTGCAGGTCGTCGCCGATGGTGCGGATCGCCGTGCCGAACACCGTCTGGCCGAGGGACGACAGGAACATGCCCGCCATCAGGCCGTAGATCACCAGGAGGATCTGGCGGTGGGTCATCAGGGGCTGCGGGCCGGTCCCGCCGGAGGCTGCTGGGGCCTCGGCGGTGTGCCGACCGTGCTGCACCTGGACGGGTGCGGTGGCGGTCATCGAACTCCTTTTTCGTGCTGTGTAACTTTGCAGACCGCGCAACGATACATCTGTTGCTTCCAGCAAGCAACTAAATGTGCCCACTACGCTGGCCCCATGTGCGACGACCGGCGTGCCGCCGAGCGACTCCTGCGATCCCAGCTCGACCGGCTGTGGGTCCGGCAGACCCTGCGTTCCTCGCTCATCGAGTCCAGCGGCGGCCTCGACCCGACCGCGCGGGTGATCCTGCGAGCCGTCGCCGGTCACGGACCCGTCCGTGCGACCGCGATCGCCGACGCGACGGGCCTGTCCCGCCCGGTGATCAGTCGCCGGGTGGCGTCGCTGGTCGAGGCCGAGCACCTGGTCGGCTCGCCGGACCCCGCCGACGGCCGAGCGACCCTGGTCTCGCTCGCACCCGCGGGCAAGCAGTTGCTCGACCAGCTCGACGCCGCCGGCGCCGAGGTCTTCGACGACCTCACCGAGGAGTTCGCCTCGGACGAGCTGCGCTCGCTCGCCGAGATGCTCACGCGACTGAACGACCGGGCCGACGCGGTCCTCGGGATCGGCACCACGCGCCCGTGACGTGACCAGCAAGAGGACGGGAGGCGCGGGGCGGGCCCGCCTCGTTCCTCCCGTCCGCACGCCCCCCGGTCACTGCGGAGCGTGCATTCGAGATACCGTTGGTGTATGAGCACGGACACCGCCACCACCACCGAGACCACCGACGAGGGGCCCGTGGTGACCTTCGCCGATCTCGGCCTGAGCGATGCTGTGCTCAAGGCCGTCAAGGACATCGGCTACGAAACCCCTTCCGCCATCCAGGAAGCCACCATCCCCACGCTGCTCGACGGCCGCGACGTCGTCGGCCTCGCGCAGACCGGAACCGGCAAGACCGCCGCCTTCGCGCTGCCGATCCTGTCCCGCATGGAGCCCGGCAGCAAGAAGCCGCAGGCCCTCGTGCTGTCCCCGACGCGCGAGCTCGCCCTGCAGGTGTGCGAGGCGTTCGAGCAGTTCGCGTCGCACATGAAGCACGTCCACGTCCTGCCGGTCTACGGCGGTCAGGCGTACGGCGTGCAGCTGTCCGCCCTGCGCCGCGGCGTCGACGTCATCGTCGGCACGCCCGGTCGCATCATGGACCACCTGGCGAAGGGCACGCTCGACCTGTCCGAGCTGAAGTACCTCGTGCTCGACGAGGCCGACGAGATGCTCAAGATGGGCTTCGCCGAGGACGTCGAGACGATCCTGGCGGACACCCCCGACGACAAGCAGGTCGCCCTGTTCTCCGCGACCATGCCCGCCCAGATCCGCCGCATCTCGCAGCAGTACCTGACGGACCCGGCCGAGATCACCGTCAAGACCAAGACCAAGACCGCCGCGAACATCACGCAGCGCTACCTGATGGTCTCGTACCCGCAGAAGGTCGACGCCCTGACCCGCATCCTCGAGGTCGAGGACTTCGAGGGCATGATCATCTTCGTCCGCACCAAGAGCGAGACCGAGACCCTGGCCGAGAAGCTCCGGGCCCGTGGCTACGCCGCAGCCGCCATCAGCGGTGACGTCGCCCAGGCCCAGCGCGAGCGGACCGTCAACCAGCTGAAGTCCGGCAAGCTCGACATCCTCGTCGCCACCGACGTCGCCGCCCGTGGCCTCGACGTCGACCGCATCACGCACGTCGTGAACTACGACATCCCGGTCGACATCGAGTCCTACGTGCACCGCATCGGCCGCACGGGTCGTGCCGGCCGCTCGGGTGACTCGATCAGCTTCGTCACCCCCCGCGAGCGTCGCCTGCTCTCCGCGATCGAGCGCCACACGAAGCAGCCGCTCACCCAGATGCAGCTGCCGACGATCGACGACGTCAACGAGACGCGCCTGACCCGCTTCGACGACGCGATCACCGCGGCGCTCGAGGACCAGGGTCGCATCGCTGCCTTCCGCGACGTCATCGCGCACTACGTCGAGCACCACGACGTCCCCTCGGACGACGTCGCCGCCGCCCTGGCCGTCGTGGCGCAGGGCGACTCGCCGCTGCTCCTGACCGCAGCCGACGACGCACTCCGGACCCAGATGGAGCGCGACGCCCGCCGTGGCGAGCGCGACGACCGCGGTGCACGTGACGACCGTGGGCCGCGCGGCGACCGAGGTGGCGACCGTGGTGGCGACCGGGACCGTGCGCCCCGCCGTTCGCAGCCGATGACCGCCTACCGCATCGAGGTCGGCCGCCGCCACCGCGTCGAGCCGCGCCAGATCGTCGGCGCCCTCGCCAACGAGGGCGGCCTGCGCCGCGACGACTTCGGTGCGATCCGCATCCAGCCGGACTTCTCCATTGTCGAGCTGCCCGCCGACATGGACGGCGGCGTGCTCGACCGCCTGACCGACACCCGGATCAGCGGCAAGCTCATCGAGATCAAGCCCGACCGCCGTGGTGGCGGCCGCCGCGACGAGCGTCCGGAGCGCAAGCCGCGCTACTGACGCGAGTCGCGTCGTCGACGCGAGTGGCGTCCTGAACGCGACCCCATCCTGACGGGAGGCACGGTGCCAGCTGGCACCGTGCCTCCCGTCCGTCGTCCGGTCGCGTCTCCCGCCGCGGCCGCCCCGCGTGCCGGCGGTGCGTCACCAGCCTTGCGGTGCGGGGAACCGCAGATCACGCTCGGATCCGTTCCCCTGGCGTCCGAGCGGTGCTGTGATACCTGGAGCCGTGACGCAGGGAGCCGCGGAGAAGGCAGGGGAACGAACGTGTACCGAGCACTCATCACCGTCGCAGCAGCGGCGGCGCTCGTCATCGGGGGAGTGGCGCCGGCGACGGCAGCCCCCTCGTCCTCGGCGCCCGGAGCGCCCACCACCGTCCGGGTCACCGGAGCCGGCGACAGCGCGACCGTGACCTGGGGCGCCCCGAAGTCGGGCGCGAAGGTGACCGGCTGGAAGGTCACGATCGCCCCCGCGCAGCACCAGCCCGGCAACGGCGTCGACCGGCTGCCGGCGAAGGCGCGGTCCGACCGCTTCGGTGACCTGACGCCGAAGACGACCTACAAGTTCTCGGTCCGAGCGATCGGCGCGAAGAAGTCCGGCCGCACGATCCTGGTCCGCTACACCACGCCGTCCGTGGTCGACACGACGCAGTCGCTGTTCGCCCTCGACGCATCCGGAAACGTCGTGCGCTTCGCCGAGGACGGTTCCGGCGCCGGGAAGGTCGTCGCGGCCAACGGGACGGGCTTCGCCGCGGACGACGTCGGCGACGTGTTCACCCCCTCGGCGGACCTGACCTCGATCCTGTTCCACCCCGCCGACGGCAGCGCGACGCGGACGCTGGCGACCGGGCTGCACCTGACCCCCGACCTGCGCTCCGACGTCGCCGGCAACCTGTACTGGATCGACTCGGTGACGGGGGCCGTGCAGAAGCTCGCCGTCGGCAGCTCCACCGCGACGACCGTGCTCGACCTGACTGCCACGGGCAGCGGCCAGCGGTTCTGGACCGTCACCCCCGACGGCAAGGTCGTCGCCGTCGGCGGTTCGCAGATCTCCCCGATCGTCGTGGGCACCGGCACGGCCGCACGGGCGATCACGCTCCCCGGCAGCTCCGGCGTCGGGTACCCCGCAGCGGTCCTCGCGGACTCGCACGGCAACGTGTACGTCGACATCCGTTCTCCCGGTGGCGCCGGCTCGTGGGCCTGGTACCAGCTGAAGCCGGGCGCCACGGCGCTGACGCGGATCGAGCCCCGGCTGGCGTTCGAGTACGCGGCCGCCAACGCCGACGGGTTCTCTCTGCTGCAGTCCGCCGAGTGGTGCAGCGCCCCCGCCGAGTACCCGACCAGCCCGGCCGGCTGCAAGGTCGACCGCACAATCCCGGACAAGCTCGTGGTCGGCTCCAGTGGGAAGTCCACCGTGGCGGTCTCCGGCATCACGGCGGGGTCGCGCGGGGCGAACACGGGTGCCGCCTCCGACGACGGCGACGTGTTCGCGAACGTCGACAGCGGGCCCTCGGCCGGGCTGTGGCGCGTGCCGGCCTCCGGCGGGGCTGCGCAGCAGCTGTCGTCGGCGCAGTACTCGCGGCTGCTGGTGATCTGACCGGCAGGCCGAGGCAGGACGGGGTGGGACGCAACGGCGCGTCCCACCCCGTCCTGTGTTCCGGGCGGGGGGGGGGGGGCGTCGTGCGGCGGGGTGGGGCGGGCGCGGGCGTCGTGCGGCGGGGCCCGCGGTTCCGAAATCTTGGAGTGTCGGCGCTCTTTCTGCCGCTCCGTGGAACCTCGGCGGCACACCGGCGGCGTGTTGTGGAACCTCGGCGCCACCCGGTGTCGCGGGGTGGGGGCGCGGGGTGGGGTGCAGGGTACGAGGTCCGAGGTTCCGAGATCTCGGAACCTCGGCGCGCTCTCGGCCGCTCCGTGGAACCTCGGCGGCACACCGGCGGCATGTTGTGGAACCTCGGCGGCGCCGCAGCCCGCCGCAGCCTGCAGCCCGCCCCCGCCGCCCGCCCCCGCAGCGCCCCCCAGCCCGCCTCACACCACCCCCACCACGGTCCGGCGACACACCTCGTCCCACGGGGTCGGCTCGATGCCGAACACCGCGCGACTCTCGGCATCGTCGACCACGTACGGCGCAGTCCACTGGTAGCTCATCTCGGCGAGCTCCCGCATCATCGGCGACACGAGCCCGAGCGCACGGATCGCCGCAGCGGGCATCCGGTGGACGGGCACGGGTGGCTTGCCGGCCGCGGCCAGCACCTCGGTCAGCGCCTGCCGCTGGGTACGAGGAGCGTTGCTCGGCACCATCCACGTGCGGCCGTGCGCGCGCTCGTCCGAGGCCGCCGCCACCAGGGTCCTGGCGACGTCGAGCACGTCGGTGAAGGTGTGTGGCAGGTCGGTCCTGCCGATCATCGTCACGGCCTTCCCCTGCAGTGCGGCCGGCAGCACCCGCGTGACGTGTCCGTTCGCCCCGATGCCCGGCCCGACGTAGTCCGAAGCGCGGACCTCGACCGTCCGGATGCGTCCGGCACGGTGCGCGGCCAGGGCGTCGGCCCACAGCCGTGCGCGGAGGATCCCCTTGTGGTCGGTCGCCGCGTCCGGTGTGTCGGCGCGCATCGGGCCGTCGACCGGGCCGTACGGGTACAGGTTCCCGGTGATGGCGTAGACGGCTCCGGTCCGCTCGGCAGCGGTCAGCATCGACGCCGCGAGCGGTGGCCAGGTGCGCTCCCACTGGGTGTAGTCGCCGGGGTTCGCGCAGTTGTACAGCACGGCGGCGCCGTCGGCTGCCCGGGTGAGGGCCTCGGCGTCGGAGGCGTCGAGCGCGAGGTGATCGACCCCTGACAGGCCGGTGTCCCGACCCGAGCGGGTGGCGACGGTGACGTGCTCACCGCGTTCGGCGAGCAGCGCGGCGACGTGGCGGCCCACCGGGCCGGCGCCGATGACGAGGTGGTTGTGCGACATGGTCCCTGCTTCCGTTCTGGTTGCGAGAGCGGTGCTCTCGCAACCAGGATGCGCGCTCGGACACGAAAGAGCAAGAGCACTGCTCTCATTTGTGTGCAGTGCTCTCGTGTGGCATGGTGACCGGATGGCACCGACAGCACGCGAGCTCGCCCGGCAGACGATCCGGGCGGACATCCTGGCCGCTGCGCGCACCCGCCTCACCGACGAGGGGCCCGCAGCGCTCAGCCTCCGAGCCGTTGCCCGCGACGTCGGCATGGTGTCGTCCGCGGTGTACCGGTACTTCCCGAGTCGCGACGACCTGCTGACGGCGCTGCTCATCGTCGACTACGACGAACTCGGCGCAGCGGTCGAGGCTGCTGACGCCGCGGCCGGCCCGGAACCGGGTGCACGCTGGGTCGCCGCGTGCCGCGCGATCCGATCGTGGTCCGTCGCGCACCCGGGCGACTTCGCGTTGCTGTTCGGGTCGCCCGTGCCGGGCTACGCTGCAACGCGCGAGACGGTCGTGCCCGCCGCGCGGACGACGCTCGCGCTGGTGCGGGTGGTGGCCGATGCGGTCGCGCCCCGCGGGGACGTCACGTCGGCGTCGGGGGCGGACGGGAGGCCCGGATCACCCGCCGCGCCCACGGCGGCTCCCGGGGCGGCCGGCCCCGCAGTCGCGGACGCAGTGACCACCCTGCGGTCGCTCGGCATCGCACTGCCCGACGAAGTCCTGGTCCGCACCCTGATGGCCTGGTCGACGGTGTTCGGGACGATCTCGTTCGAGCTCTTCGGCCACTTCGTCGGCTCGGTGTCCGACGGTGCCGCCTACTTCGACCAGGTGATCGCGCGGCTCGCCGACGACCTCGGGTTCGCCGCCGCGTTCTGACCCGGTCGTGCGGGTCTGCCCGGGCCGTTGTCCACGACTCGCACTCGGGGCCTGACAGAGTGCCGGTCACTGCGGTAGACAGGTCCCTACGCCGAGGTCGTGCCCGACGACCGGAGCGGACGGCCGGCACGGTGTCCCCTGGGCAGCGACCGGACGGCACCACACCCGGGCGTGCGCTGCGGCCGGGGTCCGCGCGGATCAGGAGGCACCCTTGCGACGCAGCTCGGCCGGCGACCCCGCAGACGGAGCGACCCGGTGACGGCGCTCGACGTCAGCCGCCAGGACCGCCGCCGGCTGACCACCGGCACGGCCCGCCGACGACTCGTCACGGTGCGCACGGTCGCGCTCCTGGCGTCGATCGCCGGTGTGAACTACGTCGTCTGGCGCTGGGCCGCCTCGGTGAACTGGCACTCCTGGTGGATCGCCGTGCCGCTCATCCTGGCCGAGACCTACAGCGTCATCGACTCGCTCCTGTTCGCGTTCGGGGCATGGCGGTTGCGCGAGCGCGGTGAGCCCCCGACGAAGCCGTCCTCCGACGTCACGGTCGACGTCTTCATCACCACCTACAACGAACCCGTCGAGATGGTCGTGCGCACGGCCCGTGCGGCGCAGGCGATCACACACCCGCACACGACGTGGATCCTCGACGACGGCAACCGCCCCGAGATGCGTGCGGCCGCCGACTCGCTCGGCATCGGCGTCATCACCCGCGGTGCCGACTGGATCGACCGTCCCCGGCACGCCAAGGCCGGCAACCTCAACAACGCCCTGCTCGCGACCCAGGGCGAGTTCCTGCTCATCCTCGACGCCGACCAGGTACCGGAGCCCGGCATCCTCGACCGCACGCTCGGCTACTTCAAGGACCCGCGGATGGCGCTCGTACAGACGCCGCAGTGGTTCGAGAACGTTCCCGAGGCGGACCTGCTCGGCAGTCAGGCGCCGCTGTTCTACGGGCCGATCCAGCAGTCGAAGGACGGCTGGAACGCCGCGTTCTTCTGCGGGTCGAACGCGATCCTGCGGCGCGAGGCACTGATGCAGCTCGGCATCTCCCGCTACGTGGTCGAGGTCGAAGCCTCGGTGCAGCGCACGATCACGACGTCGCGGAAGCTGCTGGCCCGTGCGCGTGAGACCGAGACGGACCCGCGGGTGCTCGGCGCCCTGGACGAGGCCGAAGCCGTCGTCGACCGCGCTCGCGACCAGGTCCGGGCCGGCGAACCGCTCGGCGACGTCACCTACGCGTTCCAGCGGGGGATCGACACGATCGCCTTCCGGTTCGCCGCCGCCGACCTCGAGTCGGTGCGGAACGACCTGCAGGAGCTCGCCGCGATGTCGACCGACGCGAACACCTTCGCCGGGCTCGACGACGCCGCGCTCGACGTGCTCGGGCGGCGCGACGCATCGCCCGTGGCGGCCATCGAGTCGATCGCGGTCCTCGCACGGGCACTCGACGTCAACCGCGACGACGAGGCGCAGCCGATCATGCCGCTGGCGACGATCTCGGTGACCGAGGACATGGCCACCGCCATGCGGCTGCACGGGCTCGGCTGGAAGTCGGCGTACCACGACGAGATCCTGGCGAAGGGCCTGGCGCCGGAGGACCTGCCGACCATGCTCGTGCAGCGGCTCCGTTGGGCGCAGGGCACCATGCAGGTGTTCTTCCGCGAGAACCCGCTGGTGCAGAAGGGCCTGTCCTGGGGGCAGCGCCTGATGTACTTCTCGACGATGTGGAGCTACCTGTCCGGGTTCGCCGCGATCGTGTACATCGCGGCCCCGGTGCTCTGCCTGTCGTTCGGCGTCGTCCCGGTGCAGGCCTACAGCGTCGACTTCTTCGCCCGGCTGATCCCGTTCCTCGTGCTCAACCAGCTCCTGTTCTGGGTGGTGGCCGCCGGCAGGCCGACGTGGCGTGGGCAGCAGTACTCGCTCGCGCTGTTCCCGGTGTGGATCGAGGCGGTGACGAGTGCGTTCGAGAACGTGTTCCGCGGCAAGCCGCTCGGGTTCCGGGTCACGCCGAAGGTGCGCGACGACACCGAGCAGAAGCCCCGGTGGGACCTCGTCAAGCCGCAGCTCATCGCGATGGGGGCGCTGGTCGCGGCACTGATCCTGATCGGCATCCGCTACCTGACCGGGCAGGCGTCGGGCATCGCGCCGCTCGTCAACACCGCATGGGTCGTCTTCGACCTGTTCATCTTCAGCATCGTGATCCGGGCCGTGCTCTACCGCGGCCCGGGCACGGGAGTCCAGTCAGAGCACGAGTCGAGCACCGCCGGAGGACCACTGTGAACGCCGAGACCACCTTCGACGTCGCCGCGACGCCCGTGTCGCTCGACGAGGTCCAGGACCGCTTCGGCGTCTGGTGGGACGGCCTCGGCATCGACGACGCCCGGCTCCGCTTCGCGCTGGAGACCGCGCTGGCCGAGGTCGCGGCGAACATCGTGGAGCACACGATCCGTTCCGACCAGGAGACCGGTCGGCGCTACACCGTGCGGCTCGAGTCGACCGAGCGGGCGCTCACCGCGGAGCTCACCGACAACGGTCTGCCCGTGGACATCGACCTGAGCGCCGTCACGATGGCCGACGTCGAGCAGGAGAGCGGACGCGGTCTGGCGCTCGCGATCGCCGCCCTCGACCGCCTGGAGCACCGGCACGAGCACGGGCACAACGTCTGGACGCTGGTGTGCGACCGGTGAGGCTGCTGGCGGCCCGCGTGGTCGCCGTCCTCGTCACGATCGCGACGCTCCTGCTCGGCGGTGCACTGCCGGCGTCCGCGGTGACGGTGCACACGGCCGCGGCGACGGAGCCGGCGAGCGGGACGACGTGGTTCGGCCCGGACCTCGACTGGGGCGACGACTCCCCGGCGGGGTACGAGGGACGGCTCGGTGCGACGCCGTCGATGTACGGGGTGGAGATCGACTACCCGCTGGACCGCTCGGCCAGGCGAGAGCTCCTCCGCGCGACGCGTGCCGCGGCGACGCAGGGCGCGGTCCTCGTCGTGAGCCTCGAGCCCGGGCAGTCGCTCCGGTCACTCGACGCCGCCGACGCCCGCGCCGCGAACACCGCGTTCCAGGAGATCCACGACCAGTACGACACCCAGGTGCTCGTGCGGTTCGCGCCGCAGATGAACGGCACGTGGGTGCGCTGGGGGCAGCAGCCGACCCAGTTCGTGCAGGCGTTCCGGACGCTCGCGACCGCCGTGCACGGCGGCGACTCCGACGCGCGCATGGTGTGGTCGCCGTCGTACGGTGCGGGGTACCCGTTCGGCGAGTCCGCGGGACGACTGGCAGACCTCTCCGCGACCGACGTCGCGAAGCTCGACACCAACGGCGACGGCGAGCTGACCGCGGCCGACGACCCCTACGAACCGTACTGGCCGGGCGACGCCTCGGTGGACTGGGTCGGCTTGTCGATGTACTACTTCGGCAAGGGCAAGTCGACCGAAGCCGCCGGTCGTGACGTCCCCCTCACCCGCAACGACGTGCCGGAGCGTGGCGAGGTCGAGTCCCGGTTCGACGAGACGTGGGGCTACGAGCAGCAGCAGGCGGACAGCTTCTACGACCGGTTCGCCGTCGACGGCGACCGGTCGATGCTGCTCGACACCGGTGCACTGTACGACCACACCCGCCGGGGCGACGCGGAGCTCCCGGTCAAGCAGGGCTGGTGGCGGCAGGTGATCGCCTCGGTCCAGGACCGCCCGTTGATCCGGGGCGTGACCTTCCTCGAGACGAACCGCCGCGAGCCTGAGGCCGGGAACCGTGTCGCCGACTGGCGCGACACAGCGGTGCCCGGGATCGCCGGGTCGTTCCGCACCGACCTCGAGCGCGGCGACCACTTCGCCTTCGGGCCCGTCACCGACCGCATCACCACGCAGCAGGGCAACGCCGCGACCGACCAGCAGTACGACACCGGCGGCGACCAGATGGCGTGGATCGTCTGGGTCGCCGTGGGCCTGGCGGTGGTGTTCCTGCTGAGCGGGCTGTTCGGACGGTTGCTGCCGAGCTGGCGCTACCCCGACGACGGCAAACCCGGGCGTGACCTGCGTCTCGACCTGTTCCGCGGGTTCATCATCCTGGCGGTGGTGATCACCCACATCGAGATCGGCGGGCCGTACTCGTACCTCACGCTGCACGCGGTCGGTGCGATCACCGGTGCCGAGATGTTCGTGTTCCTGTCCGGCATGGTCCTCGGCATGACCTACCCGTTCGCCATCAAGAAGTTCGGCGAGTGGGCGGCCGCGATCGGGGCGTGGAAGCGTGCCCGAAAGCAGTACCTCGTCACGCTCGTGGTGATCGCGGTCGTCTTCGCGCTGAGCTTCGTCCCGTTCCTGAACACCGACGCGATCACGACGTTCACCGACCGGGGGACCGGAACCGGGGGTGTCGGTGCCGAGGGCCGGGTGTACGACCTGTACCCGAACGCGATGCAGCTGCTCGGCTACCCGCCGCCGTGGTACGCCATCCGACAGTTCCTGCTGCTCGAGATGGGCCCGTGGCCGTTCAACATCATGGGCCTGTTCGTGGTGCTGAGCCTGTTCATCCCGCCGCTGCTCTGGCTGATCCGGCGTGGCTTCTGGTGGGTGGTGCTCGTCGTGAGCTGGGCGCTCTACGTGTTCCAGGCACTCAACCCGGAGTTCCGCCCGCTGAACTCGCAGTTCGAGGCGGTCTTCCCGCTGCTCACCTGGCAGGTCGTGTTCACCCACGGGCTCGTGCTCGGGTACTACCGACGGCAGATCATCGGCGCGCTCACCGGGCGTCTCGGCAAGGTGCTGGTCGGCATCGGTGTCGGCGGCTACGCGGCGTTCCTGGTGTACGTCTGGGCGGCGAACCACGCCGGGTTCACACCGGTCCCGTTCCCGGCGTCGATGTACGAGGACCTGTACAACACGGCGTACCAGCGGGTGGACCTGCAGTGGGGCCGACTGGTCGACATCGCGTTCTTCGCGATCGTGTCGTACGCGATCCTGACGGTGTTCTGGAAGCCGATCTCGACGGCGATCGGCTGGCTCTGGATCCCGATCGGGCAGGCCAGCCTCTACGTCTTCGTGTGGCAGGTGTTCTTCGCGCTGGCGATCGCGTCGATCCCCGGCGTGCCGTGGGGCGACTTCTGGATCGGCTTCGTGGTGCACTCGGCGTTGATCCTGCTGGCCTGGTACATGGTCCGCAAGAGGTTCCTGTTCTCGGTCATCCCGCGTTGACGTGACCGCGGGACGGACGGGAGGCCCGTGGCGGCGTCGCCACGGGCCTCCCGTCCGTCCTCGGTCGCGTCCACCGCACGCGCCGCGCTCGACAGGAGCGGTCGCGGTCCCGCGACTCGCCGCTCACGTCCGCCGAGGTTCCGATCGGGAGCCTGACGGCCGCCGACATGCCGAGATTTCGGAACCTCGGGGGAACACGCGCGGGCGTGCCGGGGCGCCTACGGCGTGGGGACGGGGGCGCTCAGTGCCTCGCGCACGGGGCCCCAGGCGGCCAGGCGGTCGCGGACCGCGTCGTGCCGCTCGGCGGCGAGTGCCTCGACGTGTGCGCGCTCGAGCACCTCGTCGATGACGATGCGCTGCCCGGTGCGGGTCGACGCGATCGCCGCCTCGACCATCGCGAGGCTCATGACGTTGCCGTGCACCTCACCGTCCGGGGTCTCGCCGGAACGCACGGCGTGCACGAACGACGTCAGCGCCCCGGCGATCTCGTGCCCCACGCTGGCAGCGGGCGACGGCGTGCCCAGGGTGCCGTCGAGGTCGCTGGACGGGTCGTGGTCGCCGTCCCACAGCGCCGTGCCAGCCGCACCCGAGGCTCGCCAGTCGCCGTTCCACGAGGTCTCGGCCCCCGGCGCGCACCACGAGCCGTCGTACACGTACCGGACGTCGTCCTCGAAGGCGAAGACCGCTGCCGCCGCCGCGTCGCCGCGGTACCAGGACCACGACGGGTTCCACGACTCGCAGTACACCGACACCGGGTCCCGTTCGAGCACGTAGCGGGCGGAGTCGAACGCGTGGATCGCCATGTCGAGCAGCAGGACGTCGTCCATCTGCTCGCGGAAGCCGCCGAAGTGCGGGGCCTTGGCGAACCGGGTGCCCAGGCCGCCGATCGCGCCCAGGCCGCGCACGTGCTGGCGGAACGCGACGAGCTGGTCGTTGTAGCGCCGCGACTGCGACACCATGAACAGCTTGCCGGTGGCCTCGGCGGCCGCGGCGAGCGACAGTGCCTCGGCGACCGTCTGCGCTGCGGGTTTCTCGCCGAGCACGGGGAGCCCGGCGTGCAGGGCCTGCAGCGTGACGGGGTGGTGCGCGACCGGGACGGTGATGTCGAGCACCGCCTGTGCACCGGTCTCGGCGGCGAGCACGGTCAGGTCGGTGCCGACGGGGATGCTCGGATCGCCGGCGTGTTCGGCACCGGCCCGGGCGGCATCGAGGTCGAGGTCGACGATGCCGACCAGCTCGACGTCGGGGTCGGCGGCGACGGTGCCGAGCCAGGCCCGGCCCATGCCGCCGGCACCGACCTGCAGGACGCGGAGCGCGGTCACGCCTGCGCCCCGGCGTGGTCGTCGACGGGGGCGTCGTCGACAGAGGCGTCGTCGACGGGCGCGTCGTCGAACGGGCCGCGGTAGTGCTGGCCCTCGAAGTACTCGCCCAGGTCGTAGCGGCGGAGCGTCGGGATCTCCCGCTCGCGCTCCGGCCGCGCCCACTCGGTGGCGTTCGCGATCACGCGGCGGACGTCCTTGTGGTGGTACACGGGGAAGTCCTGGTCGCCGGGCGAGAAGTAGAAGATCTTCCCCATGCCGCGGCGGTACGTCATGCCGCTCCGGAACACCTCGCCGCCGGTGAAGCCCGAGATGAACACGAGCTCGTCGGGGGTCGGTACGTCGAAGTACTCGCCGTACATCTCCTGCTCGGGGATGACGATCGGGTTCGGGACGCCGCGGGTGATCGGGTGCTGCGGGTTGACGGTCCAGACGAGTTCCTGGTCGTGCTCGCTCCGCCAGCGAAGCGTGCACGTGGTGCCCATCAGCTTGCCGAAGATCTTCGACCAGTGGCCGGAGTGCAGGACGACCAGGCCCATGCCGGACAGGACGTGCTTGTGCACCCGGTCGACCACGGCGTCGTCGACGTCCTGGTGCGCGGCGTGCCCCCACCAGGTCAGGACGTCCGTCGCGGCCAGGACCTCGTCGGTCAGGCCGTGCTCGGGTTCCTGCATGGTGGCGGTCCGGACGACGGCGTCGGGCAGGTTCTCGCGGATGCCGTCGGCGATCGCGCCGTGCATGCCGTCGGGGTACCGCTCGGCGACGTGCTGCTCGACCTGCTCGTGGACGTTCTCGCCCCAGACGGTGATGCGCAGCGGGGTGGTGGTCATGGTGTGCCTTTCTGGCTGGGGTACGTGGTGGCGTCGGTCCGGGGCCGTCACTTGACGGCACCGCCGAGGGCACCAGCGGAGATGTACTTCTGCGCGAAGATCAGCAGGACGGCAGCGGGCAGGGAGGCCAGTACCGAGGTCGCCATGACGGGTCCCCAGTCGGTGACGTTCGAGCCGATGTAGTTGTAGATGCCGAGCGTGATCGGTCGGACCGCGGTCGTCGACGTCAGGGTCAGTGCGATGAGGAAGTCACCCCACGCGCCGAGGAACGTGAAGAGCGCCGCGGTGACGATGGCGTTCCGGCTGATCGGCACGACGATCGACACGAACGCCCGGAAGTCGCTGGCGCCGTCGACCAGTGCGGCCTCGACCAGGCTCGGCGGGATCGACTCCATGAACGCGCGCATGAGCAGGATGGCGAACGGCACCTGGACCGCGCTGTCGGCCAGGATCAGCCCGACGTAACTGTTGAGCAGCCCGATGTTGTTGAACAGCGTGTACAGCGCGTTCGCGATGACGATCGCCGGGATCATCTGGGTGATCAGCAGCACGAGCAGGAACACCCGGCCGCCGCGCATCCGGAACCGGGCCAGCCCGTAGGCGGCCGGCGTCGCGATGGCCAGCGTCAGCAGGACGGTGCCGAGGCCGATGATCATGCTCGACAGGAAGTTCTGCCCCTGCTGGGCGAACGCGGCCTCGTACCCCGCGAAGGTGGGGGAGAACGGGAACCACGTCGCCGTAGCGGCCCCGGACGTCGCCTGCAGGCTGGTGTTCACCATCCAGTAGACGGGGAACACCATGATCGCGAGGAACACGCACCCGAGGATCGTGAACGGGATGCCCTTGGCGGAACCGCGCGGGCGGGGTGCCCGGGTGGTCCGCTTCGTCGTGATCGCGCGGGTGGCGGTGACGGTCTGGTTCGCGAGTCCGACGCTCATTCGTCGACCGCCTTCCGGGAGATCGCGATGTAGACCATCGCGAAGACGAACGAGACGACGATGAGCACGTTGCTCACCGCGGCTCCGATGCCGAACTGGAAGTTGATGAACGACTGGTGGTACGCGTTCGTGGCGAGGGTCTGCGTCGAGTTCGCCGGCCCGCCGCCGGTCAGGCCGAGGATGATGTCCACGACCTTCAACGTGTAGACGACCCCGAGCACGACCACGACGCTGACCACCGACCGGATGCTCGGCCACGTGATGTACCAGAACGCCTTGAACCCGGTGGCGCCGTCGAGCGACCCGGCCTCGTAGAGCTCCGGCGGCACGGACTGCAGGCCGCTGTAGAGGATCGTCGTGTTGAACGGGATGCCGAGCCACACGTTGACGCCGATGACGGCGATGAGCGCGAGGCTCGGGCTGACCAACCACGGGACCGGGGCGATGCCCACCACACCGAGGAGCTGGTTGAGCGCCCCGCTGTCCTGGTCGAGCAGCCACTTCCACACCGCGCTCGAGGCGATGAGCGGCAGCAGCCACGGCAGGAGCAGGAGCCCCCGCAGGAAGCCCGACAGCGGGAAGTGCCGACGGAAGAACAACGCGAGGCTCAGCCCGATGACGAACTGCAGGATGATCGAGCCGGCCGTGAACAGGGCGGTGTTCACGAGGCTCGTCGTGAAGACCGAGCTCTGGAACACGGAGATGTAGTTGCCGAGTCCCACCCAGGGGGCCTCGCCGGTGAAGAAGGTCGCCGTCGTGTAGTCCTGGAAGGACATGATGATGTTCTTCACCACGGGGTAGCCGAAGAAGACGGCCACGAAGACCGCCGCTGGCACCACGAAGAGCCATCGGGTCACGCCGGATCGGAACCGGGCTCGTCGTTGCCCGGGTCGGGGTGTCGTCACGGGCGGGATCGTCCGTGGTCGTGTCTGTGTCGAGGCGCTCACGCCGGGGTCCTTTCCTGCACGCCGGAGGGAGCCGACCGGTCGGCCGGCTCCCCGTGGACTACTGCTCTTGCGACTGCGCCTGCTTGAGCGCTGCCTCGGGGCTGGCCTTGCCGGTGAGGGCGAGCTGGACGGCGGTGTAGATCTTCGTGGCGGCCTTGGGCCAGTCGGGTCCGAGCTCACCGGTGCGCGCGCGAGCGGTCTGCACCGTGGTGACGAAGGACGCGACCTGCGGGTGGTCCTTCGCCCAGGCGGCGCCGGCCTCGAGGTTGGTCGGCACGTTGCCGCTGACCTCGGACAGGGTCTTCTGCATCTTCTGCGAGTGGAGGCAGCCGACGAACTTGCCGGCGAGCTGCATCTTGTCCTTGTCGCCGGTCTGCGGGACGGTGAACGCCTCGCCGCCGAGCGGTGCGACCGTGGCCTCGCCGGTGCGCGTCGGGATCGGGACGCTGTCGAACTCGAGGCTCTTCTTCTCGTTGAGCGCCGGCAGCTGCCAGGGACCGTTGATCATCATCGCGGCCTTGCCGGCCAGGAACTGGTTGTTGACGTCCGCCTGGGCCCAGTTGATCGAGCTCTTCGACATCGAGCCGTCATCCTGCAGGTCCTCGACGAGCTGCAGCGCCTGGGTGGCGTCCGCGGTGGCGATGTCCTTCTCGTCACCGCCGTTCGACCAGAAGAACGGCAGGAACTGCCAGGTGCCCTCGTACGTGTTGATGTTGCTCATCGCGAAGCCGTAGGTCGAGCCCTTGGTGAGCTTCTTCGCCGCGGCCTTGAGCTCGTCCCACGTCTTGGGCGGCTGGACGCCGGCGTCCGCCAGGAGCTTCTTGTTGTAGTAGAGCGCGATGGAGTTCGTGTTCGACTGCAGGCCGTAGAGCTTGCCCTTGTAGGTGCTCGCCGCCTTCACGCCGGGGACGTCGCCGTCGGCGTCGAGACCGTAGTCGGACAGGTCGGACAGGGCACCGGAGGAGGCGATCTGCTGGACGTCGGGGTTGTCGAGCATGAGGACGTCAGGCAGCGTCTTCGACGATGCCTGCTGCAGCACCTTCGCGATCAGACCGGCGCCGGCGACGTGGTTGATCGTGACCGTCGCGCCGACCTCCTTCGCGCAGGTCTTGTAGACCGGGTTGTAGTTCGCGTCGTAGTAGTCCTCGATCGTCAGGGCCTTGCTGCCGCCCGATGAGGCCGATCCGGAGCCGGAGCAGCCGGACAGGACCAGGGGGATCGTGGCGACGACGGCGACAGCGCCGACGAGGGCGCGCGTCCGGCGGGACATGGAGGGGAATCTTTGCTTCATTGCAGAGCTCTTCTCTTGACGGGTGCTGGGGCAGGCACGCATCGACGAGGCCGCTGACGTCATCGTCGCTGTGCTCCTGGGGCGAGAAGCTAACAGATAAGCGCTTCACCTGTAAAGCGCTTTTCTGACTTCGTGCGCGCTAAGATCAGCGCCATGGCCACGATGCAGCAGGTCGCCGATCGGGCGGGGGTCTCGATCGCCACCGTGTCCTTCGTGGTGAACGGGACGAAGTACGTGACCCCCGGCACGACCGCGCGGGTGAAGACCGCGATGCGCGAGCTGAAGTTCCGCGGCAACGTCGTCGCCCGGGCCCTGGCGAGCCGGCGGACCCGGATCATCGCGCTGCTGTTCCCGACCACCGGCAACCGCTTCAGCCCGACGACCTCGCAGTTCTTCATGAGTGCGGCGGAACGGGCGTCCGAGCGGGGCTACCACCTCGTGCTCTGGCCGGTGGACCCCGCTGGTGACGACCTCGACGACCTCGTGTCGGGTGGGCTCGTGGACGGCGTCATCCTGATGGAGGTGCGGATGGACGACCCCCGCGTCGCCGTCCTCACCGACCTCGGCGTGCCGTTCACCCTGATCGGCCGGACCCGCGACAGCAGCGGTCTGCCCTTCGTCGACATCGACTTCGAGACGACCATCGAGGACAGCCTCGACCACCTCGAGACGCTCGGGCACCGCCGGTTCGGACTCGTGCTCGAGGACCTCGAGGGCACCCCGATGGCCGGCTACGCCCCGCACCTGCGCGTCGAGGCGACCTTCCGGCGCGCGATCGCCGAGCGCGGGCTGGCCGGGACGGTCGTCACCGCCGGGCCGGGCAGCGACGGCGGACGGCAGGCCACGAGCGACCTGCTCGCGGCGGACCCCGACGTCACGGCGCTGCTCGTGATGAAGGACGACTCGTCCGCCGGTGTCCTCGTCGGCCTCTACACCGCCGGGCGGCGGGTCCCCGAGGACGTCTCCGTGCTCAGCATCGCGTCGTCCGAGGCCAACGCTGACCAGCACTACCCGCGGCTGTCGACCATGGTCGCCCCGGGCCAGGAGCTCGGGATCCGGGCCGCCGACGCCCTCATCGAACAGCTCGACGGCACCTCCGACGACCTGCCGCACTTCCTGCTGCCGTGCACGCTCCGCACGGCGGAGTCCACGGCCCCCGCCCCCGCCTGACCACCTGCCGGACGGGAGGCGCGGTCCGGCGCCGCCACGGGCCTCCCGTCCGCCCGTTCCCACGTTTCGGGCTGAGCGACAGTTCGCGGGGCCGCGAACCCGTGAACTGTCGCCCAGCGCGAAAGCTCGGCACCGCGCCCCGCCCGCGCCCGCGCCCGCCGCCCGCGCCCGCCGCCGCGCGCCCACCGGGCGCTCAGGGTCCGTTGGTTGTGTGGACGCACAGGTTCGCAGCACCACACGTCGAGGAGGACGGATGGCCATCGACCGCAGGATGTTCCTGCTCGGGGGAGCGGGGGTGCTGCTCCTCGCCGGTTGCTCCACGCGCCCCGAGCGCACGCTGGTCCAGGACTGGCCCACCGACCCGCCAGAGGGCGAGGCGACGATCAGCTGGTGGGCGGGCCAGGTCGCCTCGAAGGACGGCGGTGACCTGCGGCGCCGGCTCATCGCCGAGTTCCAGAAGGAGCACCCGAACATCCGGGTGCGCATCGTGAGCGCCCCGAGCGACACCGACACGAACCGGACGAGCCTGACGACGCAGATCGCGGCCGGCAGCAGCACGCCGGACGTCTACCTCGGCGACGTCGCGTGGCCCGGGCAGTTCGCGAAGAACAAGCTCGCCACCCCGGTGAACCAGCTCGTGGGCGAGGACTTCTTCGACCAGTTCCCCGAGGGCCTGCGGCAGGCGGCGAGCGTCGACGGGACGTACTACATGTTCCCGCTCTACATCGACGAGTCGTTCTTCCTGTACCGGAAGGACCTGCTCGCGAAGCACTCCCTGCAGGTGCCGGGGTCGTGGGAGGAAGTGCGCGAGACGGCCGCGAAGCTCGTCGACACCGGTGACGTCAGCTACGGGTTCGCGTTCCAGGGCGACGTGTACGAGGGCCTCACCTGCAACGTCACCGAGTTCGTCGCGGACGCCGGCGGCTCGCTGCTCAACGACGACCTGACGAAGCCCGAGACGACGAGCTCGGAGACGAAGCGCGCCTTCGAGTTCATGCGGTCCCTGATCACGGACGGCGCGAGCCCCCGGGCCACACTGACGTACCAGGAGCAGGACACGAACGACGCCTTCTCGGGCGGCCGGGCGGCGTTCCTGCGCAACTGGTCGTACGCGTGGGGCATCGCGAACGGGCCGGACAGCCGGGTCGCGGGCAAGGTCGGGCTCGCCGCCCGTCCCACCTTCGACGGGCAGGACGAGCACCACTCGACCATCGGCGGGTGGGGGAACTACATCAACCCGCACACGCAGCAGCCCGCGGCGGCACTGACGTTCGCACGCTGGATGTCGAGCGAGACGGCGCAGCAGTTCCTGACCCGCGAGGGCGGCGTCCTGCCGGCCCGCAGCGCGTCGCTCGTCAGCGAGGACGCGAAGCAGCAGCAGCGCCCGACGTACGACACCGCTGCCGGCATCACGCTCGTGCCCCGTCCCACGTCGACCGCGTACTACCCGAAGGTCTCGCAGGGCGTGTACCAGAACGGCAACAGCATCCTCGGCGGACAGGCGTCCGTCGACGGCGGCACGAGCACGATGGCCTCGGCCATCGCGCTCGCCCTGCAGGGGGAGGCGCTGTGAGCGCCGGCACGGCCACACGGTCGGGCACCAGGCCGGGAGGCACGGGTCGCCAAGACCCGCCGCCCCGCCTGAGCGGGCGGTCGCGTCTCGACCGCATCCGTGCGCGGGGCGCGTGGGGCTTCGCGGCCCCGGCGCTCCTGGTCGTCGCGGCGGTGACGATCTTCCCGGTGGTCTACTCGATCGTCCTGAGCTTCGCGGACGTCGAGGTCGGCTACGAGGGGTTCACGATCCAGTCGTTCGGGCTCGGCAACTACGCGGCCCTGCTGCAGAGCGCGGACTGGTACCGAGCCCTCGGGTTCACGGTGCTGTACACGGTCGTGACCGTCTCGGTGGAACTCGTGCTCGGCATGCTCGTCGCCCTCGTGCTCGAGCGGCTCGGGGCCACGCGCGGCTGGATGCTCGCGCTCATGCTCATCCCGTGGTCGCTCGTCACCATCGTCAACGCGCAGCTGTGGAAGTACATCTACGACAGCACCTACGGCGTCGCGACCTGGTTCTTCGGCCTGTTCGGGGACGCCCCGGTGATCCTCGGCGAACCGGTGCCCGCGATCACGGGCCTGATGGTCTCTGACATCTGGAAGACGACGCCGTTCGTGGCGATCATCCTGCTCGCCGGGCTCGTGCAGATCTCCGAGGACCACTACGAGGCCGCCGAGCTCGACGGCGCGAGTACCTGGCAGACGTTCTGGCGCGTGGTGCTGCCGCAGCTCACCCCGACGCTGACGATCGCGGTGCTGTTCCGCATCCTGCAGGCGTTCGGCGTCTTCGACCTGCCGTTCGTGCTGACGAACGGCGGACCGGGCACCGCCACCCAGTCGCTCGCGATCATGGGCTACAAGGTCCTGTTCCAGGACATCAACATCGGCCCGGGCGCGGCGATCGCGACGTCCACCGCGATCATCGTCGCGGCCGGGTGTCTGCTGTTCCTCCGGGCCTTCCGGAACCAGGCGAAGGGAGGGGATGCCTGATGCCCCGTCAACGTGTGCGCAAGGGCTGGCGCAAGTGGGTCAACACCGTCAACGTCAGCGGCGTCGTCATCGCGGTGCTCACGGCGCTGCCGCTGTACTGGCTGGTGTCGACGTCGCTCAAGCCGGCGTCCGAGATCGGGCAGTCGCCGCCCACCGCGTTCCCGCAGGCGTTCACCCTCGACAACTTCGTGGTGGCCTTCCGCGACAACGCGCTCGGGCAGTACATGGTGAACAGCGTCATCGTGTCGGTGTCGACGACGGTGATCGTGCTCGCGCTGGCGTTCCTGGCGGGCTACGCGCTCGCCGGTCGGTGGATCAAGGGCCGCACGGCGATCATGACGTCGCTGCTCATGCTGTCGGTGTTCCCGGCGATCGCGGTGCTCACGCCGTTGTACCTGCTCGAGCGCAACCTCGGACTGCTCAACTCGTACCCGGGACTGATCGTGCCGTACGTCGCGTTCAACCTGCCGTTCGCCATCTGGATCATGCGGAACTACCTCGTCGGGATCCCCTCGACGATCGAGGAAGCGTCCGAGATCGACGGGGCGGGAGCTTGGCGCACCGTGCTCAGCGTGATCCTGCCGATGGCGAAGCCGGGCCTGTTCACGGTCGGCGTCTTCACGTTCACAGCGTCGTGGAGCGAGTTCCTGATGGCGCTGACGTTCAACAGCGAGAACTCGTTCCGGACGATCCCGGTCGGCATCGCGCTGTTCGGCACGCAGTTCACGGTGCCCTTCGCGCAGATCTTCGCGGCGAGCGTCGCGGCGACGGTGCCGATCGTGATCCTGGTGCTCGTGTTCCGCCGCTCGATCGTGTCGGGGCTCACCTCCGGTGCCGTCAAGGGGTGACGCGTCCATTGATTCCTGAGGGATAGTCCGCCAGGATCGGAGCAGACGTCGACGGCGACGGCCAGGACCAACCACCCCGGCCGTCGCCGCCACCGATCGGCGTCACGGATCAGGAGACACGTCATGGCTGACAGCACTGCGCCCCCGCGCGCCCGGAACCGTGGCCGTCGCGCCGCGGACGACACCGCCCGCCGCTCCCGGCGTCGCAACCGGGTGTTCGCGCTCGCTGCCGGCGGGGTCCTCGTCATCGGCGGCGCGGGCTACACGCTCGCGTCGTGGACGGACACCGAGTGGGTGTTCGGCGGCAACGGCTCGGGTGGGCCGGGCGTGGGGACGTCCGGGTTCGAGGTCGAGCAGAACGTCACGGCGCCGTTCGCCGCGGCGGGCTTCACCTCGGACGAGACGAACCCGGGCCAGGCGCTCCGGTTCACCGTCGACGCGCTCGCCCTGTCGCCGGGCACCGCGACCTACGCCCCCGTCGCACTCCGCACCGCCGCCGACTCGATCGCCGGCGACCTGGTGCTCCGGGCAGCGGTGCCGGCGACCGGGGTCACGGTCTCCGACGCCGACGACGTGCTGTGGAACGCCCTGCAGGTCCGGGTCGCCGCGATCACGGACACCACCGCCGTGTGCGACGCCACCGCGTTCGACGTGCCGTGGACGAGCGTCGCGTCCGGGCCGCTCGGCACGGCTGCCGCGACGATCGCGCGGCCCCTCGCCGCGGCCGGCGGGTCGACGCAGGTGTACTGCTTCGAGGTCTCGCTGCCGGAGTCGCCGACGCTGCCGGCCGGCACCACGGTCGACGCGCTCCAGGGGCGGACGGCCGCGCCCGCGTGGCAGTTCGCCGCCGAGTCCGACTGAGCGCGGCCGTGCGCGGCTCCACCGCGCCGACGTCCTCCGACGAGGGCGCGGCGCCGCCCCGTCGTCCCGCCGACCGCATCCGTACCGTCGTCCTGACGGTCGTCGGCGCGGTCGGGCTCACGTGCCTGCTCGCCTGGGCCGCCGTGGCGTTCACCGGGCTGTCGTTCGTCGTCGTCACCACCGGGTCGATGGCCCCGACGATCCCCGCGGGCGGGCTCGCCATCACGCACCGCGTGCCCGCGGCCGAGATCACCGACGGGGACGTCGTCACGGTCCCACGCGCGGGGGCGGCCCTGCCCGTCACCCACCGGGTGGTCGCGGTGGACCGGGTCCCGGGGGACTCCGCGGCGCGGTCGCTCACCCTGCGGGGCGACGACAACGCCTCCGACGACCGCGACCCGTACGTCGTCCGGCACGCCGGACTCGTGCTGGCGCACGCCCCCGGCCTGGGCTCGGTGCTCGTCGTGGTCACGAGTGCCCCGGCCCGTGGGCTGGCGGTCGCGCTCGTCGGCGTGCTCGTCGCGTGGGCGTTCTGGCCGGCCCGGCGGGAGGACTCGTGACCCGCGTCCTCGCCACCTCCGCGGCGGTCGCCGCGGTGCTCGCCGGTGCGGCCGGCATCGGCACGACGGCGGTGGCGGTCGCCGCGACGGACTGGAGGCCCGTGGCCGAGACCGGCACGCCGGGCCGGTTGGTGCTGCACACCGGTCCGGAGCCCCTCGTGCTGCCCGGGGCGGGGAACGACGCGGACGTCACGTGGCAGGTGCGGACGAGCGTCGACGAGCCCGGCCCGGTCACCCTCGACCTGCAGCTCACGGGGCGGGGCGGCCTGCCGGGCGGGACCGACGGCGTGCTCGTGACGGTCGCGACGTGCGACCAGCCGTGGGGGGACCCGTCGGGAGCCCCCACGTGCGGCGGACAGACCGCCGCCCTCGTCGACGCCGTCCCCCTCGTCGACTGGGCGACCACCGCGCCGTCGGTCCGTGTGCCCGACCCGGACGGCGACGGCTCGGCGTACCTGCTCGTCCGGTTGTCCCTCGGTGACGCCGCGACCACGGTGCCCCGGACCGCCGAGGTCGGCGTCGGCGTGACCGCTCGCGGCGGGGACCCCGTCGTGCCCGGACGCCCGACGCACGGCGACGGCAGTGGCGACGGCGGTTTCGACGACGTCGGTCCGGTCGTCCTCGCGATGACCGGTGGCGGGTTCGCGGGGCCGGTGCTCGTCGCGGTCGCGGCCGTGCTCGCCGGCGTCGCCCTCCGGCTCCGGCGCCCCGGGAGCCGGTCGTGACCCGGCGTCCGCTGCACCTGCGCCGTGGCCGGATCGCGGTCGTCACCGGCATCGTCGTCGCAGCAGCCCTGGTCACGCCCACCGCCGTCCCGAGCACCGCGTCGTGGTCGGACCGCGAGTGGGCGCACGGGGCCGTGGGCACGTCGTCGTTCGACTGCGGCACCGATGCCGACTACACGTCGACGGCCTCGAGCCGGTTCCTGGGCGGGAGCATCGCCGGCATCGACCTCGACGACGTCGCCACGGTGCGCGGGGTCGACGTCGCGAAGACCGGAGCCGCACCGGCATCGGTCGAGCCGGCCACCGCGCCCGAGCTCGGCACCGGCGGCCGCCCGTTCACGCAGGCGTTCGGCAACCCGCTCGACGTCGGGCTGCTCGGCGACGTGGCGGGCATCGACCTCACCGGTCTCGGCCTCGGGCTGCCGGCCGGTTCGGCGGGCGCGGTGAACCAGGTCGCGACGGCGTCGGGCACCGGTGACGCGGTGGCGGCATCCGGGCTCGTCGCGGACTCCGGTGGCGTGCTCGTCACGCCGACGACCCCGTCCGGCGACCTGCCCGACCCGGCGTCGATCACGCTCGGCCGCGCACTGCCGGGCATCGCGGACGTCACCGACGTGGGGCTCGACGTCGGAGCCGTCGGTGCGAGTGCGCAGCTCGCCGGGTGCGACGCGATCAGCGACGACGTGTGGGGCGGGGTCGTCCAGCGCACGCTCGCGACGAACCTGCGTGCCGCGGTGCAGCAGGTGGCAGCCGACAGCGGGCCCGCCGGGCTCGATCGCGACTACGGCATCGCGAGCCTCGACCTCCGTGTGGACAGCCCGCTCGTCGGTGCGCTGGTCACGGCCGTGAACGACACCGTGGTGCAGCTCGACGCCACGGTCGACGCGCTCGGTGGCACGGACGGGGTGCTCGCACGGACGATCAACCAGGGCGTGCTCGGGGTACTCGGCGGGCTCATCGGCAGCCTCGGGCTCGGCACCATCGGGGGCACGGTCGAGATCACCGGGCCGGACCTGGCGGGCGCGGTCGCGCCGCTGCTCGCCGAACCTGTGCAGGACGCCGGCGGAACGTTGTCGCTCGACCTGTCGGCCGGATCCGTCCGGGTCGACCTCGCGCACCTGCTCGGCGACGACGAGCACGGGCTCAACGACCTGCCGCCGAACCACGAGGTGGTGCTCGACGCCGTCACCCTCGGTGCGCTGGCCGACCGGCTCGGGCAGGTGGTGGACGCCTGGGCGGGGAAGATCACGACCGCCCTGACGACCGCGCTCGGGTCCCTGCACGTCCGGATCGCGCTCGCCGCCGACCTCAGCGCACCCCTGGTGCTCGGCATCCGCGTGAAGATCGCCACGCTGTCGATCGGCGTCGACACCGGGGTCGCGGCGCTCATGGCGGGGCAGACGAAGCTGTCGGTCGGGGTCGCGCTGCTCGGACTCGACCTGGGTGGCCTGCTCGGCGTCGTGACCGGCCTCGCGACGTCGCTCGTGAACCCGTTGACCCAGGCGGTGGTGGGGACGCTCACGACCCGGTTGTTCGCACTCGTCGGGACGCTCGGCACGACGCTGACGACGACGATCGGCGGCCCGGTCGTCCGTGCGCTCGGGACGGTCCTCGCACGGCTGCCCGGGGTGCTCTCGCTCCGGGTGAACGTGCAACAGGACCTCGCGGCCGCCCCGACCCCGGCCGGCCGTGCGACGACCGGGCAGTACACGCAGACCGCACTCCGCCTGTCGATCGCGGACGCCCTGGTGCCCGGGGGACTGGCCCGCGTCGACCTGGCCAGCGCCGTGGTGGGGCCGAACTCCGTGTCGCTCCTCGATGCCGCCCGCGCCCGAGATAGGTAGCATCGTTACCTAGCTGCGCATGGTGGACAATCACCGGAGCCGCATGCTGACCGCCCGTACCCTGCCGTCAGGGGCTCGGGGCGCCGAGGTCGACGGCCGCGATGATGCGGTCGACGATCCGGACGAACCGGACCCTGTCCCGTTCCGAGAAGGAGGCCAACAGCTCGTGCAGGTGCTTGTTCGTGCCGTCCATGGCGATCGAGTAGTCACGCCTGGCGGTCTCGGTCAGCTCGATGTGCCGACTCCGCCCGTCGGCCGGGTTCGGCACGCGGCTCAGGTGTCCGCTCTGCTCGAGTCGGTCCACCATGCCGGTCACCGCCGGGCCGGTCAGGCCGAGGTGCTTCGCGAGGTCCTTCACGCGGACGGTCCGGTCGGCCGCTTCGGCGCGGGACACGAACTGCAGCACGGTCAGGTCGCTGCCCGAGACGTCGAGCTGGTCGCGCAGCCGCGCCCGCAGTGCGGACACTGCTGCTTCGAGTCGGGTCAGCGCCGCCACGAGGTCGAGATCGCTCACGAGCGCGCCCCCTTCGGACCGATCGGGTCCGCGCCACCGTACGCCGTGCTCACCGGGTCAGCGTATCCACATAACGAGTTGCACGGTCAGGTTCGGGTGTCCGGCACGGGGGCGATGCACCGTGACTGACACGTACGATTCCCCACGTGCCGGCGGACGCGCGAGCGAGTCGGTGCGCTTCGAGGTGTCCGGCATCGATCCGGAGTCGGCGGCGCGTGACCTGGCCATGGTGCACGGCGCCGAGCAGTGGTCCGCCCAGCAGACCGGCAGCGAGTTCCTCTACCGCTACACCGCGGTCGGCGACACCGAGATCAGCATCCGTCGGTCCCAGATGCGCGGCGTCCTGCGCGGTGCGATGCCGATCAGCACCGACTACATCGTCGCGTGGATGACGAGCGGCAGCGCCCACCTCGACGTCGGCGGGCAGCGGGTGGACCTGCACCGGAACGTGCCGACGCTGCTGCCCTGCGACACCGCGTTCGTCTTCGCGGCCGAGGACCACGACCAGCGTCTGGTGCACCTCGACCGGGAGCTCGTGCACCGGGTCGCCAGCGAACAGCTCGACCTGGGCGACCGCCCGCTGCGCTTCGACCACACGCGCGAACCGGACAACGCGATGTACGGCCGGTGGCAGGGTGCCCTCGCCGCGCTGTCCCGCGCGCTCCGTGTCGGCGGTCCGGATTCCGACACCTGGGTCGCGGCGAAGTCGCTCGCGATCGCCGCCTTCCTCGAGACCTTCCCGCCGCAGCTCGACGACCTGCCGGCCGAACTGGCCCTGCCGCGGAACGCCCGGCTGCGCGCCGCCGTCGAGTACGTCCACGCGCACGCGTCCGAGACCGTGACCATCGCCGACCTCGCCGCGGTGGCCGGCCTGAGCGTGCGGTCGGTGCAGGAGTCGTTCCGTCGGGTGTTCGACGTGTCGCCGCTCACCTACCTGCGGGACGTCCGTCTGGACCGCGTGCGCAGCGAACTCCTCGCACTCGACCCGCAGGTCGGAGCGATCGGGGACGTCGCCCGACGCTGGGGGTTCGCGCACCTCGGCCGGTTCTCGGCGTCGTACGCAGCCAGGTTCGGCGAGTACCCGAAGCAGACCCTGCGCCGCTAGCCGGGGGTCAGGGCCGCGGCGCGGGGCCGGTGCTGGAACGCACCCGCAGTGTGGTCGACAGACGGACGTGGTCCGACGCGGCTTCACCACGGAGCATCGTCAGCAGCATCTCGACCGCACGGGACCCGAGTTCGGCCAGCGGTTGCGACACGGTGGTGAGCGGCGGGGTGGTGATCGACGCCTGGGGGACGTCGTCGAACCCGACGACGGACAGGTCCTCCGGCACCCGCAGGCCGAGCTCCGCCGCGGCTCGCAGCACACCGACGGCCGACGAGTCGTTCGCGGCGAACACCGCGGTCGGTCGCTCGTCCATCGTGAGCAGGTCGCGCGCGACAGCCGCGGACTGCTCCTCTTGGTAGTCGCCGTCGCGGACGAGCCGCTCGTCGATCGGGAGTCCGGCGGCGGTCAGTGCGGAGCGGTACCCGGCCTCGCGCAGCTGGGCGGACGCCAGATCGACGCGGCCGCGCAGGTGCGCGATCCGGGTGTGCCCGAGCGCGAGCAGGTGCTCGACGGCCTGGACCGCCCCGCCCTCGTTGTCGGCGTCGACCGTCGCGTGGCCCTCGGGCCCGGTGTGCGGGTCGATCGCGACGACCGGGATCGACGAGCTCGACAGGGCCGTGGTCGGGGTGACGACGATGGCGCCGTCGATGAGGGTGCCGGACAGGCGGGACAGCGACCGGCGTTCCCAGCCCGGGCGGTCGGCGCCGGTCATCAGGCCGGCGTAGGCGAGCAGCTCGTAGCCGGTGCCGGTCGTCGCGCTCGAGATGCCGCGCAGGAGCTCGGTCGAGAACGGCTCGAACTCGGGCACCAGGATCCCGACGACCCCGGTGCGGGAGCTCCGCAGGCTGCGGGCGACCAAGGACGTCTCGTAGCCGAGGTCGGCGACGACCTGCTGCACGCGGATCATCGTGGCCGCGGCGACGCCGTCGCGCTGGTTGATGACCTTCGACACGGTGGGGATCGAGACCCCCGCGACCCGTGCGACGTCGCCGATCGTCACCCGGCCGGCACCGGGACGCGCGCCGAGTGCCGAGTCCATGTGCTCACCGTACCGCTGATGGCGTGTCGAAACGGTGTAGAAAACGTTATCGATATCGATTGACAAGCGGCAGGAGCACCTGGCACGCTCTCCGCAGCGGCAGTGGATGTCGCTGCATGTCAACGACGACACGAGGAGTTCCACGATGACGAGGAAGATCCGTGCCGCGGCAGCCATCGCGCTGATCGGGGCGACAGCACTGGTGGCCACGGGCTGCTCGGCAGGCGGCAACGCGGCCGACGACGGCAACGGGAAGGTCACGATGACCTTCTGGCAGAACTCCACCACCGGACCCGGCAAGGCCTACTGGGCCTCGACGGTCAAGGCGTTCGAGGCGAAGTACCCGAACGTCACCATCAAGACGCAGGCCATCCAGAACGAGGACCTGGACGGCAAGCTGCAGACCGCGCTCAACTCGGGCGACGGGCCGGACGTCTTCCTGCAGCGCGGCGGCGGCAAGATGGACGCGATGATCGCCGCCGGGCAGCTCATGGACATCTCCGGCTCCATCAGCGCCGACGCGAAGAAGTCGATCAGCGCCGGGACGTTCGCGGGCTACGAGAAGGACGGCAAGACCTACGCCATGCCCGGTGCCGTGCTCCCCGAGGGCATCTGGTACTCAAAGGACCTGTTCCAGAAGGCCGGCATCGACGGCACCCCGACGACGATGGACGAGCTGAACGACGACGTCGCGAAGCTCAAGGCCGCCGACATCGACCCCGTCGCCGTCGGTGCGAAGGACGCCTGGCCCGCCGCCCACTGGTACTACAACTTCGCGCTGCGCGAGTGCAGCCAGAAGACGCTCGAGGGCGCGGCGAAGTCGCTGAAGTTCGACAACGCGTGCTGGACGAAGGCCGGCGAGCAGCTCGAGGACTTCACCGCGACGAAGCCGTTCAACGACGGCTTCCTGACGACCGCTGCCCAGCAGGGTGCCGGCAGCTCCGCCGGACTCCTGGCCAACCACAAGGCCGCCATGGAACTCATGGGCGCGTGGGACCCGGGCGTGATCAGCTCGCTCACCCCGGACGGCAAGCCGCTGGCCGACCTCGGCTGGTTCCCGTTCCCCACGATCGACGGGGGCAAGGGTGACCCGAAGTCGATGATGGGCGGCGTCGACGGCAACTCCTGCTCGGCGAAGGCTCCGAAGAAGGCCTGCACGGACTTCCTGAACTTCATCGTGCAGAAGGACAACCAAGAGGCCTACTACACGGCGTTCCAGGCCATCCCGGTCAACCAGGAGGCCCAGTCGGTCGTCGACGCGGACTACCTGAAGTCGGCGCTCGCCGCCTACCAGGACGCGCCGTTCGTCTCGCAGTACCTGGACACCCTGTACGGCCAGAACGTCGGCAACGCGCTGAACACCAGCGTCGTCGACCTGCTCGCCGGCAAGGGCAGCGCGAAGGACATCGTGGACACCACCAACCAGGCTGCGGCCAAGGGCTGACCATGACCCTCGACACCTCGCTCGGCACGACCCCGGCCACCGGGTCGGACGCGGCCGCGGGGACGTCCCCGGCGGGGAGCGGTACGCCGCTCCCCGCCGGACGGCGGTCCACGCGCCGCATCGCGGACTGGCGGAAGCGCGTCGAGATCGCGGTGCTCGCCGGCCCCGCGGTCATCGTCTTCGTCACCTTCGTGATCCTGCCCGTGGTGCTCGCCGCCTACTACGGGTTCTTCAAGTGGCAGGGCTACGGCCCGCCCACCGACTTCGTGGGGCTGCAGAACTACCTGATCATCTTCCAGGACAAGGCGTTCCACGCGGTCCTGATGCACAACGGCTTCATCGTCGTGCTGTCCCTCGTGCTGCAGGGGCCGATCGCCATCGTGCTCGCGCTCCTGCTCAACCAGAAGATGCACGGCCGCGGGCTCGTCCGCGTGCTCGTGTTCGTCCCGTACGTCATCTCCGAGGTGATCGTCGGCACCGGCTGGAGCCTGATGCTCCAGTCGAACGGCGCGGTGAACGACCTGCTCCAGGGCATGGGGCTCGGCGGGCTGCGGGCCGACTGGCTGTCCAACCCGGACATCGCCATCTGGACCCTGCTCGTGATCATCTCGTGGAAGTACATCGGCTTCGCGGTGATCCTGTTCCTGGCCGGCCTGCAGAGCATCCCCGAGGAGCTGTTCGAGGCCGCGGCCATCGACGGCGCCGGTTACTGGCAGATCCAGCGGCGGATCACCCTGCCGCTGCTCGGCCCCACCATCCGGATCTGGGCGTTCCTGTCGATCATCGGCTCACTGCAGCTGTTCGACCTCGTCTACATCATCTGGGGGCAGTACATCTCGTCGACCGCCGGCACCTCGACGATGGCGACGTACATGGTCGCCAACGGTCGCACGTCCGGCAACTTCGGTTTCGGCAGCGCCGTCGCTGTGGTCATGTTCGTGATCTCGCTCGCCGTCGCTCTGATCTACCAGCGCTTCGTGCTCCGCCGCGACACCGCGGGTGCACTCACCGAGAGGAAGAACTGATGGCCACCACGAGCATCGTCGCCCCCGGGCGGCGGGCCACGCGGGAGCGGCGGTCCAGCGCGGCCATCGGTCGCGCGAACCCGCTCACCTACCTGGTGGCGATCCTGTTCGTCGCCGCGAACCTCGCCCCGGTGCTGTACATCGTGCTGGGCGGCTTCCGGACGAACTCGCAGATCACCACGAGCCCGGCCGGGCTGCCAGCGCCGTTCGAACTCGGCAACTACGGATCCGTGCTGTCCAGCGGCATCTTCTGGCAGCAGCTCGCGAACTCGACGATCAGCGCCGTGACCACCACCGCGGGCGTCGTCGTGCTCGGACTGATGGTGAGCTTCGTGCTCGCCCGCTACCGGTTCGCCGGCCGCGGTGCGCTGTACGCCCTGTTCGCCGCCGGTCTGATGTTCCCGATCACCGTCGCCATCACGCCGCTGTACCTGCTCGTGAAGGACCTCGGGCTGACGAACAGCCTGGCCGGCGTGATCCTGCCGCAGATCGCCTTCGCCCTGCCGACCACGGTCATCATCCTGGTGCCGTTCCTGCGGGCGATCCCGGACGAGCTCGAAGAGGCAGCGTCGATCGACGGCGCCAGCCGCCTCGGGTTCTTCTTCCGCATGGTCGTGCCGCTGTCGCTGCCGGGCGTCGTCACGGTCGGCATCCTGGCGTTCATCGCGAGCTGGAACAGCTACATCCTGCCGCTGTTCATCCTGAACAACGAGGGCAGCTACACACTGCCGCTCGGCGTGCAGGCGTTCTCGTCGCAGTACTCGGTCGACACGGCCAAGGTGCTGGCGTTCACGTCGATGTCGATGATCCCGGCACTGGTGTTCTTCACCATCTTCCAGCGCCGCATCGTCGGCGGCCTGACCGGGGCGGTGAAGGGGTGACGACGACGGACGCGACCCGGGACACCGGACGCCAGCCGCGCCTCCAGGACGACAACGACGCACCCGACGCACCCGACGCACCCGACGCGACCGGACCCGACCGCGCCACCGCCCTGCTCGCCGCCATGACGCTCGACGAGAAGGCGGCGCAGCTCGTCGGCTACTGGCTCGACCAGACCGGCGTCGTCGCGCCCATGCAGGGTGAGATGGCGGCGGCCGCCGACGGCCGCACCCTGGCGGACATCACCCGCGACGGCATCGGCCAGTTCACCCGCGTCTACGGCACCCGACCGGTCGAACCCGACGACCGCGCGGCGTGGCTGTGGGCGGAACAGCGGCGACTCAAGCGCGAGACCCGGCTCGGGATCCCTGCGCTCGTGCACGAGGAGTGCCTGACCGGGCTCGCAGCGTGGAAGGCCGCGACGTTCCCCACCCCGCTGGCGTGGGGTGCGGCCTTCGACCCGGAGCTGGTCGAGCAGGTCGGCGCCGCCATCGGTGCGTCGATGCGGCAGCTCGGCGTGCACCAGGGCCTGGCACCGGTCCTCGACGTGATCCGCGACCCGCGATGGGGGCGGGTCGACGAGTGCATCGGCGAGGACCCGTACCTGGTCGGCACCGTGGGGACCGCCTACGTGCGCGGCCTGCAGGCGGCCGGCGTCGACGCGACGCTCAAGCACTTCCTCGGGTACTCGGCCTCGCAGGCGGGGCGGAACCACGCACCCGTGCACGCCGGACCGCGCGAGGTCGCCGACGTCTACCTGCCGCCGTTCGTGATGGCCCTGCGCGACGGTGGCGCCCGGAGCGTCATGAACTCGTACGCCGAGATCGACGGCGTGCCCGTCGCGGCGAACGGTGAACTGCTGACCGGACTGCTGCGTGACGAGCTCGGCTTCGACGGCACCGTCGTGGCGGACTACTTCTCGGTCGCGTTCCTCGAGGTGATGCACGGCATCGCCGCCGATCGTGGTGAAGCAGCGGCGCTCGCGCTCGAGGCGGGCATCGACGTCGAGCTGCCCACCGGGGACGCGTACCTCGCGCCGCTCGTCGAGCGGGTGCGGGCCGGTCTGCTCGACGAGGCCCTGGTCGACCGCGCCGTCCTTCGGGTGCTGCGGCAGAAGGAGCGACTGGGGCTGCTCGACCCGCAGGCGTTCGAGGACGAACCGCCGACCGGCATCGACCTGGACACCCCGCTGCACCGGTCGTTGGCGAAGCAGTTGGCGGCGCGGTCGCTGGTGCTGCTGTCGAACGACGATGTGGGCGCTGGTGCTGGTGCTGGCGCTGGTGCTGGGGCTGGCGCTGGCGCTGGTGCTGGTGCTGGCGCTGGCGCGCCGGCCGCCGCGCCCGTCCTGCCGTTGCGGCCCGGGGCGTCCGTGGCCGTCATCGGCCCGAACGCCGACCGCGCCGAGGCCCTGCAGGGCTGCTACTCCTTCGCCAACCACGTGCTCGCCTCGCACCCCGACCTGCCGCTCGGCTTCGCCATCCCGACCGTGCGCGAGGCGCTGGTCGACGCCCTCGGCGACGACGCCGTGCGCTTCGCCGCGGGCTGCGCCGTCACCGGCTCCGACCGTGCCGGGTTCGCGGATGCCGTCGCCGTGGCCGCCGCGTCCGACGTCGCGGTCGTCGTCGTCGGCGACCAGGCCGGCCTGTTCGGCCGCGGCACCGTCGGCGAGGGGAACGACACCGAGTCGCTCGACCTGCCGGGTGTGCAACGCTCGCTCGTCGAGGCGGTCGTCGCCACCGGCACGCCGACCGTGGTGGTGCTGCTGACCGGGCGGCCGTACGCCATCGGGTGGGCGCTCGACGGCGACGACGACGGCGTCGTCGCCGCTGGCCCGGCCGGCGCGAGCCGAGTCGCTGTTGGCGCTCGACGACCCGCGGCGGTCGTGCAGGCGTTCTTCCCCGGTGAGGAGGGCGGCACCGCCATCGCCGAGCTGCTCACCGGCGCCGCGTCACCGTCCGGTCGCCTGCCCGTCTCGCTGCCGCGGGCCGCCGGCGCCCAGCCGTACACGTACCTGCACCCGCGGCTCGGGGGCCCCTCGGACGTCACGGCCGCCGACTCGACGCCGGTCCGTCCGTTCGGCTTCGGCCTCGGCTACACGACGTTCGCGTACGAGGAGCTGACGGTCGACGCGTCGGTGCCTTCGGACGGGCTGTTCGACGCCTCGGTGAGCGTCCGGAACACGGGCGCACACGCGGGCGAGGACGTCGTCCAGCTCTACGGGCACGACGTGCACGGCAGCGTCACCCGACCGGAGGTCCAGCTGCTCGGCTACGCGCGCGTCGCGCTCGCCGCGGGGGAGTCCACCCGGGTCCGCTTCCGCGTCCCCGTCCAGCGGTTCGCGTTCACCGACCGTCGCATGCGCCGGGTCGTCGAACCCGGGGACGTGCAGGTCTGGGTCGCGTCCCACGCGGCGGCGTCACGACCGGGAGGCCCGGTGCCGGCAGGTGGGATCGTCGCGTCCGGTGGCGGGCCGGTCCGACGGCCCGTCCCCGGCTCCGCCACAGAGCGTGCCACGGTCATGGTGACGGGGCCGGTGCACGAGGTCACGCTGGACGACCCGCGGATGGTCGAGTGGACGGTGGGCTGAGCCGGGCCGCGCCGACGGGGCGGGCCGTGCGGACGGTTCAGGATGCACGGCCCGTCGCCGCGGTCAGTGCTCCTTGACGAGCGCCTCGACGTCGTTGCCGTCGGGGTCGCTCACGAACGCCGTGTCGGCGCGGTACTCGGGCCATTACCGGGGCTCGTGGCGCGAGACCCCGCCGGCTGCGACGGCCGCCCGGTGGAACGCGTCGACCTCGGTGCGGCTCGCGGCCTCGAACGCCAGGTGCAGACCGCGGGTCACCGTCGTCGTCGTGGGTGCGGTCTCGAGCGAGACGCTCGGGGTGTCCTGGCCGGTGACCCAGTACTCCGCGATGGAGTCGGTGCGGTAGGCGACGACCGGGCACGGAAGTGACGGTACCCGGGTCAGCTCGTGGCGGAGGTCGCCGACAGGCTGCCGAGCAGGGTGAGACGTTCTTCGGTGGGGGACCCGACTGTCGCCGTGCAGGCGTACATGGTCCACCCGGGGCTGTCGGGCAGGTCGAACGCCTCGTACGTGAACTCGAGGTCGCCGACGTCGGGGTGGTGGATCCGCTTCGCGCCGGTGCGGTGGAACCGGACGTCGTGGGCAGCCCAGCGGGCCCGGAACTCGTCGGACCGGGTCACGAGCTCCCCGATGAGTCCGGTGAGGTCCTTGTCGTGCGGGTGTTGTCCGGCGGTCTGTCGGAGCGTCGCGACGATGCTGTTCGCGCCCGCCACCCAGTCCGGGTAGAAGGTCCGGGCCGCAGGGTCGAGGAACGTGAAGCGTGCGTTGTTGCCCTGCGCGCCCGGGGCGTCGAGGACCGGTGCCAGGAGCGCCCGGCCGAGCGGGTTCGTCGCGACGATGTCCATCTGCCGGTTCCGCACCCACGTCGGTGTCCCGGTGACCGTGTCGAGGAAGCGCTGGAGACTCGGACGCACGACCGGTTCCGGCGTGGTGGTCCGCCGACGGATCGGGGCCGGAGCCGCGCCGCGGGCGAGGTCGTGCAGGTGCTCGGTCTCGGCGTCGTCCAGTTGCAGCGCACGGGCGATCGCCTCGAGGATCTCGGTCGACACCCCGGAGAGGTTCCCGCGCTCGATCTTGGCGTAGTAGTCGATGCTCGTCCCCGCGAGCATCGCGACCTCCTCGCGACGGAGCCCGGGGACGCGCCGCCGACCGCCACTGATGAGGCCGGCCTGCTCGGGCGTGATGCGAGCACGCCGGGTGCGGAGGAAGTCGCTGACCTCGGCCTGGTTGTCCATACTCCTCACCGTACGACGACGCGCTGTCGTGAAGGAGTGACTGCTGGTACACGGAAGAGCCCGCCCTCCCACGCACGCCGCCGCGGGAGTCTCATGGAGTCATGGCCAACACGACTCCCACAGTGACCCTCAACACCGGTACGACGATGCCGCAGCTCGGCTTCGGCGTCTACCAGATCCCCGCCGACGAGACCGAGCGGGCCGTCACCGATGCGATCACGGCCGGCTACCGACTGATCGACACCGCAGCCTCGTACGGCAACGAGGAAGCCGTCGGCCGGGGCATCGCCGCCAGCGGTGTGCCCCGCGAGGAGCTGTTCATCACCTCGAAGCTGTGGATCCAGCGCCGCGGCGAGGACGGCGCCCGTGACGCGATCACCACGTCGTTGCAGAAGCTCGGCCTGGACTACCTCGACCTGTACCTGATCCACCAGCCGTTCGGTGACTACTACGGCGAGTGGCGTGCCCTCGAAGCGGCGCACCGAGACGGCCGGCTCCGCGCGATCGGCGTGTCCAACTTCGCCGCCGACCGACTCGTGGACCTCATCGCGTTCGCCGACGTCGTGCCCGCGGTGAACCAGATGGAGACGAACCCGTTCCACCAGCAGGCCGACTACCAGGAGCTGCTGCAGAAGGAGGGCGTGCAGCTCGAGGCGTGGGCGCCGTTCGCCGAGGGCAAGAACGACCTGTTCGCCAACCCGGTCCTGTCCGAGATCGGTGCGGCGCACGGCAAGTCGGTCGCGCAGGTCGTGCTCCGGTGGCTCGTGCAGCGCGGCGTCGTGGTCGTGTCGAAGTCCGTCAAGCCCGAGCGCATGCAGCAGAACCTCGACGTCGTCGACTTCGAGCTCACCGACGAGCAGATGGCGACGATGGCCGAGCTCGAGGCCGGTGAGTCGCAGTTCTTCTCCCACGTCGACCCCGACATGGTCCGCTGGCTCACCGGCCGCGCCGAAGCCTGATCTGCGTGCCCGGCCGGCAGCCCACCCGCCGCCAGGTGCTGCGGACCGCCACAGCGAGCACGCTCAGTGTCGCCGTGGGTGGGCTGTTGGCCGCGTGCACCACCGCGCCCACTCCGTCCACCACCCCGAGGAGCACCGTGTCCCCGACCGCGCGCGACGACCGCGTCCTGCTGGCGTACTTCTCCCGACCCGGCGAGAACTACTGGAACGGCGGTCGGCGCACCATCGACACGGGCAACACCGAGGTCCTCGCCGGTCTGATCGGTGACCGGATCGACTGCGACGTCGTCCGCATCGAGGCCGCCGACCCCTACTCCGACCGCTACGACGCCACCGTGGCGCGCAACAGCACGGAGCAGGACGACGACGCCCGTCCGGAGATCGCGAGCGAACTGCCCGATCTGCGCGCCTACGACACGGTGCTGCTCGGGAGCCCGATCTGGAACGTCCAGCCGCCGATGATCATGGCGACCTTCGTCGAGGCCGTCGACCTGTCCGGCAAGCGGCTGCTGCCGGTCGTCACGTACGCGGTGAGCGGTCTGGGCTCCACCGAGTCCTTCTACCGCGACCTCGACACCGGGGCGACGCTCGGCGAGGGGCTCGCAGTGCGCGGCGAAGACGTCCGCGAGCGCGCTGCCGGAGACGACGTCGACCGGTGGCTGCGGAACGTCGGGCTCACCTGACCGTCACGGGGCCGCAGCGATCGCTGCCCGGGCCGTGTCGATGACCCGCATCACGCCGACGACATCGTCGTGCGTGTGCACCGGCGACTCGATCCGCCCCTCGGCTGCGAAGGACGCGAGTGCGGTGGCCTGGTAGGCGAGCCCGTCATGCAGCACCTCGAGTCGCTGGTCCGTCCAGGTCGCGGACTCCGACGCCGCGAAGTTCCCACGAACCGCGGTGATCGACGAGGGCCCGAAGAACGGGCTGCCGACGTCGATGCGTCCCTCGGTGCCGACGACCGAGGCTCGCACGGGCAGCGCGGTCTCGAGCGACGTCGACAACATCGACCGGGCTCCGCCCGCGTACGAGAGCAGCAGGTCGGCGCGCACGTCGACGCCGCCCGGACCGCTCGCCCCTTCGACCAGCACGCGGTCCGGGGAGCCGAGCACCGAGGCGGCGAACGAGATCGGGTAGACGCCGGCGTCCAGCAGCGCGCCGCCGCCGAGCTCCGGCGCCCACAGGCGGTGCCCCGGGTCGTACGGCATCACGAACCCGAAGTCGGCGGTCACGAGCCGGACGGTGCCGATCGTGCCGTCGGTGAGCAGTCGCCGCATGATGTCCGACTGCGGCAGGTACCGCGTCCACATCGCCTCCATGACGAGCACACCGGCGGCCCGTCCCGCACCGGTGATCTCCTGCGCCTCGGCAGCGGACATCGCGATCGGCTTCTCGATCAGGACGTGCTTGCCGGCGGCGATCGCAGCGAGGGCCTGCTCGCGGTGCAGCGGGTGCGGGGTGGCGACGTAGACGACGTTGACCTCGGGGTCGGTCACGAGCGCCTCGACACTCGGCACGGTCCGGTCGATACCGTGCTCCTTCGCGAACCGTGCGGTCTTCGCAGCATCACGGGCGGTCACGGCGATCACCCGCTGCGGCGTGTGCCGGTGGATCGCGGTGACGAACTTGCCGGCGATGCCAGTGCCGATCACGCCCCACCGCAGGGCCGGAACGGCGTCGGGGTCGGGCAGCACCGGGGTGGGCAGCGTCAGGGTCATCGTCGTCCTCTCGCAGGGATTGGCTCGTGCCATCGCAGCCTACGCGTCCTTCGCACGTGCCAGACTGGCCGGGTGACGACGGGGACCGACGACCTGCCGGAGCGGCGCCCCACCGGCGGCCGCCTGCCGACGATGCGCGACGTCGCCGAGCACGTCGGGATGTCCCGGCAGCTCGTCTCGCTCGTGCTCCGCGGTGCGCCCGGACCCAGCGCGGAGTCCCGCGACCGGATCCTCGCGGCGGCGGCCGAGCTCGGCTACCGCCCGCACACCTCGGCCCGGCTGCTCCGCGAGGGCCGCACGCGGCTCATCGGCGCGGTCTTCAGCATGCGCAACCCGTTCCAGGTCCGGTTCGTCGAACGGCTCTTCGCCCGTGCCGCCGAGCAGGGCTTCGGCGTCGCCCTCGGCCCCGCCGGTGCCGAGCGCTCGACGGACCAGGTGGTGGCCGACCTGCTCGGCGAACGCGTCGAGGCCCTCGTCGTGTTCAACCCCGACCCCGACGCGACCGCGCTCGAGGAGGCGAGTCGCCTCGTGCCGGTCGTGCTCCTCGGCGAGTGGACGGACGCCCCCTACGCCGACAACGTGCACGTGGACGAGACCGGTGGGCTCCGCGCCGCGGTCGAGCACCTGATCGGTCTCGGTCACCGCCGCATCGCCTACGTCGGTGGCGAGGACGGGCTGGTCGGCCTCGATCGTGCGACCGCGTACCGTGCCGCGATGCAGGGCGTCGGACTCGCAGCCGAGACCGACGTCGTCCCCAGCGGCTTCAGCGAAGAGGATGGCGCCGCGGCCGCCCGCACGCTCGTCGCCCGCGACACCCTGCCCACCGCCGTGGTCTGCTGCGGTGACCAGTGCGCCACCGGCCTGCTCGCCGTCTTCGCGCAGCACGGTGTCGACGTGCCGGGACGGGTGTCGGTGGTCGGCTTCGACGACAGCTACCTCGCGTCGCTCAGCTACCACCGCTTGACGTCGGTGCACCAGGACGTCGAGGCGACGGTCGACGCGGCGCTGGCTGCCGTCCTCGACCGGACCTCGGGGAACGGTGGGGAGCGACGTCGTGTCGCGACACCGACCGGGTTCGTGGTGCGCGCGTCGACGGGTCCTGCCGAGCGCTGAGCGTCGAGCGTTGACCCGGAACGACGTGGTGGACGTCGTGCGACGTCGACCACGTCGTTCCGGGTCGGGGTCGCTGCCGCTCAGCGCACGCTGCGGATCGGGATCACGACGAGTGCGCCGACGAGTGCCACGATGCCGGCGCCCCAGAGCAGCACCGGGTAGTTGTCACCAGCGCCGACCCCGAGCAGCAAGGCACCGAGTGCCGGCGCGAACGACTGCGGCAGGGAGTTCGCGATGTTCATGACGCCGAGGTCCTTGCCGGGCTTGTCCTTGTCGGGCAGGACGTCGACCACCAGGGCGTTGTCGACGGCCACGTAGATGCCGTAGGCGAAGCCCATGATCACCTCGGCGACGTAGAACACGGTGACGTCCTGCGCGTAGACGAGCACGACGAGGCCCACGCCGAAGAGCAGGGTCGAGCCGCCGACGAACACCTTGCGGCGCCGCAGCCGGTCGGACAGCCAGCCCGAGAACGCCGTGCCGATCATGAGTGCGATCGTGTAGAGGAGGACACCGAACGCCACTGCCGAGGTGGCGCGTTGCGCGGTCATGCCGAGGTGGTCCTGCATGTAGAACAGCCGGAACGTCGTGAACAGGAACGTGGCGAGGATGATCAGGAACCGCGACCACCACGCCAGTCCGTAGTCGCGGTGCGTGATCGGGTTCGTCCAGAAGGTCTGCACGATCGTGAGCCACGAGAACGGCTTCGGTCGGACCTCGGGGATGCGGTCGGGGGTGACGAACGCGTACACCAGCACGCAGAGCACGCCGAGGATGCCGGGCAAGATGAACAGCAGCGGCAGGTTCTCGACCAGCAGGACGGCGGCGTACGTGCCGGCGAGCACGGCCAGGTTCTGCGCCAGCCCGATCACGCTCGAGGCGCGGCCGCGTTGCAGCTCGGGCACGTTGTCCGCCCAGCTGGCCATCATGGCCGAGTAGGCGGCGTTCGACCCGAGCTGGCAGATGATCCACGCCACGGTGAGCATGCCGACGTTCGGCGAGTACGCCACCATGGCGAGTCCGCCGAGCAGCACCAGGATGCCGCCGAGTAGCCACGGGCGGCGGCGCCCCCACCGCGTCCGGGTTCGATCACTCAGGGCGCCGAACAGCGGGTTGCCGAAGATCGCGCCGAGCGATCCGAGCGGCAGCGCGACGGCGATCACCGAGGCGGGGTCGTCGGGGTTCAGCGCCTGGGCCTTCAGTTGCATGCTGACGTAGACCGGCGACAAGATCGCCACGTAGATGCCGAACTGTGCCAGTCCGAGGGCGGTCAGGTACCAGTTGCTGACGTGGTTGGTCGGGGTGGCGGTGGTGAACGGGTGCGCCGGCAGCCTTGTCGACATCGACTCCTCCTCGGGTCGTGTGCACGTCGTCCGGTCGGAAACCCGGTCATCGGTGACGCGCGTTTGGCTCGTGCTAACCTGACGACGTCGGCGATGTTATCTCGTGCCAAGCGCAAATGCCACCGCCCGACGACGAACCACGGAACCGAGAGCACTGGAGCACGATGATCCCCACCGCCCTGCCCGAACCCGAGCTCTTCACGACGGCGTCCGGTGAGCCGTCCCTCGGCTGGGGGATCGTGGGCCCCGGCTGGATCGCCGGCGAGTTCGCCACCGCGGTGCGCGCTTCGACCGCCCAGCGCATCGTCGCCGTCGCGTCCCGGTCACTGCCCCGCGCATCCGCGTTCGCCGCCGAGCACGGGATCGAGGCAGCCGTGGAGGGTGTCGACGCCCTCGTCGCCCGGCCCGACGTCGACGTGGTCTACATCGCGACACCGCAGAGTGAGCACGCCGCGGTGGCCCTGGCAGCGATCGCCGCCGGCAAGCACGTGCTCATCGAGAAGCCCTTCACCGTCACGGCTGCCGAGGCCCGCACCGTCGCCGACGCCGCACGCGCCGCCGGGGTGCTCGCGATGGAGGGCATGTGGAGCCGGTATCTGCCGCAGGCCTCGGTGCTCCGGACCCTGCTGGCGGACGGAGCGCTCGGCGAGGTGCGCAGCGTGCTCGCCGACCACGGTCAGGCGATCCCGTTCGGCCCGGACCACCGGCTGTTCCGTCCGGAGCTCGGCGGGGGAGCGCTGCTCGACCTCGGCATCTACGCCGTGCAGTTCGCGTCGATGGTGCTCGGCACCCCGGACCGCGTCACGGCACGAGGCCGGATGACCGAGTCCGGCGTCGACGCCTCCGGCTCGCTCGTCCTCGAACACGGCGCCGCCCAGGCCGTCCTGCACACGACCATCGCCGCCCGCACGCCCACCACCGCGTCGATCGCCGGCACCGAGGGCACGATCGACTTCGCCGGACCGTTCTACAACCCGACGACCTTCACGATCTCGGCAGCAGCGCACGGTTCGCCCGTCCTGCACTGGCAGGACCCGACACCACTGCGGGGCTTCGCCGCCCTGGCCTGGGAAGCCACCGCCCTGGCACGCTTCGTCGGCGAGGGGCGGACGGAGTCCCCGCTGCACACCCTCGACGAGACGATCTCGATCCTCGAGACCGTCGACACCGCCCGCGCGCAGATCGCCGCGGGCTGAGCAGGAGACGACGATGTCCGACCTCATCACCACCCTCGAACAGCAGGAGCGCGACCTCGTGCTCGACGCCTTCACCCACGACGACGCCTGGGAGCTGGGCTCCCTGATCCGCGGCATCGCCCACGAGGCCGGCCACGCCGTCGGCATCGACATCCGTCGTCCCGGCCTCGGCCTGTTCCGCGCGGCGACCCCGGGCATCACCCCGGACCAGCACGTCTGGATCGGCCGCAAGGCCGCGGTCGTGCTCCGGATGGAGCAGTCGAGTGCCCTCGTCGACGCCCGGCTGTCCGCCGCCGGGGTCGATCCCGCGGCGATCGGGTGGCTCGGCGCCGAGTACGCCGTGACCGGAGGGTCGTTCCCGATCCGGGTCCGCGGTGCCGGTGTGGTCGCGGCCGCGACGGCCTCCGGCCTGTCCTCGACGGAGGACCACGACCTCGTCGTCGCCGGGCTCCGTGCGTTCCTCGAGGGACGCCGGTGATCGCACTCCGCGTCGCCGTGATCGGGACGGGCATGATCGCGGACGCGCACGTCCGGGCGGCCCGTGACGCCGGCGCGGTCGTCGGCGGGGTGCTCGGCTCGTCGGCGTCGCGATCCCGGCAGGCCGCCGAACGGTGGGGCGTGCCGACCGGGTACGCGTCCGTCGACGAACTGGTCGCGGATCGGCTGGACGTCGTGCACGTCTGCACGCCGAACGACACCCACGTCGACTACGCCCTGGCCGCCACGGCGGCCGGGCTGCACACCGTCGTCGAGAAGCCGGTCGCGATGACGCTCTCGGAGGGCCGACGGCTCGCCGATGCCGTGCGCGCCGCCGGCACGGTGAGCACGGTCCCGTACGTGTACCGGTACCACCCGATGGTCCGGGAGCTCCGTGCCCGGGTCGCCGCGGGCACGCTCGGCCGGGTGCTGACCGTGCACGGCTCGTACCTGCAGGACTGGATGGTGTCGCCGGACGCCTCGACGTGGCGGGTCGACCCGGAGCGGGGCGGTCCGTCGCGGGCGTTCGCGGACATCGGGACGCACTGGACCGACCTGGCCGAGTTCATCACCGGAACGAGGTTCACGGAGTTGACCGCCCGGACGTCGATCGCCTACGCCGAGCGCCCCGACCCCACCTCCGCCGGCGCATCGTTCGGCGGACCCGGACCCGGAACCGGAACCGGAACCGGAACCGGAACCGGCACCAGCGCCGAAACCGGCACCGGCACCGTCCCGGTCCGCACCGAGGACACCGCCGTCGTGACCTTCGCCACCGCCGACGGCACCCTGGCCAACACCGTCGTCTCGCAGGTCGCCGCCGGCCGGAAGAACCGCCTGTGGATCGAGGTCGACGGCTCGCAGGGGTCTGCCGTGTTCGACCAGGAGCACCCCGAGTCCGTGTGGTTCGGCGGCGAGCACGGCTCCACGACGGTGCACCGTGCCGAAGGATCCGTCTCCGCCGGCCAGGCGCGGCTCAACCGGACACCGGCCGGGCACCCGCAGGGCTGGACGGACGCCTTCGCGGCGTTCTGCGCCGACACCTACGCCGCGGTCCGTGGCGAGACACCCGAGGGACTCCCCACCGTCGAGGACGGTGTCCGCTCCCTCGAGGTCGTCGACGCCGTCCTGCGCGGAGCCGCGACCGGACGGTGGACGAGCACCAGCACGGAGGAACGATGAGCACCACCACCAACCCCGTCACCCTGTTCACCGGGCAGTGGGCCGACCTGCCCTTCGAGGAGGTCGCCCGCCTGGCCGCGGAGTGGGGCTACGACGGTCTCGAGATCGCAGCGTCCGGCGACCACCTCGACCTCGCCCGCGCGGACGAGGACGACGCCTACCTCCGGAGCCGGCTCGAGGTCCTCGACCGCCACGGCCTCGGGGTGTGGGCGATCTCGAACCACCTCGCAGGGCAAGCCGTCTGCGACGACCCGATCGACTTCCGCCACCGCGCGATCCTGCGCGACACCGTGTGGGGCGACGGTGACGGCGAGGGCGTCCGGCAGCGCGCCGCCGCCGACATGCAGCGTGCGGCCCGCGTGGCCCGGAAGATGGGTGTCGACACCGTCGTCGGGTTCACCGGATCGAGCATCTGGCAGTACGTCGCGATGTTCCCGCCCGTCGGGCAGGACGTCATCGACGCCGGCTACCAGGACTTCGCGGACCGGTGGAACCCGATCCTCGACGTGTTCGAGGCCGAGGGTGTCCGGTTCGCCCACGAGGTCCACCCGTCCGAGATCGCGTACGACCACTGGACGAGCGTGCGTGCCCTCGAGGCGATCGACCACCGCTCGGCCTTCGGGTTCAACTGGGACCCGTCGCACATGGCGTGGCAGGGCATCGACACCGTCGGCTTCATCACCGACTTCGCGGACCGCATCCACCACGTCGACTGCAAGGACACCCGCATCCGTTCCGCGTCGGGCCGGCAGGGCATCCTCGGATCCCACCTGCCGTGGGGCGATCCACGCCGCGGATGGGACTTCGTCTCGACCGGGCACGGGGACATCCCCTGGGAGGACGCGTTCCGCGCGCTCCGGCACATCGGCTACGCCGGCCCGATCTCCGTGGAGTGGGAGGACGCTGGCATGGACCGCCTGCACGGCGCCGCGGAGGCGGCCGCGTTCGTCCGCTCCCTGCTCTGGCCGCAGCCGAAGGCTGCGTTCGACGCCGCCTTCAGTAACCAGTAGCGGTGGTGGTCACCGCGTGACGGACGGGAGGCCCGGTTCCAGCTGGCACCGAGCCTCCCGTCCGTCACCTGGTCGCGTTCGCGACCCGCACTCGCTCAGGCGGGCAGGGGGACGAAGTCGAACTCCTGGAACGATGCGACCTCGTCCGCCCAACGGGTGGCGACGAAGCGCTGGTGCGCGGGGTGTGCGTCGTACGCCGAGTAGGTGTCCTGGTCGGCGAACGCCATCGAGAACTGGAACCGGAAGTCGCTCTGTGTGGACACCTGGCGGGACACCGTGAAGTCCTGCACGCCGGGGATCGCCGGCAGGGTGTCGCGGGCGGTCTCGAGGAACGCTGCCTCGTGCGGGGAGCCGGCGGCGTGGACGAGCGTGAAGCAGACGGTGTGGACGATCATGCGGGTTCTCCGGTGGGGTAGTCGACGAAGGCGAAGGCGGACCCGTCGGGAGCCCACCCGTTGACGTTGAGGGTGCCCTGCCCGCCGTCGAGCTCGACGATGGTCTCGGCTGCCTGCCAGACCTCGGGTCCCCAGGCGCTGACGGATCCGTCACCGGTGACGAGGCGCAACCGCACGCGCTCGTCGGCCGGGTGCCCCTCGGTGCCGGGCGGGAAGGACAGGTAGACGGCGGCGTCGTCGGTCGGGGCGGGGTGCGGGAACCAGTTGACGTGCTCGTCGACCGTGAGCTGCTCGATCCCGGTGCCGTCCGGTCGGACCCGGGCGATCTGCGCGTGCCCCGGTGCGGACTCGAACTGCTCGGTGTTGAACAGGATCCACGCGCCGTCGGGCGTCCACTCCGGGCCGTCGGCCGCGGAGGGGTCCGTCGTCACGGCGCGGTCCGAGCTGCCGTCGACGCCCATCACCCGGATTGTGCCCGAGGCCCAGACGGCGTCACCGGACGGGTCGAGCCGGACGTAGGCGAGCTCGGAGCCGTCGGGGCTGACGCCGTGCAGGAAGTGCAGACCGCCGTCGTCCGCGGTGACCCGGGTCGCTGCGCCGCCGGCGAGCGGGGCACTCCAGATGTGGAAGTCGTTCGCGCTGACGTGCACGGTGACGCCGTCGGGATCGAGCACGTGGTCGTTGTTCAGGGGCGGGACGCCCTCGATCGCGACGTGCTCCGGAGCTGCGGCGCCGTCGGCCGGCATCGTCCAGAGGACCCCGTCGCCGTTCAGCACGAGACGGCCGTCGGTGGTCCAGTTCGGCGCTTCGTAGAGCCGCTCGGCGGACTCGTGCACGGTGGTCACGCTGCGATCGGCTCGGTGCCAGATCCGGATCCGGCAGGTCTGGCCCGGTGCGAGCACGCGACCCGGGGCTTCATCGTCGAGGGGCATGACACACCTTCCGCAGTGAATGTTGGCTCGTGACAACCCTAGCCGATGTGGATCGTGATCCACCCCCCGCGTTGGGGATGATGACATGTCCTCGCTTCCAATAAGGTGAAGGGGATCGTACCTAGACGAAAGCTCACGTTGCCGCACTCCCCGCGCCCTTCCCGCCTGCCCTTCATCGCCGCCACCACCTCGGTCGTCGTCATCGCCGGAGCATTGCTCGCCGCGATCCCGAACACCGCCACCGCCGTCGAGGCACCGATCGCGACGCCGACCGCCACGCCGACCGCGACGGACGCGCCGGCCCCGACCTCCGAGCCGACCGCCTCGACCCCGGTTCCCGTCACGCCGTCCGCGCCCGCGGTGCCGACGGCATCCCCGAAACCCACGGCTACTCCGAAGCCCACGGCGACCCCGAAGCCCAGCGCGACGCCGAAGCCCACGCCGTCGACGATCTCCGTCACCTACGCCGGGGACTCGCTGACCGCGATGGACGGCTCGTGGATGCGGCAGATGAACGACAAGACGCTCACGAACATCGGCGGCACGGCCATCGGCGGTGCCACGACGCCGCGGATCCTGACCCGGTCGTCGGCGAAGGACGCTGACGTCCTGGTCGTGATGGCCGGCACGAACGACCTCCGGTACGCCTACAGCAGCAAGAGCATCCAGCAGAACATCGGCAAGATCGTGACGAAGATCGGCGCCCGGCACGTCGTCATCGCCGCGATCGCTCCGTCCAACATCACGAAGTACGGCAAGAAGCGCATCGACCGTCGCAAGCAGGGCGAGATCCTCAACCGTGACCTGCAGAACTACGCACTCACCCACGGCTACCTGTTCGTCGACCCGTGGGCGGCGGACCGGCAGCTGAACGGTGGATGGCCGTCGAGCCGTACGTACGACGGTGTCCACCCGACGGTCGCGATGTCGAAGAAGGTCGCGGTCCGTATGCAGCAGGCCATCCACATCGCCGTGGAGGGTGCGAAGGGCTAGCCTGATCGGACGGCGCACGTCCGACCATCACACCGGAGTCATGGCAACGCAGAACTGAGCCAGCGCACCCGCGCAGGCAATCGCATCGCGAGCGACCCGCTCGCGATCCTTCTGCACGCCCGCGACGGCTCTGCGTCGCGATGACTCCTGGGATCCTTCGTGTTCTTCGCCTCTGCCCGACTCCGGGCTGCACGCTCAGCACTCTCCGAACACCGCTTCGTCACGTTCGCGGTGCTCATCGACACTGTCGGCGCCGGCCTGACGCTGCCGCTGACGATCGTCTACTTCACCCTCACCACCGACCTACCGCTCACGGTCATCGGTCTGCTGTCGACGGCGGCATCCCTCGTCGCGCTGCCGATCGGTCTCCTGGGCGGGGTGGTGACTGATCGCCTCGGCGCGAAGGTGTCGATGATCGTCAACAACCTGATGTCCGCCGCGGGCTTCGCGGTCTACCTGATCGCGCACGACCCGGTCTTGGTGTTCGTCGCGATCTTCCTCGCCAACGCGTCCGAGCGCCTGTACTGGACGTCGTGGACTGCCTACGTCCACGACCTCGCGGACGGGCGACCGTTCGAACGGTGGTTCGCGTTCCTCGAAGCGATCAAGGCGGCAGCCCTCGGCTCAGGGGCGATCCTCGCGGCGGTCACGCTCGCGCAGGGGCAGGACGGACTCCGCTGGCTCATCCTCGCGAACGTGGTCACGAGTGTCGCGGCGGCGGTCGTCTTCGCCACACAACGAACCGGCGAACGGGCACGTCACCCGCAGCCGCCACGCGGTGCGGACGAGTCGTCCGGCACGATCCGGGAGTTCTTCGCGGACCGCTCGATGCGACTCATCACCCTCGGGCAGTTCCTCATCGGCCCGGCGATGGTCCTCCCGAACGTCGCCCTCAGTGTGTTGTTCGTCCAGCAGTGGCACATGCCGCTGGCGGTGGCACCCATGCAGTTCGCCATCGCCACCGCGCTCTGTGCCGTCTTCCAGACCTCGGTCACGCGGTGGGTCGTCGGGTTCCGGCGCGGGACCTTGGTCGCGGTCGGCGCCCTGCTCACTGCGCTGACCGCGCTTCCGCTCATCGTCCTCCCGCCGCTGGACGGTGCCGTGGCTTGGTCCTACGTCGCCGTCGTTGGGGTACTGCTCGCAGCGGCGGACATGATCGCGTTGCCGGCCGCCAACGCCGTCATGGCCGAGGCTCCGCATCCGCGCGTGCGGGGTCGCGCGATCGGCGTGTTCCAGACCGCGAGTTCGATCGGGATGGCTCTCTTCCCGCTCGGTCTCGGACTGCTCGACACCGATGTGCCGTGGCTGCTCTGGGTGATCACGGTGCTGGTGTTCGCGGGGGCGGCGTGGAGCTGGCGCGCGGCCGTGAACTGCCTGCCTGCCCGGGTGCAGATCGCCTCACCGGGTGACGCAGACAGCTGAGGGCCCGGAAGAACTTGTACCGAGCTGTTGACACAGAGGCGCTCCGGCTTGTACCTTCTGGACAGTACATTGGAGGGGTCATGGAGTACGTCGTGGGATTCGCAGGAGTGCTGGTCGCAGCACTCGCAGTCGGTGGGCTGGCCGGATGGCTCCGGCTCCGCCGGTCCTCGTCGAGTGAACGAGGCGCAGCGGTGGTGGTGGCGCAGCGGGCACTCCTGGTCCGGGTGGTCGTGAGCCTCGTCGTCGGCTTGGCCGTGTTCGTCGCCTGTGCGGTCGCGGGGACGAACGCACGAGCGCTGCAAGGCGTGTCGTTCTTCGTGGGGCCCAGCGCCGGCGCAGGGGTCGCACTCCTCGTCTTCGCCGCGATCCCCGCCGTCGCGATCGACGGCGCGACGGCGCACCGCTCCGCGTCGTTGCACGTACGGTCCGCACGGAGTGCCCTGCTTCCGCAGCAGTGGCGGCGTCTCTGGTGGGCGGTCGGATGTGCCGTCGGCATCGTCCTGGTTGCGGGGCTCGGATCGGCTCCCGCGCCGGACGGGCGGTGGCTGTGCACGAGCGTGTTCCCGATGCAGTGCCCCGCCGGCGACGGGCCCTACCTCTTCCCCGGCTGGTACTTCGGCCTTCCGGCGCTCCTCGGCATCGCGCTGCTCTCGGCCGGGGTGTGGGCGTCGCTCTGGCGGATCGCGGTGACCCCGGCGGCGGCCTGGCCGGATCTCGATGCAGCGGACGGAGCGCTGCGCCAGCGTGCGGGGCAGGTCGTCGCACTGGTCGGGACTGCCGCTGCACTCCTGACCGCGGCGGTCTTCCTCTCGGCGGCCGGTCTGCCGTTGATGAACGCGCTGCACCTCGACTCCGGTCTGGCCGGAGGGGCCGCAACGGTGGTGGCGCGGCTGGGGATGGTCGTGGTCCTGGCTGGAGTCGTCGTCGCGTTCGCGGGCGTCGTCACGGCCGTCGCGGCGGTCGTCCGAGCCGTGACGGCAGCCCGCCTGATCGCGACGGGGGCGGTCGCCGCGTGATCACCCTCAGCGCCGATGACCCGACGCCACCGTTCGAGCAGGTCCGCAAGCAGCTGGCCGACGCGATCCGGTCCGGTGAGCTCACGGCCCACGAGCGGCTCCCGTCGATCAGACAGCTCGCCGGCGACCTCCGCGTCGCCCCGGGGACGGTCGCGCGGGCCTACCAGCAGCTCGAGGCAGACGGCTTGATCGCCACCGGCCGCGGGCGCGGGACCACGGTCCGTGAGACGCAGGCAGTGTCCGATGCAGTCGTCGCGAGTGTCGCGCAGATGGTCGAATCGGTGCGGGGCGACGTCGGACTCGACGCGCTCCTGGCGACCGTCGCGTCGATGTGGGAAGGACGTCGGCGCTGACGGTGCCGACACGGTGCGCCGTGCCTTCGGGCTGCTCCCTCGCCCGGGTCAGCTGACCCGCGCCACGCGCCGACGTGCCCACAGCACGCCGACGGCGGCGAGTGCCCCACCGACCACGGCGCCGATGGTGTTCGTGATCCAGTCGCTCGTGTCGCACGCCCGACCGATCACGGGGAGGACCGCCTGGACGACCTCGATGAGGACGGAGAACGCGCTGGCGCCGACGGCCGCGAGGACCGGGCGCCGCCACCGCACCCCGGCCAGGAACGCGACCGGCACGAACAACAGCACGTTGGCCGTCGACTCGACCGCGGTCGGCGCCAGGTACGGCAGCCCGACGTTGCAGGTGACGTCGGACCGGGGAGCGCCGTCGGGAGACATGGTGAGCGCGAGCGCCACGACCACGGCGAGGCCGAACAGCACGGCGGTGAGCCGCGGCAGGCGCGCCAGCCAGACGCCCACGACGGGCGCGACGACGATGACCGCGATCAGCACGCCGAACGCGAGCCACGGTACTTCGATGAGCAGGGTCGAGAGCATGGATCTCCGGACGGGAGGCCCGGTGCCAGCTGGCACCAGGCCTCCCGTCCCTCAGGGGTGTCGGATCAGAGCGCGGCGCGACGACGGCGCACTGCGCGTGCGCCGATCAGGCCGGCGCCGACCAGGACGAGGCCGACCGCCCACGGCAGGGCGCCGGTGGCGTCCGAACCGGTGTAGGCGAGCTGCCCCGTGGTCGGGGTCGTCCCCCCGACGGCGACCGTCGGTTCGGTCGACACCGTCGGCACGGTGGGGCGCACGTCGACCGAGAACGAGGTGCTCTGCAGCCCCTCGCCGCCGACGGTCAGGGTGTGCGTCGAGGCGTGCGGGAAGGTGACGCCGACAGCGCTCTCGGCGTCGAACTCGGTGTACGGCGCGATCACGTCACTGGCGACGTCCGAGCTGACGATCGGCGTCCAGACGGGGTTGCCGTCCGCGTCGGCGGGGTCGATCGGGTTCCCGAAGCGGTCGACCAGGTTGCCGGAGACGACGAGTGTTCCGCCCTGCGCGACGGTCGGACGTCCACCGTCCACGACGTCGAGACCCCCGAAGGAGCCGTCCTCGTCGATGGTGAGCTTCACGGTCAGGACGGTGCCGTCCGTGCCGATGATCCACATCGTCTTCTTCGGCGCGTCGATCGACGCCGCGTCGAGGGTGAAGACCTGGACGCCGTACGCGGCGGCCGGGTCGACGGTCAGCTCGACGTACTGCGTGACCGACTCGGTACCGCTCGTGGCCGTGATCGCGAACTGGTACCAGGACGCCGTCGTGGCGGTGCCGCTCAGCTCACCGGTGGCGGCGTCGAAGGTGATGCCGTCGGGCAGCTGGATGTCCGGACCGAACTCCTCGTCCGTGTCGTCCGGTTGGAACCCGAACCCGATCGTCCAGCCGGAGTCGCTGGCGGTGCCCGCGGAGAGTGCTGCTGCCTGCGACTTCGTCATGACGACGTCGCCGTCGTCGTCGCCGTCGTACCAGGCGAGCGCGTACGTCGGGGCGGGGGAGCCCTGCGCCCGGAAGGTGTACGAGAACGGGTCGCCAGCGGTCGTCTCGAGGGCGAGCGGGTCTCCGGCGTCTGCCCCTTCGGCGATCGGCGTGCCCGCGGCGTCGACGAACACCGGGTCCTGCGTGACGGGGGCCGAGGTCGCCGTCACGGTCGCCGTCGATCCGTCGGGCAGGGCACCGGTGACCTGGACCGACACCCGTTCCCCGGCCTGCGCCGCATCGATCGTGTACGAGCCGCTCGTCGCCAGGACCGTGGTGGAACCGGCCTGGGTCCAGACGTACCGGAACGCCCCGTCCTCGTCGAAGCCGACGGGGACGGCGGTGAGCACGGAACCGACCTCCGTGTCGCCGGTGATGGTGACGGCGGGGTCGACGGCCTGCTGCGCGGTCGGCGCCGAGGTCGGTGACGGCGTGGCGGTGGGCACTGCGGCGGAGGGATGGGCGGCGGCTGTGGGGTCCGGTTCGGACGCCGTGGGCGTCGAGGCGTCGCTCGACGGCTCGGTGGTCGTCGGCGCAGCATCGGGCGACGGCGTCGCGGACGTCGGGGCGGACGGCTCCGCAGCGGCCGGCTCGGACGGATCCGCAGTCGGCGAAGCGGTCGACGCCTGGGCGTCGGTCGCCGCGGGAGCGGACGTCGCGGTCGACGCCGCCGGGTCGCTCGCCGGCTCGGCGTGGGCGGCCGTCGCGGTCACGAGGCCGAGGCCCGTGGTCAGCGCGACGAGGGCTGCGGTGGTGCCGACGGCGCAGGCGCGTCGGACGGTGGAGGCGCTGTGGCGCACGGGTCCCCCTGGATCGTGTCCGGTCGGGTGCCGGATCGTGTGGATCAGCCGAGAAAGCTCAGGCGTCCTCGGATCGTAGGGCCTGGGACCGCTTCAGACCGACGGGGAGTCCGGATCGTGACCATGACTGGGGGCGGCGGTCGTCGCGCAGAACCCCCGGTCGAGGAACGCGATGATCCACTCGAAGCTCGCATCGACGTCGGTGCGCATCTGGAACCCACCGGACGTCTCGATGGTCGCGAAGCCGTGCAGGACACTGCGCAGCAGGCGGAGCGCGTGCACCTCGTCGGCGGGGTCGAGCCCGTAGCCGCGCAGCGCCGCTGCGAACGAGGCGAGGGTGCGCTCCAGGGCGACGGCCAACGGGTCGTCCGGCCCGGTGGGACGGATCCCGACCGTCGCCTCGTACCGACCGGGGTGCCGCTGCACGTACCGGCGGACGGTCTGCGCGGCCGCCTCGACGGCATCGCGCCCGGCGAGCCCCTGCATCGCGTCGCGCAGGTCGTCGCCGAGTTCGTTCGCGGCGAGGATCGCGATCCGGCGGGTCAGGTCGGTGAGTCCGTCGACGTGCTTGTACAGCGACGGCGACTTCACGCCGAGCCGTTCGGCGACGACGCTCATGCTCAGCCGTGCGAGCCCGATCTCGTCGGCCAGCCCCGCCGCGGCGGTGGTGACGGCGGCGGGGTCGAGTCCTGCCCTAGCCACGGTGGCCGCCGACCGGCGCGAGCGTGCGGCCGAGGAAGGGGAGCACGAGTGCGAGGACCTCGGTCGGGCTCTCGGTGTGCGGGTAGTGGCCGGCACCGTCGATGGCGGCCAGCTCGCCGAGCCCGTCGGGCAGGTCGGCCAGGACCCGCTCGCCCTCGGCACGCGGGACGGCCCAGTCCGGGTCGGCGCTGCCCTCGATCACCAGGACGGGGCACCGCACGTCCGCCAGCCGTGCACCGGCGTCGGCGGGCGAGGTCTTCGTCATCGCGCGCAGCACCGCCATCCGCTCCGGCTGCTGCAGCGTCGACTCGATGCGGCCCAGTTCCTCGGTCCAGTCGGTCGGCTTCGTCGGCACGGCGAGGTCCAGGTAGGCCAGCCAGCCGGTCAGGCTCCCGGTCGTCATCACTTTGGCGAGCTGGAGCGTGCCGGCGCGGTGGTGGCGGTTCCGGAGCAGGCCGCCGAGGTCGAACGACTGCTTCCGCGTGAACGGTGCCAGCTCGACGATGCCGGTGACGACGTCGGGGGCATCGGCGGCGGCGATGGTGGCCGCCCCGCCGCTGATCGACTGCCCGACGATGACCGCGGGGCCGCCGAGGTGCCGGACGACGGCGACCAGGTCGCGAGCGATGTCGGCGCGCTGGTACGACGCCCATCCCGTGCTCGAGTCGCCACACCCGCGGATGTCGACGTTCGCCACCCGGTAGCCGGCGGCGACGAGTTCGGGGACCAGGAACCGGTAGGCGTGCCGGCTGTCGCCCATGCCGTGTGCGAGGACGACGAGCGGTCCGTCGCCGCTGACGTCGTACGCGATGGTGCCTTCGTCGGTGCGCAGGTGTTCGAGCATGACTGCCTCCATGGCTAAGTGTGTTAGCTAGAAGCTAAGACCATTAGCCGACGCTGTCAAGCCCGCCACGGCAGTTGCGTCGTGCGGCGGCGGACGGGAGGCCCGTGGCGGGCCCGCACCGGGCCTCCCGTCCGCTCGTCGGTCGCCGTCAGTGCACCGTGTCCAGCGCGTCCGACAGGTCCAGGGACCAGACGGCGACCCCGGTCAGGCCGAGCCGCTCGGCGAGGGCCACGCGCTCGCGCAGCGACCGCGCGTCGGACCACCAGAGCACCTCGTCGCTGGGCAGGGTCGCCGTCCACTCGCCCGCTGTCGCGTTCCAGGTCGGGGTGATGCCGGCCTTCCGGACGCGACGACGGGCCTGGTCGTCGGACAGCTGCCCCGCCGGTCGCGGCCCCTTCCAGTGGTAGCCGTACCCGGCGACGCCGAGCACGATCTGGTCGGCGGGCGCGAGGGTGGCGAGCGCCCTGGCGGACTTCGACGCCCAGGGCAACGACCCGACCGGCCCCGGTGCGTCCGGCTCCCACGGGCCGTGCTGGTCGTAGGCCATCAGTGTGAGGTGGTCCAGCGGAGCGCGGAGTGCGCGGACGTCGTACCCCATGCGCGCGTACCCGGCCGCGGTCGTCGACGCCGACAGGGCGATGTCGAGCCGGACGTCGTCGCCGACCGCCGCACGGAGCTCCCGCGCGAAGGCCGTCAACCCCGCCGTGTCGGCTGCGGTCAACGCCTCGAGGTCGATCATGACCGAGTCCCACCCGCCGGATCGCACGTCGGTCGCGAGCGCGCGGACGACGTGGGACCGGTTGGCGGGGGACCGGAGCATCCTCCGGGCGATCGGCTCGCTGAAGTCGCCGTCGGCGTAGTTGCTGACGAGCAGCTGCGCCTCGAGCCCGCTGGCGTGCGCCCGGTTGCGTTGCGTCCTCGCCTCGCGGGAGGGGGTGCTGACGCGCGTGCCGGTCCGGCTCAGCAGCAGCCCGTCGACGCCGACGACGTCCATCGCCGATGCGTTGGCGTCGATCAGCGCGGGGTCCGCCCCCTCTGGCTGGAAGCCCGTGACGTCGAACCAGTCGGGTGTGCCGGACTCGGCGTTCGCGGGGCCGGTGCAGCCGGTCAGGACGAGGCCCGCGGTCAGGACAGCGGCGAGGAGGGCGGAACGCGGCCTGGTGATCACGCTCCGAGTGTGTCAGGCCGGAGCAGTCGCCGCGTCGACCGGTGTGCTGAACTGCTCGACCAGCGTCCGCTTCAGGACCTTGCCGCTCGGTCCGAGCGGCAGGGCGTCGACCACGTGCACGACCCGCGGGAACTTGTACGCCGCGATCTCGTCGGACACGAAGCGGACGAGCGCGTCGGGGCTGACGGTCGCACCGGCACGGAGCACCACGGCGGCCTCGATCTCCTGGCCGTGCAGCTCGTGCGGGACGCCGAAGACCGCCGCCATGGTGACGTCCGGGTGCGTCGCCAGCACCTCTTCGACCTGCCGCGGGTACACGTTGTAGCCGTTGCGGATGATCATGTCCTTCGTGCGGTCGACGATCGTCAGGAACCCGTCGTCGTCCTTCGTGCCGAGGTCGCCCGTGCGGAACCACCCGTCGACGATCGCCGCGTCGGTGTCCTCCGGCCGGTCCAGGTACCCGTTCATCAGGTTGTGCCCGCGGATGACGAGCTCGCCGATCTCGCCGTGCGGCAGCAGCACGATCGCGTCCGGGGTGGCCGGGTCGGCGATCTCGACGTCGACACCCCACACGGGCGTCCCGATCGTCCCCGGTCGGGGCGCTCGGCCGACGTGGTTGAAGGTGGCCACGGGTGACGTCTCGGTCAGGCCGTAGCCCTCGTGGATCGGCGCGTCGAACACGGACTGGAACCGCTCGAGGACGGCCAACGGCAACGACGCCCCGCCCGAGATCGCGTAGCGGAGGTCCGGGCGGGCGTCGTTGCGGGTCGCGGCGTCGAGCAGTGCCATGTACATCGTCGGCACCCCCATGAAGATCTCGCAGCCGTGCTCGACCATCGCCGACAGTGCTGCGTCGCCGTCGAACTTCGGGAGCATCACGATGGTGGCACCGGCGCGGAACCCGGTGTTCATCGTGCAGGTCTGACCGAACGTGTGGAACAGCGGGAGTGCCCCGAGCAGGACGTCGCCGCGGTGCATGTCGAAGGTGCTCATCAGGTTCGTGTTGACCTGTTCGAGCAGGGCGAAGTGCGAGCCCTCTGCACCCTTCGGCTTGCCGGTGGTCCCGCTCGTGTACAGGATCGTCGCGGTGTCGAAGGGGTCGCGGGGGACGTAGGTGTCGAGGGGTTCGGCTGCCGCGGCCAGGGCCTCGAGGCGGTCTGTGCCGTCGTGGCCGTCGTGGTCGTCGTGGTCGGCCGGTGCGAGCACGGTGATGACGTCGACGCCGGCGAGCTCGGCACCGGCTGCGCCCTCGGCGAGCAGCGGGGCAGCGCAGACGAGCAGCATGGCGCCGCTGTCCTGCAGCAGGTACTCGATCTCGCGCCGCTTGAGCAGCGCGTGGACGGGGACGACGACGGCGCCGAGTGCGAGGGTTGCGTAGTAGACGCGGGCGAAGTCCGCGACGTTCGGCACGAGCATCGCCACGCGCGATCCCTCGGTGACCCCGCGGGCCCGGAGCGCTCCGGCGTAGGCGAGGGTCTCGGACCACAGCTCGGCGTAGGTGGTGCGGTGGTCGCCGACGATCACGGCGACGTCGTCCGGGTACCGCGCGGCGGACTCGGCCAGGATCGCGGCGACCGAGGCGGTGGCTCGGGTCGGTCTGGGGGTGCCGTGGTGAGCGGCGGTGGTGGGCTCGGTGCGCGTCATTCCGGTCTCCGTCTTCGGTGACGAGTGGTTCCCCGGATCATACGTCCGGCCGCCGGTCAGAACGTCGTGCGCTCCTCGAACACCGACATGATCATGGCCGCACCGAGCCGCGCGCTCCGGGCGGGCTTCGCCGAGCCCTGCACGGCTGACTCCACCCGGGCTCCCTCGACCAGCAGCGACAGGGTCTCGGCGATGTGCGCCGGCATGTCCGCACGGGTGCACAGCAACGTGAGGTGGCTCTCGACGTCGCGGAAGTGCTCGGCTGCGAGCGCGGCGATCTCCGGGTCCTGGCGTCCGAGCTCGGCGTGTCCGTTGATGAACGCGCAGCCGCGCCACCCCTCGTCCGCGAAGCACTCCTCGAGGTAGTTGAAGATGCCGAGGATCTCGTCGCGGGGATCCGCTGAGGTGGTGGCGATGTGGTCCAGGGCTCGACGCCACGCGCCGTGCCAGCGTCGCAGGACCGCCACCACGAGCGCCTGCTTGGACGGGTAGGCCGCCGTCAGCTCGTCCACGCTCATGCCCGCGTGCGCGGCGACGTCCTCGAAGCGCACCGGGATCACGCCGTGTGCCGTGAAGAGGTCGTCGGCGGCCTTGGATGCGGTGCGCTGCGCGGTCGTCTCGACGGCCGGGGGCGTGAGTGTGAGGAGCGTCATGGGGAAGTGTGGATCACCCTATCGATCGGTTCGGACGGCGGTCGAGAGCTCAGGATGCGAAGAAGTCCGCGTAGGACGGGTCGGCGTGACCCATGTGCGCACTGAGACGGGCCTGCACGATCTCGTCGAGGTCGGCGGGCGGGGTCAAGCCCCGTCGGCGCCACTCGACCGGGTTGCTGCGGAGCTGCTCGAGCGTGCTCTGGTCAAGCATCGTGGCGTTCCTGTTCTGCGAAGAGTGCGGTCATGTCGATGGCCTGGGTGCGGACGTCCTCGAACGTGGATCCCTCGCGGATCACGCGGAGAGTCCGAGCACGGCGGCGGCGGACGCGAGGACGCTCACCGAGACGATGCCGGTGCTCACCGCGGCGATCTGCAGCGTGCGCTGTCGCTGGGCGTCCCGCAGTTCGCTGAAGCCGCCGCGGTGGCGGTTGCGTCGGCCGGACGCCGACGTCGCTTCGAATGCCTGCTTGGGTGCGCTGATCGGGTGGACCGGAGTTGCGGTCACGGCGGTCATGTCGTCCTCGTGTTCTCCTGAGCGGCCCGTTGCCGCTGGATGACACGACCGTACGAGCAGCGGGGTCGTCGGTGCGCGCCAGGACCGATGACTCGACGGATCGCGGATGTCGGGAGCGGCCCGGCGGTCGAAATCCGGACATCGTCCCGTCGCCAGGAGCATCCGGTCCACGCGACGACGATCGTCGGTAGCGCTTCTCGGACAGCGACACGGACGACGCGTGTCCGTTCGGTCACACTGCTCTCGGTGAACCGATGACAGACGAACGAGCTCGCGTGCAGGACGACGTCCGGTCCGCCGACGTCGACGAAGCACGCGACTTCCTGGTCGGGGCGTACGACGCCTCCGAGTGGCGCGCCGAGACGACCGCGCAGCCCTTCACCTTCCGGTACTCGGCGGTCGGCGACTCGACGATGACGCTGCGCGCGATCCGGTTCGACGGGCACCTCGACGGCGTCATGACGCCGTCGGACGACTTCGTCGTGCAGTGGATCACCCGGGGTACCGGCTTCATCGGCGAGGGCGACGACCGCCTCGTGAGCGCCGTGGGCCGGCCGCAGCTGTGGCCGCAGGACGGCGCCGCGTTCACGTACCAGGACTACGACCAGCGTCTCGTGCAGATCAACCGGGCATCGCTCGAGGAGGTCGCCGGCGAGCGCGGCGCGGCGTCGGGCGGCGTGCAGCTCGACCACACCGTGCAGCCCGACGACCGGGCCGTGACGATGTGGCGGAACACCGTCAAGCTCATCTCGCACACGGTGCTCGACCGGCAGGTCTCACCGCTGCTGCAGGCCGAGATGGGCCGGCTGGGGGCACTGGCGCTGCTCGAGCTGTACCCGGTCGTCTCGGCCACGTTGCCGGACGAACTCCTGCTCCCGCGCAACGCGCACATCCGCCGGGCCGTCGAGTACGTGCACGAGCACGCCCACCTGCCGATCACGAGCACCGACCTGGCCGAGGTGGCTTCCCTGAGCCTGCGTGCCCTGCAGCAGGCGTTCCAGCGGCAGCTCGGGGTGAGCCCGAACGGCTACCTGCGCGGGGTCCGTCTCGACCGGGTGCGCGACGAGCTCGTGCACGCCGACCCGGCGGGGACGAGCATCGCCGACGTCGCCCGGCAGTGGGGGTTCGCCCACGCTGGTCGGTTCTCGGCCGCCTACCTCGAGCGCCACGGCGAGTACCCCCGGGACACGATGCGGCGGGCGTGACACCCCGACGGCCATGATGGGTGCGTGCTCGACGACGACACCCACCGCCACCGTCTGGACGCGGTGCTGCGCGCCGTCGGGAGCTCGGACGACCAGGCCGAACGGCTGCTGGGCGGATCCGTGAACCACACGTACCGGGTGCGGCGAGCGGTCGGTGCCGACGTCGTCGTGCGGTTCCCCGTCGACCCCCTGCGCTCGGACGAGTTCCCCGTCGAGGCGTGGGCCGCGCGAGCGGCTGCCGCAGCGGGCATCACCGTCGCTCGTCCGATCGGCCACGGTGTCCAGGACGGCGTCCCCTTCATCGTGTCCGAGTACGTCGAACCCGACCCGCGGCCGATCGAGCACCCCTGGACGTGGCTCGGATCGTCCGCCCGCACCGTCGCCTCGATCAGCCTGGCGGAGGCGCCGCCGTCGTTGTACACCCGCTTCGGCACCGACCTGGCTCGGGCGTGGTCGGCGCACCTGGCGTACAACAGCGCAGCGCTCGTCGCGGACGACCCACTCCGCCACGACGGCGCCTACACCTCGGCCGGCGCGCTCCGGAGGCACTTCGAGCGGCTGGCCGCGGAGCGATTCGCGTTCGGACTCGCGCACGGCGACCTGGCACCGCGGAACCTGATCGCACGGGGACCGGGTCGCGCGCCCGTGCTCATCGACTGGGGTGCTGCCGAGACCGGTCCGTCACCGTGGACCGACGCTCGTCGGGTGTTCGAGTGGGCGTTCGTCGACGCGACGATCTCGAGGGCCGAGTACGACGAGTTCACCGCCGCCGCCGGGCTGGCCAGCCCGGCTGACCACGCGACCCTGGCGTCGCTCACCGCGCTGCACCTCGTCGACGTGACCCGGTGGGCGCGGGAGCAACGGCCGGACCTGTACGCCGAGTACGTCGACCGGTGCCGGGTCGGTCTTGAGCGCATCGAGCGCATCGAACGTCTCGAGCGGATCGAGCGCGCTTCGGGGGAGTGAGCGGCGAGCGACCGCGGCGGCCCGGGGGCGTCGGTCACGCCCCGAGCAGGCCGCACCGCCGCAGGATCTCGTCGACGACCGCCGACAGCGGCCGGGTCGCGTCGATCGGCGTGCCGGGAGGTGTGTCCGCACCGGACGCGTGGAGCTGACGGACCAGGGCCCGCTCGGCCGTTCGGCCCCGCCCCGCCCACTCGTCGCCGGCGCGCGCGTCGAGCCGGTCGTCGAGCGTCGCTGCGTCGACGGTCAGGACGAAGACCTCGTCGAACAGGTCGAGGAACGCGCCGACGTTCCGGGATCCGCCACAGAAGAAGGTCACCGGTTCCGAGCGGTCCGCCGCCCGCTCCCGGACCAGCTCGGCGTTCCAGAGGTGGTGGGCGTGCACGTCGAGGCCGGACAGACCGTCGACGGCGGCGCCGGTGCGGGGATCACCCTGGTACGCGAGTTCGCGGTCCCCGTTCACCGCCGGGAAGCCGCGCCGGCGCAACTCGAGGCAGACAGCCGTCTTCCCGGTACCGGAGACGCCCTCCACGAGGTGGTTCCTGACGCCCATGCGTGGCACGCTACGCCGAGGTGCGTCGACCGGCGAGGTACCGGTGCGATCAGGCGTCCCAGACCAGGCCGTCGACGTGGTCGTGACCGGCGAGCAGACGAGCGACGCGGCCCGCCGCGAGTTCCCGGACCTCGGGGTCGGGATGGTGCGCGAGGATCGCGAGCTCGACGTACATGTCGTAGCACTGCAGTCGTTCGCGCAGATCCGCACGTTCGAACAGCTCCGGGTAGGTGCCGCGCAACCATCCGGGGACCGGTGCGAGGGTCGACACGTCGAGTCCTGGCTCGCCGGGTCTCGGCGGGAACTCACCTGGCCGCGCGCACCACCGCAGGATCGTGTCGAGCTCGGCGTCCGCGGGCTGCGCCAGGGCCTCGGCGAAGTCGATGATCCCGGTCACGCGCCCGTCGTCGACCATGATGTTGGACCCGTGCAGGTCTCCGTGGACGAGGACGGGGCGGTCCTCGGCGAACAACGCGGTCCGGTCCTCGATCCAGTCCGCGACGTCGTCGAGCAGACGGGCATCGTCGAGCAGACGGGCATCGACCTCGACCGACCGCCGCGCGGCATCGACCAGCCCGCGCAACGAACCGATGACGGGCGGGTGGTACGCAGGCCAGGGGCCGCCGGCCAGCGCGTCGGCGAGCCAGGGCGGGAGCAGGCCGTCCGGTACCGGCACGCGGTGGAGTGCACGCACGGCGGTGCCGAGGCTCTCGATCACCGACCGACGCTCCCCGGTGTCGGCCGACGGCCAGGCGTCGTGCAGGGTCCGGCCCGGCAGCCGTTCGGAGACGTACCAGGCACCGTCGGGTCCGTCGCCGTGGGCGACGTGCCGCGCGTGTGGGACGTCGGTGCCGTCGAGCACGTCGACCACCGCGGCCTCGTGGTCGTACGCGCCGCGGATCAGTCCGGTGCTCAGGCGGACGACGAACTCGTCGCCGACCCAGGCGCGACTGACCCAACCACCCGTCGGCACGAAGTGCCCGGTGGCCGGCAGGCCCGCGGCGAGCAGTGCCCGGGACAGTGCCGGGTCCATCAGGTCGACTGTCGAGGAACGAGGAAGCACTCCGCGGTGCGGACGCCACCGGCGACCTCCTCGCCCTGGATCGTCCGCATGAGCAGGGCCGCGGCCTGCCGCCCGACCTCGCGGAGGTTGAGGTCCACCGAGGTGATGCTCGGTCGCGCCGCATCGGTGATGACGCTCCAGTTGTCGACACCGACGACACCGACCTGGGTCGGCACGACGATGCCGTTGTCCCGCAGGCAGTCCACGACACCGCGGGCGATCTGGTCGCTCGCGCAGAACACGCCGTCGAAGTCGGTCCCGAGCAAGCGGGTGGCCGCTTCGTACCCCCACCGCTCGCTCCACTCGCCGTACAGGGCGTCTCCTCCGGCGAGGGTCGCGCCGGCTGCGGCGACGGCCCGCTTCGCGCTGTCGACGCGGTGCGCCGTCGCGGTGTGCCGCCGTGCACCCGCGACGACCGCGATGGAGCGCCTGCCGGAGCCCACGAGGTGGTCGATCGCCCGTGCCGCGCCGGCTTCGTCGTCCGGCACGATCGAGACGTCGTCCGGATCGAGCGAGGGCGCGAGCGCGTACACGGCGGGGACACCGAGCAGCCCGGTGATCGAGGGACGCGGGTCGCTGGAGCGACCGGTCACGACGATGCCGTCGACGCGCTGGTTGAGGAACGTCTGCACGTAGTGGGCCTCGCGGATCGGATCGCCGCGGCTCTCCGCGAGCAGCATCGACACCTCGCCGGGTCCGAAGGTGTCCTCGGCTCCGGTGAGGATCGGGATCGTGAAGCGTCCGTAGGCGTCGGTGGACAGAACGCCCACCAGGAAGGACCGACCGGGAGGCGCGGCTGGCGTCGCGGCGCGCACGCTCAGTCCCAGCTCGGTGGCGGCTGCTGCGACGCGTTGCCGCGTCCCTTCGGCGATCTGTCCGCGGCCGTTCAGGACCTTCGAGACCGTCCCGACGGACACGCCGGTCTGTGCGGCGACGTCGGCGAGCGTCACTTCACGTCGATTGACCACGGCGTCCTCCTAGCGATCCGAGCGTACGGCACCCGGCAAACCTTGCCGTACAACGATTCCGACGTCAAGCATTGACACGGCTGTTGTCCCGTTCTACCTTCGGCAAACACAGCAAAGCTTGCCGCAACGATGCGGCAAGGAGTGATTTGGAGATGACGATGAAGACATCCACGATCCGGCGGACCGCGACCCTGGCCGCCGCCCTCACGGTCGCGGCACTCGGGTTGGCCGGGTGCTCATCGAGCGGGACGGCCGACAGCGGAGGTTCCGCGAAGGGCACGGTGACGCTTTGGCAGCGCGACGGCGGCGTCGACCTGACCGACCAGGTCAAGGCCTACGAGAAGGCACACCCGGACGTCACGGTGAAGCTCTCCACGATCCAGGCCGACCAGTACCTCACGAAGCTCGCCAACTCCGCGCGGGCCGGATCGGTCCCGGACCTCGTCAGCTACGACATCGTCAACACGCCGCTGCTCGCAACCCAGGGGCTGCTCGCCGACGTCACCGACAAGGTGAAGGGTCTGTCGAACAAGGGCGACCTCGCGCCGGCCGGTGTCGAGATCGGCACGCTCGACGGCAAGAACTACGCCCTGCCCGTGGCGCTCACCGGCTCCCAGATGTTCTGGAGCAAGTCACTGTTCACGAAGGCCGGCCTCGACCCGGCCAAGCCGCCGACGTCCCTCGCCGAGGTGAAGGCCGCGGCTGAGAAGATCCAGGCGCTCGGGGGAGGCGTCACCGGGTTCTCGACCCTCGGCGGCGTCGGACAGGCGTGGACCGGGTTCCCGAGCTCGTGGGCGAAGAGCGGCAGCGTCCTGACGGCGGCGGGCAAGAGCCAGAAGGCGGAGTTCACCAGCCCGGAACTCGTCGGGATGGTCGACTGGTACCAGGAGATGTGGGAGTCCGGGCTCATGCAGAAGACCGACGAGCCGAACCAGGACCCGGGCAACGTCGGGCAGCAGAACGCCCTGAACGGCAAGGTCGGCATCCTGTTCGGCGGCGCGAACACCCTCACCGCGAAGAAGGCCGACTTCGGCAGTGCGGTCGGCATCCCCGGCGTGGAGGGCGGCTCCGGCTCGTTCCTCGGTGGTGACGAGATCGGCATGACCGCCGGCGCGAAGAACGCCGACGGCGCGTGGTCGCTCATGGAGTGGCTGGTCAGTTCGAAGGAAGCCGCCGAAATCGACCTCTCGCAGGGGTGGATCGCGCCGGACCTGGCCGTGGCGAAGAGCCTCGCGACGGACGACTGGTCGAAGGACATCGTCGACACGCTCGCGATCGGCAAGCTCCCGAAGAGCATCGCCTACAACGCGGTCATCAACGACCCGAACGGTCCCTGGGCGCAGCAGTCCCAGAAGGTCATCTTCCAGGGCGCCGACGCCGACTCCGCGCTGGAGAGCGCCGAGCAGCAGGCGAACTCGCTCATCGAGCAGGCGTACAGCCAGGTCGGGCAGTGACAGCCGTCACCTCCTCGGCGCTCGCCGGCGTCGCGGACGGGGGTGCGCGCTCCCGTCCGCGCTCCGCGAGTCGTCGACGCCAGACGCTGGCGTGGGTGCTCGTCGCTCCCGCACTCGTCCTCGCGGTCGTGTTCTTCGTCGTGCCGATGGTGCTGCTCGTCGGGATGTCGTTCGCGAACTGGCCGCTGCTCGGTCGGGTCAGCGGGGCAGGTGTCGCGAACTACGCGCAGGCGTTCCAGGACTCGGCGTTCTGGCGCTCGCTGGTCTTCTCGCTGCTGTTCACCGTCGTGGCCGTACCGCTCGGGATGGCGGTGAGCTACGGGGCCGCGACGATGGTCCGCGGCGAGGGTCGGTTCGTGTCCTTCGTCCGGACGGCGTTCTTCATGCCGGTCGTCATCGGGTTCACCGCCGCGGCGTACATGGCGAACGTGCTGCTCGTGCCGGGGACCGGGGCGATCAACGTCCTGCTGCGGTCGATCGGGATCACGAACGGTGACACCGCGTGGTTCACCTCGCCCGACACGGCGTTCTGGGCGGTCATCGTCCTGACGGTGTGGAAGTCGATGGGCGTCGCGATGATCCTGCTCATGGCCGGCATGCAGGCCGTGCCGACCGAGGTGATCGAGGCGTCGAAGATCGACGGCGCCGGGTGGTGGCGCCGCGAGGGCTCAGTGGTGTTCCCGCTCGTCCGGCGGCAGTTCGCACTCTGCATGCTGCTCGCGGTGTCGGGCTCGATCCTCGTCTTCGACCAGTTCTACGTCCTGACCAAGGGCGGCCCGAGCGGGTCGACCACCACCACGGTCATGTACACGTACCAGCAGTCGTTCGTCCGCTACGACCTCGGCTACGGCGCCGCGCTGTCGATGATCCTCACCGTGATCATCCTGGCGATCGCGGTCGTCCAGCTCCGGGCCCTGCGTTCGACCGGAACGGAGGACGACCGATGAGCGCCACCGACGTGACCAGGCGGACGACCGCAGCTGCTCGACGCGACGCGAGCCGCGCCTCCCGACCGGACGGGACGGACCGGACCGACGTGCCGGGCGCGACCCCGCACGGACCACCGCGTCGTCGACGGGTGCACGCCAGTGGTGTCGCCTACGTCGCCGTGGGCACCGTGCTCGCGCTGCTGTTCATCGCACCGGTCCTGTACATCCTGTTCCGGTCGTTCCTGCCGGCGGACGCCGACGCGCAGGGGATCGGGTTCGAGTCGATCGCCACGCTCACGCTCCGGAACTACACGAAGGTCTTCGACCCGTCGGTGGACCTGCGGCAGAACATCGTCAACTCGTTCGTCGTCGCCATCGCAGTCGCGGTGCTCGTCGCCCTCGTGTCGACGCTCGCTGCGTACGCCCTGTCGAAGATCCGGTTCCGCGGCAGCGCGATCGTGTTCGTGCTCCTGCTGGCACCGCTCGTCGTGCCGTTCCAGGGGCTGCTCACGCCGCTCTCGATCGTGCTCGGCAGACTCGGGCTGCTCGACTCACTCGCCGGGGTGGTGCTGGTGCTGGTGACGCTCCAGCTGCCGTTCTCGGTGTTCGTCATGCGCAACACGTTCGACGGGATCCCGTCGGAGCTCGAGGACGCCGCGGCGATCGACGGCGCGGGCACCGGACGGATCCTGCGTTCGGTGATGCTCCCGCTGGCGTGGCCAGGACTCGTCACCACCGCACTCTTCGGCTTCATGGCCGGCTGGAACGACCTGCTCAGTTCCGTGACGTTCCTGTCGACCGACAGCAAGTACACCCTGCCGCTCGCCCTGTCGAGCATCAGCACGTCCTTCAAGATCCCCGGCGTGCCGGTGATCGATCCGGGGCTCCTCACCGCCATCGCGTGCGTCGCGACGGTCCCGGTGGTCGTGCTGTTCCTCGCACTGCAGCGGTACTACACCAAAGGTCTCATCGGAGGATCCATCAAATGACCATCACGGACACCGGCACCGCCACCACGACCAGCACCGACGCTGCCACCGTGGGGCGTCCGCACCGCCCACTGGCACTCGGCACCATCACGCCCCGCGGCTGGCTGCGCGACCAGCTCCGGCTGCAGGCCGACAACATCACCGGGCAGCTCGAAGCGATCTGGCCCGACGTCGGCCCGGACAGCGGGTGGCTCGGCGGAACGGGCGAGAACTGGGAGCGCGGGCCGTACTACCTCGACGGCCTGGTGCCGCTCGCCCACGTGCTGCAGGACCAGCGGCTGCTCGACCTCGCGACGCCGTGGATCGAGTGGATCCTCGGGTCGCAGCGCGAGGACGGGTTCTTCGGACCGACCGGCAACGACGACTGGTGGCCGCGGATAGTGGCGCTCAAGGTGCTCACGCAGCACGCCGACGCCACCGGTGACGAGCGGGTGGCGCCGTTCCTCGAACGCTACTTCCGTCACCAGCTCGACCACCTGCCGGGCCGGCCCCTGACCTCGTGGGGGCGGGCACGCGGTGCCGACAACGCGCTGTCGGTCTGGTGGCTGCACGAGCGGACGGGCGACGCCTGGCTGCTCGAACTGGTCGACCTGCTCGCCGCCCAGACCATCCGCTGGGACGACTACCTGGCCGACGAACTGATCACCGGCCCGGCGCGCACCTTCTCGCACCGGACCCACGGGCCGAACGTGGCGATGGGCCTGAAGACCGGCGCCGTCGACGCCCTGCGCGACCACGGCCTCGCCGCGCACGCCGCACGCACGGAGACGTCGTTCGCGGCACTCGACCGGTGGCACGGGCAGGCCAACGGGTGGTTCTCCGGCGACGAGTGGCTCGGCGGCCGCGAAGCCACCGCGGGCATCGAGACGTGCCAGGTGGTCGAGATGATGTTCACGGCCTCGGTGCACGCGCAGGTGTACGGACGTGGCATCGACGGCGATCGGCTCGAGGAGCTCGCCTACAACCTGCTGCCGGCGTCGAGCGACCCCGAGATGCGCGGACACCAGTACCACCAGCAGACGAACCAGGTCGAGGTCTCCGTCGCCCGACGCGAGTGGAGCTTCTCGTCCGACGACGCCGGGATCTTCGGGCTCGAACCGCACTTCGGGTGCTGCACGGCGAACCTGCACCAGGGGTGGCCGAAGTTCGTGTCCCACCTGTGGCTGCGCGACGACGACGGACTGCGCGTCGTCGCCTACGCACCCTCCGCAGTGCAGACCACGGTCGACGACGACGACGTGTCGATCACCGTGGACACCGAGTACCCGTTCGACGAGACCGTGACGATCCGCGTCGACACCGCCCGCACGACCCCGTTCGCCCTGCGCCTGCGGATCCCGTCCTGGGCGCGTGACGCAGCGTTGTCGGTCGGCGGCGACCGTGTGCCGCTGGCGGCGCAGGGTGGTGATCCGGGCCTCCAGGTCGTCGACGGGTACGTGACCCTGGAACGCGACTGGTCGTCGGCGGGCGCGGTCGTCCTCGTCCTGCCGATGCGGGCGCGGGTGGTCCGGCGAGAGCGTCAGGCTGCAGCGGTCCGACTCGGGCCGCTGACGATGGTGTACTCGCCCGGCGAGCACTGGGTGGAGCACCACGGTGCGCCCGGAATCGGCGAGTGGGAGGTGCACGCCCGTGGGTCCTGGAACTGGGCGCTCGCCGAGGTCCGAGACGCCGACCGCTGGCGGATCACCCGTGGCGCGGTCCCGGATGCACCCTGGTCGTTGCGCGACCGCCGCACCGCTCCGGTCGTGCTGCACGCTCCCGGTGCGCGGGCGACCGGGTGGCGGATGGCCGGTGCGCAGGCAGACCTGCCGCCGTTCAGTCCGGTGCTCGACCACGTGCCCGACGGCGACCTGCGGCTGGTGCCGTACGGGTCAGCGCGGCTCCGGGTGACGGAGTTCCCGGTCGCGGGGAGCTGGCAGGACGTCGACGACACCGAGGAACCGACGCTGGCGGGGGCGTAGCTAGCGGGCGTAGCTGGCGGGGCTTACCTGGCAGGAACGGGCGTACCCGGTCGGAAGATCCGACCAGGTACGCCCGTTCCTGCTGGGTGGACGACCGGTCAGCGCGCCGCGGCGCGGTACTGCTCGAGCACCTCGGGGTGCGGGTCCGCCGGCACGGTCGTCGTCGCGATGTCCCACGACGGCAGCGCGCCGGTCAACGCCCAGGCTGCCTGACGCGCGGCCCCGGACGCCACGTACTCGCCGGGTTCCGGGATGAGCACGTCGCGCCCGAACACCTGCGCCGCGACGGTCCGGACGGCCTCGTTCCGCGCGGCCCCGCCGATGAGCAGCAGTCGTGACACGGTCACGCCGGTCCCCTCGACCGCGGCGAGCCCGTCGGCCAGGGCACAGAGCATGCCCTCCACCGCGGCGCGCGCCAGGTGCGGTCGGTCGGTCGTGCCCGGGGTCATCCCGAGCAGTGACGCGGTCGCGTCCGGCCGGTTGGGCGTGCGCTCGCCGACGAAGTACGGCACCAGCACGAGGCCGTCGGCCCCGGCCGGCGCCTGCAGCGCCAGCTCGCCGAGCGCGTCGTGGTCCACGCCGAGCAGGCCGCCGATCACCTCGAGCACGCGGGCTGCGTTGAGCGTCGTGACGATCGGGAGGCGCGACCCGGTCCCGTCGGCGAAGCCCGCCACGGTCCCGCTCGCGTCCAGGACCTCGGTCGCGGTGACGCCGAAGACGGTCCCGCTGGTCCCCAGGGACACCGCGATGTCCCCGGGAGCGAGTCCGAGTCCGAGCGCCGCACCGGCGTTGTCGCCGAGTCCGGCGGCCACGACCAGTCCGGACGGTGCGACCGAGCCGTTCGGCAGCGTGACGTCGACGTCGAGCGTCCCCATCGCCTCGTCGTGGGTGACCACGCGCGGCACGACGACCGTGTCCGCGGTCGGCTCGGAGCCGGCGACGCGCATCGGGCGACCGAGCGCGAGTTCGAACAGCTCCGGGTCGTACTCCCGGCGCACCGGGTCCCAATAGGCCGTGCCGCTGGCGTCCGAGGCGTCGGTGGCGAGTGCGTCGAGGTCGGGGCCGAGCGGACTCTCGTCGGCCGGGCCGTACCCGCGCAGCCGCCACGACAACCAGTCGTGGGGGAGCGCGACGGCTGCGACGCGGCCGGCGTTGTCCGGCTCGGCGTCGCGGAGCCACCGCAGCTTGGTACCGGTGAACGATGCCACCGGGACCAGTCCCGTCCGGGCGACCCACGCCTCCCGTCCGATCTCCTCGACCATCTGCGCGGCCGCATCCGCACTGCGCACGTCGTTCCAGAGCAGGGCGTCGCGGACCACGTGACCGTCGGCGTCGAGCGCGACCATGCCGTGCTGCTGCCCGGCGATCGCGACGGCGCCGACGTCGGTGAGCCCGCCGGCGTCCGCGACCGCGGTGCCGAGGGCGTCCCACCAGTGGCGGGGATCGACGGACGTGCCGTCCGGGTGGGCGGCACGTCCCTCACTGACGACGGCACCCGTCGCCGCGTCGCGGATCGTGACCTTGCAGGACTGGGTCGACGAGTCGACGCCGGCGACGAGCTGTGTCATCCCCGCAGCCTGTCAGCGCGCGCCGAGCAGGTGCTCGATGGCGAGCTGCTGCAGTCGGACGAAGCCGAAGCCCTTGCCGCCGAAGTACGCGTCGGCGTCGAAGTCCTCGTAGGCCGAGCGGTCGGACAGGAAGGCGTCGTAGGACTCGCCGTCATTCAGGGTCGGCGTGCTGAGCTCCCCGACCTTCGAGGCCTCGAGCGCGGCCTGCACCTCGGGGTCGGCGCGGAAGGCCTGCGCGCGCTCCTTGAGGAGCAGGTACATGCGCATGTTCGCGGCCGCCGAGTCCCAGACGCCCGTGATGTCCTCGGTGCGGCTCGGCTTGTAGTCGAAGTGGCGCGGGCCGTCGTAGGCCTGGCCGCCCTGCGGCGAACCGTGCTCGAGCAGGTCGACGAGCGAGAACGCGTTCTGCAGGTCGCCGTGGCCGAACACCAGGTCCTGGTCGTACTTGATGCCGCGCTGACCGTTGAGGTCGATGTGGAAGAGCTTGCCCTGGTAAAGCGCCTGGGCGATGCCGGCCGTGAAGTTCAGGCCCGCCATCTGCTCGTGGCCGACCTCGGGGTTGATGCCGAACAGCTCGGGGCGCTCGAGGGTCTCGGTGAAGGCGATCGCGTGGCCGAGGGTCGGCAGCAGGATGTCGCCGCGCGGCTCGTTCGGCTTCGGCTCGATCGCGAAGCGGATGCCGTAGCCCTTGTCGGTGACGTAGTCGGCGAGCAGGTTGACGGCCTCGCGGTAGCGCTCGAGTGCGGCCTGCACGTCCTTCGCGCTGTCGTACTCGGAGCCTTCGCGGCCGCCCCACATCACGAACGTCGACGCACCGAGCTCGGCGGCGAGGTCGATGTTGCGCAGGACCTTGCGGAGCGCGAAGCGGCGGACCTGCCGGTCGTTCGAGGTGAAGCCGCCGTCCTTGAACACGGGTGCGGAGAACAGGTTCGTCGTCACCATCGGCACGATGAGGCCGGTGGAGTCGAGCGCACCCTTGAGGCGGTCGATCTGCGTCTGCCGCTCGGCGTCGGTCGAGCCGAACGCGAACAGGTCGTCGTCGTGGAAGGTCAGGCCGTAGGCGCCGAGCTCGTCGAGCTTCTCGACCGCCTCGACCACGTCGAGGGCCGGACGGGTCGGCCCGCCGAAGGGGTCGGAGCCGTTGTAGCCGATGGTCCAGAGACCGAAGGAGAACTTGTCTGCACGGGTGGGCGTCGTTGCCATGGTGGTCACCGTTCGTCGTCGAAACAAAATGTTGCCGCGCCCAACATAAGCGGTAGTGTTGGCTGTGGCAAGGACGTGATCGCAAAGGAGCGAGCGGATGGCAAGTGTTTCGACGGCGCAGCAACGACTGCGGATCGCCATGGTGGGGCACGGCTTCATGGGAGCCGCACACTCACAGGCGTGGCGGACCGCCCCCAGGTTCTTCGACCTCGGGGTCGAGCCCGAGATGGCGGTGATCGTCGGGCGCGACCCGGAACGCACCGAGGCGGCTCGCGTGCAGTACGGCTGGCAGTCGGCATCCACCGACTGGCGTGCCGTCGTGGCCGACCCGGACATCGACGTCGTCGACATCGTGTCGCCCGGGTCGTCGCACGTCGAGATCGCGATCGCCGCGCTCGAGGCCGGCAAGCACGTCCTGTGCGAGAAGCCGCTCGCCAACACCGTCGAACAGGCCGAGGCGATGACCGCCGCTGCCGCAGCCGCCCGGGCGCACGGGGTCCGCGCCATGGTCGGGTTCAGCTACCGCCGGGTGCCGGCCATCGCCTTCGCCCGACAGCTCGTGCAGGACGGCCGGATCGGCACCGTGCGCCAGGTCCGCGCGCTCTACCTGCAGGACTGGCTCGCCGACGAGGACGGCCCGATGACCTGGCGCCTCGACAAGGAGCTCGCCGGTTCCGGTGCGCTCGGCGACATCGGCGCGCACGCGATCGACCTCGTCGAGCACGTCACCGGCGCCGAGCTCACCCGGGTGTCGGGCCTGCTCGAGACCTTCGTGACCGAGCGCCCCCTGCTCGCCGACGGCGTCGGACTCTCCGGCACGGCGTCGAGCGAGCGCGGGCAGGTCACCGTCGACGATGCCGCGTTCTTCACCGCCCGACTCGGCGGCGGTGCGGCCGACGGCGCGATCGGCACGTTCGAGGCCACGCGCTACGCCACCGGCCGGAAGAACGGCCTGACGCTCGAGATCAGCGGGTCCGAGGGAGCGATCCAGTTCGACCTCGAGTCCATGAACGAACTGCGGCTGTACGAGTCGTCGGCACCCGCGGGAGAGCAGGGCTTCCGCCGCATCCTGGTCACCGAACCCGAGCACCCCTACATGGCGGCGTGGTGGCCCACCGGACACCTCATCGGGTACGAGCACACCTTCAGCCACCAGGTGAAGGACTTCGTCGAATCGATCGTCGCCGGCACCGACCCGTCGCCCTCGTTCGAGGACGGCCTGCACGTGCAGCGGGTGCTCGACGCCGTCGAACGCAGTGCCGCCGACGGCAGCAGCTGGACGGTGACCGCGTGACCGCCGCCGACGGGACACGCCAGGCGCTCGTCGTCCGCGGGGGATGGGACGGCCACCAGCCCGTCGAGACCACCGACCTGTTCGTCCCGTTCCTGCGCGACAACGGGTTCGCGGTCCGGGTGTCGGACTCCACGGCCGTCTACGCCGACGCGTCCGTCATGGCCGAGGTCGACCTGATCGTGCAGGTCGTCACCATGTCGACCATCGCCGACGACGAGTTCGCCGGGCTGCAGCGCGCGGTGCTGAACGGCGCCGGACTGGCCGGCTGGCACGGCGGGATCGCGGACGCGTTCCGGAACACCGCCGACTACCTGCACATGGTCGGCGGCCAGTTCGCCCACCACGCCGGCAAGCACCCCGACGAGCGCGTCGGGGAGCAGTCCGACAACTACATCCCGTACACGGTGCACCTCACCGACCTCGGACGATCGCACCCGATCACGCAGGGCATCGAGGACTTCGACCTCGTCACCGAGCAGTACTGGGTGCTGTCCGACGAGTACAACGACGTCCTCGCGACCACCACGCAGGAAGCGCGCGACTTCGACGCCTGGAACCGTCCGGTCACCGCCCCGGCGATCTGGACACGGCAGTGGGGTGCTGGTCGCGTGTTCGTCTCCGCACCCGGGCACCGCCTCGAGGTCGTCGAGTCGCAGCCGCTCCGCACCATCATCGAGAGGGGCCTCCTGTGGGCAGCACGGTGAACGAACCCGTCCTCCGCGTCGGGGTGGTGGGCGTCGGCGTGATCAGCCAGCAGTACTTCGAACACTTCCCGGCCCTGCCCGGCCTGGCGCTCGTCGCGGTCGCCGACCTCGACGTCGACCGGGCGCAGGCGGTCGGCGCCGCGCAGGGAGTGCGCGGCACGAGCGTCGACGAGTTGCTCGCGGCCGACGACGTCGACGTGGTGCTCAACCTGACGATCCCCGCCGCCCACGCCGACGTCGCGACCCGGGCGCTCGCCGCGGGCAAGCACGTCTACGGCGAGAAGCCCCTGGCGATGTCCACGGCCGAGGCCGAACCGGTGCTCGAGGCCGCCCGAGCCGCGGGCCTGCGGGTCGGCAGCGCCCCGGACACCGTGCTCGGCACCGGCATCCAGACCGCGCGGGCCGCCCTCGACGACGGCCTGATCGGCACCCCGGTCGGAGCGGCCGTCGCCTGGAGCGCCCCCGGCCACGAACTCTGGCACCCGGCACCCGCGTTCTACTACCAGCCCGGTGGCGGACCGCTGCTCGACATGGGGCCGTACTACCTGACCAGCCTCGTCAGCTTCTTCGGGCCCGTCGTCCGGGTGAGCGGCAGTGCCACGCGCTCCACCCGCGAGCGGACGATCGCGACCGGACCGAACGCCGGCACCGTGATCCCCGTCGACATCGACACCCACGTCGTCGCGATCCTCGAGCACGAGGACGGCGTGGTCTCCACCGTCACCGTCTCGTTCGAGGTCTGGGCCACCCGAGCACCGCTGTTCGAGGTGTACGGCACGGCCGGCACCCTCGGTGTGCCGGACCCGAACCGGTTCTCGGACCCGGTGTCGATCGCGACGGCGGACGACCGCGAGTGGCGCGAGCTGCCGGTCTCCGCCGGGTACGCCGACGCCGGTCGCGGCTACGGGCTCGCCGACCTGGCGCACGCGATCACCACGGACCGTCCGCACCGGGCCTCCGGCGACCTCGCGTTCCACGTGCTCGAGGTCATGGAGGCCGTCTCGGCCGCGGCCCGTGACCACACGGTCGTCGACGTGCGCTCGCGCGTCGACCGCCCCGCCACCGTCCCCGCCGGGTCCGCACCCGGGTCATGGTGACGGACCTCGACCACAGCACGCAGCTCGAACACAGCACGGACCCCGACCACCGCACGGAAGGACGACGACGATGACGACGACGGACGCGAGCGACCAGGCGGAGCCGACCCGGGCCTCCAGGCCGGTCACGCTGTTCACCGGACAGTGGGCCGACCTGCCCTTCGAGGAGGTCGCCCGGCTCGCCGGCGACTGGGGGTACGACGGCCTCGAGATCGCCTGCTGGGGCGACCACCTGGACGTCCGGCGCGCCGCGACGGACCCCTCGTACGTCGCCGAGCGGAAGGCGATCCTGGAACGCAACGGGCTGCGGGTCTGGACCATCGCGAACCACCTGGTCGGCCAGGCCGTGTGCGACGACCCCATCGACCAGCGGCACGAGGACATCCTGCCGCCGCACGTCTGGGGCGACGGCGAGGCCGAAGGTGTCCGACAGCGTGCCGCCGAGGAACTGCAGTGGACCGCACGCGCCGCAGCGGCACTCGGGGTCGACACCGTCACCGGGTTCTCCGGGTCGTCGATCTGGAAGACCGTCGCGGGCTTCCCGCCGGTCCCGCCGAGCATGATCGACGCCGGGTACCAGGACTTCCACGACCGGTGGTCGCCGATCATCGACGTGTTCGAGGAGGTCGGGGTCCGCTTCGCGCTCGAGGTGCACCCGTCCGAGATCGCCTACGACTACTGGACCGCCAAGCGCACGCTCGAGCTCTTCGCGGACCGGCCGGCGTTCGGGTTCAACTTCGACCCCTCGCACTTCGTCTGGCAGGACCTCGACCCCGCAGCGTTCCTGCTCGACTTCGCCGACCGGGTGTACCACGTGCACTGCAAGGAGTCGGTGAAGCAGTTCGACGGGCGCAACGGCCGGCTCGGTTCGCACCTGCCGTGGGGCGACCCGCGCCGCGGCTGGGACTTCGTGACCGCCGGACACGGTGACGTGCCGTGGGAGCGCGTGTTCCGCGTGCTGAACCACATCGCGTACACCGGCCCCACCAGCGTCGAGTGGGAGGACGCCGGCATGGACCGACTCGTCGGAGGACCCGAGGCGCTGGCGTTCGTGCGGCAGCTCGGCACGATCGCGCCGCCGGAGGCCTCGTTCGACGCCGCGTTCTCGCGTTCGCGGTGACCGGCGGTTCCGGGCGTACCTGCCGGATCCGGGCGTACCTGGTCGTTCGTTTCGACCAGGTGTGCCCGATCCCGCTTCCCATCGCGGGCGTTCTGGGAAGGACCGAACACGCGAGGATGGGCCAGCACACACGGAGCACGACCGAGAGGACCCGATGGCTCGCCTGACAGCGGCACCCGTCGTCGCGCAGACCCCGACACGCGGCAACGCTGCGCGCGTCCTCCGCCTGGTGCACGAGGACGGTCCCATCACCCGCGCCGAGATCACCCGACGCACCGGTCTCAACCGGTCGACCACGCTCACGCTCGTCGGTGAACTGGTGGAGCGCGGACTCGTGCACGAGGACGTCCCCGCGACGGGCAGCACGAGCGCCGGTGTCGCGGGCAGTCCGAGCCCTGGCGTCGGCCGTCCGAGCCCCGTCGTTCGTGCTGCCGCCGAGGTGGTCGCCGTCGCCGTCACGGTCGAGGTGGACGCCGTCACCGTCGCGTTGGTCGGGCTCGACGGCAGCGTGCGCGACCGTGCGGTGGCGTCGAGTCGCTCGGCCCCGACCGCTGCCCAGGCAGTCGAGACCATCGCCGGACTCCTGGACGGGTTGGTCGCCGGGGACGCCGCACCCGCCCGGATCGCCGGCATCGGCGTCGCCGTGCCCGGGACCGTACGGGTCGAGGACGGCGTGGTCCGCTCCGCGCCCCACCTGGGCTGGCACGACGAACCGATCGCCCGTCCCCTCGCCGAGCGCACCGGCCTCCCGGTCCGTGCGACGAACGACGCGAACTCCGGTGCCTGGGCGGAGCGCCTGTACGGCAGCGGCCGCGGAGTCGACGACCTGATCTACCTCAACGGCGGCGCGAGCGGTATCGGCGGCGGTGTCATCAGCGCCGCCCGGCCCCTCAGCGGCGCGGACGGCTACGCCGGCGAGCTCGGCCACACGTTCGTCGCGGCGAACGGTGTCCGCTGCCACTGCGGGGCCGTCGGGTGCCTCGAGACCGAGGCCTCGCGCGACGCCCTCGTCGCGGCGGCCGGTGTCGCCCCGGACGACCCGTCCGCGCTCGCCGCGGTGCTCGCGCAACGCCGACCCGAGGTCGAGCGGGTGGTCGACCGCCAGGTGACGGCGCTCGCCACCGCGCTCCGCAACGCGATCCACACCGTCAACCCCGAGGTGGTCGTCCTCGGCGGGTTCCTCGGGGTGCTGCTCGAGCACGTCGGCGACCGCATCGAGGTCGAGGTCCGCGCCCAGTCGATGGCCGCCGTGACCGAACGGCTGCGGATCGCTCCGGCGGCGCTCGGTGCCGACGTGCTGCTCCGCGGTGCCGCCGAACTCGGGTTCCGTGACCTGCTGCGCGACCCGACGGCAGCCCGGCTCGTCCCGAGGCCAGCTCCAGCCGACTCCACGACCACCCCCACGCCCGACCACTCCACCACCCCCACGTCCGACCGCGACGCCGCGGCCGAGGAAGCGAGAACCCCATGACCTCCATCCAGCGCCAGCGCACCAGCGTGCTGCTCGGGACCCAGGACCTGACCGTCGAGGACCGCCCCGTGCCCGAGGTCGAACCGGGCGACGTGCTCGTCCGGGTCGCCGCCGTCGGGGTGTGCGGCTCCGACGTGCACTACTACCGCCACGGCCGCATCGGGGACTTCGTCGTCGAGGAGCCCCTCGTCCTCGGTCACGAGCTGTCCGGCACGATCACCGCTGTCGGCGCTGGCGTCGACCCCGCCCGCGTCGGGGAGCGCGTCGCCGTCGAACCGCAGCGCCCGTGCCACCGCTGTGCGCAGTGCCTGGCCGGCCGCTACAACCTCTGCCCGCACATGCGCTTCTACGCGACCCCGCCGGTCGACGGCGCCTTCGCCGAGTTCGTCACGATCGAGGCCGAGTTCGCCCACGTCCTGCCCGACTCCGTCTCGTTCGAGGCCGGTGCCCTGCTCGAACCGCTGTCCGTCGGGATCGCCGCGGTCCGCAAGGCCGGCATCGTCCCCGGGTCCTCGGTGCTCATCGCCGGTGCCGGTCCGATCGGGATCATCTGCGCCCAGGCCGCGCGGGCCTTCGGCGCCACCCGGATCGTCGTCAGCGACCTGGTCCCCGAGCGCCGGGAGCGTGCGTTGCAGTACGGCGCCACGGAGGTCGTCGACCCGACCGTGGTGTCCGTCGCCTCGGACATCGCCCCGGTCGACGCGTTCATCGATGCCAGCGGTGCTCCCCGTGCCGTGTCCGACGGCATCAAGGCGGTCGGACCGGCCGGCGCCGCGGTGCTCGTCGGGCTCGGCAACTCCGAGATGACCCTGCCCGTCGAGCACATCCAGAACCTCGAGGTCACGGTCACCGGGATCTTCCGCTACACCGGCACGTGGCCCGTCGCGATCGGCCTGGTCGCGTCCGGGCAGATCGACCTCGACTCGCTCGTGACGGGTCGGTTCGGCCTCGACGAGGTCCGCGAGGCACTCGAGAGCGACACCGACCCGGACTCCCTCAAGTCGGTCGTCTACCCCGGCGGCGTCCCCGCCTGAGCGCGCACGGTGCGCGGTTCGCCGCCCCGTGCCGCGTTGCGTGCCACGTGCGGGGTTGCGACCGGACACGGTGCGCGGAAGCTCGCACGGGGTGACGGCGCTCGCACGGTGCGGACGGGAGGCCCGTGGCCAGGCCGCCACGCGCCTCCCGTCCGGCTGGCGGCTGGCGCACGGTGCGAGGTTCGTCGTTGTGTCCACGGTCGTCGGCATGGTGTCGCCCTGTGGGCGGGCACGGTGCGCGGAAGCTCGCACCGGGTGACGACGCGCGCACGGTGCGGACGGGAGGCCCGTGGCCAGGCCGCCACGCGCCTCCCGTCCGGCACGTGACCCGGAACGGGGCCACCGGCGCGTCACCGGGACGCGCTACGGTTCGCGCATGACCGCTTCACCGGCCGCCGTCGTGCCGCAGCGCACCGACCGGCGTGCGCTCGTGTCCTGGGCGCTGTGGGACTGGGGGTCCGCGGCGTTCAACGCCGTCGTCACCACGTTCGTGTTCAGCACGTACCTGGCCAGCCGGGCGTTCGTCGACCCGGCGAAGGTGGCCGACACGTCCGCCGCGGGCACGGCGTTGGTGGAACGCGAACTCGCCCACAACGCCGCGGTGGTCTCCACGGCCCTGACGATCGCCGGCATCGTCGTCGCGCTCGTGGCCCCGGCGATCGGACGCCTGGCGGACTCGTCCGGGCACCGGCGCCGGTCCGTCCTCATCGCCACGATCGGCATCGTGCTGTCCATCGGCGGCATGGTCTTCGTCGCACCGAGCCAGCCGTACCTCGTTCTCGGGGCGGCGCTGCTCGGCATCGGCACGGTCGCGTACGAGATCGCGAGCGTGGGCTACAACGCCATGATCGGGCAGGTCGCGTCGGGGGAGCGCACCGGACGGGTGTCCGCGATCGGGTGGGCCGCCGGGTACTTCGGCGGCATCGTGCTGCTCGTGCTGCTGCTCGTGCTCTGCATCCAGGACTTCCGCGGCGACGGCGTCGTCGGCGGACTGCTGCAGCTGCCGGCCACCGTCGCGACCGGGCAGTGGGACGTCCGCGTCGCCATCGGCATCGCCGCCGTGTGGCTCGCGGTCAGCTCGATCCCGCTCTTCGTCGTCGTGCCCGAGGCCGCGCCCGACCACCGGCACACCGGCGGCGTGCTCGGTGCCTACCGCGACCTGGGTCGGGACATCGCCCGGCTCTGGCGCGAACGGCGGAACGTACTCGCGTTCCTGGTCGCCAGCGCGGTGTTCCGCGACGGCGTCGGCGCGGTGTTCACCTTCGGCGGGATCATCGCGGCGCAGGTGTTCGGGTTCAGCGCCTCGCAGGTCATCCTGTTCGCCATCGCTGCGAACGTCGTCGCCGGCGTCGCCACCTTCGTGTCCGGACGGCTCGACGACCGCTTCGGCTCGCGCGCGCTCATCATGGTGTCGCTGATCGGCCTCGCTGCCTGCGGGCTCGGCGTCCTGGCGGTCGGCAGTCGGACGGAGTGGTTCTGGGTGCTGGGGCTGACCCTGGCGTTGTTCGTCGGACCGGTGCAGTCGTCGTCGCGGGCGTACCTGGCGCGGCTGGCGACCCCCGGCCGCGAGGGCGAGCTCTTCGGCCTCTACGCCACCACCGGCCGGGCGGCGTCGTTCCTGGCGCCGGCACTGTTCGGTGTCGCGGTGACGGTCGGCGGCTCGACGCGCTTCGGGATCCTCGGGATCGTGGTGGTGCTCGTGGTGGGGCTGGTGCTCATGGCGTTCGTGAAGGCCGAGCCGCGGGTGCTGCGCGGGTAGGTGTTCGGGTGTAGCGGAGGTGCGGTGTAGCTGGTCGTTTCGGGCGTAGCTGGTCGTTCGTTCCGGCCAGGTACGCCCGATCCCGCTTTCCATCCCGAGGTCGATGGGAAGGAACGTCACCGGTGCGGTTGTGCGCACGGTTCTGCACAGGGCCGCGGTTCCACCGGACTCCGCAGCGCGGGTGCGCCAGGATGGACCCATGACCGACCAGCGCATCGCCGTCGTCGTCCTCGCCGCCGGGCAGGGCACGCGCATGAAGTCGTCCACCCCCAAGGTGCTGCACCGGCTCGCCGGGCTGCCGCTCATCGCACACGTGCTGCGGACGGCGTCATCCCTCGGGCCGGAGCACGTCGCCGTGGTCGTGCGGCACGAGCGTGACCTGGTCGCAGCGGAGATCACCGAGCGTGCGCCCGACGCCATCGTCGTCGACCAGGACGACGTCCCCGGCACCGGCCGCGCGGTCGAGGTCGCGGTCCAGGCACTCCCCGCCGACTTCGACGGAGCCGTCGTGGTGCTCTCCGGCGACGTCCCGTTGCTCGACGCCGGCTCGCTCCGGTCGCTGGTCGACGCGCACCTCGGCGCGGCCAACGCCGTCACCCTCGTCAGTGCGATCGCGCCCGACCCGACCGGGCTCGGGCGCGTGGTGCGAGACGGCTCCGGGGCGTTCGTCGGCGTCGTCGAGCACAAGGACGCGACGGCAGACCAGCTCGCGATCACCGAGACGAACGCCGGCATCTACGCCTTCGACGCCGCCCACCTGCGTGCCGTGCTGCCGTCGCTGACGACCGCCAACGCACAGGGCGAGAAGTACATCACCGACGCGCCGACGCTCATCGCCGGGCGCGGGGGGATCATCGACGTCGTCACGCTCACCGACCCGTGGCTCGTCGCCGGCATCAACGACCGCGCGCAGCTGTCCGACGCCGCCCGCGAGCTCAACGCCCGCATCGTCCGCCGGCACCAGCTCGCCGGCGTCACCGTGCAGGACCCGGCCACCACCTGGATCGACCTCGACGTCTCGATCGAAGCGGATGCCGAGGTCCTGCCCGGCACCCAGCTCCTCGGCGCGACCGCCATCGCCGCGGGTGCCGTCGTCGGGCCGGACACCACGCTGCGCGACACCGAGGTCGGCTCGGGCGCGACGGTGAACCGGGTCGACGCCACCCTCGCCGTCATCGGTGACGGTGCCTCGGTGGGGCCGTTCGCGTACCTGCGTCCGGGGACGATCCTGGGCGACCAGGGCAAGATCGGCACCTTCGTCGAGACGAAGAACGCGAAGATCGGGCGCGGCAGCAAGGTCCCGCACCTGTCGTACATCGGCGACGCCGAGGTGGGCGAGGACTCGAACATCGGTGCGAACACGATCACCGCGAACTACGACGGCGTGCACAAGCACCGCACCGAGGTCGGCTCGCACGTTCGTACAGGCTCGCACAACGTGTTCGTCGCCCCGGTTAGGATTGGTGACGGTGCGTACACGGGTGCCGGAACGACGGTCCGCAAGGACGTCCCGGCCGGATCGCTCGCGATCAGCTACGCCCCACAGCGCAACACCGACGGATGGGTCGAGGAACACCGACCCGGCACACCGGCGGCCGAGGCTGCTCGGCACGCGAACGGCGAATAGATCCTGGCGACCACCGGTCGTCGACATCGACCCCACACGGGTCAGGGAGTGAGCACCGCACTTGTCCGGAATCAAGACAACCGGCCAGAAACGACTCGTCCTCGTCTCGGGGCGAGCACACCCGGCGCTCTCCGCCGAGATCGCAGAGGAACTCGGTGTCGACCTGGTCCCCACCGATGCCCGGACCTTCGCGAACGGTGAGCTGTACGTCCGGTTCGACGAGTCGGTCCGCGGGTGCGACGCGTTCGTCATCCAGTCGCACACGGCGCCGATCAACGAGTGGCTCATGGAGCAGCTCATCATCGTCGACGCGCTGAAGCGGGCCTCGGCCAAGCGCATCACCGTCGTCGCGCCGTTCTACCCGTACGCCCGTCAGGACAAGAAGGGCCGCGGCCGCGAGCCGATCTCGGCCCGCCTGGTCGCCGACCTGTTCAAGGCCGCGGGCGCGCACCGCATCATGAGCGTCGACCTGCACGCCGCCCAGATCCAGGGCTTCTTCGACGGCCCGGTCGACCACCTCTTCGCCATGCCGGTGCTGCTCGAGCACTTCCGCGAGATCCTCGACCCGTCGATGCTGACGGTCGTGTCTCCCGACATGGGGCGCGTCCGCGTTGCCGACATCTGGTCCGAGAAGCTCGGAGCACCGCTCGCCATCATCCACAAGCGTCGCGACCCGCTGGTCCCGAACCAGGTCACGGTCCACGAGATCGTCGGCGACGTCTCCGGCCGCTGGTGCCTGCTCGTCGACGACCTGATCGACACCGGGCGCACGATCGCCAAGGCAGCTGAGGCGTTGAAGGCTGCCGGCGCGATCGGCGTCGTCGTCGCCGCGACCCACGCCGTGTTCTCCGACCCGGCCACCGAGCTGCTGCAGAGCGAGTTCATCGACCGCGTCGTCGTCACCGACACCCTGCCGGTGCCCGTCGAGAAGCGCTGGGACCGTCTCGAGATCCTGCCGATCGCCCCGCTCCTGGCCCGCGCCATCCACGAGGTCTTCGACGACGGGTCCGTCACGTCGATGTTCGACGGCGCAGCGTAGCGGAGCCGTCGAACCATGGGGCACAGCCGACGGCGCCTCACCGTCTCGTCGACGTGACGTGTCTGCGGACCGTTGGTGATCCATCCCGCGCGTGACGCCCTCGCGGCCCGGCTCCGGGCCGCGGGGAGCGTCTTCGCCGAGGACGAAGCCGACCTGCTCCTCGAAGCAGGCGACGGTGAACCCGTCCGGCTGCGTTCCCTGGTCCAGCGTCGCCTCGCCGGTGAGCCGCTCGAGTACGTCCTCGGCTGGGCCGCCTTCGACGGACACCGCATCCGGGTGACACCTGGGGTGTTCGTCCCCCGTGCCCGGACGACCGTCGTCGTCGAGCAGGCTGCCCGTCGGTTGCAGCGCTACGACCGCGTGGTCGACCTGTGCTGCGGCGCCGGTGCGATCTCGGTGGCGTTGTTCGGCCGGGTCGGCGCGCTCGACCTCGTGGCCACGGACGTCGACCCGGATGCCGTCGACGTCGCGGCCGAGAACATCGGCGACCGCGGGATCGTCGTCGCCGGCGACCTGTTCGCGCCGCTGCCGGACCGGTTCCGCGGTGCCGTCGACGTCATCGCGGTGAACGCCCCCTACGTCCCGACGGCGTCGATCGCGATGATGCCGGTCGAAGCGCGTGAGCACGAGCACCGCGTAGCCCTCGACGGTGGCGCGGACGGCCTCGACCTGCACCGGCGGATCGCCGCGGGAGCGGGGGAGTGGCTGTGCCCCGGTGGTTCGGTCGTGATCGAGGTGTCGGTGGCGCAGGCAGATGCGTCGGTCGCGGCGTTCGTGTCCGCCGGGTTCACGGCCGTGGTCGAGCAGGACGACGAGGTCGACGGCACCTGCGTCGTCGCGACGCTCCCCGTCTGACCCGACGAGTCTGACCCGACGACCCGACCCGCGCGAGTCCGGCCGGCACGGGCTCGACCCGCGCGAGTTCGGCCGGCGCCTGGTTCGCCGACTGGTCGCGACACGCCGCTCAGTTCCGCCGAGGTCGCACAGACGGCCGTTCGGACGCTCGACATGCCGAGATCTCGGAACCTCGACGACCAGCGGACGGCGTGCCGCACGGCCCCACCCGACGCCCCCGAACCGCGCCGGTCCGCGCTACTTCGCGTCGACCGTCACCGACGCCCAGCCTGAAGCCCCGTTCGGCGCGGGCGGCCGCTCGACGCTCGTCTGCACCTCGCCGTCGGCGCTCACGGCACGGACCTCGATCCGGTGCGACCCCGCGGTCGGCGTCCACCGCAGCACCCACTGGCGCCAGGTGTCCGCCGACACCGATTCGGCGAGTTCCGCCTGCTGCCACGCACCCGAGCCGACCCGGACCTGCACGGCCTTCACCCCGGTGTGCGGCTGCCAGGCGACCCCGGCGATGGCGACCTGCTCACCGACGGTCACGGTCGTCCCGTTCCGCGGGGTGTCGATGCGCGACTCGAGCTTCACGGGCCCGCGTTCCGACCATCCGCGCGGCGTCCAGTAGCCCTGCGCATCGGCGAAGCGCGTGACCTCCATCTCGGTCACCCACTTCGTCGCCGACACGTACCCGAACAGCCCGGGCACGACCATCCGCGCCGGGAACCCGTGCTCGGTCGGCAGCGGTTCACCGTTCATGCCGATGGCGAGCAGCGCGTCGGTGCCCTCGTCCTGCAGGACGTCCAACGGCGTCCCGGCGGTGAACCCGTCGATGCTGCGGGACAGCACCATGTCGGCGTCCCCGGTCGGCTTCGCGCGGGCCAGCAGCTCCCGGATCGGGTACCCGAGCCAGAGCGCGTTCCCGATCAGGTCGCCGCCGACCTCGTTGGACACGCAGCTCAGGGTGGCCATGTGCTCTTCCAGCGGCAGGGCCAGCAGCTCGTCCCACGTCAGCGTGATCTCGTTCTCGACGGCGCCGTGGATGCGCAGGCTCCAGTCACCCGGATCGATGGAGGGGACGCGCAGCGCGGTGTCGATCCGGTAGAAGTCGGCGTTCGGTGTGACGTACGGCGTGATCCCGTCGACGTCGAGCGAGGCGCCGCCCGGCACGGCCGGTGCGGGCGTCGCCGCCGCGGGCAGGCGCACGGCTCGTCGGGCAGCGGCGACCGCCTGCATCGCGGACGACCCCACCCGGGAGGCCGTGCCCACCACGACCGCGACCGCTGCGGTCGTGACACCCCAGACCAGGAACGCGCGGCGCTCGGTCGAGGCAGGTCGCGGTGACGCCGACGGGACGGCCGCTGCGGCCTCCCAGAGCCGGAGCCGGCGGAGCAGCAGCCGCAGGGTGATCACGGCGGCCGCCACGCCGAACACGGTGGGAGCGCCGTCGAACGTACCGCTGCCGGAACGGGTGCTCACCGCGATGAGCGCGAGCACGCCGCCGACGGCGAAGACGAGTGCCCCGAAGGGCGGCCGAGCGCGCTCGAGGACCCCGGCCCCGGCGCTGATCGCGGCGACGATGACGGTCATGAGCGCGAACAGTGCGACCTTGTCGCCGGTGCCGAACAGGGCGACCATCAGGTTCTTGGCCCCGGCCGGTGCGAGGTCGATCACTGCGGACCCGACGGCCACCAACGGGCTGCCGGCACCACCGAGGAGCAGCGCGCCGAACTCAGCGATCCCGAGGAAGGCGGCGGCGGCCACGAGACCGACGGCCGCAGCGAGGACCGCGGGCCGGCGGAGCGGGGCTCCGGCGGGGCTTTCGTCCGTCGATGGGTCGTCCGGCGTCGGGACGTCCGTGGTGCGTTCGGTGGTCACCGCCCGAGCGTAGGTCGCCCGGCCGCTCGTCGGCTGTGCGTGCGGTTCCCCGGGCGTTCACCGACCCCGGCCAGCACCTGCCGATCGGGCCGTGCGAGGATCGGGGTGTGCCGAGGCGTCCAGATCCAGTTCCGCGCCCCGGCCGTGCCCGCCGATCCGACCGCACGCCGATGTCGGCTGCACAGCGCCTGTCCACGTTGCGGTGGGTGATCGTGGGCATCTGGGCGGCGCTCCTCACCGCGCGGATCATCGTCGTCGCGACGGCACCTGACGTGGACCTGTCCTGGTTCGGGATCGTCGAGTTCGGTGCGATCGCGCTGGGCGTCACGGTCATCGTGGTCGCGGTCTTCCGTGCCGCTGCGGTACGTCGCCGGCACGCTGACGAGGCCCTCGCGCTCGCCATCCGCCGCATCGACCCCACGGTCTGGCTCGTGCCGGCGGCTCCGACGACCGAACTGCGCGACGCGATCGCCGAGGTCCGGCCGGAGGTGAGCCTCGGTGCCCGTGTGACGTGGGCGTTCGGGGCGACCGAGGCCTCCCTGTGGGAACTCGACGACCGCAAGGCCACACGGTTGCTCGTGGTCCGGTGGAGCCGGGTGGTGCACGTCGGGATCGAGGACGTCCACGGCGACGGTGACCGCGCCGATGCCTGTCGGGCGTGCGCGGTCGCGATCCACTACGTCCGGCCGGACGACACACCGGCGGTCGCGACCTTCTTCGTGCGGACGGCTCCCGGCTCTCGTCGGCTGCTCGGCCGCGGACAGCGGCTGGACCGGCTCGTCGCCGACCTCGCGCGCGAGCGCATCGTCGCCTGAACCGAGCGCATCGTCGTAATCGAGCGCACTGCCGTCGGACGTGGGAAGGGCCCCGCCGATCGGCAGGGCCCTTCGAGGGTGCGGTCGTGCCGCGGTCTAGTGGGTGGACGGTTCCTGGTCGACCTCGCGGCGGTCGTCGTCGGACCACAGCGTGTGGAAGGTGCCGTCCTTGTCGATGCGCTGGTAGGTGTGCGCGCCGAAGAAGTCGCGCTGCCCCTGGATGAGCGAGGCGGGCAGCCGCTCGGAGGCGAGCGAGTCGAAGTAGGACAGCGCCGACGAGAAGCCCGGCGCGGGGATCCCCGACGCGGCGGCGATCCCGACGATGCGGCGCCAGGCGGCTTCACCCTCCTGCACGGCGTTCGCGAAGTACGGGTCGACGAGCAGTGACTCGAGCTCCGGGTTCTTGTCGTACGCCTCGACGATGCGGTTGAGGAACTGGGCACGGATGATGCAGCCACCCCGCCAGATCTTCGCCACGTTGCCGAGGTTGATGTCCCAGCCGTACTCCTTGGCCCCGGCGATGATCAGGTCGAAGCCCTGCGCGTAGGCGACGACCTTCGAGGCGTAGAGCGCCGCGCGGACGTCGTCCTCGAAGCCGTCGGGGACCTCGGCGATGTCGGGCCGGTCCGGGAACGCCTGCTGCACCGAAGCCCGCTGCGACGGCTTCGACGACACCGCGCGGGCGAACACCGCTTCGCCGATGCCGGAGACCGGGATGCCGAGTCCGACCGCGTTCTGCACGGTCCACACGCCGGTGCCCTTGGAACCCGCTTCGTCGCGGATGACGTCGACGAGGGGCTTGCCGGAGTCGGCGTCGCGCTGCTTCAGGACCTCGACCGTGATCTCGATCAGGTAGGACTCGAGGTCGCCGCCGTTCCACTCCTGGAACACCTTGACCAGGTCCTCGACGGAGAGCCCGCCGACGCGGCGGAGCAGGTCGTAGGACTCGGCGATGAGCTGCATGTCGGCGTACTCGATGCCGTTGTGCACCATCTTGACGAAGTGGCCGGCGCCGTCGGTGCCGATGTGGGTCACGCAGGGCTCGCCCTCAGCGACCGCCGCGATCGACTTGAGGATGGGGCCCAGGGTCTCCCAGGCTTCCTTCGAGCCGCCGGGCATGATCGACGGCCCCTTGAGCGCGCCCTCTTCACCACCGGAGATGCCCGTGCCCACGAAGTTGAGACCCTTCTCGCGCAGGTCGTGCTCACGCCGGATCGTGTCGTGGAAGTTGGCGTTGCCGCCGTCGACGATGATGTCGCCTTCCTCGAACTTCTCGGCGAGCTGCGAGATCACGGCGTCGGTGCCCTTGCCGGCCTGCACCATGATGATCGCCGTGCGCGGCTTCGAGAGCGAGGCGACGAAGCCGTCGATGTCCTCGGACGCGATGAAGCCGGCGTCGCCGTGCTCCTTGATGAGTTCTTCGGTGCGGGCGTAGGTGCGGTTGTACACCGCGACCGTGTTGCCCTCGCGCGACGCGAGGTTGCGCGCGAGGTTCGACCCCATGACGGCGAGGCCGATGACCCCGATGTTCGCCTGACCAGTGCTGTCTGCCACGTCGTCTCCTTTGTCCGGACGTGAGACCAACCTACGGTCGGCGCCCTGGGACCGCACGGGTGTTACGGCAACTGGGGACCACTGTTCACCCCGTCAATACTGTGGAGGGATGACCGACACCGCTGCCCTCCCACCCGTCCTCGTCATGGGCGTCTCCGGTTCCGGCAAGTCCACGATCGGGCAGGCGCTCGCCGACGCGCTCGCCGAGCAGGGCCAACCGACCGTGTTCGTCGACGCCGACGACCTGCACCCGGCCGCGAACAAGGAGAAGATGCGGCAGGGCGTCCCCCTCACCGACGACGACCGCTGGCCGTGGCTCGACGCCTGCGCCGCGCGGATCGCCGCCGTCGAGGCGTCCGGGAGCCGCTGCGTGATGGCCAACTCCGCCCTCAAGCGCGTCTACCGCGATCGGCTCCGGCAGTCGGCGCCGGGCCTCGTCATCGCGTTCCTGGACGGCTCGCACGACCTCATCGCCGAGCGGCAGGCGCACCGGCACCACGAGTACATGCCGTCGTCGCTGCTCGACTCCCAGTTCGCGACGCTCGAACGGCCGCAGGCCGACGAGGCCGCCGTCGACGTCTCCATCGACGGGCCGGTCGACGACACGGTGACGACGATCCTCGCGGCGCTGTCGGTCACTTCCGGCTGAGCCTCACTTCTCCACAGTGAAGTCCTCGCAAGGGATCGTCCACAACCTCTCCCAGACCTTCCCCCGGCGGAGAAGCGACCGCGCAACACTCGGATCATGACAGAACAATCCAGTGACAGGTCGCATCAAGCCGCCACGCGTCGACTCCACCATCGAGATCGACGTCGACGCCTCGAGCGAAGGGACGCCGGTCGGTGCTGCTGATCGATGACCGTGGTATCAACTGTGATACCGTCCTGCGCATGGCCATGACCCTTCGACTGGACGATGCCGAGGCGGCTGCGCTCCGAACCCGGGCCGACCTCGAAGCCCGATCGATGCAGGACATCGCGCGGGAAGCGATCCGCGAGTACATCGAGCACCACAGCCGACGTGACCTCATCGACGGGGTCCTCGACCGCGAGTTGCCGAACTTCGCCGAGGCGCTCGAGCGACTCGGACGATGATCCACCTGACGATCGACGAAGCGCTGCACATCGCTCGGCGGACGTTGGGGCCGGACTTCGTCATCCGAGATGCTGGACTCCTCGAGGCCGCGGTGGCCCGACCAGCGACCTCGGTCGGTGGACGCGACGCCTATCCGTCGTTGCTCGAGAAGGCGGCAGCGCTCGTGCACTCCGCGGTTCGGAACCATGCACTCGTCGACGGCAACAAGCGCCTGGGGTTGATGCTGCTGGTGGTGTTCCTCGGGGTCAACGGGCTTCGGTTGCGCGCGACGAACGACGAGGCGTACGAACTGATCATCGCCATCGCCGAGGGGGAGTTGGACGCGGTTGCGGACATCTCCGCGGTGCTGCAATCGCTGGTTGCTGAAGCCTGAACGACGGCTTCAGCGGATGGCACCGCCGGCTGAGGCACCTCACCGCCGCTTCGCGCGGATGGCAGCGTGCGGCCGCTGTCCCTGATCGACCCGGGCCCGGACGTCCACCACGTCGAACCCGTGGTCCTCGAGGACCTCCGCCAGCGCGCCCGTCGGCCACCGGTACGCCGTGACGACCGCGTGGTCGAAGGACTCGATCGAAGGCCCCTCGAAGAACCCGACCAGCAAGCCGCCGCCCGGCCGGAGCACCCTGCGGAACTCGGCGAAGACCTCGCCGACGCAGGACGGATCGTGGTGGATCACGGAGTACCAGGCGAGCACCCCGTCGACGCTGCCGTCGTCGAGACCGGTGGACTCGATCGCGCCCAGGCGGAAGTCGACGCCGTCGTGCGCACGTCGTGCGTGCTCGACGAAGGGTGCGACCGCGTCGATGCCGATCACTGCGTGCCCACGATCCGCCAGGTGTGCGGCCCAGTGCCCCGGCCCGCACCCTGCGTCGAGGATGCGAGCACCGGATCCCGACGCCCAGGCCTCGACCTGTGTCCGGTCCTCGTCCTGGACGGCCGACATCGATCCGAGGACCTCCGCGTACTCGCCCGCACGGTCGCCGTACGCAGCGGTGACGTCGAGGTCCATCGTCCGACCGTACCGGCGCCGGTGGCAACGGACGGCAACAGTCGCCGTCGGCACCTCGGACGAGTTGCATGGACCGCATGTCGTCCAGGGGACTCGGCGTCGTGGCCGGGGCAGAACTGACCGAGGTGGTCCGCCGCGCGGGCGCGGACCACGTGGAGCCGACGATCGCCGGCAACCTCGCGGTCCGCGACGGAACGGGGTGGCGGCGGAACGAGGTCTACGCCGGCCAGCGGTTCCCGTCCTTCGCCGTCCTGGTGCCCGGCGATCTCCCGCTGCTGACCACGGAGCTCGGGACGGTCCGGTCGTACTTCGAGTCGGTCCTGCCGATCGTGCGGTCGGTCGCGGAACCGGGCGCGACGATCGTCTTCGGGTCGGGGACCGCTCGGAACGCTCCCGACGGCATGGCGGGCGACGACGCCCTGCGCCGGTTCGGCGAGGTGGTCCGGACCGCACGCGATGTGGCCGCCGCGAACGACCTGCGCATCGTGGTGGAACCCCTGAGCCGCGCGGAGACGAACGTCCTGCACACAGTCGATGCGACGGCGACGTTCCTCGACGGTGCAGCCCTCGACGGCGTCGGCGTCGTCGCCGACCTGTTCCACATCCGGAACGAGGGCGAGTCGTTCGAGGTCCTGCGGCGCCACGGCGACCGGATCGGGCACGTCCACCTCAGCGACCCGGACCGTCGGCCACCCGGCACGGTCGACGACGTCTGGCACGAGTTCCTCGCCGCCGTGCACGACGGCGGGTACCGGGGCGCCGTCTCGCTCGAGTGCCGGTGGGCGCTCGACGCCGAGACCGCCGAAGCCGAGATCCGTTCCGCGCTGGAACGCGTCCGTCGGGCCGGTGCCATGCTCGTGCCATGACCATCGAGGTGCGTCCGGCCACGGTGTTCGAGGACGTCCGGACGATGGTCGGCCCGAAGCGTCCGGACGCGAACGTCTGCTGGTGCCTCAGCTACCGCATCCCGTCCGCCGAGAACCAGTCGCTGCGCGGGACGGCTCGTGGCGACCGGGTGCAGGAGCTGCTCGCACAGGACGTCCCGCCTGGGGTCCTCGCCCACGACGGTGACGAGGTCGTGGGGTGGGCGGGTGTGCACCCGCGGGTCGACACCACCTTCGCCCGGAACCGGAGGATCCCGCACCTCGGCGAACCGGACGACGACACCGTGTGGAGTGTGTGGTGTCTGCGCGTCCGGCCGGGGCACCGTGGCGAGGGCATCTCGCACGCCCTGCTCGCCGGGGCCGTGGACTTCGCCCGCGACCACGGAGCACGTTCGGTCGAGGGGTACCCGGTGGACAACGGCGGCGCGAAGGTCGACCTGACGATGGCCTACGTCGGCACCCGCGGGGTGTTCGAGCGGGCGGGGTTCCAGCACGCGGCGGACACGACGTCCGTGCTCGACGGGTTCCCCCGCGTGCTCATGCAGCGCACGGTGCACCCCCGCCGCGCTCGTCCGGCTACAGCTTGAACGTCGCCCGCGGGATGTCGGACACGATCCGCCGTGCGGTGCGGACGGCGTCCTCCTCCGAGATCTCGTGCGTGACGACGAGCGACGCCAGGTACGCCGCGTCCGCTCGCCGCGCCATGTCGTGCCGCGCGGGGATGGAGCAGTACGCCCGGGTGTCGTCGATGAACCCGGAGGTCTTCGTGAACGACGCCGAGTCGGTGATCGCGGAGCGGTAGCGGCCGATCGCCGCCGGGGTGTCGATGAACCACCACGGTGCTCCGGAGTAGACGGCGGGGTAGAAGCCGGCGAGCGGGCCGATCTCGCGCGAGAAGACGGTCTCGTCGACGGTGAAGAGCACGAGGTGGAAGCCCGGAGCGGTGCCGAAGGACTCCAGGAGCGGCCGCAGCGGGGTGGTGAAGGACCCGACGGCGGGCAGGTCGTGGCCGGTGTCCGGGCCGAAGCGTTCGAGCGTCGGCGCGTGGTGGTTCCGGATGACGCCGGGGTGCAGCTGCATGACGAGGCCGTCCTCGACGCTCATCTCGGCCCAGCGGTAGAGCATGTCGTGCCGGTACGCGGTGGCGTCCGCCTCGGAGACGGACGACGGGTCGCGGAGCGCCTCGGCGTGGATACGCTCGCGCGACGTGGCGGACAACGGCGACGATCCGGCGTCGAGCACCCCGGTGTCCGTGGCCGTCGCGCCGTGCTCGATGAAGTACTGGCGACGTGCGCGGAGTGCTGCCAACAGCCCTGCGTGGGTGCCCGTGTCGATGCCGGCGGCCTGCCCGATGGACGCGACCACGGGCCTCCAGTCCGGCCGCGACGGGTCGAACACGGCGTCCGCGCGGAACGTGGGGACCACCCGGCCGGTGAACGTGGGGTCGGCGGCGAGCTGCGCGTGCGCGGCGAGGTCGTCGGCGGGGCCGTCGGTGGTGGCGAGGACCTCGATGCCGAAGGTGTCGAACAGCGCGCGCGGGCGGAAGGCGGGCGACGCCAGCAGGCCGGCGATGTGGTCGTACTGGGCGTCGGCGTTCGCCGCCGACGGCTGCTCCGTCAGTCCGAAGACGTCGTGCAGCTCGGTCTCGAACCAGTAGCGGACGGGGGTGCCGAGGAAGTCGTCCCAGTGGTCCGCCAGGTTCCGCCAGATGGCGCGACCGGGAGGCACGGGGCTGGTCCCCGACGGGTCGGCGCGTCCCAGCGCGGCCAGGTCCACCCCGTTCGCGTGCAGCAGGCGGAGCACGTAGTGGTCGGGCGTGATGAGCAGCGACGCGGGGTCGCTGAACGGCTGGTCGGCGGCGATGAGCGCCGCGTCGACGTGGCCGTGCGGGGAGATGATCGGTGCGTCCTTGACCGCGTCGTAGACGGTCCGTGCCACCTGGCGCGCACCGGGGTCGGCGGGGAGCAGCCGGTCGGGGTGCGGGGCGAGACGGGTGGCGGTGCTGGTCTGGGTCATCATCGACTCCTTCGAGAACGGTACGGACGGCGGGGCGCGGCAGGGCCGGCGGGTGCAACGGGCTCGCGCCGGTGTCAGGCGGGCGCGGGCCCCGTCGACTCCCGGACGGTCAGGTGGGTGGGCAGTGCGACGGCGCCGGTCATGTGCTCACCGGGCAGCTCGTCGGCGGGGATCGCACCGAGGCGGCCGAGCAGCATCCGGATCGCGACCCGGCCGGCGCGTTCGATCGGCGAGGTCATGGTGGTGAGCGGCGGGTTGCAGAAGTCGGCACCGAAGATGTCGTCGCAGCCGACGATGCTCATGTCCTCGGGGACGCGGACGCCCCGTTCCCGCAGCCGCGCGAGCATGCCGATCGCGATCAGGTCGTTGAAGGCGATGCAGGCGGTGGCCCCGGCGTGCACGGCGGCGTCGGCGGCTGCGGCTCCGGAGTCGACGAACGGCGCGTGCGGCCCGATGCGGGCGACGCGGACGCCGAGGCGCTTCGCGACGCGCACGAGCGCCTTCCACCGGCGTTCGTTCGACCACGAGCTGTCCGGACCGGCGACGTAGAGCACGTCGCGGTGGCCCAGGGAGACGAGGTGCTGCACGGCCTGCTCGACGCCGCCGGGGGTGTCGATGAGCACCGAGGGCACCCCGGCGGGGCGACGGTTGACGACGACGAGGGGGATCCGCTCGGCGAACCGGGCGATCTGCGCGTCGGACAGGCGTGAGGCGGTGAGGACGACACCGTCGGCCTTCGCGCCGATCGAGCTCAGGGTGGCGAGTTCGGCGTCGGCGGACTCCTCGGTGTCGACGAGCAACTGCGTCCACCCGGCGCCGGCGAGCTGGTGCTGCGTACCGCGGATGACGTCGAAGTAGAACGGGTTCGTGATGTCGGAGACGAGCACGGCGACGGCCCGGGTGCGGCCGGACGTCAGGGCGCGTGCCTGCGAGTTGGCGACGTAGCCGAGTTCGCGGGCCGCGCGTTGGATGCGCTCCTGCGTGGTGTGGTTCACGCGGTCGGGCAGTGAGAGCGCGCGGGACACGGTGGACGGGGCCACGCCGGTCGCGTCGGCGATGTCCCGGATGGTCACGCGCCGGGCGGCGCTGAAGCCGGCGCCGGCGCTCGTGTCGGCGCTCGCGTCGGATCGCGTGCCGAAGCCGCTGCCGGCGCCGGAGACGTCGATGTCTGTGTCGCTCACGAGGCCGAACGTATTCGCGTCTGGCAACAAGTGGCAACCGGTTGCCGGATGTTGCCAACGGCGGAACAGTGGTGCCACCGGGCAGCGCCGCCCGGAGGAGGTCTCGAGGAGGAAGCCCCCGGATGAACAGAACACGGCTGAAGCCCCGCACCCTCGTCGGTGCCGTCGCGGTGATCGCCCTCGCCGCTCTCTCCCTGCAGGGCTGCGCCGTCGTGAACGGCAGCGGCGACGACCCGAACACCCTCCGCGTGATGATGGGCGCGGACACCACGTACCCCAAGGAGCGCAAGCAGTGGCAGCAGGACACCGCTGCCGAGTTCAAGCGCACCACCGGTGCGGACATCCAGTGGGAGACCTACTCGTCCGCGCAGGAGGAGTTGACCGCGATCCAGACCAGCGTCATCTCCGGCCAGGGCCCCGACGTCTACGCCATCGGCACCACGTTCACCCCGACGGCCTACGCCACCGGTGCCTTCGTCGAGATGGGGTCGAAGGAGTGGCAGGCCATCGGCGGCAAGGACCAGTTCGACTCGGCCTCGTTCGGCATCTCGGGGCCGAGCGACTCGAAGCAGATCGGGATCCCGTTCGCCAGCCGTCCGTTCGTGATGGCCGTCAACAAGGACCTCCTCGCGAAGGCCGGCATCACCGACATGCCGACCACGTGGGACGAGCTGACCGAGGACGCGAAGGCCACCACCGGTGACGGACGGCACGGCCTGGCGATCGCCTACGCCGACGGCTTCGACCCGTGGAAGTTCGTGTGGGGCATGGCGCAGAACGCCGGCAACACCATCGTCGACGGCTCGAAGGCCGAGATCGACAGCGACGCCGTCGAGAACGCGTACCGGACCTACTTCGACTGGGTCACGAAGGACGGCGTCGTCGACAAGGCCGCGATCGGCTGGAACAACGCGCAGGCCCTGGCCCAGTTCACCGAGGGCAAGGCCGCGTTCTTCCCGATGACAACGACCACCGCGATCAACTCGTTCAAGGACACCAAGGTCGACGGCAAGTACGAGTTCGCCCTGCTCCCCACCGTCCCGCCGGGGGCCAGCGAGCGCCCGGCCGACGGCATCGAGGCCGCGAGCATCCTGTCCGGCGACAACTGGGTGGTGGCCGACTACGGCACGAAGCAGCAGCTGTCCTTCGACTTCGTCAAGCAGCTCAGCGCACCGAAGGCGCAGCTCGAGTACTACGACCTGTTCGGCAACCTGCCGACCAACGCGTCCGCCGCCGCTGACCTGGCGGCCGACAACCCGCAGCTCAAGCCGATCATCGACGCGGGCCGCCTGTCGAAGCCCACCGCCTTCACCGGCGCCTGGTCCGACATCCAGCTCGCCCTGGTCGACGTGGTCGTGCAGTCGATCCCGTCGCTCAAGAGCGGCGAGGTCACCGACGACCAGCTCCGCAAGCGTCTGCAGGACGCCCAGAAGGACGCCCAGTCCACCCTCGACCGTCAGAAGAACGGAGGTCTGTGATGACCAGCACCCAGACCAGACCGCCGCAGCGCACGGAGCAGACGGTCCGCCCGCACGGCACGACGCCGCTGTACAAGAAGGAGCGTCCGCTCTGGATGCTCATCCCCGGCGGGGTCCTCATGCTCGCCGTCATCGTGGTGCCACTCCTGGTGGGCTTCTACATCGCGATGCTCGACCTGGACCAGTACACGCTGCGGCAGTGGTTCAGCGCCCCCTTCATCGGCTTCGCGAACTTCACCGAGGCCTTCACGAACTCGCCCCTGCTCCACTCGATCTGGATCTCGGTGTCGCTGTCCGTCCTGGTCACCGCGGTCACCGTGCCGATCGGCGTCGCGGCCGCGATCTCGACGCAGAACCGGTTCCCGGGGCGCGGCCTCGTCCGGTCGATCTACCTGATCCCGTACGTGCTGCCCGCGTTCGTCGTCGGCACGTTCTTCCGCACGATGCTGCAGCCGCAGGGCGTCGTGAACTCGATCCTGCACACCGACGTGCTCTGGCTGAACGGCTCCGCGTCGTACTGGGCGCTGGCCGGCGTGATGATCTGGACGAGCTGGCCGTTCGTCTACCTGCTGTCGCTCGCCGGACTGCAGGCCGTGGACAACGAGGTGCACGAGGCCGCCGCGCTCGACGGGGTGACCTGGTGGGCGAAGCTGCGCTACATCATCTTCCCGTACCTGCGCGGGCCGCTCAGCCTGGCGGTGATCATCGCGATCCTGCACAACATCAACAACTTCACCCTGCCGTTCGTGCTGTTCGGCATCCCGCTGCCGTCGAGCGTCGAGGTCATGCCCGTCCTGACGTACATCGCGAGCTTCCAGTCGTTCCGCTTCGGTCTGTCCGCGGCCATGGCGATCTGCTCGCTCGTGATCGTCGCCATCCCGCTGTTCGTCTACCTGCGAGCCGTCAAGCTCGACACCGGTGACGACGCGGGCCCCAACCGGAAGCAGCGCCGCGCCGACCGCGCCACGCTCGCCGCCGCCCCGACCGCCGCCGACATCGACGGAGCACGCGCATGAGCGCCCAGAGCACATCCTTCGCCGGCACCACCCGGACCCGCCCGACGTCGACCCTGACCGAGAGCATCACCGCACCCGGTCGACGCCACAAACGCCCCTACGACACCGACGTCACCCGGCTCCTGCCCCGCTGGCTGCTCATCGTGGTGATCGCGATCATCATCGCGTTCATCGCCGTCCCGGTCCTGTACATCCTGTTCGGCTCCGTGAACTCGGACGTCGCGGTCGCCCGCGGCGAGTACTTCCCCTCCGAGTTCACGCTGTCGAACTACGTCGAGATCTGGTCGACGGTCGCCCTCGGCGAGGGGCTGGTCAACTCGATGCTCACCGCCGGCGCGGTCGCCATCGCGAGTGCCGCGCTCGCCGTGTCCACCGCGTACGTGCTGGTCCGGTTCCGGTTCCTCGGTCGCCTGACCATCCTGCGTGGGCTCCTCGCGCTGCAGTCGATCCCCGGCACGCTCCTGCTGCTGCCCGTGTTCGTGGTGTTCTCGAACATCGCCAGTGCCACGGGCGTGCAGATCATCGGCACCCGCTGGGGTCTGTTCGTCACCTACCTGACGTTCGCCCTGCCGTTCTCGACCTGGGTGATGGTCACCTACCTGCGTGGTCTGCCCAAGGAACTCGAGGAGGCCGCCCGCATCGACGGCGCCTCGAGCACGAAGATCCTGACGAAGATCGTCCTGCCGCTGTCGTGGCCCGGCATCGTCGTCTCGGCGATCTTCGCCTTCCTGCTCGGCTGGAACGACGTCCTGTTCTCCACGATCATGACGACCCCGAACACCCGGACGGTGGCCGTGGTCCTGCAGGTGCTCGGCACCGCGCAGGAAGGCGGTGCGGTCCCGATCTACGGCCAGATGATGGCCGCCTCGATCGTCTGCGCCGTGCCGGTCGTCGCCCTGTACCTCATCTTCCAGCGCTACCTGGTGGGCGGTCTGACGGCCGGCTCCGTCAAGTGAGCGCGGCAGTCACCGCAACCCAGAACCGGACTGGAGGCCCGTGGCGGCCCCGCCACGCGCCTCCCCTCCGACACGAAAGGACACCATGACCGACCAGCCCACGTGGGAACTCTCCGGCTTCGGCGACGAGATCGACGCCGACCCCGTCGTCCAGGTCGCGGTCCTGCAGGCGCTCGGCGCGAGCGCCATCGAGGTCCGCAGCGCCTGGGGCGCGAACGTCGTCGACCTCGACGAGGACCAGCTCGCCGGACTCCACCGCCTGCTCGAGGAGCGCGGACAGACCGTGTCCGCCATCGCCTCGCCGATCGGCAAGGTCTCCGTCGACGAGCCCGTCGAGCACGAGGTCGGACGGCTCGGTCGCGCGATCGCCGCCGCACACGCCCTCGGCACCACGAACATCCGGATCTTCTCGTTCTACTTCGAGGGCCGGCAGCCGGAGGACGTCCGCGACGACGTCCTCGTCCGGATGCGCGCCCTGGCCGACCTCGCCGCACGCGAGGGCGTGACCCTGCTGCACGAGAACGAGAAGGACATCTACGGCGACGTCCCCTCGCGCGTGCTCGACATCGTCGAGAGCGTCGGGTCGCCGGCGCTCCGACTGGCCTGGGACAACGCGAACTACGTGCAGTGCGGCGTCAAGCCGTTCACCGACGGGTGGGCGCAGCTCGCGCCCTACGTCGACTACCTGCAGGTCAAGGACGCCCTGGCCGTCGACTCGTCGGTCGTCCCCGCGGGTGAGGGCGACGGCGAACTGCTGCAGACCCTCACCGCGCTGCGCGACGCCGGGTACTCCGGCTACGCCTCGCTCGAGCCGCACCTCAGCGACTTCACCTCCCTCGGCGGGTTCTCCGGCCCCGCGGCCTTCGGTCGCGCCGGTCGTGCCCTCCGCACCCTCACCGACCAGATCGGAGTCACCCTGCGATGACCACCCCACTGAAGTTGGCAGTCGTCGGCGCCGGCGTCATCGGACGCCACCACGCCACGGTCGCCGTCCACCACCCGGACCTGCAGGTCGTCGCCCTCGTCGACGCGATCCCCGCCGCCGCCACGAGCGCCGCCGACGAGATCGAGGCGATGGGCGTCACCCGCCCCGTCACGACGTCCACCATCGAGGAAGCGATCGCGCAGACCGACATCGACGTCGTCGCGATCTGCTCGCCCTCCGGCATGCACGTCCAGCTCGCCGAGGCCGCCCTGGCCGCCGGCAAGCACGTCGTCATCGAGAAGCCCCTCGACACCACGATGCCCCGGGCCCGGCAGATCGCCGCGCTCGCCGCAGCGGCACGCGAGCGTGGACTCGTCACGAGCGTCATCAGCCAGCACCGCTTCGACCCGGCCTCGGCCGCCGTCGCCGCAGCCGCCCACGACGGCGGGTTCGGCACCGTGACCTCCGGCCTGGCGAGCGTCGCCTGGTACCGGTCGCAGGGCTACTACGACTCCGGTGACTGGCGTGGCACCTGGGCGCTCGACGGTGGTGGCGCCGTGATGAACCAGGGCGTACACACCGTCGACCTGCTCGTCTGGGCGCTCGGCCGTCCGGTCGAGATCTCGGCCCAGACCGGGCTGCTCGCGCACGACCGCATCGAGGTCGAGGACACCGCCGTCGCCACCGTCCGGTTCGCCGGCGGCGCGCTCGGTGTCATCCACTGCACGACCGCCGCGTACCCGGGCCTCTCCGCCCGCTACGCCGTGTACGGCACGCACGGGTCGGCGATCGTCGACGACGACCGCCTGGCCTACTTCCACATCGCACCCGACGCCGCGACCCTCGAGTCCGCGTCGACCACCTCGAACGCCTCGGCGGTCGCGGGCGCGGTCGACCAGAAGGACGACGTCGTCCCGCCGGCGCACGTCGTCGGCGGCCCTGCCGAGCCCGACCACTTCGCCGCAGGGCACGGTCGGCAGTACACCGACATCGTGGCCGCGATCCGCGAGGGCCGTGAGCCCGGCGTGACCGTCGACGCGGCCCTCGTGTCGCTCGCCACCGTCCGCGGGCTGTACGTCAGCGCGACGCTCGGGCAACCCGTCCGGATCGAAGACGTGATCGAGGGCAAGTACGACGACGTGGTGCCCGTGGTGGGCGCTGCAGCAACGTCCGACACCGCGACCGAAGGAGCCACCCGATGAAGTTCTCCGTGTTCACCGCCTCCACCCCCGACTGGACCCCGTCGCAGGCCGCCTCGACGCTGGCCGAGCAGGGCTGGGACGGCGTCGAGTGGCGCATCGTCGACGACCGCCCCGCGGACGGCACCGTCGTGCCCGCCGGTCGCTCGTTCTGGGCCGGCAACAACTCCACGTGGCAGTTCACCGGCATCCAGGACCACGTCGGCGAGATCGCGCGGATCACCGACGCCGCCGGGCTCGAGTACTCCGGCATCGGCGGCTACCAGCAGGCGTCGGACCACGAGGGCGTCGAGACGATGCTCCGCGTCACGAGCGAGCTCGGCGCCCGCCAGGTCCGCATCTCGATGCCGATGTACCGGCAGGAGAAGGAACGCACCGGCGAGACGTACGGGCAGATCTTCGACCGCACCCGCGCCGACCTCGAGTGGGCGGTGACCCGGGCGACCGAGCTCGGCGTCAAGGCGCTCGTCGAGCTGCACCACATGACGATCACGCCCTCGGCCTCGGCGGCGCTGCGGCTCGTCGACGGCCTCGACCCGGAGCACGTCGGCGTCATCCACGACCTCGGCAACCTGGTCATCGAGGGCCAGGAGGACCACCTCGCCGCGTTCGAGCTCCTCGGCCCGTACCTCGCGCACGCCCACGTGAAGAACGCCCGCTGGGTCGACACCGGCGACACCCGCGCCGACGGCAGCACGATCTGGCAGAACGAGTGGGCGCCGCTGCGCACCGGGCAGGCGTCCGTCTCCGAGTACCTCGACGCCCTCCGCCAGGTCGGCTACGACGGCTGGGTCACCATCGAGGACTTCTCCACCGACCTGCCGCTCGAGGCCCGGACCGCCGACAACCTGGCGTACCTGCGGTCCCTCGTCCCGGTGTCGGCATGACCGATCGCCGCCCCGGCATCGTCCACCTCGGGGTGGGCGCGTTCGCGCGCGCCCACCTCGCCTGGTACACCGCCCACACCACGGGGGAGTCGTGGGGCATCACGGCCTTCACCGGCCGCTCGCCCGCGGCGGCCGACGCCCTCACCGCGCAGGACTGCCGGTACACGCTGGTCACGCGTGCTGCGTCCGGCGACGACGCCGAGGTGGTCGACACGATCGTGGCCGCCCACCCGGGCAGCGACGACACGGCCTGGAGGCACGTGGTCGCGTCCCCGGAGACCACCATCGTCACGCTGACGGTCACCGAGCATGGCTACCGGTCCGGTTCCGACGTCCCCGCCCGGTTGGTCGCGGGGCTCGACGCCCGGCGGACGGCCAGCGGCGGGCGCATCGCGCTCGTCAGCCTCGACAACTTGACGCACAACGGCGCGGTGCTGCGCGAGGCCGTGCTGGGCGCCACCACCGACCCCGACCTGCGCGCGTGGATCGAGGCGAACGTCTCGTTCCCGTCGTCGATGGTCGACCGGATCACCCCCGCGACCACCGACGCCGACGTCGAGGGCCTCGCCGCCCTACCGGGAGCGCTCGCCGCGGACCGGGTCCCCGTCGTCACCGAGCCCTTCGCGGAGTGGGTGCTCGAGGACGCCTTCGACGGGATCGACCGCCCCGCGTGGGAGACCGCCGACGTGCGCATCGTCGACGACGTCACCCCGTACGAGCAGCGGAAGCTCTGGCTGCTGAACGGCTCGCACTCGCTGCTCGCGTACCTCGGGCTCCAGCGCGGGCACGAGACCGTCGCCGCGGCCGTGGACGACCCGGTGTGCCGTGCCGCCGTCGAGCAGCTGTGGGACGAGGCCGGCCGCGAACTGCCCCTGCCTGCCGACGAGGTCACCGACGCCCGTGCCGCCCTGGTGGACCGGTTCCAGAACCCCCGCATCCGGCACACCCTGCGGCAGATCGCCTCCGGTGGATCGCAGAAGCTGCCCGTCCGGGTCGTCGACGTCGTGCGGCACCGACTCGAGCGCGAGCCGTCGGGCGGCATCGGGCCCGGCGCCGCGACCGCGATCGCCGCGTGGTGGCTCCACGTCACGACGCAGCCCGACCTCGTGGACGACGACGGAGCCCCCGGGGCAGACTCGGACGTGCGCGACGTGCTGCGCGTCATCGCCCCCGACCTCGACACCACCGACGTGGTCGACGCGATCACCGCGGCGGCCGACGACATCCGGGCGGCGGGCACCGCCGCACGCACCACCACCAGCACCGACGAAGGAGTCCACGCATGACCGACACCACCACGAACCCCGCGGCCCCGGTGCCGGGCGCCGCCGACACCGGCGCGGCGACCGGGCACACCTCCGGGCGTCCGGACACGTGGGCGTCGGCCGACCGCGGCCAGCTCATCGAGCGTGCCGAGGTCATCGTCACCAGCCCGAACCGGAACTTCGTCACGCTGAAGATCACGACCGCCGACGGCGTCACGGGCCTCGGCGACGCGACGCTGAACGGCCGCGAGCTCGGCGTCGCCGCGTACCTGTCCGAGCACGTCGTGCCGCTGCTGATCGGCCGCGACGCCAGCCGCATCGAGGACGCCTGGCAGTTCCTGTACCGCTCGTCGTACTGGCGTCGCGGCCCGGTCACGATGGCCGCGATCGCGTCGGTCGACATGGCGCTCTGGGACATCAAGGCCAAGGTCGCCGGCATGCCGCTCTACCAGCTGCTCGGTGGCGCCTCGCGCACCGGGCTGATGGCGTACGGGCACGCCTCCGGCAAGGAACTCCCCGAGCTGTTCGACTCGATCCGCGAGCACCAGGAGGAGGGCTACCGCTCGATCCGCGTGCAGACCGGCGTCCCCGGTCTCGAGAGCATCTACGGCATCGCGTCGAACAAGACCACCGAGGGCAACGAGGGCGTCCGGTACGACTTCGAGCCGGCGCAACGAGGGGCCTTCCCCGCCATGGAGGACTGGGACACGCGCGCCTATCTGCGCCACGTCCCCACCGTGTTCGAGGCCGTCCGCAACGAGTTCGGACCCGAACTGCCGCTCCTGCACGACGGGCACCACCGGATGACCCCGCTGCAGGCCGCGAAGCTCGGCAAGTCGCTCGAGCCCTACGACCTGTTCTGGCTCGAGGACTGCACCCCCGCCGAGAACCAAGAGGCACTCAAGCTCGTCCGGCAGCACACCACCACGCCGCTCGCGATCGGCGAGGTCTTCAACACGATCTGGGACTTCAAGGACATCATCCGCGACCAGCTCATCGACTACGTCCGCGGAGCGGTCACGCACATGGGTGGCATCTCCCCGCTCAAGAAGACGATGGACTACGCCGCGATGTACCAGATCAAGTCCGGGTTCCACGGGCCGACCGACATCTCGCCCGTCGGTCTGGCCGCCCAGATGCACCTCGGGATGGCGATCCACAACTTCGGCATCCAGGAGTACATGCAGCACGGGCCGCAGACGAACCAGGTGTTCCAGCAGACCTTCACTTTCACGGACGGCTACCTGCACCCCGGTGACGAGCCCGGCCTCGGGGTCAGCCTCGACGTCGACGAGGCCGGCAAGTACCCGTACGAGCAGGCCTACCTGCCGTTCAACCGTCTGGCCGACGGCACCGTCCACGACTGGTAGCGGGCAAGCTGGGGGCATGGAGTTCGCGGACGTCGCCAGGGAGCTGTTGCTCGTCGCGCCGGGGGACTTCGTCGCCGAGCGCACGGCCCGCCAGCGCGCGGTCCGGAAGGACGACCGCGACCTGGCGGCGGCGATCGGGAAGCTCCGGAAGCCGGCACCGGCAGCGTGGGTCGTGGACCTGCTCGCGCACGACGGCGCCCTCGACGACGCGGTCGACCTCGGGCCAGCCCTCCGCAAGGCCCAGGCCGACGCCGACCCTGGAGCGATCCGGACACTCCGACAGCAACGCTCCGAGGTGATCGAGGCGCTGGCGCAGGCCGGGGCCGACCTCGCCTCGGACGCCGGACACCCGGTGACGGCGGCGGTGCTGGCACAGGTGCGGGCGACGATCGAAGCGGCGATGGCCGATCCGCACGCAGGCGCCGCTGTGCGTTCGGGGCTGCTCGTGACGCCCTTGGAGAGCGTGGGGTTCGACGCGGTCGACCTGGACGGGGCGCTCGCGGACCCGGACGCGGTGCCGGACGCCTGGTCCGGCAGCGATGCCCCACCCATCCCGATCACCCAGGCGAGGGGCGCGCGGAAGGCGAGCCGTGCCTCCCGGTCGACGGAGACGGAACCCCAGGACGGACCGGAGCCGGACGCCCAGCCCGAGCCCAAGCGTGACCCGGCCGCTGAGCGGAAGGCCGCACGCCAGGCGGAGACCGCCGCCCGGAGCGAGTCGCGCGACGCCGATGCCGCAGTCGACGCCGCGGAGGCGGACCTCGAGCAGGCCGAGGAGCGCCGGGCCGACCTGCAGCGCGAGCTCGATCGGGCGACCGCGGAGATCGAGGCCCTCGAACGTGCTCGCGACGCCGCCGAGGCGACGAGCAACGACGCCCGCGAGCTGCTGGCGGCTGCCCAGGAGCACCGGCGCAGCCTCGGCCGCTGAGCCTCGCGGAGCGTTCCTTCCCATCACGCGCGCGATGGAAGGTCGAATCGGGCGTACTCGGCCGAAAGGAACGACCACCTATGCCCGGAACGACCCACTACGCCCGGAACGACTCCCTCCGCGCGGCACGACCGCCGATCGTTACACAACAGTTGTCGTTCTTGACGAGTGGCGTTGGAGCGGTCTAACGTCGGACACCATGCTTCGGGCCGGCGATGGTCCGCCGGGATCCGTCGCCGCACCAGCACGGGGCGCCCCGGGTACAGGACTCGCATCATCGCCGACGCCCCGACCGCCCGCAGCCACTGCGCGGGCGGTCGGGTGCGTGGCGCGCGGCGCACCCCGGAGACATGCCGCGATGCCGGGTCGAGCACTCCGGGGCCCCTCCAGGAGAGACGACACATGTCGGAACCCCGCACCAACCGCACCACGACCCTGACCCCGCCGAACGGCGTGACGACCGCCCCACCTTCCACCGCACCACCGTCTGCCGGGCGCGAGGGCTTCATCGCCCGCCTCGGCATCCCGCACCCGCTGCGCTGGGGCTTCCTCGGTGTCCTCGTCTTCATGACGGGCGACGGCATCGAGTCGAACTTCATCGCCCCGCACATCGCCGCGGCTCTCGGCTCGGGCGGTACGGACAGCGCCGCGATGGTGATCGGCATCTACGGCGTCGCCGTCCTGGTGGCGTCCTACTTCGCCGGCGTGCTCTCCGAGCTGTGGGGCCCGCGCCGCGTCATGACGATCGGGGCCGTCCTGTGGGTGGTGTTCCAGGTCGCGTTCCTCGCGGCACTGCCCACCGGGTCGGTCGGGCTGATCGCCCTGACGTACTTCCTGCGCGGACTCGGCTTCCCGCTGTTCGCCTTCTCGTTCCTCTGCTGGGTGAACCACACCGTGGCGCGCGACCGGAACGCCACGGCCGTCGGCTGGTTCTACGTCGTCTTCACCGGTGGCCTGCCGACGCTCGGCTCGCTCATCGCGATCGGCAGCATCCCCGCGTTCGGTGGCGGCCACACGGGTGAGACGTGGTCGATGGCCCTGTCGCTCGTCCTGGTCGTGGCCGGCTGGGTGATCATCCGGTTCGGCGTGCACGAGCGGACCGGGCTCGGCCGCATCGCCCCGCGCTCGCACTCCGCCGCACGGGTCATCGCCAGCGGCATCGAGGTCTGCATCACGCGCCCCAAGGTCCTGCTCGCCGTCCTGATCCGGCTCGTCAACACGGCGCCCGAGTTCGGCATGTTCGTGATCATGCCGGCGATCATCGGCACCGAGCTCGGGTGGGGCCAGTCGAAGTGGCTCACGATGACGGTGATCGTCTACGCCGGCAACATCCTGTTCAACGCCTTCTTCGGTGCCCTCGGTGACCGCATCGGCTGGATCCGCACCGTCAAGTGGTTCGGCATCGGCGCCTCGGCGATCGGGCTGCTGGCCTGGTGGTACGTCCCGCACCTGGTGCCGGCCGGTTCCGAGTGGGGCTTCTGGCTCGCCACCGCCGCGGGGACGGTGTTCGGCATCATGCTCGCCGGGTTCACACCCATGGGCGCGATCGTCCCCGCCTTCGCCGGCGAGGAGCGTCGCGGTGCCGCGATGGCCATGTACGCCACGGCGGCCGGTGGTGCGACCTTCCTCGGCAACGCCGTGGTCAGCGCCGTCCTGCCGTGGGGTGGCCCCGGTGGCGTGGTCTGGACGTTCGTCGGCCTCTACGTCCTCGCCTTCGTGGTGCTGTCGTTCCTCAAGGTGCCGAAGGAGGCGGTAGCCGCGGGGCACTGAGGCACGACACGCCCGGCGGGTGCTGGTAGAGTCGGTGATTGACTTCGGCGAGGGCCGCGACAGCGGCCGTGATCGACGCGGTGGGAGACCCGGCCCAGCCCAGGGAACGTTCCTCACGCGTGCACGCGTTCGAGTTGCAACACCACAGACCCCCACGATGCCGGACCGCCGGTGTCGACCCCCGAGACCAGGAGGCACCATGGCCGACTACACGAAGCTCGCAGCGGACGTCCGCACCAAGTTCGGCAAGGGTGCAGCGCGCAAGCTCCGCGCCGCCGACAAGATCCCGGCAGTGGTCTACGGCCACGGCACCGAGCCGAAGCACATCTCGCTGCCCGGTCACGAGACCATGCTGCTCGTCCGTACCGCCAACGCGGTCGTCGACCTCGACATCGAGGGTGCTGCCCAGCTCGCCCTCGTCAAGGACGTCCAGCGTGACCCGGTGCGCCAGATCATCGAGCACATCGACCTCGTGGTCCTGCGCCGCGGCGAGAAGGTCACGGTCGACGTGCCCGTCGTCATCGAGGGCGAGTCCTTCTCCGGCACGATCCACGTGCAGGACCTGAACACCGTCTCCCTGCTGGTCCTCGCGACCGACATCCCGGAGCACGTCGTCGTCGACGTCGAGGGCCTCGAGGACGGCACGCAGATCACGGCCGCCGAGCTCACCCTCCCCGAGGGCGCCGAGCTCGAGACCGACGGTGAGGCGCTCGTCGTGCAGATCGTCACCCCGCGTGGCACCGCTGACGACGACGCTGCGGACGAGGCCTCGGCCGAGGCCGGTGCCGAAGCCGGTGCCGAGGGCGGCTCCGAGCCGGTCGACTCCGAGTAACACCCCTTCGAAGACATCTGGTCGACGCTGTGGCGGATCGAACGCTGGTCGTGGTCGGACTCGGGAACCCCGGGCCCGACTACGCCGGCAACCGGCACAACGTCGGCCAGATGGTCCTCGACGAACTCGCCTCCCGCATGGGTGCGCGGTTCAAGAAGCACAAGACGCCGAACCAGGTCGCCGAGGGGCGCCTGGTGCCCGGCGGACCGCGCCTGGTGCTCGCGAAGCCCGGCTCGTTCATGAACACCTCCGGCGGACCGGTCTCGTCGGTCCTCGGGTTCTACAGCGCCACCCCGGCCGACCTCGTCGTCGTGCACGACGAGCTCGACCTGCCGTTCGACACCGTCCGCCTCAAGGGCAGCGGGGGTCACGGCGGGCACAACGGGCTGCGCGACATCATCAAGGCCACCGGCACGAACGAGTTCTCGCGCGTCCGGGTCGGCATCGGTCGTCCGCCCGGTCGTCAGGACCCTGCCGACTACGTGCTGCGTGACTTCTCCGCAGCCGAGAAGAAGTCGCTGCCCATCCTGCTGGCCGACGCCGCGGACGCGGTCGAGGCGATCGCCGAGGTCGGACTCGTCGCCGCGCAGCAGCGGGTGCACGCGCCGTCCTGACCGCGCTGGTCGATCCCGGCCGTGTTCGCCCGTCGCGCACCACGCGGGCGGTGTCGGTGGGGGCCGGTACCATCTCCTGAGTGACGATCTCGGGCATCATCCCTGCGCTCTCGCGCGCCTCCGCGTTCGATCGCGTGCTCCGTGCCGCGCCTCGTGACGCCGACTTCTCGGTCGTCGACGGCCTGCGGGTCCCGCTGCTCGGGGCGCTGCTCGCCGAGCGGAACGGGCCGCAGTGCGTGCTCGTCATCACGGCGACGGGGCGTGAAGCCGAAGCGGTCCGCGACGCCCTCGGCAGCTACGTCCCCGACGCCGACGTCCTCGAGTTCCCGGCGTGGGAGACCCTGCCGCACGAACGGCTCAGCCCGAGTGCCCAGACCGTCGGCACCCGCATCGCGACGCTCCGCAGGCTCGCGTCCTGGTCCGCCGCCGACGCCGCCGACCGCCGCACCACCATCGTCGTGGCGAGCGTCCGCGCAGCGCTGCAGCCGATCGCCGCAAACCTGACCTCGCTCGCACCCGTCGTGCTGCGCACCGACTCGCGCGGCAACGACCTGGCCGCCATCGCCGCGAAGCTCGTCGACATGGCCTACGCCCGCGTCGACCTCGTCACGCGGCGCGGTGAGTTCGCGGTGCGCGGCGGCATCCTCGACGTCTTCCCGCCCACCGCGGACCACCCCGTCCGCGTCGACTTCTTCGGCGACGAGATCGAGGCCGTCAAGGCGTTCTCGGTCGCCGACCAGCGCACGACCGAGGACGACCTCGGCTCGGTCGAACTCACCGCCTCGCGCGAACTCCTGCTCAGCGACGACGTCCGGCAGCGGGCGCGCGAGATGCTCCACGAGTTCCCGAACCTGTCCCAGATGCTCGCGAAGATCGCCGAGGGGATCCCGGTCGAGGGCATGGAGTCCCTCGCCCCCGCGCTCGTGCAGGACCTCGTCCCGATGACCTCGTACCTGCCCGAGGACGCCACCATCGCGGTGTTCTCGCCCGAGCGGGTGAACGGTCGCGCGAACAGCCTGGCCGAGACGAACACCGAGTTCCTGCAGGCCGCGTGGAGCGCCGCGGTCGCCGGGGCCCAGGCGCCGATCGACCTCGACGCCGGCAACTTCCTGACCGTGCAGCAGCTCAAGAACACCCGCGGCCAGCGCACCTGGTGGACGGTGTCGCCGTTCGACTCCGGTCTCGACGAAGGCGACACGGCACGCGTGCTCACCGACGCCGAGGCAGCAGCCGAGGCGGGGGAGTACATCCGCGTCCGTGCCGAGGCAGTACCGAGCTTCGCGGGCAGCGCCGACGGCGCGATCGCGCACGTCAAGGCGCTCACCGATGACGGGTGGGCGGTCGTGGTGACCGCCCAGGGCCAGGGTCTGGTCGAGCGGGCGGTGCAGGTCCTCGCCGACGCCGGGGTCGCAGCCCGTGCCGAAGCCCTGCCCGCGCCTCCCGAACCGGGTGTCGCCATCGTCACGACCGCCACCGTCGAGCACGGCTTCGCCATCCCGGATCCGCGCATCGTCGTGCTCAGCGAAGCGGAGTTCTACGGCCGGAGCGTCCAGCAGGGCGCGCGCACCGTCAAGAAGCTCGCGAGCCGTCGCAAGAACGTGGTCGACCCGCTGCAGCTCAAGCCGGGCGACGTCGTCGTGCACGCGACGCACGGCATCGGCAAGTTCGTGGAACTGGTGAGCCGCGAGGTCAGTTCCGGCGGCCGCAACGCGGTGAAGACGCAGCGCGAGTACCTCGTGCTCGAGTACGCGCCGTCGAAGCGGAACTACCCCGGCGACAAGCTCTTCGTCCCGACCGACCAGCTCGACCAGCTCTCGCGGTACGTCGGTGGCGAGTCACCGACCCTGTCGAAGATGGGCGGTTCGGACTGGTCCGCCGCGAAGTCGAAGGCCCGCAAGGCCGTCCGCGACATCGCCGTCGACCTGGTGAAGCTGTACTCGGCGCGGATGGCGTCGAAGGGGCACGCGTTCGGCCCGGACACCCCGTGGCAGCGCGAGTTGGAAGAGGCGTTCCCGTTCGCCGAGACCGCCGACCAGCTCACCACGATCGACGAGATCAAGCGGGACATGGAGCGGCCCATCCCGATGGACCGCCTGCTCTCGGGCGACGTCGGCTACGGCAAGACCGAGGTCGCGATCCGCGCCGCGTTCAAGGCGGTGCAGGACGGCAAGCAGGTCGTCATGCTCGTGCCGACGACGTTGCTCGTCCGCCAGCACATGGAGACGTTCCAGGAGCGCTTCGCCGGGTTCCCCGTGCACCTGCGCGCCCTGAGCCGGTTCCAGTCCGAGAAGGAGTCGAAGGAGACCATCGCCGGGCTCGCCGACGGCACCGTCGACATCGTCATCGCGACCCACCGGATCCTGTCGCAGGGCATCACCTTCAAGGACGTCGGGCTCGTCATCATCGACGAGGAGCAGCGGTTCGGCGTCGAGCACAAGGACCAGCTGAAGAAGTTCAAGACGAACGTCGACGTCCTGGCGATGTCGGCGACCCCGATCCCGCGGTCACTCGAGATGGCGGTCACGGGCATCCGCGAGATGTCGACCCTCGCGACCCCGCCCGAGGACCGCCACCCCATCCTGACCTTCGTGGGGCCGCAGTCCGACCTGCAGGTGGCCGCCGCGATCCGCCGCGAGCTGCTGCGCGAGGGCCAGGTGTTCTACGTGCACAACCGCGTGCGGGACATCCAGGGCGTCGCCGCGCACCTGGCCGAGATCGTGCCGGACGCCCGCATCGCCGTGGCACACGGGCAGATGTCCGAGAGCACCCTCGAGCAGGTCATGGTCGACTTCTGGGAGCGCCGGTTCGACGTCCTCGTGTCGACGACGATCATCGAGACCGGTCTCGACATCGCGAACGCGAACACGCTGATCATCGACAAGGCCGACAAGTACGGGCTGTCGCAGCTCCACCAGCTGCGTGGTCGTGTCGGCCGAGGGCGCGAGCGCGGGTACGCGTACTTCCTGTACGACTCCGAGAAGCCCCTGTCCGAGACCGCACAGGACCGCCTCGAGACCATCGCGGCGAACAACGAGCTCGGCGCGGGCATGCAGGTCGCCATGAAGGACCTCGAGATCCGCGGCGCCGGCAACCTGCTCGGCGGCGAGCAGTCCGGGCACATCGCGGGCGTCGGGTTCGACCTGTACCTCCGGATGATCGGCGAGGCCGTCTCGCAGTTCCGCGGTGACGTGGCCGAGGGGCAGACCGAGCTCCGACTCGAGATCCCGGTCGATGCGCACATCCCCGAGGACTACGTCGAGTCCGAACGACTCCGGCTCGAGGCCTACCAGAAGCTGTCAGCGGCCTCGGCCCCGACGGCGCAGCAGGACGCCATCGACATGGTGCTCGACGAGCTCACCGACCGCTACGGGCAGCCGCCGCAGGCCGTGCAGACGCTGGTCGAGGTCTCCCGCCTGCGTCGGATGGCGCAGCAGGTCGGCCTGTCCGACGTGGTCGTCATGGGCTCGAACCTGCGCGTGGCGGGCAAGGAGCTCGCCGACTCGTCGCAGGTGCGGCTCAAGCGGATGTTCCCGGGCGCGAAGTGGTTCCCGCAGCAGAACGCGGCGAGCATCCCGATGCCGCGGCCGCACGACCAGGCGCTGCCGGACGACGCCCTGATCCAGTGGGTCGAGAGCATCCTCACCGCCGTGTACGGCGCGACGACGCCGGCGGAGGCGCCGGCCGCGTAAGGAGCGCAGTGGTCGCGAGCGGCGACGGACGGGAGGCACGGTGCGGGCTGGCACCGTGCCTCCCGTCCGCTCGTGGGCGCGTCCACCGCGCGCACGCTGTCCGCGACGATCCACGCGTCGATCGACGCGTGGATCGTCGCAAAGGTGGTGCGGGCCCGGAACCGCGCCCCGCTACTCGGTCGCCTCGGCCTCGGACAGCTCGCGCCGCCCGCGGTACGCCCGCGCCCGGAGCGTGACCACGACCGCTGACGCGACGATGGCGATGCCCGAGCCGACGAGCACGGCGAGCACGCCCTCGTCGAGGATCTCCTCGTTCCGGGCGAACGCGAGCTCGTTCATGAGCAGCGAGACCGTGAAGCCGATCCCGCCGAGCACCCCGACGGTGATGATCGAGAAGAACGACAACGACGACCGCCCCGGTGAGCGGAAGAGGCGTGTGGCGACGACGCCGAACAGCGTGATCCCGATGACCTTGCCGACCGGCAGCGCAATGACGACCGCCCAGAACGTGGGGGAGAGCTCGCCGATGCCGACGGCGGGGATGACCACCGCGGCCGACGCGAACGCGAACACCGGCAGCACGATCGCGTTGGACCACGGCTCGACGTTCTCGTGCAGGGTGTGGCCCGGACGCCGGGGGAGCACGAGGCCGAGCGCGACGCCGGCGATCGTGGCGTGCACGCCGGAGTGGTAGACGAGCCACCACGTCAGGAGCCCGACCACGACCATCGCCACGATGAGCAGCGTCTGCCCGTTGCGCCCCGGACGGAGCATCCGGCCGAGCAGCCAGAACACCGCGAGCGTGACGACGGCACCGGCGAGGGCCAGGAAGTCGGTGTCGTGCGCGAACACGACGGCGATGATGATGATCGCGATGAGGTCGTCGAGCACCGCGAGTGCGAGCAGGAACACCCGGATGCCGCTCGGTAGCCCGCGACCGAACATCGCCAGGACACCGAGGGCGAACGCGATGTCGGTCGCCGTCGGGATCGGCCAGCCGTGCGTGTACTGCGTGCCAGCGGTGACGAGCAGGAAGATGCCCGCCGGCACGAGCACGCCGCCGACCGCCGCGATGGCGGGGATGATCGCGGTCTTGGGGTTCGACAGCTCACCGTCGACGAGCTCCTGCTTCAGCTCGATCGCGACGAGCAGGAAGAACACCGCCAGCAGGCCGTCGCTGATCCAGTGCGCGATCGACAGGTCGAGGCCGACGGCACCGAGCGGCAGGTGCGCGTCGAGCAGCCGTTCGAGGCCAGGGCCGACCGGAGAGTTCGCGACGACCAGGCCGAGCACGGCGGCGGTCAGGAGCGCGATGGCGCTGAAGCGGGGGGAGCGGACGAGGGACGACATGGATCTCCGTCTCGAGGGGTCGGGTGGTAGTCCGTCGACCAGACTTCCCGACACACCACGACCAGCATACGTGGGTGAGACGATGGCGCGATGACCGCCGTACCGGACCTCGTCACCGTCGTCGACCGCCTGCTCGCCGAGGACGGGGGTTGCGTCTGGAACCGTGCGCAGACCCACGCCACGCTCGCGCGCTACGCGGTCGAGGAGTCCTACGAACTCGTCGACGCCATCGACGACGGCGACCCGGACGACGTCCGCGAGGAGCTCGGCGACGTCCTGTACCAAGTCGTCCTGCACGCCGGGATCGCCGAACGCGCGGGGGAGTTCACCCTGGAGGACGTCGCCGCCGGGGTCCGCGACAAGATGGTCCGCCGACACCCGCACGTGTTCGGCGACGAGACCGCGGACACCGTCGACGACGTGGTCCGGGTGTGGCGTGCTGCGAAGGCGGCGGAGAAGTCGGCCCGGACGAGCGCGCTCGACGGCGTCCCGCGCGCGATGCCGCCACTGGAGCGGGCCGTCAAGCTGCTGGAGCGCCTGGAGGAGCACGGTGCGGCCGACACGGCCGTCGCGTCGGTCGTGGCCGCCGCGCCCGCCGCGCCCGCCGAGTCCGCCGCGTCCGCCGCGTTCGGCTCGGTCGCTGACCGGGAGGCCCGCGGCGCGTCCGCCACGTCAACTGCGGCACCCGGAGCGGGGACCGCTCGGGCATCGGTCGGGTCGCCGGCACCGGCCGACGGTGCGGGGGCGGTGGACCCGGCGTGGGGGATCGCGATGCTGGAAGAGGTCGCCGGAGCGGTGCGGGACGGGATCGACCCGGTCGCGAGTCTCCGCGTGGCGGTCGCTGCGCTCGAGGAAGCCGGCCGCGCCGCGGAGTGAGTGCGCGGGGAGCCGCAGGGTGTGTGCGCGGGCAAAGAGAAGGGCGCCCTCCTAACCCGAAAAAGGAGGGCGCCCGTGAGCGGGTGGGCACACCCCCAGGGAGAGGTGTGCACGCAGAACCCGCTCGGGTCGCGGGGCACACTGCAGCACGGTGCCCACGCGATCGGTCCGGAGAGTGGATCAGGCACGCTCCGAACCGAGGTACTGAATGCAGTATGCCAGTAGGACGCATGCCGCGCAACTCGTCGATGCGCATCTGCCAGACTTGACGCCATGGCGACGACCGTGACGGCACCCCGTGGCATGCGCGACTTCCTCCCGGCGGACAAGGCCCGACGCGAGCACGTGCTCGGTGTCGTCCGTGACGTCTACTCGCGGCACGGGTTCGACGAGATCGAGACCCCCGTGGTCGAGGACGCCGCGCGGCTGCACTCCGGGCTCGGCGGCGACAACGAGAAGCTGGCGTTCGCGGTCATGAAGCGCGGGCTCAGCACCGAGGACCTGCAGGCTGCCCAGGCGCCGCTCGACCTCGCTGACCTCGGGCTCCGGTTCGACCTGACCGTGCCGCTCGCCCGGTTCTACGCCTCGCACCGCGCCGAGCTGCCCTCGGTGTTCCGATCGGTGCAGATCGCGCCGGTCTGGCGCGCCGAGCGTCCACAGAAGGGGCGCTACCGCCAGTTCGTGCAGTGCGACATCGACATCCTGGGGGAGCCCGGGCAGCTGGCCGAGATCGAGCTCATCCGCGCCACGACCGCCGCGCTCGACGCGCTCGGGGTGACCGGCACCACGATCCGCATCAACGACCGGCGGATCCTGCTGACCCTGCTGGCGTCGTGGGGCATCGCGGACCCCGCTGCCGCCGACCGCGCACTCATCACGGTCGACAAGCTCGACAAGATCGGCCCGGACGGCGTCGCCGCCGAGCTCCGCAGCACCGTCGGACAGGAGCTGCCGGGGCTCGAGGACACCATCCGTTCGCTCGAGGCCGCGGACTGGACCTCGGTCGAGGGGGCTGCGTGGCTCGACGCCGAGGCGTTCGCCGACCTGCTGCGCCTGCGGGAAGCGCTGCCCGGCGTCGACCTGCGCTTCGACCCGACGCTCGTGCGCGGCATGGGCTACTACACCGGCACGATCTTCGAGGTCGCGCACCCCGACTTCGGCTACAGCCTGGGCGGCGGCGGTCGGTACGACGGCATGATCGGTCGGTTCCTCGGGCAGGACGTCCCCGCGGTCGGCTTCTCGCTGGGCTTCGAGCGCCTGGTCGACCTCGTGACACTCCCGGAGTCCGCCGAGTCGGACGCCGTGGTGCTCGTCTACGACAAGGACGTCGACCCGGTCCGGCTCGCGGCCCTCAAGACCGAGGCGCTCGCATCGCACCGGCGCGTGCGGCTCGAACGGCGCACCAAGAACACGAAGAACCTGCTCGCCGGTCTGGCCGCGCAGGGGTTCTCCGCCTTCGCGACCGTCGGCGCCGACACGACGTCGCTCGAGGGTGTGGAGTTCCGCCCGCTCGACTGAGTTGTCCACACCGGGCGTCACGGTCGACGTCGTGTTCACCTCGGCTCGCTAGGATCGGTCCCGCAAACACCACAACCAATGTGTAGGGAGTACCCCGTGGCCCTGATCGATGCCGTAGGCGCACGCGAAGTCCTCGATTCCCGAGGCAACCCGACGGTCGAGGTCGAGGTCCTCCTCGACGACGGCGTCGTGTCCCGCGCGCTCGTCCCCTCCGGTGCCTCCACCGGCGCGTTCGAGGCGTACGAACTCCGCGACGGCGATGCCTCGCGCTACGGCGGCAAGGGCGTGCTCAAGGCCGTCGACGCCGTCCTCGACGAGATCGGCCCGGCGCTCGAGGGCTTCGACGCCACCGACCAGCGCCTCGTCGACGCCGCGCTCATCGAGCTCGACGGAACCGAGAACAAGTCCCGTCTCGGCGCGAACTCGATCCTCGGTGCCTCGCTCGCCGTGGCCCGTGCCGCTGCCGACTCGGCTGACCTGCCGCTGTTCCGCTACCTCGGCGGCCCGAACGCGCACACGCTGCCCGTTCCGCTGATGAACGTCGTCAACGGCGGTGCCCACGCGGACACCAACGTCGACATCCAGGAGTTCTTCCTCGTGCCGTACGGCGCCGAGTCGTTCTCCGAGGCGCTCCGTTGGGGCGTCGAGACCTACCACGCCCTCAAGGGCGAGCTGAAGAAGCAGGGCCTCGCGACCGGCCTCGGCGACGAGGGCGGCTTCGCGCCGGAGCTCGCGTCGAACCGTGCGGCGCTCGACTTCCTGCTGACCGCGATCGAGAAGGCCGGCTACACCCCGGGCAAGGACATCGCCGTCGGCCTCGACGTCGCGTCCACCGAGTTCTTCCACGACGGCAAGTACTCGTTCGAGGGCAAGCAGCTCTCGAGCCAGGAGTTCACCGCGTACTTCGCCGACCTCGTCGCGAACTACCCGCTCGTCACGATCGAGGACCCGCTGGCCGAGGACGACTGGGAAGGCTGGTCGCACCTGACCGCCGAGCTCGGCGACAAGGTCCAGATCGTCGGCGACGACCTGTTCGTCACCAACCCGAAGCGTCTGCAGCGGGGCATCGACGAGAAGGCCGCGAACTCGATCCTGGTGAAGGTCAACCAGATCGGCACGCTCACCGAGACCCTCGACGCGGTCTCGCTCGCGCACCGTCACGGCCTCACCTCGATCCTGTCGCACCGCTCCGGCGAGACCGAGGACACCACGATCGCGGACATCGCGGTCGCGGTCGACGGTGGTCAGATCAAGACCGGTGCACCGGCTCGTTCGGACCGCGTCGCGAAGTACAACCAGCTGCTCCGCATCGAGGAAGAGCTCGGCGACGCCGCGGTGTACGCCGGTCGCTCGGCCTTCCCGCGCGCCGCTGCCCTGTAACCACCCGGGCCAGTAGCACCAGCACCACCGAGACGCCGTCCTCCTCCGGGAGGACGGCGTCTCGTCGTGTGCGCGGCGTCGAGCGGTCGGGAGACGTCGGCCGGCGCGGACTCATCCGACGGGACGTGACCGCCGGACGCACGCCGGGCGGTGTGTCGTGACCACTCCCGGCACGGGCCGGACGATGCGGACCGGAGCCGCGCCTCCCGGCCGGAGCGATCGGACGACGCGAGTCGCTGAGAGGCCACCGAACGGCCGCGTGCCGGGCGCTCCCACCGCGTCGGTCGGGTTATCGTCGGGACGTGCCCAGCCAGAAGCCCCGCGTCCGCCGCGTCCCCGTGGCGATGCCCGACGGCAGCACGTCGGCGCAGCCCTGGTACCGCTCGATCCACTTCTCCGGGTTCAGCCTGCTGATGCTCGCGATCATCGTGCTCTTCGTCGTGGTGCTCGCCCCGTCGCTCCGCACGCTCATCCAGCAGCAGGAGCAGATCGCCCAGCAGCAGCGTGAGGTCGCGAGCCAGAAGGCCGACGTCACGCAGAAGAAGAAGGACGTCGCCCGCTGGGACGACCCCGCGTACATCGAGGCGCAGGCGCGCGACCGCCTGCTCTACGTGTACCCGGGCGAGGAGAGCTACCTCGTGATGGGGGCCGAGGACCGCAAGGCCGAGACCACGCCGACGACGGACTCCGGCACGCCCGTCAGCACGAAGGTCCAGACGCCGAAGGTGGACTGGGTGCAGGCGATGCTGTCCTCGGTGCTGCAGTCCGGGCTCACCGACGAGACCGCTGCCGACCTCGTGGCCCCGGACGTCTCGGGCACCGGCGAGAGCAAGTAGCACCGAACCGGACCCGTCCGGCGCGACGGTGCGCGGGGTACCGGGTCTCCGGTAGGCTCACGTTCCCGTGACGACCCCTCCCTTCGACCCGCCCTCCGACCGCGACGTCCAGGTCGTGTCGGCGCAGCTCGGCCGACCGGCACGCGACGTCATCGGGATCGCGGCACGGTGCGTCTGTGGCAACCCCACGGTCGTCTCCACGAAGCCCCGACTGTCGAACGGCACCCCGTTCCCGACGTTCTACTACCTGTGCCACCCCGCGGCCACCGCTGCGGTCAGCACCCTCGAGGCCAACCAGGTGATGCCGGAGCTGGCAGCACTGCTCGAGGACGACACCACCGCGGCCGCGTACCTCGCGGCCCATGAGTCCTACCTGGCCGATCGCGAGTCGATCGAGCACGTCGACGAGATCGTCGGCATCAGCGCCGGTGGCATGCCCACCCGTGTGAAGTGCCTGCACGCCCTCGTCGGTCACGCCCTCGCCGCCGGACCCGGCGTCAACCCCATCGGTGACCTCGCGCTCGAGCGCGCGGACTGGTCGCCCTCCCGGTGTGAGTGCCGGGCGTATGATGACGGTGCAGACGCTGGAGTCGGGGCGGGTGGCGGCGAAGTCTGACTCGACTCCGAAACCCCCATCCAAGGAGATCATCCCCCGTGCCCAAGATCCTCGTCGTCGGCGGCGGTTACGCCGGTTTCTACACCGCATGGAAGCTCGAGAAGCACCTTCGCCAGGGCGAAGCCGAGGTCGTCATGGTGGACCCGCTGCCGTACATGACGTACCAGCCGTTCCTGCCCGAGGTCGCTGCCGGTTCGATCGAGCCGCGTCACGCGGTCGTCTCGCACCGCCGCCACCTCAAGAACACCCGCGTCGTCACCGCGAAGGTCACCAAGGTCGACCACGCGACGAAGACCGCCACGATCACGCCGACCGAGGGCGAGGCGTGGGAGGAGTCCTACGACCAGATCGTCATGACCGCCGGCGCGGTGTCCCGCACGTTCCCGATCCCGGGTGTCGCGGACGAGGCCATCGGCCTCAAGACGATCGAGGAAGCCGCGGCGATCCGCGACAAGATCCTCACGAACTTCCACAAGGCGGCGAACCTGCCGGCCGGTCCCGAGCGTGACCGCCTGCTGACCGTCGTCGTCGTCGGTGGTGGCTTCGCCGGCATCGAGGTGTTCGCCGAGCTCCGCTCCTTCGTCACCGACCTGCTGAAGAGCTACCCGCAGCTCTCCTTCGACGAGACGCGCTTCCACCTGGTCGAGGCGATGGGCCGCATCATGCCCGAGGTCTCGCTCGAGACCTCGCACTGGGTGCTCAAGAACCTGGCGCAGCGCGGTGCGAACGTGCACCTCGAGACCCAGCTGGCCTCGGCCGTCGGTGGCGTCTGCGAGCTCAAGACGAGCGACGGCGCGATCGAGAAGATCGAGTCCGACCTCATCATCTGGACCGCCGGTGTCATGGCGAACCCGATGGTCAAGGGCACCGACTTCCCGCTCGAGCAGCGCGGTCGCATCCGCGTGCAGCCCGACCTGCGCGTCGTCGACGACAACGGCGTGATCGCGGACGCATGGGCCTGTGGCGACGTCGCAGCCGTGCCGGACCTCACCGGTGGTGGCGTCGGCGGCTTCTGCGTGCCGAACGCCCAGCACGCCGTCCGTCAGGCGAAGCAGCTCGCGAAGAACCTGGTCGCGACCATCCGTGGCGAGGCCACGACCGACTACAAGCACGAGAACCTCGGCGCCGTCGCGGGCCTCGGTCTCGGCATCGGCGTGTTCCAGTCCGGCAAGTTCGCCATGAAGGGCTTCCTGGCGTGGGGCGCGCACCGCGGCTACCACGGCATGGCGATGCCGTCGTGGGAGCGCAAGTGGCGCGTCATCGGCGACTGGGTCGGTGGCTTCTTCCTGGGCCGCGACATCGCGTCGCTCGACGACCGTGAGACCCCGCGCGCTGCGTTCGAGGCCTTCGCGTCCCGTCCGAAGCCCGCGGCCGAGGCCCCGGCAGCTCCGGCCGCCGCTCCGGCTCCGGAAGAGGGCAAGCCCGCTGGTGCCGCCGGCCCGGCGTACGGCGAGCCCGCCAAGGACGTCTCGAACGAGGCCGAGCCCGTGAAGGCCCCGGCCGACGCCAAGTAGTCCCAGCAGCAGTCCACGAGAGGCGGTCACCCTTCGGGGTGGCCGCCTCTCGCGCATCGGTAGGCTGTTGCGGCCCGCCCCCGTGGCCCAATCGGTAGAGGCATGCGACTTAAAATCGCCGAGTTGTGGGTTCGAGTCCCACCGGGGGTACCCGTGCGCGTCCCGCGAAAGCGACAGTCTGCCGCCAACCGCTCGCGGCACAACGTCGCTATGGCGGGCAAGACGGCGCGACCGCGGGTGCATCTGTCGCTTCGGCGGGTGTGAACCGGCCCCAGCCCGGCCGGGAGGCCCGTGGCGCGCCCGCACCGCGCCTCCCGTCCGTCACACGCGTGCGTCCCGCGAAAGCGACGTCGTGCCGCCAACCGTTCGCGGCACGACGTCGCTTTCGCGGGCAGGACGGCGCGTCCGTGCGGACAACTGTCGCTTTGACGTGCGCGAACCAGGTCCGCGCGCGAACATATCCGGCTGAATCGAACTTAGGGTTGCCTAACCTAACTCCTGTCCCTATGCTCAGGGAGTTAGGTAAGGCTACCCAAACTTGGAGACCACCCGAATGCACCTGTCCTCTCCTCGCGCCCGGCGTCTGGCCGCCGGCGCGACCGCCGTCGCCCTCGGCGCGACGATCGCCGCGGCCGCCGCGCTCGGCGCCGCCCCCGCGAACGCCGCCTCCGCCGACGTCACCGACGCGTCGCTGTCCTGGAGCCTCAGCAACGAGGCCAACGCCGGCGCCTACTTCGGCGGCTGCAACTTCCTGTCCGCCGGGGTCGCCGGCAACTCGGGTGCCTCGGCTCCGTGGACCGCGACCAACCCGTCGCCCGGCTACGCCGCTTCGGCCGGGAACGTCTCGATCGCCTACCCGAAGGCCGCGGGCGGCACCTCGACCCCGACCTTCGCCACGAAGTGCCAGACCGGCGACGGGACCACCGTCACCCCGGCGACGAGCACCCGCGGCGTGCTGACCCTGGCCGAGGGCACCGGCACCGTGGACGCCGCAGTCGGCACCGCGGACATCGCGTGGGACGGCGGCTTCACGGTCGCGTTCTACGGAGGCCTGACCTACTGGTCCGCCGAGGACCCGGAACTGCACGTCGCAGCGGACGGCACGGGTGAGCTCACGGCGACGGTCTCGGGCTACGCGGCCTCGCGCGACGGGGGCAGCTGGGCGCCGCTCACCCCGCGCACGGTGCACCTCGCCACCCTCACCGACGTCGACGTCACGAGCACGGGCATCACCGTGAGCCCGGACTGGCAGGGCGTCGAGCCCGCGTCGGCGACGAGCCTGAACAAGACGAACGCCGACTGGGGTTCGTGGCCGGCGGACTTCGTCGACTTCCAGAACGAGACCGGTCAGAGCTCGTACTGGTACACGTCCGGCGCGAACGACGCCGCGGCCAAGAAGCCGCAGCCGATCTCGATCGCGTACACGGCGGCCGAGACGCCCACGCCCGAGCCGACCACCCCGGTGACGCCCGAGCCGACCGAGCCGACCGAGCCGAGCGAGCCGGGCACGCCGGAGCCGACGACCGAGCCGAGCGAGCCCGGCACGCCGGAGCCGACGACCGAGCCGAGCGAGCCGGGCACCCCGGAGCCGACCACCGAGCCGAGCGAGCCCGGCACCCCGGAGCCGACGACCGGCCCGACCACCGGCCCGACCACGGAGCCCACCACCGCGCCGACGACCCCGGCCCCGTCGATCAGCACCGGTGGCACCACCACCTTCACGGTCGGCGACTCGGTGCCGCTGCGCGCCGAGGGCCTGCCGGCAGCGACGGTGTACTCGATCGTCCTGCACAGCGACCCCGTCGTCCTCGGCACCGTGACCACGGACGCCGACGGGGCCTTCGCGACCTCGGTCGTGATCCCCACGGACACCCCGGCCGGAGCGCACACCATCGCGGTGGAGTCATCGGACGGCACCGCCGTGGTCTCGCTCGCCATCACGGTCACCGCTGACGGCACCGTCGTCGTCGACCCGATCGACACCACCACGGCCGTCACCACCGGCGCAGCCGTGAACACCGGAGGCACCGTCTCCGGCACCTCGGCCCTGCCGTGGATCGGGCTGTCGGCCTTCGGCGTCGTCGCCCTCGGCTCGGTCGCGTTCATCGCGTACCGCCGCCGCGTCACCCAGCAGGACTGACGCACCGGGATCCGCGGGGCGGTCGACCCCGCCACGCGGATCCCGGCACCCAGGTGTCGGACGGGAGGCGCGCCTCCCGTCCGACACGTCCGTCACCACCCCGGAACGGAAGATGACCGCCCCACCCACCCGACCGCGCACCGCGCTGCTCTGGACGATCGCCGTGCTCGCCGCGGCGTCCCTCGTCGTCGGCGTGGTCGGTGTGGTCACCGCGACCACCGGAGCCGCATCGCCGACGGCGATCACCGGCACGTCGCTCGACGGCAAGCAGGTCACGCTCGACCCGGGCGAGTCGGGGACGGCGGCGTCTGCCTCGAACGCGGTCGCCGACACCGGCGTCCAGCTCGTGGTGCCGTCGGTCGGGCTCGAGGTGCCGCTCGGCGAACTGGACGCCGTCGACGGGCAGATCACGCCGCCGGGGTTCAGCGAGGCCTACCGGGTCCGCAACCTGGGGGTCCCGCTGGTGGACCGCGCGGACGGCACCGTGTTCGTCGTCATGCACTCGCTGCGGAACGGTGCGATCGGCCCGGGCAACCTGCTCATCGACGTCGACGGGCAACGCTCCGAGGTCACGGTCGGCAGCCGCGTCCGGATCGGCGACGCGCGGTGGACGGTGACCGGTTCCGAGCGGATCACGAAGGCGACCGTGGCCGCCGATGCCGACGTCTGGGCGGACGAGCCCGGCCGGCTCCTGCTCATCACGTGCCTGCAGCGGCCGGACGGCTCCCCGTCGGTCGACAACGTGGTCATCGAGGCCACGCTCGATCGCTAACATCGCCTGCGTGGTCGGACTCGGAAGCGCACTCGCGAACCTGCAGAACGCCCTCCGTCGGCCCGAGGCCCACGTCGAGGTCGTCGACGGCGAGACCGTCCCCGTCGGCATGCTCCTCGGCACGCTCGGTGCACTGCTGCTCGACGCGGGCAGCTCCGTCACCGACGTCCGCTCGGCGCTCGAGAAGGCCCGCGACGCCGCCGGGGTCGGTCCGACCCTGGCGATCGGGGTGCTGCCGGCGCTCGTGATGGTGAGCGAGGTCTCGACCGGTGCGGCGACGATCGTGAACGCCGAGGGCGTCGAGCTGTCGTCCCGACAGGCTGCACGGGCGAACCGGGTCGTGCTCGGGTTGGAGAGCGGGTCGATCGCCCTCGCCGAGATCCCCGCGCGGGTCCGGGCCATCCGTGCCGGCACCGTCCCGCCGCCCGCACTGCCGTGGATCCTCGGCAACGCGCTGACCTCCGCCGGGCTCGCCGTCGTGTTCCGGTGCCCGTGGTGGGCGATCCTGCTCGCGCTCCTGGTCGGTGCGCTCGTCGGGGTCATCGGACTGCTGCTCCGGCGCTTCCGCGAGGCCGTCGCGATCATCCCGTTCCTGGCGGCCTTCGTGTCGACGGCCATCGTCGGACTCGTCGCCGCGGGTGCCGGGTTCGAGCAGGTCCCGCTGTTCGCCGTGTGCGCCCCGGTGGCGGTGTTCGTCCCCGGTGCCCTCATCACCAACGCCCTGCTCGAACTGACCGCCGCGGACATCGTGACCGGGTCCTCGCGGCTGGTCCAGGGGCTCATCATGCTCGGCTTCATGGCGGCCGGCATCGCCTCGGGCAGTGCGCTGACCGGGTTGCACGTCGACCCGTCCTCGGCGGCACTCGTCGGCGAGGTCGCCGGCGTCGGCACGGACCTGGCCGGGTGGGAGTCCGTGCCGTCCTACTGGGTGTCGTGGGTCGCAGTGGTGGTCCTGGCGGTCGGCCTCGGCCTGGTGTTCCGCTCGGGCTGGCGGCTGACGCTCGTGTCGGTGGCCGTCATGGTCACCGCCTACGCCCTGGTGAGCGGGACGACGCCGGTGTGGGGGAGCGTCGTCGCGACCGGGGCGACGGCGGCCCTGTTGTTCGTCGCGACGCGGTTGCTCGAGCGGCTCGTGCCGGCGATCCCGGCGACGGTGTCGTTCTTCCCGGCGTTCCTGCTGCTCGTCCCCGGGACCGTCGGGCTGGTGGCGGTGGCCACGTTCGACCCCGAGTCCCTCGCGACGCCCCTGGCGACCTTCGTCAGCCTGTGCATCGGGACGAAGATCGGTGGGTTGCTGCCGGGTCTGTTCGCCCGGAACGCGCCGAGCCACTCGTAGCGCCGGCCCGGGTGGCCCCGCGCCGCCCGGGGCCACGTGGGCGTACCTGGCCGAATCGGGCGTACCTGGTCGGAAGTTTCGACCAGGTACGCCCGATCCGGCAAAGCACCGCACGCGGCATGGGAAAGAACGCACGCAGGCACGGCCGTGGACGCGACCGGCTGACGGACGGGAGGCGCGGGGCGGGGCCGCCACGGGCCTCCCGTCCGGCGCCGCGCACGTGCAGAACCCGCTACGGCTCGAGCAGTCGGCCCGCCGCCTGGTCCTCCGCTGCCGTCGCCTTGGCGAGGTAGTGCACCTTCTTGCCCGTCGCGTTGTAGGGCAGCTCGTCGACGAAGCGGTACCGCCGCGGCCGCTTGTAGCGGGCGAGACCGGGGTGCGAGCCCGTCCACTCCTCGAGCTCGGCGGCGGCCGCGACGTCGTCGTCCGGTAGCCGTCCCGTTGCACGGACCACGTACGCCGTGACGACCTCGCCCCACCGCTCGTCCGGGATCCCGACGACGATCGAGTCGGCGACGCCCGGGTGCTCCTGCAGTGCGGCCTCGACCTGGACGGGGTGGACGTTCTCGCCGCCGGAGATGATCATGTCGTCCTTGCGGCCGACGATCGTCACCCGCTCGTGCTCGTCCCACGTGGCGAGGTCGCCGGGGTAGAACCAGCCGTTCGCGAACTTCTCCGCCTCGAGCCCCGGGTTGCGGTACGAGTAGCCGGACTTCACGGTCCGGACCGCGAACTCGCCGATCTCGGAGCCGTCCTTCGGCACGGTGTCGCTCGGGTCGGCCAGGCGGTCCTCGTACACGCGCACCACGGCGACGTCGTCGTCCGTCGATGCTCGTCCGGTGGAGCCGGCGCCGTCGGGGAAGTCCTCGGGACGCAGGAACGTGTTCCAGAAGGTCTCGGTCGTTCCGTAGCCGTTGAAGATCCGCGGGGACAGGAGCTCCTGGTAGCGGAGTGCGGCGGCGCGGTCGAGCGGTGCACCCATCGTGACGATGCCGTGCAGGGACGACAGGTCGCGGGGCCGGGCCTCTTGCGCGTTCGCGAGCTGCACCAGGTTCGGCGGCGCACCGATCAGGAACGTCAGCCGCTCGGACTCGACCAGGTCGAGCACCCGCTCGGCGTCGAAGTGCCGCAGGGTGGTGAGCTCGGCGCCGACGTAGAACACCGGGTTCGGGCCGCCCGAGTACAGGCCGCCACGGTGGAACAGGGGCGACATGTTGAGCGTCTTGTCGAAGGGGCTGAGTGGGAAGTGCATCACGACGTCGTGGGCGCTGAGCACCTCGACCAGGCTCGGCAGGGGCACCGGCTTCGGTCGCCCGGTGGTGCCGGAGGTGTAGAGCCGGGTGGTCTCGTCGTAGGTGCTGCGGGGCTCGGTCGCGGCGAGTTCGGCGGGCGTGACGGGGTCGGCGGCGAGGAGCGCGGTGAACGCGACGCGCGCGGCGTGCGCGGCGTGGTCGTCGTGCGCGTCGGGGTCGTGCGCGTCGTGGTCGTGGTCGGCGACCTCGTCGTCGCCACCGACGACGACGATGTGGTCGGGACGGTGCGGCGCGGTCTCGAGCGCTCGGGCGATGTCGTCGCCGCGCACCGCGTCGTGCACCAGCACCACGGGCGCGGAGTCCTCGATGATGAAGGCGACCTCGTCGGGCGCGAGCCGGAAGTTCGTCGGCGAGAACACCGCGCCGATGCGGTGGCACGCCAGGTAGAGCATCGCGAACTCGGGCGAGTTGAACAGCTCGACCATCACGACCGAACCGCGACCGACCCCGTGCCGGACGAGCCACCCGCCGATGTGGTCGACGACGTCCCCGAGTTCCGCGTAGGTCCACGACCGACCCGTGTCCGGGTCGCGCAGCGCGGGCCGGTCCGCGAAGCGGTGGGTGTTCCGCGCGAAGCCGTTCGCGTACGTGTAGCTGCCCTCGAACACCTCGCGGAACCGCGTCGGGTCGTAGTCGGATCGGGTCTCGGTCATCATCGCTCCCTGGGGCGGTCGAACGGCGCGTCACGCACCGATCGTCACTGTATCCGCCGCGCGGGGACGGCGGACGGGAGGCCCGGTGCGGGTCAGGCGGCCGCGTCCGGTCGCGCGGTGCGCGCCCAGAACCAGGCCCCGATCGCGCCCGCCACGCAGGCCGCGCCGACCGCGCCGAGCAGCACCGGCGACGCGTGGGTCCCCGCGGGACCCGAGTAGACCGCGGCGGTGAGCGCGACCGCGACGACCGCCAGTGCCACGTACCGTGTACGCGAGGCCATCAGGACCGCACTGCCGGCGGAACCCGCGAACGGCAGCAGCGTCGCGACGACGGCACCGACCCCGCCGACGCACAGGGTGATGGCGAACTCCGACGTCAACGCGGACCAGAAGCCCCCGCCCGCGGTCAGGCTGTGGAGCACCCACCCCGCGGTCGCGAGCCCGAGCAGCGCGACCGTCCGCCAGGTCGCGCTCCGGGCACCGGCGGCGATCCCGGAGCCCAGGCGCAGCGCGGCGGTGTCCAGGTCGGGGCGTCCCGACGGCACGAGCACCACCCCGACGATCAGGGCGGGGGAGAGGTCCGCGGCCCGCGTGATCCCGCACGCCACGAGCGCCGCGAGCACCAGCCACGGGGACACCCGGAAGCCCACCGCACGGTGGTCGGGCCCGGCCGCCCACCGGGTCACGAGCACCACGGCCGCCGTGAGCACCGCGGTGCCGAGCAGCACGGCGATGGCGAGGCGGACGTAGCGGGCCTCGAGCGAGACGCCCACCCCGAGCAGCGTGCACAGGGCGGCGACGGCCACCGCGACCGTGATCGACACCCACGTCGGCAGCACGTCGTCGGACCCGGAGCGGTCCGAGCGCGAGCGGTTCCGCCCGAGCAGTCCGGCGAAGGGCGAGCGGATGCGCCCGCGGGCAGCGGCGGCGACGAGCGCGAGGGGTGCGGCGATCAGCAGGAGGAACCCCGCGGCGACGGCCGTGGCGATCAGGACGGTCCGCCACGAGAACGCGGCCTGGATCGTCGGCACGGTGCGGTCGTAGGCGGTGGCAGCGGTCCAGTCGCCCGCGGGGCCCGACCAGTCGCTGTGGCCGCCGGAGCCTGCGGCCCCGGGGGTGCTCGTGCCGGTCGGGTCGGTGCCGTCACCGGGCGCTGCCACCGATCCGGGGCCGTCGTCGCCGGTGCCGCCTGCGTTCCCGGTTCCGGTGCCGGCCGGGGTCCCCGCGTCGCCGGGGGTCTGGCCGTCACCCGGTGCGGTCGTGGTGCCGGTGGTGCCGGTTCCGGCTCCGGTGCCGTTGCCGGTGCCGGTGGTGCCGGTGGTGCCGGTGCCGTTGGTCGGTGCGTCCCCGCCGGTGCCGGAGGTGCCGGGGGTGCCGTTCGGGGTGCCCGAGGTCGACCACACCGTGACCTGCACGGCAGCGGACGATCGCGAGTAGTTGCCGGCGGCGTCGTGCTGCGTCGCGGTGAGGTCGTGTCCGCCGGCCCGCAGCTGCGAACCCGCGGTGGAGCAGGACCAGGAACCGTTCGCAGCGACCTCGGCCCGGCAGACGGGTGCGCGGTCGACGTAGACGGTCACGTCGGCACCGGGTTCGCCGGTACCGCGGACGACCGTGGCACGCGAACCGACGCGGTCGCCGTCGTCGGGTGCGGTGATCCGCGGGGCTGCCGGTGCTGTGCGGTCGACCGTGATCCGCACCGGGGCCGAGGACGCGCTGCGCAGGTCGGAGCGGTAACCGCGGGCCGTGCTGGCGGTCTGCGAGGCGGTCACGGTGACGGTCGCGTCGGACCGCAGCGCGAGCGAGGTCACCCACCGACCGTCCGGGCCGACCGGGGCGGTCTGCTGCGTCGACGATCCGGAGACCGACAGCACCACGGTGGAACCGGGGAAGCCCGTGCCGGAGAGCGCGCCGCTGGTCGGGTGGTCGGACGCGATGGTCGGCGGGACGATGACGTCGGAGGCCGGGGCACTCGCGGGCGGCTGGCTCGGCGCGGTGACGTCCCGCACCGTGAAGACCTGCTGCGGACCCGACCGCACCGTACCGAGGCACGACCACGAACCGTTCGCCTGCACCTGGGCCGAGCACCCGGCCGAACCGGTCGACGCGGGGCCCGCGACGCGGACGACGTGCGCCGGGGTCCCGGTGCCGTGGAACCGGGCGGTGCTGCTCGTCACGTCCCCCGGGTCGGCGATGGTCGGTGCGACGGGCGGTCGCCCGGTGGACGCCGGCGGAGGCGTGGGGGTGCCGGGGCGACCGCTGCTCGGCGGGCCCACGAGTTCGCCCGGTGCGGGGGTCGCGGTGCTCGCGGCGCTGACGCGTTCGGTGGTCGCCTGTTCGTGGGCCGCCGTGCCGGCGAACGCGGGGGCGGCCGCCGCCGCCAACAGCGCCGCGGCGAGGACGGCCGTGGCCGAGGCGAGCGCGACGAACCGGGTACGACGACGAGGGCCGTCGCCCCCGACGGCCCGGTCGTCCACGTTGTCCCCTCGCGTGCTCACCGGCTCCATCCCACGTGATCCGGGCCGTCGGGTCAATACACCTCGCGGATGATGTCCCGCATCCGGTCGTGTTCGCCCCGCAGCCCGAACGCCCGGTGTGCGTGACTCGGGAATCGCCCGTGAACCCTGGCGGTCGACGCGAGCACTGCGGACGCGTCGGTAGACTTCACGACGGCCGTTCAGGCCACGCAGCACCGCGGATCCGAACGCGAGAAGGAGCACCCACGCATGGACACCGGACTCGTCACGACGCTGATCGTCGTCGGAGTGGTGGTGGTGATCCTGGTCATCATCGGGATCTACCTCTGGGTGACGTACAACTCGCTCGTCACGCTCAAGGTCCGTGTGGACGAGGCCTGGAGCGACATCTCGGTGCAGCTCAAGCGGCGCGCCGACCTCATCCCGACCATCGTCGACACGGTCAAGGGGTACGCCACCCACGAGAAGGCCGTCTTCGACGACGTCACCAAGGCGCGCTCCGAGACCCTGACGGCCGGTGACGCCGGCACGGCCTCCGCGGCCGAGGGACACATGCAGAAGGCGCTGAAGAGCGTGTTCGCGGTCGCCGAGGGGTACCCGCAGCTGCAGTCGAGCCAGAACTTCCTGCAGTTGCAGACCGAGCTCGTCGACACCGAGGACAAGATCCAGTCCGCCCGGCGCTTCTACAACGGCGGCGTGCGCGAGCTGAACACGAAGATCCGGGTCTTCCCGAACTCCACGTTCGCCAAGCGACGGGGCTTCGCCGAGGCGACGTTCTTCGAGACCGCCGAGCCGGCAGCCATCGCCGAGCCGCCGCGCGTCCAGTTCTGACCCCAGCCTCGCAGCTGCCGTGTACAGCGCCATCGCGCGGAACAAGCGCAACACCGTCGTCATCGTCCTGGTCTTCCTGCTGATCATCGGCGCGCTCGGGTTCCTGGGCGGCTACCTGGCGGGGAACGTCTCGATCGGCGTCATCGTGCTCGCCGTCGCCCTGGGCTACGCGGTGCTGCAGTACTTCTTCGCTGCTCGGCAGGCGACCGCCATCGCCGGCGGCATCGAGATCGACCGCACCTCCGAACCGCGGCTCTGGCGGACGGTCGAGAACCTCGCGATCTCGACCGGCATGCCGATGCCCCGGGTCTACGTCATCCAGGACCCGTCGCCGAACGCCTTCGCCACCGGGCGCGACCCGGAGCACGCCGTGGTCGCGGCGACGACCGGGCTGCTCCAGATCATGGACGACCAGGAGCTCCAGGGTGTGATGGCCCACGAACTCGGGCACGTCCGCAACTACGACATCCGGGTCTCGACGATGGTGTTCGGGCTGGTGGTCGCCGTCGGCCTGATCGCCGACGTGCTCCTGCGCATCTCGATCTTCAGCGGCCTGTCCGGCGGCCGGAACCGCAACTCGGACAACGGCGGTGGCGCGAACCCGGTGCTGCTCATCGCCGGCATCGTGGCCGTCGTCGTGGCGCCGATCGCCGCGGCGGGCGTGCAGGCCGCGGTGTCCCGGCAGCGCGAGTACCTCGCCGACGCCACCGGTGCGATGACGACCCGTCACCCCGAGGGCCTCGCCCGGGCGCTCGAGAAGCTCGGCGCGTACGGCCGACCGATGCAGACGCAGAACTCGTCGATGGCCCACCTGTGGATCGCCGACCCGATGCGCCCCGGCGTGATGGACCGGCTGTTCTCGACGCACCCGCCGCTGCCGGACCGCATCGCACGCCTGCGGGCGAACGCCGACCGCTTCTGAGCCCGGTCAGGCCTCGACGGCGTCGAGATGCTCCGTGGGTTCGGGGGCATCGGCGTCGTCGACGGCTTCGTGCGGGACCAGCGGGAGGCCGAGCGCCCCGGCGACCGCGGCCGCAGCCGTGCCCCGATCCGTGACCTCGACCTCGTCGAGTCCCTGCCAGGCGGCGGTGCGTCGGAGGGTCTCGGCCAGCCGCTCGGCATCGAGGTGCTCGCCGGGCTCCTGCCACGCGGTCCGGACCCGCAGCACGCCACGCTGCCGGTCGCTCTTCAGGTCGACCCGGCCGACGAGGCGGTCGTCCTGCAGCACGGGCAGCACGTAGTACCCGAACACCCGCTTCGGCGCCGGTGTGTAGATCTCGATCCGGTAGTGGAACCCGTACATCCGCTCGGCCCGTCGGCGGAACCACACGACCGGGTCGAACGGGCTGAGCACCGCGTCGGCGGTCAGCTGCCGGGGCACCCGGGCATCGCGGTGGAGCCAGGCCCGCTCACCCCAGCCTTCGACCCGCACGGGCAGGAGCTCGCCGGCAGCGGTGAGCTCCGCGATGGCGCCGGCGGTGTCGTCCGACCGCAGTCGGTAGTAGTCGGCGATGTCCGCTCGGGTGCCGACGCCGAGGGCGCGGGTGGCGTGCCGGACGAGTTCGAGCACTGCGGCAGCGCGCGGCGGTGCCGTCTCGAGGAACCCGGCCGGCAGGACCTGCTCGGGCAGGGCGTAGACGCGCTCGAAGCCCGACCGCCCGGCGCTCACGGCCTCGCCCCAGCGGAACATCTGCTCGAGCCCGAGTTTCACGTCGCTCCAGCCCCACCACGGCCCACGGCGCACGTTCGACTCGTGCTCGACCGCGCTGGCTCGCATCGGCCCCTCGGCACGCAGGAGCGCGTGCAGCTCGCGTCGGACCCCGGCGGTGCGGGTGACGCCGTCGATCCTGGTCGGACCGGCGTCGCGCTCCCGCAGGGCGTCCATCCGCCAGCGGAACAGCCGCAGGTCGTCGCGCGGGATGAGGGCTGCCTCGTGCGCCCAGTACTCGGTGTAGGGCCCGGACCGGCCGAGGGTCAGTCGGTCGAGCGTGGACCGGTCGTACGCCCCCAGCCGTGCGAAGAGCGGCAGGTAGTGGCTGCGCTCGAACACGTTCACCGAGTCGATCTGCAGCAGCCCGAGCCGGGCGAACGCAGCGTTCACCGCACGCGTCGAGACGTCCGTCGCCGGTGGCCGACCGAACCCCTGCGCGGCGAGGGCGACGCGGCGGGCTTCGGCGGCGGAGAGCGAGGACCTGACCATGCGGCGACGCTACCGAACCCCGCCGACAGCGCGGCGTCCGAACGTATGCCGTATCTGGAACGCGAGGGCGTCTGGATCGCTAGGATCGGCCCATGGCCTGGGGAAAGAAGACACCGCACACGGATCCCGTCGTCGTCGATGACGCGGTGCCGCCCGGCATGCGGATCGCCGGTGCGTGGTCGTGGCGGATCCTCGTCGTGGTCGGCGTCGTCGCGGTGGTCATCTACCTGGTCACGCTGTTCAGCGAGATCCTCATCCCGTTCCTCATCGGCATCGTCGTCGCCGCGCTCCTGGTCCCGCTGTCGAACTGGATGCAGCGCCACCACGTGCCGAAGTGGCTCGCGGTCATCGTCAGCCTGGTCGGTGGGCTCGCCGCCGTCGGGGCGCTCATCTGGCTCGTCGTCGACCAGATCGCCGCCGCCTACCCGTCGCTCCGCGACCGCACCCTGTCGCAGTACGACAACATCCGCGACTTCGTGCTCAGCTCCGGGCTCGGGATCAGCCAGAAGGACCTGAACTCCTACCTCAACCAGGCGACCGACTGGCTGCAGAGCAACTCCGGCTCGATCCTGTCCGGAGTCGCCAGCGCGGGGTCGTCCCTGACGCACATCCTCACCGGCCTGTTCATCGTCATCTTCACGGTGATCTTCCTGCTCATCGACGGCAAGAACGTCTGGCGCTGGACGGTCCGGCTCTTCCCGAAGAACGCCCGCAGCGCGATCGACGGCGCCGGGGTCGCCGGCTGGACGACGTTGACGAGCTTCATCCGGGTGCAGATCTTCGTCGCGTTCGTCGACGCCGTCGGCATCGGCCTCGGTGCGTTCTTCCTGCAGCTGCCGCTCGTCGTGCCGATCGCGGTCTTCGTGTTCCTCGGGTCGTTCATCCCGGTCGTCGGCGCGATCGTCACCGGGTTCCTGGCGGTGTTCGTCGCCCTGGTCTTCAACGGCCCGGTGGCGGCGGTCATCATGCTCGGCGTGATCCTGGTCGTGCAGCAGGTCGAGGGACACATCCTGCAGCCGCTCGTCATGGGCAGCGCCGTCAAGGTGCACCCGCTCGCCGTCGTCCTCGGGGTCACCGCGGCGTCGGGTCTCGCCGGCATCGCGGGCGCGTTCTTCGCCGTCCCGCTCATCGCCACCGTCAACTCCATGGTCACGACCATCTCGAGCGGTCGGTGGAAGACGATGGACTCCGACCACGTGCTCGAGGCCAAGCAGGACGCGCACGACGAGAACGTCCGGACCAAGCGCCGGCGCAAGGTCCTCAAGTTGCGCAAGCGCCGTGGCGACGTCCCGAAGCCGGGCACCGACGAGCAGCCGACCGCGGTCAAGGGGACGGCAGGCTGACGCTGAACGATCCCTCGTGTCACGGGTTCGCCGCGGACGCCCGGAACGACGATGATGGGGGAGTGACCGACACCAGCGCCTCCCAGCACACGCTCGCTGCGATCCCCACCCTCGCGGACATCGAGACGGCGCGGGAGACCATCTCGGGCGTCGCGCGCGTCACCCCGATGGAGACCTCGCAGTTCCTGGCCGAGGTGCTCGGTTCACCGGTGCACCTGAAGTGCGAGAACCTGCAGCGCACCGGTGCGTACAAGGTCCGCGGCGCGTACAACCGCCTGTCGACCCTGTCCGAGGAACAGCGCGCCAAGGGCGTCGTCGCGGCCAGCGCCGGCAACCACGCCCAGGGCGTCGCCCTCGCCGCCCGCGAGCTCGGCATCCCGGCGACGATCTTCACCCCGGTCGGTGTCGCGCTGCCGAAGCTGCAGGCCACCCGCCACTACGGCGCCGAGGTCGTCCTGCGTGGCCATTCGGTGGAGGAAGCCCTGAGCGCCGCCAAGGACTTCGCCGCGCACACCGGCGCGGTCTTCATCCCGCCGTTCGACCACCCCGCCGTCATCGCCGGCCAGGGAACGCTCGGCCTCGAGATCATCGACCAGGTGCCCGACGTGGACACCGTCGTCGTGCCGATCGGCGGCGGCGGGGTCATCTCCGGCATCGCCCTCGCGGTCAAGGGCATGGCCGAGCGGCTCGGACGACCGATCAAGGTCATCGGGGTGCAGGCCGAGAACGCTGCTGCGTACCCGTCGTCGATCCGCGCCGGCGAGCCCGTCACCATCACGACGACACCGACGATCGCCGACGGCATCGCGGTCGCCCGCCCCGGCGACCTGAACTTCCCGATCATCCGCGACCTGGTCGACGACATCGTCACGGTCTCCGACGACGACACTGCCCGCGCCCTGCTCGTGCTGCTCGAGCGTGCGAAGCTCGTGGTCGAGGCCGCCGGCGCCGTCGGTGTCGCCGCGATCATGTCCGGCGCGGTCCGCGACACCGGGCGCACCGTCGTGCTGTTGAGCGGCGGCAACATCGACCCGCTCATGATGGAGCGCGTGATCACCCGCGGTCTGGTCGCCGCGTCGCGTTACATCGGCATCCGCATCATGCTGCCGGACCGTCCCGGCCAGCTCGCCCGGGTCGCCCAGGTGATCTCGGACGCCGGCGCGAACGTGGTCGAGGTCCTGCACACCCGCCACGGACAGGGCCTGGTCATCAACGAAGTGGCCCTCGACCTGTCGATCGAGGCGCGTGGCCCCGAGCACGCGCAGGAGGTCATCCAGCGCCTGCACGAGGTCGGCTTCCGCCCGGAGCTCCTCGAGCACTAGCCCTGCGACGATCCACGAGTCGTTCGACGCGTGTCCTGTCGGATCCGTGGTGCGCCCCGGCGGGCGGGGCCGTGGAGGCGACCAGCGGACAGACGGGAGGCCCGCGGCGGTGTCGCCCCGGGCCTCCTGTCCGTCTGTGGTGCTGCCTACGGCTCGTAGCGCTCGATCTTGACGACCTCGACCGCGATCTCCTTGCCGTTCGGCGCCGTGTAGGTGGCCTTGTCACCGGCCTTGAGGCCGACGATCGCCGCGCCGACGGGGCTGACCGGGCTGTAGACCGTCAGGTCGGAGCCCTCGGCGACGATCTCGCGGCTGCCGACCAGGAACGTCGACTCGTCGCCTGCGATGACCGCGGTGACGACGGTGCCGGGCTCGACCGTGCCGTCGAAGACGGCTTCACTGACGGTCGCGTGCTTGAGGAGGTTCGTGAGGACGCGGATGCGCGCCTCGATCTTGCCCTGCTCGTCCTTGGCGGCGTGGTAGCCGCCGTTCTCCTTGAGGTCGCCCTCTTCGCGAGCGGCCTCGATGCGGCGCGCGATCTCGGCACGGCCCTCGCCGCTCAGCTCGTCGAGCTCCGCCTGGAGACGGTCGTGCGCCTCCTGGGTCAGCCAGGTGACCTGCGTGTCGTTGCTCATCTTCTGTCCCTTCGACCATGAAAAAACGAGACCGGCCGAGTGGTCGGTCTCGAGAGGCGAATCAGGACAGTCTAGGGAATCCAGCAGTCGTGGATCAAGCCGGTGACGCCACGGGTCGTGGTCGTCACCTCGGTGCTGACACTGCGGGTGCGCTGCTCGGACGGGGCGAGGGTGATCTCCTTCCAGCCCACGATCGAGTAGCTCTTGTCGAGGACCTGGACGGCGCACTTCGCCCGGACACCCGGGTCGACGGAGACCTGCGAGTGCACGACGGTGCTGTGCTGGGAGAGGACCTCGTACCCCACGACGTCGTCGGTCAGGCCGCGGTCGGACTGGTCGAGACCCGCCCAGATCACCCAGGCGGCGAAGACCACGACCACGGCGATGGCGGCGGTGATCGCGACGGCCTTGCTGCGGCGCGCGCGGGCCGGGGTGCGGCCGTAGCGGTCGTCGAGGGTGGCGGTGTGGTGCTGTTCGGACAGTTCGGGGCTCCCGGGGTGATTATCCTGATCCCAGGGTAGTTCACGCGTCGCTGTGCACTTCCCGTCCCCGCTCGTCCTCCGCTCGCCCACGCTCACCCACGTGAGGAAGTCCCGTGCCGTACCGCTTGCTGGCCGTCCACGCCCACCCCGACGACGAGTCGAGCAAGGGGGCGGCGACCGCGGCGAAGTACGTGGCCGAGGGGCACGAGGTGCTGGTCGTCTCCTGCACCGGGGGCGAGGCCGGCGACATCCTCAACGACCAGCTCGGCGAGCCCGCGACGAGCCGTGCGCACCGCGACATGGCCGGGTACCGCCGTGGTGAGATGGCCGCCGCGCAGGCAGCCCTCGGCATCGACCACCTGTGGCTCGGCTACCACGACTCCGGACTGCCCGACGCCGAGAAGGGCGAGACCGTCCGACCCGGCACGTTCTCGACCGTGCCGCTCGAGTACAGCACCGAGGCGCTCGTCCGGGTGATCCGCCGGTTCCGTCCGCACGTGCTCATCACCTACGACGAGAACGGCGGCTACCCGCACCCCGACCACATCCGCACGCACGAGGTGTCCGTCGCCGCGTGGGCAGCCGCGGCCGACCCCGCTGCGTACCCCGCGGCCGGCGAACCGTGGTCGATCGCGAAGCTCTACTACGAGCGCACGATGAACCCGCGCCGCTTCCGCACGATCTTCGAGGCGCTGCAGGACCGCGACCCGGACAGCCCCGCGATCGAGCAGCTGCGCGAGTGGGTGGAGCGGTTCGCCGACCGGCCCGACCTCGCGACCACGCACGTCGACGTGCACGAGTACTTCGACCAGCGCGACGCCGCGCTCCGTGCCCACGCCAGCCAGGTGGCACCGGACAGTGCGTTCTTCTACTGGCCGAACGACCTCCTGGCCACGGTGTGGCCGACCGAGGACTACCAGCTCGTGGAGGCCCGCGTGCCGACCGAGCTCCCGGAGACCGATCTGTTCGCCGGGATCCCTGCCGACAAGGAACCGACCCCGTGAGCTCCATCGCGGCGGCACTCGCCGCCACCCCCAGTCCCAGCCCCAGCGTCGTGCCGGACGTGAACGTCACCCCCGGTGTCGTCGGGTTCATCGCCATCGCGCTGGTGGCGATCGCGACGATCGTCCTGGTCGTGGACATGACCCGGCGCATCCGGCGGACGCGCTACCGGTCGGAGATCCGCGAGCGTCTCGAGGCGGAAGCGAACGGCACCGCGGTCGACGGTCCGGCGACGGACGAGTCGGAGCGGCGTGCGGCCGAGGACGGCCGAGCCGACGTCGGGGACGACACCGAGCGCGGTTGACCCGCTAGCGCCGGCCGGAACCGGGCGTACCTGGGCGGATCGGGCGTACCTGGTCGAAAGTTCCGGGTGAGTACGCCCGGAACGACCAGGCATCGCGCGCGTTCTGGGAAGGAACGTGCGACCGTCAGCGCACCGGGTCCAGGGCGACGATGAGCACGCCGACCCACTGCGCGCCGAAGGCCACGACCGTCAGGGCGTGGAACACCTCGTGGAAGCCGAACTGGGTGGGCACCGGGTTCGGCCGCTTGAAGCCGTAGACGAGCGCGCCGATGATGTACGCGACACCGCCGGACAGGATGAGCACGGTCATCGGGACGCTCGCCGCGAAGAACTGCGGCAGCAGCCCGAGCGCCGCGCAGCCGAGCACCAGGTAGATCGGCACGTACAGCCACCGGGGCGCGTTGATCCACAGCACCCGGAAGGCGATGCCGAGGGCGGCGCCGGACCACATCACCCAGAGCACGACCACCATCAGGGTGTGCGGCAGGGCGCAGATCGCGATCGGCGTGTAGGTGCCAGCGATGAGCAGCAGGATGTTCGTGTGGTCGATGCGCTTGAGCACCGCCTTGACGGTCGGCCCCCACGGGAACCGGTGGTACGTCGCGGAGACCCCGAACATGGCCAGCGACGTGGCCATGAACACCGCGCTGCCGACCTTCGCCGCGGTGCTGTCGGCCAGGGCGATGAGGACGATGCCCATCGCGATGGCGAACGGGAACGCGCCGAGGTGGATCCACCCGCGCCAGGCGGGGCGGGTGTCCTCCGTGGTCGTCGCGGCCTCTTCGGTGAACGGGACGTGGGGGAGGGTGGCGGTCTCGTGCTCGTCCTGCATGTGCCGACTGTAAGCCCCGTGCCCGAACGGATGCCACGAGTTCTGGGGGAGCCGCACTCGGGACGCTCCGACCGACGGTGCACTACGCTCGGTGCGTGACCGGCAGGGTGGGATGGGCAGGACGAGGGATCCTCTACCGCGCCTACCAGAGCCGCATCCGCCGCCAGATCGAGGGCAGCGCGAAGCCGAAGCACGTCGCCATGATCGTCGACGGCAACCGTCGGTGGGCGAAGCAGCTCGGGCTCGAGTCCGCCGCGCACGGCCACCGCGCCGGCGCCGCGAAGATCCCGGAGTTCCTGACCTGGTGCGACGAGCTCGGCATCGAGGTCGTGACGCTCTACCTGCTCTCCGCCGACAACCTGACCGGACGTGCCGGAGCGGAACTCAGCGAGCTCGTCGGCATCATCGGCGACCTGGCCGGGGTGCTCGCCGACACCACGGACTGGCGCGTGCAGCACGTCGGGTCGAACGAGGGCCTGCCCGACTCGCTCGTGTCCGCGCTCGCGCAGGCCGAGGAGCGCACCGCCGGCCGGACCGGACTCCACATCAACCTGGCCGTCGGGTACGGCGGGCGCCGCGAGATCGCCGACGCCATGCGCAGCATCGTGGAGTCGCACGGCGCGGGTGGCGGCACGATCGACACCCTGGCCGAGGTCCTTACGCCGGAGCTCATCGGCGACCACCTGTACACGCAGGGACAGCCCGACCCCGACCTGGTGATCCGGACCTCGGGCGAGCAGCGGCTGTCCGACTTCATGCTGTGGCAGAGCGCGCACAGCGAGTTCTACTTCGTCGAGGCGCTCTACCCCGACCTGCGCGAGGTCGACTTCCTGCGCGCTGTCCGCGACTTCGGGCTGCGGTCGCGACGCTTCGGCGGCTGACGCTTCCTCGCTACTGCGCGGATCGGCCTGGGTTCGCTGACGTTCAGTGATCCCAGTAGACTCACAGGGTTTTCGTCCCGCGGAAGGTTGCACCTGTGAACATCGACGAGTACGCCGCCGGCTTCTCCGAGGACCCCGGCTACCTCGACCACGCTGCGTTCGGCCCCGTGCAGACCGCCGTGCTCGAGGAGCAGCGCGTGCTCGGCACGATCCAGGCGCACATGCGCTTCGGCGCGATGGAGACCCTCGACGAGCAGGACGCCCGCGTCCGCACGGTCGCCGCCCGCTTGGTCGGTCGCCGCGAGGACCAGGTCGTCTCGCAGACCGCGACGACGCCCGGCCTGCTGCACACGGCCTTCGGCCTGACCGGCGGCGTGCTGGTGTCGGCCGACGAGTACCCCTCGCTGCCGCTCGCGCTGGCGAGTGCCGCCTCGGCGACCGGCGGCCGCGTCCAGCCCGTCGTCATCGAGTCCGGTGCCGGGTGGATGACGCCCTCGCTCGTCCAGGAGCGCCTGACCGACGACGTGACGGCCGTGGCGGTGTCGCTGGTCGACTGGCGAACCGGCTACCTGGCCGACCTCGCCGGCATCCGCGAGGTCATCGGCGACCGCCTGCTGATCCTCGACGCGATCCAGGGCTTCGGGGTCGTCGACGCCCCCTACGAGATCGCGGACGTCGTCGCGACCGGCGGCCAGAAGTGGCTGCACGCCGGCTGGGGCACGGGCTTCACCGCCTTCAGCGACCGCGCCCTGAACCGCCTGCGTCCGGCGCTGTCCGGCCCGCACGGCACCACCGGCTGGCCCGTGGACGTCCCCGCCGTGCACCCGGGTGCCGCCGGGTACCAGATGACGCGCATCGACCCCATCGCGCAGGCCCGCCTCGCGGTGTCGCTGGACCGGCTGACCGCCGTCGGTGTCGCCGCCGTGCAGGAGCGCGTCACCGAGCGCGTCGAGCGCGTGTTCGCGATCGCGGACGAGTTCGGGCTCGAGGTCGAGTCCAGCCGTGACCCGCGCGAGCGCGCCGGCATCGTCGTGCTGCGGCCGGCCGAGGGGCGCCTGACCGCGCTGTCCGCGGCGCTGCACAACCACGGCGTGACCGCGACGACGCGGCTCGGCGTCGCGCGGGTGTCGGTGTTCGCCTCGACGACGGACGAGACGCTCGACATGTTCCGGGACGCCTGCGTCTCGTACGCCACGCTGCAGTAGCGCGCGCCCGCCAGGCGGACGGGAGGCGCGGGGCGGCGCCGCCACGGGCCTCCCCTCTGTCGAGTGGTCGCGAACTGTCGGCTCGCGCGGTCGCAGCCGACAGTTGGTGACCACTCGACGCCGTCCGCGCGACGAGTCGCGACCAACGGGCGGCCTGGAGGCGCGGTGCCCGGCCGCCACGGGCCTCCTGTCGGCCACCCGCGAGCGGTCACGACGCACCGCGCACGTCCGCCGACTGGTCACCGTCTGTCGGACGGCACGGCCGCAGCCGACAGCTCGTGACCGGTCGACTGCCGGTGTCACGTTGTTCACGTGACCGTAACGCCGGAAACCGCGTGTCGCTGGCGGGGTGTCGGAGGGCGGACGTACGTTGTCCCCATCGGGCACCGCGCCCGATCGAAGCGGCCACAGTCGGTGCTTCGGGACCCGCTCCACGGCCGCGTTCGAGGACATGGACCGGGCTGCTCGCGGCCCGGGGATGGAGTGGTCGTGACCTCTCAGAACGTCTCTCGCGGAACCCAGCACCAGCCCACCGCGGACTCGTCCACGTCGGTCGCCCAGCGCACGTACGTGCTCGACACATCGGTACTCCTCAGCGATCCGCGGGCGTTGTTCCGCTTCGCCGAGCACGCGGTGGTCCTGCCCGTGGTGGTCGTCAGCGAACTCGAGTCGAAGCGCAACGACCCGGAGATCGGGTACTTCGCACGGCAGGCCCTGCGGCTGCTGGACGAGATGCGCATCGAACACGAACGGCTCGACTTCCCGATCGCGCTCGGTGACGGCGGTTCCTTCCGCGTCGAGCTGAACCACTCCAACCAGTCCGTCCTGCCGTCCGGGCTGCAGCTCGGCGACAACGACTCCCGCATCCTCGCCGTCGCCTCGAACCTGCAGAACGACGGGCTCGACGTGGTCGTCGTGTCGAAGGACCTGCCCCTGCGCGTCAAGGCGTCGTCGATCGGCATGGCGGCGGAGGAGTACCGCGCCGAGCTCGCGGTCGACTCCGGCTACACCGGCATCGCCGACCTGCAGGTGTCCGGCGAGCAGATGGCCGACCTGTACGAGAAGGAGGAGATCCGCTCCGTCCAGCTCGACGGCGTGCCGGTCAACACCGGTGTCGTCATCCACTCCGAGCGCGGTTCGGCCCTCGGTCGCGTGCACACCGCCGGTTCCGTCGCCCTGGTCCGTGGCGACCGCGAGGTCTTCGGGCTGCGCGGCCGGTCCGCCGAGCAGCGGCTCGCGATCGACGCCCTGCTCGACTCCGAGATCGGCATCGTGTCCCTGGGCGGCAGCGCCGGCACGGGCAAGTCAGCGTTGGCCCTGTGCGCCGGGCTCGAAGCAGTGCTCGAGCGGCAGCAGCACAAGAAGATCATGGTGTTCCGGCCGCTGTACGCCGTGGGTGGCCAGGACCTCGGGTTCCTGCCCGGTGACGCCGGCGAGAAGATGAACCCGTGGGCGCAGGCGGTCTACGACACCCTCGGGTCGGTGGTGTCCGACAACGTCCTCGACGAGGTGATCGAGCGCGGCTTGATCGAGGTGTTGCCCCTCACACACATCCGCGGTCGGTCCCTGCACGACGCGTTCGTGATCGTCGACGAGGCACAGTCGCTCGAACGGAACGTGCTGCTCACCATGCTCTCCCGCATCGGGCAGAACTCCCGCGTGGTGCTCACCCACGACGTCGCGCAGCGCGACAACCTGCGGGTCGGACGGCACGACGGCATCGCGAGCGTCATCGAGCGGCTCAAGGGCCACCCGCTGTTCGCCCACGTCACGCTGACCCGGTCGGAGCGCTCCGCGATCGCCGCCCTCGTGACGGACCTACTGGACTCGCCCGACCTGGTCTAGGTCCGTCGGCCGAGACTCGGCCTGAGCGACAGTTCTCGCGCGCACCGGCGCGAGAACTGTCGCTCACCGCGAGACTTGCCCGCGGCAGGAGCTCAGTTCGGGTGGGTCATGGACAGGACGTCCAGTGCCGCGTCGAGCTGCTCCTCGGTGACCTCGCCACGCTCGACGTGGCCGAGCGCCACGACGGCCTGGCGGACGGTGATGCCCTCGGCGACGGCGTACTTCGCGACCTTCGCCGCGGCCTCGTAGCCGATGACCCGGTTGAGCGGGGTGACGATCGACGGCGACGACTCGGCGAACGCCCGGGCCCGCTCGAGGTTCGCCTGCAGCCCGTCGATGGTCTTGTCGGCCAGCACCCGCGAGCTGTTCGCCAGCAGACGGATCGACTCGAGCAGCGCCGTCCCCATCACGGGGATCGCGACGTTGAGCTCGAACGCACCGGACGCACCCGCCCAGGCGATGGTGGCGTCGTTGCCGATGACCCGCGCGCCCACCATCAGGGTGGCCTCGGGGATCACCGGGTTGACCTTGCCGGGCATGATCGACGAGCCCGGCTGCAGGTCGGGGATGTGCAGTTCGCCGAGCCCGGTGTTCGGGCCCGACCCCATCCAGCGCAGGTCGTTGTTGATCTTCGTCAGGCTGACCGCGAGCACCTTGAGCGCCCCGGAGGCCTCGACCAGGGCGTCGCGCGCGCCCTGGGCCTCGAAGTGGTCGACGGCCTCGGTGATCGGCAGGTCGGTGTCGCTCGCGAGCTGGGCGATCACCCGCTGCGGGAAGCCCTTCGGGGTGTTGATGCCGGTGCCGACGGCGGTGCCGCCGAGCGGGACCTCGGCGACGCGGGGGAGCGTCGCGGTGACCCGCTCGATGCCCAGGCGGATCTGGCGTGCGTAGCCACCGAACTCCTGGCCGAGGGTGACCGGGGTGGCGTCCATCAGGTGCGTGCGGCCGGACTTCACGGCGTCGGCCCACAACGTGGCTTTGGCCTCGAGCGACTCGGCGAGGTGCTCGAGCGCCGGGACGAGCGAGCGCAGCAGGGCTTCGGTCACGGCGACGTGCACCGAGGTCGGGAACACGTCGTTCGACGACTGCGAGGCGTTGACGTGGTCGTTCGGGTGCACCGCGGTGCCGCCGATGTCCGACGCCAGCGTGGCCAGGACCTCGTTCATGTTCATGTTCGACGAGGTGCCGCTGCCGGTCTGGTACACGTCGACGGGGAACTGGTCGTGGTGCTGCCCACCGATGATCAGGTCCGCCGCGCCCGCGATGGCGTCGGCGACGGCGGGCTCGACGATGCCGAGCTCGCCGTTCACGATGGCCGCAGCGCGCTTGATGCGGGCGAGCGCCACGATCTGGGCCGACTCGAGCCCGGTGCCCGAGATGGGGAAGTTCTCGACCGCGCGCTGGGTCTGGGCGCGGTACAACGCCGACTTCGGCACCCGCACCTCGCCCATGGTGTCGTGCTCGATGCGGAACTCGGTCTCGGTGGTGTCGGTCACGTCGTCGTGGTCCTTCCTGGGGTGCTCGCCGGACGCGGTCGCGTCGGGGGACTGCGCCGGCGCACGAGGTCCCCGTGGGTCACGGAACCGGCGCCGGGCGTCTCGTTCGACTGTACCGGTGCGACGGATGTGGGACGTGCGGGTGCGGCGCCGAGGGGCCGTCAGGCGTTGCCGACCACCGTGTCGATCGTGACCTCGCCCGTGCCGAGGTCGTAGGTCGCGCCGACGACGGCCAGCCGGCCCTCGGCGATCGCGTCGGAGACGGCACCGGAACGCTCGAGCACCTGGCGGAGCGTGGCCTCGAGGTGGGTGGCGCCGATCGCTTCCTGCGGGAGCTCGGCGTCGGTGGCGCGGACCTTCTCGACGCTCGGGGCGATGGCGTCGACCAGGGCCTGCAGGTGCGGCGCGGGGACCGGCTCACCCGAGCGGGCGGCGGCGACGGCACCGCACCGGGTGTGGCGCAGGACGACGACGAGCGGGGTGCCGAGTGCGACGACCGCGAACTCGATCGACCCGAGCACGACGTCGTCGACGATCTGGCCGGCGTTGCGGATGGCGAAGAGGTCACCGATGCCCGCGTCGAACACGTGCTCGAACGGCACACGCGAGTCGGAGCAGCCGAGGACGGTCGCGAACGGCGCCTGCGACCCCTGGAGCTCGGTGCGGCGGTCGGGGTCCGTGCGGCCCATGCGGCGCTTGTCGGCGGCGAAGCGGGCGTTGCCGTCGACGAGCAGGCGCAGGGCGTCGGACGGGGTGGAGGCGGCGCGGTCGGGCATGGGGCTCCTCGGATCGGGTCGGATCAGGTCGAGTGGTCGGGCTGCGGGGTGTCCGGCAGGATTCGTCCGGCGGTCGCTACTGGGAGAACTGCTTGGTCACGGCCGTGGCCACGGTGCGGTACGACGAGTCGTCGGCGGTGCCGGAGAGCACGATCGTGTTGGTGCCGAACGTGGACACGAGCGAGTACGCGTGGTTGCCGGCGTCCGAGCCCTCGGCCCGTCGGTCGTACACGGTCCACTTCGTGCCGTCGATGACGCGGGTGCCGGTCGACGGTCGCTGGTCGAGCTGGTTCGACACCCACGAGCCGTTGGCGTCCACGCCCTGCTGCAGGCTGAGGTACTGCTTGTCCGGGGTGACGAACCCGACGGTCCAGACGTCGACGTCGTCCGGGGTCTTGTCGGAGAAGTCGGCCCGGTTCGACGTGAAGCCGCTCGGCAGGTCGGGGGCGGCGAGGGTGATGTCGCCGACGTGGGCATCGGCCGCGATCTGCTGGTAGTCGACGGTGCGGTCGACCGTGGTGTTCGGCCGCACGACCACGGCGACGAGGAACAGCACGATGCCGAGCGACGCGATGAGCGCGATCACGAGGTTGAATGCCGTCTGGTGCTGGCGGCGAGCGGTCCGCGCAGCGTCCTTGCGTGCCCAGGTCTCCTCTGCCGTCTCGGGTCGGCCGAGCTCGGCGACGATCGGACGACCGTTCGCGTCGGTCATCGGGCGGAGCCGTCCTCGGCGCTGCTGGCCGCGCGGGCCGCGTCGAGCCGGGCACGAGCGCCGACGAGCCACTCTTCGCAGCGGGCGGCCAGGGCCTCGCCGCGCTCCCAGAGCGACAGCGAGCGCTCGAGGGTCGCGGAGCCCTGTTCGAGCTCGCTCACGACGCGCACGAGTTCGTCGCGGGCTGCTTCGTAGCTCAGCGACTGGACGTCGGTCTGCTCGGGTTCCTGCTGGGATGGCACGACTCGATCCTACCGAGGGTCCACCGACTGACCGACGTGCCCGCTGCGCCTGGGGAGAACACCGGCCGGTAGGGTCGCGCCATGACAGATCTCCCCGAGGGCGTGGACTGGTACCCGGCACCGGACGGACCGAGCGCTGAGCGCGACGGGCTGCCGGGCCGTCCCTCGCTCGCGGTCGTCCTGCCCGGGGGTGGGTACGGCATGCACGCCCCGCACGAGGGGGAGGGGTACGCCCGCTGGCTGAACGGGATCGGCATCGACGCGGTCGTGTTCGCGTACCCGCTCGCCCCGCACCGCCACCCGGACGCCGTGGTGGCGACCCGAGCGCTCGTCCGTGACCTGCGTGCCGGACGCTGGGCGGGCCTCCCGTCCGATCCGCGGATCGTCGTGATCGGTTCGTCGGCAGGCGGGCACCTGGCGGCCCTCGTGTCGAACGCACCGACGCCGGCCGAGCGCGCCGTGTCGGACGTCGACGACCGACCCGACCTGACGGTGCTCTGCTACCCGGTGACGTCGATGACGGACCACCCGCACGTCGGCAGCGCCGACAACCTGCTCGGACCGGGCGCGAGCGTCCGCGAGCGGTCCGCGGTGGACGCGGACCTGCTCGTCGACGACCGGACCCCGCCGACCTTCCTGTGGCACACGGCCGAGGACGAGCACGTGCCGGTGACGCACTCGCTGTCCTACGCACACGCGCTGGCGCGGCACGGGGTGCCGTTCGACCTGCACGTGTTCGAGCGCGGGGTGCACGGCATCGGGCTCGCCGCGGGCCTCGGGCCGGCCGAGGCGTGGAGCACGCTGGCGACGACCTGGCTGCGCGACCGTGGCTGGTGACCAGGCCGTCGGCAATCCCGACGCGTCAGGCGTCCGGACCCGAGCTGGTCGAACCTGACCCGTCCTGACCCGACCCGGCCGAGCCCGACCCGTCCGGACCCGGCCCGTCCGGCTCGAGCGTTCCGGTCGCCGTCCCCGCGCCGAGCGTGACGTGCACCGGCGTCTGCCCGGTGAGGTCGTCGGACGACCGCACCACGCCGCCGTCGGCCCGCTGCACGATCGCGTAGCCGCGGCGCAGCGTGTCGCGCGGCGACAGCGCGCGGAGCCTGGCGGTCAGGTGCCCGACCTCCGAGTGGCCCCGCTCGAGCCGACGGTCGAGCAGCTCCCGCGACCGGGACAGGTCACGGGCCACTTCCTCCGCACGGGTGTCGACGAGCCACGCCGTCGACGCGAGCGCCGGGCGTGACCGGAGGGCGGCGATCCGGTCGGCCTCGACCGCGAGCGTCTGCGACAACCGCAGGCCGATGCGGGCGCGGGCCTGCCGGACGTTCGCGAGCTCCTCCGCGACGTCGGGCACGACGCGCTTGGCGGCGTCGGTCGGGGTCGAGGCGCGGAGGTCCGCGACCTCGTCGAGGATGGGACGGTCGGCCTCGTGCCCGATGGCCGACACGATCGGTGTGCTCGCCGCTGCTGCTGCGCGGACGAGTCCTTCGTCGCTGAAGCCGAGCAGGTTCTGGAAGTCGCCGCCACCACGGGCGATGATGATGACGTCGACCGTCGGGTCGGCATCGAGGTCGAGGATCGCCGCCGTGACCTCGCCCACGGTCCGCTCGCCCTGCACGGCGGTGTGGACGGTGCGGAACTCGACCTGTGGCCACCGGAGCTGCGCGTTGCGCTTGACGTCCTTCTCGGCGTCGGAGTCCTTACCGGTGATCAGGCCGATGCGGTGCGGCAGGAACGGCAGGCGCTTCTTGCGTGCGGGGTCGAACAGCCCCTCTTCGCCGAGGGTGCGGCGCAGGCGTTCGAGTCGTTCGAGCAGGTCACCGAGGCCGACGTGCTTCATCTCGACGACCTGCATGGTCAGCGAGCCGCCCTTGACCCAGTAGTTCGGCTTGACCGCTGCGACGACCCGGTCGCCCTGCTTGATGTCCGCCGGCACCCGGGACCGCACGCTCGACCAGATCGAGAACGACACCGTCGCATCGACCTCGACGTCCTTGAGCTTGCCGTACACGTTGCCGCCGGAGACGTTCCACTGCGTGATCTCGCCCTCGATCCACGCGGTGCCGAGCCGGTCGATCCAGTCGCGGAGCTTCGCGCCGAGGAGCGCGACCGGCCACGGGTTGTCGGCCGTCGGCGGGCCTTGTTCGATCGCCATGTCGCTCCTTCTCGTGCTGGACGTCCATCGTGCCCGACACCGGTGACAGCGGGCGAGCGGCGGGTTCTCCACCGACGGCGCTCGCGCCCAGGTCGCGTGCGTCCCGCTCACCTATCATCGGGGACGTGACGATCACCAACGGCCACACGGTCCCGCTCGCCCCACCGCGTGTGCACGCGGCGCGTGGGCGACTGCGTGACGAGCCGGTCGCCGGTCCGAAGAAGGTGCTGCTCGCGGCACCCCGTGGCTACTGCGCCGGGGTCGACCGGGCGGTGGTGGCGGTCGAGAAGGCGCTCGAGCAGTACGGCGAGCCCGTCTACGTCCGCAAGCAGATCGTCCACAACGTCCACGTCGTGTCGACCCTCGAGCAGCGCGGTGCGGTGTTCGTCGACGACGTCGCCGAGGTCCCGCGCGGTTCGCACGTCGTCTTCAGCGCCCACGGCGTCTCACCCGCCGTCGTGGCCGGTGCCGCCGACCGCGACTTGCATGCCATCGACGCCACCTGCCCCCTGGTCACCAAGGTCCACCGCGAGGCCACCCGGTTCGCCAAGGCCGAGCGGACCATCATCCTGATCGGGCACACCGGCCACGAAGAGGTCGAGGGCACGATGGGCCACGCCCCCGACCGCACGATCCTGGTCAACGGCCCGGACGACGTCGCCGCGCTCGACGTCCCCGATCCCGACAACCTCGTCTGGTTGTCGCAGACCACGCTGAGCGTGGACGAGACGATGGAGACCGTCCGCCTGCTGCGCGAGAAGTACCCGACCATCCAGGATCCGCCGTCCGACGACATCTGCTACGCCACCCAGAACCGCCAGGTCGCGATCAAGAAGGTCGCCCCGGGCACCGACCTGGTGATCGTCGTCGGCTCCGCGAACTCGTCGAACAGCGTCCGTCTGGTCGAGGTCGCCCTGGAGCACGGGGCGAAGGCCGCGCACCGCGTCGACTACGCGGAGGAGATCCGCCAGGAGTGGCTCGACGGCGTCGCCACCGTCGGCGTCACGAGCGGCGCGTCTGTCCCCGAAGAGCTCGTCGCCGAGGTCCTCGAACAACTCGCCGACGCCGGGTACGGCGCCGTGGAAGAAGTCGTGACCGCACACGAAGACCTGATGTTCTCGCTCCCCAAGGAGCTCCGCACCGACGCGTCGGGCAACCCGACGCGCGCGCTCGGCGGGCGTCGGGCATGAGCGGCGCGGACGGCTGGGGCTCGGTGCCGCAGCGCGAGCCGGGTCACGTCGACGACACGGCGGCAGCCGGCCAGGAGGCCCGGGGCACGTCCCCGACGACGGCCGCCGGTGCCGTCAGCGGCCGGGTCCACGGCCGGCCCGCCCCCGCGTACGGCGAGTACGCGCCCGAGGGATGGGTCAACCCGGTCCTGGTCGAACAGGAACGTCAGGAGCGCGAGCAGCAGGAGCGCGACCGCCGCCAGCAGGCGGCGAGCCAGGCCGGGCAGGACGGCGCGACCGCGTACCGGTCCGGTGCCGGTGCGCCGACCGGTACCGTGCCTCCAGGCCGACCCGGCGCAGCCGGCGACCCGACCACGGGCGGGTCGCAGCGGTCCGCGTCGACGAGCCGGTTCGGCCGCACGCCCGCCGACTTCGTCCTGACGGTCGGGCTGCTCGCCTTCGGACTCATCTCCGTGGTGCAGTCCCTCGCGGTGACCAACGTCGCGTCGACGGTGCGTCGGACCCTCGAGACGCAGTACACGGCGCTGAACGACCCGAGTGCACTGAGCGGTGCCGCGATCATCGGGGCGATCACGAACGTCGTGGTCTTCGCGCTCGTGGCGTGGTGGTCGATCCGCCGGCTCCGGGCACGCAAGCGCACGTTCTGGGTGCCGATCGTCGGCGCGGTCGTGGCCACGTTCGTGAGCACCATCGCGTTCGTCGTCGTGGTGTTCCAGGACCCGCAGTTCGTCGAGTTCATGATGCGCCAGACCGGCGCCTGACCGCCTGACCGCCTGACCGCCGGGCTGCTCGCGGCGCCGGCATCCGCGCGTCGAGTGGTCGCAACACGCCGCACGCCCGCCGTCGAGCGGTCACGAAGTGTCGTCCGGCGCCGGGGCCCCCGACAGTTCGTGACCACTCGGTCCTGCGCGCGCGGGGAGTCGCGACCACCCCGCCCCGCGGACGCCGGGCGGGGCTCAGCCTGCCAGGAACGCCGCGACGGCGCCGTGGAGTGACGCCAGGTCCTCGACGTGCACGAGCTCGCGGATCGAGTGCATCGACAGCAGCCCGACGCCGATGTCGATCGTCGGGATCCCGAGCCGGGTCGCCGCGATCGGGCCGATGGTCGAGCCACCGGGGATCGTGTTGACGTTGACGAACGGCTGCCACGGCACGCCGGCGGTCTCGCACGCGGCGGTCCAGACGGCCTCGCCCTTGGCCTCGGTCATGTAGCGCTGGTTCGCGCTGATCTTCAGCAGCGGACCGGCGCCGGGGCGCGGACGGTTCGTCGGGTCGTGCTTCTCCGGCTGGTTCGGGTGCACCAGGTGCCCGGCGTCGCTCGACAGCAGCCACGAGGCGCGGAACGCCCGAGCGGCCTCGGAGCGGGTGGCGCCGAGACCCTCCTGCACGCGGCCGAGGACGTCCTCGAGGAACGGGCCACCGGCACCGGACGGGGTCGAGGAGCCGATCTCCTCGTGGTCGAACGCCGCGAACACGGGGATGTGGTCACCGTCGGCCGGAGCGTCCACGATGCCGCGGAGTCCGGCGTGCACGCTCGTCAGGTTGTCCATCCGGCCCGACGCCAGGAACTCGCGCTCGATGCCGATGCGGGCGGGGGCCTGGGTGTCGGCGAGGAAGAGGTCCCACGACACGGCATCGTCTCCGAGGCGAGCGCGCAACCACTCCACGACCGAGGTCCCTCCGGCGTCGCCGTCCACCCCGACGATCGGCAGCGTGTGGCGTTGGCGGTCGATCTCCTTGCCGTCGTTCACCCCGCGGTCGAGGTGGATCGCGAGGTTCGGGATGCGGGCGACCGCGTCGGTGCTGACGAGCCGCACGCTGCCGTCGGCGTCGACGACCCGGCCGGCGATGCGCAGGTCGCGGTCGAACCACGTCGACAGGAGCGCGCCGCCGTAGACCTCGACGTTCAGCTGCTCCCACCCGCCGGTGCGGACTCCGGGGTTCGGCTTGATCCGGAACCCGGGGGAGTCGGTGTGTGCGCCGAGGATCCGGAACGGGGTCGTCGCCGGTGCACCCTCCGGCAGGCGCCACGCGATGACCGCACCGTCGCGGACCACGACGTACGCGCCGGGTTCGGTCGGCCAGGCGTCGAGCTCGGACAGCTCGGTGAACCCGGCTGCGACGAGGCGGTCGCGGGCGGCCGCTGCCGCGTGGAACGCGGTGGGCGACTCGGTGACGAACTGGGCGAACTCGGAGGCGATGGCGTCGACGGTCACCTGCCCATCGTGGCATGCGGTGGAGTCGACCGGACGCAGAACGGGGCACGTCCGTCGGACGCGCCCCGTTCCTCCTGGCAGTTGCTCCCGGTGTCAGCCCTTGGTGTGACCGGCGGAGCCGAGCACCTTCGCGGCCTCGCCCACGCGAGCCGCCATGGCGGACTCGGCGACCTTGCCCCAGGCGCGGGGGTCGTACTGCTTCTTGTTGCCGACCTCGCCGTCGATCTTCAGGACACCCTCGTAGTTCCGGAACATCGAGTCGGCGATCGAGCGCGTGAACGCGTACTGCGTGTCCGTGTCGATGTTCATCTTGATGACGCCGTTGCGGACGGCCTCGTGGATCTCGTCGTCGGTCGAGCCGGAGCCGCCGTGGAAGACGAGGTCGAGGGGGTTCTCGCCGGTGCCGTGCTTGGCCGCGACCGAGGCCTGGATCTCGCCGAGGAGCTCGGGGCGGAGCTTGACGTTGCCCGGCTTGTAGACGCCGTGCACGTTGCCGAAGGTGAGCGCGGCGATCCAGCGACCCTTGTCGCCCAGGCCGAGCGCGTCGACGACCTTCTCGACGTCGTTCGGGGTCGTGTACAGGGCGTCGTTCGTGCCCTCGTGCTCGACGCCGTCCTCTTCGCCGCCGACGACACCGATCTCGACCTCGAGGATCGCGTTGATGTTCCGCGTCTTCTCGAGCATGGTCTTCGCGATCTCGATGTTCTCGTCGAGCGGCACGGCCGAGCCGTCCCACATGTGCGACTGGAAGATCGGGTTGCGCCCGGCGCGGACCTCTTCCTCGCTCGCTGCGATGAGCGGCAGGACGAAGCCGTCGAGGGCGTCCTTCGGGCAGTGGTCGGTGTGCAGCGCGACCGTGATGTCGTAGTTCTTCGCGACCTCGTGGGCGAACTTCGCCATCGCGAGGGCACCGGCGGCACGGTTCTTGATCGTCTGGCCGGCGAAGTAGTCGGCACCGCCCGTCGTGACCTGGAGGATGCCGTCCGAGCCGGACTCCTGCAGGCCCTGGAGGACCGCGTTGATGGTCTGCGACGAGGACACGTTGACCGCGGGGTACGCGAACTTGCCCGCCTTCGCGCGTTCGATCATCTCGGCGTACTGTTCCGGCGTTGCGATGGGCACGTGGATCTCCTTCGACTTCGGTGATGTCCCCGCCGATCGTAGTCAGAAGCTCTGGAGGCGCGGTGCGGGTTACGCGGTCGGCTCGCGTCCGCCGTGCACATGCGTGCACGGGCCCGGTGTCCGGACCGCCGGTCGGCCGCCGGTCGGTAGGCTCGGGTCGTGACTCCCTCTACGGAAACCGGCTCCCTGTTCCTCCAGCCCGACCGCAACCTGGCCCTCGAGCTCGTGCGTGCGACGGAGGCCGCCGCGATCCGTGCGCAGCCGTGGGTCGGACGTGG
>NZ_RKQO01000008.1:0-401010 GCF_003814955.1 Curtobacterium sp. PhB137 | reverse complement strand
CTCGCGAAGGCCAAGGGCAAGGACCTCGAGGACATGGTCGTGGCCGTGCTCGACCGTCCCCGTCACGACGAGTTGATCCGCGCGATCCGTGCGACGGGCGCCGGGACGCGTCTGCTGCTCGACGGTGACGTCGCCGGTGGCATCGCCGCCGCGCTGCCCGGCTCGACGATCGACATGTGCGTCGGTGTCGGCGGCACCCCCGAGGGCATCATCACCGCCTGCGCGATCAAGGCGCTCGGCGGCGTGATCCTCGGCAAGCTGCAGCCGAAGGACGACGAGGAGCGCGAGCGCGCCATCGCCGCCGGCCACGACCTGGACAAGGTCCTCGACCAGGACGACCTGGTCACGGGTGACAACACGTTCTTCGTCGCCACCGGCGTCACCGACGGCGTGCTGGTCGACGGTGTCCGTCGCTCGCGCGGCGTCATCCACACCGACTCGCTCGTCCTGCGGTCCCGCTCGAACACCATCCGTCGCATCCAGGCGGACCACCGTGCGGAGAAGTGGTTCTGATCCCTGCGAGATCCTGATCGGCGCGAGTCATCGCTGAACCGTCGAGACCCGTCCGCACCACGTCGTCGCGTGGCGCGGACGGGTTTTCCCGTGCACGGGACGAGAGCACACGATGATTCGAATCATCGGCATCTGTGACCCCTGATATGGTCACAACCGCACATCTGTGAAGAAGTGTGCGGAGATCGGACCTGGGGAGGAATGATGGGGCGGCCGTCGGGGTGGGATGTCGTCGATCAGGGTGATGATCCGGTCAAGGGGGATCCGTCGACGGTGCGGATGATGTCGCGGGAGTACCAGCGCATCTCCGACGCCGCGGATGACGCCTCGACCCGGCTGAAGTCGGTGAAGGGGTCCGGGTGGCTGACCGACTGGGAGGGTGAAGCCGCCGACGTGTTCATCGACGCGATCGAGGACACCCCGTCGGACCTGACCAAGCTCGTCGACTCGTACGAACTCGCCGCGACGGCGTTGTCGGGGTGGGCGGACACGGTCGATGACACCCAGTACCGGGCCGACGGGGCGCTCGCGGACGCGAAGGACGCCTCCGGGGACCTCGCCGCGGCGCAGGACCGGCTCGCCGACGCGCAGTCGAACCTGTCGCACTACCAATCGGCATCGTCCGACCTGTCGAAGGTCGCGGACGAGTACCCGGCCGGGTCCGACGTGCCCGACGGGGTGGACGTGCCGTCGCCGGCGCAGTTGCGGGCGGCGTCCGACAACGCCTCCGTCGCACAGGGCTCCGTGTCGTCCGCGCAGGGCGACATCGCGGCGGCGCAGTCCCGGATCGACGCAGCGAAGCGGCTCGTGGCGGATGCGAAGGGTGACTGGCAGGACGCGGAGCAGCGGACCGCCACCAAGATCGGTGAAGCGGCCGACGCGGGGCTCGGGAAGCAGTCCACGTGGGACAAGATCTTCGGGTCCGAAGCGTGGGAGACCATCGTCTCCATCGCGAAGGTCGTCGTCGCGGTCGGCGGGATCATCGCGATGATCATCCCGGGGCCGTGGACGTTGATCATCGCGGCGATCGCGCTCGTGGTGTTGGCGGACACGTTGTACAAGATGAGCAAGGGCGAAGCCGACGGGTGGGACCTCGCGTTCTCCCTGCTTGACTGCGTCCCGTTGGCCAGCGGTCTGGGACGAACCGCGGCGATCGCGCGGGTAGCTGGCAAGCTCGCAAGCGCTCCGAAGGTGGTCGCCGCCTCGACGAAGGCTGTCGAGACAGGCACGAAGATCAGGAGAACGCTGCGGGACGTCTCCCCAGAACTAGCCGCGCGTGTGCGCGCCAACCCAGCCGTCCGGAGCAGAGTTCAGCTGCGGAAAGACACCAAGTTGGCGATCATCCGGGACGCAGAGCGGACCCCCGACGGTGACATCCTTTCCGGTACCGGTACCGGTACCGTCATCCCGATCAAACGGACGCCGGAGGGGCACCCTGTGCTGCATCATCCGAAGACGGGTCGTCCGTCTGACACCGGCATGACTGTGCCGGAGGCCGGAGCGGTGCATTACGGGCACCGCCCTGGCCACGAGTGGAGCGAGACCCGCATTCACGCCACGGAGAATGGATGGAGTCGACGGCGCGTCATCGAACACGAGAACGATCCGAAGAAGTTCCGACTCGAGGATCCTGACGAGAACATGTCACATGCGCACGAGGCCGGACGCGGAAGCGCTGGATAGAATCAACCGATGAGCACTGCAACCGACAGTTCTGCTTTCTGGGACGCGATCACGGCCGACGATCCGAGGGCGATCGCGAGGACAGCAGCTGAAGGTTTCGAAGCGTCGGCAGCGTCACGAGTGAACCCGGATGCCATCACGCCGCTCCACTTCGCCGCTCAGAACGGTGCGGTGCAAGCGATGCGAGCGCTCTTGGACCTCGGGGTGGAGGTAGACGCGCGGGATCGATGGGGGTCGACGGCTCTCCAGCTCGCAGTAGCCAACTCGGGTGACGGCGGAATCGATCCGGTGACCCTCTTGCTCGCTGCCGGAGCCGATCCCTGCTCCGTCAACGACCTTGGCGCGACCCCGCTGAGCTACGCTCGAATCTTTGCGGACGCGCCCGCCGGGATCATCACCGCGCTGCACGGAGACCGGGCGGTCGATGACGACGAGGGGGATGGATCAGTCGTGTTTGAGGCCGCTGCGCGCGGGTCACTCGCCGATATTCAAGCGGCAGTTCGAGGCGATCCGGCCGTGCTCAACTCGACGGTAGATGGGGAGACCCCGCTTCGTCTCCTCGTCCGACGTGCTCTTCCTGTGCGACCAAATCGACCAAACCCGCACCCGCTCGCTGTGGGCGACGCGGTGTCGGGTGCAAATGCGATGTTGAGAGCCGGAGCCAAAGCCCGCAAAGTTGGTGCAGACGGCTTCACCGCTCAAGGGTTCGCGCGAGCATTCCTGGCGCCGAAGCCCCTGATCAAGACCCTTGACGCAGCGGCCAAGAAGGAGCGTGCATGACCCTGCCACGTGTTGTGCAAGACGTAGGATGGATTGCCTCATTCCTCGGAGCCGACGTCGGTACTGCGCAGCAGGTAGGCGAGGTCGATGGAATCGACCTTCTGGCGATCTCCGGCCCCAAGGAACCGTTCGTCGTGGTGATGTCCGCGGGACTGGCTGAGCGTCCGATCGCAAGCATGTTTCCCCAAGAACTCCTCGTGACAGTGCAAGCTGACCACTGGGAGGGCGCGCTCATTCTGCTGCAGACAGCATTGGAAGTCGCCCTTGAACGCGGGCGCGGGTTCACCTACGGGGATCTGGTCGGGAACAGCGAACCGCTTCTCATCGGAACGCGCATCTCGGGCTTGATCGCCGATGTGAACCCGTGGCTCCCGGCCGAGTCAGCGACCCGTCGTGATGGCCGTGAAGTGCAGACCACGTTCGTCTCGATGCTCCCGCTGACGGACGAAGAGCTCGAGACGCTCACGCGCACACCAGAGGCTGAGCGCGATTCGGCGCTCGGGAAACTCGATGATCAAGATCTCTTGAACCTCAAGCGGCGATGAACCTCGCGAAGCCGAAGCGGCTGAGGTTCGGATAAGTCGCAAGGCACGAATTGGTCGAAAGCGAATCCAGCTGGGTCTCACGACCTCCCGAAGCTCACCGGAGCACCACAGTGAGAGAACGTCGACTAACAACCGTCGAGGAACGGCAAGTCGAGGCGCGCTTGATCGCACCCGAGGGATTCCAGTACCCCGAGCGCTTCCAACGTGCCCTTGCACAAGACCCGCTTCCCGCCATCGATCCCTTCATGTGGACGTCTGAGTACGAGAGCCAGACAAAGAACTGGGCTGACATCGTTGCGGAGCAGTATCCGACCCGTTCCCTCGTGCCCTTCGCGAAGCACCAGGACACGGACGACGTGTTCTGTTTCGACGGTGGCGACCGTTCGGGCAACCCTCCTGTCCTGATCATCCACACGTTCGCTTCGCCCCGGACGGAGTACCGGGGTCAGTGGACGTCGTTCGACGTCTGGTGGGAGGAAATGGAGGAGCACCGAGCAGTGTGGCTCGCGGAGCAGGAAGAGGACTGAGGCATGCCCCGAAAGGACACGTCGATCAGCAAGGCGATGTCGCACGCGTTGCGGCACGAACCGGGTGCGTACGGGCTGGAGCTCGGCGCCGACGGGAGCGTCCCGCTCGCAGATCTCGCCGGAGCCTTGGCGCGGTCGGGCGTGGACACAACGGTGGAGGACTTGCGCCGCATCGTCGCCGAGTCTGACAAGCAGCGCTTCGCGGTGGAGGGTGACCTGATCCGCGCACAGTACGGCCACTCGACCGACGAGCGCATCGTGAAGCCAATGATCGTGCCGCGACCGGTGCTCTGGCACGCGACTTCTCCCGCGGCGGCTGAGTCGATCCTGCGCGATGGTCTCTCGCCCATGGGGCGCCAGTACGCGCATCTGACGACTGATCGAGAGCTGGCGATGCAAGCGGGTCGACGCAAGTCTCCCGCTCCCGTCCTGCTGCGGGTCGATGCGGGTCGCGCGCACCGGGAAGGCGTCGAGTTCTCGGAAGGCCACGACCGCGTCACGCTGGCGTTGGTCATCCCGCCGCGCTACATCACCGCAGCTGACGAGGCCTGATCCACGGGGTGACGGTCAGTCCTCGTCGACCGCCCCCACCAGCTCCGGCGCCGTGAGCAACCGCGGCTCGTCCTCGATCGACGCCGGGTCCGCGATGACCTTCGACTCGTCGAGCAGCGACAACCGCCGTGCACTCGGCAGCACCTGCCGCTCGAGCGACCCCACGAACCGGTTGTAGTCGACGACGGAGCCCCGGATCGATCGCCCGAGCTTGTCGACGTGTCCCGCCATCGTGGACAGTCGGCCGTAGAGTTCGCGCGAGACCCGGAAGAGCTCGTGCGCCTCTTGCGAGACGACGTCCTGCTGCCACGAGAACGCGACGGTCTTCAGCACGGACCACAGGGTCACGGGTGAGGCGAGGGCGATGCGCTTGCGGAACGCGTGGTCGAGCAGGCCGGGGTCGGCGGCGAGGGCGCTCGAGATGAGCGATTCGGACGGGATGAAGGCGACGGTGAGCTCGGGGGAGGCGTCGTACCCGGTCCAGTACTCGCGCGCGGCAAGGGCGTCGACGTGTGCGCGGAGCGCCTTGACGTGCTGCCCGATGAGCTGGTCGCGGCGAGCACCCTCGGCGCCGGTAGCCGTCACCGGGATCTCGGCGGCCTGCAGGTACGCACTGAACGGCACCTTGGCGTCGACGGCGATGGTCTTGCCGCCGGGCAGGTGCACGACCATGTCGGGGCGGGCGGTGCCGGCCGAGGTGGTGACCGAGGACTGCACGTCGAAGTCGACCCGTTCGAGCAACCCGGCGGCCTCGACCACGTTGCGCAGCTGCGTCTCGCCCCACACCCCGCGGGTGCTGTTCGACGACAGGGCACTGGCCAGGGTGTCGGCGGTGGCGCGCAGGCGTTCCTCGGACTCGGCGGCCGACCGGAGCTGGGCGGACAGGGCGCCGTACTGCTCGCTGCGGGACTGCTCGAGCTCGGCGATCTTCGTGCGCATGACGTCGAGGGTCTGCGCGACGGGGCTGAGGGCGGACAGCACCTTCGACTCGTTCTGGTTCCGGGCCGAGTCCGCGCCGTGCATGCGCTGCACGAGGTGCTCGAGCTCGGCCGAGCGCCGTTCGAGGGAGTCGACCTGTCGGCGGTACTGGGCGTCCTGCGCGTCGAGGCGTTCCTCGGCGTCGCGGCGGACCTCGTCGAGCCGTGTGCGGAGCGCCTCGGCGCTCGCGCGCGACGCGGCGGCGTCGACGCCGGCGCGCGACCGCGCGAGCGACCAGGCGACGACCGCACCGACGGCGATGCCGATCACGAGACCGATGACCAGGGCGAGGATCTGCATGTCGTGACCTTGGCAGGACCCACCGACACCGGGCCTCCCGGCACACCGACGCCGGGCGTCCCGGCACACCGACGCGGCCACGCGCCCGGCGGGACCAGCCCCGAAAACCATGTCATGACATTAGGGCAAACACGGTGTACAGTCGTGAACGTCCGCCGATGAAGCCGCACGGAAGGTCCACCACGTCGCATGACGAACCCCGCTCCCCACGCCTACGACGTGATCACGATGGGACGCGTCAGCGTCGACATCTACCCGCAGCAGACCGGCCCACTCGAAGACGTCACGACGTTCTCGAAGTCCGTCGGCGGCAGCGCGACCAACGTCGCCATCGCCGCAGCGCGCCACGGTGCCGACGCCGCGGTCATCACCCGCACCGGCAACGACCCCTTCGGCCGGTACATCGCCCGCACCCTGCCGGAGTTCGGCGTCGCGAACGCCTTCGTCGAGACGGTCGAGGGGCTGAACACCCCCGTCGCGTTCTGCGAGATCTTCCCGCCGGACGACTTCCCGCTGTACTTCTACCGTGCCCCGAAGGCGCCGGACCTGATGATCACGGCGAAGTCGCTGCCGCTGCACGAGATCGAGCGGGCGAAGATCTTCTGGACCACGGTGACCGGCCTGAGCGAAGAGCCGAGTCGGCAGGCACACCACGTCGCGTACGAAGCGCGCACAGCCGCGCAGAACAGCACGAAGAACCACACCGTCTTGGACCTGGACTACCGCTCGATGTTCTGGTCGAGCCCCGAGGCCGCGACGCGCGAGGTCGCCGTCGCCCTCGAACACGCCACGGTCGCCGTCGGCAACCGCGAGGAGTGCGAGGTCGCCGTCGGTGAGACCGATCCGGTCCGTGCCGCCGACGCCCTGCTCGAGCGCGGCGTCGAGATCGCCATCGTCAAGCAGGGCCCCAAGGGCGTGCTGGCGAAGACCCGCGACGAGTTCGTCGAGTTCCGCCCGCACCACATCGAGGTCGTCAACGGGCTCGGTTCGGGCGACGGCTTCGGCGGCGCGCTGACCCACGGCCTGCTGCAGGGCTGGGGTCTCGAGCGGATCCTCGCCTTCTGCAACGCCGCCGGCGCCATCGTCGCGACCCGGTTCGAGTGCTCGACGGCGATGCCCACGAGCGACGAGATCGAGTCGTTCATCGCCAGCAACCCCGCCGACGGCACCAACCACACGAGCACGAGTGCGACCAACACCGAGGAGAAGACCCATGCCTGAGATCAGCCCCGCTGACTTCCAGCGCCTCCGGGACATCCGCGCCGGACAGCCCGAACTGGTGCGGTCCGTGCTCGACGCTCGGCACAAGCGCTCCCTGCTCGCCGACGACGGCAAGCTCTTCATCGTCGCCGCCGACCACCCGGCACGCGGTGCCCTGGCGGTCCGGAACGACGAGTCCGCCATGGCCGACCGCTACGACCTGCTCGAGCGGCTCGTCACGGCGCTCGGCCGCCCCGGCGTCGACGGGGTGCTCGGGACGCCCGACATCCTCGAGGACCTGGCACTGCTCGGCGCCCTCGACGGCAAGGTCGTCGTCGGGTCGATGAACCGCGGCGGGCTGCGCGGCGCGACGTTCGAGATGGACGACCGCTACACCGCGTACTCGGCGCAGGCCATCAAGGACTCCGGACTCGACTTCGCCAAGCTCCTCGTGCGCATCGCCCTCGAGGACGCGGGCACGGCCCCGACGCTCGAGGCCACGGCCCGCGCCGTCAGCGAGGCCGCCGCACTCCAGCTGCCGATCATGCTCGAGCCGTTCATGTCCGCGTGGCAGGACGGCCGGGTCGTGAACGACCTGACCGCCGACGCCGTCATCACCTCGATGGCGATCGCCGCGGGCCTGGGGGAGTCCAGCGCCTACAGCTGGCTGAAGATCCCGGTCGTCGACGACATGGAGCGGGTGATGGCGGCGACGACGCTGCCGACGCTCCTGCTCGGTGGCGACCCGTCGAGCAAGCCGCTCGAGACGTACGCCAAGTGGGCTGATGCCCTCGCGCTCCCCGGCGTGCGCGGCCTGGTCGTCGGCCGCACCCTGCTCTACCCGCCGGACGGCGACGTCGCCACCGCGGTCGACGTGGCCGCCGGCCTCGTCCACACCGGGAGCGCCGGCACCGCGAACGCCGGCACCACGCACGAACAAGCCACCACACTCGAAGGAAGCAACGCATGACCACCACGGAGACCGCCACCACCACCGTCGGCCACTGGATCGGCGGCAAGCACGTCGAGTCCGCGTCGGGCAACAGCGCCCCCGTGTACGACCCGGCCCTGGGCGTCGCGACGAAGCAGGTCGCCCTGGCGAACGAGGACGAGATCCAGGCCGCCATCGCGAGCGCCAAGGCGGCGTTCCCGGCATGGAGCAACCTGTCGCTCACCAAGCGCCAGCAGATCCTGTTCTCGTTCCGCGAGATCCTGAACCGCGACAAGGGCGAGCTCGCCGAGATCATCACGAGCGAGCACGGCAAGGTCATCGACGACGCCCTGGGTGAGATCGCCCGTGGGCAGGAGGTCGTGGAGCTCGCGACGAACATCCCGAGCCTGCTCAAGGGCGAGTTCTCCGACCAGGTCTCGACCGGCATCGACGTGTACTCGATCCGGCAGCCGCTCGGCGTCGTGGGCATCATCAGCCCCTTCAACTTCCCGGCGATGGTGCCGCTGTGGTTCCTGCCGATCGCGATCGCCGCGGGCAACACCGTCGTGCTGAAGCCGTCCGAGAAGGACCCGAGCGCCGCCATCTGGCTCGCCGAGAAGTTCTCCGAGGCCGGTCTCCCCGACGGTGTCTTCAACGTCCTCAACGGCGACAAGCTGAGCGTCGACGGCCTGCTCACGAGCCCCGACGTCGAGTCGATCTCGTTCGTCGGTTCGACGCCGATCGCGCAGTACGTCTACGAGACCGGCACGAAGCACGGCAAGCGCGTGCAGGCCCTGGGCGGCGCGAAGAACCACATGCTGGTGCTGCCGGACGCCGACCTCGACCTGGTCGCGGACAACGCCATCAACGCGGGCTTCGGCTCCGCCGGTGAGCGCTGCATGGCGATCTCGGTCGTCGTCGCCGTCGAGCCGGTGGCCGACGAGCTCATCCAGAAGATCAAGGACCGCGCGGCCACCCTGCGCATCGGCGACGGTCGTCGCGGATGCGACATGGGCCCGCTCGTCACGAAGCAGCACCGTGACAAGGTCGCCTCGTACATCGAGGTCGCAGAGCAGGACGGTGCGGTGGTTGTGGTGGACGGCCGCACCGTCCGACCCGACGGCGACGAGAACGGCTTCTGGCTGGGCCCGACGCTGATCGACCAGGTCCCCACCACGAGCCGCGTCTACACCGAGGAGATCTTCGGCCCGGTGCTGAGCGTCGTCCGCGTCGCCACGTACGAAGAGGGCCTCGAGCTCATCAACTCGGGTGCGTACGGCAACGGGACCGCCATCTTCACCAACGACGGCGGCGCTGCCCGTCGCTTCCAGCGCGACGTGCAGGTCGGCATGATCGGCATCAACGTCCCGATCCCCGTGCCGGTCGCGTACTTCTCGTTCGGCGGCTGGAAGAACTCGCTGTTCGGTGACCACAAGGCGTACGGTGCCGACGGCGTGAGCTTCTTCACCCGCCAGAAGGCGATCACGAGCCGCTGGCTCGACCCGTCGCACGGCGGCATCAACCTCGGCTTCCCGTCGAACAACTGAGCCGCAGCATGGCGAACGAACAGCACGAGCACGACCAGTGGTTCATCCCGAAGGGGAGCCGGCCGGAGGCCGGCTGGACCGACGTCGTCGACGGCCGCATCGCAGGATGGGCGCACACCGGGCTCCGGACCGGCACCCTGACGGACGGTGACCCGACCGGTACGCGCGAGTTGCGCCTCCCGGCCGACGCCGTGGAGCGCATCGTCGTGCCGCTCGCCGGGTCGTTCCACGTGACCTACGCGGGCGCCGCCGGTGACGGCGAGCAGGCCCTGCAGGGGCGCGCGAACGTCTTCGAGGGCCCCACCGACGTCCTGTACCTCGGGTCCGGCACCGCGGCGACGATCACCGGCGCGGGCCGGTTCGCGGTCGCCGAGGCGCCCACCGACACCGTCAAGGCGACCACGTACGTGGCCCGGCAGGACGTGCCGGTGGAGCTCCGCGGTGCCGGGCAGTCCAGCCGCCAGGTGCACAACTTCGGCACCCCAGCGGCCCTCGACGCGGACAAGTTCATCGTGTGCGAGGTGATCACGCCGGCCGGCAACTGGTCGTCGTACCCGCCGCACAAGCACGACACGAACGTGCCGGGCGAGGAGTCGAACCTCGAGGAGATCTACTACTACGAGTCCGCGGTCGCACGCGGCCTCTCCGCTCCGGCCACCGCCGACCCGTTCGCACTGCACCGCACGTACGCTTCGGACGACCGTCCGATCGACGAGTTCCGCGAAGTGCGCACCGGCGACGTCGCGCTGGTGCCGCACGGCTGGCACGGTCCCGCCGTCGCCGCCCCCGGCTACGACATGTACTACCTCAACGTGATGGCCGGGCCCGACCCGGAGCGCGTCTGGAACATCACCGACGACCCGGCCCACGGCTGGGTCCGCCAGGCCTGGGCGAGCGAGCAGCTCGACCCGCGCCTGCCCTACGAAAGGAAGCACGCGTGACCACCAACACGCGCCGGATGACCGTCGGCCAGGCACTCGTCGAGTTCCTGGCCAACCAGTGGACCGTCGACGGCGACGTCCGCGAACGCACCATCCCGGGGATCTTCGGCATCTTCGGGCACGGCAACGTCGCCGGCGTCGGACAGGCCATCAAGCAGCTCCACGTCGAACAGCCCGGCCTGCTGCCGTACCACCAGGCCCGAAACGAGCAGGCGATGGTGCACGAGGCCGTCGGCTTCGCCCGCATGCACCGCCGCCGTGCGACCTTCGCCGCGACGGCGTCGGTCGGCCCGGGCGCCGCGAACATGCTCACCGCCGCTGCGCTCGCGACGACGAACCGCCTGCCCGCTCTGCTGCTGCCGTCGGACACGTTCGCGACACGGACCACCGACCCGGTGCTCCAGCAGATCGAGCTGCCGCACGACACCTCGATCCAGGTGACGGACGCGTTCCGTCCGCTGTCGCGCTACTTCGACCGCGTCGAGCGCCCCGAACAGCTGTTCTCGATCGCCCTCGCCGCGATGCGCGTGCTCACCGACCCGGCCGAGACCGGTGCCGTGACGATCGCCCTGCCCGAGGACGTGCAGGCCGAGGAGTTCGACGTCCCCGTCGCGTTCCTGCAGCCGCGCGAGTGGCACATCCGTCGGCCGCTGCCCGAGCACGGGCCGCTGGCGCGTGCGGTCGCCGCGATCCGGGGCGCGCAGCGTCCGGTGATCGTCGCGGGCGGTGGCGTGCTGTACTCCGGCGCGGAGCACGAGCTCGCCGCCTTCGTCGAGGCCACCGGCATCCCGGTCGGTACCTCGCAGGCCGGCGGCGGCTCGCTCGTCTGGGACCACCCGCAGTACCTCGGTGGCATCGGCGCGACCGGCACGGCCGCCGCGAACGCGGTCGCCGCGCAGGCGGACGTCGTGATCGGGATCGGCACGCGGTACAGCGACTTCACGACCGCGTCGCGGACCGCGTTCCAGAACCCGGACGTCACGTTCGTGAACGTCAACGTGGCCGCGTTCGACGCGTACAAGCACGGTTCGCAGCTGCCGCTGATCGCGGATGCCCGGGAGGCCCTGGTCGCGTTGACCGCGGCGCTCGCGTCGTCCGGGTCGTCACCCGCAGAGCCCGCGTTCGTCGTCGACGCCGCCTACGCTGCGGAGATCGCGTCGCTGAAGGCGGCGTGGGACGCAGCCGTCGACGGCGCGTTCGCGCCGTCCGGCGCCGCCCTGCCCGGTCAGCCGGAGATCATCGGCGCCGTGCAGTCGGTGTCCGACCCGCGCGACGTCGTCATCCAGGCGGCCGGCTCGCTGCCCGGCGACCTGCACAAGCTCTGGCGCGTGCAGGACGCCCTCGGCTACCACGTCGAGTACGCGTTCTCGTGCATGGGCTACGAGATCGCCGGCGGCATCGGCGTCCGTCGTGGCGCCCCGGACCGCGACGCGATCGTCATGGTCGGCGACGGCAGCTACCTCATGCTGCACACCGAGCTCGTCACCGCCGTGGCCGAGGGCATCAAGATCATCGTCGTGCTCATCCAGAACCACGGGTACGCGTCGATCGGGCACTTGTCCGAGACCGTCGGGTCCGAGCGCTACGGCACGAAGTACCGCTACCTGGACGAGACGCAGTCGTTCGACAACGGCGACCCGCTGCCGGTCGACCTCGCGGCGAACGCGCGGTCGTACGGCGTCGACGTGATCGAGGTCCAGCCCGGCCCGGACAGCATCGAGGACCTCAAGGCCGCGGTGCGCCAGGCGAAGGCGAACGACCACACCACCCTCGTGCACATCAACTCGGACCCGCTGGTCTACGCCCCCGAGGGCGACGGCTGGTGGGACGTGCCGGTGGCGCAGACCTCGACGCTGTCGAGCACGCAGACCGCCCGCGCCGAGTACGAGCAGCAGATCGCCGCACAGCGCCCGCTGCTCGGCTGAGCACCACCGTCCACCTCACGCACCACACCCAGAAAGCAGACGACGACGTCATGACCGACACCGCCACCGCCACCGACGCCATCCGGATCGGCACCGCTCCCGACTCGTGGGGCGTCTGGTTCCCCGACGACCCCAACCAGGTGCCGTGGAAGCGCTTCCTCGACGAAGCGGCCGCAGCCGGGTACGAGTGGATCGAGCTCGGACCGTACGGCTACCTGCCGACCGACCCGTCGCAGCTGTCGGACGAGCTCGAGTCGCGCGGGCTGAAGCTGTCCGCCGGAACGGTGTTCACCGGGTTCCACAAGGGCGAGGACCAGTTCCAGCGGGCCTGGGACCAGGCCGTGGCGGTCGCGGGTCTGGCAGCGAAGCTCGGCGCCCAGCACCTCGTGACGATCCCGGACCTGTGGCGCTCGGACGCAACCGAGGAGGTCCTCGAGTCGCGCACCCTGACCGACGAGCAGTGGGACCGCCTCGGCAAGGGCCACGACCAGCTCGGCAAGGCGCTGCTCGAGGAGTACGGCGTCCACCAGCAGTTCCACACCCACGCGGACAGCCACGTCGGCACCTACAAGGAGACCGTGCGGTTCCTGTCGGAGACTGATCCGGCGTACACGAACCTCTGCCTCGACACCGGGCACTTCGCGTACTACGGCGGCGACAACCTCAAGCTCATCGCCGCGCACCCGGAGCGCATCGGCTACCTGCACCTCAAGCAGGTCGACACCGACCTGCTCTTCGACGTGCTGAAGAACGACGTGCCGTTCGCCACCGCCGTGTCGCAGGGCATCATGACCGAGCCGCCGCACGGTACCCCGGAGCTCGGCCCGATCATCGAGGCCGTCGCGAAGATCAACCCGGACGTCTTCGGCATCGTCGAGCAGGACATGTACGGCTGCTCGGTCGACGCCCCCGGCCCGATCGCCGAGCGCACCTTCCAGCACATCTTCGGTTCCACGTCCGCCGCCCGCGTGTCCTGACCGGCCCCAGCAGCCGTCCACGCAGCGTCATCTACCCCAGGAGCACCGCCATGAGCACCACTGACAACCTCCGCGTCGCCGTCGTCGGCGCGGGCGCCATGGGCAGCGACCACATCCGTCGCATCACCTCGACCATCGCCGGCGCCGACGTCGTCGCGATCGTCGACCCGGACACCGGCCGTGCGACCGCCGCTGCCGCGAAGGCGCCCGGCGCGATCACCGCGGCATCGTTCGAGGAGGCGCTCGACGCCACCCCGATCGACGCCGTCATCGTCGCGACGCCCGGCTTCCTGCACGAGCCGGTCCTGGTGCCGGCGATCGAGCGCGGTCTCGCCGTCCTGTGCGAGAAGCCGCTGACGACCTCGGCCGAGGACTCGTTGCGGATCGTCGAGCTCGAGCAGGCCACGTCCGACCGTCCGAAGATCCAGGTCGGCTTCATGCGCCGCTTCGACAAGGGCTACCAGGAGCTGCGCGCGCTGCGGGAGTCCGGGGCCAACGGCGCCCTGCTCGCGCTGCACCACGCGCACCGCAACCCGACCACGCCGCCGAACTTCAGCGAGTCGATGCTCATCCACGACTCGGTGATCCACGAGATCGACATCATCCCGTTCATCACGGGCGAGGCGATCACGAGCGTCGAGGTCAAGAAGCCCCGCAAGAACTCGCTCGCCCCGGCCGACCTGCCCGAGCCGCAGTTCGTGCTGTTCACCACCGAGTCCGGCACCATGGCGATCGTCGAGATCAACGTGAACGCCCAGTTCGGCTACCAGGTCACGACCGACGCGGTGTTCGAGTCCGGTGTCGCGTACATCGGTCGCGAGACCTCGCTCAACCTCGTGTCGCAGGGCGTCTCCGGCCAGGGCGTCACCCCGTCATTCGTCGAGCGTTTCGGTGCCGCGTACGACGAAGAGGTGCAGCGCTGGGTCGACGCCGCGCGCACCGGTGGCATCGACGGCCCGAGCGCCTGGGACGGGTACACCGCCTCGGTCGTCGCCGAGGTCGCCGTGCGTGCGCAGCAGTCCGGTGCGCTCGAGCCGATCACGTACGCCACCGCGAAGCCGGCGTTCTACGAGACGGCCTGATCGATGCCGAAGATCGCGCTCGACCCCACGCCGTACCACCACGACCTGTCCCTGCTGGAGTTCCCGCAGAAGGTCGCCGACCTCGGCTACGAGTACCTGCAGCTCACCCCGCACAAGGACTTCATCCCGTTCTACCGGCACCCCACGGCCGACGACGACCTCGTCGACGCGTTCGCTGCGGCGTGCACGACGGCCGGGGTCCAGGTCGCGTCGGTCCTGCCCGTCCTGCGCTGGGCCGGCCCGGACAAGGAGGCCCGCGAGGCCGCCGTCAAGAAGTGGAAGCGGGTCATCGAGATCACGAAGCGCCTGGGCGTGGACACGATCAACACGGAGTTCTCCGGCCGCCCCGAACGCGCTGAGGAGTCCGAGGACCAGTTCCACTGGGCGATGGAGGAGCTCCTGCCGATCATCGAGGACTCCGGCATCCGGGTCCTCATCGACCCGCACCCCGACGACTTCGTCGAGGACGGGCTCGAGGCGCTCCGGGTGATCCGCGGGCTGAACTCGAAGAGCATCGGCTTCGTCTACGTCGCCTGCCACACGTTCCACTACGGCGGCAACATGGACGAGATCATCGACGCCGCGGGCGACTCGCTGCAGCTCGTGCACGTCGCCGACGCGTACGACCACCACCGGTCGCACGGCCTGCGCTACATCACCAACCCGCCCGGCAACCCGGTCCGCGTGCACCAGCACCTGCCGGTCGGCCAGGCGGACGTCGACTTCGACGCCTTCTGGGCCGCCCTCGACCGGGTCGGCTTCACGGCGCGCGAGGACACCGTCGCGGTGTCGAGCGTCTTCGCCGAGGACGAGAACGCCGACGAGGTCTCGCGCTTCCAGCTCGACACGATCAAGAAGGGACTCACACGATGACCGACACCCTCTCGTCACCGGCGACCACCGACGCCGACGTCCGACCCGTCACGCTGCAGGCCGCGTCGCAGACCGTGACCGCCCTGTGGAACGACTCCGCCGACCCGCGCGAACTGTCCACCGCGATCCACGAGTACGGCGCCGTCGGGGCGACCTGCAACCCGGTGATCGCGTACACCTGCATCAAGCAGGACCCGGAGACCTGGGTGCCACGCATCCGCGAGATCGCCGCGGAGCACCCGACCGCGGGGGAGTCCTGGATCGGTTGGAAGGCCGTCGAGGAGCTCTCCATCGCGGCGGCCGAGCAGCTGCTGCCCGCGTTCGAGGCGTCCGGCGGCCGCAACGGTCGCCTGTCGATGCAGACCGACCCGCGGTTCCACCGCGACGCCGACGCCCTGGTCGAGCAGGCCGTGCGGTTCTCGCAGCTCGCCCCGAACATCATCGTGAAGATCCCCGCCACCAAGGTCGGCATCGCCGCGATCGAGGAGGCCGCCTACCGCGGGGTCTCGATCAACGCGACGGTGTCGTTCACGGTGCCGCAGGTCGTCGCCGTCGGTGAAGCCATCGAGCGTGCGCTCGACCGTCGTGCCGCCGACGGGCTGCCCGACCAGGAGTTCGGCCACGTCGTCACGCTGATGGCCGGCCGGTTCGACGACTGGCTGAAGACCGTCGTCAAGCGGGACCACGTCATGGTCGACCCCGGCATCCTCGAGTGGGCCGGCGTCGCCGCGGTGAAGAACGCCTACCGGGTGTTCCAGGAGCGTGGCTTCCGGTCGCGCGTGCTCGTCGCCGCCTTCCGCAACGCCCTGCAGTGGTCGGAGTTCCAGGGCGGGGACCTCGTCGTCTCGCCGCCGTTCCAGTGGACGAAGGACATCAACGCGAACGCGTTCCCGTTCCGTCCGGACGCCATCCACGACGAGGTGCCGGCCGACGTCATCGCGGCTCTGCGCGCGGCGACGCCCGAGTTCGCGCGCGGGTACGACGTCGACGGCATGACGATCGACGAGTTCGACCGGTTCGGTGCCACGGTGACGACGCTGCGCCAGTTCCTCGACGCCGACGCGCAGCTCGACGCCCTGGTGCGGGACATCATCTTCCCGCCGAACTGAGCCGAGCCACTTCGTGAGCAGAAGACGTCGGGTCGCCCCAGGTGACCCGACGTCTTCTGCTCACGGTCTTTGTACTGACAAACCACGAGCGATCCCGTACGATGGTTGGCGCGCTCCAATCGGCGCCCACGAACGAAGGAGTTCCCATGGACAGCATCGGTGTCGGCCTCATCTCAGTCGGCTGGATGGGGCGGCTGCACTCCCGCGCCTACCGCGCCCTGCCGGACCACTTCCCGGAGCTCGGCGTGCAGCCCCGGCTCGTCGTCGCCGCGGACCCGATCGAGGCCGCACGTGACCAGGCCGTCACCCGCCTGGGCTACGAGCGGGCGGTCGCCGACTACCACGAGGTCCTCGCCGACCCAGCCGTCGACGTCGTGTCGATCTGCTCGCCGAACTTCCTGCACCGCGAGATGGCGGTCGCCGCTGCCGAGGCCGGCAAGCCGTTCTGGATCGAGAAGCCGATGGGCCGCTACGCCAGCGACTCGCGGCAGATCCACGAGGCCGTCCAGCGCGCGGGCGTCATCACGAGCGTCGGGTTCAACTACCGGCACGCCCCCGCGATCGAGCGGGCGCGCGAACTCGTCCGCAGCGGCCGCCTCGGTCGGATCACGAACGTGCGCGGGTCGCTGCTCGCCGACTACTCGTCCGACCCTGCGGCGCCGCTGACCTGGCGCTTCGAGCGTGAGCGTGCCGGCTCGGGTGTGCTCGGCGACCTGCTGTCGCACGGCCTCGACCTGGCGCAGTACGTCGTCGGTCGGATCGCCAGTGTGAGCGCGCTCGCCGAGACCTTCATCCAGGAGCGCCCGAAGCCAGCCGCCGGCATCGTCGACCGGAGCGCCGCTGCCACCGGCGATCTCGGCCGCGTCGAGAACGAGGACTACGCCGCCCTGCTCTTCCGCTTCGAGGACGGCGCCGTCGGCACCATGGACTCGAGCCGCGTCATGCGGGGGCCGCACGCCGAGTACACGCTCGAGATCTACGGCACCAGGGGTTCGGTGCGGTGGGACTTCCAGCGTCTCAACGAGCTCGAGGTGTACCTCGACGGGCAAGAGGTGGACGGCTACGCCACGCACTACGTCGCCTCGGGTGACGGTGAGTTCGCGCGCTTCCAGCCCGGCGCCGGCACGGCCATGGGCTACGACGACCTGAAGACGATCGAGGCCGCCCAGTTCATCGCGAGCGTCCGTCGCGGGGAGCAGCTCGCCCCGTCGGTCGCCGACGGGCTGGCGGCTGCGTCCATCGTCGAGGCGGCGGAGGCGTCCCTTGCCGACGGCGCGTGGCACGACGTCGCGCGCGTCGACGGACCGCTCACCTACGCGGCGGCGACCCCCGTGCTCTAGACGGTCGCGGACGACGGACGGGAGGCGCGGTGCCAGCTGGCACTGCGCCTCCAGTCCGTCTGTTGCTGCGTCTCGATCCATGTTAGTTTGTCAGGACAAAGTCCCGAACTGCAGGAGGCACCATGCCGCTCGTCCGTATCGACCTCGCCACCGGCCGCACGCCGCAGGCGGTGCGCGCCATCGCCGACGCGATCCACCAGGCGATCGTCGACGTGTACGCGATCCCCGTGCGCGACCGGTTCCAGGTGATCACCGAGCACCCGGCGCAGCAGATCATCGCCGAGGACGCCGGCCTGGGGTTCGAGCGCACCGAGGGTGTCATCATGATCCAGGTCTTCACGCAGCGCGGGCGCACCGACGAGGCGAAGACGACGCTGTACGCGGCCATCCACGACGCCCTGGCGGCGATCGGTGTCGCGTCCGAGGACGTCTTCATCGGCTACGTCGAGAACGGCCCGCAGGACTGGTCGTTCGGCTTCGGCCGCGCCCAGTACGTGACCGGCGAGCTCGGCGTGCCCGCGCCGGCCTGAGGTGACGCAGGCGCGGGAGTGGGGTGGTCACGACACCCCGCTCAGTTCCGCCGAGTGGTCACGAAGTGTCGGCTGCCGGGCGTCCGGGCGACAGTTCGTGGCCACTCGGCGCATCGCCGACAGCGTGTCGTGCCCCCTTGACGAACTGCCTACTTGTCGACGAGGGTGACCTCGAACGAGTAGCGGTCGGGGCGGTAGCAGTGCACGCCGTACTCGACCGCGCGGCCCGAGGCGTCGTACGCGGTGCGGCTCATGGTGAGCACAGGGTCGCCGTCCTCGATCTCGAGCAGACCGGCCTCTTCGTCGGTGACCGCGCGGGCACCGATCCGCTGCTTCGCCACCCGCATCGTCACGCCGCGACCGCGGAGCAGCTGGTAGAGCCCGTGGTCCTGCAGGTCCTGGTCGGTGATCTCGAGGAACTCCGGCGGCAGGTAGTTCTCGAGGATCGCCATCGGGACGTCCTCGGCGAACCGCACGCGGCGGATGTGCGCGACGATCGTGCCGGGCTCGATGCTCAGGGCTGCGGCGACCTCGTCCGAGGCAGGGACGTCGTTGCGCTCGAGGAGTTTCGTCGCCGGTGCCTGTGACCCCTGGGCCAGGTCGTCGTACAGGCTCGTGAGCTCGACCTTGCGGGTCACCGGGCCGTGCACGACCTGTGTGCCGATGCCGCGGCGGCGGACGAGCAGACCCTTGTCGACGAGGTCCTGGATCGCCCGGCGGATCGTCGGGCGGGACAGCCCGAGGCGTTCGCCGAGCGCGATCTCGTTCTCGAGACGGGCGCCGGGAGGCATCACACCGGAGCGGATCGACTCCTCGATGCGCGAGGCCACCTGGAAGTAGAGGGGCATGGGACCCGACCGGTCCAGGTCCATGAACAGGTCGGACGGCAGCTGGCCTTCGTTGGTCATCGCGGTCCTTCGGGGAATTGCGGGTTCGGCATCGATGCCGAGGGATTGTTGTGACAATACCACCGGGTGCCCTGCTCCCCGGTCTGCCACTCCCGTCAGTGCTCGACCGCAGCCTTCAGCTTGGCGAGGCCCTTCTCGAAGTCGCCGCCGAGGAACTTGTCCATGTTGACGAACACCCCCATCACGCGCGACATCAGGTTCTGCGGGCTCGTCATCGACCAGACGACCCGCGTGCCGTCGGTCGCTTCGTGCAACCGGAACGCGACCGCGCTCGACGACTTGAACGGTGCGGTGAACTGCAGGGCGACGTCCACCTCGGCGGCATCGACCCGTGTGATCGCCATGGACCCGGCGCCGGCCTTGCGGTTGCCCTTCCAGGCGTACGTCGAGCCGACCGTCCCCGGTTCACCGCTGTACGTCCGCTGCAGCGCGGGATCCTGCCCCTCCCACGGCGACCACTCGACCCAGCGGTGCAGGTCTGCCAGGTACGGGGTGATGTCCGCGGCGCGAGCCGTGATGACGGTCTCGCGTTCGATCGTGGTGGGCGCAGCCATGCGCTGAGCGTAGTGCTGCTGTCGAGGCCGCGACAGGGACCTTCGGCTCGGCCGGCTCGGCCGGCTCGGCCGGCTCAGTCAGCTCAGTCGGCGAAGACCATCGGGCGGTTCGACAGCCGTGGCTGCGGCGTCGAGGCCTTGGGCTTCTCGGCACGGGCCCGGACCGGGGCGATCGTCACGCGGGTCGCTGCCCCCAGGGCCTCGACCGTGTCGGTGCCGTGGTGGCCGGCGGCGTGGATGACGATCGCGGCGCACGCCTCGGCATCGGCGGCGGCATCGTGGTGCTGGAAGCCCTCGAACCCGGCGGCCATCGCGGCGACCGGCAGACGGTAGGAGTCGAGCGTGTAGGTCTTGCGGGCCACCGCGAGCGAGCACATCGAGTGGTGCTCGGCGAGGTCGATGCCGGTTGCCGAGCACCCACCGGCGATGACGCCCATGTCGAACCGGGCGTTGTGCGCGACCAGGACGTCACCCTCGGCGAAAGCCACGAGGTCGGGGTACTGCTGCTCCCACGTCTTCGCGCGCACGACGTCCTCGGCGACGATCCCGTGGATCCGGGTGTTCCACTCGAGGAACGCATCGTGTCCGAACGGTGGGCGGATGAACCACGACGCCCGGTCGACGACCCGGCCCGCGCGGACCTTGACCAGTCCGACGGAGCACGCACTGGCGGGCGAGCTGTTCGCGGTCTCGAAGTCGATCGCGGTGAAGTTCAACGGCACGGTTCCGATCGTCGCACGGGGCGCCGACATCGCCGGAAGCCGCCTCGGCGTTGCGGCCGGACGCTCAGCGGCGGCGTGCCGACCGGGAACCGCTGCGCCGACGTCGCGCCGTTGCGCGCCAGGTCGCCGTCCGACGGGCTCGTTCGCGCTTCCAGTACGGCGCGAGCAGGGTCCCCACCATCTCGAACGCCACCGCGACGCCGTCCAGTCGCCAGCGCAGCGGCAGGCTCTCGACGTGTTCGGTGAGTCCGGCGGTCAGGTCGCCGGTGATGACCGGGAAGCCGGAGTCCCGGGGGAGGGGGATCCCGCGGAAGCGGTCCTCCTCGGTGTAGTCGATCGTGTCGTCCTCGGGGTCGTAGACGACCAGGACGTCGGCCTCGAGCTCGGCCATCGCGTCGTGCAGCTGCTCGAGCTCAGCGCGGGAGGCCTGCTCGAGGGCGGCGAGGGTCTCCGGTGCGAAGCGCTGGCGCAGCCCCGGCGCTCCCATGCCCACCGAGTGCACACCGCGCTCGTCGCGTTCGAACCACATCGACGTCCTCCTGTTCCGTCGCCCGGTCCGGACGACGGGGACCACGCTGCCACGACCGGCTCGCGCTGGTTCTGACGGACGGACTGGAGGCCCGGGTCGGCTCCGGCGGGCCGCCGCCGGTAGGCTCTTCTTCCGTGGCTCTCACCATCGGAATCGTCGGTCTCCCGAACGTCGGCAAGTCGACCCTGTTCAACGCCCTGACCAAGAACCAGGTCCTCGCCGCGAACTACCCGTTCGCGACGATCGAGCCGAACGTCGGGGTGGTGAACCTGCCCGACTCGCGGCTCGACCAGCTCGCCGAGCTCTTCCACTCGGAGAAGACCGTGCCCGCGCCGGTGTCGTTCGTCGACATCGCCGGCATCGTCAAGGGTGCGAGCGAGGGTGAAGGGCTCGGCAACAAGTTCCTCGCCAACATCCGCGAGGCCGACGCCATCGCGCAGGTCGTCCGCGGCTTCACCGACGACGACGTCGTGCACGTGGCAAACAAGGTGTCCCCGAAGGACGACCTCGAGGTCATCAACACCGAGCTGATCCTCGCCGACATGGAGACGATCGACAAGGCTCTGCCGCGGTACGAGAAGACCGTGAAGCTGAAGCAGGCCGAGCCGATCGTGCTCGAGACCGCTCGCGAGGCCCGTGCCGCGCTCGAGCAGGGCACCCTGCTTTCGGCCACCAAGATCGACCTCGCACCGATCGCCGAGCTCGGACTGCTGTCGGCCAAGCCCTTCATCTTCGTGTTCAACGTCGACGAGGCGATCCTGACCGACGACGCCCGCAAGGCCGAGCTGGCCGCGCTCGTCGCCCCGGCCCAGGCCGTGTTCCTCGACGCCCAGGTCGAGTCAGAGCTCATCGACCTCGACCCGGCCGACGCTGCCGAACTGCTCGAGTCGACCGGCCAGACCGAATCCGGACTCGACCAGCTCGCACGGATCGGCTTCGACACACTCGGGCTGCAGACCTACCTGACGGCCGGTCCGAAGGAAGCCCGAGCGTGGACGATCGGCAAGGGGTGGAAGGCACCCCAGGCTGCCGGCGTCATCCACACCGACTTCGAGAAGGGCTTCATCAAGGCCGAGGTCATCTCGTTCGACGACCTGGTCGAGACCGGCTCCATCGCCGAGGCCCGCGCTGCCGGCAAGGCCCGCATCGAGGGCAAGGAGTACGTCATGCAGGACGGCGACGTGGTGGAGTTCCGCTTCAACAACTGACCTCGCCATGGGTGCGCCAGGATGAGCGCATGACGAACCCACAGGCAGGTTGGTACGACGACGGTTCCGGCGCGATGCGGTGGTGGGACGGCTCGGCGTGGACGGAGCAGGTGCAGCCGAAGGCACCGGGCGCGCCCGGTATCGGCGGAGTGATCGACCGTATCCAAGCGGAGGCCGCGGCAGGCGGACAGCCTCGGCCGGCGCAGAACGGCATGAGCTACGTCGTCCTGCAGGTGGTCCTGCGGGAGAAGTTCTTCGGGACGGGATCCGGCAACCTCACCGAGCTGGAGAAGGCGATCAACGCACAGGCGGCGCTCGGCTACCGGCTGCACACGATCACGACGGCTTCGTCGGGCAGTACGGGGTTCGGTGGCGGAGACCGACTGCAGGCCACCATGGTGTTCGAGCGGATCAACTGAGTCGATCCACGCCCGGAGCAATGAGCTCGGCTCAGTCGACTAGCGCGATGATGACCGCTGGGACGCGGTGCTCGATCGCCTCCCAGATGATCTCCTTCCGCGCCTGCCGGTAGTCGTGCGAGAGGATGTTTCGCGTCTTCCTGACAGCGGCGAGCGACAGGTCGGACGGAAGTCGGGCTTCCCTGTCGGCGGGAAGACGTCCAAGCAGGTCGTCGAAGTGGATGATGACGGCCTCAGCCGCTCGATACGTCAGGCTCCGAGTTGCGTCGAACTCGACGCGGCCGTGTTCGACGATCTGCGAACATTCGGCGAGCAAGTCGAGGAAGCTCGCCTGCAGCGACGGCCAGCGGTCTGCTGAGTCGGCTGAATCGCGATCAACGCGTTGCCGTGGGGTGAACCGGGGCGATGGGGTCACAGCGGCACTGCTTCGTCGAGCACGTGCGCGAAGTGCTCGTCGTCCTCGAGGTCGTCGGTGAGGACGTCGACGTCGAAGCCCGTGATGGTCTCGACCTCGTGGGCGAAGCCGCCGAGGTCGAACAGTGATGCGGCTGGGGTCAGGTGTACGAGCAGGTCGATGTCGCTGTGCTCGGTGTCCTGCCCGCGGAGCGTGGAACCGAAGACGCGAACGTTCTCGAGGTGGAACCGCTTCGCCTCGTCGAGGATCGCGTCGGCGTAGACGGCAAGAGGGATGCTCGGGCGCGTGTGCGCAGCAGTGAGGATCCGCTGGAGCGACTCGAGCCGCGGCTGCTTGCGTCCGCTCTCGTACGCGGAGATGGTCGGCTGCTGCATCCCGGCGGCGGCGGCGAGGCTGGTCTGTGAGAGGCCCAGGTCCTCGCGGGCAGCGCGGATGAGTTCTGCTGCACGTTCGACTCGCATGGGCACCTCCATCTATAGCTCTCGACTATAGATGTGTCGCGCTCGCTCGGGAAGGTGTGCGGTGGACTAGATTCGGCACGTCCGAGCGCCCGAGGAGGCCCCCATGTCGTACGTCGTCGACTTCGTGAACGTGTCCACGGTGGGTCTCGAGTCCTCGCCGGTCGCCGACGCACTCGCCGGGCTCCGGGCCAACGAGGCGCGGTACTTCGCGAACAAGTACGACCACGTGTTCACCACGCACGCCGCAGCTGACGTGCCGGACCTCGTCGCCTACGTGCGGCGGGTCCTCGAAGAGGAACGCGGGCTGGTCATCGCGTCACCACCGCTCGAAGCCACGGAAGCGCTCGTCGACGGCGTGCGCTGGACGTACGTATTCTACGAGTCCGGCCTGGCGATCAACGTGCTCTACACGCTCGAACCAGGCGGCAAGCGTGCGGTCGGCTTCAAGCTCTCCGACGGCATGGACGTGCCCGAGGAACTCGCTGACAAGTTCAAGTTCGCGCGGCAGAAGTCGAAGCTCGCCGGCACGATCCGCGGCTCGTTCTTCGTCGTGAAGGGCGAGTACTGACGTTTGAGGCTTCCGTGCGTGCGAAATGTTCGGCGCGGCGGCCAACGCTGGTCGACCCTGGTCACCATGACGGTGACTCTGGTGACTACTGCGGTGATGCACGGCCTGTACGTCGGGTTCCGGGGGACAGCTCCCGGGCGCGGGCGATGCGTTTGCTGCTCAACGAGAAGCGGGCCGCAGCGAGTCCGCATGCGCCGGGCAAGGACGGCACAGCGGCATTGTCCGCGGCTGAGCAGCCCATGCACGACGAAGCGCCGCCGGGGAGCCCGGCGGCGCTTCGCGTTCGTCCTGGTGGAGCCTAGGCCGCGAGGGCCATGTCCCCTGCGTGCACGGACTGTGCCTGCAGCAGGGTTCGGCTGGCCTCGCCGGCCCAGGAGCGGCCCGGGACGGTCCAGCCGGCCTCGCCGACGGCGTCCAGACGGGTGCCGCGGGTGACGAAGGTCTGCAGGTCGTCGGCCGCGATGCGGACGAGGTACTCGCGCTGCGAGCGGTCGTCACGCACGGGGAACTCGGCGATGCGGTCGGGGGTGATCGTCGGGGCCGCGAGAGCGGTCCCCAACACGGTGATTCGTTCGTTGCTGGTCATGGTGCTGTACTTCCTGGTCATTCGGCGCCAGGGCGACTCGGTGTCGGCGGACGTCTCAGTCCGGCGCGACGCATCGAGTGCGGGGCGCGCACGTCGAGTTTCAACGTGCTGCTGATCCGTTCGGATCAAGCGGGGGTCTCGCTTGGAATGCGACTCGGGTGAGTCGGTGTCGAGACGTTGGTGTGCGCGAGTCAGATGGGTTCGCTGCAGTGCACCAAAGAAACACTATACGGGGCCGATGCCGAGAAGTCCAGCGGACCGGTAGATGCACTCAGGAGGCAAGGAACGCGTCCCATCGCGAGCCACCCGCAGTCACGTTGCCGGAGCCGTCGAGCCGAGCAGCGGCCGAGGACGGCTTGCGCGAAGCCTGCGCGTGGATGAGCTCGTCGAACGAGCCGGAGAACCCGAGGCGGGGCAGTGCGGTGGCGACGGCGTGCAGGTCGTCGGTGGACCACCTGGAGAACCCGGCACCGGAGACGTCGAGCGAGGTGGCGACCTCGAGCAGGTGCCCCTCCACGTCGACCGCGGGGTCGACGGAGGTCCACATGTGCCGCTCGATGACCTCGCCGACGCGTCGAGCGCGCGCTGCGTCCCACCCGGCGCCGAGGGCGAAGACGGAGCCCACGGCACCACCAGCGTCTTCGAACGGCACGTCGTGGGCATCGAACGACGGTGTGACGCCGAGGTCGTGCAGCATCGTCGCGACGAACAGCAGCTCGGGGTCGGGCTCGAGGTCGACGGTCGGGGCGAGCAGGACCGCCCACGCCCACGAGCGCAGGCAGTGGTTCACCAGGGCGGGGGAGGACCAGGTGCGGACGACGTCCAACGCCCGTGCGGCGACGGGGGAGGGCGGGGTGAGCAGGGCTTCGACGTCGAGCGACATGGCACGACAGTAGCGGTGCGACGGAGCCGTAACGGCGCGGAAACGTGCCGGGCCCGAGCCGGAAACAGCGCACCGTTAGCTTTCGGATCACTGAGTACCCGCTCAGCACCCGACCTCCTCCCGAAGGACCTGCACCCATGCAGCACCGCCTCCGGCTGCGCCCCCGCGCGACGATCGTGTCCTCGACACTCGTCGCCGCCGGGGCGATCGGCCTCGCCGCCCTGACCGCCTCGCCGGCCCAGGCAGCACCGACCGCGACGACCGCGACCATCGACGCCCCCGCCACCGCGACCGTCGGCACCGCCTTCGACGTCGACCTGACGATCCCGGCGACGACCGACGTCTATGCCTACGAGATCACCCTCAATGCCGACGCGGACTCCGTGTCGTACGTGGAGGACAGCGTCACCGGTCCCGACGGCGGCTTCGACAGCGTCGAGCAGGACGGCGACGCCCTGACGATCGTGCACACCCGCCTCGGGACGTCCCCGGCGCTCGACGGCGACCTCGCTGCCTCGATCGGCCTGACGCCGACCGCACCGGGCAGCGTCGACCTGGCGGTCACGAGCATCACGCTCGTCGGCTCCGACGGCACCTCGACGACGCTCACCGACCCGGCGAGCACCTCGATCTCGATCGCTGCAGCGGCGACGGCCACCCCGACGCCCACCCCGACGGCCACGCCCACCCCGGGCGCCACCGCCACGGCCGACCCGGGCGCTGGCACGGGCGACCCTGACCCGACGACCACCGCCGGCCCGAGCGACCCCTCCGACCCGACCAGCGGCGCCACCGCCGTGGCCGCAGCGGGTGGTGACCGTCCGACCGGCGGCGAACTCGCCTGGACCGGCGCCGACGTCGCCCCGTGGATCGCCGCGTCGCTGGCCCTCCTCGCCGCTGGCGGGACCCTGATCACCCTGCGTGCGCGCCGCGCCCGCCGCGAGCGCACCGGAGCAGCAGAATGACCGCCACCAAGCCGGACGCCAGCAAGCAGGCGATCACCAAGCCGGACCCCAGCACGAAGCACGCCCGGAAGCGCACGGCCGTCGCCGGCGCCTCGCTCATCGCCCTCGTCGGCACCGTCCTCGCCGCGACCCCCGCGATCACCGCCGCAGCAGCACCGGCAGCCGTGGACGCCAGCCCCGCCGCGATGCTCGCGCCGTACTACACGGACCTCGACCTGACCGGCGACGACCAGGTCACGAAGGCCGACCTCGCGGTGCTCACCGAGCACCTCGGGGCCACGAGCGCCAGCGGTGACTGGGCGACGGTCAGCGCCGCGGACACCGACGCCGACGGCACGATCACCGTCGCGGACATCGCGGCGCTGTCCCAGCGGATGATCTACGACGACGGCCCGTTCACGCTCGTCGAGGCGTCCACCATCGACATGCAGGCTGCGATGAACGCCGGGGTCACCACCTCGGTCGCCATCACGCAGGACTACCTCGACCGCATCGCCGCGTACGACCGCACGAAGGTCGACTCCGCGTCGACCGGCCGTGCGCTCAACTCGATCGTCACGACGAACGCCGAGGCCCTCGCCGCCGCGAAGACGGCGGACACCGAGCGTGCCGAGCACGGCATGACGAGCATGCTGCTCGGCGTGCCGATCGCGGTGAAGGACAACTACGACACCAAGGACATGCCGACCACGGGCGGCTGCGGCTGCTGGGACGACAACCAGACCGACACCGACGCCACCATGGTCGCCGGACTGCGCGGTGCCGGTGCGGTGATCCTCGCCAAGGCCAGCCTCGACGAGTTCGCCTACGGCTTCGTCTCGGAGTTCTCGTCGAACCAGCCCGCCGGTTCGTCCCTGCTGGTCGCCAGCCCGTACAACACGGCGCAGACCGCCGGTGGCTCCAGCGGTGGGACCGGTGCGGCGATCGCGGCGAACCTCGCCGGCATCGGGTTCGGCACCGACACTGGGGGCTCGATCCGCATCCCGTCGACGTACAACCAGCTCGTCGGCATCCGCCCGACGGTCGGCCTGGCCAGCCGCGACGGCATCATCCCGCTCGCACTGTCGCAGGACACCGGCGGGCCCATCGCCCGCTCGGTGACCGACGCGGCCGTCGCGCTCGACGCCGTCACCGGCGTGGACGCGGCCGACCCCGTCACGAGCGCGCAGTCCGGCAGGGTGCCGACCTCGTACACGTCCTCGCTCGACGCGGACTCGCTCGACGGCGCCCGCATCGGCTACGTCACGAGCATGGTCGGCACGAACGCCACGGCCAAGCGACTGTTCGACGCGTCCGTCGCGAAGCTCGAGGCCGCTGGGGCGACCGTCGTCCCGATCACCGCGACGACGGCCTTCAACCGGGTCCTGTCCGAGGGCAGCGGCAGCACGAACGAGTTCAAGCACGACCTGGACGAGTACGTCGCGAAGCACCTCGACCCCGACGTGACCGCCCGGTCCCTGCAGGGCATCCTGGCCTCGGGCGAGTACGTGCCGAGCCGCAAGTCGACCTACGAGTCCCGCGACCTGATCACCGACGCGCAGTACCAGGCGTGGGCCGGGCCGACGGGGTCGCACACGACGCAGCTCGCCACCGGCAAGCAGCTCGTCACGCAGATGCTCGACGACCAGGACCTCGACTCGCTCATCTACCCGTCGGGCACGCCCTACGGCACGCAGTCGACGAACATGCGTCTGAGCCCGAACACCGGCATGCCGGCGATCACCGTCCCGATGGGGCAGGCGACCGCGGCCGACGGCACGATCACCGGCGCCGGCGTGAACCTCGAGTTCCTCGGTCGCTCGTTCGACGAGAGCACGCTGATCGGCCTCGGTTACGCCTTCGAGCAGGAGACGAAGGCGCGCACCACGCCCGCGCTGTACCCGGCGCTCGGCTGAGCTGAGCGGGTCGCGATCGCGACCGCAGGACGGACGGGCGCGCCCCGCTCAGCGGCAACGCGAAGCGTTGCGCGGGGCGCGCCGACCGAGCCTGCGAGGGAGGGGGCGACACCGCCACGGGCCTCCCGTCCGTCTGCTCCGTCAGTTCAGGGTCGGGGTGTCCTCCGGCACGACGCCGTCGGCGTACAGGTCGGTCGCCAGGTCGCGGAGCGCGCGCAGCGCGACGCGCTGCGTGAGCGGACCGTAGGAGATGCGGGCGACGCCGAGGGCCTCGTACTCGGCGGCGGGCAGGGCTCCCGGCAGGCCGATGACCGACAGCTTGCCGCGGCCGAGGCCGGCGACGAGCTGCTCCACGACGTCGCGCTGGATCGCACCGGGCACGAAGACGAGCGCGGCGCCGTTGTCGAGGAACGCCCTGCCGCGGGCGATGGCGTCCGCGATGCTCTCGTCGATCGGACGGTCGCCGCCGCGGGCGATCGCATCCGTGCGGGCGTTCAACTGGAAGTCGACGCCCTCGGCCTGGGCAGCGGCCGTGATCGCGGCGACCCGGGCGACGGCCTCGTCGAAGGGACGCAGGCGGTCCTCGACGTTGGCGCCGACGATGCCCGAGCCGATCGCGCGGCGGATGGTCTCGGCCGGGTCCTCGTAGCCGTCGTCGAGGTCAGCGGTGACCGGCAGGTCGGTCGCGGCGGCCACGATTGCGGCACCCGACAGCGCGAGGTCGAGGGGCATCCCGCCGTCCTCGTACCCGTACGACGCGGCGATCGAGTGCCCCGCGGTGGCGATCGCCTTCGTGCCGGGCAGGTCGCTGACGACCTTCGCGGTGATCGCGTCCCACACGTTCACGACGCGGAGGATCTCCGGGGCTTCGTGCAGCTGCTTGAGGGTGGTGGCCTTGTCGGCGATGCTCGTGCTCATGGGACCGACAGTAGGCGGGGCGACGCCCCGCGTCCCAGGGTGCGCGGAAGACGACGCTGGATGACAGGCGGGCTCGCGCCGGGCCTCCCGGTCGGTGCATGCTGGGACGCATGGCGAGCGACGAGCAGGACCCGGTCGGCACGCTCCGCGGGGTCCGCACGAGCATCAAGTGGACGCGGTACGCGCCCGACGTGCTGCCCCTGTTCGTCGCCGAGATGGACCACGACGTCGCGCCGGAGATCCGCCAGGCCCTGATCGAGCGCGTGTCGCAGTCCGATCTCGGCTACCTCGACGGACCCGGGCCACTCGCGCCCGCGTTCGCGCAGTTCGCGCTCGACCGCTGGGGCTGGGAGATCGATCCGTCGCGCATCCACCTGGCCACCGACGTCAGCGTCGGCATCGTCGAGTCGCTGCGGCTCGCGCTGCCCGACGGCGGTCGCGTCGCGATCACGCCGCCGGTGTACCCGCCGTTCTTCGAGCTCGTCGACGAGGCCCGATGTCAGGTGGAAGAGGTCCCGCTGCTCGAGCAGTGGGGGCAGTACCGACTCGACCTCGAGGGACTCGAGCGGGCGTTCGCCAGCGGGGTCGGCGTCTTCCTGCTCTGCAACCCGCACAACCCCATCGGCCTCGTGCACGACCGCGCCGACCTGCTCGCGATCGCAGAACTCGCGGCGAAGTACGACGTGCTCGTCATCAGCGACGAGATCCACGCACCCCTGACCCACCCCGGCGTGCAGTTCACCCCGTTCGCGGCCGTCGCCGAGCCGGCCGGCGCCCGCAGCGTCTGCGTGACCTCGGCGAGCAAGGGCTGGAACCTCGCGGGTGTGAAGTGCTCGATCATCGTCGCCGGTGACGACCGGACCGCCGCACTCCTCGACACCCTGTGGGAAGAGGTCGCCTGCCGCACGAGCATCCTCGGGCTGCACGCGAACCTCGCCGCGTTCACCGTCGGGACGACCTGGCTCGACGACGTGGTGTCCCGGATCGTGGCCAACGACCGGCTGCTCGCGAAGCTCCTCGCCGAGCACCTGCCCGGTGTGGTCTACACGCGGCCGCGCGCCGGGTACCTGGCGTGGCTCGACTTCCGCGGGATCGGGCTCGGCGACGACCCGGCCGTTCCACTGCGCGAGAACGCCTACGTCGCGCTGAACTCCGGGCTCGGGTTCGGGAGCGAGGGGCGCGGGTTCGTCCGCCTCAACCTGGCGTGCTCACCGGAGACGCTGCGCGAGGCCGTGTTCCGGATCGCCTCGGCGTACCCGTCAAGTGCGCAGGAGGGGCTGGTCTGGCACGTCGCGTGAGCGCGTGGGTCAGTCGATGTACTGGTTGCGCCCGACGACGCGGATCTGCAGGTCGTCGGTGCGGTCCATCGCCAGGATCTCGCGGGCGACGAAGCCGACGGCTGGCCAGCGGTCCACCTCGGTCACCATGAAGCCGTCGATGAACACCTGCCACGCGCCGCGCTCACGGACCGCCTGCACCTCGTACTTCGCCATGCCGCGAGCGTACCGAAAGCCTCCGGTCTGCCGTCAGTGCAGCTCGAGCGTCATGTGCACGTCGGCGCGGACGTAGGGGCTCGGCACCAGCTCGTCGTCGCGCAGGTGCCGGAAGCCGAACGCCTCGTACAGGTGCACGGCGCTGGCCAGCTGTGCGTTGCTCTCGAGGTCGATCCGCTGCGCGCCGAGCTCCCGGGCGCGGTCGAGTGCAGCGGCGATGAGCTTCCGACCGGTGCCGTGCCCCTGGTGACCGGGCGCGACGGCCATCTTCACGAGCTCGAACACCCCCGGGGCCGTCGGCACGATGCCGATGCACCCGATCACCTGGTCGTCGAGTCGTGCGACGAACACGGCGCCGCCGGGCTCGACGACGTGGCCGACGGGGTCGCCGAGGAACTTACGGTCCTCGTCCTCGAGTGCGAAGAACTGCGTGATCCAGGCCTCGTTGAGGACACGGAACGCCTCGGCGTCAGCGGGGGTGGCGAGGTCGGCGATGGTGACGGTGGAGGTCGCTTCGGGCATGGCTCCATCCTCCGAGTCGGATGAGGTCATGTCCAATACTCGTTCGCTTCGATCGATAAGCTCTGAGCATGGATCGGGACCCGGACGTCGACCTCCGCCAGCTCCGGGCGTTCCTGGCGGTGGCCGACGAACTGCACTTCGGGCGCGCGGCCGGGCGCCTTCGCATCGCGCAGCCCGCGCTGTCCCAGCAGATCCGCCGCACCGAGCGCGAACTCGGCGTCGACCTGTTCGTCCGGACGAGCCGCAGCGTCGCCCTCACCGCCGCCGGCCAGGTACTGCGGGGACGTGCGCGGTCGTTGCTCGGGCAGGTGCGCCGCGATCTCGACGAGACGGTCCGGGTCGGGCGGGGCGAGGCCGGCCGGCTCGACGTCGGGTTCGTCGTCTCCGCGCTGCCCCTCGGGCCGATCGAGCGGGTGCAGGCGTTCCGCGAGCGGTACCCGCTGGTCCGTGTGGACCTGACCGAAGGTTACTCGTCGACGCTCCTCGCCCGGATCGTGCGGGGCGAGCTCGACCTGGCCGTCGTGCGCGACCCGGACCCGGACCCCGCTGTGCGGCTGCTGCCGTTCCGGACCGAGGCGTTCGTCGCGGCGGTCCCACGCGGACACCGGCTCGCGGGCCGTGCGGCGATCCGCGGCACCGAGCTCGTGGACGAGCCGTTCGTGTTCTTCCCCGCCGTGGCCGGTTCGCTCGCGACCGAGCGGAACCTCGCCCCGGTCACCGCCGGTGGCCGACGGCCCGTGGTCGTGCAGGAGGCCACGACCTGGGCCACAGTCCTGCACCTGGTGGGGGCGGGACTCGGCGTGACTGTCGCTCCGGAGAGTGCCGCGCTCGCCGCACCGGACACCGTCGTGCTGCTGCCGCTGACCGACAGCGATCACCGCAGCGAGCTGTCGTGGGCGATGCGCGCCGGCGACGACCGCGAGATCCTGCGGAACTTCGTCGAAGCCGACTGAGCGACGCCGACTGAGCGACGCCCGGCTGGAAGCGCTTCGCTCAGCCGAGCGCGAGCACGGGCGCCCGGTGGTCGCCGAGCTCGTCGACGTGCCACGGCCGTGCACCGCGCAGGGTCAGCCCGAGCTGCACGAGCACGAACCCGACGTGGGGTTCGACGTCCGGGTCCCACGGCCCCTCGACCCCGAGGCCGAACGCACCGAGTTCGTCGTCGGCCTCGTCGCGCAGGGTGAGGCGCCAACGGCCGTCGCCGAGTTCCTCGACCACGGCCCAGCGGGCGGTGCCGAAGCGGCTCACGCCGACTTCATGATGTCCGCGGTGAAGTTCTGCACGCGCTGCAGCAGCGAGGCACCGCGCATCGCGATCGTCGCCGGCGGGTTGAGGTGCGGGGGAGCGGTGCGGATGAGCATCGAGCACCCGAGGTCCTCGCAGATGTAGGTGCCGATCGTGTTGCCGTTGCGCCCGGCCTCGCCCGCACGGGGTGCTGAGAACAGCCGCACCTGCGTCGCCGGCTGCGGGGAGTGGCAGAACGAGCACATCGCGGCGATGCCGGCGCGCAGGGACCCGCCCGCGGACCGGACGATGATGCCCACGGGGCGGTCGTCGATCCAGGACACGATGTACCCGCGGCGGGCGGCCTGCGGGTCGCGCCAGCCCAGGAACTCGCGCTCGTCCCAGAGCATCTCGTGCAGGCCCGGGATCGGCAGCTGCTCGAGCTCGTCGGGGGTGGCGTTGACGAACGAGGATCGGATGTCGGCTTCGGTCAGTGGCTTCACGGTCCGATCACCATATGCCTCGCCTCCGACACGTGCTCGCTCAGGACAGCCTTTCGGGCGACGGTGCGGTCTCGGATCGCCCCGTCAGGACAGCCTGGAGGCCCGGATCGCCCCGAGCGCGCTGCTCTCGTCCGCCACCAGGACGGCCCGGCGCAGGGCGTCGCGTCCGACACGTCGGGCTGCGGCGTCGTCGGCGGCGAACTCCACGAGGACGCGCGTCGAGCGCGCCATGGCGCGCGCACCGGGCACCCATGGGACCGCACGTTCGATCGATTCGGCGACCGCGACCGCAGCCGCGTGGTGCTGGGTCAGGTGGGCGCGCTCGTGGGCGACCACGGCCTCCAGTTCGTCCGTCCGCAACCGGTCTGCCAAGCCGGTGCTGACCAGCACACCGCCGCTCCGCCCGGGCACGGCGCAGGCCAGCGCGTGGTCCGCGTCGACGACGGCCACCGGGGTGCCGTCGATCTCGCGGTGCGGCGCGACGCCCGATCGCATGGCCTGGCGGACGGCCTCGTGCTCGGGCCCGGGCCGGACGCGGACGGCGACGACGAACGCGATGACCGCGAGCAGTGCGACGCCGACGTTGAAGCCGTGCGTGGGGGAGCCGTCACCGCCGAGGAGTTCGGTGAGCGGGCGGTCGGCGAGCACGACGAGGGCGATGCCGGCGACGAACCCGACGACGCCGAGCAGCACCGCGAGCGACCAGCAGACCAGGGCGGTGCGCGGGCGGTCGATGGTCCAGGCGGACCGGGTCAGCACCCTCGGTGCGAACACGACCACCAGCAGGGCGAGGACGATGAGCGCGATGCCGGCGACGACCACGGAGCGACCCCGGTCAGGAACGTGCGCGGGCGTCGAGGGCGCGGCGCAGGGCCTCGAGATCGTCGGAGGCGAGCGAGCCGGTGAACTGCAGCAACGCTGCTTCACGGTCGGCCGAGGCGGCGAGCGCACTCGACATGAGGGACGCGGTCTGTTCGTCGCGGCTGTGCACGGCACGGAAGCTCAGCGGGGCGTCGTCGTGCTCCTGCCGCTCCACCTGGCCCTTGCGGCCGAGCCGGTCGAGGACGGTGAGCACGGTGGTCAGCGCCGGCCGGGGCTCCGGGAAGGCATCGAGCACCTGTCGTGCGGTGAGGCCGTCGGTCACGGAGCGGAGCGCGTCGAGCACCGCTTGCTCGAGCTGCCCCCTGGGGCGTGATCGCTGTCCGGCCATCCCCGCATTCTACGAGATGTCGAAGGCCGGCACGCGACACACGTTCGTAACGCGGTCTCGGTATGCTCAGCGCGGACAACTGAACACACCGGCCGCTCATCCGTCGCGGGAGACGCCGTGCAGTGCCCATGGGCGCACGCACGGCACCGAAGGAGCAATCCCCCGTCAATCTCTCAGGTCCCACACCGCAGCGGACAGGCCACTCTGAAAAGCAGACGCTCAGTCGTCTCGCCCACGGTGAAAGCCGCCGGACCTCACGGGCCGCGGTGAAACTCTCAGGCCCATGACAGAGGGGGAGTTCCACCCGGCGATCGTCGCCGGGCCCTGCTGATGCCAGGAGAACTCCGCCATGAGTCCGACGCCACTGCGTTCGTCCCCGCTCGAACCCGCGCACGAAGCCGCCGGTGCGACCTTCACCGACTTCGCCGGGTACCGCATGCCCGTGCGCTACTCGTCCGACCTCGCCGAGCACCACGCCGTGCGCCAGTCGGCCGGGGTCTTCGACCTGTCGCACATGGCCGAGATCGGCGTCACCGGTCCGGACGCCGTCGCGTTCCTCGACCACGCGCTCGCCGGCTCCTTCGGCGCGATGCCGCTCGGCCGCGCGAAGTACTCGCTGCTGCTCGCCGAAGACGGCGGGATCCTCGACGACCTCGTCGTGTACCGCACCGACGACGACGTGTTCCTCGTCGTCGCGAACGCCTCGAACCGCGAGGTCGCCGTCGCCGCACTGTCCGCGCGCACCGACGGGTTCGACATCGCGGTGTCGGACGACTCGGACAGCACCGCACTCGTCGCGATCCAGGGCCCCGCGGCCGCCGGCACGCTCGACGCCCTCGTCGTCGCCGACCGCCTGCAGCCGGAGAGCCCCCTCGACGACCTCGGCTACTACCGCGCCCTGCACGCCGTGTTCGACGGCTTCGAGGTGCTCGTCGCCCGCACTGGGTACACCGGCGAGGACGGCTTCGAGCTGTACAGCGCACCCGAGGTCGCCCCGGCGATCTGGGACGCGCTGCTCGAGGCCGGCGCCGACCGCGGTGTCGTCCCCGCCGGGCTCGCGGCACGCGACACCCTGCGGCTCGAGGCCGGCATGCCCCTGTACGGGCACGAGCTCGGCACCGACGTGCGCCCCGCCCAGGCAGGCCTCGGCCGCGTGGTCGCGAAGACCGGTGACTTCGTCGGCGCTGCCGGTGTCGCGCCGTCGGACGACGCCCGCGTGCTCGTCGGGCTCGTCACCGAGGGCCGCCGCGCCCCGCGTGCCGGCTACGACGTGGTGCACGACGGCGCGGTCGTCGGCACCGTCACCTCGGGTGCCCTCTCGCCGACGCTCGGCCACCCGGTCGCGATGGCCTTCGTGGACCCGGCGCTCGCCACCGAGGGACAAGTCCTGCACATCGACGTCCGCGGAACGGCCATCCCCAGCACCGTCACCGCGTTCCCCTTCTACCGCCGTCCTCAGAAAGGCTGATCCCGTGAGCGACCAGACCGCACTCCAGTACACCGCCGACCACGAGTGGCTCCTCGTCGAGGGCGACACCGTCACCGTCGGCATCACCGACCACGCCGCCGAGCAGCTCGGTGACGTCGTCTACGTCGAGCTCCCCGCCGTCGGCACCGCCACCACCGCGGGCGAGCAGATCGGCGAGATCGAGTCCACCAAGAGCGTCGGCGAGCTCTTCGCGCCGATCGAGGGTGAGGTCGTTGCGGTCAACGACGCCGTGGTCGACGCCCCCGACACCGTCAACCAGGACCCGTTCGGCACCGGCTGGCTCGTCAAGATCAAGGTCGACGGCACCTCGTTCCCCGAGGACCTGATGGACCACGACACGTACCGGGCGTCCATCGCATGACCGGCCCCGACGACCAGCAAGTGTTCCAGAACCTGCAGACCTCGTTCGCCGACCGCCACATCGGCACCACCCCGGCCGACCAGCAGACGATGCTCGACACCGTCGGCCGGTCGTCGCTCGACGCCCTGGTCCGCGCGGCGATCCCGGAGTCGATCCACGCAGCACCCGTCACCGACTCGGTGATCCCCGCCGCCGTCGGCGAGACCGAGGCGCTCGCCGAACTCCGCGCCAAGGCCGGACGCAACACCGTCCGCCGCGCCATGATCGGCCTCGGCTACCACGGCACCCACACCCCCGCCGTGATCCAGCGGAACGTGCTCGAGAACCCGAGCTGGTACACGGCCTACACGCCGTACCAGCCGGAGATCTCGCAGGGCCGGCTCGAAGCGCTCATCAACTTCCAGACGATGGTCTCCGACCTGACGGGCATGGCCACCGCCGGTGCCTCGATGCTCGACGAGGGCACCGCCGTGGTCGAGGGCATGCTCCTCGCCCGCCGCGCGTCCAAGGTGAAGGGCGACGCGTTCCTGGTCGACGACGACCTGCTGCCGCAGACCCGCGCGCTGCTCGACCACCGCGCCGACGCCGTCGGCATCACGCTGCGTGCGTTCGACCCCGTCGTCGGGCCGACCGACGCCCAGCTCGACGGGGCCTTCGGCGTGATCGTGCAGTACCCCGGTGCCTCCGGCCGGATCGTCGACCCGTCGCCGATCATCGAGCGCGTCCACGCCGGCGGCGGCATCGCCGTCGTCGCGGCCGACCTGCTCGCCATGACCCTGCTCGCCAGCCCCGGTGACCTGGGTGCCGACGTCGCCGTGGGCACGAGCCAGCGCTTCGGCGTCCCGCTCGGCTTCGGTGGCCCGCACGCCGGGTACCTCGCCGTCCGGGCCGGCCTCGAACGCCAGCTGCCCGGTCGCCTGGTCGGGGTGTCCTTCGACGCCGACGGTGCGATGGCCTACCGCCTCAGCCTGCAGACCCGCGAGCAGCACATCCGCCGCGAGAAGGCGACGAGCAACATCTGCACCGCGCAGGTCCTGCTCGCCGTGATGGCCTCGATGTACGCCGTCTACCACGGGCCCGAGGGGCTGCGCTTCATCGGGAACCGGGTCGCCCGGACGACGTCGGCGCTCGCCGCGGTCGCCCGTGACGCCGGGCTCGAGGTCGTGCACGACGCGTTCTTCGACACGCTCACCCTGCGGGCCACCGGTCGCGCCGGGGCGGTCGTCGCCGCAGCGCAGGACGCCGACTTCCTGCTGCACCAGGTGGACGAGGACGTGTTCCAGCTCTCCGTCGACGAGACGACCACGCCCGACGACGTCACCCGACTGGCGGGCGTGTTCGGGGCGGTGGACGTGACCGTGCCCGCGACCGAGGCGGCCGTGCGGGACGCGGCCACGGGCCTCCCGGCCGGTCTGCTGCGCGAGAGCGAGTACCTGACGCACCCCGTCTTCAGCGCACACCGCAGCGAGACCCGCATGATGCGGTACCTGAAGCACCTGGCGGACAAGGACTACGCGCTCGACCGGGGCATGATCCCGCTCGGCAGCTGCACGATGAAGCTCAACGCGGCGACCGAGATGGCCGCGGTGACGTGGCCGGAGTTCGCGAACATCCACCCGTTCGCGCCGCGCGGCGACGTCGAGGGCTACCTCGACATGATCGGTGACCTGGAGTCCTGGCTGGCCGAGGTCACCGGGTACGACACCGTGTCCCTGCAGCCGAACGCCGGCAGCCAGGGTGAGCTCGCCGGACTCCTCGCGATCCGCGGGTACCACCTGGCGAACGGCGACACCGAGCGCACCGTCTGCCTCATCCCGTCGAGCGCGCACGGGACGAACGCCGCGTCCGCGGTGCTCGCCGGCATGAAGGTCGTCGTGGTCGCCTGCGACGAGAACGGCAACGTCGACCTCGCCGACCTCCGCGCGAAGACGGAACAGCACGCCGACACCCTCGCGGCGCTGATGATCACGTACCCGTCGACCCACGGCGTGTACGAGCACGACATCCGCGAGATCTGCGACGCCGTGCACGACGCCGGCGGGCAGGTCTACGTCGACGGCGCGAACCTCAACGCCCTGCTCGGCCACGCCCGCTTCGGCGACTTCGGCGGCGACGTCTCGCACCTCAACCTGCACAAGACCTTCTGCATCCCGCACGGCGGTGGCGGACCCGGTGTCGGTCCGGTCGCGGCGAAGGCGCACCTGGCGCCGTACCTGCCGGGGCACCCGTTCGCCCAGCAGGCCGACCGACGGCCCGGTTCGACCGAGGCCGAGGCCGAGGACCGCCTGGCGCACGCCGGCGGCCCGGTCAGCGCGGCCCCGTACGGCAGCCCGAGCATCCTGCCCATCACGTGGACCTACGTCCGGATGATGGGGCTCGAGGGCCTCACCCGTGCGACCGAGGCAGCCGTGCTCGGGGCGAACTACATCGCGGCCCGACTGCGCGACGCGTTCCCAGTGCTCTACACGGGCGAGGACGGCCTCGTCGCGCACGAGTGCATCCTCGACCTGCGGCCGTTGCGCGACACCACCGGCATCACCGTCGACGACGTCGCCAAGCGCCTGGTCGACTACGGCTTCCACGCCCCGACCATGTCGTTCCCGGTCGCCGGCACCCTGATGGTGGAGCCGACCGAGAGCGAGGACCTGGCCGAGCTCGACCGGTTCGTCGACGCGATGCTCGCCATCCGTGCCGAGGCCTCGGCCGTGGAGCGCGGGGAGTGGCCGGCGGACGACAACCCGCTCGTGCACGCCCCGCACACGGCGTCCTCGGTGATCTCGGGGGAGTGGGAGCACGCCTACACCCGCGAGCAGGCTGTCTACCCGCTGCCGGGCATCAGCGGCCGCAAGTACTGGCCGCCGGTGCGCCGGATCGACCAGGCGTACGGCGACCGCAACCTGGTGTGCGCGTGCCCGCCGGTGGAGGCGTTCGCCTAGCGACCCGCGTCCACCGGCGTGACGGGCAGGTGCTCCGCCCACCAGGCGAGGACGTGCTCGAACCGCTGCACGCGGTGCCACGGCGTGCCGGAGCGGGAGAGCTCGTGGCCCTCGCCCGGGAACACGAGGAACGATGCGTCGACCCCTCCGCGCCGGAGGGCCACGAACTGGCGCTGCCCCTGCTCGATCGGGCAGCGCCAGTCCGCTTCCGAGTGCGCGACCATGAACGGGATGGTGACCTGCGCGGCGTACGTCAGCGGGCTCCGGCGACGCTGCTCTTCCGGGTCGGCACCGACGTACGCGTCGGCGAAGTACCAACCGATGTCGGAGCTGCCCGCGAACGAGTCCCACGCGTTCACGGCGCGCTCGCTCCACGCGGCGATGAACCGCTCGCCGTGGTGGGCGGCGACCCAGCTCGTCATGAACCCGCCGTACGAGCCGCCCATGATGCCGACGCGTGCCGCGTCGAGGTCGGGGCGTTCGAGCGCTGCGTCGAGCAGGGCGAGCACGTCGTCGACGTCGACGGTGCCCATCGCCCCGATGACCGCGCGGCCGTGGTCGAGGCCGTACCCACCGGATCCGCGCGGGTTGCCGATGACGACGGCGTACCCGGCACTGGCGTAGACCTGCGCCTCGTCGAAGAACGCCCAGGTGTCCTGGCCGAACGGTCCGCCGTGCACCACCCGGAGGACGGGGTGCGGCCCCTCGCCCTCGGGCAGGACGACCCAGCCGTGCACCGGGGTGCCGTCGGCAGCGTTCCCGGTGAGCTCCTCGATGCGGCGGACACCGGGGGCCGATGCCTCGGACCGGAGCGGGGCGGCGTAGTCGGTGAGGACCGTGGGGACGGCATCGCCGGAGGCGGTCAGGTCGACGACGTGGACCTCGCCGGGCGAGTCCGTCGTGGCAGCCGTGGTGACCAGGACGTCCCCGTCGACGTCGAAGCCCGAGACGACCAGACGGCCGCCGAGGACGACCCCCAGTTGGTCCAGCCGGAGCGGAGCCGTCGTGCCGGCCGGGACACGACGGACGGTGACGGTGCCGCGGTCGAGCACCTGCACGAGGACGTCGTCGCGGTGGAACACCGGCGTCCCGGAGACGTCGACCGTCTCGCGGGCGGTCAGTCGGACCGGTTCGGAGTCGTGGGCCGCGACCCACAGCCCTTCGGGTTCGCCGACCAGTCGCCCGTCGCGGTGCGACGCCCCGACGTAGTGGACGGTACGGTCCGGGGCGATCGCGATCGAGCTGACGGAGCCCTCGGTCCGGATCGCCAGCGCGATCGTGCCGTCGGACGCGTCGACGCGGTACAGGTCGTCGTCGTGGGTCTCACGCACACCGAGGTCTCGCGGGGCGACGACGAGGAGCGCGCCGCCGTCCGGGTACCAGGCCGGTGCGGAGACCGAGCAGGGCGCGCTCGTGAGCGGGGAGTCCACCGGTGCCGCTGCCGGGTCGGTGACGTCGACGACCACGATCTGCTGCGGCTTGTCGAGCAGGTACCCCGTGCCGTCGACGTGGAAGTCGAGCCGCGACACGAGCCGCGGCTCCTCGGCGGCCGCTGCCGGGCGACGGTCGCCGCCGGGGACTGCGGAGCCGTAGCGCCCGGGTTCGGGGAACCGTGCGGTCACCGCGACACGTGTCGAGTCGGGCGACCAGACGGGGTCGCCGGCACCGAGGGGGAGCGCGGTGACGACGCGGGCCTCGCCGCCGTGCACCGGTGCGACGGCGAGCTGTGGGTGGGCGACGCCGTGGTCGTCGTCGACGGACCGGAGGAAGGCGAGCCAGCGACCGTCCGGTGACAGTGTCGGCGACGAATCGCGGTCGCCCGACGTCCAGCGGACCGCGCCCTCGCCGGTCACGCGTTCGATGGTGCTGCGGTACGCGTCCTGTTCGAGGTCCGGACGCGAGACCGCGACGAAGGCCGCTCCGCCGTCCCCGGGATCACCGCTGACGGTGGGGGAGGAGGGGACGTGGAGATGGGGGATGTCGTTCGCGAGCACGTGTTCACGGTACGGCTGGTGCGGCGCGGATGCCCGGGTCCTGAGGGGGACTCGGGACAGGTCTTCCTTGCACAGAACTGTGTCGCAGTGCAACGAATTTCATGCAGATGCAATAAAAGCGCGAGGGCGTTCAGCAAGCGCGCGAATCTTGCATCTTCTCGCAAGGATCGTGCAAGTTGGTTACCGGCTTGTAACCGTTCGCTCCAGGGTTTGGAGGCTGCTGTCCACCTTGCCTACAGTGCAGATGTCAAACGCGCCCGGGTGACACCGCTGTGCCCTTGCGCGTCCCATGCACCAGGAGGAACCTTGATCAAGAAGCGCGCCGGGCTCACAGCCCTCGCCGTGCTCGGGGCCACAGCACTCGCCCTGACCGCCTGCTCCAGCAACAGCAACAGTGGGGGTGGCTCGGGCTCGTCCAACGCGTCCGGCATCGTCACGACCAACGGCAGCGAGCCGCAGAACCCGCTGATCCCGTCGAACACCACCGAGACCGGTGGCGGCAAGATCATCGACTCGCTCTTCGAGGGCCTCGTGTCCTACGACGCCGACGGCAAGTCCGTCAACGAGGTCGCGAAGAGCATCGACACCGATGACTCGAAGACCTTCGACATCAAGCTGAACACGAACTACACGTTCACGAACGGCGAGAAGGTCACCGCGGAGTCCTTCACCAAGGCCTGGAACTGGGCCGCGCAGAAGTCGAACGCCCAGGGCGCCAGCTACTTCTTCGAGAACATCGAGGGCTACAACGCCGACAAGGACTCGGAGCTCACGGGCCTCAAGGTCGTCGACGACGACGAGTTCACCGTCACGCTGAAGTCGGCCCAGTCGGACTTCCCGCTGTCGCTCGGCTACTCGGCGTTCGTGCCGCTGCCGTCCTCGTTCTACGACGACACCAAGGCGTTCGGTGAGAGCCCGATCGGCAACGGTCCGTACAAGCTCGACGGCAAGAAGGCCTGGACGCACAACCAGTCCATCAAGCTCGTCACCAACAAGGACTACGAGGGCAAGCGCAAGCCGAAGAACGGTGGTCTGACGATCACGTTCTACGCCTCGCAGGACACCGCGTACTCCGACGCGCAGGGCGGCAACCTCGACGTCCTCGACGCCGTGCCGGACGCAGCCTTCGCGACGTACAAGTCGGACTTCCCGGACTCGAACGTCAACCAGCCGGCCGCCATCTTCCAGGCGATCTACCTGCCGTACTACCTCGACCACTGGAAGGGCGAGGAAGGCACGCTGCGTCGTGAGGCCGTCTCGATGGCCATCAACCGCAAGCAGATCACCGACAAGATCTTCGACGGCACGCGCACCCCGGCGAAGGACTTCACGTCGCCGGTCATCGCGGGCTGGAACGACGACCTCGACGGCTCCGACGTCCTGGACTACAACGAGTCCGAGGCCAAGAAGCTGTGGGCCGAGGCCGACAAGATCTCGAAGTACGACGACACCCTCACCATCACGTACAACGCCGACGGTGGGCACGAGGCGTGGGTGACCGCGGTCACGAACTCGATCTCGAACACGCTCGGCATCAAGGCCGAGGGCAACGCGATCCCGACGTTCCAGGAGGCCCTTGACCTCCAGACGAACGACAAGCTCACGGGCGGCAGCCGCACCGGTTGGCAGGCCGACTACCCGTCGCTGTACAACTTCCTCGGCCCGACCATGGGTGAGGGCTCGTCGAACAACTACTCGCGGTACGACTCCAAGGAGTACAACGACCTGCTCGCCGAGGGCCGTTCGGCCGCCACGGTCGAAGAGGGCAACAAGTCCTTCGACCAGGCCCAGGAGCTCCTGTTCAAGGACCTCCCGGAGATCCCGCTCTGGTACTCGAACGTCACCGGTGTCTGGAACGCCGACAACGTGTCCAACGTGAAGTTCGGTTGGAACTCGGTGCCGCTGTACTACGACATCGAGGTCACGAAGTAACACCGCTCTCCTCGAGAGCACCGCGTGGGCAGGTATCCTGCCTCGCGACCACCGGACGGGGGTTCGGGGACCGCACAGGTCCCCGAACCCCCGTACCTCGGCGGCAACACCTTCCCCCACCACATCGGGCGCCGCCGCCCGAACCGGACATCCGTGCCGACCCTCGGAACGTCCACCCCTCACCACAATGAACCTGATCGACATCGCTCCGGACCGGGCAGGGATCTGATGCTCTGGTACCTCGGCAAGCGCCTCCTGCAACTCATCCCCGTGTTCTTCGGGGCCACGTTCCTCATCTACTTCATGGTGTTCTCGCTGCCCGGCGACCCGATCGCAGCACTGTTCGGCGACCGCCAGCCGTCGCCGCAGGTCATCGAGACGCTGCGCCAGCAGTACAACCTGGACAAGCCGTTCATCGTCCAGTACCTGCTCTGGATCGGCGGCGTGTTCCGCGGCGACCTCGGCGTGACCTACTCCGGTCTGCCGGTCAGCCAGCAGCTCGCCTCGGCGTTCCCGATCACCGCTCGCCTGGCGATCCTCGCGCTCGTGTTCGAGGCCGTCGCCGGCATCGTCGTCGGTGTCATCGCGGGTCTGCGCAAGGGCAAGCTGTTCGACGCCACCGCCCTGGTCGTGTCGCTCCTGCTCATCTCGGTGCCGACCTTCGTCGTCGGGTTCCTGCTGCAGTACGTGTTCGGCATCAAGCTCGGGTTGTTCCGGGTCACGGTGTCCGGAGAGGCCCCCTGGTCCGAGCTCGTCCTGCCCGCCATCGTGCTCGCGACGGTGTCGTTCGCCTACATCGTGCGCCTCACCCGCGCCAGCGTCGCCGAGAACACCACGGCGGACTTCGTGCGCACCGCGACCGCGAAGGGCCTGCCCCGTCGTCGTGTGGTCGGCGTGCACATCTTCCGGAACTCGCTCATCCCCGTGGTGACCTACCTGGGTGTCGACATCGGCAACCTGATGGTCGGCGCGATCGTCACCGAGGGCATCTTCAACATCAACGGTGTCGGCGGCACGGTGTTCCGCGCCGTCAAGCTCGGCGAGGGTCCGACGGTGGTCTCCTTCGTCGCCGTGATGGTCATCATCTTCATGCTCGCCAACCTCCTGGTGGACCTGCTCTACGCCGTCCTGGACCCGAGGATCCGCTATGCCAAGTAACGCCGCACCCCGTTCGGCGACGCACTTCGTCGCCCCGCTGGAGGAAACGCCCCTGCAGGCGATCGACCAGGTCAACGAGGACGAGAAGACCCGTTCCCTGTGGACCGACGCCTGGGAGTCCATGCGGACCCGCCCGACGTTCTGGATCTCCTCGATCCTGATCCTGCTGATCATCGTCGTCGCGGTCTTCCCCGGGCTCTTCGCCCACGTCGACCCGCGGGCGTCGAACCTCGACAACAGTGACGGCGGACCCGAGGCCGGGCACATCCTCGGCTTCACGCGTCAGGGCTCCGACGTCTACGCCCGCGTGATCTGGGGCGCCCAGAACTCGCTCATCGTCGGCATCGTCGCGACGGTCCTGGTGTCGCTGGTCGGCATCGTGATCGGCGCACTGGCCGGTTTCTACGGCGGCTGGCTCGACACGATCGTGTCCCGCATCGGCGACATCTTCTTCTCGATCCCCACCGTCCTCGGTGCGATCGTGATCATGTCCGTCATCCCCGCGCGGAACGCGATCACCGTCGCGCTCGTGCTCGCCGCGTTCGCGTGGCCGCAGATCGCCCGCATCATGCGTGGTGCCGTCCTGAGCGCCAAGCAGGCCGACTACGTCATGGCGTCGGCCGCCCTCGGCGTCAGCCGGTTCAAGACGCTGCTGCGCCACGTCATCCCGAACTCGCTGGCTCCGGTCATCGTGGTCGCGACCGTCTCGCTCGGCTCCTTCATCGTGGCCGAGGCGACCCTGTCGTTCCTCGGCATCGGACTGCCGCCGTCGGCCCTCAGCTGGGGTCTCGACATCGGAACGGCGCAGACGTCGATCCGCACCAACCCGTCGACGATCTTCTGGCCGTCGGCCGCGCTGTCCATCACCGTGCTCGCGTTCCTGCTCCTCGGTGACGTGGTGCGCGACGCGCTCGACCCGAAGGCGAGGGCCCGCCGATGAGCGAGACGCTGACCAACCCCACCGGCCGACGCACCAACGCCGACGGCGCCCCGCTGCTCGAGATCCGCGAGCTGCAGGTCGGCTTCAAGACGCAGTCCGGTCTCGTGCAGGCCGTGCGCAGTGTCGACCTCACTCTCGAGCAGGGCGAGCGTCTGGCCATCGTCGGCGAGTCCGGTTCCGGCAAGTCGACGAGCGCCCAGGCGATCATCAAGCTGCTGCCCGGCACCGGCCAGGTCACCGGCGGGTCGATCAAGTTCAACGGGCGTGAGCTCGTCGGGCTGACCGACAAGGAGATGTCCGAGATCCGCGGGAAGGAGATCGGCTACGTCCCGCAGGACCCGATGTCGAACCTCAACCCGCTGTGGTCGATCGGCTTCCAGGTCGAGGAGGCCATCCGTGCGAACGGCATGGCCACCGGCAAGAAGGCCGTCCGCGACCGTGCGATCGAGGTCCTGAAGGAGGCGGGCCTCGGCGACGCCGCGAACCGCCTCAAGCAGTACCCGCACGAGTTCTCCGGCGGCATGCGGCAGCGCGTGCTCATCGGCATCGGTCTGTCGAGCCGCCCGCAGCTGCTCATCGCCGACGAGCCGACGAGCGCGCTCGACGTCACGGTCCAGCGCGTCATCCTCGACCACCTCGAGAGCCTGACCCGCGACTTCGGCACCTCGGTGCTGTTCATCACGCACGACCTCGGCCTCGCCGCCGAGCGCGCCGAGAAGCTCGTCGTGATGTACAAGGGCCAGGTCGTCGAGGCCGGTCCCTCGAAGGAGATCCTGGCCAACCCGCAGCACCCGTACACGCAGCGCCTGGTCGCCGCGGCGCCCTCGCTCGCGAGCCGCCGCATCCAGTCGAAGGTGCAGCACGAGCGCATTGAGATCGCCGACGCCGGCAACGACGACGCCGAGCTCATCGCCCGGGCGCAGGAGCGCGAGCACCGTCCCGCCGAGGACCTCATCGTGGTGAAGAACCTCGAGAAGATCTACAAGCTGCGCGGCAAGAGCCTCGCCACCCGCGAGCTCAAGGCCGTCGACGACGTGTCGTTCGCGATCCCGAAGGGCACCACCACGGCGCTCGTCGGCGAGTCCGGTTCGGGCAAGTCGACCGTCGCCAAGCTGGTGCTGCAGCTCGAGAGCATCTCGAGCGGCACCGTGCAGTTCGACGGCATCGACATCGGCGCGCTGAAGGGCAAGGACCTCTTCGACTTCCGCCGCCGCGTGCAGCCGGTGTTCCAGGACCCGTACGGCTCGCTGGACCCGATGTACAACGTCGGGAACACGATCGCCGAGCCGCTCGCCACGCACAAGGTGGGCGACAAGGCGTCGCGTCGGGCCCGCGTGCTCGAGCTGCTCGACCAGGTCGCGCTGCCGAAGTCGATGGTCAACCGCTACCCGAACGAGCTCTCGGGCGGGCAGCGGCAGCGCATCGCCGTCGCCCGCGCGCTCGCGCTCAAGCCGGAGGTCATCGTCCTCGACGAGGCCGTCTCCGCGCTCGACGTGCTCGTGCAGGGGCAGATCCTCGACCTGCTGACGGAGCTGCAGACCGAACTCGGCCTGACCTACCTGTTCATCACGCACGACCTGGCGGTCGTCCGCCTGGTCGCGGACAACGTGTGCGTCATGCGCCAGGGCAAGATCGTCGAGAAGGCGACGACCGACGAGGTCTTCGCCGCCCCGAAGGAGCAGTACACGAAGGACCTCCTGGCTGCCATCCCCGGCGCCGGGTTCGAGTTCGGACGCTGATCCTGCTGGACACGAACGAGGCCGGACGTCCCGTCGTCCTCCGCGCTGGTCGCGGAGGCGCCGTGGCGGCCGGCCTCGTCGCCGTCCTGGGCCTCTTCCTGCTGGTCGACGCGGCCGTGCGCGGCAGCTGGATCGTGGTGCTCGACGCCGTCGGACCGATCGCCGTGCTGGTCTGGGTCCTGTGGGTGCTCACGTACCGCCCGTGCATCCGCATCGACGACACGGCCGTCACCGTCGTCAACCCGCTCCGCCGCACCGTGGTGCCGTGGCACGCGGTCGCCGACGTCAAGCTCCGCTGGCAGATCGTCATCGAGACGGTCGCGGGCCGTCGCGTGCAGTGCTGGGGCGGCCCGTCGCTGCCCCGGCCGAAGCCGGCCCGGCGCGGCGAGCGTGCCGTGCTGCGCCAACCGGACGAGATGACCGTGCTGCTCGACCGGTGGGCTGAGCAGCGTGCCGTCGCCGGTGACGGCGACGCCGTGCGCGGCTGGGACGTGCCGGCCCTGGCGGTCGGCGCAGCGGCGCTGGCGCTGCTCGCCGCCTCGCTGCTGGGCCTGTGGCTGGGCGGCTGACGCGGCTCACGATCGCGACCACGAGACGGACGGGAGGCCCGGTACCAGCTGGTACCGGGCCTCCCGTCCGTCAGCTGGTCACGTCCACCACGTGACCCGCGTGGTCAGACGACCGCGCCGACGCGCTCGGTGAGCAGGTGCTCCTGGTCGGTCTGGATGCACGCGACACCACGGCCGTGCACGTCCTGCAGGCGTGGGTCGACGGTGCGGCACTGTTCCTGCCGGCCCTCGTCGAGGAGCTGGTAGAGCGGGCAGCGGGTGCGGAACCGGCAGCCGTCGATGCGCTCCGTGGGGGAGGGCAGGTCGCCGTCGAGCAGGATCCGCCCGCGGGCGGCCTCGGCGGTCGGGTCCGGCACCGGCACGGCCGACAGCAGCGCCCGCGTGTAGGGGTGCTGCGGGTCGGAGAACACCTTGTCGCCGTCGCCGTACTCGACGATGCGGCCGAGGTACATGACCGCGACGTCGTCGGCGATGTGCCGGACGACGGACAGGTCGTGCGCGACGAACAGGTACGACAGGCCGAGGCGGTGCTTCAGGTCCTCGAGCAGGTTGATCACGCCGGCCTGCACCGAGACGTCGAGCGCCGAGACGGGCTCGTCGAGCACGAGGATCTTCGGTTCGACGATGAGCGCGCGGGCGATGCCGATGCGCTGCCGCTGGCCGCCGGAGAACTCGTGCGGGTACCGGTCGATGTAGCTCGGCTCGAGCCCGACGAGTTCGAGGACCTCGCGGACCCGGCGGCGGATCTCGTCCTTCGCGACTCCGTGCACCGTGAGCGGTTCACCGATCACCGAACCGATGTCGAGCCGGGGGTCGATCGACGCCATCGGGTCCTGGAACACGACCTGGATGTCGCGGCGGATCGCCAGGCGGTCCTTCTTCGACAGCGACGCGGTGTCGACGCCGTTCACCCGGATGGTGCCCTGCTGCGCGCCGGCGAGCTCGAGGATCTCCATGATCGTGGTGGTCTTGCCGCAGCCGGACTCACCGACCAGGCCGAGCACCTGGCCGCGCTTGAGCGTCAGGGAGATGCCGTCGACTGCGTGCACCTCGCCGATCTGCCGGCGGAAGAGCGCGCCCTTGGTGAGCGGGAACGTCTTCACGACGTCGGTGAGCTCGAGGACGACGTCGTCGCCGTGGTCGACCGCCGCTTCGGGGATGTCCTCGGGGCGGGGGAAGATCTCCGACCGCTCGAGGGTGCCCGCCGCGATCTCGTCGCGACGGATGCACGCGGCGGTGTGGTCGTCGAGCAGCGTGCCGTTGCCGATCGTCGGGACGGTCCCGGTCAGGACCGGGTTGTCGCCGCTCTGCGGGACGGTCGGCTCGACCAGCGCGGGCTCGCCGTCGCGGCAGGCGTCGATGACCGCCGGGCAGCGGTCGGCGAACGGGCAGCCGGTCGGCTTCTGCGTGAGCAGGGGTGGGCGGCCTTCGAGCGGCACGAGCCGTTCGGTGCGGGCCGCGGTCATGTTCGGCATCGAGCGCAGGAGCCCGATCGTGTACGGCATGACGGGCTCGCGGAAGAGCGGCTCGACCGGAGCCGTCTCGACGATGCGGCCCGCGTACATGACGGCGACGCGGTCCGCGTTGCCGGCCACGACTCCGAGGTCGTGCGTGATCAGGACCACGGCGGCGCCGGTCATGTCCTTCGCCGTCTGCAGCACGTCGAGGATCTGCGCCTGGATCGTGACGTCGAGCGCGGTGGTCGGCTCGTCGGCGATGATCAGCTTCGGGTCGTTCGCGATGGCGATGGCGATCATCGCGCGCTGCCGCATGCCGCCGGAGAACTCGTGCGGGAACGCGTCGAGCCGCCGAGCGGGGTTCGGGATGCCGACGACGCGCAGGAGCTCCTCGGCGCGGGTGCGGGCGGCGTGCTGGGTGAGGGAGCGGTCGTGCAGTCGCAGCCCCTCGATGATCTGCTGGCCGATCGTGTACACGGGTGTCAGGGCGGACAGCGGGTCCTGGAACACCATCGCGATGTCGCCGCCGCGCAGGCGGGACATCTCGCGGTCGTTCTTGCCCAAGAGCTCTTGGCCGTCGAAGCGGATGCTGCCCTCGACGTGGGCGGACGACGGGAGCAGACCCATCACGGCCATCGAGGACACCGACTTGCCGGAGCCGGACTCGCCGACGATCCCGAGGAACTCGCCGGGGGCCACCGTGTAGTCGACCCCGCGGACGGCGTAGACGGGCTTGGTCTTCGGGTTGAACGTGACCGACAGGTCGGACACGGTCAGCAGCGGCTCAGTCACGGTTGGCTCCGGAGGTGGGGTCGATGGCGTCGCGCAGGGCGTCGCCGAGCAGGCTGGTCGAGAGCACGGTCGCGACGAGGGTCGCGGCGGGCAGGACGAACAGCCACGGGCGGGTGACGGCGGATTGGCTGCCGGCGGCGAGCAGGGTGCCGAGCGAGACGTCGGGGATCTGGATGCCGAAGCCGAAGAAGCTCAGCGAGCTCTCCGCCAGGATCGCGGCCCCGACGCCGAGCGTCGCGTCGATGATGAGCAGGGACGCCACGTTCGGCAGGATGTGCCGTCGGATGATCGTGAACGAGGGGACGCCCATGAAGCGGGCGGCCTTGACGTAGTCGCGTTCGCGCAGGGACATCGTCTGGCCGCGGATGACGCGGGCCATCACCATCCAGCTGAACACCGCGAGGCCGACGATGAGCGCCACCCACGTCAGGTTCTTGAACACCGGGCTGAGGAGCACGAGCGCGTAGAACGAGGGGATCACGAGCAGCAGGTCGATGACCCACACGAGCACGCGGTCCACGGTGCCGCCGAAGTAGCCGGCGATGGCACCGACGATGCCGGCGATCAGCGTGGCGGCCGGACCGGCGATGAGGCCGATGAGCAGCGACTTCTGCAGGCCGACGAGCGTCTGCGCGTAGATGTCCTGGCCGATGTCGTTCGTGCCGAACCAGTGCGCGGCGCTCGGCGGCATGCCGAACGCCAGGCCGTCGGAGTCGACGGCGTTCCAGTGGTACAGGTGCGGGCCGACGAAGGCCCACAGCAGGATGAGCAGCAGGGCGCCGCCACCGATGCGGGCGCGCCAGGTGCCGAACACCTTGCGCCAGAGCGGCGTGCGGCCGCCCTTGACCTCGATGACGTGCGCCGGGGTGCCGGCGTTGCCGTCACCGGGGTCACCGGCAGTGGTCGTGGTCGTGGGGTCGAGAACAGACACGGGTCACACCCTCACTCGCGGGTCGAGCGCGGCGTAGAGCAGGTCCGCGAGGGTTCCTGCGATGAGCACGAGGATCGCCGTGAAGAGGATCGTGCCCGAGGCCGCGTTGATGTCGTTGTTGGTGATGCCCTGGACGAAGTACTCGCCCATGCCGTGCCAGCTGAAGACCAGCTCGGTGATGCTCGCGCCGGTCAGGATCAGCCCGAACGAGTACGCGAAGAACGTCGACATCGGGATGAGGGCGACGCGGACGCCGTGGCGCATGATGGCCGATCCACGCGTCCGGCCCTTCGACCGCGCGGTGCGGATGAAGTCGTTCGACAGCACGTCGAGCATCGCGGAGCGCTGGTACCGCGAGTACGTGGCGACGGCGCCGACGGTCAGCGAGATCGTGGGTAACAACAGGTGGATCAGTCGGTCGCCGAGCACCGGGAAGAACCCGTTCACCCCCGGCGTGTACTCACCCGTGAACCGGATCACCTGGGTGCCGAGCCCCTGGTTCATCGCCGTCGCGAGGATCATCAGGACGACCGCGATGACGAAGGTCGGGGTGGCGAGCACGGCGAACGACAGGTACGTCGAGACCTGGTCCGACGTGCGGTACTGGCGGACGGCGTTCCAGACACCGAGCAGCACCCCGAGGATCGCGCCGAGCAGCGTGCCGATGACCAGCAAGCGCAGGCTCGTGCCGGAGCGGGCGACGATGTCGGCCGTGACCTCGGTGCCGCGGGTGCTCATGCCGAGCGACCCGTGCGTGACGAGGTTCGACCACCAGGTCCACGTCCGGACGATGAGCGGGGTGTCCGGATCGGCACCGAGCTTCCGCAGGGACGCGTCGATCGTGCCCTGCGGCACGGCCGGGTTGCGGCCCAGGAACCGGGCAGCCGGGTTGAGCGTGCTGCTGGCGAGGATGTAACCGAGGGTCGTCGCGACGATCGTCAGGACGATGTAGTTGACGATCCGCTTTGCGATGAAGGCAAGCATGTACTGGGACCTCGTGGGGTGCGGCCGTCCGTCCGGACGGCGTTGTCGGTGGCGACAGGTTAGCCGCTCGCGACGGAGGGGTGGGACTTCCGTTGTGACGCTATGCAACATTCGTTACGAGCATGTTTCGATTCCCCACATCAACCCTTGTGGAGCCTTCGGATGTGACTAGGGTTCTCAACCAACAGGCGTGGCGGCGGGGGTCGCCGCGTTCCAGCGCGAACTGCGCGAACCACAACGAAAGGGAATCCTCGCCATGCGAAAGAGGATCAAGGGCATCGCCGTGCTGGCCACCGCTGCGGCTGCGGCCGTCGTGCTGGCCGGCTGCTCCGGCGGTGGACAGGCGGGCAACAGCAGCTCCGCGGTCGCCGAGTCGTCGCTGAAGTCGACCGGCTGGACCGTCGCGGACCGCGCGGACGTCAAGGACGGCGGGTCGATCACCCTGCCGATCGACACCGCTCCGGCGAACTTCCAGATCAACAACCTCGACTCCGGAACCGTCGACGACCAGACGATCTCCGGTGCGTACCTGCCGGGCTTCATCCAGTTCAAGGAGAACGGCGAGTGGGAGGTGAACAAGGACTTCGCGACCTCGGTCGAGCTGACCAAGGACTCACCCCAGACCGTCGAGATCAAGATCAACCCGAAGGCCGTGTGGTCTGACGGCACCCCGATCAGCGCGAAGGACGTCATCGCGAACTGGAAGGCGCTGAACGGCACGAACAAGGCCTTCGCGCCCCTCGCCACCAACGTGTGGGAGGACGTCGACTCGGTCAAGCAGGGCTCGGACGAGCGCGACGTCATCATGACGTTCTCGAAGACGAACGCCGACTGGGCGAGCGTCCTGGGCTCCATCTACCCGTACTGGGCCGTCGACACCCCCGAGCACTTCAACACCGCCTGGGCCAAGGGTCCGTACGCCGCTGACGGCAAGACCTACGTCTCCGGTGGCCCGTACATCGTGAAGTCCTTCGACGCCAACGGCGGCGTCCTCACGTTCGAGAAGAACCCGAAATGGTGGGGCGACGAGGGCAAGCTCGACACCATCGTCTTCAAGACGGTCTCGCGTGACGGTGTCGCGCAGGCGTACGGCAACAAGGAACTCGACGCGTTCAACCTGAACGGCAGCGCCGACAACCTCAAGACGGCGAACTCCCGCTCCGACTCGAAGATCGAGCGCTCGCTCGGCACCACGCAGCGGCAGATCACGCTGAACGGCACCTCGGACGTCTTCAAGGACCAGGACGTGCGCCAGGCGTTCGCCCAGGCCATCAACCGCAAGGTCCTCGCCCAGGCGATCCTGTCGCCGGTGAAGAGCCCGGGTGACGTGCTCAACAACCTGACGTACCTGCCCGGTCAGGAGGGCTACCAGGACGACGTCTCGTCGGTCTACGGCTACAGCACCGACAAGGCGAAGTCGAAGCTCGAGGACGCCGGCTGGAAGGTCGGTTCGGACGGCTACGCGACCAAGGGCGGCAAGGAACTCGACGTCCGCTTCGTGATCCCGTCGGACAACCCGAACTCGGCGAACGTCGCGCAGCTCGTGCAGCAGCAGACGAAGCTCGCCGGCTTCAAGGTCACGATCGACACCGTGCCCTCGGACGACTTCTTCACGAAGTACATCACCACCGACGGCCGTGACTTCGACGCCACGTACTTCGCGTGGCAGGGCACGCCGTTCCCGATCTCGTCGCTCAAGTCGATCTACTACCCCGCCGACGCCGGCCAGAACTACACCGGCGTGACGGACGACTCGCTCGGCGCGGCATGGGACAAGGCGAACGCCGAGCTCGACGCCGACGCCCGCATCAAGGACGCGCAGGCGATCGACAAGAAGATCGTCGCCGTCGCCGGCACCATCCCGCTGTTCGCCGAGCCGTACGCCTGGGGCGTGCGCAAGGACCTCGTGAACTACGGCCCCGCGCAGTTCCAGCAGTACTCGGTCAAGTGGCAGGACGTGGGCTACACCAAGTAGTCCCGCGGTCGCACGACCTGCAACGACACCCCCGACGTCGCACGACGTCGGGGGTGTCGTTCTGCGTCGGCGGCGGAGTGGACGCCGGGTGCTACAGCCGGGCCGCCGCGAGCGACGCCGCGATCCCGAGCACGACGAACGCCAGGACCGTCCAGCCGTGCACCCGGTGGGTGATCGGCGCAGCGACCACGGTCGTCGGCGGCGGGCCGTCCTGCGGTGTCGGGGCGGGCACGAGGGTCAGCATCTGCGCGGCCGCAGCGTCGACGTCGAGGTGATCCGGGCCTCCCGGTCGGCCCTGGACCTGGGCGGTGAGCCGCGCGGTCGGGCGCGTCGCGATCCAGACGCGGCGGACGCCCTCGCTCGTGACGACCTCGATGCCGTACTTCGTGCGCACCTCGGTGACGCGCGACCACGTGTAGGTGCTGGTGCGGCGGACGTCCACGATCCGCAGGTGCTCGGGCGTCAGCTCGATGCGCGGCCGCCAGAGCGCGGCCCACGCCACGAACGCGATGCAGATGCTCGGGACCGGGACGAGCCACGGGTTGCTGCCACCGAGCAGTGCCAGGGGGACGAGCGCCACCGCGACGACCCAGAGGGCGATGGCGAGATGGCGGAGGCCCGGAGCGACGATGGTGGTGTGCACCGGACGAGGTTACGAGATGCCTCCCCGGAGACGCCCGGGGAGCGGGTGTGACACACCAGCGCGTATCTCCGGACGACCCGATTCCCCGGGGAGGCAGATCCTGCGTGGACCTCTCGTGCCGACAATGGTCGTCGCCCCCAGTTCGGGTGTCAATACCCCATGGCGACGGATTCGGGGATTCCCCACGCCGGGAACGGCGGAAGCCGTCGGATCCGCGGGGTTCGGTTACGAGACGAGCAGTTCGATCTGTTCACGGATGGTCTCGGCCGTCGGGAACCGCAGACCGACCAGCCCGACGTGCCGCCACCGCACGACCCCGTCGGGGCCGATCACGAACACCGACCGACGGAGTCCGATCCCCGGCGCGCGCACGCCGTAGTCGCGGATCACCGAGCCGGCGGTGTCGCTCAGCAGGGGGAACGTGAGCGAGGAACCGCGTGCGAACGTCTCGTGCGAGTCGAGGGCCTGCGGGCTGATGCCCCACACCACGGCGCCGAGGTCGTCGAACTCGTCGAGCTCCGCCTGGTAGCTGCACAGCTGCGCGGTGCAGACGGCCGTCGCGTCGCCGGGGTAGAAGGCGAGCACCACGGTCCGGCCGATCACCGACGACAGGTCGTACTCGTCGTCGGTGCGGACCCCGTCGCGGACGATCATGCCCGGCAGGGTGAACGTCGGCGCGGACTCGCCGACCTCGGGGATGCTCATGTGCTCACGCTACGAGAGCAACCGGGGGAACGCGCTCGCGACCCAGGGGTACCCGACGAACACCGCGGCGTCGAGCAGGCAGTGCGTGATGATCAGGGGCATCAGGCGGCCCCACTTCGTGTAGATCCAGCCGAACACGATGCCCATCACGGCGTTGCCGACGAACGCGCCGAAGCCCTGGTACAGGTGGTAGCTCCCGCGCAGCAGTGCCGTCGACAGGATCACCTGCCACCGCCCCCAGCCCAGGTCGCCGAGCCGGGCGTAGAGGTACCCGATCACGATGACCTCCTCCTGCAGGCCGGAGCGGATCGCGGACAGCAGCAGGACCGGCACCGTCCACCAGTACGAGTTCAGGGCAGCGGGGTCCACGTCCACCGTGATGCCGAGCGCACGCCCGGCGAAGTACAGGGCGAGCCCCGGGATCCCGATGCACAGCGCGATGAGCGCCGGACCGCCCAGGTCGGGCTTCACCCGGAACCGGTCGATGCCGAGCCGGGACAGGTGCGGGCGCGACGTGCTCCACAGCAGGAAACAGACGAGCGCGACCGGTGCCAGGTCCACTGCGATGCCGAGCAGCTGCCGGGCCAGGTCGATGTACTGCACCGTCGTCGACGAGGTGTTGAGTGCCGTGGACTGCTCGCCGAGCGGGGTCGTCTGCGACAGGTCGTCGATGATCTGGAGGATCGAGTACAGCGCGCTGGCACCCAGTGAGAGCAGCAGCACGATGGTGATCTCGACCCACGTTCGCCGTCGGCTCATCTGCTGTACTCCTGACGGTTGCGAACTACCGGTAGACTGGCGTGTCGGGCGTTCTGCCCGCGGGTGCGGTGCCGACAAATCACTGGCCCGACACTCTCCCAGAAATTGAAGGATGTCCTGTATGGCGCTCGCCACCCGGTCCGACCTGCGCAACGTCGCCATCGTGGCACACGTCGACCACGGCAAGACCACCCTCGTCGACGCGATGCTCACGCAGACCAACTCGTTCGACGCCCACTTCGAGGGCGAAGACCGCATGATGGACTCGAACGACCTCGAGCGCGAGAAGGGCATCACGATCCTCGCGAAGAACACGTCGGTGCTCTACAACGGCAAGCACGCGACCGAGTTCGGCGCGGACGGCCCCATCACCATCAACGTGATCGACACCCCGGGTCACGCCGACTTCGGTGGTGAGGTCGAGCGAGGCCTCTCCATGGTCGACGGTGTCGTCCTGCTCGTCGACGCGTCCGAGGGCCCGCTGCCCCAGACGCGCTTCGTGCTCCGCAAGGCGCTCGCCGCCAAGCTCCCGGTGATCCTGCTCGTCAACAAGACGGACCGCCCCGACTCCCGCATCGACGAGGTCGTCTCCGAGTCGCAGGACCTGCTCCTCGGCCTGGCGTCCGACCTGTCGGACGAGGTCGACGACCTCGACCTCGACGCGATCCTCGACGTCCCCGTGGTCTACGCCTCGGGTCGTGCCGGTGCCGCGTCGCGCAACAAGCCGGCCGACGGCTCGCTGCCCGACAACGACGACCTCGAGCCGCTGTTCGAAGCGATCCTGCAGCACGTCCCCGCGCCGAAGTACGACGACCAGCACCCGCTGCAGGCCCACGTCACCAACCTCGACGCGTCGCCGTTCCTCGGTCGCCTCGCGCTGCTGCGCATCTTCCACGGCACGATGAAGAAGGGCCAGACGGTCGCGTGGGTCAAGCACGACGGCACCGTCGTGAACGCCCGCATCACCGAGCTCCTCATCACCAAGGCCCTCGAGCGCTACCCGGCCGAGTCGGCGGGCCCCGGTGACATCGTCGCCGTCGCCGGCTTCGACACGATCACCATCGGTGAGACGCTGACCGACCCCGAGGACGTCCGCCCGCTGCCGACCATCACGGTCGACGACCCGGCGATCTCGATGACGATCGGCACGAACACCAGCCCGCTCGTCGGCAAGGTCAAGGGTCACAAGCTGACCGCCCGCATGGTCAAGGAGCGCCTCGACCGCGAGCTCATCGGCAACGTCTCGCTCAAGGTCCTCGACATCGGTCGCCCCGATGCGTGGGAGGTCCAGGGCCGTGGTGAGCTCGCGCTCGCCATCCTGGTCGAGCAGATGCGTCGTGAGGGCTTCGAGCTCACCGTCGGCAAGCCGCAGGTCGTCACGAAGCGTGACGAGAATGGCAAGCTGCAGGAGCCGTACGAGCACATGACGATCGACACGCCGGAGGAGCACCTCGGCGCGATCACGCAGCTCATGGCCGCTCGCAAGGGCCGCATGGAGAACATGACGAACCACGGCACCGGCTGGGTGCGCATGGAGTTCATCGTCCCGTCGCGCGGCCTGATCGGCTTCCGCACGTCGTTCCTGACCGAGACCCGCGGCACCGGCATCGCCAACGCGATCTCGCATGGCTACGACGAGTGGGCCGGCCCGATCCAGACCCGCATCAACGGCTCGATCGTCTCCGACCGCTCGGGTGTCGTCACGCCGTTCGCCATCACGAACCTGCAGGAGCGGATGACGTTCTTCGTCAACCCCACCGAAGAGGTCTACGAGGGCATGGTCATCGGCGAGAACTCGCGCGCCGACGACATGGACGTCAACATCACGAAGGAGAAGAAGCTCACGAACATGCGTTCGGCGAACGCCGACTCCTTCGAGTCGATGACGCCGTCGCGCCAGCTCTCCCTCGAGGAGTGCCTGGAGTTCGCGCGCGAGGACGAGTGCGTCGAGGTCACCCCGGCCGTCGTCCGCATCCGCAAGGTCGAGCTCGACGCGCAGGCCCGCCAGCGCTCGTACGCCCGCCTGAAGCGTCAGGACGCGTAAGCACCAAGCGACGCGTCGCGTCAGCAAGAGCACGACCTGAGGAGGTCGGGGGTTACGGTGGATGCCGTGACCCTCGACCTCCTCTCGCTGTACCAGGACCTGCACGCCCACCCCGAGCTCGGTTTCCAGGAGCACCGCACTGCGGGCATCGTGGCCGACCGGCTCGCCGAACTCGGTGGCATCGAGGTGACCACCGGCGTCGGCGGCACCGGTGTCGTCGGCGTCCTGTCGAACGGCGAGGGCCCGGTCGTGTGGCTCCGCGCCGACATGGACGGCCTGCCGGTCCAGGAACGCACGGGGCTGTCCTACGCCAGCCAGCACCGCGGCACCGACGAGGACGGCAACGACGTCCCGACGATGCACGCGTGCGGCCACGACATCCACGTCACCTGGCTGCTCGGCACGCTCGAGCGCCTCGTCGCCACCCGGGACCAGTGGAGCGGCACGGTCGTCGGCGTCTTCCAGCCGGCGGAGGAGGTCATCTCCGGCGCCCGCGCCATGGTCGAGGACGGCCTGGTCGACCGGTTCCCGAAGCCCGACGTCGTGCTCGGCCAGCACTCGGCTCCGGCCCCGGTCGGCATCGTCGCGATCGGCTCCGGCCCGGTGATGGCGTCGAGCGACCGGCTCACCGTGACCTTCAACGGTCGTGGGGCGCACGGCTCCGCACCGCAGGCATCCCTCGACCCGGTCGTCACCGCCGCGTCCGCCGTCGTCCGGCTGCAGACCGTCGTCTCGCGCGAGGTCTCGCCGAGCGAAGCCGGTGTCGTCACCGTCGGCAGCTTCCACGCCGGGACCCGCGCGAACATCATCCCCGACCAGGCCGTCATCGAGATCTCGACGCGTGCCCGCAACGAGGACACCCGTGCGCGCATCATCGCGTCGATCGAGCGGATCGTCCGTGCCGAGAGCGACGCCGGCGGGCTGCCGGAGCCGACGATCGTGCGGTCGCCCGGTGCCGAGGTGACCGTGAACGACGCGGCGTCCGCTGCCCGGGTGCTCGCGGCCGTCAGCGCCGCCGTGCCGGGTGCGCGCGAGCTCGAGATCGGGCTGGCGATGGCGTCGGAGGACGTCGGGCAGCTCGCGACGGCGGCGGGCGTCCCGCTCGTGTACTGGTTCACGGGCATCACCGACCCGGAGCTGTTCCGCCGCGGCGAGGACATCCCGAGCAACCACTCGCCGTTCTACGCGCCGCAGGCCGAGACCGCGATCCCGGTCGGCGTCGACGCCTTGGTCGCCGCGACGCGCGCCTACGTCGCCTGACGTTTCCTTCCCATTGCGCGGGCGGTAGGAAGCGGGAACGGGCGTACCTGGTCGGAACGAAGGACCAGGTACGCCCGTTTCGGCCAGGTTCGCGCGACGGGCGCGACGGGCGGACGGGAGGCGCGGGGCGGCCCCGCCGCGCGGGTGACCGTCCCGGGGACAGGACGTTCACAGCCAACTCGCGCCGTGCCTCCCGGCTCACCCGTTACCGTCGGCGCATGCGTTCCCTCCGTACCCCGCTGATCGCCGCCGTCGCCGCCGGCATCGCCCTGGCCGGACTCACCGGCTGCTCGTCCGACTCCGTGAAGCAGGCGACGGACCTCGGGTCCTCGGTGGCCTCGACGGTCGCGGACGGCGTCGCGGGCATCGACGGCAAGGCGATCCAGGACGGCATGTCCTCGGTCGCGGGCGGCATCGACGGGGCGCTCGACACGGCGCTCAAGGGCGCGAACGTCACCTCTGACGGCAAGGTGCCCGACGGGTTCCCGTCGTCCGACGTGCCGCTCGTCGACGGCACGGTGCTCGGCGGGGGAGCGGGACCGAACGGCTCCGGGTGGGTCGTGCAGGTGCGCGCCGGGTCGGTCGACGACTTCGCCTCCGCCGCGCAGCAGCTCGCCGACGCCGGTTACACCGAATCGGCGAAGCGCGCCGACTCGTCGAGTGCGTTCGGGATGTTCCGCAGCGACGGGTACCGCGTCGTGCTCACGTTCTCGGACGGCGACGACGGCGTCACCGCGACCTACATCGTCACGGCCCGCTAGTCCCGTACCCTTGGGGGCGATGTCGAAGGCCTCCGTCACGCGCCCCGAGCGCGTCCTGTTCGTGCACGCCCACCCCGACGACGAGACCCTGTCGTCCGGTGGGACGATCGCGACCCTGCTCGAGCTCGGCGCCGAGGTCACCGTGTTGACGGCGACCCGCGGTGAGCGCGGCGAGATGCTCACCGAGCGGCTCGCGCCCCTGGCCGGCGACGCCCAGCGCGTCGCCGCGCACCGCGAGACCGAGATCGACGCGGCACTCGCAGCCCTCGGCGGCCCGGCGCACCTGTGGCTCGGCGGTCGCGGTGCCCGGCCCACCGACCTGCCGGAACGCCGGTACGTCGACTCCGGCATGCAGTGGGGGCCGGACGGGCGGGCGACCGCCGCCGACGACGCCCCCGCCGACTCGCTGACCGCCGCCGACCTGGGTGAGGTCGTCGACGACGTCCGTGCCGCGATCCGCTCCACCGGTGCCGACGCGGTCGTGAGCTACGCCGACGACGGCGGGTACGGCCACCCCGACCACGTGCGTGTGCACCACGCGGCTCGGTACGCGGCCCGGGCAGAGGAAGTGGCGTTCTCGATGATCGTCGCCCCGGAGACCGGGGACGCCGACGTCACCGTCGACGTCCTGCCGGTGCGGGCGAAGGTGCGTGCCGCCGTCGAGCAGTACCGCTCGCAGGTCACCGTCGACCCGGTCGACCCCGCCGACCCGACCGCGCTGTCGTGGGTGATGCCGCACGGCGTCCGCGAGCACGCCCCCGCCGTCGAGGCCTTCCGGCACGACGCCGACCCGCAGCCCCCGGCACCGCAGACCTACGCCGAGATGTCCGGCCAGGGAAAGGTCGCCGCGGTCGCCGTCGCGCTCGTGCTCGGGCTCGTCACCGGCGGCCTCGGCACCGTGACGCACCAGCAGACCGTCGGCGCCGCCGCGTTCCCGATCGGCATGGTCATCACCACGCTGCTCGTGATCGGGCTGACCGTGGGCATCCGGCTGCTGTACCGGTCGCGGGCGATGGTCGCCGCGATCGGCATCGGCATCCTCGTCGCCACCCAGGTGCTCGTCTCCGTCGGTGGCCAGGGCTCGCCGCTCGTGCTGGCGAACGCGGCCGGGTACGTGTGGACGTTCGCCCCCGCCGTCATCGCCGCCCTGGTGCTCGCGTGGCCGGACCTGTCGGGGCTGCGGTCCCGGACGGCCCCGGGCCGCGAGTAGACTCGAACCCGCTCGTCGAAGGGAGCACCCGAACCGTGACCTACGTGATCGCCCAGCCCTGTGTCGACGTCAAGGACCGTGCCTGCATCGACGAATGCCCCGTCGACTGCATCTACGAGGGCGACCGCTCGCTGTACATCCACCCCGACGAGTGCGTCGACTGCGGTGCGTGCGAGCCGGTGTGCCCGGTCGAGGCCATCTACTACGAGGACGACCTGCCCGACGAGTGGGCCGACTACTACAAGGCCAACGTCGAGTTCTTCCAGGAAGTCGGCTCGCCCGGTGGCGCCGCGAAGGTCGGTGTGATCCACAAGGACCACCCGGTCGTCATGGCCGAACCGCCCCGCGGCTGAGCCGGACACGCACGTGGCGCTCGACCTGCCCGACTTCCCCTGGGACCAGCTCGTCCCGTTCAAGCAGCGCGCGGCCGGGTACGAGGGCGGCATCGTCGACCTCAGCGTCGGCTCGCCCGTCGACCCCACCCCCGAGGTCGTCCGGCGTGCTCTCGCCGACGCCACCGACGCGCACGCCTACCCGCAGGTCGCCGGCACCCCGGCGCTGCGGCAGGCCATCGCCGACTGGTACGGCCGCCGGCACGGGGTGCAGCTGACCGAGGCGCACACGCTGCCGACGATCGGGTCGAAGGAGTTCATCGCCGGCCTGGCGCTCTGGCTCGGCATCGGCGCCGGCGACACCGTGGTGTTCCCCGCCGCTGCGTACCCCACCTACGAGCTCGGTGCGGCCCTGGTCGGTGCGGACGCCCTCGCCTCGGATGACCCGGCCGCGTGGCCGGCGACGACGAAGCTGGTGTGGCTGAACTCGCCCGGCAACCCCGACGGCCGCGTGCTCTCCATCGACGACCTGCGCGCAGCGGTCGACCGGGCCCGCCAACTCGGTGCCGTCATCGTCGGCGACGAGTGCTACGCCGAGCTCGGCTGGGACCCGCAGTACGCGACCACCCCGACCCCCACGATCCTCGACCCCCGCGTCGTCGGCGACTCGGTCGACGGCGTGCTCAGCGTGTACTCGCTGTCGAAGCAGTCGAACCTGGCCGGGTACCGCGCGGCGTTCGTCGCCGGTGACGCCCGGATCCTCGCCGACGTGCTCGCGGTCCGGAAGCACGCGGGGCTCATGCCGCCGCTGCCGGTGCAGGAAGCGATGATCGTCGCACTCGCGGACCAGACCCACGTGCAGCAGCAGAAGGCCCGCTACCGGGCGCGCCGGAACATGCTCCGACGGGCACTCGAGGACGCCGGCTTCCGCATCGACCACAGCGAGGCCGGCCTGTACCTCTGGGCGACCCGCGGTGAGCCGGCGCTCGACACGGTGTCGTGGTTGGCCGACCGCGGGATCCTCGTCGCACCGGGCACGTTCTACGGCACGGCGGGCGGGGAGCACGTCCGGGTGGCCCTCACGGCGACCGACGAGCGCATCGCCGCGGCGGCCCAGCGGCTGGCCAGCAGCCGTCGGCTCGGCACCGCGTAGCGCGGGGACGCACCCCGCGACCGGCCGGATCGTGCATTCCGCCCGGAGCGCAACCGGGGGTTCCCACCAAGTCGTGACCATCGATGTGTGCACGAGCGACAGACGCCGCGATTAGGCTGTCAACGTGACTGACACTGCCAACGACGCTCAGAAGACGGCCACACCGCCCACGACGCCCGTGCCCGTGAGTCCCGCCGCCGAACAGACGGGCGAGACCGCGACGCTGACGTACCCGGGCGGCAGCGCGGAGTTCCCGATCCTGCCGAGCGTCGACGGCGCGTCCACCATGGACATCTCGACGTTCAAGAAGCAGACCGGGATGAACACGCTCGACTACGGGTTCGTGAACACCGGGTCGACCAAGAGCGCGATCACCTACATCGACGGCGACGAGGGCATCCTGCGGTACCGCGGGTACCCGATCGACCAGGTCGCGTCGAACTGCACCTTCCTCGAGGTCGCGTGGCTCCTGATCTACGGCGAGCTGCCCGACGAGTCCGAACTCGCCGACTTCGACGCCCGCATCCGTCGGCACACCCTGCTGCACGAGGACCTCCGGCGCCTGTTCGACGCGCTCCCGCACTCCGCGCACCCGATGTCCGTGCTGTCCAGCGCCGTCAGCGCCCTGTCGACGTACTACGAGGACGACATGGACGTCGACGACCCGGAGAAGGTCGAGCTGCAGACCGTGCGGTTGCTCGCCAAGCTGCCGGTCATCGCCGCGTACGCGCACAAGAAGTCCATCGGGCAGGCGTTCCTGTACCCGGACAACGGGCTGTCCTTCGTCGACAACTTCCTGCGCTTGAACTTCGGCACCATGGCCGAGACCTACCAGCCGAACCCGGTGCTGTCGAAGGCCCTCGACCGGCTCCTCATCCTGCACGAGGACCACGAGCAGAACGCCTCCACCGCGACGGTCCGCCTGGTCGGCTCGACGAAGGCGAACATGTTCGCGTCGATCTCGGCCGGCATCAACGCCCTGTACGGGCCACTGCACGGCGGCGCGAACGAGGCCGTGCTCGAGATGCTGCAGCAGATCAAGGACTCCGGAGAGCCCGTGCAGCGCTTCGTCGAGCGGGTGAAGAACAAGGAGCGCGGCGTGAAGCTCATGGGCTTCGGACACCGCGTCTACAAGAACTACGACCCCCGCGCGAAGCTCGTCAAGGAGTCGGCGGACGAGGTCCTCGAGTCCCTCGGCGTGCAGGACGACCTGCTCGACATCGCGAAGGAGCTCGAGCAGATCGCGTTGAGCGACCAGTACTTCATCGACCGCAAGCTCTACCCGAACGTCGACTTCTACACCGGCATCATCTACAAGGCGATGGGCTTCCCGCCGCGCATGTTCACGGTGCTGTTCGCGATCGGCCGCCTGCCCGGCTGGATCGCGCAGTGGCGCGAGCTGAACAACGACCCGCTCAACAAGATCGGTCGCCCGCAGCAGCTCTACGTGGGTGCACCGAAGCGGGACCTCCCCGCGCGGTAGCCGCTTGGTGAGCAGAAATGGTCGGGTCCCGAGATGGGACCCGACCATTTCTGCTCACGAAGTGACGGACGGGAGGCCCGTGGCGGCGTGGCCACGGGCCTCCCGTCCGACGCGTCCTACGCGTGGAGCGCGGTGTTGAGCTGGATGCCCTCGCCCTTGCGCTGCAGCGCCTCGACGGCGCCGCTGACGCTGTTGCGCCGGAACAGGACGTTCGGGGTGCCGGACAGCTCGGCGGCCTTGACGGTCTTCGGCGTGCCGTCCGGGTTCGGTGCGGCGCCGACCAGGACGACCTTCGTTCCCGCCGTGACGTACAGGCCGGCCTCGATGACGGAGTCGTCGCCGAGGGAGATGCCGAGACCCGCGTTCGCACCGAGCAGCGCGCGCTCGCCCAGGGAGACCCGGTGCGTGCCGCCGCCGGAGAGCGTGCCCATGATGGACGCCCCGCCGCCGATGTCGGTGCCGTTGCCGACGACGACGCCCTGCGAGACACGGCCCTCGATCATGGCGTCGCCGAGGGTGCCGGCGTTGAAGTTCACGAAGCCCTCGTGCATGACGGTCGTGCCCGGCGCCAGGTGCGCCCCGAGACGGACGCGGTTGGCGTCACCGATGCGGACGCGGTCCGGCACGACGTAGTCGACCAGACGGGGGAACTTGTCGATGGCGTGCACGGCGATGCCGGCGCGCTGCAGCGACGGGCGCAGGCGGGTCAGGGACTCCGGGTGGACCGGCCCGGCGTTCGTCCACGCGACGATCGGGAGGTACCCGAAGACACCGTCGAGGTTGATGGTGTTCGGACGCACGTGCAGGTGGCTCAACAGGTGCAGGCGCAGGTACGCGTCCTCGGTGCTGGTCGGGGCGGCGTCGATGGTGACCTCGGTGGTGACGGCCTCGATCCGGACCTCGCGGCGGGGGTCGTCGCCGACGTGCGCCTGCAGTTCTGCGGGGAACACCGCGTCATCGGGCAGCGGGCCGAGGTGGGTCTCCGGGTACCAGGTGTCGAGCGTCGTGCCGTCGGCGGCGATCGTCGCGAGGCCGTGGCCCCAGGCGTGCGTCGGGCGGTCGGCGGTGGCGGTCGGGTCGGTGGCAGCGGTCGTGTCGGTCACCGCACCAGGGTACCGACGCACTGGACGGGAGCACCGGACCGACCGGACGGACGCTGCGGAACCGCACCGTGCCTCCCGGCCGCCGTGCCGTGGGCCAGCGCGACGGGAGCGACGGCAGATAAGGTGACCGCATGCCGGAGCAGCTCGACCTCACCGCCTCGTCCATCGACATCACCCGTGCCATCTGCGACATCGAATCGGTGTCGGGGAACGAGCAGGCCCTCGCTGACGCGATCGAGGCGGTGCTCGCACCGCTGCCGCACCTCGAGGTGATCCGGGACGGCGACGCGATCGTCGCCCGCACGAACCTCGGCCGCGACCGCCGCGTCGTGATCGCCGGGCACATCGACACCGTGCCGCTCAACGACAACCTGCCGACCGAGTTCCGCACCGCCGAGGACGGCACCGAGATCCTGTGGGGTCGCGGCACCGTCGACATGAAGGCCGGCTGCGCGGTGCAGCTCAAGCTCGCGTACGACCTGGTCGAGCCCTCGGTCGACGTCACGTGGGTCTGGTACGACCACGAAGAGGTCAGCGACCTGCTGAACGGCCTCGGTCGTCTCGCCCGGACCCGTCCGGAACTGCTGGCCGCCGACTTCGCCATCCTGGGGGAGCCGTCCGGCGCGCAGATCGAGGGTGGCTGCAACGGCAACCTCCGCGCCGAGATCCGCACGTTCGGCAAGCGCTCGCACAGCGCCCGCAGCTGGATCGGCGACAACGCGATCCATAAGACGGCACCGATCCTCGCCACGCTGGCCGCCTACGAGCCCCGGACCGTCACGGTCGACGGGCTCGAGTACCGCGAGGGCCTCAACGCCGTCGGGATCAGCGGCGGCATCGCGGGCAACATCATCCCGGACGAGGCGATGGTGCACGTGAACTACCGCTTCGCGCCGTCGCGTTCGGCTGACGAGGCCGTGGCGCACATCCGCGAACTCTTCGACGGCTACGACGTGACCATCGTCGACCTCGCCGCCGGTGCCCGCCCCGGCCTCGACGCCCCGCTCGCGCAGGACTTCGTGTCGGCGGTCGGTGGCCCGGAGCCCCGCCCGAAGTACGGCTGGACCGACGTCGCCCGCTTCTCGGCGCTCGGGGTGCCCGCGGTCAACTACGGACCCGGTGAACCGGTCTTCGCCCACCACGACGACGAGCAGGTCCCGGTCGCGCAGATCACCGCGGTCGAGGCCGGCCTCCGTCGGTGGCTGACGGCCTGACGACGGCCGGGGCCACCCGGCCGACCCCAGCACGCACCCGTTGGCGCGCCCGCTACCGGGTGGTGCCGTGGTGGGTCCGCATCACGGTCGTCTACGTGCTCGCCCGGTTCGTCACCGGACTGATGATGCAGGCCTTCGCGAGCGTGCAGGCGGCGAACTCGTTCACCGTCCAGCACCCGGCGTACCTGTCGTTCGCGTCCATCTGGGACGGCGCCTGGTACCGCGTCATCGCGACCGGCGGCTACCCGTCGACCCTGCCCGTGGACGCGGCAGGGCACGTGACCGAGAACGCGTGGGCGTTCATGCCCGCGTACCCGTTCCTGGTGCGCGGCCTGATGCTGCTCACCGGAGCGTCGTTCGAGTTCGTCGCGGTGGCGGTCTCGCTGCTCGCCGGACTCGGCGCTGCGCTCGTGTTCCGTCGCCTGATGGGGCGCTTCGTCGACCCGGCGCGATCGACCTTCGCCACGGTGCTGTTCTGCGTCGCGCCCGTGTCGGCGATGTTCCAGGTGGCGTACGCCGAGTCGATGGGGCTGTTCCTGCTGCTCGTCGCGCTGCTGCTCATGGTCGACCGGCGGTGGTGGACGATGCTGCCCGTCGTGCTCCTGCTCGGCATGACCCGGCCGACCGGGCTCGCCTTCGCCCTGCTCGTCGTGCTGTTCGTCGGCGCGTGGGCGATCCGGCCCGCGTGGGTGCGGTCGTCGGAACCGCTCACCCTGCGCCGCCTCGTGCCGCCCGCCGTGGTCGCGGTCGTGTCCGGACTGGTCGGCCTGGCGTGGCCGGCGATCGCCTGGGCCGTCACCGGGGTGCCCAAGGCGTACACCGACACCGAGCTCGCCTGGCGGTCGTCCTACGTCGGGTGGCAGGAGCTCGTGCCGTTCGCGCCGTGGATCCAGGGCTTCGGGTGGTGGTTCCACCAGCCCGCCGGCGGGGTCCTGCTGGCCGTCGTGGTCGTCGGATTCGTGGCGTTCGTCTGCATCCCCGCAGCCCGGGTGCTCGGGATCGAGCTGCGCCTCTGGGGCATCGCCTACGTCGTGTACCTGCTCGCCGTGTTCTTCCCGCAGTCGAGCACCTGGCGGATCCTGGTGCCGATCGCGCCGCTGCTCGGCATCGTGGCGCTGCCGCGGTCCCGCGTGTACCGGGTGGCCGTCGTGGTGGCGTTCGTCGGGCTGCAGTGGGTCTGGCTGTACTACTGCTGGTGGATCAACGGCTACGACTGGACCCCGCCGTGATCGGCACGGCGCTCACGGGCCTGGGCACGGGCCAGGAGCCGTGCGGCGGGACCGCTCCGCTCGCGCTTCGGCACCGTCGCTGACATCGGCTCCGGGTCACCCGGCCGCCAGTTCGCCGCCGCCACGACCATCGCGTTGACGGTGGCGATGAACGGCACCGCGAAGAACGCGCCGACGACACCCGCGATCGTCGTGCCCGCGGTCACCCCGAGGACGACCCCGAGCGGGTGGACCTTGACGGCCGTGCCGGTCAGGAACGGGTGCAGGACGTGGCTCTCGAGCTGCTGCACGACGACCACGATGCCGAGCATCACGAGCGCCGGCACCCAGCCGTTGAACACGAGTGCGATGAGCACCGCGACCGCGCCGGCGACGATCGCACCGACGACGGGGACGAACGCGCCGAAGAACACGATCACGCCGATCGGGATCGCCAGCGGGATCTGCAGCGCGAGGGCGCCGATGGTGACACCGAGGGCGTCGGTGACGGCGACCACGAGCTGGACGCGGATGAAGCTCGTCAGGGTCTTCCACCCGGCGTGCCCCGCGACGTCGATGCGAGCACGTGCCCGGCGCGGGAAGAGCCGGACGACCCACCCCCAGATGCGCGGGCCGTCGATGAGCACGAACAGCGTCGTGAACACGATGATGAACAGCCCCTCGAGCACGTGCACGGCGCCGGTGCCGGCGGCCTGGAACCCGGACAGGATCGTCGAGGCGTGCGCCTGCAGGTAGTCGAAGCCGTTCGACACCCACGAGTCGACGTCCTTCGCCGTGATCCCGAACGGCTCACTGTCGAGCAGGGTCCGCAGGGACTGCACGCTGTGGTGGAGCCGGCGTTCGAGCGACGGCAGGTCGGACCGCACCTGCTCGGTGACGAGCAGCGCCAGCCCGCCGAGCGCCAGCACCAGCGCCACGAGACTCGACAGCACCGCCGTCCACTTCGGCCACCGGTGCCGCTGCAGGAACGACGACATCGGCATGAGGAGCGCGCAGACCAACAGCGCGATGAGGAACGGCACCACGATGTCCTGCAGCAGCACGACCAGCGCCACCAGGACGGCGAGGCCGGCACCCACGACGAGGATGCGCCAGGTGAACGCCGCGCCGATCCGCAGACCGGCGGGTACTGCGTCGTCGGACCTGCCGGTCGGCTCGGACCGCTCGGGTCGTCCGCTGGGGGACTGACGGCGCATGGAGCGAATGTTCGGCATCCGCCAAGGTTACGAACGGAACCCGCGAAGAACCGCCGATCCGACACCCCCAACCTGGGCGGTTTCGCAGTTGCCCCATCAATACGAGATAATGAGCGGGCATGTACTGCACGAAAGGGGACATCTGATGGCAGCCATGAAGCCGAGGACCGGTGACGGGCCGATGGAGGCTGTTAAGGAGGGTCGACTCATCATCGTGCGGGTTCCGCTCGAAGGAGGAGGCCGCCTGGTCGTCTCGGTCAACGATGCCGAGGCCAAGGAACTCCATGACGCACTCGCTGAGGTCGTCTCGGCCTCGTAGTCGAAAGCACCAGAACGACGGGTCCGGAGCGTGTACGCGCCGGGCCCGTCGTCTGCGTCCGGGGCGCCGCGCCGTCGGCGTGCGCGCCCGTCGCGCTGTCGGTCGCGTCCGGCAGGATGGCCTCGTGCCGAGGACCCACATGCCGATCCGCCGCGTCGAGGAGTACCGCGACCCGGACCCGATGCCACGCGACGTGTGGCCGGCGACGCTGCCCCCGGTGCGGCAGCTGCTCGACGAGGGACTCGACCTCGACCCGGTGACGGTGTTCGTCGGCGACAACGGTGTCGGCAAGTCCACCCTGATCGAGGCGATCGCGCTCCGGTTCGGCATGTCACCCGAGGGCGGCTCCACCCTGGCGAACCACTCGACGCGTCCGTCCGAGTCGTCGCTGTGGCGGCACATCGTCCTCCGCCGTGACTTCGGTGCGCCGCGTGGCGGGTTCTTCCTGCGTGCCGAGACCATGCACGGTTTCTTCACCTACCTCGAGGACAATCCCAACCACTCCCGCCCCGAGCCGGTGTTCCACGAGCGCAGCCACGGTGAGTCGTTCCTCGACTTCGTCATCGACCGCGCGCAGTGGCCGGGGCTCTGGATCCTCGACGAACCGGAGTCGGCGCTGTCCTTCTCCGGGTGCCTGACGCTCATCGCGTTGCTGCGGTCGATCGTCGACAGCGGGGTCGGGCAGGTCGTGCTCTCGACGCACTCACCGGTCCTGGCGGCGTTCCCCGGCGCGACGATCCACGAGGTCGGCGAGTGGGGGTTCCGGCGCACCGAGTGGGAGGACCTCGATCTGGTGCGCAACCAGCGGTCGTTCCTCGAGTCACCGGAGCGGTACCTGCGGCACCTCGAGTGACCGGTGGGGACGGCTGCTACGCGGTGACCTTCGTCAACTGCAGCAGCCCGTCACCAGCCGGCGAGAGCGCACTGCGCACCGCCCCCGACGTCGACACCTCGGTGAGCAGCAGCCGGAAGTCGGTCGTCGCTCGGTCGCGCTTGACCGGGTCGGCGACGCGTCCGCGCCACAGTGCGTGTGGCACCAGGACGGTCCCGCCGAGGCGTGCGAGCCGCAGCCCGTGCTCGACGTACTCGATGACGTGCTCGGGGTCGGCATCGACCAGGACGACGTCGTACGACGCCTCGTTCATCCGGGGGAGCACCTGGTTCGCGCGGCCCGGGATGAGCCGGATCCGGGCGGGGGCGGTTCCGGCGCTGATGTAGGCGTCGCGGGCGAACTGCTGGTGGTCGACCTCGACGTCGATCGTGGTCAGGGTCGCGTCCGGCGCGCCGCCGAGCAGGTACAGCCCGGAGACTCCCAGGCCCGTCCCGATCTCGATGATGCTCGTGGCTCGGGAGGCTGCGGCGATGACGCCGATCTGCGCGCCGATCGCGGGCGAGATCGCCTCGACACCGAGCTCCAGGGAGTGCTCACGAGCGCGGGCGATCGCCTCGGACTCCGAGACGATGTCCTCGGCGAACTTCCAGTTCGACTCTTTCTCTGACACGCACACTCCGTTCGGTTGACAACTCTAGGGGTGCATCGGAGCCGTACGGGTTAGGCTCGCTCACGTGAACATCCCGCTCGACAAGATCCTGATCATCGGGATCATTGCCGTGCTCCTGCTCGGGCCGCAGCGCCTGCCGATGTACGCCCAGAAGTTGGCCGAGTTCGTGAAGGCCGTCCGCCGGTTCGCCGACACCGCGAAGGAGCGGATGCGCGACGAGATGGGCCCGGAGTTCGACGACATCGAGTGGCAGAAGCTCGACCCGCGACAGTACGACCCCCGCCGGATCATCCGCGATGCGCTCCTCGACTCCGGCAGCGCCAGCAGCGCCGCCGCGGTCCAGACCGCGCAGGTGACCGCCTCCAAGGTCCGCGCGACGGCTCCCGTCGTGCCGCTGGCCGCGGGAGAAGCGCCGCCCTTCGACGCGGAAGCGACCTGACGCCCGTCACGTGACCACCTGACGGACGGGAGGCCCGGTGCCAGCTGGCACCGGGCCTCCCGTGTTCGGTGTGGTGACGACTACTTCAGGTCGGCTACTTCAGGTCGGCGAGGAAGCGATCCGTCCAGGCGAGTGCCGGTGCGCTCGGGACGGAGCTGCACGTGGACGACGCCGTCGTCGAGGCGCAGGGCGTGTCCCGGTCGAGCGACCAGTAGTGGATCCCGGCGAGGCCGTTGGCCTTCGCGTAGGCGGACAGGGTGTCGACGTCGGCGAGGGTGAAGACCTCGTCGGTGGTGTCGTTGACGCCGATCATCGGGGTGACCTCGATCTTCGACGACGCGATGCCGTACGTGTGCTGCAGGTTCGTGACGGCCTGGATCGAGGACTTGCCCATCTGGCAGGTGGAGCCGGAGAGCACGCAGTTCGCGGTGGTCGCGCGGCCGAAGTCCATCGTCATGAGGTTGATCGTGTAGTTCGTCAGGGTCGACGCCTTGATCGCCTTCACGGTGGCGTCGCCGGTGCTGTTCAGCCCGCCGTACGAGCCGTCGCTGGCGGCCAGGGTCGCGAGCGTGAACGAGAAGCGCATGCCCGGGTACTTCGCCTGGGCGAGGGCTGCGGCGCCCACGAGGTTCTGCACGTCGGCGGCGGACTGACCGCTCTCGATGTCGAAGTCGACGCCGATCATGTGCGGGGTCGCGTACCGGGCGATGAACGACTGCAGTGCGGCGCCCGAGCACTTGAACGAACCGGCGGCTCCACCGGTGCTGACGATGTAGTTCACCCCGGCGGCGTCGAGCTTCGGGATGTTGGCGTTCGCGAAGGCATCCGCCGCGACGCCACCCCAGTTCTCGCTGCCGCACGTGCCGGTCGCGAAGGCGAGGGTGAGCGCCTTGAGGCCGGGCTCCCGGGTCGACACCAGGCTGTTGCTCGAGCCGACCACCGGGATCCGCGTCCCGGTGACCGCGGTGTTCATGACGTTCGTGTTCCAGTCGAGGTTCACGGTGATGTCCTTGTACGGGCTGAACACCAGTCCGCTGGCCGTGCCGCCGCTCCCGCCCGTGCCGGGGGTCGTCGTCCCCCCACCTGGAGGAGTGGCCCCGCCGCCCGTGCCGGAGCAGGCGCCGGTCGACGTCCACGGCTGGCCGCTGCCCGTCGCCCCGGCGTGCGTCGCGGGGTCGTCGCCCTGCGTCCACCAGTTCGCGGTGTAGTTCGATCCGTTCTCGCTGACGGTGGCACCGCCGGAGTACGCGGTGCCGGCGGTCCACGCGGTCGCGCACGACGGTGTCGCGGCGATGGCCGGTGCTGCGGCGAGTGATCCCCCGGCGATCACTGCGGCGACGGTGGCCACGAGGCCGATCCGTACTCGGGTGTTCTGGTTCACACGGTTCTCCTGTCCTCGGCCGGACGTCGTCGTCCGGCGGGTGGAGCCCAGGCGGTCACATTCCGCAAGGGCATTGTGCAATGCCCTTGCATAATGCTCCGGGGTGGAACGACCTGTCCATGAACGAACGTACAGGCGCGCGCCGAGCGGATGGCAGGCGCCCGTCGTCAGTCGCGGGTGGCGACGATCGTGTACGTCAGGGGAACCCGGTCGCGGTCAGCGTCGGGCCACGCCCACGAGCCGTCGCCGGTGTCCTCCATGCGAGGACTGAAGCGCCAGGGCAGTGTGCGCCCCTCGTCCAGGCGGCGGAGTCGGAGTCCGGCGCCGAGCAGGGCGTTCACGATCTCGGACAGCGGGTGCGGCCACTCGAACGTGCGGGTGTTCGCAACGGTGCCGTCGCCGGCGTAGGTGCCGGCGTCGTCCCACTGCTGCGCGGTGCCGTCCGGGAAGTACCGGTACCGGGTGACGAGTTCGTCGGCGGTCTCGTCGAGGGCGTAGAGCGCGGGGTGGCCGTCGCGGATGAAGAACACCCCGCCCGGGCGCAGCAAGCCGGCGACCTGCGCTGCCCAGCGGTCGAGGTCGGGGAGCCAGCAGATCGTGCCGATGCTCGTGTAGACGACGTCGAAGTCGCCGGAGACGGCAGCGCGGGCGTCGAGCACGTCGGTCTCCACCCAGGTGACGTCGAGGCCGAGCCGCGTCGCGAGGCCGGCGGCGGAGGCGAGCGCCGCGGGGGAGAAGTCGACGCCGGTGAGCCGGGCTCCCTCGCGGGCGAGCGACACGGTGTCGGTGCCGATGTGGCACTGCAGGTGGCAGACGTCGAGGCCGGCGAGCGAGCCGTCCGGCAGCCACGGCGTCAGCGCCGGCAGGTCGTCGCGCACGACGTCGGAGCGGTGTGCCGGGTCGGACAGCTCGTCCACGGCGTAGGCGCCCTCGTGGATGGGAACTCGGTCGTCCCAGTTCGCCCGGTTCGCGTCGCGGGCGCGGTCCCAGTCGACGCTGACGTGATCCATGCTCATGCTGACGAGCCTAGGACAGCGACAGCCCCAGCTTCCGTCCGGCCAGTCCGCGCCCCATCGTCGTGATGCCGTCGGCGATCGCGGCGAGGGCGACTGCCGCGGGGTCCTCCGGCGCGCCGAGCACGACCGGCAGGCCGGTGTCCCCGCCCTCACGGAGCGGCACGGACAGCGGCACGCTGCCGAGCACCGGCACGGGGGCGTCCTGCCCGCGGGACAGCCGTGCGGCGGTCTCGGCGCCACCGCCCTTGCCGAACAGGTGCAGGACCGAGCCGTCGGGCTGGACGAGCCCGGCCATGTTCTCGATGACCCCGATCACCCGCTGGCCCGTCTGGCGTGCGACGATCCCGCTGCGCTCGGCGACGTCGGCCGCAGCGGCCTGGGGTGTGGTGACGACCAGGACCTCGGCGTGGGGGAGGAGCTGGCCGACCGAGATCGCGACGTCGCCGGTACCGGGCGGCAGGTCGAGCAGGAGCACGTCCAGGTCGCCGAAGAACACGTCGGTCAGGAACTGGTTCACGGTGCGGTGCAGCATCGGGCCACGCCAGGAGACCGCGGTGGAGGCGTCGTCGACGAACATCCCGATCGACACGACCTTCACGTCGTGGGCGACGGGCGGCAGGATCATGCTGTCCACCCGGGTCGGCCGCGGCGCGACGCCGTGCTCGTAGGTCAGTCCCATCAGCCCGGGGATGCTGAAGCCGTGCACGTCGACGTCGACGATCCCGACCCGCAGGCCCCGGCGGGCGAGCGCGACGGCGAGGTTGGCGGTGACCGTCGACTTGCCGACACCACCCTTGCCGCTCGTGACGGCGATCACCCGGGTGAGCGAGTCCGCCGTGAACTGGATGCCGTTCGGCCGGCCGGCCCGCAGGCGTTCGGTCAGCGCGGCACGCGTCGCGGGGGCCATCACCGACACGTCGACGTCGACCGACGACACCCCGTCCACGGAACCGGCGGCGACGCGCACGTCGCGCTCGATGGTGTCGGCGGCGGGGCACCCCACGATCGTGAGCTGCAGGTCGACGCGCACCGCGCCTCCCGGCTGCACGTCGACCCCACGGATCATGTCGAGCTCCGTGACGGGCCGACGGATCTCGGGGTCGATCACACGGCCGAGCGCAGCGAGGACCGCCGTGCCCAGCTGCTCGTCGGCGGGAGCCGCGTCATCCACGGGTGGAGCTGCCGGGCTCGTTCGCGTAGCCGGCGTCGTCGGCGTCGCGCCGGTCGAGTTCCTCGAGCAGGGAGCGGAGCTCGGCGCGGATGAAGTCCTTCGACGCCATGTCGCGCATCGCCAGCCGGAGCGCGACGACCTCGCGCGCCAGGTACTCGGTGTCCGCCAGGTTGCGCTCCGCACGCTGCCGGTCCTGCTCGAACTGCACGCGGTCGCGGTCGTCCTGCCGGTTCTGCGCGAGCAGGATGAGCGGGGCGGCGTACGAGGCCTGCAGCGACAGCACCAGGGTCAGTGCGGTGAAGCCGATCGCGGCGGAGTCGAACTGCCACGGCTTCGGCGCGAGGGTGTTGTAGCCCATCCAGACCACACAGAACAGGGTGAGGCCGATGAGGAACCACGGCGTGCCCATGCCCCGTGCGATGCCCTCGGTCGCGCGACCGAACGTGTCACCGCGTCCGCCACGACGGCGGGTCGGGAGCACGCGCGTGCGCATGCCCTTGGGGGAGTCGAGGCGGACGTCGGAGCGCTCGCGATCACGACGGTTCTCATCCGTTCGGGCCACGGGTGGTCCTCCTTCCCGTCGTCACGGGTGTCTTGCGCGGGCGTTGGCGTGGAAGCGGTGAGGGTTCCCCCTCGCCCTGACTTCGCCAGTCGTCCGGCAGGACGTGGTCGAGGACATCGTCGATCGTCACCACCCCGACGAGGCGGTGGGCGTCGTCGACCACGGGGACGGACAGCAGGTTGTAGGTCGCCATCACGCGGGTGACCTCGGCGGCGCTCGCGTCGACCCGGACCGGCTCGGTCTGCTGGTCGATGAGCGTGCCGAGCCGTTCGTTCGGCGGGTAGCGGAGCATGCGCTGGAAGTGCACCAGCCCGAGGAACCGACCGGTCGGCGGCTCGTACGGCGGCAGCGTGACGCACACCGCGGCACCGAGCACCGGGGCGAGGTCGTGTCGGCGGACGAGTGCGAGCCCCTCGGCGACGGTCGCGTCGGCGGAGACGATGACGGGCTCGGTGGTCATCAGACCACCGGCGGTGTCCGGCTCGTACTCCAGGAGCATGCGGACGTCCTGCGCCTCCTCCGGCTCCATGAGCTGCAGGAGCGCCTCGCTCCGTTCGTCGGAGAACTGCGCGAGCACGTCGGCGGCGTCGTCCGGCTGCATCTGGTCGAGGACGTCGGCCGCGCGGGAGTCCTCGAGCCTCGACAGGATCTCGACGCGCTCCTGGTCGGGCATCTCCTCGAGCACGTCGGCCAGTCGGTCGTCGGGCAGCTCCTCGGCGACCTCGAACCGGCGTTCCTCCGGCAGGTCGAGCAGCGTGCTCGCCAGGTCGGCGGGCACCAGGTCGGAGTACGCCGCGATGACGTGCTCGGCGGACTGGGCCTCGCCGGGGAGCTCGTCCTCGGTGACCTCGTTCCACGTCGCGAACGTCGTCGGGCCCTTGCCGAACGGCGACGGGGTGGTCTTCGGCTTGCGGAGGAAGAGCTGCGCGACCTCCCAGTCGCCCTGCCCGCGGTCCTCGATCGCGACGTCCTCGATGGTGGCGCGGATGCGCTGGTTCTTGATGAGCACCTTGCGACCGAGCATCTCGGCGATCACCCGGACCTCGCCGCCGCGCTGCTCGAAGCGGCGCATGTTGACGAGCCCGGTGGTGATGACCTGGCCGGCACCGATCGAGGTGATGCGGCCGACGCTGACGAAGATGCGGCGCTTGCCCGGCACCTCGACGATCAACCCCACGACGTGCGGGGGATCGGCCCGGCGGTAGACCACCAGGACGTCCCGGACCTTGCCCACCCGGTCGCCCGCGGGGTCGAAGACGGAGCACCCGGCGAGGCGGGCGACGAAGACCTTCGTGGCGCTCACCCGACCCAGCGTAGTCGGTTGCGTGCTGGCGCTTCCCCGGCGGTGCACGTGCGATTGCAAGGTGCGCGGTGAATGATGGCTGTGTGAGCAATCAGAGTCCCTTCGCCGGCAGGACCGCCCAGGCCTTCCCGACGCTGCCCAAGGGCGACGTCCTCGGCACGTACGACAGCTACCCCGATGCGCAGCGCGTCGTGGCGAAGCTCGCCGACGCCGACTTCCCGGTCAACCAGCTCTCGATCGTGGGCAACGACCTGAAGACCGTCGAGCGCGTCACCGGCAAGATGACCTACGGCCGTGCGGCGATCGCCGGAGCCCTGTCCGGTCTCTGGCTCGGCATCTTCTTCGGCATCGTGCTCACCCTGTTCTCGCCGAGCTCCGGTGGCCTGATCCTCGCCGCCGCGATCATCGGTGCAGCGTTCGGCATGCTCTACGGCATCGTCTCGTTCGCGATCACCAAGCGACAGCGCGACTTCACGAGCGTCCACCAGGTGCTCGCCACGAACTACCAGATCGTCGTCAACCCGCAGCTGACCGGTCAGGCGCAGCGGATCCTGGGTGAGCACGGTGCGACGCCGTCCACGCACTGGAACGAGCAGCCCCAGCAGGGCGCTCCCGGCGCACCGGTGCAGGGACAGCAGCCGTGGCGTCCCGCCCCGCCGCAGCAGCAGTCGCCGTACGGCGGACACGCCACACCCCACCAGCAGCCAGGAGGCCCGCAGCAGCCCGGCACGTCGGCCCCCGGCGCGCAGACGGATGCGCCCACGGCGCCGGGTGCGTCGAGCGCGCCGCGGTACGGCACGAACGACGGGCCCCGGTACGGCGAGAACGCCGACCCGTCCGCTGCCGCCCCCGCCGACCGACCCACCTCGGGTGGGCCGGCGATCCCCGAGCGTCGTCCGCAGGACCCGCCGCAGTACGGCGAGCGGGTGCCCGGTGCGACGCCGCCGGCACCGTCGTCTTCGTCGACCCCGTCGTCGCCGAAGGGCGACGAGCGCGCCTGACGCGTGCAGTGTCGGTGGGCTCGGGCTCGAAGTGCTCGGGCTACAGCACCTTCGAGTAGCAGATCGACAGCGGGGCGCCGACGTACGGGCCGAAGTTGGCGATGCGCGTGAAGCCCTCGCGCTCGTAGAACCCGACGGCGCGCTTCTGCTCGTTCCCCGTCTCGAGCACGAGCGCCGGTGACCCGAGGTCCAGCGCGGCCTCTTCGAGCCGACGCAGCAGCGCGGCTGCCACACCCGAGCCGCGGGACTCCGGCCGGACGTACATGCGCTTGATCTCGGTGATGCCGTCGTCGACGACCCGCAGTCCGCCGCACGCCAGCGGAGTGCCGGCCTCGTCGCGCGCCAGGAAGAACACCGCGATGGAGTCCGCCGTCGGCTTCTCGCCGGGTTCGGTGTCGCCGCCGTAGGCACGGTCGATCTCCAGGCGCTGCGCGGCTCGGAGTCGCTGCGCGTCGGGGGAGTCGAAGTGCTCGACCTCGATCGAGAACTGCGGCGTGCGGGAGTCGGTGGAGGCGTCGGGCGTCGTCACCCGCTCAGGCTAGCGGCCGGAGCGGGCGATCCACCCCTCCACTTCCGAGGGGGTCCGGGGGATGCCGATCGACAGGTTCTCGGCCCCGTCCTCGGTGACCAGGATGTCGTCCTCGATCCGGACGCCGATGCCGCGGAACTCCTCGGGCACGGTCAGGTCGTCCTGCTGGAAGTACAGACCGGGCTCGATCGTGAACACCATGCCGGGCTGCACGACGCCGTCGATGTACATCTCGCGACGGGCCTTCGCGCAGTCGTGCACGTCGAGGCCGAGGTGGTGGCTCGTGCCGTGCACCATGTAGCGGCGGTGGAACTGGTTGTCCGGCTCGAGCGACTCTTCCGCCGAGACGGGCAGGAAGCCCCACTCGGCGGTCTTGCGGGCGATGACCTCCATCGCGGTGGCGTGCACCTGGCGGAACGTGATGCCCGGCTTGACGATGGCGAACGCGGCGTCGGCCGCCTCGAGCACGGCGTCGTAGACCATGCGCTGCACGGGGGAGAACGTGCCGCTGACCGGCAGCGTGCGGGTGATGTCGGCCGTGTAGAACGAGTCGACCTCGACCCCGGCGTCGATGAGGATCAGGTCACCCGGCTGCACGGCGCCGTCGTTCCGGGTCCAGTGCAGGATGCAGGCGTGGTGGCCCGAGGCGGCGATCGTGTCGTAGCCGACCGTGTTGCCGTCTGCACGAGCCCGGCGGTTGAAGGTGCCCTCGACGATGCGCTCGCCCCGCTGGTGTGCCAGGACGGCGTCGAAGTCGGCGATCACGTCGTCGAAGCCGTGCTTCGTCGCGTCGACGGCCTTGCGGAGCTCGCCCACCTCGTACGCGTCCTTCACCAGGCGCTGCTCGGACAGGTCGCGGGCGAGGACGTCGTCGGTCGCCGGTGCGTCGTCGGTCTCCGGCGCGCCGCCGACGGCGCTGCCGAGTCGTGCGTCGAGGGTGCGGGTCAGGTCGTCGTCGGCCTCGCGCACGAGCAGCGCCGAGGCGTCGAGCCCGTCGGCGACGTCCGAGAAGGCACCGAGGTCGGCCGTGGCCAGCCCGAGGTCGGCGGCGACGGCGTCGAGCGAGGGACGCGGGCCGACCCAGAACTCGCCGATCTCGGGGTTCGCGTAGAACTCTTCCGACTCACGACCGGCCGTGGCACGGAAGTAGAGCGTGGCGTCGTGCCCGGAGCCGTTCGGCGTCATCACGAGGACGGAGCCGACGACGGTGTCGGTGCCCCACCCGGTCAGGTGCGCGAACGTGGAGTGCGGGCGGAAGGGGTAGTCGCAGTCGTTCGAGCGGACCTTGGCCTGTCCGGCGGGGACGACGATCGTGCGGCCCGGGTGCAGCTCGGAGATGCGGGCCCGACGCTCGGCAGCGAAGGCGGCCTGCTCGCGGGGCTCGGGGATCGTCTGCTCGCGGTCGGCCCACTGCGACCCGATGAAGTCCTTGAAGGTCGAGGACCCGGGGGTCGTGGATCGGTTGCTCGTCGCGCGGGGAGTCGTGTCGGCCATGCCCCCATCATCGCACCGCGCTGCACCGGCGTCCTGTGCGGCCCCTCACCTGTGGATAGCATTGTCGACGTGCCCGACCCGTTCATCGACCTGCACGCGCACTCGAGTGTCTCCGACGGCACCGAGCGACCCGCGGAGCTCGTCCGAGCGGCCGCGGCCGCCGGCCTGGACGCCGTCGCGCTGACCGACCACGACACGACCGCCGGCTGGGCCGACGCGTCCGGGTCCGCACGCGAGCTGCCGTTGACGCTCCTGCCGGGTCTCGAGCTCAGCACGCGCATCGGCTTCCGCAGCGTGCACGTCCTCGGCTACCTGGTCGATCCACACGACCCGGGCCTGGTCGAGGAGACGGACCGCATCCGCTCCGGCCGCCTCTCCCGCGCGCACCGCATGGTCGACCGCATCGGCGAAGACCACCCGATCACCTGGGCCGACGTCCTGGCGCAGGCGAGCCCCGGGGCCACCATCGGCCGCCCGCACATCGCCGACGCGCTCGTCGCGCGGGGCCTCGAGTCCGACCGGAGCGCGGCGTTCCGCGGCATCCTGCACCCGGCGTCCGGCTACTACGAACCGCACGAGGCGCCGTCGCCCCTGCGCGGCGTCGAACTCATCCGACAGGCGGGTGGTGTGCCGGTCATCGCGCACCCGGCAGCCTCGTCGCGGGGGATCGTCATCGACGAGCCGATGCTCCGCGACCTCGTCGACGCCGGGCTGGGCGGGCTCGAGGTCGACCACCGCGAGAACCTGGCGCACGGCAAGCGCACCCTGCTCGACTGGGCGTCGCGCTACGGCCTGTTCGTCACCGGTTCGAGCGACTACCACGGCACGGGCAAGCCGAACCGGCTCGGCGAGCACCGGACGGCGCGGGTCGCGTTCGACGCCATCCTGTCCGAGGCCACCGGCAGCGCCCCCGTGGTCGGCCCGGGCTCGCGCCTGTCCTGACCCGAGGCTCGTCCCCACCGAAGCGACAGTTCTCGCTCGGCGCGGCCTGACCCCTCCGCGAAAGCGACAGATTCCCGCCGACGGTTCGCGGCGATCTGTCGCTTTCGCGGGCGCAGTCGGCAGGTGGGGACGACGAAGGGCCCGTCGCGTCAGCGACGGACCCTTCGGTCTGGAGGCGCTACTCGCCGTCCGACGAACCCTGCGGTGCTGAGGCGGTCGCCGAGGCATCGCCGGTGCCGGCTCCGCGACGGCGGCGACGGCGGCGACGCTTCGCGGCGCCGTCGGTGGTCCCGCCCTCGGTGGCCGACGTGTCGTCGGTGGGCGCGGAGGTCGGAGCCGCGGACTCGGTGGCGGGAGCCTGCGAGGCGGGCTGCTCCGAGCCTCCTGACCGGGTGCGGCTGCGCGACCGCGAACGCGACGCGTCACGCGGACCGGACGCCGGACGGTCACTGCTGCGCTTCTCGGCGGGGGCACCGGCCGACGCGGCGTGCGACGAGGCACCGGGCAGACGGCCCTTGGTGCCCTTCGGGATGTCGAGTTCCTCGAACAGGTGCGGCGACGACGAGTAGGTCTCGACGGGCTCGGGGATGCCGAACTCGAGGGCCTTGTCGATCAGCGTCCACTTGTGCAGGTCGTCCCAGTCGACGAACGTGACCGCGATGCCGGTCTTGCCGGCACGGCCGGTACGACCGGCGCGGTGCAGGTAGGTGTCCGGGTCGTCCGGGATCGTGTGGTTGATGACGTGCGTGACGTCGTCCACGTCGATGCCGCGGGCGGCGACGTCGGTGGCGATGAGCACGTCGCGCTTGCCGGCCTTGAAGGCGGCCATCGCGCGCTCGCGCTGCTCCTGGTTGAGGTCACCGTGCACCGCTGCGGCGTTGAACCCGCGGTCCTTGAGCTCCTCGACCAGCTTCGCCGCCGCACGCTTGGTGCGGGTGAAGATCACGGTCTTGCCGCGGCCCTCGGCCTGGAGGATGCGGGCGATGACCTCGTCCTTGTCCAGGGAGTGCGCGCGGTAGATGAGGTGCTTGATGTTGGCCTGCATGAGGCCCTCGTCCGGGTCGGTCGCCCGGATGTGCACCGGACGGCTCATGAACCGGCGGGCGAGGGCGACGATCGGCGCGGGCATCGTGGCCGAGAACAGCATCGTGTGCCGCACCTCGGGGATGGCCTGGAAGATGCGCTCGATGTCCGACAGGAAGCCCAGGTCGAGCATGCGGTCGGCCTCGTCGAGGACGACTTCCTGCACGTGGGACAGGTCGAGGAGTCGCTGGCGCTGCAGGTCGATGAGGCGCCCGGGCGTGCCGACGACGATCTGGGCGCCGGCCTTGAGCTGCTCGATCTGGCCCTCGTACGCCTTGCCGCCGTAGATCGCCGCGACGGTGGTCGGGCGGTTCGAGGTGGCGACCTCGAGGTCCTCGGTCACCTGGACCGCGAGTTCTCGGGTCGGGACGACGACGAGGGCCTTGACGCCGGGCGCCGGGTCGGCGCCGAGGCGCTGGATGAGGGGGAGGCCGAACCCGAAGGTCTTGCCGGTACCGGTCTTGGCCTGGCCGATGATGTCCTGGCCGGTGAGGGCGAGCGGGATCGTCTGCTGCTGGATCGGGAAGGGCTCGAGGATGCCCTTGCCCGCGAGCGCGTCGACGATGTCCTGCTCGATGGAGAGGTCTGCGAAAGTCAAAGAATCACCTTAGTTCTGGTGGAAGTCCGGGCCAGTCTACCGATGGGCGGGTGGAGCGGGGCGCGAGGCGGTTCCCGCTATGCTCTCCGGGTGGTGTCGTGGTGGAACCGGAAGCGCGCGGCGCAGCTCGCAGCAGCGTGGCTCGCGTCGCGGAACCCGCGCAACGCAAGCCAGGTCAAGCGTCTGGCGCTCGACGACGTCACCCCCGAGCTCGACGTCTACCTGGGCCAGGCCGCGTACCTGCAGCTCTCCGTCTACGAGACGATGGGTCGTGCCGGTGCCTCGGCGCCGACGCTGTCCGGTCGCTTGGTGACGGGTGTGCTCGCGACGACGGCGCTCGACCGGCACCGCACGATCGTCGCCGAGATCGAACGGAACGGCTCGGACCCGGCGGAACTGATGGCGCCGCACCGCGAGGCCATCGACCGGTTCCTCGAGCGCACGAGCGGCGCCGATTGGTACGAGTCGATGCTGACCGGCTACGTCACGGCCGGCATCCTGAACGACCTGTTCGGCAACCTGCTGCGGTCGCTGCCGAACGACGTGCGGCAGCGGCTGCGCTCCGTGTTCGACGCGCGTGAGGAACCCGCGGTCGTCGAGGAACTGACCGCCCGCATCGAGGACGACCCCGAGGTCGGCTCGCGCTTGGCGATGTGGGGTCGGCGTCTGGTCGGCGACACCCTGCTCGTGGCGCGGTCGGCGCTGGCCTCCCACGCTCGCGAGGACCAGGAGCGGCTCGAGCCGGTCTGGACCGAACTGATCGCGGCGCACACCCGACGGATGGACGCACTCGGCCTGACGGCCTAGGCCCCGCGGGCCTTGAGTCGTTCGTAGTACTCGACGTCGCTCTTGTCGCGGCGCGTCCCGAGCAGCCACTCGACGACGAGGGCGACGACGCCCGCACCGACCAGGGCCACGACCCAGATCCAGGTGGCGTCGTACCGCCACCCGGCCCAGGTCAGCGCTTCCCACAGCACGGCAGCGGCGATGCCGCCCACGGCGGGCCCGATCAGCACGCCACGACTGGCGCGCCGCGGCAGGACCACGTGCGCGATCCCGCCGATGATCAGGCCGCCGAGGACGGCGAAGAGCAGTTCCACGTCGTCAGGCGACGAAGCCGATGCGGCGTGCCTCTTCCGCGCCGACCTCGACGTACGCCAGGGCGGCGACCGGAACGATGAAGCGACGGCCCTTCTCGTCCTGGAGCGACAGGTGCGTCGCCTTCGACGCGAGGGCCTCAGACACGGCCTTCTCGATCTCGTCGGCGGTCTGGGCGGTCTCGAACGCGATCTCGCGCGGGCTGTTGATGATGCCGATCTTGATGTCCACGAGCACAGCGTATCCGAGCGGTCCCGGAGGACATCGGACGTTCGCCGCGGGCGCACTCTGCGGCCCGGGTGCGCGCCGCGCCCGCGTCGGGCCGGGTGGTGTCGGCGGTCGTGGGTACCGTACGAGCGTGCCGCAGACCACGCTGACGCCAGCCCCCGCAGACGTCGGCGTCGCACGCGCCCTGGTCGACGACCCGTCCCAGACCGCCGTGCTCGCGCTGCCCGACGGCCGGCACGCGGCGGTCATCGGCGCTCCCGGCACGGGCAAGACGACCACGCTCGCCCGGCTCGTCGCCGACCGGTTGCGCCGACCGGACGCGATCAGCCCCGACGGGCACGCCACCGTGCTCGCGCTGACCTCGTCGCGGACCGCTGCCACGGCCCTCCGTGACCGCCTCGCCGCCGCCGTCGACCGCGTGGTGCCCGGAGCGCTCGCCCGGACCGTGAACTCGTTGGCCTTCCAGATCGTCGCGCACGCCGCCGCGGTCCAGGGGCAGGAAGCGCCCACGCTGCTGACCGGTGGCGAGCAGGACCGCATCATCGCCGACCTGCTCGCCGGTCACGAGCTCGACGGCACCGGTCCGGACTGGCCCGAACCCATCACCGCGGTGGTGCGCGAGCGCGCCGGGTTCCGGACCGCGCTGCGCGACGTCATGATGCGTGCGATCGCGGCGGGCGTCGAGCCCGAGGACATGCGCGAGCTCGGCGACGAGGGCGGTCGACCCGAGTGGCGGGCCGTCGGTGACTTCGTCGACGAGTACCGGGCCTCGGTCACCGCGTTCCGCGCGACCAGCCTCGACTCCGGTGAGCTCGTCGCGTTCGCCACCGCCGCCGTGCTGCGTGGGGAACTCCCGGCGAGCATCGCCGCCCTCGGACTCATCGTGGTCGACGACACCCAGGAACTCGTCGAGGGCGAGGTGGCACTGCTCGGTGCGCTCGCCCGGTCCGGCGTGCAGGTCGTCGCGTTCGGCGACCCGGACATCGCCGCCTCGGCGTTCCGCGGGGCCGAACCGGACGTGCTCGGGCGCCTGGCCGTGCGGCTCGGCGTGGACCGCGTCGACGAACTCCTCCTCGGCACCGTGCACCGGTACCCCGCGCCGATCCGGTCGTTGGTCTCCGGGATCACGGGGCGCATCGGCACGGCAGCGGCCGGTCGGCAGCGCGCGGCGACGGCGAGCGACGAGGACGCCCGAGCCGACGCCGTCGTGCACCTCGAGGCGGCGAGCCGGTCGGCGCTGCTCGTGGCCGTCGCGCGGAGGCTCCGGGAGCACCGCCTGCTCGACGGTGTGCCGTGGCACCGGATGGCCGTCGTCACCCGCAGCGGCGCCGCGATCCCCGAGCTCGTGCGTGCGCTCTCGGTGGCCGAGGTCCCCGCGACCGCCGGTGCCGCGCCCGTCCGCCCCCGTGACGACTCGGCGGCGCGGGCACTGCTCGACGCCGCGGCGGTCGCCCTCGGGGTCCTGCCCCTCGACGCCGCCCTGGCCACGGCGTTCGCCACCGGGCCGCTCGGCGGACTCGACACCCTGGCGATGCGCCGGCTGCGGCTCGCCCTGCGGCGCGAAGAGCTCGCCGGCGACGGCACCCGCACGGCCGACGAACTCCTGATCGACGCGCTCGGTGCCCCGGAGCGTCTGGCCACGGTCGACGCGGGCTTCGCCAGACGGGCGACCCGACTCGCGCGCAGTCTGGTGCAGGCACACGCCGACGCCGAGGCCGGATCGAGCATCGAGGAGATCCTCTGGGGCTTGTGGGAGCGCAGCGGCCTCGCGAAGTCGTGGGGCGGCCAGTCCGCAGCCGGCGGGGTCGGTGCCGGCGAAGCGGACCGGCACCTCGACGCCGTCGTCGGCCTGTTCACCGCCGCCAAGCGGTTCGTCGAACGCACCCCGGACGCCCCGGCCCGGGTGTTCGTCGACGACCTGCTCGGCTCCGACCTGCCCGAGGACTCCATCGGCCCCGACCGCACCGCCGGCCGGGTCCGGGTGCTCACCCCCTCGGCGACGATCGGACTCGAGTGCGACGTCGTCGTGGTGCTCGGGCTGCAGGACGGCGTGTGGCCGAACACCCGGGTGCGCGGCAGTCTGCTCGATCCGGACGGCCTGGTCCGTGCAGCGTCGGGGGCCGAGCGTTCGCCGATCGACGACCGCGCCGCGGTGGTCGCCGACGAACTCCGCTTGTTCGCCCGCGCCGTCTCCCGCGCGACCACGCAGGTCGTGATCGGCACCGTCGCCAACGACGACGAGTCCCCGTCGCCGTTCGTCCGCCTGGTGCCGGTGCCGCCGGACCGGCAGCCGACCGTGCACCCGCTGTCCCTGCGCGGACTGGCCGGGTCCCTGCGACGTCGGGTCGTCCTGTCCGGCGACCACGAGGCCGCCTCGGCGTTGGCCCGGTTGGCCGAGGCCGAGGTCCCCGGGGCCGCACCGGACGACTGGTACGGCCTCGCCGAGCCCACCACCGACGAGCCGCTGGTCGACCTCGACGCCGAGCCGGTGCCCGAGGTCGAGGGCGGCGAACCCGTCGCCCCGACCGTGTCCGTCTCGCCGTCGCGCATCGGCACGTTCGAGGAGTGCCCGGTGCACTGGTTCGTGCAGACCTTCGGCGGCGGTGCGCCGAGTCCGGCGATGGGGATCGGCACGATCGTGCACGAGGCGATGGAGCACGCGACCGAGATCGACGTCGAGTCGCTGTGGGAGCGGGTCGAGGCCCGGTGGGACGAACTGACCTTCGAGTCGCCGTGGGTGGCCGATCGGGAACGCGCGCGCACCCGCCGCATGATCGAGGGGCTCAGCGACTACCTGCGGACCTTCGCGGGCGCTGGCCGCCGGTTGCTCGGCGCCGAGACCTCGTTCGCCCTGGTCACCGGCCCCGCCCGGATGCGCGGCAGTATCGACCGCATCGAGGTCGATCCCGAGGGCCGTGTCAGCGTCGTGGACCTCAAGACCGGACGCTCGATGCCGAGCGAGAAGAACGACATGCCGGAGCACCCGCAGCTCGGCGCGTACCAGCTGGCGATCGAGGACGGCGCGGTCGAGGGCGTTCCGGCCGGCTCGCCCATGACGGACGCCCGACTCGTGTTCGTGCAGAACCCCCGCGGCGGACACGCCTACTCGGAGCGCACCCAGCACGCGTTCGACGCCGAGGCGCGCGACGCCTACCGGGAGCGCCTGCACGGGGTCGCGCTCGGCATGGCCGGACGGACCTTCCTGGCGAACGTGGACGACCACTGCGAGAAGGCCCGGACCGGCGTCGAGTGCCGCATCCACGTGGTCTCGGAGGTGACCTGGTGACCGACACGACCGACACGACGGACGTCCTCGTTGCGCCTGTGGTCCAGCACGGCGCCGACGCCATCGCCGACGCCCTCGGCCGCCCGCGCCCGACCGCACAGCAGCGCGCCGTCATCGAGTCCCCGCTCACCCCCGCCCTGGTCGTCGCCGGAGCCGGCAGCGGCAAGACCGAGACGATGGCGTCGCGGGTGGTCTGGCTGCTCGCGAACGGCATGGTCCGCCCCGACGAGGTCCTCGGCCTGACCTTCACCCGCAAGGCCGCCGGCGAGCTCTCGGTGCGCATCAACGACCGCATCCGTGCACTCGAGGACGTCGGTCTGATCACCCCGGGCGACGCCTTCGAAGCGCCCACGGTCTCGACCTACAACGCGTTCGCGAACGCCGTCTTCCGCGAGAACGCCCTGCTCGTCGGCCGCGACGGCGAGTCCCAGGTCCTGACCGAACCGTCCGCCTGGCAGCTGGCCCGCCGCGTCGTGGTGGCCGCGCGTGACGACCGACTGGCCGGACTCGACCGCGACGTCGACACCCTCACCGCGGCCGTCGTGGCGCTCGCCGGAGCCACGTCCGAGCACCTCGTCGAACCCGAGGACCTCCGCCGGTTCGCCGTCGAGTTCTCCGACCTGCTCGAACTGCCCGGCAACCGTGGCAAGCCGTACAAGGCGATCACCGACGCCGTCGCGGCGATCGGTGCGCTCGAGCCCCTCGCCGACCTGGTCGCGGAGTTCCGGCGGCAGAAGGTCGACCGCGGCTTCGTCGAGTTCTCCGATCAGATCGCCCTGGCGCTCGCCGCGGCCGAGTCCGCGCCGCGGGTGGTCACGGACCTGCGGCAGCGGTTCGGCGTCGTGCTGCTCGACGAGTACCAGGACACCTCGGTGGTGCAGACCCGGTTCCTCGCCCGGCTGTTCCGCGGGCACTCGGTGATGGCCGTGGGCGACCCGCACCAGTCGATCTACGGGTTCCGCGGTGCGAGCGCCGCGAACCTCGCACGCTTCCCGCACGACTTCGGCGGCACCGAGCCGGATGCGGTCCGGCCCGTGACGTTCGCGCTGTCGACGAGCTGGCGGAACCCGGTCGACGTCCTCGCGGGGGCGAACGCGATCGTGGCGCCGCTGTCCGAGGCATCCGAGGTCGACGTCGAGCGCCTGTCACCGCGACCCGGTGCGGACGCCGGGACGGTCCGGGCGGTGTTCCCGGAGACCCTGCCGGAAGAGGCCGACGAGGTCGCCGCCTGGTTCCAGGGCCACCGGAAGCGGAACCCGACCGGGTCGATGGCCCTGCTGCTCCGTGCCCGCAAGGACCTGGCGTCGTTCACCGCGGCGCTCGGAGCGCGTGCTGTGCCCTTCCACGTGCTCGGCACCGGCGGTCTGCTGCAGCGCCCCGAGATCGTGGACCTGGTCGCGTGCCTGCGGGTGCTGCACGACCCGGCTGCCGGCAACGACCTCATCCGGTTGCTCGCGGGTGCCCGGTGGCGGGTGGGCGCGGCGGACGTCGTCGCCCTGCACCACCTCGCGCGGTGGCTGTTCCAGCGTGACCACACGCAGCAGCGGCTCGACGACGAGCTGACGGCGGCGTTCCGCGCCTCGGTGGCCGCGGGGGAGCACGGTTCGATCGTCGACGCCCTGGACTTCGTGGCGACCGCACCGGACGAGCACGGCGCGCTCGAGGGCATCACGCCCGCCGGCCGCAGCCGGATGCGGTCGCTCGGCACGCAGCTCGCGATGCTGCGGTCGAGGGCCGGCAGCGACCTGGTCGACTTCGTGACGCTCGTGGTGCAGGAGATGCGGCTCGACATCGAGGTCGCGGCGCACGAGCAGGGCAGCGGGGCGTACCTCGACGCCTTCATCGACGAGCTCGCCGGGTTCGTGTCCACCGACGACCGTGCCGACCTCGGCTCCTTCCTGGGGTGGATCGACGCCGCCGCCCGCCGTGACGACATGGGCCCGCGCTCCGAGGAACCCGAAGCCGGCACGGTCCAGATCCTGACGATCCACGGGTCGAAGGGCCTCGAGTGGGACGCCGTCGCGGTGCCGCGCATGGTCGAGGGCGGCCTGCCCGCGCGGCCGCAGGAGGGCTCGTCCGGGTGGCTCGGCTTCGGCCGGTTGCCGTACGAGTTCCGGGGGGACGGCGCCGAGCTGCCGAGCCTGGCGTGGCGCGGGCAGGAGACCCAGAAGGACGTCACGACCGCGATCGACGCCTTCAAGGAGCAGGTGAAGGCCCGCAACGAGGACGAGGAACGCCGACTCACGTACGTCGCGCTGACCCGTGCCCGCCACGACCTGCTCGTGTCCGGTTCGTTCTGGGCCGGCGGCGTGCGCCCCACCGAGCCGAGCCGGTACCTGCACGACCTGGTCGAGGCCGGGGTCGTCGACGGCACCGCGATCCCGGAGACCACCGTGCACGACGAGAACCCCCTCGGCGAGGACGGCGCCCAGCAGCTCTGGCCGCACGTGCCGTTCGGGCAGCGTGCGCCCCGAGTGCTGGCGGCGGCTGAGCGGGTCCGGAACGCCAACCCCGGTGCCTCCGGCCGGTACGCGGCCGACATCGACCTGCTGCTCGCCGAACGACGCGCGACCCGGAACGCGAAGCACGCGGTCGTGGTCCCGCACCGTGTGCCGGCCTCCGGCTTCAAGGACTACCTGACCGAGCCGGACAAGGTGGCCGAACGCCTGCGCCGGCCGATGCCGGAGCGTCCGTACCGAGCGACCCGGCTCGGCACGCTCTTCCACCAGTGGGTGGAGCAGCGTGCCCGGACGGGCGGGTCGCTCGAGACGCTCGACGTGTGGGGCGACGAGCTCGACCTCGACGCCGACGACCTGGTCGACGCCTCGCCGGACGCTGTGGTCACGGACGACGACGCCCGACGGCTGGCCGACTTCCAGGCCACCTTCGCCCGCTCACGGTGGGCCGGCCGCACGCCGGTCGAGGTCGAGCGCGAGATCCACATCCCGTTCCTCGGACACAGCGTCGTCTGCAAGCTCGACGCCGTCTACGAGATCGACGGGCGTGCCGAGGTCGTCGACTGGAAGACGGGCAAGGCACCGTCCGGTGCCGACGACCTGGCCCGACGGACGCTGCAGCTCGCCCTGTACCGGGTGGCCTACGCCGAGTTCACCGGTCGACCGGTCGACCAGGTCGACGCCGTGTTCTACTTCGTCGCGGACGACCTCGAGGTGCGCCCGACCGAGCTGCTCGACCGTGCTGGACTCGAGCGCGCCTGGACGGCCGCGATCGGCTGACGGACGAGGGGTCGCGACACCCCGCGGCGTGCACGGCGACCGGTCACAGGCCGTCAGTGCGAGGCGCGACGGCCGACGGCTCGTGGCCGGTCGGTGCTCGGAGGGCGGGGAGTCGTGACGGCTCGGTGCCGGACGCGGGCGGGGAGCGCGCCGCGCCCCAGCCGGCCACCCTGGAGGCCCGGTGCCGGTCTCGCGGACCGGCACCGGGCCTCCAGGCAGTCGCGCCCACCGCCCAGCGCGACCACCGCTGGTCACGACAGCCCGTCGGCGGCTGCCGACTGGTCGTGGACGGTCGCTCGAACGCGGGGCGGACGACGTTGCGTGACCGCTCGGCAGAAGTGAGCGCGGCGCAGAAGCCGGAACGTCGGAGCGGAGGTCAGCCGTGTCGGCGTTCGGTCGACGACAGCAACTGCTCGACCTCGCCGATCTCCATCGTCTCGGGGGACACCGACTGCAGCGGTTCCGCGCTCGGCGCGTGCACCGCGTCGACCAGCCGGTGCATCATGGCGACCGCGTCGTCGACGACCTCGGTGCTCTTCGCCTGGACGCCGTGCAGCAGCCAGTGCGCCGTCTCGAGTTCGTGGTGCACCCGGGCGCGCTGTGCGAGCTGACGGTCGCGTCCGCCGCCGTTCGCCTCGTAGGCGCTCAGGACGGTGTCGAAGGCGTCGCGTCGGCCGGCGAGCACCCAGGCGAGGTCCTTCGCCGGGTCTCCGAGTCGGAGCTCGCCCCAGTCGAGGATCCCGCTGACGGAGTCGCCGTCGACGAGCAGCACGCCGGTGCCGATCGATCCGTGCACGACGGTGGGGGTGAACTGCCACAGCTGCTGGTCGCGCGCGGCACCCTCCCAGCGTTCGACCAGGGCGGCGGGCACGAGCTTGGTGGCGACGGCGCGGTCCATCACGGACACGGCGGAGCGCAGCACCTCGAACGGGGTGAGCGACGGCAGGCCGGCGTCCGAGACGAAGCTCGTCGGCAGCTGGTGGATCGCGGCGAGGGCGCGGCCGACGCTCGTGGCGAGCTCGGGGCGCTCGGCGAACGACGCGAGCGTCGGGTGCGCGCCCGGCAGCCGGGTGGTGACGATGGCGCGGGTCGATCCGATCGGCGCCTGACCGCGGTACTCGGCCACACCGAACGGGAGGCGCGTGCGGATCCCGGCGCTCAGCGCACGGATCGCGACGAGGTCGGCCGACTGCCGGGCTTCCGCCCGCTGGTTCCGGGGACGTCGGATGACCGTCAGGGCGCCGTCGGCGTCGCGGAGGAGAGCCGACTCGTAGTCGCCGGCCGCGGCCGAGCCGAGCGTGCGCGTGCCCGTGACGACGAGACCGGGCACGGCCGTCGTCGCCAACGCGGCTAGAGTGAACTGGGATCCCGCCATGCCCCCCAGGGTAGGTGCGTGACGCCTGCACCGGTGCACGCCACGCTGTTCCCGAAGCCTTCCCACTACGCCTTGCCGCACGCCCCGCCCGCAGGCCTCGCCTGCACCTGAACCGAGGAGCCCTCTGCCGTGACCGTCGAGTTCGCCTCCCGGCTCCCGCTGTCCCGCAACGAACTCGACCGCGACGCCGAGTTCCGCACGACGCCGGACCTCGACCGGGTCCTGCGCGAGGACTCCGCGACCCGGTACCTGCCGGTGCACGGCTCGGAGATGCTCCGGAACGCCGACGGCACCCTGCGCTTCGTGACCGCGGTCGACGTCCCCGACGGCACCGTGACGCTGTACCTCGGCCGCGCGGTCTCGGACGCTGCCGACGCCCCCGCTGGCACCCGCTTCGTCGCGGCCCTCGTCGACGACGCCACCGCGTCGGCCATCGAACCGTCCGACGACGCGTGGGAGAGCCTGCGCATGTTCGGCACCGAGCTGTCCCCGCGCGACCAGGGCCTGGCCGTCGAGGCCGTGGCGATGGCGAACTGGCACGCCGTCCACGGCTTCTCGCCCCGCACCGGGTCCGCGACCGACGTCGTCACCGGCGGGTGGGTGCGCCGTGACCCTGAAGGACACGAGCACTTCCCGCGTACCGACGCCGCGATCATCGTCGGTGTCGTCGACGCCGACGACCGCATCCTGCTCGGCTCGAACGCCGCGTGGGACGCCGACCGCTACTCGCTGCTCGCCGGTTTCGTCGAACCGGGGGAGTCGCTCGAGGACGCCGTCCGCCGCGAGGTCTTCGAGGAGTCCGGCGTGCACGTCGAGGAGCCCGAGTACCTCGGCTCGCAGCCGTGGCCGTTCCCCGCGTCGCTGATGGTCGGCTTCCGTGCCCGCGCAGTGGACGGCGACCCGTCCACTGCCCGGCCCGACGGCGTCGAGATCCTCGACGTGCGCTGGTTCTCGCGCGAGGAGATCCGGGAGCGCGCGGGGGACACCCTGCTGCTGCCCGGTCGGACCTCGATCGCCCGCGCCATCATCGAGGAGTGGTACGGCGGGCCGCTGGACCTGCCGTGAGCAGTGCTGGTGGTGGGCCGGTGCCGGCTGGCGCTGGTCCGGGCGGTGCAGGCGGTTCGGCCGGTTCGGCCGGTTCGGCCGAGGTCCGTCCGCCGTCGCCCGATGAACTCCTCGCCGCCCTCGACACCGAGCAGCGCACCGTCGCCCGGACCCTGCTCGGCCCCGTCGCGGTCCTGGCGGGCGCCGGCACCGGCAAGACCCGTGCGATCACCCACCGCATCGCCTACGGCGTCGCGACCGGCACCTACGCACCGAACCACGTCCTCGCGCTGACGTTCACCACCCGCGCCGCCGGGGAGCTGCGGTCGCGACTCCGCTCGCTCGGCGCCGGCACGGTGCAGGCGCGCACCTTCCACGCTGCGGCGATGGCGCAGCTCAGCTACTTCTGGCCGGACACCGTCGGCGGGCACGCGCCGAAGATCGTCGAGTCCAAGGGCCGGATGATCGCGCACGCCGCGGACACCGTCGGGATGTCGGTCGACACCCCGGTGCTGCGCGACCTGGCCGCCGAGGTCGAGTGGCGCAAGGTGCAGATGCTCTCGCTCGAGGAGTACGAGGCCGCCGCCGCCGAACGGGTGATGCCGCGCGACACCTCGCCGCGCCGGGTGATCGACCTGATGAAGGCCTACGAGCGCCTGAAGGACGACCGCCGACAGCTCGACTTCGAGGACGTCCTGCTCGCCACGCTCGGCATGGTCGAGTCGGAGCCGCGCGTGGCGTCCTACGTGCGGCAGCAGTACCGGTTCTTCGTCGTCGACGAGTACCAGGACGTCTCGCCCGTGCAGCACGACCTGCTGCGGGCCTGGCTCGGCGGCCGCGACGACCTGTGCGTCGTCGGCGACGCCAGCCAGACGATCTACTCGTTCGCCGGTGCGTCGAGCGACTACCTGCTCGGCTTCGGCTCGGAGTTCCCCCGCGGCTCGATCGTCCGACTCGAGCGGAACTACCGCTCCACCCGCGAGGTCGTGCACGCTGCCAACGCCCTGATGCGCGGGCAACCGGGCGCGCTCGACCTGGTCGCCCAGACGGACGAGTCCGGCCCCGACCCCGTCGTGGTTCCGTGCGTGCACGACGGCGACGAGGCGCAGACCATCGCCCGACGGATCGCGGAACTCGTCGCCGGCGGGGCGTCGTACGGCGACTGCGCAGTGCTGTTCCGCGTCGGTGCCCAGTCCGCGGCCCTCGAGTCCGCGCTCGGCCGCAACGGCATCCCCTACCGGGTGCAGGGCGGCACGCGCTTCTTCAACCGGCCCGAGGTCAAGCTCGCGGTGCACCACATGCGCGGCGAGGCGATCCGGCAGACCGACGACGAACTGACCCGCCGTGTCCGCCTCGTGCTGCAGGTCAGTGGGTGGACGCCGACTGCCCCCGAGGGCACCGGCGCCGTCCGCGAGCAGTGGGAAGCGCTGCAGGCGATCATGGGCCTGGCCGAGGACGCCCCCGCCGGCACGACCATGCAGCAGTTCACCCAGGACCTGGTGGACCGTGCCGCGACCCACCACGAGCCCGAGGTCGACGCCGTGACCCTGGCGACCCTGCACTCGTCCAAGGGGCTCGAGTGGCCGAACGTGGTCATCGCCGGTGCCGCCGAGGGACTCCTGCCGATCTCACACGCCACCACCGACACCGAGGTGGACGAGGAACGTCGCCTGTTCTACGTCGGCCTGACCCGCGCCCGGCGGACCGTGACGATCACGTGGTCGAGACAGGGTTCCACGCGTGGGGGAGCCCGCGCTCCGAGTCGGTTCCTGGCAGTGCTCGGCACGCGCACCGCGGATGGGGCGGCACCGACCACCGGCTGACGGCCAGGTCGTCGCGGTCGAACACCACCTGGTCCGGGTCGGCACGTTGCGACCGGAGCGGCAGGCGCTGCACGAGCAGCCGGGTGGTGGCCGCGGCCACCGCGGCGGACCGCCACGGTGACAGCGGCGCCGGTGGTCGTCCCCACAGCTGCGACGCGATCGCGGGCCACGCCGGGTCGTCGTCCACGCGTGCGAACTCCGCGCACTGGAGGCACGGGCCGGCCCCCGGGACCACGAACGGCCCGAGGCGGATGCGGCCGTCGCCCACCACGACCGCCAGGTGCGGCACGCCCCTGCGGGCCCAGGCGGCGCGGAGCGCGGGGTCGACGACGTGGTCGGCGACCACCACGGCGAGCCGGGGTTCGTGCTCCGGCAGCTCGACCGGGCCGCCCCGTGGGGACGAGGTCCGGGCGACGGTCACGCCCTCGCCGGACAGGTGGGCCGCGATCGTGTCCGCCAACCCGCCGGCGCCGTGCACCTCGACCCGTTCGAGCGGTTCGGGCAGGACGTCGATCACGGCGGGGGACGCCGCACCGAGCACGCGCGCGGCGACGTCCGGTGGGCAGCCCGAGGTGACGGCGAGGCCGCTCAGCGCTTCGCGCCCCGTCTCGCGCCGCAGGGCACTGAGGAACCGTTCCTCGCCCGTGGTCGGGACGTCGACGACGGCACGAGGTGGATCGACCCCGAGCTGCACCGTCGTCGGGTCGCGCCAGACGAACTCGAGTGTCGGATCGATGCGGATGCCCATGACCCCACGGTGCCCGAGTCGGGGGCACGCGTGGGGCCGGGTGGTGGATCTGTGGAGAACTCGGCGGTGCCGGACTCAGCGGGGCTGGTCGCCGGGGCGGTCCTCGTCGGTGCCTGTCTCGTCGGTGCCTGTCTCGTCGGTGCCCGTTCCGTCGGTGCCCGTCTCGCCGGTGCCTGTCTCGCCGGTGCCCGGGGCGCCGTCGTCGATCCGGCCGGACTCATCCTCGTGCGGACGGGCGCCGGTGGCGTCGTTGAGCAGGTCCTCGAGCGCCTTGTCGAACGCGTCGTCCTCCTCCGTCTGCGCGGGGTTCCGCAGACGGGCGACCAGGGCGTCCGGTGCGTCGACGTCGTCGGACGTGGGGACGAGGTCGAAGTGCGACCAGAGTGCGTCACGCTGCTCGGCACCGAGCTCGTCCGTCACCCGCTGCCACATCGCGGCGGCCTCGCGCAGACGGCGGGGTCGCAGTTCGAGGCCGACGAGCGTCGCGAACGCGGACTCGGCGGGTCCTCCGGCTGCACGGCGACGGCGGACCATCTCGGCGATGGCGCTGCTCTTCGGCAGCCGGACGGTGGCGGCGGCGGTCACCGTGTCGACCCAGCCCTCGACGAGCGCGAGCATGGTCTCGAGTCGTGCCAGCGCAGCATCCTGCTCGGGCGTGCGCGGCGGGATGAGCGCGCCCGAGGCGAGCGCGTCCCGCAGCTGCTCCTGGTTGGTCGGGTCGATGTCCGCGGCGAGCTCCTCGACGCGGTCGAAGGGGATGTGGATGCCCCGTGCGTAGTCCGTGATCGACGAGATGATGTGCAGTCGCAGCCACCGCGCTGAGCGGAAGAGCCGTGCGTGGGCGAGTTCGCGGACCGCCAGGTAGATGCGGACCTCGTCCTCGGAGACGTCGAGTCCCTCGGCGAACTCGGCCACGTTCTGCGGCAGGAGTGCGGCGACCTGCTCGTCCAGCAGCGGGACCCCGACGTCGCCGCCGGACACGACCTCCTTCGACAGCTGGCCGACGACCTGGCCGAGCTGGATGGCGAAGAGGGCACCGCCGACGCCGCGCATCGCCTTCGAGACGTCGCCGAGCATCGCCTTGAGTTCTTCGGGAGCACGCTGGTCGATGGCCTCGGTCAGCGCATCGGCGATGCTGAACGCGACGGGCTCGGCGATCTGGGTCCACACCGGAACCGTCGCCTTCGCCCACTGCTCCCGCGTGTACAGGCTCGGGGTGGCGGTGAGCTCGGCCACGGTCGTGACCTCGTCCAACCAGAGGGCGGCGACCTGGAACGCCTGGTCGGCCGCCTGCGAGGCCACCGGGTCGACGGCGTGGCCGCCTTCACGGGCGATCGCGGTGGCGCGCTCGGCGGTCGCGGAGAAGTCGATGCCGTCGCCGCCGGACTGCGCGGCACGCTGCAGCTGGCTCATCAGGTTCGCGACGAAGGCCGGGTCGTTCGGCAGGCCGGCTGCACCGGCGAGCTGCGACGGGTCGATCTGGCCCTCGCCCGAGAGCAGCTTGCGCAGCATCTCCTGGAAGTCGTCGTCCGGCCCCGGCTGTGGTTCATCAGGCATGCCGACTACGCTAATCGCTGCTCACGGGGCCGCACCTGGGATGCCCCCGTGGGAACGCCCGAACCGCTGCGCCGAGGGCGAACAGTCCCGCCGTACGGCGCGGACGACCGCCCCGCCGTCAGGCCCGGCGACCGCCCCTGGAAGGACCCCGCGTGACCCTCTTCACCCCCGCGCCCCGTCGTCGTTCGCGTGCCAGGACCGTCGGGTGGGCGTTCGTGATCGGTGCCGTCGTGCTGGGGATCCTGGCGAGCGTGCTGCCGAGCCCGTACCTGATCGAGGTCCCCGGACCGGTCTACAACACCATCGGGACCCAGAAGCAGGGGACGGGCAAGGACGCGAAGGACGTCAAGCTGATCCAGGTCTCCGGGCACGAGACCTACCCCACCGCCGGGGCGCTCGACATGCTGACGGTCGGCATCCAGGGTGACGCGACGAACCGTCCGTCGTGGACCAGCGTCGTCCGGGCGATCTTCACGAAGTCCGAGGCCGTGATCCCGGTCGAGGCGATCTACCCGACCGGCACCACGACCGAGCAGGTGAACCAGCAGGACTCCGCCGACATGCAGGCGTCGCAGCAGTCCGCCGTGGCCGCAGCACTGATCCAGCAGGGGAACGACCTGCCGACCGAACTCGAGGTCGGTACCGTGCAGCCGGGCTCGGCTGCCGACGGCCCGATCGAGAAGGGCGACGTCATCACGGCCTTCGACGGCACCTCGCTCACGACGAACGCCGACGCCACCTCGCTGCGCGAGCTCGTCGCGAAGCACGGCACGTCGACCCCGGCCACCGTCACCATCGAGCGCGACGGTGCGACGAAGGACGTCCTGGTGACCCCGCGCGACGAGCAGGGCACCGCGCTCCTGGGCGTCGGCGTCACGGAGAAGTACGACTTCCCGTTCGACGTCTCGATCAAGCTGCAGGACGTCGGTGGCCCCTCGGCCGGCATGATGTTCGCGCTCGGGATCATCGACGAGATCACACCAGGCAAGCTCAACGGCGGCAAGCACGTCGCGGGGACGGGCACGATCACCGCCGACGGCGAGGTCGGAGCCATCGGCGGCATCCGGCAGAAGCTCTACGGAGCGCGGGAAGCCGGGGCGACGGTGTTCCTCGCCCCGGCCGACAACTGCGGCGAGGTCGTCGGGCACGTGCCGGACGGGCTCGACGTCTACAAGGTGTCGACGCTCGACCAGGCCGTCACCGACCTGCAGACCATCGCCGACGGGAAGAGCACCGCGAAGCTCGCCCGCTGCGGTTCCTGACCGGGTTCCTGAGTCCTCGCACAGTTTCACTGTCCGCTCGGTCCAATAGGATCAGTGCACTGACGGCCCGCCGCGAGCCGGGCCCGCCGGTCCGACACGTCTGGAGCACATCAAGTGACGACAACCTCGTCCACCTCGGGGCGGCGTTCGCCGCGGGTCCCGATCGTGGTCACGATCATCGTGCTGGCCGCACTGGTGATCGGCTTCTTCATCTTCGCCAGCCTGTACACCGACTACGCGTGGTTCGCGCAGCTCGGGTTCCAGCAGGTCCTCACGACGCGGTGGATCGCAGGGACCCTGATGTTCCTCGCGGGCTTCCTGGGAATGGCGATCCCGGTCTTCCTGAGCATCGGACTGGCCTTCCGGTACCGCCCGGTCTACGCGAAGCTCAACTCGCAGCTGGACCGGTACCAGCAGGTCATCGAACCGCTGCGCCGCGCCGTCATGATCGGCATCCCGGTGGTGCTCGGCATCTTCGCCGGGCTGTCGACCTCGGGGCGCTGGAGCATGGTGCTCGAGTACTTCAACCGGACCCCGTTCGGCAAGACGGACCCGCAGTTCGGCCTGGACATCGGCTTCTACGTCTTCGAGCTGCCGTTCTGGCGCTCGATCGTGGCGTACTCGTCGGCCGTGGTGCTGATCGCGGGGCTCGCCGCCCTCGCCGCCTGCTACCTGTACGGCGCGCTGCGCTTCGGGGGACGTGAAGTCCGGATCTCCCGAGCAGCGCGCATCCAGCTCGCCGTCACCGCTGCGCTCTACATCGCGCTGCAGGCCGTCAGCCTGTGGCTCGACCAGTACGCGGCGCTCACCAAGTCGAACTCGCTCATCACCGGTGCGCAGTACACCGAGGTCAACGCGGTCATCCCGGGTCGCGAGATCATGGCGGGCATCGCGGCGATCGTCGCGATCCTGTTCATCGTCACCGCGGTGATCGGCCGCTGGCGCATCTCGATCGTCGGCACCGGCCTGCTGCTCGTCGCCGCGATCGTCATCGGGGGCATCTACCCCTGGATCGTCCAGCGCCTGCAGGTCAAGCCCTCGGAGCGTACCTACGAGTCCGCGTACATCGAGCGGAACATCAAGGCCACGCGGGACGCCTACGGTGTCTCCGACGTCAAGGAACAGAACTACGACGCCACGACCGAGGCCAGCTCCGGCGCCCTCGCGCAGGACGCCCAGACGACGGCGAACATCCGCCTCATCGACCCGAAGATCGTCTCCGACACCTTCAGTCAGCTGCAGCAGTACCGGCAGTACTACCAGTTCCCGGACGAGCTCGACGTCGACCGGTACGACGTCAAGGGCGAGACCGAGGACACCGTCATCGCGGTGCGCGACATCGACCTCGACGGTCTGAGCTCGGCCGCGAACACCCAGTACAACCGGGCGTTCGTGTACACCCACGGCTACGGCGTGACCGCGGCCTTCGGCAACCAGCGCGCGAGCGACGGCAAGCCGGTCTTCCTCGAGTCGGGCATCCCCTCGAACGGTGCGCTGGGTGACTTCCAGCAGCGCGTGTACTTCGGCGAGACCTCGCCGGCGTACTCGATCGTCGGGGCGCCGAAGGGTTCGAAGGACGTCGAGCTCGACTACCCGTCCGGATCCGACGACGACAACGGCGGCAACGCCACCACGACGTACTCCGGCGACGGCGGACCGAGTGTGGGCAACTTCTTCAACCGACTCGTCTACGCGGCGAAGTTCCAGTCGGAGCAGGTCCTGCTGTCGGACGCGGTCAACAAGGACTCGCAGATCCTCTACGACCGCGACCCGATCACGCGTGTCCAGAAGGTCGCGCCGTACCTGACGGTCGACAGCGACGCCTACCCGGCGATCGTCGACCACCGCATCCAGTGGGTCGTCGACGGCTACACGACGAGCGACGCCTACCCGTACTCGCAGAGCCAGAGCCTGTCGGACAGCATCGCCGGTTCGGAGTCCTCGGCGTACCGCACCGACCAGGTCAACTACATCCGCAACTCGGTGAAGGCCACGGTCGACGCCTACACGGGCAAGGTGACCCTCTACGCGTGGGACACCAAGGACCCGGTGCTGAAGACGTGGGAGAAGGTCTTCCCGACGTCGGTCAAGTCGGTGTCGAGCATGAGCGCCGAGCTGCTGGACCACGTCCGCTACCCGACGGACCTGTTCAAGGTGCAACGGTCGATCCTCGGCACCTACCACGTCACGAACGCGAACTCGTTCTACTCGGGTGACGACGCATGGAACACACCACAGGAGCCCACGACCACGGGGTCGACTGACACGGATGCGAGCGCCGCCGACACGTCGACGACCACGAACGCCCTGGGCGCGCAGACGACGACGACCGCGAGCAAGGCGAACCTGCAGGATCCGTACTACCTGACGATGAAGGTGCCGGGGCAGGAGACCGCGTACAACCTGTACACGACCTACATCCCCCAGCAGTCCGCCGGTGCGAACAACCGCAACGTGCTGACCGGCTACCTGGCCGCCGACTCCGACGCGGGAGGTGCGGGCAAGGGCAAGAAGGCGTCGGGCTACGGCAAGCTCACGTTGTTGACGATGCCGAAGACCGACAACATCCCGGGCCCGGCGCAGGTGCAGAACCTGTTCAACTCGGACACCACGGTGTCGCAGGAGCTGAACATCCTGAAGCGCGGCAACTCGACGGTGAAGCAGGGCAACCTGCTCACCCTTCCGGTCGGCGGCGGCTTCCTGTACGTGCAGCCCGTGTACGTGCAGTCGACGTCGAGCGGTTCGTACCCGCTGCTGCAGAAGGTGCTCGTCGCGTTCGGCGACAAGATCGCGTTCGAGGACACCCTCGACGAGGCGCTCAACTCGCTGTTCGGCGGTGACTCGGGTGCTGCTGCCGGAGACTCCGATGCCAGTGGTTCGGGGAGCGACTCCGGTTCGTCCGGGTCGGGCTCGTCCGACTCCGGTTCCGACTCGGGCTCCGGGTCGACCGGTGGCTCGACCGGCTCGGGCACCACGGACAACGACGCACTGCAGCAGGCGCTGTCCGACGCGAACGACGCCCTGCAGGACCGTCAGCAGGCCTACGCCGACAACGACCTGGTCGCTGCAGCCGAGGCCGACAAGCGCCTGCAAGAGGCGATCGAGGCCGCGACCGCAGCCGAAGACGGCAGCTGACACGCCGTGGCGGGGCACACGATTTGTGCCCCGCCACGACCGTGTGTAGGCTATTCAATGTGCCGCGGGGTGGAGCAGTTCGGTAGCTCGCTGGGCTCATAACCCAGAGGTCGTAGGTTCAAATCCTGCCCCCGCAACCAAGCGTCACACGAAAGCCCCGGTCCGAAAGGACCGGGGCTTTCCTCGTTCCCGGGCTCCTCCACGCCGGAACGCTCCGCAGTGCGCCGGTACGCTCGGCGGATGGGCACCCTCACGATCGCCGCCGCGCAGTTCGCTCCCGTGGACGACCCGGTGGCCAACCTCGAGACCGTCCGGACCGCGGCAGCCGACGCAGCGGCGCGGGGAGCGGCCCTGCTCGTCACGCCGGAGTACTCGTCGTACTTCACCGCCGACATCGACGACCGGTTCGTCGCCGCAGCGCAGCCGCTCGACGGCCCCTTCGTGTCAGGGCTGCAGGACATCGCCCGCGACACCGGTGTCGCGCTCGTCGTCGGGATCGCCGAGACGACCGACGTATCAACGTCCGACGCAGCGACCCCGGCAGGCCCCACGCGCTTCCGCAACACCCTGGTGGCAGTGCTCCCCACCGGCGAGCTCGCGGCGACCTACCGGAAGGTGCACCTCTACGACGCCTTCGGGTCGCGGGAGTCGGACCGCATCGAGTCCGGCGACCCGGAGCAGCTGCCGGTCTTCGAGTTCGCGGGCCTCCGGATCGGGCTCGAGACCTGTTACGACCTGCGCTTCCCCGAGGTCACCCGGCGGCTGGCAGCGCCCGAGCACGGTGCGGCCGACGTCGTCGTGCTGCCGGCCGAGTGGGTGCGCGGCCCCGGCAAGGAGCACCACTGGCGGACCCTGCTCACCGCGCGGGCGATCGAGAACACCGTCTGGGTCGTCGGTGTCGGCCAGACGCCCCCGATCGGCATCGGCGCCTCGGTGGTGCTCGACCCCTCCGGTGTCGCCGTGGCGTCGGCCGGCTCTGCGCCCGGCACGCTCGTCGCGACCGTCGACACCGCTGTGACCGAGGCGGTCCGGCAGGTCAACCCGTCGCTGGCACTCCGCCGGTACGACGTCGCGCTGCGCGCCCGGCCTGGAGGCACGGCTCGCCCCTGACCGGCAGGTCCCGTCCGATCCGTGGTCGCGACTGCGCCGGTGGCGGGATCGGGCTCAGGACGGCGCGTGGAGGCTTGCCAGGCGGCCGGCGGCCTCCTCGAGAACGGAACGCCGCTTGCAGAACGCGAAGCGCACGAGGGACCGGTAGCCCGCGGCGTGGTCCGGCCGGACGAAGGCCGACACCGGCACGCCGACGACCCCGGCCAGGGCGGGCAGCTCGAGGCAGAAGGCCCTGGCGTCGTCGTACCCGAGCGGCGCGGTGTCGGCGATCACGAAGTACCCGCCGTCCGGCCGCATGACGTCGAAGCCCGCTGACCGGAGCCCCGAGGCGAGCAGTTCGTGCTTGGCGGCGAGTTCGGCGGCGATCCCGGTGATGACGGCGTCGGGCAACCGCAGTCCGACGGCGACGGCCGGCTGGAACGGTGCGCCGTTGACGAAGGTCAGGTACTGCTTCACCGTCGTGATCGCGTCGACGAGCGTCGGGGGAGCGGTGAGCCAACCGATCTTCCAACCGGTGGTGCTGAAGGTCTTGCCGGCGCTCGAGATCGAGACCGTCCGCTCGGCGGCTCCGGGCAGTGTCGCGATTGGCGTGTGCGGGACGGTGAACGTCAGGTGCTCGTAGACCTCGTCGGTGACGATGAGGGCGTCGTACCGTGTCGCGAGTTCCACGATCGTGCGCAGGACCTCGTCGGGCAGGACCCGGCCGGTCGGGTTGTGCGGCGTGTTGACGAGCACGACGCGAGTGCGGTCGGTGAACGCGGCGCGCAGGGTGTCCTCGTCCGGCAGGAAGTCCGGAGCGGTGAGGGGCACGGTGACGTGGGTGCCGCCGGCGAGCCGGACGAGCGCACCGTAGGCGTCGTAGAACGGTTCGAACGTGATGACCTCGTCGCCCGGTTCGACCAGGGCGAGGAGCGTCGCGGCGAGGGCTTCGGTGGCGCCGGCGGTGACCAGGACCTGCCGGTCGGGGTCGACCTCGAGGCCGTACCACCGCTGCTGGTGTTCGGCCACGGCGGTGCGGAGGTCGACCGTCCCGCGTCCGGGCGGGTACTGGTTGACGCCGTCCCGGATGGCGCGGACCGCGGCTTCGAGCACCTCGGCGGGGCCGTCCTGGTCGGGGAAGCCCTGCCCGAGGTTGATCGCGCCGGTGCTCGCGGCGAGGGCGCTCATCTCGGCGAAGACGGTGGGCGCGGGGACGCCGTCGGGTCCCAGGAGCATCGCTCCCTCGGCTGCTCGCAACCAGGGTCCTGCCTGCCGCATGTGGTTCCCTCCGGTGACGGCGACGACGTGTCGCGCTGAACGGACCCCAACCTAGCTGGCCGTCCGACGGCGATCCGGGGACGGACCCACAGCCCACGCATAAGATCGGCAGAGGATGCTTCCAGCGTCGCCAGAAGCACCGCTCAGGTGGTTGCGACAGACTGCACGAGCTTGAAAGGAGCACGTCCAGCATGACCGACACCACGCCCAACGGGCAGGGCGACGACCGCCGTCCGGACGATGCGGCATCGCCTGCCGCCAGTGAGGACGCCGCCGCAGCGGCCACGAAGGGGAACACGTCGATGCCGAACGACTCCGAGCAGTTCAACGACGCCGAGCAGCCCGAGAGCGCCGAGCGGTCCGACGACGCCACGAGCGCCGACCACACCGACGTGATCCCGTCGGCGACCGACCACCCCACGGACCGCTACACGGCTCCGTACCCGACGCTCTCGGGCGACCAGCAGCGCGATGCCGGCCAGCAGCCGGCCGGGTACGGCCAGCAGACCTCCCCGTACGGGCAGGCGTCCCAGTACGGCCAGCAGCCCGCCGCAGACCAGACGAGCCAGTACGGGCAAGCCCAGCAGAGCCAGTACGGCCAGAACCAGCAGCCGCAGTACGGCCAGGCCCAGCAGAGCCCGTACGGCCAGCAGTCCCAGTACGGCCAGAGCCAGCAGTCCCAGTACGGCCAGAACCAGCAGTCCCAGTACGGCCAGAATCAGCCGAACCAGCAGTCCCAGTACGGTCAGCAGTCGCAGTACGGCCAGCAGGGCCAGTACGGCCAGGCCCAGCAGCCGCAGTACGGCCAGCAGCCGACCGCGGGCCAGCCGCGGTACGGCGAGTACGCCCAGCCGGCCTCCGCCGCTGCCCCCGCGTCCTCGTCGGAGTACGCGACGGCGTCGGCGCAGGCACCGCAGTCCGCCACGAGCGCCTTCGGCGACGTGGACGGCGCGAACCAGCGCAACGGCCACTACTTCGCTGACGGAACAGCGGGTGCAGCGGCCACGACGACCACCACCCGCTCGGGCCGCAGCAAGCTCGTCCTGCCGATCATCGCCGGACTGGTCGTCGCGGGTCTGGTCGGCGGCGGCGCCGGGTGGCTCGCCGGGTCGTCGCAGGGCGGCACCGTCACGTCGTCCGGTTCGTCGCAGGGCGGCAACCTCACGGTCAACGACTACGACTCCGCGACCGTCGTCACCGCGGTCGCTGCTCAGGCGACGCCGTCGGTCGTGACGATCAACGTGTCGTCCAGCAACGAGGCCGGCACCGGTTCGGGCGTCGTGATGAGCAAGGACGGCTACATCGTCACGAACACCCACGTGGTGACGCTCGACGGCGACAGCTCGAACGGTTCGATCACCGTGACGACCTCGAACGGCAAGATCTACGAGGGCAAGCTCATCGGCACCGACCCGACGGTCGACCTCGCGGTCATCAAGATCGACGCGACCGACCTCAAGCCGATGGAGTTCGCCGATTCCACGAAGCTCAACGTCGGTGACACCGCGGTCGCGATCGGTGCGCCCCTGGGCCTGTCGAACACGGTCACGGACGGCATCGTCTCGACCTTGAACCGCAGCATCCAGGTCACGTCGAGCGCTCCCAGCGAGGGCGGCGACTCGAACGAGGGCGGCAACGGCGGCAGCGGCCCGTTCGACTTCTGGGGGAACGGCGACAACGGCAGCAGCTCGTCCGCGAACACCACGGTCTCGCTGCCCGTCATCCAGACCGACGCGTCGATCAACCCGGGCAACTCCGGTGGCGCCCTGCTCGACGCGAAGGGCAAGCTGATCGGCATCAACGTGGCCATCGCCTCGGCCGGCAGCTCGTCGTCGTCGGACTCGGCGGCCGGCAGCATCGGCGTGGGCTTCTCGATCCCGTCGAACCTGGTGAAGCGCGTCGCGAACGAGATCAAGGACAAGGGCTCGGCCACGCACGGCCTGCTCGGTGCCACGGTCGGCGACGCCTCGGAGAACGCGAGCGCGACCCAGATGGGTGCGCTCATCAAGTCGGTCTCGTCCGGCGGTGCGGCGGCGAAGGCCGGTCTGCAGAAGGGTGACGTCGTCACGAAGATCGGTTCGGCGACCGTCTCGGACGCCACCGACCTGACGGCACAGGTCCGGTACTTCGCGGGCGGTGCGTCGACGACGATCAGCTACCTCCGGAACGGGCAGTCCCGCGAGGCGGACGTGACCCTGGGCACGTACGACAGCAAGGGCTGACGCCACCACGGACAGGACGGGAGGCCCGGTGCACGACGTGCGCCGGGCCTCCCGTCCGTCTGCGGGTCGCGTCGCGGGCGCCCCGCAGGTTCCGGGTTCGGGTCTTGATAGGCTCATGGTCGCTCTGCGGGGCGGCACCGCCCCGGTGCGTCCCGTGCACCCAGCCAGCACCCCGAGGTACGCATGCAGACAGACGGACAGCCCCTGCCGGGCGTCTCGTACGTGATGCCCGTGCTCAACGAGGTCACCGAGGTCCGCGCTGCGGTCGCCAGCCTGCTCGACCAGGACTACACCGGCGTGTTCGAGGTCATCCTCGCGCTCGGCCCCTCGATCGACGGCACGAACGAGCTCGTGGCCGAGATGAGCGCGGCCGACCCACGTATCCGGGCGATCGACAACCCGGTCGGGTCCACGCCGGCCGGCCTGAACGTCGCGATCACGGCGTCGGTGCACCCCGTGGTGGTCCGCGTCGACGCGCACTCGGTGCTGCCCCCGGACTACACGCGCATCGCCGTCCGCACCCTGCTCGAGTCCGGTGCGGACAACGTCGGCGGCATCATGCGCGCCGAGGGCCGCAGCCCGTTCGAGCGGGCCGTCGCGTTGGCGTACGGCAGCCGCGTCGGACTCGGCGGCACCCCGCACCACGTCGGTGGGACCGCCGGCCCGGCCGAGACCGCGTACCTCGGCGTCTTCCGCCGCGACCGCCTGTTCGAGGTCGGCCTGTTCGACGAGGGCATCAAGCGCGGCCAGGACTGGGAACTGAACCGACGCCTGCGCCAGACCGGCGGCACGGTGTGGTTCACGCCCGAGCTGGTCGTCACCTACCGCCCGCGACCGAGCCTGAAGCGCCTGGTGCGGCAGTTCGTCGCCACCGGGTTGTGGCGAGGCGAGCTCGCCCGTCGGTTCCCCGCGAACAACGGCCTGCGGTACTTCGTGCCGCCCGCGATGGTCGCCGCCATGGCCGTCGGGATCCTCGCCGGCGTCGTCGGTGTCGTCGGCGCAGCCCTCGGCAGCCCGGTCGCCTGGGCGCTCCTCGGGTTCGCCGTGCCCGCCGTGTACCTGCTCTTCGTCGTCCTCGGGTCGGTCGCCGTCGCGCGCCGGTCCGGGGTGGCGACCTTCCTCTGGCTGCTCGTGGTGCTGCCCTGCATCCACGTGGGATGGGGGCTCGGTTTCATCATCGGGTTCCTCACCCGCACCTCCGAGCTGACCACCCACACCGGACGGTGACCCCATGACCGACCCCGCCACCCACGGCCGCGGATCCGCACGCCCGACGTCGATCGCCGAGCTGCGGGCCGTCGCCCAGCCGGACGAGGTCCGCGCCCGCGCCAACGCCGAGCACTGGACGGCGTCGCTGTACCTGCGCGACGTCTCGCCGTACCTGACCTGGGTGCTGCTGAAGACCCGCGTCAGCGCCAACCAGGTGACCGGCCTGATGATCCTGGTCGGGTGGAGCATCGCCGCGGCCCTGCTCATCCCCGGCATCTGGGGCGCAGCGCTCGCCCTGGTGCTCGGACAGCTGCAGATGCTCGTGGACTGCTGCGACGGCGAGGTCGCACGGTGGCGTGGCACCCGCTCGCCCGCCGGGGTGTTCCTGGACAAGGTCGGGCACTACACGACCGAGGGACTGATCCCGGTCGCGCTGGGCATCCGAGCCGCCACCTGGCCGATCCACGGCGCCGACTGGATGTGGACCACGATCGGCTGCGCGCTCGGTCTGGTCATCGTGCTGAACAAGGCCCTCAACGACATGGTGCACGTCGCCCGGGCGAACGCGGGGCTCGACAAGCTCGTCGACCGACGCGACGCCTCGACCGCGCCGTCCGGCCGGAAGCTCGCCTCGCTCCGCCGCCTGGCCCGCTTCCTGCCGTTCCACCGCCTGTACCACTCGGTCGAGCTGAGCATGCTCGCGTTCCTGTTCGCGCTCATCGGACTGGCGATCGGCGACACGCTCGCCAGCCGGATCCTGGTCGGGGCGCTGCTGCCGCTGGCCGTGCTGGCGACCGTCGGACACTTCCTGGCGATCATCGCGTCCAAGCGGGTCAAGGCGTGACCGACGACGCGGTGCCCGACGACGCGGTCAGCGACGACGCGGCGGCCGATGACGCGGTGACCCCGAGCACCGTTCGTCGCCACGCGGTCGCGCACCCGCAGCGACCCCGCGTCGCCGTCGTGAGCCTGTCCCAGGGCACGCGGCCCGACGACCTGCGCCGCGGGCTCGACAGCGTGCTCGCACAGCAGGGCGTCGAACTCGACGTGGTCTGCGTCGGCAACGGCTGGGAGCCGACCGGCCTGCCGGACGGGGTGCGGACGCTCGCGCTGCCGGAGAACCTCGGGATCCCGGCCGGCCGCAACGCCGGTGCCGAGGTCGTCGAGGGGGACTACGTGTTCTTCCTGGACGACGACGCCTCGATCCCCTCGGTGACGTTCCTGCAGGACGCCGTCGGCCGCTTCGAACGCGACCCCTCGCTCGGACTGCTCCAGCCCCGCGTGGTCGACCCGACCGGCGCCGCCAACCCGCGGCGCTGGGTCCCACGCATCCGCAAGGGCGAGCCGGACCACTCGTCGCCGGTGTTCTCGGTGTGGGAGGGTGCCGTCGTGCTGCCGATGGACGTGTACCGGGTCGTCGGGGGCTGGGGAGCGGAGTACTTCTACGCGCACGAGGGCATCGAACTCGCGTGGCGCGTGTGGGACGCCGGTCGACGTGCCTGGTACGCCGGCGACCTGGTCGCACACCACCCGGCCATCGACCCGGCGCGGCACACGGAGTACTACCGCCTGAACGCCCGCAACCGCGTCTGGCTGGCCCGACGAAACCTGCCGGCACCGCTCCGGCCGCTCTACGTCGGCTCGTGGGCCGCGATCCAGGTCGCACGCTGGTGGCGACACCCGCGACGCCTGACGACGTGGTTCGCCGGCATCCGCGAAGGACGGACCACCGACTGCGGGCCGACCCGACCGATGAGCTGGCTGACCGTCGCCCGGATGACGCTCGCCGGGCGCCCGCCCGTCGTCTGACCACTCCGAACCCCATCGCCACCGCAGAACGGGAGACAGTCCATGCCGATCACCAGTGACGTGCGGACCGCCGTGCGCCTGGCCCAGCGCCTGCTCGCCTCGCGCCGGAGCCGCCGGGAGCTCGCCCGTCGCCTGCCGTCGGTCGCGGCGCCGGCGCCCGGCACGATCGAGATCGCGGTGTACTTCGCCGACGGCCCCGTGAACATGTACCAGGTGCGCCAGTGGTACGCGCCGCTGGCCGAACTGGCGAAGACGCACCCGGTCGCGATCATCGCGCGCAGTCCGGGCACGATGACCACGCTCATCGACGAGTCGCCGGTCCCCGCCGTGTACGCCCGTCAGGTCGTCGACCTGGAGCAGTTCGTCGAGACCCAGGCGCCGAAGGTGGTGCTGTACGTCAACCAGAACGCCCGCAACTTCCAGATGATGCGGTACGGGCGCATGTGGCACGTCTTCGTCAACCACGGCGAGAGCGACAAGATGTACATGACGACGAACCAGTTCAAGGCGTACGACTACGCGTTGATCGCCGGGGACGCCGCGCGAGGTCGGCTCGCCGAGGCGCTGTGGGACTACGACCTCGACGCCAGGACCATCGCGATCGGCCGCCCGCAGGCCGACCACTTCGCCGGCGCGGCACCGTACCCCGCCGACGACCGGACCGTCGTGCTGTACGCACCGACGTGGGAGGGCGACCGCGGCGCCGCGGCGTACGGCTCGATCGCGTCCCACGGCACCACCATCGCCGAGCAGGTGCTCGCGTCGCCCCGCCACCGCCTGGTGTACCGCCCGCACCCGCGGAGCGGCGTGCTCGACCCGGCGTACCGAACGGCACACGAGCGGATCGTCGCGGCGATCACGGCGGCGAACGCGGCCGACCCCACCGCGCACCACGTCCACGACGAGGGCGGCGAGCTCGGCTGGCAGCTGGCCGACGCCGACGTGGCGATCACCGACATCAGCGCGATGATCTACGACCGCCTGGCGGTCGGGAAGCCCCTGATCGTGACCCGCCCGGTGTCGCCGGAGGCCGATGTGGACGAACGCGGCTACCTGAGCGACGCCAACTGGCTGACCGCGGCCGACGCGCCGTCGGTGCTCGCGCGGATCGACGCCGCCGTGGGGGACGCCGCCGAGCTCGCCAAGCTGCAGCAGTGGGTGGCGCGCTACTTCGGCGACACCACGCCCGGTGCCGCAACGGCCCGGTTCCACGCCGCCGTCGAGTGGCTGCTGGAGCGCTGGCGCACCGTCGCTGCCGAGCGCGGCGAACGCTGAGCCCCGTCCGGACACGGTCACGGGTGCAGCCCCTGACCGACCAGTGACATCCGCCACACGTACTCGGAGCGGTCCGGACGGCGCCAGCGGACGATCACGACGCCGGTGTCCTGCGGATCCGCGCCGAACACGGCGACGGACAGACGTCGACCCGGTTCGAGCCGGTGCACCGCCAGCGGCGGGCTGTAGCCGTTGCCGAGGTGGGTGAGGGTCAGGCCGTCGACCGGTTCGTCCCCGGTGTTGACGAGGTCGTACCGGCGCGGGGCCTGCGAGCGGTCGATGGTGAACGGGACGGCGTACGCGGGTGCTGGGTGGTGCATGGGGGGAACGTTAGGGGGAGGGTCCGACGGTGGGGCCCCGGCGCAGCACCCGGGAACCCGTCGCTGTGGAGGGGGCACCGTGGTGCCCTGGCTGTGGAGGGGGAGTACCCGACCGGTCAGACGCCGTAGTCGGCGGAGTACTGCGCCAGCGCTTCCTCGATGGTGCCGTCGAGCTGCAGTCGGCCCTTGTCGAGGTACAGACCGCGGTCGCAGAACCGGCGCAGGTCCTTGTCGCTGTGGGACACGAAGAAGAGCGTCCGACCGCCGGCGAGGAGCTCCTCGATCCGCCTGTAGCACTTCTCGCGGAAGGCCTTGTCGCCGACGGCGAGGACCTCGTCCACCAGGATGACGGGCTCGTCGAGCCGCGAGATCACCGCGAACGCGATGCGCACCTTCATGCCGCTCGACAGGTGCTTGTACGGGGTGTCGACGAAGTCCGCGATCTCGGCGAAGTCGATGATCTCGTCGAAGGCGGCACGGATCTCGGCGCGCGACATGCCGTGCAGGCCGGCGGTCAGGTAGACGTTGTCGCGGACGGACAGGTCGCCGACGAACCCACCGGTGATCTCGATGAGCGGCGCGACGCCGGCCCCGACGTCGATCCGGCCCTCGTCCGGCAGCATCACCTGCGCCACGAGCTTCAGGAGCGTGGACTTGCCCTGACCGTTCCGACCGACGACGCCGATCGCCTCGCCCGGACGGACGTCGAACGACACGTTGCGGAGCGCCCAGAACTCGTCGGCACGCTTGCGGCGGCCGCGTCCGGCGAAGAGGTCCTTGAAGTTGCGGCTCGCCCGTCGGTTGCGCTTGAAGCAGATGCCGGCGTCGCGCACGGAGATCACCGGCGCGACGGTCTCGGTACGTCGGGTCTGGTCGGTGGCGGTCATCACAGCTCCTTCAGCACGCGGTGCTCGCTGCGTCGGAACACCGCGAAGCCGATGACCAGGACGATGCCCGTGATGACCACCGACGCCCCGACCTCGAGCCAGTCGAGCTGGCTCGGGAAGAACGCGGCGCGGTACATCCCGAAGATGCCGGTGAGCGGGTTGACCGCGGCGATGGGGCGCAGGGCGTCGGGCAGCGCGTGCGTGCCGTAGATGATCGGCGATGCGTAGAACAGGAAGCGCAGGACGAGCTTGGTCGCCCGCTCGAGGTCGCGGAAGAAGACGACGAGCGGCGCGACGATCAGGCCGAGGCCGTACACCAGCGCGCACTGCAGCACGATCGCCAGCGGGAAGAAGACGACCTGCCAGTGCAGGTGCGCACCCGTCGCGATCGCGAACGCCGCCAGCACCGGCAGGCTCAGCAGGAACTCGATGCCCTTCGACGCGTCGATCCGCGCGACCCAGATGGTGCGGGGGATCGTCGTCGAGCGGATGAGCTTCGACTCCTTGATGAACGCCCGCGTGGAGTCCGAGACGCCCCCGGTGAACCACATCCACGGCAGCAGCGCGGAGAGCAGGAAGACGATGTACGGGTCTTCACCGACCGAACCGCGGTGGAACACCTGGGTGAAGACGAACCAGTAGATCGCCGACATCACGAGCGGGTCGAGGATCGACCAGACGTACCCGAGCGCCGACGTCGAGTACCGGACCCGGAGGTCGCGGACGGTCAGCAGCCAGAGGGCATGACGATAGCGCCGACCGGCGCTCCGGGTCGCCGCTGGTGCGGCAGCCGCGGGCACGGTCGGCGCGCTCGCTGTGGTCACGGTTTCCCTTCGGGCGGAACCGCCGAAGGGGTCCTGACGGAGGTTCAGGCGAACAGGTTGTTCGCGCGCTCGAGGTCCTCGGCGAAGTCGATCTCGACCGCGTACAGGTCGGAGATGTCGATCGGGGACCAGCGTAGCCCGTCCTCGGCGATGGCAGCCTCGATGCCGCCCTCGAAGTACTCCTGGTCGTCGACGCGACCGAGCTGGCGGATGAGGGCCTGCTTGTCGTTCGCCGACACGTAGTTGATGCCGACGGCTTCGCCGAGCCCGCCGACGACCTGCTTCGAGAGCTTGTGGATGAAGCCCTCGGCGTCGACGGTGTACTTGACCTCTTCGTCGGAGACCTTGTCGGTGTTGACGCTGACGAACGAGTGGTCCTCATCGATCATGTCGGCCGCACGGACGAGCGCCATCGGGTCGAAGACCACGTCGCCGTTCATCCAGAGGACACCGCTCTTGCCGGTCGCCTTGAGGGCGCGCAGCAGGCTCTTCGAGGTGTTGGTGGAGTCGTAGGACTCGTTGTAGACGAAGGACGCGTCGGGGAAGGCCTCGACGATGTGCTCCGACTTGTAGCCGACGACGATCGTCACGCGGGCGCTCGAACCGAACGCGGCGCGGATGTTGTCGAACTGCTGCTGCATGATGGTGCGGCCGTCACTGAGCTCCGTGAGCGGCTTCGGCAGGCTGCGGCCGAGCCGGCTGCCCATCCCCGCTGCGAGGATCACGATCTGCGTGGTCATGCTGGTCCCTTCTGGTGTCCGCCCGCGCGCCCTGGGGCACGGGCGGGCCTCGTCGAGTCTGCTCGCGGAACGTCCGAGTTCGCCGAGAACCGGACGCCGCGGGCCACGAGGGCGGCCGCTGCACGGTGTCGGAGAGCCCGCCGGAGCAGGTTTCCAAGTGGTGAACACTTCTTCGTGCCCTGGTGAATGATACGGAAACACCCGCTCAAGGGGTAGGTCCGCCGCGCTTCGTACTCATTTCGTGACACTGTAGCGGGCGGTTCCCCGCTGTCCGGAGAGCGTTGGTACGGTTGGGCGATGGCCGCCAGAGCAGAGAACGAGGACGTGTACGCCACGACCGACGCTGCTTGGATGACCGAAGCGAGTGACACCGACGAGCAGGACGCCGACGAGCGTGCCGCCGACCGGGTGGACGCCGCGGCGGGGGACGACGCCGACGACGACGACATGGGGGAACCGGATGCGCGCGACGCCTCCGTTGATGACGAGATGACCGACGAGACCACGGCTGCCGACACCACGGCCGCCGACACCGATCCGGTCACCGAGCCGCAGTCGGACGCAGTGCCCGGCACCGCAGCGCCCGGTCCCGCGGCCCGTGCCGCGGCAGCGGCCCCGACGACGACCACCGGCGCCCGACCTGCCAAGGCGCGCACCACGAAGCAACGCACCAAGCGACCGGCGAAGGCCGCCGGCACGACCGGCACCGTGCCTCCCGGCCCCGCGTCGAGCGACGCGACGTCCGCGAAGTCCGCGACGGACGCGACCGCGCACGCAGCGCAGGGCGCACCGGACACCGACGCACCGGAGGCGGACGCCGCGACGAGCTCCGCCGCGAAGAAGCGTGCTCCCCGGGCCACCGCGCCCAAGGCCCCGCAGAAGCTGCAGCCCGTCGTGCTCGCCGCCGACGGCCTCGTCAAGCGGTACGGGCAGACCCTCGCCGTCGACGAGGTCGACCTCGAGATCCGCCAGGGCTCGATCTTCGGCGTGGTCGGCCCGAACGGCGCCGGCAAGACGACCACCCTGTCGATGATCACCGGTCTGCTGCGTCCCGACGCCGGGTCCGTGACGGTCCTGGACCACGACGTCTGGGCCGACCCCACGGCCGCCAAGCGCAGCCTCGGCGTGCTGCCGGACCGCCTGCGGCTGTTCGACCGCCTCACCGGTGCGCAGCTGCTCTACTACTCGGCCACCCTGCGCGGTCTCGACGGTGCCACGGCCCGCGAGCGCAGCACCGACCTGGCCGAGGCGTTCGGGCTCGGCGAGGCGCTCGGTCGCCAGGTCGCCGACTACTCGGTGGGCATGGCGAAGAAGATCGCCCTGGCCGCCACGCTCATCCACTCTCCGCGGGTCCTCGTGCTCGACGAACCGTTCGAGTCGGTCGACCCCGTGAGCGCCGCGACCATCACCGACATCCTGCGCCGCTACACGCGCGGTGGCGGCACCGTCGTGCTCTCCAGCCACTCCATGGAGCTCGTGCAGCGCACCTGCGACTCCGTCGCCATCATCGTCGGCGGCAAGGTCCTCGCCTCGGGGACCATGGCCCAGGTGCGCGGTCGCAAGAGCCTCGAGGACAAGTTCGTCGAACTCGCGGGCGGCCGCGTCGTGGCAGAGAGCATGGAATGGTTGCACAGCTTCTCCGGCTGAGGGCCGACCTGCTCGCGGGCGAGGTCCGCGGCAGCGCCCGCCGGTCCGTGCTCGTCGTGCTCGGCAGCCTCGTCGGGCTCCTCGCCGCCGTGTTCGTCGCGACGCAGACGGTCGCGCTGCGGTCCGCCGACCCCGACACGGCCCGCGCGGTCACCGTGCCGGTCGGCACGCTCATCGCGTTCGCGTTCACCGTCGTCCCGCTCGTCGTCGGACGGAGCGACCAGCTCGACCCGCGGCGCTTCGCGGTCTTCGGCATCGGCCGTCGCGGGCTCGCGATCGGCCTCGTCGTCGCCGGGCTGATCGGCGTCCCGGTGATCGGGGTCGTCGTCGTGGCCGTCGCCCAGTCGATCGCCTGGGCGCGTGACGCCGGCACCGGTGTGCTCGCGGTGATCGGCGGCCTGCTCGCGATCGCCACCTGCGCGCTCCTGGTCCGCGTGTGCTGCACCGTCGGCTCGCGGCTGATCGGCCCGCACCGGTCCCGCGACGCCGGGTGGCTCGTCGCGCTCGTGATCATCGTGCTCGCGATCCCGGCGGTCTCGCTGCTGCTCCGCGTCGACTGGCTCGACCCCGAGGGCACCGAGATGCAACGCGTCGCGGACGTCGCGGGGTGGACGCCGTGGGGCGCTGCCTGGGCCGTGCCCGCCGAGGTCGCCAGCGGCCACGTCGGCACCGGGTTCCTCAAGCTGCTCGTCGCGATCGCCGTCGTCGCCCTGCTGGCCTGGGCGTGGTGGGCGCTCGTCGGTCGGGCGCTCGACACCGTCGACGGTCGCACCCGGACCCGGCGCTACCAGGGGCTCGGCTGGTTCGACCGGCTCGGCTCGACTCCGGTCGCCGCCGTCGCCGCCCGCGCCCTGACCTACTGGGTGCGCGACCCGCGGTACCGCACCTCGTACCTGATCATCCTGTTCGTCCCGCTCGTCGTCATCCCGCTCGGGGTCGCCGGGGTGCCGTGGCACTGGACCGCGCTCGTGCCGTTGCCGCTCATGGCGCTGATCGCCGGGTTCCTGCCGCACAACGACGTCTCGTACGACAACACCGCGGTGTGGTTGCACGTCGCCTCCGGGGCTCCCGGGTGGAGCGACCGTCTCGGCCGTGTCGTCCCTGTGCTCGTCGTCGGTGCGCCGGCGATCGTGGCCGGCTCGGCGGTGTCCGCCTGGTTGTTCGACGACTGGACGGTGTTCCCGCTGCTGATCGGCGTGAGCGCCAGCGCCCTGCTGTCCGGACTCGGGCTGTCGAGCGTCGTGTCCGTGCTGCTGCCCTACCCGACCGTGCGGCCGGGCGACCACCCGTTCCAGCAGCCGCAGGCCGCGGGGGTGACGGCGACGGTCGCGCAGTCGATGATGGTGATCGGCATCGTGCTCTGCACCGTCCCGGCGGCGTGGCTCGCGGTGCTGGCCTTCGTCCGCGGCGCTGAGCCGTGGTCGATGCTGACGCTCGCGGTGGGCATCGGGGTCGGCGCGGTCGTGCTCGTCATCGGGATCTTCGCGGGCGGGCGGCTGTTCGACCGGCGCGGCCCGGACCTGCTGGCCGCGGCGCAGCGCAACTAGCGTTCCGGAACGAACTCGAGGTGCGCAGACCAACGTGCGCAGACCGTCGTACCCTGGACCCATGAGCATGACGGAACCAGGCGGCGGCCTCGACGTGATGGACCGGGAGCTCGAGAAGCTCCTCGAAGACGAAGCGATCGAACCCGGCGACCACGAGCGGTTCTCGCACTACGTCAAGAAGGACAAGATCCTGCAGTCCGCCCTGTCCGGCAAGCCGGTCAAGGCGCTGTGCGGCAAGAAGTGGATCCCGGGCCGCGACCCGGAGAAGTTCCCGGTGTGCCCGGACTGCAAGGCCATCTACGAGAAGATGAAGTCCGAGTAGGCGCAGCCTGCGCATCGTGAGCAGAAATGGTCGGGTCGCCTTCGGGGACCCGACCATTTCTGCTCACCAAGCGATGCGCAGCGGCGCGCAGCGGCGCGCTAGATCACCAGGGTGGGGATCGCGGGGTCGCCGCGACCGATGCGCGCGGCGTCCGCCGGCAGCTCGGCCTTCGCCCGCTTGTGGTGCGCCCGCGCGGCCTCGACACCTTGCGCTCCGAGGAACGCCGGATCGACCTCGCCGCCGGTGACCACGGGCACGAGCAGCGGGCGCTCGTCGGGGCCGACCTGTCCGGCGGTGAGCACGACCTCGGCCGTGGCGACACCGTTGCGCAGGCGTCGGCCGGCTTCCTTGCGGCCACCGATCGAGGCCTTGTCCGCTGACTTCTTCGCCACGGCGACCCAGTCGTCGCCGTCGGCGGACTGGTGCGCCACGAGCTTGAAGACCATGCCGGCGGCCGGGTGCCCCGAGCCGGAGACCACCGAGGTGCCGACGCCGTACGAGTCGACCGGGGCCGCACGGAGGGCCGCGATCGTGTACTCGTCCAGGTCGTTCGTGACCGTGATCTTCGTGTCGGTCGCGCCGAGCCGGTCGAGCTGCGCCCGGACGGCCGCGACGACCGAGGGCAGGTCGCCGCTGTCGATGCGGACACCGCCGAGCTTGCCGTCGGTCAGCCGGACGGCGGTCTCGACGGCCTGCTCGATGTCGTAGGTGTCGACGAGCAGCGTCGTGCCGTTGCCGAGGGCGTCGAGCTGCGACCGGAACGCCGCTTCCTCGGAGTCGTGCAGCAGGGTGAAGGCGTGCGCCGCGGTGCCCATCGTCGGGATGCCCCAGGTGCGGCCGGCCTCGAGGTTGCTCGTCGCGCCGAACCCGGCGATGTACGCGGCCCGTGCTGCGGCGACGGCGTTCCACTCGCCGGTGCGGCGGGAGCCCATCTCGGCGAGCGGACGCCCGTCGGCGGCGGAGACCATGCGCGCGGCGGCCGAGGCGATGGCGGAGTCGGCGTTGAAGACCGACAGGGCGAGCGTCTCGACCACGACGGCCTCGGCGAACGTGCCCTCGACCTGCAGGATCGGGGAGTTGGGGAAGTAGACCTCGCCCTCGCGGTACGCCCGGACGTCCCCGGTGAACCGGTAGTCGGCGAGGAAGGCTGCGGTGCCCTCGTCGATGACCCCGCGGTCGCGCAGGAACCCGATCTCGTCGTCGCCGAAGCGGAAGTCGCCGAGGGCGGTCAGGAACCGGCCGAGGCCGGCCGCGACGCCGTAGCGACGACCGTCGGGCAGTCGCCGGGCGAACACCTCGAAGACGCAGCGCCGGTGGGCGGTCCCGTCCTTCAGGGCCGCGTCGACCATGGTGAGTTCGTACTGGTCCGTCAGGAGCGCGCTGGTCACGCTGTCGACACTAGTGTCGTGACCTCCGGGAGGCCCGGATCGCCTCGGGCGTGCGGCCCGCGGCGCGCAGGCGGTCGGTCCCGACGTCCGCAGCGCGCGTCGGTACGCTGGTCACCGTGACGGATGCACCGATCGGAGTCTTCGACAGCGGGGTCGGCGGGCTCACGGTGGCCCGCGCGATCATCGACCAGCTGCCGCGCGAGAGCATCCGGTACGTCGGCGACACCGTGCACTCGCCGTACGGCCCGAAGCCCATCGCCGACGTCCGCCGCTACGCGCTCGAGGTCATGGACGACCTGGTCGAACTCGGCGTCAAGGCCCTCGTCATCGCCTGCAACACGGCGTCGTCGGCCGTGCTCCGCGACGCCCGCGAACGGTACGAGCAGGCGTACGGCATCCCGGTGGTCGAGGTCATCCAGCCAGCCGCCCGCGCCGCCGTGAAGCAGACCCGGACCGGGCGCATCGGCGTCATCGGCACGGTCGGCACCATCACCTCGCGCGCCTACGAGGACGCCTTCGCGGTGGCCTCCGACGTCAGCCTGACCCTGGCGGCGTGCCCGCGGTTCGTCGAGTTCGTCGAGGCGGGGGACACCTCGTCGCCGGAGCTGCGCGAGGTCGCCGCCGGCTACCTCGACCCGATCCGCGCCGCCGACGTCGACACCCTCGTGCTCGGCTGCACCCACTACCCGCTGATGTCCGCCGCCATCCAGTACGTGATGGGCCCGGACGTCACCCTGGTGTCGAGTGCCGAGGAGACCGCCAACGACGTGTACCGCCGGCTCGTCGAGCACGGCCTCGAACGCACCTCCACCACCGCCCCGACGTACTCGTTCGAGTCGACCGGCGACGACGAGGACGGGTTCCTGCGGCTCGCCCGCCGGTTCCTCGGCCCCGAGATCGTCCGCGTCGGCCACCTCGAGACCGGCGCCATCACGCTGCCCCGTGGGCGGGCCTGAGCGGCGACCAGCCGCCAGCCGCCGCCCGCCCCGATGACCCGCACCGCGCCTCCAGGCCGGACCGAAAGGACACCATGACCACCCGCATCGACGGCCGCCAGGCCGAGGAACACCGTCCCGTCACCATCGAGCGGGGGTGGAGCACGCAGGCCGAGGGCAGCGCGCTCATCTCGTTCGGCAACACCAAGGTGCTCTGCACGGCCTCGTTCACGAACGGCGTGCCCCGTTGGCTCGCCGGCAAGGGAACCGGCTGGGTCACCGCCGAGTACTCGATGCTGCCGCGGTCGACGAACGAGCGCATGCAGCGCGAGTCGATCAAGGGCAAGGTCGGTGGCCGCACCCACGAGATCTCCCGGCTGATCGGGCGTTCGCTCCGCGCCGTGGTCGACACGAAGGCCCTCGGGGAGAACACCCTGGTCATCGACTGCGACGTGCTGCAGGCCGACGGCGGCACCCGCACGGCGTCGATCACCGGCGCCTACGTGGCGATGGTCGACGCGATCGAGTGGGGCCGCGGCAAGGGCTTCATCGGCAAGAAGGCCACCCCGCTCACCGACAGCGTGCAGGCGATCTCTGTCGGCATCGTCAAGGGGGAACCGATGCTCGACCTGGCGTACACCGAGGACTCCGCCGCCGACACCGACATGAACATCGTCACGACCGGGTCGGGCAAGTTCATCGAGGTGCAGGGGACCGCCGAGCACGCGCCGTTCGACCGCGACGAGCTGAACGTCCTGCTCGACCTGGGCCTGGCCGGCAACCAGTCGCTCGCGGCGATCCAGAAGTCCGTGCTGGGGCTGGCGTGACCGGCACCGTCGTCCTGGCCACCCACAACCAGGGCAAGGTCGTGGAACTGCGCGAGATCCTCGGGTCGGCGCTGGGCGAGGGCGTCGAGCTGGTCGGCTACGACGGCCCCGAGCCGGTCGAGGACGGCGACACCTACGCCGCGAACGCCCTGATCAAGGCCCGCGCCGCGGTCGCCCACACCGGGCTGCCGGCGCTCGCCGACGACTCCGGCATCGCGGTCGACGCGCTCGACGGCGCCCCGGGCATCCACTCGGCGCGGTACGCGGGCACCCGGTCGGACGCCGACAACATCGCGCTGCTGCTGCAGAACCTCGACGGCGTCGTGGAGCGGACCGCCGCCTTCGTGTGCGCGGCCGCGTTCGTCACGCCCGACGGGTTCGAGCACGTGGTCGAAGCGGTGTGGAACGGCGAGGTGCTGACCGCGCCGGTCGGCGACGGCGGACACGGCTACGACCCGGTGTTCCGGCCGGACGACGCCGACCGGTCGTCGGCCGAGCTCACCCGCGACGAGAAGAACGCGCTGTCGCACCGCAGCAAGGCGTTCCGGGGCATCGCGCCGGTCGTGCGGGAGCACTTCGGGCTCTGAACTGCCCACCTGCGACGACGACAGGCCCACACCGAACGGTGTGGGCCTGTCGCATCCGGTCCGGCGTACCGCTACAGCTGCGGGTCGACGGCCGTCGACTCGGCCTGGTGCTCGCGCTTCTTCGCCTTGCGGGCGTTCCGGATGTAGGTCAGCGCCATCGGCACGACGGTGACCAGGACGGCGGCGAGCAGGATGATGTCGATGTACTCGCGCACGATGTGGGCGACGAACGGGATGTGCCCGATGAAGTACCCGAGGAACGTCACACCGACACCCCAGACGACGGCGCCGATCGCGTTGTAGAGCGAGTACTTCTTGTAGTCCATGCGGCCGACGCCGGCGGCGATCGGCGCGAAGGTGCGGACGACCGGCACGAAGCGCGCCAGGATCACCGCGAGCGGGCCGAACCGGTGGAAGAACGCGTTGGTCCGCTCGACGTTCGCCTTGGAGAACAGACCGCTCTCCTTGCGCTCGAAGATCGGCGGGCCGGCCTTCTTGCCGATGTAGTAGCCGAGCTCCCCACCGAGGAACGCCGCAGCGCCGATCATCAGGGCCGCGACCCAGATCGGGATGCCGCCGATCTCGCCGCCGCGGTCGAACGCGAACAGGCCGGTGATGACGAGCAGGCTGTCGCCCGGGAAGATGAAGCCGATCAGCAGACCGGTCTCGGCGAAGACGATCGCACAGACGACGAGCACTGCGACCGCCCCGAAGTGGTCGAGGATGTACTGCGGATCCAGCCATGGGATCAGGGCGAGTGCGACGGAGTGCATGTCTCTTCCGGTCGTGCAGATGCGGTGACGGGAGGGTCACCCGCACGACGAGGGTACCGTCCGCGCGTGACCGGAACGTCCCTCGGTGGTATGAGATGCGCGAGCACGCAACGGTCGGTGCGGAAGGAGGGACTCGAACCCTCACGCCTGGGGCACAGGAACCTAAATCCTGCGTGTCTACCGATTCCACCACTCCCGCGAGCAGCGGCAGTCTACCGAGCGCGCGCGGCGAGACGGACGTCGGCGGACGTCGGCGGACGTCGGCGGACGTCGGTGGTGCGAGGTTGATCACTCCGTGCGGCGCAGAAAGCGCGCACCGAGTGGGCAACCTCGCACCGAGTCGTGGGAAACGGCTGCGCGCGGCGCGCGTCAGCGGAGCTGGCGCGGCAGGTACCGCGGCACGTACCGCAGCAGCACACCGGCACCGATCAGGCCGAGCACGCCCATCACGCCGCTGGCCACCGCGATCGTCGCGACGGCCGTCACCCCGGAGATCACGAGCGGCGCAGCAGCGGACCCGAAGTCGCCGGTGAAGCGCCAGGCTCCGAGGAACGGCGCCGGGTCGTCGCGCGGGGCGAGGTCGGCACCGAGCGTCATGAGGATGCCGGAGCCGACGCCGTTGGCGAGCGACATCCCCATCGCGATCCCCACGAACCAGCCGACCCGCGCGTCGAGGTGCCCGCTCCAGGCGAGCAGGAAGTAGCTGATGCTCAGCCCGAGCATGCAGGGGAGTGCGCTCGCCAACCGCCCCCAGCGGTCCATGATCTGGCCGCTCGTGTAGAACAGCGCGAAGTCGACGGCACCGGCGATGCCGATGATCAGAGCGGCCGTCGAGTCGTTCAACCCGACACTGACCGCCCACAGCGGCAGGATCACCTGGCGTCCGGCGCGCATCGCGCCGATGAGCGCGGCGCCGCTGCCGAGCCGCAGCAGCACGGCCCGGTTCGTGCGGAGGGTCCGGAAGAGGCCGTGTGCTTCCTTGCCGACGAAGACCGCTCCGGTGTCGGTGGACGGCTCGGTCACGCCGGTCGCGTCCGACCCCGACCGGGAGGCCCGTGGCGGCAACCGCAGACCGCGTGCACCCGTCGCCGGGTCGCGCAGCACCAGGAGCACTGTCGCCGCCGCCAGGCAGCACACGACGTGGATCCAGAAGGCGCTCGCGGTGGTGCCGGTCAGGTGGATCACACCGGCGGCGAGGAACGGTCCGACGAAGTACCCGAAGCGGAACACCCCGCCCAGGCTCGACAGCGCCCGGGCTCGGATGCGGACGGGGATCGCGGTGGTCATGTAGGCGTGCCGTGCCAGGGCGAACACCGCGGTCGAGACGCCGACCAGGAACACCCCGAGGGCGAGCACCCACGCGTTCGCCGCGGTCGTGCAGACGACGAGGCCGCCGACCGACACCAGGGCGGCGCCGATCATCGCGTTCCGCTCGCCGATCCGCGCGACGACGATGCCGGACGGCACGTCGCCGATGAGTTCGCCGACCAGGATGAGCGACGCGACGAAGCCCGCGAACGCCAGGGTCGCGCCGAGGGAGTCCGCGGCGATCGGGATGATCGGGATGATCGCGCCCTCGCCGATGGCGAACAGTGCCGCGGGCAGGAACCCGGACAACAGGACGGACCGGAAGTCGAATGAGTCGTTCCCCGTCGTGGCCATCGCTCGACCAACGGTACGCCAGCGGTACGGGTTCGTCGGCGGGTTACCCTGGAGGCATGCGTGTTCTGGCGGCGATGAGCGGTGGGGTCGACTCGGCGGTGGCTGCTGCCCGGGCGGTCGACGCCGGGCACGACGTGGTCGGCGTGCACCTGGCGTTGAGCCGGATGCCGGGCACGCTCCGCACCGGCAGTCGCGGGTGCTGCACGATCGAGGACTCGATGGACGCCCAGCGCGCCGCGTCCGCCCTCGGCATCCCCTACTACGTGTGGGACTTCTCGGCCCGGTTCAAGGAGGACGTCGTCGACGACTTCGTCGCCGAGTACCAGGCCGGCCGCACCCCGAACCCCTGCATGCGGTGCAACGAGCGGATCAAGTTCGCCGCCCTGCTCGAGAAGGCCCTGGCGCTCGGGTTCGACGCTGTCGCGACCGGGCACTACGCCTCGATCGTCACCGGTCCGGACGGCTCGCGTGAGCTGCACCGCTCCGCCGCCTGGGCGAAGGACCAGTCCTACGTGCTCGGGGTCCTGACCGCCGAGCAGCTGCAGCACGCGATGTTCCCGCTCGGGGCGACCCCGTCGAAGGACGAGGTGCGGGCCGAGGCCGCCGAGCGTGGGCTGACCGTCGCCCAGAAGCCCGACTCCTACGACATCTGCTTCATCCCCGACGGCGACACCCGCGGCTGGCTCGCCGACCGTGTCGGCAGCGAGACCGGTGACGTCGTCGAGCGCGACGGCACCGTCGTCGGTTCGCACGACGGCGCGCACGGCTACACGGTCGGGCAGCGCCGCGGACTGTCGCTCGGGCGCCCCGCCGCCGACGGCAAGCCCCGGTTCGTGCTCGAGATCCGCCCGAAGGACAACACCGTCGTGGTCGGTCCGAAGGAGGCCCTGGCCGTGTCGTCGATGTCGGGCTCCCGCTTCACGTGGGCCGGCACCGCACCCGCCGACCCGCAGACGCCGTTCGCGTGCGACGTGCAGATCCGGGCGCACGCCGACCCGGTGCCGGCGACGGCGCGGGTGCAGGACGACGTGCTCGTGATCGACGTCGACGAGCCGCTGCACGGGGTCGCCCCGGGGCAGACGGCCGTGGTCTACGTCGGCACCCGGGTGCTCGGACAGTGCACGATCGACAGCACCGTCAGCGCCGTCCCCGTCGACGCCTGAGACCGCCGCTCCCGGGCGGTGGGTCCGCTGCACGCGCCGTCGGTGGCACACGGTAGAACTGATGGCATGAGCGAGACCGACGCCACGTTCGAGACCATCGACCCCGACGGGCTCGACGCCGCCCAGGCCGGGCGCGAGGTCGACCGGCTGCGGGCCCGCATCAACGAGCTGCGACAGGCGTACTACCAGGGCGACAACGGATCACCGGAGGCCGACGCCGACTACGACGTGCTGGTCCGACGGCTCGCCGCGATCGAGCAGCGGTTCCCGGAGCTCCTGACCGAGGACAGCCCGACCCAGACCGTCGGCGGCCAGGCGCAGACCACGCAGTTCGCGCCGGTCGAGCACGCCGAGCGGATGCTGTCGCTCGACAACGTGTTCAGCCCCGACGAGCTCACCGAGTGGGCCGTCAAGGTGCAGCGCGACGCCGGCGCCGAGCGTGTCCGGTTCCTGACCGAGCTGAAGATCGACGGCCTCGCGATCAACCTGCGCTACGAGCACGGCCGGTTGGTGTCAGCGGCGACCCGAGGTGACGGTGTCGTGGGCGAGGACGTCACCGGCAACGTCCGGACGATGGGCACGATCCCGGACCGGCTGTCGGGGACGGGCCACCCGCCCCTGGTCGAGGTCCGCGGCGAGATCTTCTTCCCGGTCGCCGAGTTCGACGAGCTCAACGCGAACCAGCGCGAGGCGGGGGAGCGCGTCTTCGCCAACCCGCGCAACGCCGCCGCCGGGTCCCTCCGCCAGAAGGAAGAGGGCAAGTCCGAGGCGAAGCGTGCGCTCATGGTCGACCGGCTCCGGCGGTTGCGGATGCTCGTGCACGGCATCGGCGCGTGGCCCGTGCGCGAACTCGAGCAGGAGACCGACGTCCGCTCGCAGTCCGAGGTGTACGAGCTGCTCGAGACCTGGGGGCTGCCGACGAGCAGCCACTACCGGGTCTTCGACACCATCGACGAGGTGAACGCCTTCGTCCGCTCCACGGGCGACCGCCGTGCCTCGGTCGAGCACCAGATCGACGGCGTCGTCATCAAGGTCGACGACCTCGCCCTGCACGAGGAACTCGGCTCGACGTCTCGCGCACCCCGGTGGGCGATCGCGTACAAGTACCCGCCGGAAGAAGTCCACACCGAGCTCGTCGACATCGTCGTCAGCGTCGGGCGGACCGGGCGTGCGACCCCGTTCGCGGTGATGGCCCCGGCCGAGGTCGCCGGGTCGGTCGTCCGCCAGGCCACCCTGCACAACCAGCAGGTGGTCAAGGCGAAGGGCGTCCTGATCGGCGACACCGTCGTGCTGCGGAAGGCCGGCGACGTCATCCCCGAGGTCCTGGGGCCGGTCATCGACCTGCGCGACGGCACGGAGCGCGAGTTCGTGATGCCGACGCACTGCCCGGAGTGCGGCACCGAGCTCGCCCCCGCGAAGGAAGGCGACATCGACCTCCGCTGCCCGAACGCGAAGAGCTGCCCCGCGCAGGTCCGCGGTCGGGTCGAGCACATCGCATCGCGCGGTTCGCTCGACATCGAGGGCCTCGGCGAGGTCGCAGCCGCAGCGCTCACGCAGCCGCTGCACCCGGAGACCCCGCCGCTCGTGACCGAGGCCGGGTTGTTCGACCTGACGATGCAGGACATCGTCCCGATCGAGGTGATCGTCCGCGACGCCGAGACCGGCATGGAGAAGGTCGACGACGCCGGTGCCCCGAAGCGCGTGACCCCGTTCAGCCGCGCGCGCAAGAAGACCGACCCGCCGTTCGACCCCGAAGCACGCGGTGCGGACTACACCGGCGAGCCGAGCCGCTTCCCGTCGAAGAACGCGTTCGAGATGCTCGCGAACATCGACGCGGCGAAGACGAAACCGCTCTGGCGCATCATGGTGGGGCTGAGCATCCGCCACGTCGGACCGGTCGCGGCGCGGGCGCTCGCGAACCACTTCGGGTCGCTCGACCGGATCCGCAGTTCCTCGCGCGAGGAACTCGCGGCGGTCGACGGGGTCGGCGGGATCATCGCCGACGCCCTGCTCGCGTGGTTCGAGGTCGACTGGCACCGCGAGATCATCGACCGCTGGACGACGGCGGGCGTGCAGTTCACCACGCCGGACCACCCCGGCCCCGGGGGCGCGACGATCGAGGGCGGTGTCCTGAGCGGCGTCACGGTCGTGGCGACCGGGTCCCTCGAGGGGTACACGCGCGAGGGCGCGCTCGAGGCGATCATCACCGCCGGCGGCAAGGCGGCGTCGAGCGTCAGCAAGAAGACCGACTTCGTGGCCGCGGGTCCCGGGGCCGGGTCGAAGCTCACGAAGGCCGAGCAGCTGGGGCTCCGGATCATCGACGCCGAGCAGTTCCACCTGCTCGTGACCGAGGGGCCGAGCGCGCTCCCCGAGCCAGAGGTGCCCGCGCCCGAGGGCTGAGCCGGGGCGACGAGCACGACCGCGATGTGGCCGCACACTGCGGCGCGCCGTGCGACGCACCCAGTTCGGGGGACAAGTTGCATCGCGCATGACCGATCCTCGGGCATTCTCCTTACACTCGACAGAGCATCACCCGTCGTCTGCAGGGAGACGGCGGGACGGCCTTCCAGGGGGAGACCCGATTGCTGCTCATCGCCGCGGCTCTGCTCACCGCCTCGATGCACTCGCTCGGAGTGATCGAGGCCCCCGTCGCGCCTCCGACCCATGCCGCCACGGCCACCGTGACGGTCGCGCTCGTCTCCGAGCGCCACGCGGTGCCCCAGCCGGTCATGACCGGGGGACAGATCGACGTCGACACCGTCGCCGACGCGCACGGTCGGGCGTTCCTCGACGACCTCGGGGTCCTCGGCGCCGGTGACCTGCGCCGTGCCGCCGACGACCGCCGTGTCGTGGCGACCGCGCAGGACGACCCGCCCGCGGCGGCCGTCGTCGCGCAGTGGTGGGCGGGACTCGGCGCCGACGAACAGGGCACGCTCCTGGTCCACGCGCCGTCGATCATCGGCAACCTCGAGGGCGTGCCGTACGCCGTCCGCGACCGCGCGAACCGGTCGACCCTGACCACGGGACTCGCCGACCCCGACACCGGAGCCGCGCACGCCGCGATGCTCGGACAGGTGCGGGACTCGTTGCGGCGCGAACCCGGTGACCCGCAGCGGTTCCTCATCACGCTCGACACCCGAGCGGCGGGGCGAGCGGCGATCAGCATCGGTGACCTCGACACCGCGGCGGACGTCACCGTCATCGTCCCCGGGATGTTCTTCACCGTGACCGGGCAGATGGCCGACTTCACGAACACCGCCAACGACCTGGCGAGCGAACAAGCGACCCTCGCGCCGCTGGCGGCCGGCGGCTCCGGCGACGGGACGGGCGTCGCCGTCGTGGCGTGGATGGGCTACCGCACGCCCGACCTGTCGAACATCATGTCGCTCAGCCTCGCCGACTCCGGGGCGCAGCGACTCGAGCGCACCGTCGACGGCCTGCGGCAGATCCGCGACGGCGACCAGCCCCGGCTGAACATCGTGGCGCACTCGTACGGGTCGACGACGGCGCTCATGGCGCTCGCCTCCGGACGGATGAGCGCCGACACCCTCACCGTGCTCGGGTCACCGGGCAGTGACGTCCGGTCGGCGGCGGACCTGGACGTCGCCTCGGACGAGGTGTTCGTCGGTGTCGCGCACAGCGACCCGATCGCCGGGTCCGGGTACTACGGCACGGACCCGGGCGGTTCGTCGTTCGGCGCCACCGTGATGAACCTGGCCGGCGGTGCCGACGCGCTGGCCGCCGGCGACCTGTTCCGTCGTCCGGTCGGGCACAACGACTACCTCAAGCCGGGGACCGCATCGCTGCACGACGTCGCCCTGATCGGGATCGGCCGCGGTGACCTCGTCCGCGAGCAGGTCCGACGCGGCAGCACCGGTGACGACGGTGTCGTCGGTGCGTCGGTCGACATGTACCTGGTCCGTCCGCAGGACCTGCAGCCCCGCGACTGACGGGGCGAGGCCCTGGGCGTGACCGGATCGTGACCGGCGGCCGACGTGCCGGGGCCGCACCGGGCCTCCCGGCCGGATCCGCGACCCCGCGCGGATCGCGACCCGCGACAGGTGTTGCCTGAGCGGCAACCTGAGCGACGGCGCAGCCTCAGTCGGTTCCACGGCAGAACCAGTACAGCCCGCCTCCCTACGGTTCGGGGCATGCGTGTGGTGCGATGGCCTGGTGCTCTCCTGATGTTCGTGGTGATGTCCGTGCTCGCCGGCATGCTCGTCGCCGTCGCGGTGACGCCCGCGGTCGCCGTCGCGGGTGAGGGCACCTCGGGTGCGGTCGCGTTCTTCGAGGACCTGCCGAGTTACCTCGACGTGCAGACGCCGCAGCAGGTGTCGTCGGTGTACGCGACGAAGGGCGGCAAGCAGGTCAAGATCGCGTCGTTCTACGCCGAGAACCGGACGAACGTCGCGGCCGACCAGATGGCGGACACGCTCAAGCAGGCCGCCATCGACACCGAGGACCCCCGCTACTACGACGAGGGCGGCATCGACGTCCTCGGCACGCTGCGCGGAGTCGCCGCGACCGTCGTCGGCGGCGACGTCCAGGGCGGATCGAGCATCACGCAGCAGTACGTCAAGAACGTCCTCGTGCAGCAGTGCGAGGAGCTCACCGGCAAGGACCAGGCCGCCACGGCGAAGAAGGTGGAGGCCTGCTACGAGGACGCAGCCGGCGTCACCCCGCAGCGGAAGCTGCAGGAGATGCGGTACGCGATCGCGGTGAACAAGAAGTACTCGAAGGACGACATCCTGACCGGGTACCTGAACATCGTCGGGCTCGGCGGTCGGGTGTACGGCGCCGAGGCCGGTGCCGAGTACTACTTCGGCGTGCACGCGAAGGACCTGTCGCTCGTGCAGTCGGCCACGCTCGTGGCGATCCTCAACAACCCCTCGAACCTGCGCATCGACGTGCCCGGTGACAAGGCGAACGGGCAGGCGAACGGCTACGCGCTCACCAAGGAACGACGCGACTACGTCCTCCGCCGCATGCAGGCGCACGGGTCGATCACGAAGGCCGAGATGACGAAGGCCATCGCGACCCCGGTCACGCCGAAGATCACCGAGACCGCGAACGGCTGCTCGACCGCGGCGACGAACTACGACGCCGGCTACTTCTGCGACTACGTCCGCGACCAGGTGCTGCAGGACCCGGCGTTCGGCAAGACCGCCGCGGCGCGCATCGCGACGCTCGACACCAAGGGCCTGCAGATCCACACCTCGCTCGACCTCGACCTGCAGGGCCAGGCGCAGACCGCACTGTCGACCTACGTGCCGGCCACGATGGCCGGCGTCGACGTCGGCGGCTCCAACGTCACCGTCGAGCCCGGCACCGGACGCATCATGTCGATGGTGCAGAACACGTCGTACACGCAGGGCGACAACGCCGCAGCGGGGTCGACCGCGGTGGACTACAGCGCGGACTCCGGCTACGGCAACTCCGGCGGGTTCCAGACCGGCTCCACCTACAAGGTGTTCACCCTGGCCGAGTGGCTCGCGACCGGCCACACCCTGTCCGAATCGGTGTCGACCACCGAGCACACGTTCCAGAACTCGGAGTTCACGAACTCCTGCCAGAACGTCAGCGGCGGGACGTGGCCGGTCGCGAACGCCGAGTCCGTGCCGGCGTCGATGACCGTGCAGGCCGCCACCGTCGAGTCGATCAACACCGCCTTCGGCGCGATGGGCAAGCAGCTCGACCTCTGCAAGATCGCGCAGCTCGCACAGTCGATGGGGATCCACCGCGCCGACGGCGGTGCCCTCGGGCAGACCCCCTCGTCGATCCTCGGCGTCAACGAGCTGTCGCCGATCGACCTGGCCGAGGCCTACGCCGGCTTCGCGAACGGCGGCGTCGTCTGCACGCCGACCGCGATCGACTCGGTCACCGAGTCGGACGGCACGAAGATCACCCCGACGCCGTCGTCCTGCACGCAGGGGGTCTCGGCGGACGTCGCCGGCACCGTCGACTACGCGCTGCAGGGCGTGCTGTCGGGCTCCGGCACCGCCGCGAGTGCGAACCCCGGCGACAGCGTGCCGAAGTTCGCGAAGACCGGCACCACCGACGGCGACGTGCAGAACTGGCTCGTCGCGTCGTCGACGAAGTACACGAACGCCACCTGGATCGGGAACGTGCAGGGGAGCGTGAGCCTGGCGAACTGGCCGTTCCTGCAGGGCACCACCGGGTACAGCGCGAAGTTCGGGGTCGGGAAGTCGATGATGGCGTACCTGGACCAGACGGTCGGCGGGAACGCCCTGCCCACGCCGAGCCAGGCGATGATCGGGCAGGCGAGCCACTCGTCGCAGTCGTCGCAGTCGCAGTCCTCGGCGTCGTCGGGATCCGGTCCGTCGCAGGCCGACCAGTCGACGCCGACCACGCCGACGCAGACCGCTGCACCCGCTGCACCTGCGGCGCCGGCAGCACCGGCAGCACCGGCGGCACCCGCCGCCACGGCGGCTCCGGCAGCGGGCGACCAGAACGGGAAGTGACGGCTCGGGTCCACGCCGCCTGGAGGCCCGTCACCGGTCCGCCGGACCGGTGACGGGCCTCCAGGCAGCCGTCCACAGCCGCGCCTGCGTGATCGACCGCAGCCAATAGACTGTCGGACGTCCACGAACCGATCGACGGAGCACCATGCCTGACATCACGAGCGAGCAGGTCGCGCACCTGGCGAACCTCGCACGTATCGCACTCACGCCCGACGAGATCGAGAAGCTGACCGGGGAGCTGTCGCACATCGTCGAGAGCGTCGCCAAGGTCGCCGAGGTCGCGACCGACGACGTCCCGCTGACGAGCCACCCCGTGCCGCTCGGCAACGTCACCCGACCCGACGTCGTCGGCCAGACGCTGACGCAGGAGCAGGCGCTCTCCGGAGCGCCGGACTCCGACGGCGAACGGTTCCGAGTGACCGCCATCCTGGGAGAAGAACAGTGACCGACATCACGCGGATGAGCGCCGCGGCGCTCGCCGACGCCCTCGTGGCGCGCGACGTCTCGAGCGTCGAGGCCACGCAGGCCCACCTCGACCGCATCGCCGCCGTCGACGGCGACGTGCACGCCTTCCTGCACGTCAACCAGAACGCCATCGCCGTCGCGAAGTCGATCGACTCGCGTCGCTCGGCCGGCGACGACCTCGGGCCCCTCGCCGGTGTCCCGATCGCGATCAAGGACGTCCTGTGCACGCAGGACATGCCGACCACCTCGGGCTCGAAGATCCTCGAAGGGTGGATGCCGCCGTACGACGCCACCCCGGTCGCGAAGCTCCGCGCCGCCGGCCTCGTGCCGCTCGGCAAGACCAACATGGACGAGTTCGCGATGGGCTCGACCACCGAGTTCTCGGCGTACGGACCGACCCACAACCCGTGGGACCTCGACCGCATCCCCGGCGGGTCCGGCGGTGGCTCGGCCGCTGCCGTCGCCGCGCACGAGGCACCCATCGCCCTCGGCTCCGACACCGGTGGCTCGATCCGTCAGCCCGGCGCCGTCACCGGCACCGTCGGTGTGAAGCCGACCTACGGCGGGGTCAGCCGCTACGGCGCGATCGCCCTGGCGTCCAGCCTCGACCAGATCGGCCCGGTCGCCCGCACCGTCCTCGACGCCGCGCTCCTGCACGACGTCATCGGCGGGCACGACCCGCGCGACTCCACCTCGATCCCCGACGCCTGGCCCTCGATGGCCGCCGCCGCCCGCGAAGGACTGCAGGCGGACACGCTGCGCGGCCTGCGCGTCGGCGTGGTGAAGGAGCTCGCCGGTGGCGACGGCTTCCAGGCCGGGGTCACCCAGCGCTTCCAGGAGACCGTCGCGCTGCTCGAGTCGGCCGGTGCGGTCGTCGTCGAGATCGACGCCCCGTCGTTCGCCTACGCGATCAGCGCCTACTACCTGATCCTGCCGGCCGAGGCCTCGTCGAACCTGGCGAAGTTCGACTCGGTGCGCTTCGGCCTGCGCGTCACGCCGGAGAACGGTGCGACGGTCGAGGACGTCATGGCCGCCACGCGCGAGGCCGGGTTCGGTCCCGAGGTGAAGCGTCGCATCATCCTCGGCACCTACGCCCTGAGCGCCGGGTACTACGACGCCTACTACGGCTCGGCGCAGAAGGTCCGCACGCTCGTGCAGCGCGACTTCCAGGCCGCGTTCGACCAGGTCGACCTGCTCATCAGCCCGTCGGCCCCGACGACCGCGTTCCCGATCGGTGAGCGCATCGACGACCCGCTCGCGATGTACCTCAACGACCTCACCACGATCCCGGCGAACCTGGCGGGCGTGCCCGGCATGAGCATCCCGAACGGCCTCGCACCCGAGGACGGCCTGCCCGTCGGCGTCCAGCTGATGGCCCCGCAGCGCGAGGACGCCCGCTTGTACCGCTACGGTGCGGCACTCGAGCGTCTGCTCGAACAGCAGTGGGGAGCCCCGCTCATCGACCGGATCCCGGACCTCGACCAGAGTCAGCAGTCGGCTGCGCAGGAAGGTGTGATCTGATGGCGCAGAAGGACGCGCTCATGGACTTCGACGAGGCGCTGGAGCGCTACGAGCCGGTGCTCGGCTTCGAGGTGCACGTCGAACTCGCGACGAAGACCAAGATGTTCTCGGACGCGCCGAACTTCTTCGGTGGCGAGCCGAACACGAACGTGACGCCGGTCGACCTCGGGCTGCCCGGGTCGCTGCCCGTCGTCAACGCGCAGGCCGTCCGGTACTCGATCCAGCTCGGCCTCGCGCTCGGCTGCTCGATCGCCGAGTCGTCGCGGTTCGCCCGGAAGAACTACTTCTACCCGGACAACCCGAAGAACTACCAGGTCTCGCAGTTCGACGAGCCCATCGCGTTCGAGGGCGAGGTCGAGGTCGAGCTGGCCGACGGCACGATCTTCAACATCCCGATCGAACGCGCCCACATGGAAGAGGACGCCGGCAAGCTGACGCACGTCGGTGGTGCCACCGGCCGCATCCAGGGTGCCGAGTACTCGCTCGTCGACTACAACCGCGCCGGTGTGCCGCTCGTCGAGATCGTCACGAAGCCGATCTTCGGTGCCGAGCACCGTGCCCCCGAGCTCGGTGCCGCGTACGTGCAGGTCATCCGCGACCTCGTGCGTGCACTCGGTGTCTCCGAGGCCCGCATGGAGCGCGGCAACCTTCGCTGCGACGCCAACATCTCGCTGCGCCCCCGCGGCCAGGAGAAGCTCGGCACCCGCACCGAGACGAAGAACGTCAACTCGTTCCGTGCCGTCGAGCGTGCGATCCGCTACGAGATCCAGCGCCAGGCCGCGATCCTGGCCGACGGCGGCTCGATCACGCAGGAGACCCGTCACTGGCACGAGGACACCGGCCGCACCTCGGCCGGCCGTCCGAAGTCGGATGCCGACGACTACCGCTACTTCCCCGAGCCCGACCTGCTGCCGGTCGTGCCGGACCCCGCGGTCGTCGAGGAGCTCCGTGCGTCCCTGCCCGAGGCCCCGGTGGCTCGCCGCCGTCGCCTGAAGGGCGACTGGGGCTTCGCCGACCTGGAGTTCCAGGACGTCGTGAACGGTGGGTTGCTCGACCAGGTCGAGGGCACCGTCGCCGCCGGAGCCGCGCCGCAGGCGGCCCGCAAGTGGTGGACCGGCGAGATCAGCCGTGTCGCGAACGCGCAGGACGCCGAGCCCGGCGACCTCGTGTCGCCGCAGCACGTCGCCGAGGTCATCGCGCTCGTCGAGTCCGGCGACCTGACCGACCGCCTGGCACGCCAGGTGCTCGAGGGCGTCATCGCCGGCGAGGGCTCGCCGACCCAGGTCGTCGAGGCCCGCGGGCTCAAGGTCGTGTCCGACGACTCGGCGCTCACCGCCGCGGTCGACGAGGCACTCGCCGGCCAGCCGGACGTGCTCGCGAAGATCAAGGACGGCAAGGTCCAGGCCGCCGGCGCCATCATCGGTGCCGTCATGAAGGCCATGAAGGGCCAGGCGGACGCCGCCCGCGTCCGTGAGCTGGTGCTGGAGCGCGCGCAGCAGGCGTAGTCGCCGTTCCGTTCCGCGGAACCAGGTTCCGGACACAGCACCGTGGGAAACCACGGTGCTGTGTCCGTTGCGCGGTGTGGGAGAACCTGGGGACGCGTCAGCGACCCGGTGACAGGATGAGTCGTGTCCGCAACGATCCGCGCCATCGGAACCGCCGTCCCGGAGACGACGCTCGAGCAGGCTGCCGTGCGAGACCTCTTCGCTGCGCAGCCCGAACTCGGTCGTCTCGGCCGGCGGCTCGTCCCCGCAGCCTTCGACGCCTCGGCGGTCGAGCACCGGCACACCGTGCTGGCCGAACTCGACCGGAGCCGTCCAGCGGGCGCGTTCCGCGACACGGACGGCGCGCTGCACTCACCCTCCACGGGCACCCGCAACGACCGCTACCGCGAGCTCGCGCCGCCGCTCTTCGTCGAGGCTGCTCGTGACGCGCTCGACCGCGCAGACGTCGACGCGGCCTCGGTCACGCACGTCGTCACGGTGTCGTGCACCGGGTTCACGCAGCCCGGCCCGGACCTGGACATCGTGACCGAGCTCCGCCTGCGTCGTGACGTCTTCCGCCACCACATCGGGTTCATGGGGTGCTGCGCGGCGTTCCCGGCACTCCGGATCGCGGCCGCGTTCGCCGAGGCGGACCCGGGCGCCGTCGTGTTGGTCGTCTGCGCCGAGCTCTGCACCCTGCACGTCCGCGCGAGCGACGACCCGGACCAGATCGTCGCGAACAGCGTCTTCGGGGACGGTGCCGCCGCCGTCGTGGTCACCGCCGACGGCCCCGGCCTGCGCCTCGACGCGTTCGCCACCGCCGTCGTGCCCGAGAGCGCCGGCGAGATGGCGTGGAACATCGGCGACGAGGGCTTCGAGATGGTCCTGAGCACCGCCGTGCCCAAGCTCGTCGGCACGAGCGTCGCCGAAGCCGTCGCGTCGCTGCTCGACGGTCCCGCCGCCGACGTGCCGGTGTGGGCCGTGCACCCCGGTGGCCGCGCGATCCTCGACCGCACGCAGCAGGCGCTCGACCTGCCGGACACGGCGATCGCGGCGAGCCGGACGGTGCTGCGCGACCACGGGAACATGTCGAGCGCCACCGTGCTGTTCGTGCTCCGCGAGGCCCTCGACGCCGGGATCCCGGACGGTGCTGCCGTCGTGGCGCTCGCCTTCGGCCCCGGTCTCACGGTCGAGAGTGCGCGACTGACCATGGTGCGCACGTGAGCCGTCCCGACGGCGGCTCCACGGGCCTCCCGGTCCTCGACCTGCGCACGCGCGCGGTCGACCTGACCGAACTCATGGACGACCCGGACTGCGACCCGCGCGCGCTCGCGCGGACCTTCCGGCGCTTCGCGCTCGTCAACGCCCTGGTGAGCGGCTGGCGTTCGGCGTGGCGGACCCACGTCGTACCGGCCCTGCCGGTGAACGGCCGCGCCCGGGTCCTCGACCTCGGGTGCGGCGGCGGCGACCTGGCCCGTGCCGTCGTGCGGTGGGCGGCGAGCGACGGGTTCGACGTCGAGGTCGTCGGGGTCGACCCGGACCCGCGGGCGATCGACGCGGCGAACCGACGGGCACCGCGGGGTGTCACCTTCCGGCAGCAGTCGAGCGGTGACCTGGTGACGGCGGGCGAGCGGTTCGACGTCGTGGTGTCGAACCACGTCCTGCACCACCTGGGCGACGACGAGCGGAACGGGTTCCTGGCGGACTCGGAGGCGCTCGCGTCGGGTCGCAGCGTGCACTCGGACATCCGTCGGTCGCGCGAGGCCTACCGGGCGTACGCGCTGGCGTCGCCGCTGGTGTCCGCGGGGACCTTCGTCCGGATCGACGGCCTGCGGTCGATCCGCCGGTCCTTCACGCTGGCGGAGCTGCGGGACTCGTTGCCGAGCGGGTGGCGAGCGGAACGGGCATCGCCGCACCGGGTGCTGGCCGTCCGCGACGCCTGACGGTCAGGACGGCTCGGCCGCCCGGCGCAGGAGCTCGGCGTGGAGTTCGGCAGCGCCGGCGGGTCCGAGATCGAGGATCTCCGACTCGGGCACACCGAGGTCGTGGAGTGCCCGCACCAGGTACAGCGGGAGGGCGTTCGCGGGCGCCTGGTGCACGGGGCTGCCCCGGTCCGGCAGCGTGCCGTCGTCGACGCAGCGCCAGAAGGCCGGTGCATCGACCTGCAGCTGGTGGCGCAGGACGTGCGCCCACATGCGCGCACCGTAGGTCGACCGGTCGACGGGCTTCGAGATCCGGGTGCGCAGGACGCGTGCGTCCCAGAGCACGAGCTCGTAGGTGCGATGGTGCCGGACGGGCTGACCGGTGGCGCCGCGCACCAGTGTCCAGCGCTCGGTCGTGCAGAACGTGTCGTGGTGCTCGCGGTTCGGAGCAGGGTGCCTCGGGCTACTCACCGCCGCGCTCCAACCAGTCGCGCAGTTCGGCGTCCGTGGACAGCTTGACCAGCTGGACGAGCGCCCACGCGTCGTGGTGGTTCGGGGCGTGCTGGAGACGGTCTTCCCAGTCGACCGCGTACTCCCGCAGCGACAGGGCGAGGTCGTCGAGTGCGTCGTCGACGTCCGTTCCCTGGGCGACGAACGGGCGCCCCTCCATGAGGGCGACGACCGCGCCGGCCTCGCGGAAGACACTGACCCGCGGGGAGACGGTCCGGAAGAAGTAGTCGCGAAGCCGGTCGACGGGCAGCATCGCGGAGACGGCGCCGTCGCGGGCGACCGTCACGGTGCGGCCGGTCGCGGTGGCGTCGAGCATGTCCTTGAAGTGCTCGCGGGCGCGCGAGTACGTGGGGTAGTCGGCTGCGATGGGCACGAGGGCCTCCGGTGAGTACGGCACGTACGGAGCGTACGTGGTGTGCTGATCCTAGGGGAGGGGGCTGACAGATCTGTGGAGAACGCGAGGGTGACGTGTTCGGCTAGCGTCGCCGGTATGGCCCGGACCCCACTGCACCGCGTCGCGGTCCTGGTGCTCGACGGCGCGAAACCGCTCGACGTCGGGATCCCCGCGCAGGTGTTCTCGAACCGGCCGAGCATGCCCTACGAGGTGCGGGTGTGCGGCCCCCGGGCCGGTCGGATCACCGGCGGCGACGGGTTGGCCTACGCGGTCGACCACGGGCTGGAGGCACTGGACTGGGCGGAGACCGTCTTCGTGCCCGGCTACCGTCGTCCGTCGGACTCGGCGCCGCCGGCCGACGTCGTCACGGCACTCGCGCGGGCCCACGAGCGCGGCGTCCGCATCGCGGCGATCTCCACCGGGGCGTTCGCGCTCGCGGCAGCCGGGCTGCTCGACGGCCGCCGGGCGACGACGCACTGGCACTACACGCGGGTGCTCCGTGAGCGGTACCCCGAGGTGGACGTCGACGAGGACGTGCTGTTCGTCGACGCGGGCTCGGTGCTGACGAGTGCCGGCGCCGCGAGCGGGATCGACCTGTGCCTGCACATCGTCCGACAGGACCACGGTGTGGCGCTGTCGAACCACGTCGCCCGACGGCTCGTCAGCGCCCCGTACCGCAGCGGCGGCCAGGCGCAGTACGTGCCGCGGAGCGTGCCCGAACCGCTCGGCGACGTGTTCGCCGACACCCGGGAGTGGGCGCTCCGGCACCTCGCCGAGCCGCTCACGCTCGAAGCGCTCGCGCGGAACGCCACGGTGTCGACCCGGACGTTCTCACGTCGGTTCGTGGAGGACACCGGGTACACGCCGATGCAGTGGGTGCTGCGGGCGCGCGTCGACCTCGCCCGGGAGCTCCTGGAGCAGTCCGACCTCGGCGTCGACCAGGTGGCCGAACGAGCGGGCCTCGGTTCCGACGCGAACCTGCGGACGCACTTCCGGCGGATCCTCGGGACCTCGCCCACCGAGTACCGCCGGACGTTCCAGGACTGACCGCGCCGACGCGGCGGTGGTGGCGACATCCTTTCGGACGCTGGCTTCCCTGCCACTGGAGCCGTGCCTCCCGGCCCGTGAGCATGGACCACGGAACGAAAGGAACTCCACATGACCCGCATCGCCATCAACGGCTTCGGCCGCATCGGCCGCAACACGCTCCGCGCCCTGCTCGCACGGGGCGGTGACGACCTCGAGGTCGTCGCCGTGAACGACCTGACCGCCCCCGACACACTCGCGCACCTGTTCCGCTACGACTCCGCCCTCGGGCCGTTCGACGGCACCGTCGAGGTCGACGGCGACACGCTCGTCATCGACGGCCGCCGCGTCCGCGTGCTCGCATCGACGACGCCGGCGGACCTGCCCTGGGCCGAACTCGGCGTCGAGGTCGTCCTCGAGTCCACCGGACGCTTCACCGCACGCGACGCGGCAGCCGGGCACCTGACCGCCGGCGCCCGACGGGTCCTCATCAGTGCGCCGGCCACCGGAGCGGACGCCACCATCGCGTTCGGCGTGAACTCGGACACGTTCGACCCGGCCGTGCACACGGTGATCTCGAACGCGTCGTGCACGACCAACGCGCTCGCACCCCTGGCGTCGGTGCTCGACGACCTGGCGGGGATCGAACACGGGTTCATGACCACCGTGCACGCGTACACGCAGGAGCAGAACCTGCAGGACGGGCCGCACCGTGATCTGCGTCGGGCCCGCGCTGCCGGCGTGAACATCGTGCCGACGACGACCGGGGCTGCCAAGGCCATCGGGCTGGTGCTGCCCCGCCTGGAGGGCAAGCTGTCCGGTGACGCCATCCGCGTGCCGGTGCCCGTCGGGTCGATCGTCGAGCTGAACACCGTCGTGTCGCGGGACGTGACCGTGGACGAGGTGAACGAGGCATACCGCGCCGCGGCTGCCGGTCCGCTCGCCGGGGTCCTGGCGTTCACGGTGGACCCGCTCGTGTCGACGGACATCACCGGGCGGCCGGAGTCGAGCATCTTCGACTCGCTGCTCACCCGCGTCGACGAGGGCCGGCACGTGAAGGTCGTCGCCTGGTACGACAACGAGTGGGGCTTCTCGAACCGCGTGGTCGACACGCTCGGGATGCTGGCGCGGGCGTAGGCCGCGGCCGGTCGGACTGGAGGCGCGGCGCGGGCTGGCGCCGCGCCTCCGGTCCGGTCGTGGTCACGTTTCGGGCTGTGCGACAGTTCACGGGACCGGGCGGCCGTGAGCTGTCGCTGAGCGCGAAATCTCGCGGCGGGCGGGCGGGCGCGCCGCGCGCCCGCCGCGCCCGCGCCCGCGGGCGTCAGCGGATCAGCGCGGTCGTGCTCGCGAAGGCACGGGAGCGCACGGCCTCGCGGTACCGCTCGAGCGCCGCGTCGTCGGCACCGACCGACTCCAGCGCCGCCAGCCCCGCGCCGAGCACCGGGGGATCGGTCACCCAGGTCGGCACCGCTCCGGGGACCCGGGCAGCGAGCCCGTCGACGACGCCGTCCACGAGCAACGGGTGCCGAGCAGCGAGCACGCCGCCGCCGAGCACGACGGGCACCGGGTCGGCCACCGAACCTCCGAGGCCCAACCGCTCGAGCGCGACCGCGGCGAGCAGGACGATCTCCTCCGCCTGCCGCTCCACGACGCCCCGGGCCACCGCGTCGCCGGCTCCGGCCACGTCGAACAGCACCGGGCAGAGCCGGTTGAACACGCGCTGGTCCAAGCGGCCGAAGTGGATGGCCTCGGTGACCTCGCGGACGCTGCGCAGGCCCACCGCCGCCGGCACCGCGTCGACCAGCGTCGTCGCCGGGCCGCGACCGTCGTCGGCCCGTGCCGCGTGCCAGAGCGCCCGGTTGCCGAGCCACGCGCCGCCACCCCAGTCGCCGGAGACGTCCCCGATGGCCGGGAACCGTGCGGTCGTGCCGTCCGCCCGCACCGCGAGGGCGTTGATCCCGGTGCCGCACACCACGGCCGCTGCGTCGGGGGACAGGGTGCCGGCCCGCAGCAGCGCGAACAGGTCGTTGTCCAGGACGTGCGGTTCGCCGCCGTCTTCGGCCCAGTGCGCGAGGGCCGCGGTCGCCGCGACGAGCTCGTCGTGCAGGTCGAGTCCGGCCAGGTACACGTGCGTCGTCCGGATGCGCCGGTCGCCCAGCTCGCTGACGACCTGCGCGCGGACGTCGTCGAGGATCGGGCCGGCGAGGTCCCAGCCCCGCGTCTGCGGGTTCGACCCCGGACCGCGCGCGTGCCCGACGATGGTCCCGTCGAGTGCGATCGCGACGACGTCGGTCTTGCTCCCGCCGCCGTCGACGGCGAGCACGACGTCGGTCGCGTCCGGTGGGACCGGCGCGGGCGGACGGGAGGCTCGGGCCGGGCCCGCCTCGCCGGTCCGGCTCAGCCCGCCCACGTCACCTGCTCCGATCGCGCCCACGGGATGTGTTCCGCGTTCGCGGCCAAGAGCAGGTCGGTGAGCTGCTCCGCCTTGTCCACCTGCCCGACGAGCGGGTGCGCCCACATCGCACGGAGCACCCGGTCGCGGCCGCCGTGCACCGCGGCGTCGAGCGCGAGCCGCTCGTACCCGGCGACGTGCGACACGAGTCCGACCATGTCCGGGTCGAGCGGGGAGACCGGCAACGGCGTGATCGCCTGGCGGGTGACGCGTGACGGCACCTCGATGACGTGGTCGTCCGGCAGGAACGGGAACGTGCCGTCGTTCCGCACGTTCAGGACCTGCACGTCGCCCCGGTCGCCCAGGATCGAGGACAGCACGTCGATCGCCGCCTCGGAGTAGTAGGCGCCGCCGCGCTGCTCGAGTTCGGCGGGCTTCGTCACGACGGACTCGTCGGCGTACTTCGCGAGCAGGGCCCGCTCGGTCTCCATGACGGCCTCGGCACGGGTGGGCTCGTGCAGCTGCTCCTGCAGCACGATGTCGTGCGAGTAGAAGTACCGCAGGTAGTACGAGGGGATCGCGTGCTGCAGGCGGAGGAGGTCCGGGTGCATGTGCACGCTCTCCGCCGTCCGGCCGAGGGCACCGTCCGACTCGGCGAGCAGGTCCGCCATGACGTCGCGCTCGACGCCGTCCGCGCCCGTGACGTGCACGCCGCGCTCCCACGTCAGGTGGTTCAGGCCGACGTGGTCGAGCCGGACGTGGTCGGGGGCGACGCCGAACTCCTTCGCGAAGCGTCGCTGGAACCCGATCGCGACGTTGCACAGGCCGACGGCGCGGTGTCCGGCTTCGAGCAGGGCGCGGGTGACGATGCCGACGGGGTTGGTGAAGTCGACGATCCAGGCGTCCGGCTTGGCGTGCTTCCGGACGAGTTCGGCGTACTCCAGGACCACGGGCACGGTGCGGAGCGCCTTCGCGAACCCGCCCGGGCCGGTGGTCTCCTGCCCGATGCAGCACGCTTCGTGCGGCCACGTCTCGTCCTGCTGCCGGGCGGCCTGCCCGCCGATGCGGAGCTGGAACATGACGGCATCGGCGTCGGTGACCCCGGCGACGACGTCGTCGGTGACGTGGATCGTGCCGGGGTGGCCGGCGTGCGCGAACATCCGCTTGGCGACGCCGCCGACGAGTTCGCGGCGCACCGGGTCGGGGTCGACGAGCCAGAGCTCGTCGATGGGGAGCTGGTCGCGGAGCCGGGCGAAGCCGTCCACGAGTTCGGGGGTGTAGGTGGATCCGCCACCGACGACTGTGAGTTTCACTGGAGCTGCTATCCCTTCACGCCGGTGAGCGCGATGCCCTCGACGAATGCCTTCTGTGCGAAGAAGAAGATGATGACGACGGGGACCATGACGACGACGGTCATCGCCATCGTCATCGACCAGTCGGTGCCGTGCTGCCCGCGGAACGTGGCGAGCCCGTACGCCACCGGCCAGGCGGCCTGGTTCTCGGACGCGTACAGGAGCGGGCCGTAGTAGTCGTTCCACGAGTGGAAGAACATGAAGATCGCCGCCGACGCGATGCCCGGGCGGGCCATCGGGACGACCACGCGCCAGAGCACGCCCCACTCGCTGCAGCCGTCCATGCGGGCGGCGTCGCCGTACTCCTTCGGGATGGTCATGAAGAACTGGCGGAGCAGGAAGATGCTGAAGGCGTCGCCGAGCAGGTTCGGCAGGATGAGCGGCCACAGGGTGCCGGTCAGGTGCAGGTGCGACCACATCACGTAGACCGGCACCGCGGTGACCTGCGGGGGCAGGAGCATCGCGACGATGATCACCGTGAAGATCAGGTTCGCGCCCCTGAACTTGATCTGGGCGAGCGCGTAGGCCGCGGGCACCGAGCTGATGAGCATGAACGCGGTGGCGAGGACGGCGTACATCGACGAGTTGCCGAACCACTGCGTGAGCGGCAGCTCGGTGAACACCCGCGCGTAGTTCGAGAAGTCGAACGGCCGGGGCACGATCGACGCCGTGAGCGCCTGGTTGCTCGACATCAGCGAGGTCAGGATGACGAACACGATCGGGGCGATGGTCAGGACGCCGAGGGCCACCAGAGCGGCGTGCTCGGCGATCCACACCAGGGAGCGACCACGCGGCCTGCCGGTGCGGGGCGCTGGACCCCGTGGCGCCCGGGCGAGCGGGGACTGGGAGACGGCGGTCATCAGGACTCCTCCGGCCGGAACACACTGATCCGGCGCATCGTGAAGACGAGCACCACCGCGGTGATCACGAACAGGACCACGGCCATGGCGGACGCGTAGCCGAACTGGAAGTTCGCGAACCCGTGCTGGTAGAGCAGCTCGGTGTAGGTGAGCAGCGAGGTGCCCGGGTAGCCGAGCTGGGCGGCGGTCCCGCCACCGATCGTCGCCTTGCCGCTCGCGACGCCCGAGGCGACGGCCGCCTCGGTGAAGTACTGCAGCGCGGCGATCACCCCCGTCACGGCGGCGAACCCGATCACCGGGGCGATCGTCGGCAGGGTGATGTGCCGGACCTGCTGGACGCCGTTCGCACCGTCGAGCGACGCGGCCTCGTACAGGTCGCGCGGCACGTCGAGCAGTGAGGCCAGGAAGATGATCATGATGTCGCCCATCACCCAGACGCCCAGGATCACCAGCGAGGGCTTCGACCACGCCGGGTCGTTGAACCACAGCGGGCCGTCGATGCCGAAGACCCGGAGGATCTGGTTCACCGGCCCGGTGCCCGGGTTGAAGAGGAACACGAACGCCACGACGCTCGCGACCGGCGGGACCAGGGCGGGCAGGTAGAACAGCGTCCGCCAGAACCCGGTGGCCGTCTTGGCCCGGCTGAGCAGCCCGGCCACCAGGAGTCCGCACACGATCCGGACCGGCACCAGGATGACGACGAACCACAGCGTGTTCACCACCGCGGGCCCGATCTGCGGGTCCTGGGTGAACAGGAACTTGTAGTTCAGGAACCCGACGAACTCGGGCTCCTGCAGCTGGTTGTAGCGCGTGAACGAGTAGAAGATCGACGCGACGAGCGGGTAGGCGAAGAAGATCACCAGGCCCGCCAGGGCCGGCGCGAGCATCGTCAGGGCGACGAGGCGGCGCCGGGACTCTGCGGAGCGGGGCCGACGTCGCGGAGCCGTCGGGGGCACCGGACCGGACCCCGTCGGGCCCGTGGGCCGGGCGGCGCGGGCGAGCCGCGCCTCCCGGCCGGTCGTCTTGGTGGTGAGGCTCATCACGGACCAGCCAGCTGGTTCGCGTTGTCGATGTCGGAGTCCAGCTTCTTCAGCTTCGCGTCGAGGTCGCCGCCGTTCTGCTGGTAGGCCTGCCAGAACTTCGTGAAGGTGCCGATGTAGGCGGCACCGTCCGCGGTGCCCGGCGAGGTCATCGTGTCCTTGTTGCCCGCGACGTCGACGAAGGTCTTGTAGTTCTCGTCGACCTCGAGGTCGGGGGACTCCAGCGCCGAGGTGAGCGTCGGGATGTTCTTCAGACCGTTGCCCATCGTGACCTGCGCGTCGGTGTTGGTGGACAGGTACTTCAGGAGCGCCCACGACAGCTCGGGGTTCTTGGACCCCTTCGCGATGCCCGCGACGTTGCCCGCGATGTACGTCGAGCCGTAGTTGCCGAGGCCGTCCATCACCGGGGTCGGGGACGTGCCGTAGTCGAGGTCCGGCTTCTGGTCCTTGAGGAACGCCGTGCGGTACTCGCCGTCGATCTGCATGGCGACCTGACCGGTCTGGAACGCGTTGTCGGCCGCGAACTCCTGCCCGAGGCCGGACGTGAAGGCCTTGAGCTTGTCGTAGCCGATCTCGTCGACGAAGCCCTTCTGCCAGGTGATGAGCTTCTTCCACGCGTCGGACGTGCCGATCACGCTGTTGCCGTCCTTGTCGAGCCACGAGCCGTCGACCATCGGCGCCCAGTGCTCGGGGGAGTTCTCGTAGAAGTCGATGAGGGGGTTGAAGCCGAGCTGCTTGATGGAGCCGTCGGCGTTGTACGTCGTCAACTTCAGTGCGTCGGTCTTGAGTTCGTCCAGTGTCTTCGGCGGAGTCGTGATGCCCGCCTTCTCGAGCAGCGGCTTGTTGTACATCAGTGCACTGACGTCGGCGAGGGCCGGCAGGGTGCAGCGCGTGCCCTTGTACTGCGTGTACGACTGCACCGCCTTCGGGATGTCGGACAGGTCGACCTTGTCGCGCTTGATGTACCGCGACAGGTCGCGGAACGCACCCGAGGAGCAGAAGCTGCCGACGATCGCGGTCGAGTACGACAGGCCCACGTCGATGTTCTGGCCGGACGAGATGGCTTTCTGCAGCTTCTCGTCGTCCTGGCCGGCGTGGATGTCGACGGTGACGTCGGGGTTGGCCTTCTCGAAGCCCTCGACGGCGGTCTTCACGACGCCGGCTTCACGGCCGGTGAAGAAGTGCCACAGGGACACGGTGCCCTTGAGCTCCTTCGGGGCGCTCTTCTCGATCGAGTCGGCGCTGCTGCCGGAGCTGCAGCCGGCGACGACGAGGGCGCCGGCCGCGGCGACGGCGGTGGCGGTGGCGATGCGGCGGAACACCCGGCGGCGCGGGACGTTCGGTTCGGGGAGGGACAAGGCGGTACTCGCTCTCTGGTCTCGCTCCGTCGCCGTCCGTTTCCGGGCGCCGCCCGTTTCCGGGCGCCGCCCGTTTCCGGGCGCGACGAAGAGCCCTGTGACAGGGCTGGGTGATGGTGCCTCGAGTGGTGCGGGTGGAACGTTCAGGGGCGCTCGACGGGGTCCGGCGTCGGGGCATCGTCACTGATGCGCTCGAGCCGGTCCGCGAGCGCGGTGCGGACGACGTCGATGAGGACGTGCCGCGCACCGTGCAGGACAGGGGTGTCGGGGACGCCGGGCGCGACCACGGCGGTGGACCAGCGCGAGCGGGTCCGGAGCCAGGCGGTCACGGCGGCGGCCAGGGCGGGGCCACCGGCGATCCCGGTCGGGCCGTGCAGGACGACCGTCTCGGGATCGGCCACGGCGAGGGCGGGGAGCACGTTGTGCCCGACGCGCTCGCCGAGGGCGACGGTGAAGGGGTGCTGCTCGGGCAGGCCGGGCAGTTGCGGGAGCACCTGGCGCCAGTCGGCTGCGGTGCCGTCCGGTGCCGTGATCCCGTGCTCGGCGGCCAGGGCGATGATCGCGGACTCGGAGATGAGGTCCGCGACGATCGTGGCCGTCGGGTCGATGGAGCGTGCGTCGGCAGGCACGCTGAGGTAGCCGATCTCCCCCGCGGCACCGGAGGCGCCGGTGTGCAGGTGACCGTGCAGGTCGAGGGCCATGCCGAGGCCCTCGGCCATCCAGAAGAGCGCGAACGACCCGGGAGCCCGACCGGCCCCCATGTTGCGTTCGGCGATGGCGGCGAGGTTGGCGTCGTTCTCGACGACGACGTGGACGCCGAGCTCGGCGGAGAGCGTCGTGCTGACCTGCTCACGAGGCCAGCCGGGCAGTCCGTCGGTGAAGATGAGGGTATCGGTGGCGTGATCGACACTCGCCTGCACACCCACCGCGACGGCGGTGACGAGCTCGGGGTCGACACCGGCCGCGGCGGCTGCGCGGGAGATCGCTGCGGCGACGATGTCGGCGCCGGGGGAGCGCACCTCGGCCTCGGACATCCGGTGCGTGGCGACCGGGAACGTGCGACCGGCGGCGTCCACCACGGTCGACCGGACGTCGACGAGCTGGACGTCCACCGCGACACCGAGGTCGCGGTCGGTGATCGCTTCGTACACGACGGCGCTCGGCCCGCGACGCCCGGCCTGGGTGTCCGTGCCGGCCTGGCGGATGAGCGCAGCCGACTCGAGCCGGCGGATGATCTCGGCGGCGGTGGGCTTGCTGAGCCCTGTCCGCTGCGCGATCTCGTTGCGGGTGAGCGGGCCGTCGTCGAGCAGCAGCTCGAGGGCCGCACGGTCGTTCAGGACGCGCAGCAGACCGGGCTGGCCGGGGGTGCGTCCTCGTGTGGTCATGTCGAGGACTGTAACGGACAACCTTCTTTACTGAAAGGTTTGTTTACCGATTCGAAACACGCGTTCTGCTGCGCGAAACGTGCCGCCCCGACGGAGGCCCGCCGAGCGCCGGCCGGGTGCCCGCGAGCGACCGGCGCCTACGGCCGCAGCAGCACCTTGATCGCCCGACGCTCGTCCATCGCCCGGTACGCCTCGGCGGCCTCGTCGAGCGGCAGCTCCAGGTCGAACACGCGCCCGGGGTCGATCGCTCCGGACAGCACGTCGGGCAGCAGCTCCGGGATGTACTTCCGCGCCGGTGCCATCCCGCCCGCGACGGCGATGTTCGTGTCGAAGAGGTAGCGCGTCCCGATCGTCGGCACGCCGTGCGGGACCCCGACGAAGCCGAGGTTGCCGCCCGCGCGCACCGAGTGCAGCGCCTGGTCCATGCTCTCCTCGGTGCCCACGGCCTCCACCGCGCAGTCGGCCAGGTCGCCGCCGAGCAGCTCGCGGATCGCCGCGACGCCCTCCTCGCCGCGCTCGGACACGATGTCCGTCGCGCCGAACTCGCGTGCCAGTGCCTGGCGATCGGCGTGCCGGCTCATGGCGATGATGCGCTCGGCACCGAGTCGCTTCGACGCGAGCACCGCGGACAGGCCGACCGCGCCGTCGCCGACCACGACGACGGTCTTGCCCGGACCGACCGCCGCCGACACCGCGGCGTGGTGCCCGGTGGAGAAGACGTCGGACAGGGTCAGCAGCGACGGCACGAGCGCCGGGTCGACGGGGCCGGGCACCGCGACCAGCGTCGCGGACGCATCCGGGATGCGGACGTACTCGGCCTGCGCGCCGCCGACCGGGTCGCCGTACGCGTCCTTCCCGCCGAAGCCGGACAGGTGGTCGCAGCCGCTGGTCATCCCGTGGCGGCAGGCCTGGCAGGTGCCGTCGTTCATGGTGAAGGGGGAGATCACGAAGTCGCCCTCGTGCAGGTCGGTGACCGCGTCGCCGACGGCGACGACCTCGCCGACGAGTTCGTGCCCGATCGGCCGGGGCTCCTTCGTCTTCGTGACGCCGCGGTACGGCCACAGGTCCGAGCCGCACACGCACGCGGCGACGACCTTGACGACGACGTCCTTCGGCGTGATCAGGTCGGGCTGGTCGCGGTCCTCGACACGGATGTCGTTTGGGGCGTGGATGATCGCTGCGCGCACGGGAGGCCTTCCGTCGAGATGGTGGGTGTCGGCGCGGTCGACGTCGTCCGGGCCGACGTCGACAGTACCCTCGTGCGGGTGGACGACGACCGGTACGGCGGGGACGTGCTCTCGGGAGACTGGCGCTCCCGCGGGGTGAAGAAGGTGCGGCAGGTGCCGCTCGAACGCGACATGGTGCTCGAGGACCCGGACTCCGGGTGGGCCGGCGCCGTCGTCGGGCTCGAGGCGGGCAACATCGCGCTCGAGGACTGGAAGGGCCGCACCCGTTCCTTCCCCTTCACCGGGCAGTTCCTGCTCGAGGGCGAGCTCGTCACACTGGGCCGCCCGCAGGCGCCGGTCGGCCGGTCTGCCGCAGCTGCTGCCGGCTCGCCGGGTTCGCTGGGTTCCGTTCACTCGGACTGGAGGCCCGGGGCCGCGCCCGCCGTGCGGCAGGCGTCCGACGGTGGTCGCCTCCGCACCGCGTCCGGATCGTTCGCGGTGGAGTCGCAGCGTGCCCGGGTGGCCCTGCCCTCCCGCATCATGGTCGAGGGCAAGCACGACGCCGAGCTCGTCGAGAAAGTCTGGGGAACCGACCTTCGCGTCGAGGGTGTCGTCGTCGAGGAGCTCTCCGGCGTCGACAACCTCGCTGACGTCCTCGACGAGTTCCAGCCGACCCGTGACCGTCGCGTCGGCGTGCTCGTCGACCACCTGGTGCCAGGGTCGAAGGAGTCCCGCTTCGCCGACGCCGTCCTGCGCGGCAAGTGGGGCGCGCACGTCCTCGTCGTCGGGCACCCGTTCGTCGACGTCTGGCAGTCCGTGAAACCCGCACGCGTCGGACTGCAGGCCTGGCCGACGATCCCGCGGTCGATCGAGTGGAAGAAGGGGATCTGCCAGGCGCTCGGGTGGCCGAACGCCGAGCAGGCCGACATCGCGCGGGCGTGGCAGCGGATCCTCGGGCAGGTGCGCACCTTCGCCGACCTCGAGCCGCAGCTGCTCGGCCGTGTCGAGGAGCTCATCGACTTCGTGACGGAACCGAAGGCCTGAGAACCCGGCCGTTCTGGGCAGGCGCGCGGAATGAGCGGGTGATCCGCGCCTCCGCTCCGTATCGTTGAGGGATGGACGGCATCGACGGACGCGTGCGCAGCGCTGTCGACGTCTGGCTGCGCTGGCTGCCGCGCTGGCAGATCGGCACCGCCCGCCCGCGCACCCGCATCTGCCGGAAGTGCACCGGATCCCCGATCGCGAGTGCCGCCGGCTTCGGGCAGGACGTCCCGCACGCCGTCCAGCACGCGCTCATCGGCCGGATCTCGACCATCGTCGAGGACGCCGTCGACGACTACACCGCCAAGAACCTGCCGCTGCTGCAGCGCGAGCTCGAGCGTGCGGCGGCGCGGAAGCGGCACGCCGGCTACCAACCGGCGGAGGGGCTGTCGCCCGAGTTCCAGGGCCTCGACGTCGATCCCGAGCCCTCGCCGGGTTCGCCGTTCCTCTTCACGCTCGGGGAGCTGGCGGGGACGGGCGCGGGGGAGCAGACACCACGGGAGCCGCTGTCCGACGAGGCGAAGGCGGCACTCCGGCACGAGATCGAGCTGTCCGACGAGTGCGCTCGCTCGACCGGGACGGCGGTGTGCCTGGCCCTCATCGACCACCGGCCGCGCATCGCCGAGGCGGTGGAGCGCCTGGTCGAACCGCAGATCGAGGCGCTCGTGTCCGACATGTTCCGAGGGTTCGACGGTCCGGACGAGGGTCCGCGCAGCGGGCTGTTCTGACGGCGACGCGCGCGGGCGCGGGCTTCGCCCGGTGCGAGGTTGACCACGCCGTGCGCGCTTGTTGCGCTGCACCGAGTGGTCAACCTCGCACCGTGCGCGGTCCGTCGGTCAGCGGGGGAGCAGCGTGCGACCGGGCACGACGGTGCCCCGGAGTGAGCGGTGCTCGACGGCACGCGTCGGGTCGTCGATCCGGCCGATCACGAGGTCGATCGCCTCGCGGCCGATGCGTTCGATCGGCTGCTCGAGCGTCGTGAACCCGATCCAGTCGCTCGCGAGGGGGTACACGCCGTCGAACCCGGTGACCGACAGGTCGTGCGGGACCCGGACACCGCGGCGGGCGAGCGCCTCGCACACGTCGAGCATGAGCCGGTCCGTCGGACACATCACCGCGGTCACGTCCGACTCGTGCATCGCGTCGACCAGGTCGGCGGCGAGGTCGTCGGGCGGTCGCACGAAGCTGGCGTCGATGTCGATGACCCGGACACCACGCGCTCGGAGCCGTTCGACCATCGCCGTCGAGCGGGCGTGCTGCGTGATCGCGTTGTCGAGTGGGACGGTGAGAACGGCGACCGTGCCGTGGCCGGCGTCGGCGACGGCGTCGGCGATGGTCGCGCCACCGTCCACCTCGTCGCAGTACACGCTGGACAGTGCCGGGTGGAGTTCGGGCCGACCGGCGACCACGGTGGCGATCCGCGGGGCGAACTCGGCGATGTCGGCCGACGGCATCAAGCCGCTGCAGACCACGAGGCCGTCCACCCGCATCGACACGAGTGCGGCGAGTGCGGACTTCTCGTCCTCGACACGGCCGACACCCGTGGTGGTGACGACGCGGTAGCCGAGCTCCGATGCGCGGCGCTCCATCACGGCGTGCAGTGCGGTGTAGACCATCGACGACGCATCGCGGACGAGCATCCCGATGGTGTGCGTCCGACCGCTGACGAGCCCGCGTGCCATGGCGTTGGCGACGTACCCGAGCTCGGCTGCGGCGCGCTCGACCCGCTCACGGGTCTCGTCGGAGAACCGTCCGGTGCCGGAGAGGACCCGACTCACGGCCGACTTCGAGACGCCTGCTCGTGCGGCGACGTCGAGGATGGTCGGCTGGGACCCGCGGCTGCCGTTCACGCGGCTGCCGTTCACGCCTCGGTCGCGGCGGCGTCCTGCCGGGACCGCGACGCGGTGAAGCGCAGCACCCCGCGGGCGATCGCGCGCCAACCGAGCAGGAACACCCCGAGCACGATCGTGGCGACGATGACGAAGGAGATCGGCAGCGGGTTGCCGTCGACGTCGCCCTGACCCGTGGCGACGCGGATCGCCATGCCGACGAACACCGTGAGGATCCAGACGACGACGCCGGTCGGCCAGAAGCGCAGCGGGCGGGCCCAGGCTCCGCTCGTCACGTACCCGATCGCCCAGCCCGCCAGGAACGGGTAGACGGTGGTCCAGATCCCCAGTGCGGTGTTGCCCTCGCCGTGGGAGGAGCGGCCGATGAGCGCGAAGACGACGATGAGGACGACGTCGATGACGGCTGCGAGCCAACCCCAGGTGCGTGTGTTCACCCGGACAGTCTCGCAGCCCGGACGGCTCCGGCCTCTCCACAGGCGGGCGTCGCCCTCGTCTTGTCCACAGATCCGCCGCCGTCCCGACGGCTCCCGTTCCCCGACCATCACCATCGTCGGGGTGAACCGTCAGATCGCCCTCGCCCCACTTCCCGCCGTCACCGTCCTCCGGACCTCGGCGCACCATCCAGCCGAGTCCGAGGTGATCAGGAGGCGGGCGGACGCGCAGGAGCTCGTCCGCATCGGGCGAGGGAAGTTCGTCGACGCTGCCGCTTGGGCAGCCCTCCGGCCAGCGGAACAGCACCTGGTCCGCGTCGGTGCGTCCGCCGATCGCATCGGACCCGACCAGGTCGTCTCACACGTCTCGGCGGCGGTCGTACTCGGTGTGCCGACGGTGTCGCCGCCGCCCGATCGAGTGCACGTGACCTCGGTCGGGAGTGATCGGCGGACCACGAATGCTTCCTTCGTCGTCCACGCCGACCTCGACCCGGTACCAGACCCGAACCGGATCAGCACGCCGGAAGGCCTGCAGCTGAGCGGACCTGTGCGGATCGCTGCCGACGTGGCCCTCACGCTCCCGTTCATCGACGCCGTCGTGGCGCTTGACGACCTGCTCCGTCGGGGTCTTCCCCGAGCAGCCGTGCGCGACACGATCGCGCGACGTGGCCCCAAGGGGCGCCGTCGCGCGCTCCGTGCGGTGGACTTCGCCGACTCCGCGTCGGACTCGCCGGGTGAGTCGATCGCGCGCACCCGGTTCGATCAGTTCGGCACGGAGGAGCCCGTCCTGCAGCACCGTTTCCGGTCGTCCGGGCAACCGGACATCGTGGTGGACTTCTGGTTCCCCTCGGCCGGCGTCGTGGTCGAGTTCGACGGCGAGGTGAAGTACCGGGACCCGACGATGCGGAACGGGCGTTCGGCGGAGGACGTGGTCATCGCCGAGAAGTACCGGGAGGACCGGCTGCGGTCCATGCCCGGCGTCCGGCACGTCGTGCGGTTGCGATGGGCTGATCTCTGGGACGAGGCGACGTTGCGCGCGAAGCTGCGGCGGGCAGGCGTTCGGATGCGACGCTGACCGCGCCGTGCGAAGTTCGCCACTCGGTGCGAGGTTGTTGCGGCGCACGGGGTGATCAACCTCGCACCAGAGCAGGCGCTGCGCCGGCCGCGGCCCCCGGAGTTCACCCGGCGGCGACGCCCGCGGCACCCGGCGTTCACCCGGCAGCGCCACACTCGACCTCGGCGCGGGAACGTTCCCACACGGCCCGCACTACCCCCACCCCGCACGACCCGCACAAGCCACCCCCACCCAGCACCACCCCCACCCCACGGAACAGGGAGAACCCACGTGAAGACCCGAGTCCTCGCCGGCCTCGCCATCGCGGCGGCCGCGACCGTCGCACTGTCCGGCTGCGTCCAGAGCGCCAACGCCTCGAACGCCGCGGACACGAGCGGCGGCACCACGAACCTCACCGTGTTCATCAGCGGCGACACGAACGTCCAGGACCTCTGGGACAAGTCGCTCATCCCCGCCTTCGAGAAGGCGAACCCGAAGATCCACGTCAGCACGAGCATCGACCTGCACGGCGAGCACGACGCGCAGACCCAGGCGAACCTGGCCACCGCGGTCAAGGCCGGCAAGTCCGTCGCGTACGACCTGGTCGACGCCGGCTTCGTCAGCACCGCGGGCAAGGCCGGACTGCTCAGCACGGTCAGCGACAGCACGATCCCGAACCTGAAGGACGTCCCCGAGGCCACGAAGCAGCAGGGCGGCGACAGCGCGATCCCGTACCGCGCCTCGAGCGTCCTGCTCGCCTACGACTCGAGCAAGGTGACGGACCCGCCGGAGAGCCTCGACGACCTCCTCGCCTGGATCACGGCCAACCCCGGTCAGTTCGCGTACAACTCCCCGTCGTCCGGCGGCTCCGGCGGCTCGTTCGTCGCCACGGTGCTCGCGAAGTACCTGACCGCGGATGAGCAGGCGACGATGCAGACGACGTACGACAAGTCGCTCGAGTCGAAGTGGGACAAGGGCTTCGCAGCGCTCGAGGACCTCGGCCCCTCGACGTACCAGAAGGGTGTCTACCCGAACGGCAACGACCAGGTCGTGCAGCTGCTCGGCAGCGGCCAGATCGCGATGGCGCCGGTGTGGAGCGACCAGTTCATCACCTCGCAGAAGACCGGCGTGATCCCGAAGACCGTCAAGGCGATCCAGATCACCGACCCGTCGTTCACCGGCAGCGCCAGCTTCCTCGGCATCCCGAAGACCGAGCCGAAGGCCAAGAAGGCCGCCGCCGAACAGCTCGCCGACTTCGTGCTGAGCTCCAAGGGGCAGCAGCTCGTCGCGAGCGCCGTCTCCGGCTACCCGGTCATCCCGCTCGACAGCCTGCCGGCGTCGGTCGCGGAGCAGTTCGCCGACGCGAACCCCTCGCAGCTCCGCCTCGGGTTCCAGAGCGACTTCGCCGCCGACATGAACGCCGCGTGGGACGCGAAGGTCCCGCAGTGACCCAGACCGTCCAGGACGGCCCGGCGACCGACCGGGAGGCCCGTGGCGACTCCGCCACGGGCCTCCCGCCCGTCCCGTCGCCTGCCCACGGCACGGCGGACACCGCAGGTCGGCTGTCCGTCCAGGAGCGGCTCGACCGCCGTCGGCGGTGGCAGGGCCTCGCCCTCGTCGCGGCGCCCGTCCTCGTCGTGGTCCTGTTCGTCGGCGTACCGGTGGTAAACGCCGCGCTGTTCAGCCTCGGGTTCACCGGCGGCCTGAACCAGGCACTCGCGGACATCGGCGGCGACACCGTGCGCGGCTTCTCGTTCGCGGTGTACGGCACCCTGCTCGGCAACGCCACGTTCCTGCGCGACCTCGTCGCGACGCTCGGGGTCACCGCGTTGTCGACCGGTCTGACCGTCGCGCTCGCCGTTGCGGTGGCCGTGATCCTCCGGCTCCGCGGTGGTCTCCTCGGCAAGAGCCTCAGCGTCCTGGCCGTGGTCCCGCTCTTCGTGCCGGTGGTCATCGCGAGCTGGTCGGTCCTGACGTTCACCGATGCGCAGGGCTTCCTCCGCAGCCTCGGTGCCCAGTTCGGCCTCGACGTCCCGGTGTGGGGGTACACCCTCGTCGCCGTCGTGTTCGGCAGCGTCTGGACGAGCCTGCCGTTCGCCGTGCTGATGATCGCCGGCGCGCTGCAGGGCACCCCGGACGCCCTGGTCGAGGCCGCGAAGGACGCCGGCGCGAGCACCTGGCGTGTGGTCTGGCAGGTGCTCCTGCCGATGGCGGCGACCCCGCTCGTCATCGCGACGACGTTCACCGTCATCGGGGTCCTCGGGTCGTTCACGGTGCCGTACTTCACCGGTCCGAACGCCCCGACGATGCTCGGCGTCGACATCTCGAAGTACTTCCAGGCCTACAACCGCCCGCAGCAGTCGACGGCGATGGCGTTCATCGTGTTCGCCTTCGCCGCGGCCGCGAGCGTGTTCTACCTGCGCTCGACGGTCCGGGCGAACGCCGGCGAGCTGCGGAAGCAGCAGCAGAAGCAGGAGCAGCCGTGATCAAGCGACTCACCGGGAACACCCTCGTCTGGGCGACCGCTGTCGTGCTGGCCGTCTTCGTGCTCGGTCCGCTCCTCTGGCTGGCGGCTCGTGCCTTCGCCACGACCTGGACGTACCCGAACCTGTTGCCCGACGGCTGGACGCTGCAGTGGTGGGGCACCGTGTTCGAGGACCGGAGCCTGGCGGTCGCCGTCCAGAACTCGCTCGTCCTCGCCCCGCTGACGGTCCTCATCGCCGCCGTGGTCTGCCTGCCGGCCGCGTGGGCGATCAGCCGCATCGAGTTCCCCGGGCGACGGCTCGTCCTGGTCGGGCTGTTCGCCACGAACGCGTTCCCGAAGATGGGCCTCTTCGTCACGATGTCGGCGATGTTCACCGCGCTGAACCTCATGAACACGGTCACCGGCATCCTCATCGTGCACGTCCTCGGGTGCGTGGTGTTCATGACGTGGCTGCCCGCCGCCGCGTTCTCGGCCGTGCCGCGGTCCCTCGAGGAGGCAGCACGCGACGCCGGAGCGAGCCGCTGGCGGACCTTCTGGCGGGTGACGTTCCCGATCGCGTGGCCGGGGATCCTCGTCGCGATGGTGATGTCCTTCCTCGCGTCGTTCGACGAGGCGCAGGGCACGTACCTGGTCGGCGCCCCGACGTACATGACGATGCCGACGGCGATGTACTCGCTCGTCCTGAACTCCCCACGGCAGGTCTCGGCCGTGTTCGCGATCGCGTTGAGCATCCCGTCCGTGGTCCTGCTGCTGCTCGCCCGGAAGCACATCATGGGCGGCCGCCTGGCGGACGGCTTCCAGATCCGATGACCACCACCAGCACGAAAGGCGACCAGATGACGGACGCAACGCTCGTCGCGGAACGCACCACGGGCCTCCCGGCCGACGGCAGCACGACGGACCGGACCCGATCCGGCGGACTCAGCATCCGCGGACTGCGCAAGACGCTCGGCGGACGCGACGTCGTCGCCGGCATCGACCTCGACGTCGCGAAGGGCGAGCTCGTCTCGCTGCTCGGCCCGTCCGGGTGCGGCAAGACGACGACGCTCCGGATGGTGGCGGGGTTCCTGCCCGCCGACGGCGGCGTCGTGACGATGGGGGACCGCGACGTCACGTCGATCGGTCCGGAGCGTCGTCCGAGCGCGATGGTGTTCCAGAACTACGCGCTGTGGCCGCACATGACGGTGACGCAGAACGTGGCGTTCCCACTGCGGACCCGACGCGTGCCGAAGCAGCGGGTGGCGGAGCGGGTGCGTGAGGCGCTCGACCTCGTCGGGCTGAGCCACCACGCCGGGTCGAAGCCGACGGCGATCTCGGGCGGTGAGCAGCAGCGGGTCGCCCTGGCGCGGGCGATCGTGCAGGAGCCCGACGTGCTGCTCCTCGACGAGCCGCTGTCGAACCTCGACGCGAAGCTCCGGGTGAGCGTCCGCGACGAGATCCGGCGCATCCAGCAGCGTCTCGGCATCACGACCGTGATCGTGACGCACGACCAGGACGAGGCGCTCAGCATCTCGGACCGGATCGCGGTCATGCACGACGGCCGCATCGAGCAGATCGCGACGCCCACCGAGCTGTACGCCCGCCCCGCGACCGGGTTCGTCGCGTCGTTCATCGGGTCGACGAGCCCCGTCACCGGCCGGTTCCTGGCCGGCACGTCGGTCAGCCCCACCGTGGCGGACACGGTCCTGATCCGACCCGAGCAGGTCGTGCTCACCGACGACTCGCCGATCCGTGCGACCGTCGCCCGCGTGCTGATGCGCGGGCACTTCGCCGAGGTCGTGCTGGCCGCCGACGGCGCCGAGCTCCGCGCGTTCGTCACCGGAGCACCCCCGACGGTCGGCACCGAGACCGGGGTCCGCCTCGGCGAGGTGCTCGTGTACCGCGACGGCGCCCTGCTCGAGGGCACCCGATGAGCGCCCCGGTGTCGGCGCCCGCCGACCAGGTGGTCGCCACCAGCCCGACCGGGAGGCCCGGCGTGCGTCCGCCACGGCTCGTCGCCCACCGCGGTGCGCCGCGCGTCCGGCGCGAGAACACCCTGCCCGCCATCGCGGTCGCCGAGGCGCTCGGCGCCGAGGTCATCGAGGTCGACGTCCGTCGCACGGCCGACGACGTCGCCGTCCTGCTGCACGACGAGACCCTCGGCCGGATGTGGGGCGATGCCCGCCGGGTGTCCGACGTCGCCTGGTGCGACGTCGCCCGGCTCGGCAACGGCCTCGACCGGATCCCGCGGCTCGACGCCGCCCTCGAACGGCTCGACGGCTGCCACTCGGTGCTGCTGGTCGACCTGACGGACGCGGCCGACGGACTCGTCGCCGCCCGCACCGTCGCGGGGTCCACCGCGTCCACCACCGTGGCGTGGTGCGGAGCGCCGGCGGCGATGGCCGCGGTCCGCTCGGTGCTGCCCGACGCCGACGTCTGGCTCGCGTGGGAATCGCTCGACCCACCCGCTCCGGCAGACCTCGAGGCGTTGACGCCGTCCACCCTGAACCTCGACATCGCGTTCCTCACCCCGCGCACGATCGAGGCCGCGCACGCCCTGGGGCTGCGGGTCGCCGTCTGGACCGTGGACGAGGCCGAACCGGCGCTCTGGGCGGCACGGCTCGGCGTCGACTCGATCACCACGAACGACGTCGGCGCGATCGGCGCCGCACTGTCGTCCGCAGAGCGGGACTGTTGGCCGGAACGGGACCGCGAACCGACCGAGACCGAGGTCGCCTCGCGCGCCCAGGCCCTGGCGCACCGCATCGCGCACGAGGTCATCGCCTTCACCCGCGAGCACCCCGTCAGCGAGGTGCGGACCAAGGCGAACCCCGCAGACCTCGTCACCGACGTGGACCGACTGGTCGAACAGCACGTCCGGTCCCGCGTCCGGATGGCGTTCCCGACGCACGGGTTCACCGGCGAGGAGTACGGCGACGCCCCCGGCGACCGGCACCGCTGGTACCTGGACCCCGTCGACGGCACCACGAACCTGGCGAACGGCGTGCCCTGGACGTCGATGTCGCTCTGCCTGACCCGCGGTGGCCGGCCGCTCGTCGGCGTCGTGGCCGACCCGTGGCGGGGCGAGGTCCTCGAGGCTCGGCGCGGACGCGGTGCCACCCTGCGCGACCGTCCGCTCCAGCTGGACGACACCCCGCGGCCGCTCGCCGGGGCGGTCGTCGGCACCGAGCTCGACGGGCACCGGCCGTGGCCCGGGTTCGGTGCGTTCCTCGACGCCCTGGCCGACCGGTCGTGCACGCTGCGGCTGCAGGGCTCCGGCACGCTGACCATCGCGCAGGTCGCGGCCGGGCGGGGGATCGGTGGGTGCGTGTCGGCGTTCAACCCGGTCGACCACGGGGCCGCCGTGCTGCTCGTGCACGAGGCCGGCGGGATCGTGCTGACCCGCTCCGGTCCGGTCGAGGGCTTCCCGCCCGTGGGGGAGCCGTTCCTGGTGGCGCACCCCGGGGCCGCCGACGAGCTGCACGGGGTGTGGACGGCCGCGCTCGCCGCGGGCGCCGCGGCGGGCTGAGCCGGCGCGTGCGCGCGGCAGGTGTGGCCGGCGCACGGTGCGGGGTCCGCGTTCTGGTGCGGGGTTGGCCGCTGGGTGCGGTGCTGTAGGCGCGCACGGTGCTGCCAACCTGGCACGGGTCGTGCAGATGCGCACGGTGCGGACTGGAGGCGCGGGTCGGGTCGGGTACGGGCCTCCCGTCGGGTGGGTGGTGCGCACGGTGCGGGGCCTGCGTTCTGGTGCGGGGTCGGCCGCTGGGTGCGGTGCTGTAGGCGCGCACGGTGCTGCCAACCCGGCACGGGTCGTGCAGGTGCGCACGGTGCGCCCGCGGGTGCGGCGGCGCACGGTGCGCCCACGGGCGCGGCGGCGCACGGCTGACTCTGAGCGGGCGCTCAGTCAGCGGCCGACCGCGCTCCATAGGGTGGCAGGCCACGGGCGGTCCGACCGGATCACCCGTGCACCCGAAGGAGCATCGACCATGGGATTCCTCGACCGCCTGCTCGGACGTCCGGACCGCGACCGCACCGGTGACGCGCAGCAGTACGACGCGCAGCAGAACCAGTGGGGGCAGCCGCAGCAACCGCAGCAGCAGGGCTACCGGTACGGCCAGCAGTCGTACCACCAGCCCGCGCCGACGGGGGTGCCGGCCAGGCAGCAGCAGGGCGGCCAGTACGGCGTGCCGCAGTGGGGCGGTGCACCCGCGCAGCAGCAGGGTGCGGCGACCGACGACGAGCGCGCGGTGGAGCGGTACCGCTACCTGCTCCGCACGGCGCCGCCCGAGCGCATCGAAGAGGTCCATGCCGAGGCGTTCGCGAAACTGACCGACGAACAGCGCCGCATGGTCTACGACGAGTTCACCCGTACGGCGCCTCCCGGCGAGGCCCCGCGCGGCGACGACCCCCGCTCGCTCGCGCAGTCGGCGACGCGGTCCGAGATCCGCCAACCGGGCTTCATGGAGCGCTCGCTCGGTGGCGTCGGCGGTGGTGGCCGCTTCGGTGGGCAGCGCGGCGGACCGTCGTTCGGCAGCATGATCGGTGCCTCGATCCTCGGCACCGTGGCCGGCTACGTCATCGGTTCGGCGATCATGAGCGCCTTCCTGCCGGACCCCGGATCGTTCGATGGCGGTACTGACGCTGCGGGTGACGGTGGTTCGGAGGACACTGGAGCCGACTCCGGTGACGGCGGTGCGTCCGATGGTGGCGCGTCCGACGGCGGCGGGTTCGAGAGTGCGGGCTGGGGCGACAGCGGATCCGACTTCGGCGGTGGCTCCAGTGACTTCGGTGGTGACTTCGGCATCTGAGTGACCGGTCACGAGTTCCCACCGACCCACTGATATTCTCCGTGGTCGACAAGGGAGCGACATGGCCATCATCGAAGCCTCCGGGCTGACCAAGACCTACCGGTCGAAGTCCGGGCCGGTGCACGCACTGGCCGGACTCGACCTGTCCGTGCCCCAGGGCACCGTGAAGGCGCTGCTCGGGCCGAACGGCGCCGGCAAGACCACGACCGTGAAGGTGCTCACCACCCTCATCACCCCGGACTCCGGGACGGCCACGATCGACGGCATCGACGTGATCGCCGACCCGCAGGCCACCCGGCGGTCCATCGGGGTGTCCGGGCAGTACGCCGCGGTCGACGAGAACCTGACCGGCTTCGAGAACCTCGAGATGATCGGGCGGCTCTACCACCTGGGCCGGAAGACGTCGCGGGAGCGTGCCCGTGAGCTCATCGACGTGTTCGACCTGGCCGAGGCCGGGGACCGCCCGGTCAAGGGCTTCTCCGGTGGCATGCGGCGACGGATCGACCTCGCCGGGGCCCTCGTGATGAACCCGCGCGTGCTGTTCCTCGACGAGCCGACCACGGGCCTCGACCCCCGCAGCCGGCTGGCGCTCTGGGGCATCATCGAGGACCTGGTGGCCGAGGGCGCCACGGTCCTGCTCACCACGCAGTACCTCGAAGAAGCCGACCGGCTCGCCGACGACATCGCGGTCATCGACGACGGCCGGGTCATCGCCGAGGGCACCGCTGACCACCTCAAGGCGCAGGTCGGCGGCCACCGGGTCGTCGTGACCCTGGTGGACGAGACCGACGGTGACGCCGTGACGACCGTCCTGCGGCGCTACGGCGTCGGCGACGTCGAGGCCTCTGGTGACGGCCGCACCCACGCCATCGCGGTCGAGGCCGGCCCCACCGCGCTGCAGCGGGTGCTCGCCGACCTCGGTGACGCCGGCATCGAGCTGCACGACGCGGGCATGCGCCGACCGACCCTCGACGACGTGTTCCTGCGGCTCACCGGCCACGCCGCGACGGAGGACGAGGCCGACGAAGCCGCCGCCACCAAGCAGAAGGAGACGGCCCGATGACCGCCACCACCATCGCGCCGGGTCGGCAGCTGCCCGTCGTCGTCACCTCGCCGGTCGCCATCTGGTTCGAGGACGGCTGGACCGTCACCAAGCGGAACCTCATCAAGATCAAGCGGTCGCCGGACATGCTCGTGTTCGCCGTGCTGCAGCCCATCATGTTCGTCCTGCTCTTCAGCCAGGTCTACGGCGGCGCGATCGCGGTCGAGGGCACCGACTACACGCAGTTCCTGATGGCGGGGATCTTCGCGCAGACCGTCGTCTTCGGGGCCACGTTCTCGGGCTCGGCGATGGCGCAGGACCTGAAGGAAGGCCTGATCGACCGGTTCCGCACGCTGCCGATGTCGGCGTCTGCGGTGCTCGTCGGCCGGACCAACTCCGACCTCGTGCTCAACTCGATCTCGATGGCGATCATGATGCTCACCGGGCTGGCCGTCGGGTGGCGGGTGAACTCGTCGCCGCTCGAGTTCCTGGCCGGCATCGCACTGCTGCTGCTGTTCAGCTACGCGTTCAGCTGGGTGATGGCGCTGCTCGGCATGAGCGTCAAGACGCCGGAGGTCATCAACAACGCCTCGTTCATGATCCTGTTCCCGCTGACGTTCATCTCGAACGCCTTCGTGCCGAGCGACACGCTGCCCCTGGTGCTGCGGGTGTTCGCGGAGTGGAACCCGGTGTCGTCGCTCGTGCAGGCGGCCCGTGAGCTGTTCGGCAACGTCGGGTCGGCGCCGGTGCCGGACATCTGGACGATGCAGCACCCGATCGTGACGGTGCTGATCGGGATCGCCGTGATGCTCGTCGTGTTCGTGCCGTGGGCGGTCAACAAGTACACCCGCATCAGCGCGAAGTGAGACCGTCGGGGCGGTGAACAAGACTGCACCATCCACAGCCAGGATCAGCGCGAAGTGACCGCGTGGGCGCTCAGAGCAGCTTGCGCTGCAGCGCCCACGCCGTCAGCTCGTGCCGGTTCGACAGCTGCAGCTTCCGCAGCACGCTCGACACGTGGGTCTCGACGGTCTTCACCGAGATGAAGAGCTCGGACGCGACCTCCTTGTAGGCGTACCCGCGCGCGATGAGGCGCATCACCTCCTGCTCGCGCGCCGACAACCGGTCGAGTTCCGCGTCGTGCTGCGCGGTCTCGCCGCTCACCGCACCGAAGGCGTCGAGCACGAAGCCGGCCAGGCGGGGCGAGAACACCGCGTCGCCCTCCGCCACCCGTCGGACGGCCTCGGCCACCTCGGCGCTCGACGAACTCTTCGTGATGTACCCGCGGGCCCCGGCCCGGATCACCCGCACGACGTCGTCGGCCGCGTCGGACACGCTCAGCGCGAGGAACAGCGTGCCCGGGTGCTCGGCAGCGGACCGCGTGATCACCTCGGCGCCGCCACCGCCGGCTCCGCCGGGCAGGTGGACGTCGAGCAGGACGACACGGGGTGCAGTGGTCGCCACGAGCGTCACGGCTTCGTCGACGGTGGCGGCTTCACCCACGACCTGGAGGCCCGGTGGCAGTCCGGCGCGCACGCCGGCTCGGAAGATGGAGTGGTCGTCGACGATGGCGACGGTGAGCAGGTCGGGCTCGGTCATGCGTCCTCCTCGTGGTGGGGGGCGGTGGGCGCGAGCGGCAGCCGGAGCCGGACCTCGGTCCCGGTGCGACCGGGCCCCGGGGCGATGGTCGCCCGGCCGCCGAGTCGGTGCAGCCGCCCGGTGATCGACTCGCGCACGCCGTACCGTCCCTCGAGCACGGCGTCGGGGTCGAAGCCCGGCCCACGGTCGCGGATGCTGACCTCGACGACGTCCTGCGCGGTCTCGGCGTACACGCTGATCGTGCCGCCGGCGTGCCGGGCGGCGTTGAGCATCGCCTCGCGGGCAGCGGCGACGACACCGTCGGGCAGGTCGGTGCGCGACGGGCCGACCGCGATGACGTCGATGCGGACCGGGTACTCGGCCTCGATGTCGGCGGCGGCGTCGCGCAGTTCGGCGCCGAGGTCTCGGGCCGGCTCGGTCTGCTCGGCGAACAACCACGACCGCAGTTCGCGTTCCTGCGCCCGGGCGAGCCGTGCGGCATCGGAGCCGGGCTCGGCCTTCTGCTGGATGAGCGCGAGCGTCTGCAGCACCGAGTCGTGCAGGTGCGCGGCGAGTTCGGCGCGCTCGAGGTCGCGGACCCGTGCCGCGCGCTCGTCGGCGAGGTCCCGGACGAGCCGCACGACCCAGGGCGCGACGACCACGGCGACGCCGAGCAGCACCGCGACCGCTGCGCTGAGCACCGTCCACACGTTCGGCCGGTCGCTCGTGGTGAAGAACAGCAGGATGCCGAGCACGACGAGCACCAGTGCACCGAGCGCCCGGACGACCAGGGTCGACGACGCCGCGGCCCGGACGGTGCGCAGGGCGTCGAACTGCCGCCAGGCCAGGGCAGCACCGGTGACGACCACGACGCCGGGCACGACGACCTCGAGCGGGACCTGGGCGCCGAGCCGTACGGCGACGATCGCGCCCCCGGCGGCGAGCAGTGCGAGTCCGAGCAGGATCTCCACGACGGGTGCTCGACGGCTCACGGTCACGGTCGCGTCGGCGTCGGCGTCGCCGTCGCCGTTCGCACGGGGCGCCGTGAGGACGGCCTTGAGCGGTGACGTCGCGGCCACCGTCGCGCTCGGGGTGGTGGCCCACAGCCACGCGTAGAGCAGGACCCCGGCCCCGCCGCAGACGGTCAGGACCGCCGTCGCCGCCCGGACGGCCCCGAGTGGCAGACCGGTGTGCGTCGCGAACCCGCTGCAGACACCACCGAGGACCCTGGGGGTCGGGCGGGTCATCCGAGCGGTGGCCATGGGCCAATCCTGGCACTCGGGCGCCCGCACCAGCAGGGTTCGGGGCAGGGATCAGGGACCGGTCAGGGGGAACCCCGATGGTGTCCGCCACCGCGGGCCGGGATGCTGGAGACCATGACCGATCACCAGCACGACACGGCTCCCGGCCCGGCTGCCGGCACCGCCGACTCGACGGCCCGGTTCTTCGACTGGATCCGCGGACTCGACGTCGCCCGCACCGACGACCGCTGGCTCGCCGGCGTCTGCGGTGCCGTGGCCCGACGCACCGGACTCGACCCGCTCGTCGTCCGCGGCGTCGCGATCGTCGTCGCCCTGCTCGGCGGTCCGGTCTTCCTGGCGTACGCCGTCGGGTGGGCGCTGCTGCCGGACACCACAGGACGGATCCACGTCGAGCGGATGATCCGCGGCGTGCTCGACCCGGCGCTCATCGGGATCGGCGTCTTCGTGGTGCTGACCTTCGTGCCCGCGGTCCAGGGGATCTGGTGGCAGGGCGTGCCCTCGGCGTGGGGGATGCCCGGCTGGCTCGAGGCGACCCTGCGCACGGCGTGGAGCATCGCGCTCGTCGGCGGGATCGTCTGGCTGGCCGTGGTGGTCGCGCGTCGTCGCACCGACGGGCCGGCGCCCGACGCTGACGCCGCCGCGGCAGCGGGGACACGGCGCGACTTCTGGACGAGCCCCGACGACCCGCGCCCGGCCGGTGGAGCCGCGTGGACGGCGGACGCGGGGGAGGCGTCGGACGCGGGCCGGGCCTCCTGGCAGTGGAACGCCCCCGGTACCCCGCAGGGCCGACAGCGACGACACGACGAGCGGATGCGCGCCGAACGGGAGCGGGCGGCCGCGTGGCGCGCGACCCGCGCCGAGCGACGGTCGAGCGCGGCGTACGTCGCCGTGTCGCTCGGGCTGGCGCTCGTCGCCGGGGCCGGCGTCGCGGTCTGGGCGCAGGCGGAGGCCTGGCCGGTGGCGGTGCTCGGCATCGCCGCGGCGGTCGCCGTGCTGGCGATCGCGACCATCGTCGCCGGGATCCGGGGACGCGACGACGGTGCCCTCGGCCTGTTCTCGACGATCGGGGTCGTCGCCCTGGTCGTCACCGGGGTGCTGCCCGCCGGCACGCAGGTCTCGCTGATCGGCGGGACCACCTGGCGGGTCGACAGCGTCGCCGCCGGGTCGGAACGGAACTACGCGATGCTCGTCGGCGGGCCGACCCTCGACCTGCGCGGCCTCGACGAGACCGACGCCGGCGGGGACGTGAACCTGTGGCTCGGCGCCGGCGGGGCCGAGGTGCTGCTGCCGACCGACGTGCCGGTCCGGGTCGAGGTGAGCGGCGTCGGGTACGGCGTCGACACCGACGGCGACTCCGGCGACGACGGCAGCGGCGGGCTGTTCGGCACGACCACCGTCGAGAACCGGGCGGCACGGTCCGCCGGTACCGATGCGGTCGGGACGACGACCGTGCACCTGTGGATCCTCGGGGGCGCCGCCGACGTGCCCCGTGCGCTGACCGTCAACGAGTGAAGGACGAGACGATGACGAGCGACGACGAGACGACCCAGACGTTCCCACCTGCGGCGCCGGTACCGGCACCGGAACCTGCGCGGGCGCGCCGTGGTGCACGCTTCGGCACGATCTTCTGGGGTGTGGTGCTGCTCGTGTTCGCGGTCGCGATGGCCGTGAGCGCGATCCCGGTGTTCTCGGTCGACCCGACCACCCTGTTGCTGGCGGCCTGCCTGGCGGCCGGAGCCCTGCTGGTGGTGGCGGGGCTGGTGGCGGTGTTCACCAGGCCCCCGCGGTAGCCGGACCGGGTTGTCCGGCGGGAGCCGGACCGGGTTGTCCGGCGGGAGCCGGACCGGGTTGTCCACAGGGGCCGTCCGGGTGCGCGCGTGCGTCACCCGGACGGCTTAGCATCGTCCACGTGACCGCGACAGACGCCGAGCGGGCCGCCCAGCGCGACGCCACGGAGCCACCCCTCGACCGCAGCACCCGACTGCGTCGCTGGATGCTGCAGGGCGCCCACCAAGGGGCGTCCCACCAGGGTCCGCACCAGGTCGAGGTCGAGAAGACCCACCCGTGGTGGCGGGTCATGTGCCTGACCGGCGTCGACTACTTCTCGACCCTCGGGTACCAGCCGGCGATCGCGGCGCTCGCCGCCGGCCTGCTGTCGCCGATCGCCACGATCGTGCTCGTGCTCGTCACGCTGTTCGGGGCGCTGCCGGTGTACCGCCGGGTCGCGAGCGACAGCTTCCGCGGTGCCGGGTCGATCATGATGCTCGAGAAGCTCCTGCCGTGGTGGGCCGGCAAGCTCCTGGTGCTCGTCCTGCTCGGGTTCGCCGTCACCGACTTCATGATCACGATGACGCTGTCGGCGGCGGACGCCACGGCGCACATCGCCGAGAACCCGTACACGCCACACTGGTTCACCGAGATCCCCGTCCCGCTCACCCTCGCGCTGCTGCTGTTGCTCGGCGTGGTGTTCCTCCGCGGCTTCAAGGAGGCGATCGGCATCGCGGTCGGCCTCGTCGCGGTGTTCCTCGCGTTGAACGCCGTCGTCGTGGTGGTCGCGCTCTGGCACGTCTTCGAGCACCCGATGGTCGCCAGCGACTGGTGGTCGGGGCTCACCGCGCAGCACAGCAACCCCCTCGTCATGGTCGGCATCGCGCTCGTCGTGTTCCCGAAGCTCGCGCTCGGCCTGTCCGGGTTCGAGACCGGCGTCGCGGTGATGCCGCAGGTGCGCGGTGACGCGTCGGACGACACGAGTGCCCGGCCCGAGGGTCGGATCCGCGGCACCAAGCGGCTCCTGACCGTCGCGGCCGTGATCATGAGCTCGTTCCTGATCACCTCGTCGATCGCGACGACGTTCCTCATCCCGCAGCACGAGTTCCAGCCGGGCGGCGGTGCGAACGGGCGGGCCCTGGCCTTCCTGGCGCACCAGTACCTCGGCGGGGTGTTCGGATCGATCTACGACTTCTCGACCGTCGCGATCCTGTGGTTCGCCGGCGCGAGCGCGATGGCCGGCCTGCTCAACCTGGTGCCGCGGTTCCTGCCCCGCTACGGCATGGCGCCGCAGTGGGCGCGGGCGACCCGGCCGCTCGTCATCATCTTCACGCTCATCGCCTTCCTGATCACGATCGTGTTCCGCGCGAACGTCGACGCCCAGGGCGGGGCCTACGCCACCGGCGTGCTCGTCCTGATCACGAGCGCCGCGGTCGCGGTCACCCTGTCGGCCCGTCGCCGGCAGCAGAAGAAGCGCACCATCGCGTTCGGGGTCATCTCGGTCGTGTTCGTCTACACCACCGTCGCGAACGTCATCGAGCGGCCCGACGGCGTCCGGATCGCGGCGATCTTCATCATCGCCATCGTCGTGGTGTCGCTCGTCTCGCGGGTTCGCCGGTCGTTCGAGCTCCGCGCGTCCTCGATCGAGCTGGACGCAACGGCCCGGCAGTTCGTCGAGGCCGACGCCGACCAGTTCAGCGCGGTCTGCATCATCGCGAACGAGCCGGGTGCCGGCACCGCCGAGGCGTACCGGGCGAAGGGGCGCGAGGAACGGCGCGACTCCGGCATCCCGGCGCGCGTCCCGACGATGTTCCTCGAGGTGCTGCCCGCCGACTCGTCCGACTTCGAAGAGGACCTGCTGGTCGAGGGGCACGTCGTGCACGGACACCGTGTGCTCCGGGTCCGGTCCGGCAACGTGCCGAACACCATCGCCTCGACCCTGCTCGCGATCCGGGACACCGCCGGGGTCGTCCCGAGCATCTACTTCGAGTGGAACGAGGGCAGCCCGATCCGGAACGCCCTGCGGTTCGTGTTCACCGGGGCCGGTGACGTCGCGCCCGTCACGCGCGAGGTCCTGCGCGAAGCCGAGCCGGACGTCCACCGCCGGCCGTCCATCCACGTCTCGTGACCGGTCCCGCCCGCGCGCGCCGGGTCCCGACGCCCGCCGGTGGGCTCGCCGCGGTGGTCGTCGCCGCCGCGGTCTGGGGGACCACCGGCACCGCGACGCACTTCGCCCCGGGCGTCCCCGCCTTCGTCTTCGGCGCCGTCACCTTCGGGATCGGCGGTCTCGTGCTCGCCGCCGTGGCCGGACGTGGCACGCTCCGCGCCGTCGCCGAACGCCGCACGCGGGTGTGGGCGCTGCTCGGCGCAGGGGCGCTCGTCGTCTACGCGGTCGCCTTCTACGCGGCCCTCGCCGACGCGGGCGTCGCCCTCGGCACCACGATCGCAATCGGGTCGTCACCCGTGTTCGCGGGGCTCGTCGAGTGGGTTTCGGACAGGAGGCCCGTCACCAGCAGGTGGATCGTCGCCACGCTGGTGAGCGTGGCCGGCATGGTCGTCGTGACCCTGGCGCGGTCGGAGCGCGACGGCGGCGGTGGTGCGCTCGCGCTCGGGATCGCCAGTGCACTGCTCGCCGGACTCACGTACGCGCTGTACTCGTGGGCGGTGGCGCGGGGACTGCACGCGGCGGCCGGGGCGGTGTCGGTGCCCGGCGGGCCCGGGGTCGAAGCCGTCGCGGCGGGGCTGCCGAACGGCCACGGGCTCGTCGGCGCCGTGTTCGGCATCGCTGCCGTGCCGCTCGTCGTGCTGGTGGCCCTCGGCGGCGCACCGTACCTCGGCGAGGGCGACAACTGGCCGGTGTTCCTGTACCTGGCCCTGGTGCCGACGGTCCTCGGGCACTCGCTGTACGCCGTGGGATTGCGGTCCGTCGGTGCCTCGGTCGCGACCCTGGTGTCGTTGCTCGAGCCCGTGGTCGCAGCGGTGCTCGCCGTGCTCGTCGTCGGGGAGCACCTCGGCACGACGGGATGGCTCGGCATCGCACTCGTGGTGGCCGGGCTCGCCTTGCTCGCGGTGCCGGGGCGACGCCTGCGCTGACGCGCGTCGGGCACTGACGACGTCAGCCGTCAGCCGTCAGCCGTCAGCCGTCAGTCGTCGGCGAGGATCTGGTCCCGCACCTTCCGCCGCAGCACCTTGCCGATCATCGAGCGCGGCAGGTCCTCGACCACGACGACCCGACGCGGCACCTTGTACGCCGCCAGCTGGTCACGCGCCCACGCCCGCAGCGCCGCGGCGTCGAACGAGGACGGGTCCTTCGGCACGACGGCGGCGACGACCTGCTCGTTGCCGCCCTGCGTGATGCCGACGACCGCGACCTCCTTGACGCTCGGGTGCTTGAGCAGGGCGTCCTCGACCTCGGACGGCGACACGTTGAAGCCGCCCGTGATGATGAGCTCCTTCAGGCGGTCGACGATCCGGACGTACCCGTCGGCGCCGATGGCCACGATGTCGCCGGTGCGGAACCAGCCGTCGGGGGTGAAGACCTCGTCCGTGGCCTCGGCCTTGCCCCAGTAGCCGCGGAACACCTGCGGCCCGCGGACCTGCAGTTCACCGGGCTCGTCGACACCGAGCACCTTCGTGCTGTCGTCGGGGTCGACCACGCGGGCCTCGGTGGAGGACAACGGCAGACCGATGGAGCCGAGGCGACGTGCCGGGGACACCGGGTTGGCCATCAGCACGGGGGAGCACTCGGACAGCCCGTAGCCCTCGACCAGGTACCCGCCGGTCCGGGCTTCCCACGGCTCGACGATGTCCTGCGACAGCGGCATGGCGCCCGAGATGCCGATCTCGATGCCCTCGAGCGAGACCTTCGCCGAGTCGGCGGCGTGCTGCAGTCGGGCGTAGATCGGCGGGACGGCGGGCAGGAACGTCGGCGGGTGCTTCTTGATCGCGGTGAGCACGAGCGCCGGGTCGAACGTCGGGAACAGCACGAGCCGCGAGGCCATGCTCATCGCGAAGGTCAGGCACAGCGTGAGGCCGTAGGCGTGGAACATCGGCAGCACCGCGTACACGACGTTGTCGCCCCGACGGATCTGCGGCACCCAGGCGCGGGCCTGTGCTGCGTTGGCCAACAGGTTCCGGTGCGTGAGGACCGCGCCCTTCGGCGTGCCGGTGGTGCCCGAGGTGTACTGGATCAGGGCGATGTCGTCCGTCGACGGGCGCGGGTGTCGCTTCGACAGCTTGCGGGTGCCGACCAGGTCGTCCCACTTCGTCGTGCCGCGCACCGTGGTGGTGAGCTTCGCGCGGGACTCGCGGGCCTTCGCCACCGGCAGGGCCAGGGCGAGCCGGGTGCTGCGGGGCATCGCGCGGGTCAGGTCGACCGACACGATCGCGTCGAGCTTCACGTCGGCAGGGAAGTCCTGCAGCGTCGCGACGGACTTGTCCCAGGCGATCGCGACCTTGGCGCCGTGGTCCTCGAACTGGTGGCGGAGCTCGCGCGGCGTGTACAGCGGGTTGTGCTCGACCACGATCGCGCCGAGGCGCAGGACCGCGTAGAACGCCACGATGTGCTGCGGGCAGTTCGGCAGCACGATCGCCACCCGGTCGCCGGCACCGACGCCGAGTTTGCGGAGGCCGTTCGCCGCGCGGAGGATCTGCTCCTGCAGGTCGGCGTAGCTGGTCGTCCGCTTGAAGAACTCGAGCGCGACCCTGCCCGGGAACCGTCGCGCCGATTCCTCGACCAGGTCGATCAGGGAACCGTGCTGTTCCTCGATGTCGTGCGGGACCCCCGGGGCGTACGAGGCAAGCCAGGGACGAGGCGTGTCGATGCTCACGCGTCCCAACCTAGCGGGCCACCCCGGCGCCCGCTGGGAAGCATCGGCCAGCATCGGGCGGCATCGGGCGCCATCGGGGTGCACGAAGCCGAGCGCGCTCCCAGGGGACGGACGGACGATGACGCCATGCCCTCCGTCTCCGACGCCTTCCGCTCCCGCCTCAACGACACGTTCACCGGTGGGGCGACGAGCAAGCCGGAGTGGATCGACGAACTCGAGGACGGCACCGACGCCGGCTTCTTCGGCCCCGGTTCCGCGACGTGGGCGGTGCACGGCGGCAAGCAGACGATCGTCGCCGGGGTCCGCGCACTCCTCGTGCAGGCCCTGCACCCGGGAGCTCTCGCCGGCGTCGCCGACCACTCCCGCTACCGCGAGGACCCGTTCGGCCGACTCGCCGGCACCATCCGGTGGATCTACACGGTCTCGCACGGCGACACCGCGACCGCCCGTGGTGCGAGCGAGTGGGTGCTGCGCCTGCACGAGCGCGTTCGCGGCCAGTACGTCGACGGCCACGGCGTCGCACGCGACTACGCGGCGAACGACCCCGACCTGGCCCGCTGGGTGCACCTCGCCTTCACCGACGCGTTCCTCCGCGCTGCGCAGCGCTGGGGCGGTCCGATCCCCGGCGGTGCCGACGCCTACGTCCGCGAGTGGGCCACCGCCGGCCGGCTCATGCGCGTCGAGGACGCCCCGGAGTCGGAGGCCGAGCTCCGCGCCCAGATGGACGGGTACCTCGACCGCGGCGAACTGGCCGTCACGGCCCGCACCCGCGACGTCGTCAAGTTCATCAAGAACCCGCCGCTCGCGCTGATGCTGCGGCCCGGCTACCAGGCGCTGTTCCAGGGCGCCGTCTCGACGCTCGACCCCCGCCACCGCTCGATGCTCGGCCTGCGGGCCCCCGCGATCGGGCCCGTCGAACTGCCCGTCGGCCGGGCGACCGGACTCGTGCTCGACGGGATCGGTGGGGTGCTCGGCAACCAGACGGGCACCGAGCGCGCTGCGCTCGTGCGCATCGCGCGCCTCGAGCGCGAGCGCGGCGCCGTTGCCTGAAACGTCCGCGTGTCACGTGTCGTGGACGTGACCGGAGACGGACGGGAGGCCCGTGGCCAGTTGGCCACGGGCCTCCCGTCCGCTCGAGGGTGCGTCAGAAACCGGACGGCACCCGGGGCGTGTACGCGGACTCGAGTCGCGTCACCTCGTCGTCGGTCAGCGTGATCGCGGCGGCCGCGACCGCGTCGTCGATGTGGTGCTCCTTCGTCGCACCGACGATCGGCGCGCTCACTGCGGGCTTGCCCGCGACCCAGGCGAGGGCGATCTGCGCCATGCTCACGCCGCGTTCAGTCGCGATGGACTCGACGGCGCCCACGATCGCGCGGTTCGCGTCCTCGTCCTGGCGGTAGAGCGTCTTGCCGAACTCGTCGGTGCTCGCGCGCGAACCGGAGCCCTCGGCGTCCCACGGCCGGGTGACCTTGCCGCGGGCGAGGGGGCTCCACGGGATCACGCCGACGCCGGTCGCGTGCGCGAAGGGGTGCATCTCGCGTTCTTCCTCGCGTTCGAGCAGGTTGTACTGGTCCTGCATGCTGACGAAGCGCGTCCAACCGTGCAGGTCGGCGACGTGCTGCATCTGCGCGAACTGCCACGTCCACATGCTGCTCGCGCCGAGGTAGCGGGCCTTGCCGGCCTTGACGACGTCGTGCAGGGCCTCCATCGTCTCCTCGATCGGGGTCACCGGGTCGAAGCGGTGGATCTGGTACAGGTCGACGTAGTCGGTGCCGAGTCGGGTCAGCGAGGCGTCGATCTCGTGCATGATCGCGGCGCGGGAGAGCCCGGCGCCGTTCCGACCGGGGCGCATCCGGTTGAACACCTTGGTGAGGACCTGGACGTCCTCGCGCGGGGCGAGCTCCTTGAGGAGCGTGCCGGTGATCTCCTCGCTGGAGCCGTCGGAGTACACGTTCGCCGTGTCGAAGGTGGTGATGCCGGCGTCGAACGCGCGACGGACGAAGGGGCGGGCCTCGTCGATGCCGACGCTCCACGCGTGTGAGCCGCGGTCGGGGGCACCGTAGGACATCATGCCGAGGACCACGGTGCTGATCTCGAGGCCGGAGGCGCCGAGGCGGGTGGTGTCGGTTGTCGCTGCGGTGCTCGGTGCTGCGTTGCCTGGTACTGCGGTGCTCGTCGCTGCGTTGCCTGGTGCGGCGTTGCTCGGTGCTGCGTTGGTCATGCGCTCACCTTGGCATCGCGGCCTGTGACGGCGAGCAGGCGGACCTGGAGTGGGGCGTCCTCGTCGACGTCGACCGGGGCGGCGTACAAGCCGGTGGCCGCGAGGTCCTCGATCTGCGGCTCGAAGTACTCCCACACCGCCTGCACGAGCTCGTCCGGCAGGGACTCGTCCGTACCGGTCGCCCGCGCCAGGTCCCACGTGTGGATGGTGATGTCGCTGGTCTGCTCGGTGAGGTACTGGCCGGCCGGAACGACGTCGGTGCTGAGGTGGACGGGGGTGTCCTGCGGGGCGTTCCGCCAGGCATCGGTCGCCGCGGTCGCGAAGCGCTGCCACTCGGACACGAGGTCGTCGCCGATGGACTCGAGGTCGGCCTCGGCCTGGGCGTAGTCGCACCCGGTGAGGAGCTTCGGGATCCAGCGCTGCTCGTCGACCACGTGGGTCACGAGGTCGCGGGTGGTCCACTCGGAGTCGGGGGTGGCGGCGTCCCAGTCCGTCACGGCGGCGACGCGGCGGCCGAACTCGGCTGCCGCGAGGGCCTGCATCGCGATCCAGTCGGTGGCCATGGTGGTGCTCCTGTTCGTCGGGCTGGCGTGCGGTGCTTCGTGCGGGTGGTGCGTGGTGCGGGTGGTGCGTGTCGTGCGTGTGGTGCATGTCGTGCGTGTGTCGTTGTAACTCGGGGGCCGGTGTGCGGATTCCCGCGCGTGCGGGCGTGCCCCTGTCCGCTGCCCAACGCTACGCCGAGGAGCCCGGCCGAGCGGGCGAAATGCCGCGGTCGTGCGCGTACCCACCGGACGTTTCCGCCCGTTCACGCCGGCGCGGGGTCGGTGCGCACTGCACCCGCTGACACCGGAGGGGCGTGCCAGCGCGTGGTCCCTGAGCGAGCGGGCGGAATGCCGGGGTCGAGTTCGAGATGAGGCCGGCATTTCGCCCGTTCGCCCGGTTGCGCTCGCGATGGAGCACCCGCGCGCGTCGCAGCGGGCGGCGGGCTGCGGGCACGGACGCACCCCCGAAGCGCCGCGGGGACGACGAACGCCCCGGCTCCGTGGGGAGCCGGGGCGCGTGTCTCGGGTTCGGGTGGTGCTGTTCGGTGCCCTCAGTCAGGCAGCGAGTCCGAAGGGACTCAGGCCGCCTGGAGCACGAACTGGACGTCGAGGTTGATCGTCACGTCGTTGCCGAGGGTGAAGCCACCGGCCTCGAGCGCTGCGTTCCAGTTCACGCCGAACTCGGTGCGGTCGATCTTCGTGGTCGCCTCGGCGCCGAACTTGACCTGGCCGTAGCCGTCGGTCGTGAAGCCACCGAGCTCGGCCTTGAGGACGACGGGCTTGGTGACGCCGCGCAGGGTCAGGTCGCCAGCGATGTGCAGGTCGTCGCCCTTGGCCTCGATGCTCGTCGAGCGGAAGGTGAGCTGCGGGTGCTCCTCGGTGAGGAAGAAGTCGCTCGTCTTCAGGTGCTGGTCGCGCTGCTCCTGGCCGGTGTTGATCGACGCGACGTCGATGTTCGCCTCGACGGTCGACTCGAGGGGGTTCTCGGCGGTGACGACGGTGGCGTCGAACGTCTCGAACTTGCCCTTGACCTTGCTGATGGCGAGGTGGCGGACCGAGAAGGTGACCTCGGAGTGGGTGGGGTCGATCTTCCAGGTGCCGGTCTGGTAGCCGGGGATGGTCGTGGCGGTGAGCGTCATGGTGGTCCTTCTTCCGAACGAGAGTCTGTGGTGCGACGCGATCCATGCGCCTGCATCAACCTGATACTACGCCAGTGTGCACCCTTTTGGTTGAAGCGTCAACCATTGTTCACCGAAGCGTCGCGAAGCGGTGGTCGTGCGGTGCGCTGAGCCCGGCCTGCAGGAGGCGTCTCACACGCTGTACGAATCGATCGACACCTCGGCCGACGTCGTCCGCCGTGGCCCGGACCAACCACCAGTCCACGTCCTTCAAGTGCTCACCGCGGGTGAGGTCCTTCCGGAAGGTGGCCGGGTCGGTGCGGTGGAGATCGCTCTCGTACTCGATCGCCACCCGTGCTGCGGGGTAGGCGAGGTCCACGCACGCGATCCACCTGCCGTCCACGATCACGTCGTGGTTCAGGGCGGGTTCCGGGAGTCCCTGGCGGACGAGGGTCAGCCGTGCCCTGGTCTCACCCGGGGAACGAGAACCCGGCCTGATCTCGGCGAGAGCGTGGCGCAGCTTCACGACGCCCCGGAGCCCGCGCCGCCGGCCGACTGCCAGGATCAGCTCGTCGAGGGTCGCCCATCCGAGCCACCCGACGAGGGCGTCACCCGCGATGATCAGTTCGTCGAGCGTCAACATCGTGCTCAGCGCGACGAACGTGTCCGCTGGCGTCGTCAGACGCACACCTCGGCTGGTGGTCGCACGGACCCTGCCGAGGTGGGCGCGGTGTCCGACGGCGCCGCGGACGCGAAGCGCCTGATCGACCCCGATCGTCGTGACGTGGAGCCGCGGCGAGCCCTCGAGCCGGCGGGGGAGCGGGATGCCGAGGATCGCGGCGGCCGTGACGTGGCTGAACACCTGGTCGGGGCGCAGCCGGGGAGCCAGCGCGCGGGCGCGTTCGTCAACGGTTCGCGGCGGAACCGCGGATCGGGTGCCGTGGAACGGGCGGACGAGGTCACGTGCCTCGAGGCGGCCGCGGGACACCCCTCGATGCAGTGCGTCACGGACGCGGAACGAGGCGTCCCGCAGCGCCAACGGGAGTCGGCGTCTGGCGGTCATCTCCACATCGTGGAGCCGAGCGGGCGCGACGGTGGCGAGTCGTGCCTCCAGTGTGGACGGCCCGCGATCCTGGCGCCCCTGTGGAGGAATCGCGCCGCGGTCGAGCGGGCGAAACACCGGGGTCCGGCTGCGTGGCGACCGCGGCATTTCGCCCGCTCGCGGGGGCGCCCGCCGGCGCGGACCGCAGCGCTGCCCGCCCGGCCGGTCGGTCAGCGCAGCGGTCGGGACCGCGGCGACGGCGTCAGCCCGCCCATCGCGGCGAGGCTCCCGCGGTCGCGACATCGTCGACGGCGCGAACGGTCGTATTGCCAGGGTGTCGCCGTCGGGCACGCCGGCATTTCGCCCGCTCGCGGGACGGGATCCACCCTCGCGGGACCGGCGCTCGCGGCGGCCGACCGCACCGCACGCCCCACCCACCCCCGCCCCACCCCGCGGCGGGCGGCAGGCACTCGCGGGGCCCCTCACGTGTCGGCGGGCTCCAGTAGCGTCGGGACCATGGAATTCAGGTACCTGGGCAACTCCGGACTCAAGATCTCCGAGATCACCTACGGCAACTGGCTGACGCACGGCTCGCAGGTCGAGAACGACGTCGCCTCCCAGTGCGTGCGGGCAGCGCTCGACGCCGGCATCACCACGTTCGACACCGCGGACACGTACGCCAACACCGCCGCCGAGACCGTCCTCGGCGAAGCACTCAAGGGCGAGCGGCGTGCGGGGCTCGAGGTCTTCACGAAGGTCTACTGGCCCACCGGCCCGAAGGGGCACAACGACACGGGCTTGAGCAGGAAGCACATCCTCGAGTCGATCAACGGCTCGCTGACCCGCCTGCAGACCGACTACGTCGACCTCTACCAGGCGCACCGCTACGACCACGAGACCCCCCTCGAAGAGACCATGCAGGCCTTCGCGGACGTCGTCCGCCAGGGCAAGGCGCTCTACATCGGCGTCAGCGAGTGGAACGCCGAGCAGATCCGCGCCGGCGCCGCGCTCGCGAAGGAGCTCGGCTTCCAGTTCATCTCGAACCAGCCGCAGTACTCGATGCTGTGGCGGGTCATCGAGGGCGAGGTCGTCCCCGCCTCGAAGCAGCTCGGCCTGTCGCAGATCGTCTGGTCGCCCATCGCGCAGGGCGTGCTGACCGGCAAGTACAAGCCGGGTCAGCCGCTGCCCGAGGGCTCGCGTGCCACGGACGAGAAGGGCGGCGCCGACATGATCAAGCGGTTCATGCGCGACGAGGTCCTCGAGGCCGTGCAGCGCCTGCAGCCCGTCGCCGACCAGGCCGGCCTCACGCTCGCGCAGCTCGCGATCGCGTGGACGCTGCAGAACGACAACGTCGCCAGCGCCATCGTCGGCGCGTCGCGTCCGGAGCAGGTCACCGACAACGTCAAGGCCGCGGGCGTCACGCTCGATGCCGACGCGCTCGCCGCCATCGACGAGGCGCTGGGTGACCTCCCGGAGCGCGACGCGGCCAAGACCGTGTCCCCGGCGCAGCGTCCCGCCTGAGACGCGACCCACCATCGGACGGGAGGCCCGTGGCGACGCCGCCAAGGGCCTCCCGTCCGCTTCTCGGTCGGCCGCACAGCCCTGTTGGCCTGCACAGACCGGTCCGGTCTGCACAGATCGGCCGTCCGTACCCCGGATGAACGGCACGTGTCGTGGAACTGGCAGACACCTGGGTAAGCCCGTACCCCACCCAAACCGCAGTCGCGTTACCCCCGAATCGGGGGCATGACCCGAACTGATACCCCCGTTCTGGTGTCACCCGACACCGGTACGGTGCCGACCGTGCGACCCGGCACGGTCTCGCGCCTGCTCGCCACCGCGAGGCAACTCGCGTCGTTCGGCACGATCGGTGCCGTCTGCTTCGTCATCGACCTGGGCATCTACAACCTGCTGCGCGCCACCGTCATGCCCGACGGTCCCATCGCCGCGAAGATCGTGTCGGCCGTCGTGGCGACCGCCGTGGCGTGGATCGGCAACCGCTTCATCACGTTCCGCGCCGAGCGCCAGACCGGCCGCCGCGAGACCGTGCGCGAGGGGCTGCTCTTCGCTGCCACGAACCTGATCGGGCTCGGCATCGCCGCGGCCTGCCTGTTCGTCTCGCACTACGTCCTCGGGTTCACCTCGACCTTCGCCGACAACGTCGCCGGCAACGGCGTCGGCCTCGTGCTCGGAACCGCCTTCCGGTTCGCCGCGTACAAGGCCCTCGTCTTCCGTTCCACCGATGCTCGTCGCACGAAGGGGCTCGCCGCATGACCATCTCCGCCACGCTGCTGACGGCCGCAGGGCCGCTGCTCCAGCCGAACGAGGGGACTGCTCCGTCGAGCGTCCCGAACCGAGGGACCACCGACGTCCCGACCGGAGGCTCCGGTGCCGCCCAGCAGGCCGCGTGGTCGCTGGGTGAGTGGATCGGCTACTCCGCGCTCATCGCGATCTCCGTGCTGCTCACGATCGTCGCGCTGACGACGCTCTGGTGGATGCTGCACGCGTGGCGCTCGCGTGACGCGCTGAAGTCGACGAGCTTCAGCCAGACCCCGCGCCCGGCCGCGCACCGGTTCACCCTGCTGGTGCCCGGGCGGCACGAGCAGGAGGTCATGGGCCAGACGCTCGACATGCTCGCGAAGCAGGACCACCCCGACTTCGAGATCATCGCGATCGTCGGCGAGGACGACCCGGAGACGGACGCCGTCGTGCGCGCCGCCGCAGCCCGCCACCCCGAGCTGATCCGGGTGGTCGTCGACGACACCCTGCCGAAGAACAAGCCGAAGGCGATGAACCTGGCGCTGCAGTACGCGACCGGTGACGTCGTCGGCGTGTTCGACGCCGAGGACGAGGTCTACCCGCACCTGCTCACCCTGGTGGACTCGCGGTTCCAGGAGACCGGCGCCGACGTCGTGCAGGGCGGCGTGCAGCTGATGAACTTCAAGTCCAGCTGGTGGTCGCTCCGGAACGTCCTGGAGTACTACTTCTGGTTCCGCTCGCGCCTGCACTTCCACGCCGGCTCGAAGTTCATCCCGCTCGGCGGCAACACCGTCTTCGTGACGAAGGAACGCCTCGACTGGTCGAACGGCTGGGACGCGCACTGCCTCGCCGAGGACTGCGAGCTCGGCGTCCGGCTGTCCGCCGACGGCGCGAAGGTCGTCGTCGCCTACAGCCCCGAGGCCGTCACCCGCGAGGAGACCCCGCCGACCTTCGCCTCGCTGCTCAAGCAGCGGACGCGCTGGAACCAGGGCTTCCTCCAGGTGCTCGGCAAGGGGGAGTGGAAGAAGCTGCCGTCGTTCCGTCAGCGCTTCTTCGCCCGGTACATGCTGACCATGCCGTTCATCCAGGCGGCCACCGGTCTGCTCATCCCGCTCAGCGTCCTGATGATCCTGTTCGTCAAGGTGCCGACGGCGATCGCCCTGGTGTCGTTCATCCCGGTGGCACCGACGCTCATGCTGCTGGCCGTCGAGGTCGTCGGCCTCAACGAGTTCGGTCGCATCTACAAGGAGAAGGTCCGGTTCCGCGACTACGTGAAGCTCGTGCTCGGTCTCGTGCCGTACCAGATCTTCCTCGCCGCAGCAGCCGTCCGAGCCGTCGTCCGCCACGCCAAGGGGCAGAACGGCTGGGAGAAGACGGAGCACACGGGCCAGCACCGGAACGCCGAGCAGCCCGCCGAGGTCGTCGGCTTCGCGTCGGAGTTGACCGGGTCCGGGTCCGGGTCCGCGGGCGCGACGTCTTCGTCGTCTTCGTCTTCGTCTTCGTCTTCCGAGCGTGAGCTCGCCGGCACGACCACAGGAGGGACCCGATGACCGCCAGCATCACCAACACCACCGGCATCCCGATCCGCGGTGCCGTCGCGGGGAACCAAACCGGCATCGGCGCCTGGTTCCGCCGGCACGCCGCGAGCCTGACGTGGCTGCTGCCCGTCGTCGCCGTCACCGTCATCGTGCAAGCGTGGAACATGTCCGGCACCCCGCAGCGGATCGATGATGAGGGCACGTACACGGCGCAGGCCTGGGCGATCATGCACCTCGGCGAGATCACGCACTACACGTACTGGTACGACCACCCGCCACTCGGCTGGATCCAGATCGCCGGCTACACCGGTCTGACCGGAGCGTTCGCGCGCTACCCGTTCGCCGTCGAGGCCGGCCGCGAGGCGATGGTCTTCTTCTCCGCCGTCTCGAGCATCCTGCTGTTCGTCCTGGCCCGCCGCCTCGGTGCCGGCCGGATCACCGCTGCCGCAGCCGGACTCGTCTTCGCGCTGTCGCCGCTCGCCCTGCAGTACCACCGCACGGTCTACATCGACAACGTCGCGACGCCGTGGCTGCTCGCCGCGTTCGTCCTCGTGCTGAGCCGTCGCCAGCAACTCGCCGGGTTCGCCGGTGCCGCTGCGTGCCTCGGCATCGCGGTGCTCTCCAAGGAGACGTACCTGCTCGCCCTGCCGTTCCTCATCTGGATGGCGATCCGTCGCGCCGACAAGAGCACCCGCCGGTACACGCTGAGCGTCGCCGGCGCCGTCCTCGTCATCATCGGCGGCGGGTACCTGCTGCTCGCCGCGGTCAAGGGCGAGCTGCTGCCGAGCAGCGGTCGGGTCAGCCTGTTCGAGGGCATCACCTACCAGCTCGGCTCGCGCTCGGCATCGGGTTCGCTGTTCGACCCGGGCAGCCTGGCCAACGCCGCCGCGTCGCAGTGGTGGGCGCTCGACCCGGTGTTCATCGTGCTCGGCTCGGCCGCCGCGGTCGTCGGGCTCTTCATGCGACGGGTCCGTCCGATCGCCGCGATGCTCGTCTTCCTGCTCGCGATGATGTTCCGCCCGAACGGGTACCTGCCGGTGCCGTACGTCATCATGCTCCTCCCCTTCGCCGCCCTGCTGGTCGCCTACACGGCCGAGCGTGCCGTCCTGGCGATCGCCGGTCGGGTCCGCACCCGTACCCGCCTCGGCGCCGGGACCCGTCGTGGTCTCGGCATCACCTGGGCCGTCACCACCGCGGTCGCGCTCGTCGTGGCGGTGCCGCTCTGGGGAACACAGCTGCGCGGCTTCGTCCTGGGCAACCTCGACCTGCCGATGCAGCAGGCCGAGCAGTGGGTCGGGGACAACGTCTCGAAGTCCTCCCGACTGCTGGTGGACGACGCCATGTGGGTCGACCTCGTCGAGGACGGCTTCGCCCGGAACAACGTGGTCTGGTACTACAAGCTCGACACTGACGGAGCCGTGGAGCGCCAGTCGCCCAACGGGTGGAAGGACTCGGACTACGTCATCACGACCGACTCCATGCGGACTGGCGGCAACTCGTCGTCCGACATCCGCCAGGCGATCGAGAACTCGACGGCCGTCGCGACCTTCGGGTCCGGTGACCAGCAGGTCGAGGTCCGACGCATCCACGCCGAGGGATCGACGGCCGCACAGACCGCGATCACCCGGGCCAGCGACCTGCGGAAGACCATGGGCACCGAGCTGGCGTCGAACCCGGCGCTCCGGGCCGACGACGGCACGAAGTCGCAGTTCCGTGCGGGTCAGGTCGACTCGCGAGCGATGATCGCGCTCGGCCAGGTGCTCGCCGACCAGGACGTCCGCGTCGACCGGTTCACCCCGCTCACGGGCGAGACCGGGCAGCCGTTCCGCACCGCCGTCCTGCACACGAGCGACGCTGCCTCGGCGGAGCGCGTGGCCGCCACCCTCGAGGCGATGCCCGATTCGTTCCGGCCGGCGTCGGTCGAGCGTGAGGGCGAACGCCTCACCGTCACCTACACCCCGGCGGACCCGACCACGACCGCGACGAGCGCCTCGTGACCCGCCGCCCCGCCGCCCCGTCCGCCGCCCGGATCGCCGAGCGGGAGAAACACCCGGGTGCTCCGGATGCCGACCCCGGCATTTCGCCCGCTCGCGGGGACGCTCGCACCCACGGCCCCAGGGCGGCCCGCAGCACCACCGCAGACCACTCGACCAGCACCACGACCCGAAGGAGCACGACCATGACCGCACACACCCAGCGACGCCGCACCGTCGTCGTCGGCGCACTCGCAGCGACCCTGGTCGCCGCGACCGTCGGACTCGCAGCACCCCAGACCGCCTCCGCCGCCACCGCCGACGAGGGCTGGCTCCGCGTCGGCCACCTCTCGCCCGACACCAAGGGCGTCGACGTCGAACTGTCCAGCCTGTCCGGCGGCAAGACGATCTTCGAGCTCGACGACGTCACGTACGGCCAGGTCAGCAAGTACCAGGAGCTCCCGGTCGGCACCTACGTGCTGTCGATGCGGGCCTCGGACGCCCCGGACTCCACGCCCGTGATCTCCACCGACGTCAAGGTCGACAAGGGCGACGCGAGCACGGTCGTCGCGTACGGCAAGAACACCGACCTCAAGACGACGGCGTTCACCGACGACCTGCAGCAGCCCGGTGACGGCAAGGCGAAGCTCCGGCTGGTCCAGGCCGCCACCACGGCGAAGCAGGTCGACGTGAGCACCTCCGAGGGCACCGCCATCGCCGAGGGCGCGAAGTTCGGCACCGCCACCAAGTACGCCACCGTCGACTCCGGCAAGTGGACGCTCGACGTCTCCGGCAGCGGCCAGCAGGGCACCGCCAGTGTCGACCTCGCGGGCAACACGGTCTCCACCCTGTTCGTCCTCGACGACAGCAAGGGCGACCTGACGGTCGTGCCGGTCACGGACGCCGCAGCCACGGCCGCGACGCCGACCGGCGGCGTGCAGACGGGTGGCGGCGGCGCAGCCGCCGACCGACCGATGACAGAGGCCGTCCACACGGCCATCGCAGCGCTCCGCTCGCTGTACCGCTGACGCCCTGGCCGGGAGGCACGGATCACGTGCGCCGACACGCTCACGTGATCCGCCCCTCCCGTCCAGATCCATCGTCACCATCCACGGAAAGGCAGGCCAGCATGACCCGCAGGACCTGGATACCCGTCACCGCCGCAGCGGCGGTGGTCGTCGCCGTCGGCGTCGCGCTCATCGCGGTTCGCCCGTGGGGGCAGGACACCGAGGCCTCGAGCGGCTCGGTCGCCACCCCGACCTCGACCAGCGCGCCCGACGCGGCACGCTCCCCGAAGGAGCTCCGCACGGAGTTCCTCGACCGGTACGTGCAGGACGGCCGCGTCGTCCGCACCGACCAGGGCGACGACACCGTCAGCGAGGGACAGGCCTACGGGCTGCTCATCGCCTTCGCGAACGGCGACCGCGACCGGTTCGACGACATCTGGAAGTGGACGAAGACGCACATGCTGACCGACGACGACCTGCTCGCCTGGCGTTGGACGCCCGACGACGGTGTCGCCGACGAGCAGCCGGCCAGCGACGCCGACCTCGACGCCGCCCGGGCCCTGGTGCTCGCCGGCGACGCGTGGGGCGAGGACCGGTACACGACAGCCGGCAAGCGCATCGCCTCGGCGATCCTGGAACACGAGACCGCGACCACGGAGCTCGGCACGATCCTGCTGCCCGGGCCGTGGGCGGACTCCGAGCCGTACCGGTACAACGCCTCGTACGCGTCCCCGGCAGCCTTCGCGGTGCTGGCGAAGGCCACGGGCGACGACCGCTGGACCGCGCTGAACCGTGGGTCCCGCGCGGCGACCGCGGCAGTGCTCGACGAGTCGCAGCTGCCGAGCGACTGGTCGCAGGTGCACGCCGACGGCACCGTCGACCCGATGCCCGCCACCGGTGGGGACCAGCGCGTGCTGTACGGCTACGACGCGATGCGGACGCCCGTCCGCTACGCCGAGGCCTGCTCCGCCGACGACCGCGCCCTGGCTGGCTCGCTCGCCCCGACCCTGCGTCGGACGACGCAGCTCGCGGCGCAGCTCGACCTGGGCGGCACCGCCGTGACCGGGGACACGAACGCCCTGGCGTACACCGCCCGGGCCGCCGCCGAGTACGCGGCCGGTTCCTCCGGTGCGGCCGCCGACGACCTCGAGCGGGCCGACCGGACGGCTGCCACCACGCCGACCTACTACGGGGACGCCTGGGCCGCCCTCGGTTCGACCATGCTCACCTCGGACGTGCTCGGCGGCTGCGCGACGACGGCCGGAGGCGCATCGTGACCGGCCGACGGTCCGCCGGGCGCGGGACGGTGTTCGGACGTCGTGGCGTGGTGATCGGGGCCGTGCTCGCCGCGGTCGTCGTGGGCGGCGGCGTCACCGGTGTGGCGCTCGCGTCGACCGTCGGCAGCGACGGGTCGGACGGGCGGGCCGGTGCGGCGCCGTCGAGTTCGGCTTCGGCTTCTGCTTCTGCTTCTGCTTCTGCAGGGTCGGGCATCGAGGGGTTCGAGGACCCGGCCGTACCCGCTGCCCGATCCGAGGCGACCCCCGTCAGCGTCTCGATCCCCGCGATCGGCGTGCAGTCGAACCTCGAGGACCTGCACCGCGGCACGGCCGGCGAACTCGACCCGCCCGTCGACTGGGACAGCGCCGGGTGGTTCAGCGACGGCATCGTCCCCGGTGAGGTCGGCCCGGCAGTCATCGCCGGCCACGTCGACAGTCCGACGAGCGCCGCCGTGTTCTTCCGGCTCGACGAACTGGTCGCCGGCGACGAGATCCACGTCGCGATGTCCGACGGCAGCACCCGCACCTTCACCGTCGACCGCTCGGAACGCGCCGCCAAGTCGGCGTTCCCGACGAGCGACGTCTACGGCACCACCCCGACCCCCCAGCTCCGACTGATCACCTGCGACGGCGTGTTCGACACCGCCACCGGGCACTACACGGACAATCTGATCGTGTTCGCAGACCTCTCGTCGGACTGACCCAAACACCGACCGATACATTCGATGTGGAGCACGAGGAGCACCATGAGCGAGACCCTGGTCATCATCCCGACCTACGACGAGGCGGAGAACGTCCGTCCCATCGTCGAGCGCACGCTCGCCGCCACCGACGAGAACGTCCACGTGCTGGTCGTCGACGACAACTCGCCGGACGGCACCGGTGACATCGCCGACGCCATCGCCTGCGAGACCGACCGCGTGCACGTCATGCACCGCACGGTGAAGGACGGTCTCGGCGGCGCGTACCTGTCCGGGTTCGCCTGGGGCCTCGAGCACGGCTACGCCAAGCTCGTCGAGATGGACGCCGACGGCTCGCACCACCCCGAGTACCTGCCGTGGATGCTCGAGCTCGCGGACACGAACGACCTCGTCCTCGGGTCCCGCTGGATCAAGGGCGGCAAGGTCGAGAACTGGCCCTGGTACCGCGAACTGCTCTCCCGTGGCGGCAACCTCTACACGCGCCTGGCCCTCGGCATCGCCGTCCGCGACGCCACCGGCGGGTTCCGGGTCTTCACCTCGCGGGCGTTCGAGCGGATCGACCTGGCCGGCGTCGCGTCGAAGGGCTACTGCTTCCAGGTCGACCTGTGCTGGCGTGCCCTCGAGGCCGGTCTGCGCGTCGTCGAGACCCCGATCACGTTCACCGAGCGGGAGTTCGGCGTCTCGAAGATGAGCGGCAACATCGTGCGCGAGAGCCTGGCCCTCGTGACGAAGTGGGGCATCGACCGCCGCATCCGCGAGACCCGTTCCCTGGTCAAGGACCACCGGAAGCTGCCGTCCGTGCGCACCAACGCGCACGCCGTGGCCGACCACGCGGCCTGACCCGCTGGGGTCGGCGTCGGCGCTCGGGGTCGGGGTCGGGGTCGGCGGCGGTACCGCGAAAGCGACAGTGTCCCGCGAACTGTTCGCGGGACACTGTCGCTTTCGCGGATCGGCCGCCCGTGGGCAAGCCCGGCCCGCCCGTGGGCAAGCCCGGCCGCCCGTGGGCAAGCCCGGCCGCCCGTGGGCAAGCCCGGCCGCCCGTGGGCAAGCCCGGCCCGCCCGGACGACAGCGCAGCGACTAGCGCAGCACCACCACGCCCCGCCCGCGGAACCGCACGCAGTCCGTCGCCACCTCGGCCGCTCCGAACCGGTAGAGCTCTTCGCCGGTGGCACCGGGGACCGGCACCTCGGCTGCGTCGTCGAGGAAGTTCACCACGACGTGCACGGGTGCCACGTCCGGTCCGAGCAGCCCCCGCGTGAGCACCAGCCACCGGCGGTCCTCGCTGAACCGCACGGCGTTCGCCTCGTACCGGTGGTCGACGAAGGCCTGGTCGGTCCGGCGCAGGGCGACGAGCACCCGGTAGGCACGCAGGATCGCCGCACCCCGCTCGGAACTGACGTCGGCCCAGTCGAGCTTCGAGTTCGTGAACGTCGTCGGGTCCTGCGGGTCCGGCACGGCCGACTCGTCCCAGCCGTGCTCCGCGAACTCGCGGATGCGGCCCTCGGCCGTCGCCTTGCCGAGCTCGGGCTCCGGGTGCGACGTGAAGAACTGCCACGGTGTCGTCGCGGCGAACTCCTCGCCCATGAACAGCATGGGTGTGAACGGACCGAGCAGCGTCAGCGCCGCAGCGATGACGAGGCCTTCGTCGTCGAGCGTCGCCGCCAGACGGTCGCCCGCCGCGCGGTTGCCGATCTGGTCGTGGTTCTGGTTCGTGACGACCAGGGCAGTCGCCGGGGAAGTCCCGCGGTCGATCGGTTGCCCGTGGCGTCGGCCACGGAACGACGACCACGTGCCGTCGTGGAAGAACCCGTGGTCGAGCACCTTCGCGAGCGCCGACAGCGGTGCGAAGTCGGCGTAGTAGCCGTTCGTCTCGCCCGTCAGCGCCACGTGCACGGCGTGGTGGAAGTCGTCGGACCACTGTCCGGCGAGCCCGTACCCGGCGGCTTCCCGCGGGCGGAACATCACCGGGTCGTTGAGGTCCGACTCGGCGATCAGCGACAGCGGACGACCGACGAAGGAACCGTAGGCGTCCGCCTCGTCGGCCATCTCGGCCAGGACGTGCGGCCGCGTGGTGTCGCGGATCGCGTGCACGGCGTCGAGCCGGAGCCCGTCGACGTGGTGGTCGCGGAACCACATGCGCACGTTGTCGAGCACGTACCGACGGACCTCGGGGTGCTCGACGTTCACCGAGTCGCCCCACGTGTTCGACAGCCCCTGCACCAGGTACGGCCCGAACAGCGGCAGGTAGTTGCCGCTCGGCCCGAGGTGGTTGTAGACGACGTCCTGGATGACGCCCAGGCCGAGTGAGTGCGCCGTGTCGACGAAGCGGTCGTAGGCGTCGGGACCGCCGTACGGGGCGTGCACCGCGTACCAGGCGACCCCGTCGTAGCCCCAGTTCCACTCGCCGTTCACACCGTTCACGGGCAGCAGTTCGACGAACTCGACGCCGAGCTCGACCAGGTGGTCGAGCTTCTGCGCCGCCGCGTCGAGGGTGCCCTCCGGCGTGTAGGTGCCGACGTGCATCTCGTAGATCACGGCGCCGCGGGCCGGACGTCCGGTCCACGACTCGTCGGTCCACGCGAAGCGCGCGGGGTCGACGACGGCGGACGTGCCGTGCACCCCGTCCGGCTGGAAGCGACTGCGGGGGTCGGGCCGGACCGCGTCGTCGTCGCCGAGGCGGAACCCGTAGCGGGCACCGACGACCGGCATGATCGCGTCGGTCGACCACCAGTCGTCGTCGCCCCGGGTCAGCGGGTACTCGACGTCGTCGACGACCAGCCGGACGCGGTCCGGCTCGGGCGCCCAGACGGCGTAACGGTCGGGTGCGGTCATGCGTGACCCTCCAGGATGTCGATCTCCGCTTGCGCGTCGGACTCGGTCGCCGGGGTGGTCCGGGCGGTCGACCGGGAGGCCCGTTCCGCGTCGGACGCGTCGGTCACCGTGTCGGCGTGGCCGGGTTCCCCGACCGTGGCGGCCGGCACGAGCAGCGCGACCGGGTAGGTGGTGAGCAGGTCCGCGAGGGCGATGCCCCGGCTGGCCGCGAAGGTCCTGCCGGTGAGCAGGTCGACCCGGTCGACGGGGACGGCGTGCACGAGGGTGTCACCCCAGCCACCGACCCGTTCGAGGCCGATCGGCAGTCGCGTGGCGATCGTCACGGCACCGCCGCGGTCGAACGCGACGACGTGGTCCGCCGCGCTGCCCGTCGCCTCGAGCGCGAGGTACCGCGTGAAGAGCTCCGGATGGTCGCGCCGGAGACGGAGTGCACGGGCGGTCACGAGGAGCTTCGCGGCGCCGTCGATCCCGATCGCCGGGAGGTCCTCGGGGCCGTCGTCGTCCGGGCCGTCGATCTCGGCGAGGACGTGGCGTCGTTCGGCGTAGTCCACGGCTCGGCGGTTGTCGGGGTCGACGAGGGAACGGTCCCAGAACTCGGTGCCCTGGTAGACGTCGGGGACGCCGGGTGCCGTGAGCTGCACGAGCTTCTGCGCGAGTCCGTTCGACCACCCCGCCGTGTCGATCCGTTCGTCGAGGGCATCGAGCACGGCCACCACGGCGGGCTCGTCGAACGCTGCGTCGACGAGGGCGTGCATGCGCTCCTCGAACGCCGTGTCCGGCTCGGTCCAGGTGGTGCTGTCGCCGGCTTCGCGGGATGCCTTCTCGGCGTAGGCGTGCAGCCGCTCACGACTCGCGGGACGGGCACCGACGATCGCCTGCCAGAGGAGGTCGGCGAACACGCGGTCCTCGAGCGGGACGAGGGACTGCAACCGGTCGAGCGTGTCGGCCCACTCGCTGCCGAGCTCGGCCAGGACCGCGATGCGTGCGCGGGTGTCCTCGCTGCGCTTCGTGTCGTGGGTGGTGAGCGTCGTCATGGTGTGCGGCCAGCTGCCGAGCCGGTCGCGCTGCGCCTGGTGGAAGTCGGCCACGGACACCGCGAACACGCTCGGGTCACCACCGACCTCGCTCAGGGACGTCAAGCGGGACGTGCGGTAGAACGCCGTGTCCTCGACGCCCTTGGCCATCACCATGCCGCTCGTCTGCTGCAGGCGGATCGCGGCGGCGTTGTCCGGGTCGACGAGCGCCGGTGCGATCCGGTCGATGACGTCGTCGAGGTCGGGACGGGACTCTGCCGCGCGTTCGAGCGCCGCGATGAGGTGGTGCGCGCCCTCGGGCAGGTAGGTGCGGTACACGTCGAACGACGCCACGACCTCGGCGAGGGCGTCGACGAGCCGTTCGTGCGTGATCGCGTCCGCTCCGGCGGTGACCGGCGCGAGCAGTCGGGCGAGTCGCTCGACCTCGCTGCCGAGGATCCCGTCGGCGATGCCGCGGCGGGTGTCGTGCGTGAGCTGCTGCCAGTCGGCGGGCTCCGCGCCCGACGCCGCGGTCAGCGAGGGTTCGCCCGCGGGGTCGACGAGAACGCGGTCCAGGACACCGAGGGCGTCGTACCCGGTCGTGCCGTCGACCGGCCAGGAGCTCGGGAGTTCCTCGCCGGGTTCGAGGATCTTCTCGACGAGGGTGTACGCGCCGCCGGTCAGCTCGGCGAGGTCCTGCAGGTACCCGGCGGGGTCGTACAGTCCGTCCGGGTGGTCGATGCGCAGTCCGTCGACGAGGCCGTCGCGGAACCAGCCGCCGATGACGCCGTGCGACGCCGCGAACACCTCTGGTTCCTCGACCCGGATGGCCGCGAGCGTGTTCACCGCGAAGAACCGGCGGTAGTTCAGCTCGTGGTCCGCACGCTTCCAGTGCACGAACGCGTAGTGCTGCAGCGCGTGCACGGCCTCGACCGAGTCGCCCGGGTGGGCGGTGCCCGGCGCGGTCGGGTACGCGGTGTCGCCGACCCGGAGCACCGGGTGCTCGGGGTTGGACGTGTCGAGCGTGACCGCGTCGAGCAGCCGGTCGTCGAGGACCGGCACCCGGACCTTGCCGTCGCCGGCGTCCCAGTCGACGTCGAACGCCCAGGCGACGGGGGAGCCCTGGCCGAGTTCGAGCAGGGACCACCACCACGGGTTGACCGCCGGGGTGGCGACCCCGACGTGGTTCGGGACGACGTCGACCAGCACGCCGAGCCCGACCGCGTGCGCGGCCTCGGCGAGGACCCGGAGGGCCTCGTCACCGCCGCGGTCGGTGTCGACGTGCGTGTGGTCGACGACGTCGTAGCCGTGGTTCGAGCCGGGCTCCGACTGCAGGACCGGCGACAGGTACAGCCAGTCGGCCCCGAGGTCGTGCACGTAGTCGACGAGGTCGCGTGCGGCGGCCAGGTCGAAGTCCGCCGAGACCTGCAGCCGGTACGTCGAGACGGGAACGCGACGTCCGGCCCCCGTCGTGCCGTTCGTCATCGCGCGGTGCCGCTCGGTGCGGTGGAGCCGGCCGGGTTGGCCGGGGTGACGGCGTCCTGCGGGGACCGGGGCTCGGGGGCGCCGTCGTGGTGCTGGACCTCGACCGGGGTGACCGAGACCTCGTGGTTCGGCTCGGCACGCAGGACGATCATCGAGCGCGCGGGCACGTCGAGCGGGGTGCCCGCCTCGACGATCTCGTCGCGGGCACCGGGCTCGGCGGTGTCGATGCGGACCGTCCAGCCGGGTGCGTACTCCTCGGGCGGCAGCGTGAACGTCACGACGTCGTCGTGGGCGTTGAAGTACGTGATGAACGCCACGTCGGTGACGCGCTCGCCGCGGGAGTCACGCCCGCGGATGCCGTCGCCGTTGAGGTACATGCCGACGCTCTTGCCGAAACCGGAGTCCCAGTCCTCCGGCGACATCGCGTCGCCCTCGGGCGTGAGCCAGACCACGTCGGGCAGCGGCTCGTCCTGACCACGGCGCACCGGGCGCCCGTTGAAGTACCGGGTGCGACGGAACGTCGGGTGGTCGTGGCGCAGCTTGACCACGTCGGCCGTGAACTGGACGAGGTCGTCGTCCGCGGTGTCCCAGTCGATCCAGCTGAGCTCGGAGTCCTGTGCGTAGACGTTGTTGTTGCCGGACTGCGAACGGCCGAGCTCGTCACCGTGGGCGATCATCGGCACGCCCTGGCTGAGGAGCAGCGTCGCCAGGAAGTTCCGGCGCCGCTGGAGTCGCAGGGCGTTCACGGACTCGTCGTCCGTCGGACCCTCGGCGCCGGAGTTCCAGGACCGGTTGTGGCTCTCGCCGTCGTTGTTGTCCTCGCCGTTGGCGTCGTTGTGCTTCTCGTTGTAGGCGACGAGGTCGTACAGCGTGAAGCCGTCGTGGGCGGTGATGAAGTTGATGCTCGCCTTGGGCGTCCGGCCGTCGTGCTCGTACAGGTCGGCCGAGCCGGAGATGCGCGACGCGAACTCACCGAGGGTCGACGACTCGCCGCGCCAGAAGTCGCGCACGGTGTCGCGGTACTTGCCGTTCCACTCGGACCACTGGGGCGGGAAGTTGCCGACCTGGTAGCCGCCGGGGCCGACGTCCCACGGCTCGGCGATGAGCTTGACCTGCGACACGATCGGGTCCTGCTGCACGAGCTCGAAGAACGCGGACAGCCGGTCCACCTCGTAGAACTCGCGGGCGAGCGCCGAGGCGAGGTCGAAGCGGAAGCCGTCGACGTGCATCTCGGTCACCCAGTAGCGCAGCGAGTCGAGGATGAGCTGCAGCGAGTGCGGGTGCCCGACGTTGAGCGAGTTCCCGGTGCCCGTGTAGTCCATGTAGAACTTCTTGTCGTCGTCGACCAGGCGGTAGTACGCCGCGTTGTCGATCCCGCGGAACGACAGCGTCGGCCCGAGGTGGTTGCCCTCGGCGGTGTGGTTGTAGACGACGTCGAGCACGACCTCGATGCCGGCGCGGTGGAGCTCCCGCACCATCGTCTTGAACTCCTGCACCTGCTGCCCCTGGTCGCCCGAGGACGAGTACGAGGAGTGCGGCGCGAAGAAGCCGATGGTGTTGTAGCCCCAGTAGTTCGACAGCCCCTTGTCCTGCAGGGTCGAGTCGTTCACGAACTGGTGCACCGGCATGAGCTCGAGCGTCGTGATGCCGAGTCGCTTCAGGTGCTCGATGACCGCGGGGTGCGAGACGCCGGCGTAGGTGCCGCGCTGCTCCTCGGGCACGTCGGGGTGGGTCTCGGTGAGGCCCTTGACGTGCGCTTCGTAGATGACCGTCTCGCCGTAGGGCGTGCGCGGTGCGCGGTCGCCCTGCCAGTCGAAGAACGGGTTGATCACGACGCCCTTCATCATGTGCGCCGCGGAGTCGTCGTCGTTCGTCGAGTCCGGGTCGCCGAACGTGTAGGCGAAGAGCGACTGGTCCCAGTCGATCTCGCCGCTCGTCGCCTTGGCGTAGGGGTCGAGCAGCAGCTTCGACGGGTTGCAGCGTGCGCCGTTGTCGGGGTCGTACGGGCCGTGGACACGGAAGCCGTACTCCTGGCCGGGGCCGACGTTCGGCAGGTACGCGTGCCAGACGTAGGCGTCGACCTCGACGAGGGGGATGCACTCTTCGTTGCCGTCGGTGTCGAACAGACAGAGTTCGACGCGCTCGGCGACCTCACTGAAGAGCGCGAAGTTCGTGCCGCTTCCGTCGTAGGTCGCCCCGAGCGGGTACGGGTTGCCGGGCCAGGTGTGCAAACGGTCCTCCAGGTGATGGTCGCGCCAACATATCGGTGACACCCGTCCGCGTCCGCAGACAAGCACCAGCTGTGTACCCGTGCGCGCGTGGCCCGCCCTGTGGAGGAACGGACGAGTAGCGTCGCGCGCATGGCCAACATCGTCACGCAGATCGCAGACAAGGTACGCCCGATCGGCGTCTCCACGAACTACGGAGACCCCGTCGAGGTCGGCGACCAGACCCTCATCCCGGTGTCCCTCGGCTGGTTCGGCTTCGGGGGCGGCGGGGACGACGAGAACGGCGGCGGCGGTGGCGGCGGCGCGTCGATCCCGGTCGGCGCGTACATCCGTCGCCCCGGCAAGGACCTCGAGTTCGAGCCGAACCTCATCTCGCTCGTCGCGGTGAGCATCCCGCTCGTCTGGGTGACCGGCACCGTGCTCCGCAAACTGGTGCGCGTCCTGAAGAAGTAGCGACACACCGGACGGGAGGCCCGTGGCGGACCCGCCACGGGCCTCCCGTCCGATGTGTGGTCGCGACCCGTCACGTGGTCGCGACCACGTCTAGACTGCTGGGACACACACGGGAGTCCGGGACCGCCGGGCTGAGAGGGAGCGAGTGGCGCTCCGACCGTCGAACCTGATCCGGATCATGCCGGCGCAGGGAGGAGTCCAGCACCATGTCTTCTGGCACGTCATCAACCGTCCACACCGCCCCGCGGCGATCGCTGCGCTGGCGGGTCGTCGACATCGTCGTCGCGAGCGTGCTCGCGGTGGCACTCGGCGTCGTCTTCCGGCTGTGGGAGTTCGGCTACGAACCCATCAGCGCCGTCATGGACCTCGTCCTCCCGGGAACGAAGGCCCTGTTCGGCGGCATGTGGTTGCTCGCCGGGCCGCTCGTCGCGATCGTCGTCCGCAAGCCCGGCGCCGCGCTCTACGGCGAGATGGTCGCCGCGTCCGTCGAGGCACTGTTCGGCACGCAGTGGGGGTGGCTGACGCTCGAGGCCGGACTGGTCCAGGGACTCGGCGCCGAGATCGTCCTCGCACTCTTCCTGTACCGCGTGTACCGGCTGCCGGTCGTCGTCCTGGCGGGTGCCGCAGCCGGCCTCGCGCTCGGCATCAACGACACCGTGCTTTGGTACCCGGGTCTCGACGCCGCGTTCAAGGTCGTCTACGTCGTGTGCGCGATCGTGTCCGGTGCCGTCATCGCGGGTGCCGGCTCGTGGCTGGTCGTCCGCGCGCTCGCACGCACCGGCGTGCTGTCCTCGTTCGCGGCCGGCCGGGAGCACAGCCGGCGTCGGCCGCGCGAACTGGTGTGACGGTGTCCGCTCCGTCGTCGACGTCCCCGGACGTCGTCGGCGTGCGCGCCGCGCGCATCGCGTTCCGCGACTGGGGATGGCGTTACCCCGAACGTGCCGAGTGGGCCGTCCGCGGCGTGGACCTGACCGTCGAGCCGGGGGAGCGGGTCGCGATCGTCGGGCCGTCCGGCTCCGGCAAGTCGACGCTGCTCCGGGCAGTGGCCGCCGTGCTGCCCGACGAACCCGACCCCACCGACGACACCGCTGCTTCCGTGCAGGGTTCGGTCCTGGTCGACGGTGCCGACCCCCGCGCGGTCCGCGGGCGTGTCGGCCTCGTCATGCAGGACCCCGAGGCGCACACCGTGATGTCGCGGATCGGCGACGACGTGGCCTTCGGGTGCGAGAACCTCGGCGTCCCGCGCGACGAGACCTGGACACGGGTGGGGTCGGCGCTTGCGGTCGTCGGGCTCGACCTGCCCCTCGACCGTTCGACCGCGATGCTCTCCGGCGGCCAGCGGCAACGACTGGCGCTCGCCGGGGTGCTCGCGATGCGTCCGGGAGCCCTCGTGCTCGACGAACCCTGCGCGAACCTCGACCCGGCCGGCGTGGCCCAGGTGCACGACGCCGTCCGCGCACTGCTCGACGAGACGGGGGCGACCCTGCTCGTGGTGGAGCACCGGATCGGCACCTGGCTCGACCTGGTCGACCGCCTCGTGCTGCTCGAGCCCGGCGGCGGGGTCGTCGCGGACGGCGCGCCTGCCGAGGTGCTCGCCCGCCACGGCGCCGCGCTCACCGCGGCCGGGGTGTGGGTGCCCGGCGCCGAGCCGGAGCGTGGCGCGGCCCGCGGGCGGCCTGCTGCGGCTGCGGCTGCGCGAACGGGCGAAATGCCCGGGTCGGCTGCCGAGGGGACCGCGGCATTTCGCCCGCTCGGCGAGGGGGCGGGCACGGGAGCGGGCGCGCTGCTCGAAGCGCGGGACCTCGGGACCGGCCGGGGCAAGCGACAGCGGGTGGGAAGCGGGATCGACCTCGAACTCCGAGCCGGGCAGGTCCTGGCGATCACGGGGCCGAACGGGATCGGCAAGTCGACGCTCGGCCTCACGCTCGCGGGGCTCCTGCCTCCGGTCGCGGGGGAGCTCGCGGCCACGACGGACCTCGCCGCAGGCCTCGACGCGGCGCCGCACACGTGGTCGAGCCGCGAACTCGCCGCCCGCATCGGCACCGTCTTCCAGGACCCCGAGCACCAGTTCGTCGCCGGCTCCGTCCGCGAGGAGGTCGAGGCCGGCCCACGCGCGATCGGTGCTCCGGACGCCGCTGGCCGGGCGGACGTGCTCCTCGGCGAGTTCGGCCTCGCCCACCTCGCCGAAGCCAACCCGTTCACGCTGTCCGGCGGCGAGCAGCGACGGCTCGCCATCGCCGCGGTGGTCGCCGCGCGGCCGCCGGTCGTCGTGCTCGACGAACCGACCTCCGGGCAGGACCGGTCCACCTGGGACGCCGTCGTCCGGCACCTCGGAGCACTCGCCGACGCCGGCACCACCGTCGTCGCCGTCACGCACGACCGCGACCTGATCCGGGCGCTCGACGCTGACGAGGTCGTGCTCGCGGCGGACGGCGCCCGGCGCGTGGAAGGCAACCAAGGGCGCGTGGAACGCGACCAGGGGGGTGCGACGGCGACCACCCCGGAGACGGTGCCGACGACGGCGGGCCGAGCCGCGCCTCCAGGCCGAACCGACCGAGCCGACCGAGCCGCCGTCCAACCGGTGGCCTCGCTCGTCGGCGTCCTCGCGCTCGGCGTGTGCCTCGTGCTGAGCCTGGACGTCGTGTCCGCAGCCGTCGCCCTCGCGGTCGAGCTCGCCCTGCTGCCCCTCCTGCGGCTGCCGGTGCGGACCCTGCTGCTGCGGGTGTCACCGGTCCTGGTGGCCGTGCCGCTCACGGCGGTGAGCATCGCGCTGTACGGGCGACCCTCCGGACGGGAGTGGTTCGACTTCGGCTTCGCCCACGTCACCGACGGGTCGCTGACGCTCGCCCTGGCGACGGCGCTCCGCGTGCTCGCGGTGGGGCTGCCCGCGGTCGCGTTGTTTCTCCGCGTCGACCCCACCGACCTGGCCGACGGGCTCGCGCAGGTGCTGCGGTTACCGGCGCGGTTCGTGCTCGGGGCCCTCGCGGCCATCCGGATGATGACGCTGCTGGTGGACGACTGGCGGCAGCTCGCGATGGCGCGGCGTGCGCGGGGTCTTGCCGACACCGGACGGCTGCGGCGCGGGGCGTCGCTGGCGTTCGCGCTGCTGGTCCTGGCGCTGCGACGGGCGACGACGTTGGCGGTGGCGATGGAGTCGCGCGGGTTCGGGGCTCCCGGGCGACGCACGTGGGCCCGGGGCGCCCGGTTCGCGTGGCCGGAGTGGGCGATGGTCGCGGTGCTCGTCGGGATCGGTGTCGCGTCGATCGCGGTCGCCGTGGCAGCGGGGACCTGGCGTGCCTGAGCCGGCGCACCCGGTGGACCCGGTGGACCCGTCGGACCCGTCGGACGCGGTGGACGGCGGGGGCCTCGCCGCAGGCATCGCTGCGGCCGCGGCCGGTGCCGCGGCGGCATCGGGCGGGCGCCTCGTGGTCCTCGTCGACGGCCGCTCCGGCACCGGCAAGACGACCCTCGGCGCCCAGCTCGCGCAGCTGCTGGGGGCGCAGGTCGTGCACCTCGACGACGTCTACCCGGGGTGGGACGGACTCCGCGCGGCGGCCGACGCCGTGGCCCGCGACGTGCTCGGGCCTCCCGGCGGGTACCGCCGTTGGGACTGGGTGGCCGACGGCCCGGCGGAGTGGACCGCGGTCGACCCCGACCTGCCGATCGTGATCGAGGGCTGCGGGGCGGTGTCCCGGGCGTCGGTGCCGCTGGCCTCGTTGGCAGTGTGGCTCGAGGCCGACGACGCAGTCCGCTGGGACCGGGCGATCGGCCGCGACGGCGACACCTTCGCGCGCGAGTGGGACCGGTGGGCGGCGCAGGAGCAGGACTTCATCGCCGCCGAGGATCCGGCGTCCCTGGCCGACGTGGTGCTGCGGACGTAGCGGGTCGCCGCGAGTCTCGGGCTGGCCGCGCCGAGTCTCGCGCTGGCCGCGCCGAGTCTCGGGCTGCGCGACAGTTCACGGACGTCCGAGCGCGAGAACTGTCGCTCACCGCGAGACTCGGCCCCGCGCGCCGCCCCGCGCAGCAGCACCGCCCCGCGCGCCGCCCCGCGCAGCAGCGCCGCCCCGCGCAGCAGCACCGCCCCGCACGCCGCCCCGCGCAGCAGCGCGGCCCCGCGCCCGCGCGACCGGATCCACCGCGAACACCGCCGCCACGATGGTCAGCACCGCGTACACCCCGAGGTACCCGCACAGGATCCACGGCGAGCCCCCACCGAGCTCCACGAACACCGCAGCGAGCAGCGGCGTCAGCCCGACGGAGAAGATCGACCCGATCTGGTACCCGAGCGACATCCCCGAGTACCGCCGACCGGTCGGGAACTGCTCCGCGAACCAGGCTGCCTGAGGCCCGTAGATGCTGTCGTGGAAGACGCACATCCCGATCAGCGCCACGAGCGGCAGCAGCACGAGCGGCCCGGCGTCGAGGAACGCGAAGAACGGCCAGATGAGCACGGCGATGCCGACGGCCGACCAGATCGTGAGCACGCGGCGTCCCACCCGGTCGGACAGCCACCCCCAGAACGGCGTCGACACGAGCGACACCGCCGAGATGACGAGCACCGCCTGCAGCCCGGCGTCCGAACCCGACGGCCCCCGTACGGCTGCGAGGTAGGTCAGCGAGTACGTCGTCAGGATCGAGTACAGCGCGGGCTGCACCAGGCGCAGCCCGGCGGTCACCAGGATCGCGCGCGGGTGGTGTCGGATCGCCTGCCAGACCGGGAACCGCTCGACCCCGCCGGAGGCCCGCAGCTCCTGGAACACCGGAGCGTCCTGCACGCCGAGCCGGATCACCAGGCCGACGGCCACGATCACCGCGGAGAACAGGAACGGCAGCCGCCAGCCCCAGGCCAGGAACACCTCGTTGCCGAGCAGGGACCGCACCAGGGTGAACACGCCGGTCGCGAGCAGCATCCCGCCCGCCGACCCCATCTGCGTGAACGCCCCGAACAGCCCGCGGTGCCGTTCGGGTGCGTGCTCGACGGACAGCAGCGCGGACCCGCCCCACTCGGCGCCGGCGGCGACGCCCTGCAGCAGCCGCAGGAACACCAGCGCAACGACGGCACCGACGCCGATGGTCGCCGCCGACGGCACGACCCCGATCAGGGTCGACGCGATGCCCATCAGCACCAGGGACGCGACGAGCAGCTTCTTCCGTCCGATGCGGTCGCCCAGGTGTCCGGCGATCACCCCGCCGAGCGGCCGCGCGACGAAGCCGACCCCGTAGGTCGCGAACGACGCGATCACGCCGATCGCCGGCGTCACCGACGGGAAGAACGTGGGCGCGAACACCAGGGCGGACGCCGTCGCGTACAGGTAGAAGTCGTAGTACTCGACCGTCGTGCCCACGAACGAGGCGAGGGCGACGCGACGGCGGGTCGCGCCCGTCGTCGGTTCGGCACGGCGGACGGGAGGCGCGGCAGCAGTGGTCGGGGTCGGCATGCCTCAGCAGCATGGTCGGCTCCGACGTCCGGTGGAACCAGCCGCGTAACGCGGTGTCACCTCACTGCCCCTCGTGACGGCACCACGGGGAACATGGGGTGCATGAGCGATGCACCGAACCGACCGCTGCGCTTCGCGGCCTTCGTCATGAACACGACGTCGCACATCCAGCACGGCCTCTGGCGGCACCCGGACGCCCGTCAGGCCGACTTCGACGACGTCACGCTCTGGACCGACCTGGCGAAGACCCTCGAGCGCGGCAAGTTCGACGCGATGTTCTTCGCCGACGTCGTCGGGACCTACGGACCGGGACGCGGCGACTACTCGACCAACCTGCGCGAGGGGCTGCAGATCCCCTCGAACGACCCCTCGGTGCTGCTCTCCGCGCTCGCCGTGTCGACCGAGCACCTGGGCCTGGCGTTCACGTCGAGCGTCATCCAGTCGCACCCGTTCGACTTCGCCCGCAAGGTCTCCACCCTCGACCACATCACCCGGGGCCGGATCGGCTGGAACGTCGTCACGAGCGCCCTCGACAGCGCCGCCCGGAACTTCGGCGCCGACCGGCTCGAGGAGCACGACGAGCGCTACGTCTGGGCCGAGGAGTACCTCGAGGTCTGCGCGAAGCTCTGGGAGGGCTCGTGGGAGGACGGCGCCGTTCTGAAGGACCCGGTGCGTGGCTACGCCGACCCCGACAAGGTGCACCGCATCGACCACCACGGGAAGCGCTACGACGTGCAGGGGCCGCACCTGAGCGCGCCGAGCCCGCAGCGGACGCCGGTGCTGTTCCAGGCCGGCTCTTCGCCGGCCGGTCGGGCCTTCGCGGCACGGAACGCCGAGGCTCAGTTCATCCTGACCTCGAACCGCGACGCCACCGAGCAGCTCATCCGCGAGACCCGCGACCTCGCCCAGGCCGCGGGGCGTCGGCGGGAGGACATCGCGTTCTTCCTCGGGCTGACCTTCGTCACCGGGTCCACCGAGGCCGAGGCGAAGGCGAAGGAAGCGGAGATCGACGAGTACCTGGCCGCCGACGGCTTCCTGGTGCACTCGAACCTCGGCTTCGACCCGGACACCGGCGAGGCCCTCGACCCGGACACCCCGCTGTCCGAGGTCCGCACCCACGCCGGGCAGTCGCACCTGCAGTGGCTCCGCGAGGCCGCCGGCGACCGCGAACCCACGATCGCCGACCTCGCCCGCCTGTCCGCCAAGCTCCGTGCCCGGGTCGTCGGCACGCCTGACCAGATCGCCGACGAACTCGCCGACTGGCAGCGCGTCGGCGTCGACGGGGTGAACGTCATCAACTGGACGCTGCCCGGCTCGTACGAGGAGTTCGTCGACCACATCGCGCCCACCCTGCAGGAGCGTGGGCTGATGCAGTCCGAGTACCGCGAGGGCACCCTGCGCGAGAAGCTCTTCGGGCACACGCAGCTGCCGGACTCGCACCCCGCCCGGCAGTGGCGCGGCGCGTTCACGGGCGGCGCGAGCGGTGTGTCGGAGGCGGCACGTGCCGTGGAGGTGACCGCATGACGGACGCGACGACGACCGACGGACGGGTGACGGGCCTCCCGGCCGATCGTCTGGCGACCCTGCGCGAACGCTTCGCACCCGTGTTCGCGACCATCCGCGAGGGCGCGGTCGAGCGTGAGCTCGCCTCCGGCACCCCCGGCGACCGGCCGTTGCCGCACGCCGAGGTCCGCGCACTCGCCGACGCCGGGTTCGGCCGGCTGCGCGTGCCCGAGGACCGCGGCGGGTTCGGCGCGACGCTGGTCGAACTCGTGCACCTGGTGGCGGACCTGGCGGCCGCGGACTCGAACATCGCGCACCTGTGGCGAGGGCACTTCGGGTACACCGAACTCGTGCTGCTGCGGCCATCGTCGGCCGGACGGGACGAGTGGCTCCAGCGCATCGTCGACGGGGCGATCGTGGGGAACGCGACCTCGGAGCGGACCGGCACGACCCTGGCCGACATCTCGACGACGGTGACGCCTGTTGGTGATTCCCTCCGTCTCGACGGGCGGAAGTTCTACTCGACCGGCACGCTCTACGCCGACTGGATCTACCTGGCCGCGGACCGCTCGGGCGACCGCGTGACGTTCGCCGTTCCGGTCGACGCGCCAGGTGTGACGAGCGTCGACGACTGGGACGGGTTCGGCCAGCGGCTGACCGCATCCGGCACCACCGTGTTCGAGGGGGTGCCCGTCGACCCCGCCGTGGTGTCGGCGTACAAGGACGCGCCGCTGTCGCACATCCAGGCCTTCTTCCAGCTGTACCTGTTGGCCGTGCTGGCCGGGATCGGACAGGCGGTGTCCGACGATGCGGTCGCCTTCGTGCGGCCGCGGACCCGGACGTACATCCACGCGAACGCGGCGACTCCGGGGGAGGACCCGCAGGTCCTGGCGGTCATCGGTCGGTTGTCCGCCGGGGCGTTCACCGCCCGGTCGCTCGTCGTCGCGGCCGCGGGGCTGCTCGACCAGGTCGTCGCGACGAACGAGCCCGGGGTCGGGGTCGACCGCGTACTGCTGGACGCCGCCGAGAACGCGGTCTACCAGGCGCAGGTCGAGATCGGGCCGCGGGTGCTGCGGTCGTGCTCCGAGCTGTTCGAGGTCGGCGGGGCGTCCGCGGCCGACCGGACGCGCGCGCTGGACCGGCACTGGCGGAACGCCCGCGTCGTGGCGTCGCACAACCCGGCGGTCTACAAGGAGCGGCTCGTGGGGGAGTACGCACTGCACGGGCGGGGGCCGGTGGACGCGTGGGAGAAGTACCACGAGGTGGGGCCGACGCGGTTCTGAGGCGGCGGCGGCTGCTGCGGCTGCGGGCGCGGCCGCGGCCGCGGCCGCGGGTATTCGCGGTGAGCGACAGTTCTCGCGCTCGTGGGCCCGAGGAATGTCGCTGAGCCCGAAACTCGCGCCGGTCGGGCGCCTACGCCCAGCCGAGCTCGTGCAGGCGCTCGTCGTCGATGCCGTAGAAGTGCCCGATCTCGTGCACGAGGGTGGTGTGCACCTCGTCCTTGAGCTCCTCGACGGTGTCGCACTCGGCCAGGTGCTGCTTGCGGAACACCACGATGCGGTCGGGCAGTTCGCCGAAGCCGTACTGCCCGCGCTCGGTCGCCGCGATGCCGTCGTACACGCCGAAGAGCTCTTCGCCGTTCTCCGGTTCGTCCTCGACCACGAACACCACGTTGTCGAGCCCGTCGACCATCTCGTCGGGGAGCAGGTCGAGTTCGTCGGTCACGAGCTGCTCGAAGTCGTCGGCGGACATCTCCATCACGCAGGGATCGTCCCACACCGCCCTGACCACTCGCGGCGAAGCCGCACGGCGCCGGAGGCGTCCAGACAAACACAGAGGGAGAGCCCCGGTTGCGTCACACGCAACAGAACTCTCCCTCGACTGGGGTGAATAACGGGTCTCGAACCCGCGACCTCCTAGACCACAACCAGGCGCTCTACCAACTGAGCTATATCCACCATGCACACACCGGCGGACCGGCGCGACCACTCAATAGTAGTACATGCTGCGGGCGGTGCCGACCACCCGTGTCGTCACTCGGCCGCAGGCTGGGTCAGGCGCGGTTCCCACTTCTCGACGACCTCGGCCTGGACGGCACGCACCTCGTCGGTGGTCGGCCCCGGCTCGGCGACGAAGCCCGCGCGGCGGTAGTACTCGAGCTCGCGGATCGACTCGAGGATGTCCGCGAGGGCCCGGTGCCCGCCGTGCTTCTCCGGCGAGTTGAAGTACACGCGCGGGAACCAGCGGCGGCAGAGCTCCTTGATGCTCGACACGTCGACGCTGCGGTAGTGCAGGTGGCCGTCGACGCGGGGCATGTACTTGGACAGGAACGCACGGTCGGTGCCGATGGTGTTGCCGGCCAGGGGAGCGGTGCCCTCGGCGGGGACGTGCTCGAGGATGTACTCGAGCACCTGGTACTCGGCGTCCGCCAGGCTGACGCCGTTCGGGATCTCCTCGATGAGTCCCGACGTGACGTGCATGTTCGTCACGAACTCGTTCATGTTGTCGAGCGCGGACTGGTCCGGCTTGATCACGATGTCGAATCCGGGGTGCACGGGCTCGAGGTCGAAGTCGGTGATGACCACGGCCACCTCGACGAGTTCGTCGACCTCGAGGTCGAGGCCGGTCATCTCGCAGTCGATCCAGACGAGGCGGTCATTCGCGGTTGCCATGTGCACGATCCTATTCCCGGCCCGCGGGCGCCCCGTGCGCAGGTGGTGCGCGGCCGGTGCGCGGTCGCGTCCGCGGCTGGTGCGCGCTGGTGCGCGGTCGCGTCCCCGAACCCGCGAGCGGGCGAAATGCCCGGGCCGCGTCGAGAGGCACCCTGGTGTTTCGCCCGCTCGCGGGCGCGGCCGTGCCGGAGGCGCGTGGGGCGGTGGTGGTGACGGCCTGGAGGCCCGATGGCGGTCCGCCGGGCGCGTGTCGGGCCTCCCGGCTGGTCGCGTCCAGCGCGCGCACCGCGAGCGGGCGAAATGCCGGGGTTGCGCGGCGGGGTGGCGGGGTATTTCGCCCGCTCGGCGAGACGCTCGGGAGGGGGCTGCGCTCCGGCCACTCCGCGCTTCCGCGAGCGGGCGGAATGCCACGGCCACGGCGGGAGGCACCCGGGCATTTCGCCCGCTCGCGGAGGCGGAGGCGGAGGCGGAGGCGGAGGCGGAGGGGCGTGGTGGTGACTGCCTGGAGGCCCGGTGGCGGTCCGACGGACTGGCGCCGCGCCTCCAGGCTGGTCGCGCCCAGTGCGCATCGCGCGAGCGGGCGAAATGCCCGGGTCGCGTTTCAGGGGGCCCAGACATTTCGCCCGCTCGCGGCCAGCTGGGCGGACGACGGAGGGCGGACGTGCGTGCGCCCAGTGCGCAGAGCGCGAGCGGGCGAAATACCCGGGCCGCGTCTCGAGACACCCGGGTGTTTCGCCCGCTCGCGCAAGAGGCGGCGGGGCGGGGGAGGTGTGCGGCTAGGACATCTCGCCGGCGCCGATGGCCTCGGCCTCGACGCGCTCCGGCTCGGCACCGTCGTCCACGCGGCGCAGGACCTTCGTGGTGCAGAGGATCACGATGAACGCGACGGCGACGGACGCTCCGGCGAAGACGTAGGCGGCCGAGGGTGCGTACGCGTCGGCGAGCAGGGTCGCGACGGGCGGGGCGATGGCGCCGCCGATGAAGCGGACGGCCGAGTAGGCGCTCGAGGCGACCGAGCGGGGCAGGTCCGTGGCCTCCATGACGCACTCCGTGAGCACCGTGTTCAGCACACCGAGCACGAGTCCACCGATGATGACGCAGATGATGAGGCCGACCTGCGAGTCCACGACGACGGCCGCGGCGAAGAGGTCGAGTGCCAGCAGGGGCAGCGCGATCTTCAGCACCGTCGTCCTGCGGAGACGGGCGGTGAGCATCGGGGCGACCCAGACGGAGGTGATCGCGAGACCGAGCCCCCAGCCGAAGAACGTGAAGCCGATGCCGAGCGCACCGAAGCCGAGCGGGAACGGCGTGTAGGCGAGCAGGACGAAGAAGCCGATGTTGTAGAAGAGCGCGGTCGCGGCGAGTGCGGCGAGCGCGGGACGGCCGAGGGCACGGAACGGCGCCGAGAGCTTCGTGGGCGTGGGCTTCTCGAGGCTGCCGGTCTTGAGGAGCGCCACGATCGCGATGAACGCGACGGCCATCAGCGTGGTGACGCCGAAGAACGGGCCGCGCCAGCTGACCGACCCGAGCAGGCCGCCGACGAGCGGGCCGACGGCGATGCCGAGGCCGAGCGCTGCCTCGTACAGGATGATCGCCGAGGCGGTCCCGCCCGACGCTGCACCGACGATGGTCGCCAGGGCGGTGGAGATGAAGAGCGCGTTGCCGAGGCCCCAGCCGGCACGGAAGTCGATGATGCTCCACACGCTGTTCGACGTCGCGGCGAGGACCGAGAACAGGACGATGAGCGCCAGACCGATGAGCAGGGTGCGCTTCGCGCCGATGCGGCTCGAGACCCAGCTCGTGAAGAACATCGCGACGCCGGTGACGGCCAGGTAGCTCGTGAAGAGCAGTTCGGTCTGCGCCGGGGTCGCCTTGAGCGATCCAGCGATCGCGGGGAGGATCGGGTCGACGAGGCCGATGCCCATGAAGGCGACGACGCAGGCGAAGGCGATCGCCCAGACCGCTGAGGACTGCTTGAGGATGGAGCCGGACTGGCCGGCAGGTGCGTGGGCGTTCACGCGGTGGTCTCCGTTCTGGTGGTGGTGCGCTGGGCGATCAGGACGGACGCGTGGTGCAGCACGTCCCAGTCGTCGTCGGTGAGGTCGGCGAACAACGGGCCGACCGTGTCGGTGAGCGTGGCGCGCCAGGCGGTGAGCCGGGCGCGGCCCGCGTCGGTGATCTCGATGAGCTGGCCGCGGGAGTCGTCGGGGTCGACGCTCCGCGTGACCAGGCCGTCGGCGAGCATGCCCGTGACGAGCCGGGTCATCGTGGGTTGCGCCACGCGCGAGGCGGCCGCCAGCTCACCGAGCCGGAGCGGCTCGTCGGACTCGAGGATGCCGAGCGTGCGCCAGACCGCGGCCGACGTGGTGTTGCCCGTCGACTGCGCGGCGCTGCGGATCAGGCGGTTGACGGAGACGAGGAGCGTCTCGATCGTCTGCGCACGCGTTGTTTCCATAGCTGAACTATATAGCGATGCTATGCATTGCGCAACAGGCCGCACCAGGCCGCAACAGGCACCGCCTGGTAGAAGGGATGCATGAGCGACATCACCATCCACGAAGGCGACGAGTACACCGCGATCTTCCACGGCGGACCCTTCGACGGCACGACCGACACCCGCACCGCGACGAGCGACGCGCTGGACGACGAGGTCACGGTGTTCGCCGACGTCGAGGGCCTGCAGACGGCCTTCACCTACCGCGCCACCAAGTCCCGTCAGGTCCTCGACCAGACCTCGGTCGAGTTCACGTACGAGCCGGGGGAGTCCGACCCGGTGGACGACCTCGCCGACCGCGGCGACCGCAGCGGCGAGTTCGACCGGGAGTAGAACCCCGCGCCGCCGCGTTGCACGGTCACATGCAGCTCGACCTCTGGACGTCCGCCTTCTGTGCGCCGTGCGCCGCCGCCCGCCGGGTGTCGGCCGAGGCGTCGGCGCTCGTCCCCGGGCTCGCCGTGACCGAACGCGACGTGGCGTCGTACCCCGACGACGCAGAGGACCTCGGCATCCGTTCCACGCCCACGATCATCGTGCGGCGGGAGGACGGGGCCGAGGTCTTCCGTTCACCCGGGGTCCCCACCCGCGACCAGCTCCTGCTGGCGATCGCCAAGGCCCTCTGACCCGGCGTTCGCCGCGCCGCCGGCGGCCGCCACGCGCTCGCCGCCCGCGGCCCGTTGGGAAGTCGGCGCCGCCACCACGACCGGCTCCGGCGGGTCGACCAGCGCCCTGGCCTTCCGCGCCAGCCGCTTCGTCGTCCGGATCGGCGCCCCGATCACGAGCGCGAGCCAGCCCAGCGCCGAGCGGTCCGATCCGCCCAGGGCGTTCTTCCGCTCCCAGGCCCGGCGCAGCACCCCGCCTCGGCTGCGGCGTGCGGGTTCCCGGTCGACGAGCGTCCCGGCGTCCCGCCGCGCCATGAGCTCGGTGAGCCGGCGCTGCCAGTCGTCGTCCGAGGCCGGGTGGAAGTAGTTGTCCTGCATCCAGCTCGGTCGGACCGTGCCGAACCGGCCGTCCACCAGGTCGACAGAGTCGCCCTCGAGGCCGCTCGACACGAACACCTCGTTGATGAGGTGGCGGCCGATGCCGAAGTCTGTCAACGTCAGCGCGGGCACACCACGTGCGGCCGCTTCGAGCACCGCCGTCGAGCTGATCGTCACGAGGGCCACCGCACGGTCGAGGTGTTCGGCCATCGGCCCGCTCTCGACCACCAGGTTCGCCGGTGTGTCGGCCGGCACGAGGTCTGGGTAGGGGTGTTCCTCGCGGTGTGTCTGGTGTTCGCCGGCGGCCGCGCGGGTCTTGATCACGACGCGCCACTCCGGGTGCTGCCGTGCGGTCGCGACGAGCCACTGCACGACGAGGGCCCGGTCGACGCGCTCCAGCGGGACGCTCGGCTGGGCAGCGAAGACGACGGCGTCGCGGACGTGTGCGCCGGGCGCATCGGGCGCGCCCGTGCTGGCGCTGGCAGTCGCGCCCGTGCTGGCGCTGGCGCTCGCGCTCCGGGCGAAGGGCAGGGTGGCGAGCGCGAAGTGCGGCTCGACACCGCCCTCGATGGCCATCTCCTCGTACGCCCGCACCTCGCGGTGGCTGTGCAGCACGAACAGGTCGGCCCGCGCACGGAAGAAGATGCCCTTCCACTTCGCCGGGAACGAGATGCCCGGCAGGCCGGACACCAGCACCGGCCGGTCCGGGATCCGGCGGTGCACCTCGTCGATGACGAGTTCGGCGACCGGGCCGATCAGGGACACGAGGACGGCGTCGGGCGGATCGACGCGGAGCTCCTCGACGACGGCATCGACGTCCTTCGGCGTCGGCGGAGCCGTCCGCAGGTGCGCGAGTCGTGCGTCGAGCCCGCGGAACGCCGAGCGCAGCTGCTTCGCGCTGGCTGAACGCGGCGTCGCGACGGTCCGCAGGTCGAGGTCCCAGCCGGCCGGCGCCGCCGCGAGCAGGTGGGCGCCCCACTTGGCGAACGAGTCGGTGTCGACCAGGGCGACCACCCGTCGACCGCGGGGTGACGGGCCGGACGGGAGGCGCGCCTCCCGTCTGACGGTCGACGCACCCCCGTCAGCCGGCACGTCCAGGGCGCCGGTCTCGTTGACCGGGCCGCTCACGTGCCCTCTGCTCACGTGGTCTCTGCTCACGTGGTCTCCGCTCACGCGCCGACGCGGCGCAGCTTCGCGAGCGGCGCCCGCTCGCCGGCGGTCGGATGGGGACTGCATCCGCTCACGCGCCGACGCGGCGCAGCTTCGCGAGCGGCGCCCGCTCGCCGGGGAAGATCCTCTTCACCCCGTCACCGAGCGCGGTCTCGATGATCCGGATGTCCCGCGCCAGGGTCTTCAGGCCGTGCGGCTCGAGCGAGGCCGCGTGGTCCGAGCCCCACATCGTGCGGTCGAGCGTGATGTGCCGTTCGACCGCGGTGGCGCCGAGGGCGACGGCGGCGATCGAGATCTGCAGGCCCGGCTCGTGGCCGGAGTACCCGACGGGCACGCCCGAGTAGCGGTGCGCGAGGGTGTCGATCATGCGCAGGTTCGCTTCCTCGGCGGGGAGCGGGTACGTCGACGTGGCGTGCATGAGCACGAGGCGGTCGGTTCCGAGGGCGTCGACGGCGGCGTCGATCTGCTCGAGCGTCGACATGCCCGTCGACAGGATGACGGGCTTGCCGGTCGCGGCGACGGCCGCGAGCATCCCGAGGTCGGTCACCGACGCCGAGGCGATCTTGTACGCGACGACGTTGAGGTCCTCGAGGAAGTCCACCGACGGCTCGTCCCAGGGCGAGGCGAACCAGTCCAGGCCGCGCAGCGTCGCGTGGTCGCCGATCTCGATGTACTGGTCGCGGTCGAACTCGACGCGGTAGCGGTACTCCAGGTAGGTCATCTCGCCCCACGGGGTGCTGCGGGGCGTGTTCTTCATGTGCTCGGGCGTGGAGATGGCCGGGGTGCGCTTCTGGAACTTGACGGCCTGCAGTCCGGCGTCGGCGGCGACGTCGATGAGCTGCTTGGCGATGTCGACGTCACCGTTGTGGTTGAGGCCGATCTCGCCGATGAGGTACGCGGGGTGGCCCGCGCCGATCGTGGACGTGCCGATGGTGACGGTCATGGTGCTCCGTTCAGTGCGGGGGGCTGCCCGCGTCAGGGATGGGTCGTGGTCCGGGATCTGGGGAGCGACGGCGTCGGCCGTGGCGTGGGCTGTGGCTTCGGCCGTGGCTTCGGCCGTGATCAGGTCGGTCTCGTCGTCGATGTCGATCGCGCCGGCGGGGTCGACGGCGATGAGTTCGACGCGGCCGTGGAAGCGGTGCCGGTGCTGCCGGAAGCCGTCGGTCCGCATGACGTACGAGGCGCCGGTCTCGCGGTACTCGGCCGCGCGGTCCTGGCGACGCGGACGGGTGGCCGCGTCGTGGTTCACGGCGACGGCGGAACCGTCGTCGGAGACCCGCCACAGGAACGCGTGCGACGGCGCTGCGGCGAACACGACGTCGGCGTGCCCCTCCGCGACGCGCCGGATCGCCGTGTCGAGATCGTCCGGGTCGATGAACGGCGAGGTCGCCTGCAGGAACACCAGGATCTCGGGCAGCGCATCGCCGGCGGCCTCGAGTTCGTCGAGCACGTGGAGCAGCGCGGACTCCGACGATGCCTGGTCGCCCGCGAGGTCGGCCGGCCGTCGGACCACGTCGGCACCGGCGGCGCGGGCCTCGGCGGCGATCGCGTCACCGTCGGTCGTGACGACCACGGCGTCGATCAGTGCTGCGCTGCGTGCCGACTCCACGGCCCGACGGACGAGCGACCGACCTCCGACCGTCCGGAGGTTCTTGCCCGGGATGCCCTTCGAGCCGGCGCGTGCGGGGACGACGGCGAGGACGGTGGCAGAGGAGTGCATCTCCCGGACGGTACGAAGCGCGGGTGTCCCGGAGGCGAACTGCGGGCAGACGACGGCCGAACCGTTCCGGAACCGCTCGAGCGGCGGGTCCCGGTTAGAATCGACGTCGCTCGCCTCCGTAGCTCAGTGGATAGAGCAGGTGGTTTCTACCCACCGTGCCGCGGGTTCGATTCCTGCCGGGGGCACGACGCGAACGGGCCGCCATCCGATCGGATGGCGGCCCGTTGCTCGTTCGTGGGGGTGTCGGACGCTGCGTGCTGCGTGCTGCGTGCTGCGTGCTGGGTGTCCGTGCCCGTTACTCGTCGTCGTCCGCGGCGCGGCGACGGAGTTCGGAGGCGCTGATCGGCTGCGTGTACGGCGCCTCGGACGTCTCGCTCGCGTCAGTGGGCTCCGCCGGGGCCTGGGTGATGCGGGTCGGGATCGACGTCGTGTTCGTCGTGCCCGGCGTCTCGACCTTCGGAGCCGGAGCGGACGCCGGGGTCGTCGGTGCACCCGGGGTGGTCGGTGTCCCCGGGGTCGTCGGGACGTCGTTGGCGGGCGTCCGGTTGACGTGGGCGTCGGCCGAGGTGGGCGCCGGCGTCGCGACGGTGGACGACGCGGGACGGTTGGTGCCGCGGGCCGGGGTCACCCGATCGGTGTCGCCGAAGGCCTTGGTGACGGCGTCGTCGTCGACCACCTCGGTGTCGTCGGTGCCGCGGCTCGGGGTGGAGCGTGCGGGGGACGTGGGTGTGCCGAGCGCCGGGCGCACGGGCGGTGCGGCGTCGTCACCGTAGACGCGGGTGGTGTTCTCGCCGTAGGAGCGGGTGGCGTTGGCGTCCGACCCACCGCGGTTCACCGAGAACCCGGGTCCTGCAGCGGGAGCGGACGCCGACCCGGCTGCGGCAGCGGGGGCGCCACCGGCGGGGACCGACCCGGCGTTGGCCGGGGCCGACGGCGCGGAGGCGGGCGTGCCTCCTGGACGCTGTGCCGGACGCAGGGACGTCGTCGTCGGCGTCGGGCGCTCGACGGGAGCGGCCTGAGCGGGCGCTGCCGGGGTCTGCGGTCGGGCGGCGCCGTTCTGGTCGGCGTTCCAGTCCTGCTGGCGCTTGATCAGGTCGGCATCCGGGTCGGGGGACTCGAACTTCCAGCGCTCGAGGTCGGCCTTGAAGAGCTTGCGAGCGCGGCCCGGACGGGCCTGCCACTCGAGCAGGCGGTCGCGGAACTCCGCGAGCGACTGGTCGGCCTGGAAGCTGAAGGTCGACGAGTTCTTCTTGATGTCGGCGATCTCGTGCTGTGCCCAGTTGGCGGCGAGGGGCGCACCCTGCACGGGGAGCAGCCGGAGCCGGATGTCGGCATCCTCTGCCAGGTGGTCCGCGTAGCCGCGTTCGTCGTGCCCGAGCGAACCCCAAGCAGCGGCCTTGCGCGCCGCGGAGATGATCGCCGCGACGGCGGCGTTCTTCGACTCGCGCTCCTGCAGGGCGACGACCCGTTTGGTCGCACCCCGTCCGATGAGCGCCGCGATCACGCCGGCGACGACGATGGCGACGAAGGGGATCACGGCACCCGAGATCACCCGCCACCCGTCGTCGGACGAAGTCCAGTCGGTCAGGTCGTTCCACCAGTCCATGCGCGCACCATACTCACGAAACGGTCAGGCCCCGGGGAGGACGAACGGCGTTCCGCGCATCCGACCCGAGATGATTCCAATCTGGAACATCATGACCAACGGAGGCAGTCCACGGCGTCGTCGGCGGACCACACGTTCGGCAGCTCGACGAACCGACGCTCGGTGGCGACGTAGCGACGGGCGCGGTAGGCGGTGTCACCGGCGACGTCGATGCGGTCGACGTAGCCGACGATCTCGCCGTTGGCGCGGGTCACGCGGCTCAGGTCATCGCGGACGTCGAGGATGCGGTAGTCGCCGCGCGACCGGGAGATCGGGACGGTGCGGATCCGCAGTGCGGGTTCGGTCGTGGTCTGCATCGTGGCCTCCTGGTCGGTGTGGTCTCGACGCTACGGGCCACCACCGACACGCCGGGGCTCTGCCGACGCATCGTGGACGGCGGGACGGGCGGTGCGCGCTGTGGAGGAGATGTCCCCTGCTCGGCCCCGCCGGATGTCGGCGAGGTAGGTTGTCGCCATGACCACGTTCGTGCTCGCAGGTGGGTGTTTCTGGTGTCTCGATGCCGTGTACCGCACGCTCCAGGGCGTGCAGAACGTGGAGTCCGGCTACATCGGCGGTCGGGTGGAGAACCCGTCGTACGAGTTGGTGTGCACGGGCTCGACCGGTCACGCCGAGGCCGTCGCGGTCACCTTCGACGAGACGGTGATCCCGGCCGAGGTCATCCTCGACGTCTTCTTCACGCTGCACGACCCGCGGCAGCTGAACCGGCAGGGCGCTGACGTCGGCACGCAGTACCGCTCGGCGATGTTCCCGGCGGACGACGCGCAGCGCGCGCTCTTCGAGCAGGCGATCCAGCGCGCATCCGACATCTGGGACGGCGGGATCGTCACCACGATCGAGCCGCTCACGACGTTCTACGCGGCGGAGGAGTACCACCAGGACTTCTTCGCGAAGAACCCCGGTCAGGGCTACTGCCTCGCAGTGGCGCTGCCGAAGGTGAACAAGGTCCGCAAGGCCTACAGTCAGTACATCCTGGCGTCCTGATCCTCGGGCGTCGGGGCCACGAGGAGGTGGTCGAACGATGACGAACAACACCGGGACCTGGGTCGCGATCGGTCCGGCGGGTGCGGTGGGCAGCATCCACCGTGCCGCGGACGGCTTCCAGGTCGAGCTCTACGGACGAGGGCGCGCCGGCGGGCTCTACCCGTCGCTCGAGTCGGCGAAGGGCGCGGTCCACGCTGCGCTCGGCCCGCTCGCGGCGCGGCCCGAGTTCCGAGCGCACTAGCGGTCCAGGGCCGGACAGGAGGCCCGGGGGACTCGTCCTCCACAGGTCGCCTGATCGGGTCCACTCGCCACAGATCGAGCCCGGGGCTGCTTCCGCAGCCCCGGGCTCGATGACGATCGACGCATGAACGACATCATCACCGTCTGCGGAATCGTCGCCACGGAACCCCGTCACCTCGTCACCGAGACCGGCATCGCCATCACGAGCCTCCGGCTCGCCTCACCGTCACGTCGATGGGACCGGGCCAGCGCGGCCTGGGTCAACGGTGCGACCAACTGGTACACCGTCACCGCGTTCCGCTCCCTCGCGTCGAACGTGTTCAAGTCCCTGAAGAAGGGCGACCGTATCGTCGTCTCCGGCCGCGTCCGGATCCGCACCTGGGAGCGCGACGGCCGGGGCGGTACGTCGGTCGAGATCGACGCCGACGGCATCGGGCACGACCTGGCGTGGGGCATCAGCAACTGGGTCCGGGTGCCGCGGCAGGTGAACGACACGACGTCGGGGCACGGCGGGGTGCGGGGCGTCGATCCCCGGACCGGCGAGGTGCACGGCGGCGGGCTGGGCGCTGCTCCTGCGCTCGACGGTCCGCGGCACGAGCACGACACCGAGCACGAGCACGAGGCCGAGGCTGGTGCCGGGGCCCACCGCGAGGACGAGGACGCACCCGGGACCGACCACGGGACCGGGGCCGGGATCGACGACGGACTCGACGAAGCCGACCCGGTCGGGCCGTCGGAGCGCATGCTCGAACAGGACGGTGCCGCGTTCGACCCCGAGTCGCCGGATGACGACGGACCCCTCGCCCGGGTCGCCGCGTGAGTCCGGTCAGTCCCGCCGGACGGTCACCACTTCTGCGCGATCATCGCGATGCCGGACACCTGCTCGGTGTCCCAGTTCCCACCGCGCGGCAGCCCGGCGACCCGGCCGTCGATCTTGAAGGTCGCGCCCTGGATCCTCGGCTTGTTCGTCTGCGTCGCCTTCAGCCCGCGGAACGAGAAGCTCGTGTTCCACGTGCCGTTCAGGCCGGTCTGGCCCTTCCGGTCGCCGACGGTGATGCGCGTGTTCTGCACGGTCGAGTGCACGACGTCGCCGTTGAGTCGGGCGTTCGCTTCGGCGTTGAAGAACAGCCGGCCGTCCAGGTTGAGCTTGAGGGTGCCGATCGTCTTGTGGTTCACGATCATCGTCGCGACGTCGTTCTTGTACCAGCGCATCCCGATCGGCGTGAGCTTGTTCGTCGCCGGACCGAGGTAGCCGTAGGTGAACTTGCCGTTCTGCACGCGCTCCCAGATGTAGCGCGGCTTGCCCTTGCTCTCGGGGGACCCCTTGTCCGACTGGATGCCGAAGGAGTAGGCGTTGTTGTGGGCGTCGTGGACGTTGATGTACGACGAGTAGCCCGTGCCGGACCCGTTGGCGCTGATGCTCGCCGTGTAGAGCAGGTACGGGTTGCCCTTCGGGACGGCACCGGCGGCCGATGCCGGCGCGGCCGGTGCGACGAGGGCGACGGTGAGCGCGATCGCTCCGACGAAGGGAAGCGCGAGTCGGCGCAGTCGTGTGGCGTGCCTGGTCATGGTTGTCATCCCGTCCGTGATCCTGGATCGGTCCGCGTCGTGGTGAGCGACGGGCCCCGAGGTGGTTGGCGAGGACAACCTACGTCGTCGCCAGGGATCCCGACAGACCCCCGTCCCGCCGGGTGCGCGAAGCGGCGATCCCGTTCCGGGCGCGCGACGCACCGACGGGGTCACTACACTTGGGGCCGATATGGCTGAGTACATCTACCAGATGGTCCGCGCCCGCAAGTCGGTCGGCGACAAGCTGATCCTCGACGACGTCACGATGTCGTTCCTCCCCGGCGCCAAGATCGGCGTCGTGGGACCGAACGGTGCGGGCAAGTCGACGATCCTGAAGATCATGGCCGGTCTCGACCAGCCGTCGAACGGTGAGGCGAAGCTCACGCCGGGCTTCACCGTCGGCATCCTCATGCAGGAGCCGGAGCTCGACGAGACGAAGACCGTCCTCGAGAACGTCCAGGAAGGCGTCGGCGAGATCCACGCGAAGCTCGCCCGCTTCAACGAGATCTCCGCGCTGATGGCCGAGCCCGATGCCGACTTCGACGCGCTCCTCGCCGAGATGGGCACACTGCAGGAAGAGATCGACGCCGCCGACGCGTGGGACCTCGACTCGCAGCTCGAGCAGGCCATGGCCGCGCTCCAGTGCCCCCCGGGGGACGAGCTCGTCACGCACCTGTCCGGCGGTGAGAAGCGTCGTGTCGCGCTCTGCAAGCTCCTGCTCCAGAAGCCCGACCTGCTCCTGCTCGACGAGCCCACCAACCACCTGGACGCCGAGAGCGTGCAGTGGCTCGAGCAGCACCTGCAGCAGTACCACGGCGCCGTCCTCGCCGTGACCCACGACCGGTACTTCCTGGACCACGTCGCCCAGTGGATCGCCGAGGTCGACCGTGGTCGCCTCTACCCGTACGAGGGCAACTACTCGACGTACCTCGAGAAGAAGCGTGCGCGCCTCGAGGTGCAGGGCAAGAAGGACGCGAAGCTCGCGAAGCGCCTGTCCTCCGAGCTCGACTGGGTCCGCAGCAACACCAAGGGTCGTCAGGCGAAGTCGAAGGCCCGTCTCGCCCGGTACGAAGAGATGGTCACCGAGGCCGAGCGCACCCGCAAGCTCGACTTCGAGGAGATCGTGATCCCCGTGGGCCCGCGTCTGGGCTCGCAGGTCATCGATGCCGAGAAGCTGCACAAGCAGTTCGGTGAGCGCGTCATCATCGGTGACCTGTCGTTCACGCTGCCCCGCAACGGCATCGTCGGCGTCATCGGCCCGAACGGTGTCGGCAAGACGACCCTGTTCAAGACGATCGTCGGGCTCGAGCCCCTCGACGGCGGCACGCTGAAGATCGGCGACACCGTCGACATCTCGTACGTCGACCAGAGCCGTGGCGGCATCGACCCGAACAAGAACCTGTGGGAGGTCGTGTCCGACGGGCTCGACTACATCCAGGTCGGCAAGACCGAGATCCCGTCCCGCGCCTACGTCTCGCAGTTCGGGTTCAAGGGCCCGGACCAGCAGAAGCGTGCCGGCATCCTGTCCGGTGGTGAGCGCAACCGCCTGAACCTCGCGCTGACGCTCAAGCAGGGCGGCAACCTGCTGCTCCTCGACGAGCCGACGAACGACCTGGACGTCGAGACCCTCGGCAGCCTCGAGAACGCCCTGCTCGAGTACCCCGGTTGCGCCGTGGTCATCACCCACGACCGGTGGTTCCTCGACCGCATCGCGACCCACATCCTGGCGTGGGAAGGCCTCAACGAGGACGGCACGCCGAACTGGTACTGGTTCGAGGGCAACTTCGAGGCGTACGAGGAGAACAAGATCGAGCGCCTCGGTGCCGATGCCGCGAAGCCCGGGCGCGCGACGTACCGCAAGCTCACCCGCGACTGACCCGCGTGGCGAGACTGCACGCTCCCATCCGCATGCGGTGGAGCGACATCGACGCCTACGGCCACGTCAACAACTCCGCGATGCTGCGCCTGCTCGAGGAGGCGCGCATCGTGGGGTTCTGGGGTCCGGACGAGGGTGAGCTGTCGGCGGACGGCAGCCTGCCCGAGCCGATCATCGACGGTCGGCCGGGCTCCGGCACGATGACGGTGATCGCCGGACAGCGCCTCGAGTACCTCGCGTCGATCCCGTACCTGCGCCAGCCGCTCGACATCCAGATGTGGATCGGGCGGCTCGGTGGGGCGAGCGTCGACGTGTCGTACGAGGTCTGGTCGCCGGTCGGGCAGCAGCCGGCGGAGCTCTACACCCGGGCGACGACCGCGCTCGTCATGGTGGACGCCGCCACGAACCGTCCTCGGCGGCTGACCGCGGCCGAGCGTGCGGCGTGCGAGCAGTACCTCGAGGCCCCGGTGGAGTTCAGCCGCCCGTAGGGACCCGCATCATGCCCTCCTGCGCCACGGTCGCCAGCAGGCGTCCGTCGCGGGAGAACATCCGACCGAACGCGAGCCCCCGGCCGCCCTGGGCGCTGGGGGACTCCTGCGTGTACAGGATCCACTCGTCGGCCCGACCGTCGCGGTGCCACCACATCGCGTGGTCGAGGCTGGCGCTCTTCACGCCGGGCGTGCCCCAGGCGACGCCGTGCCGCCGCATGATCGGTTCGAGGATCGACAGGTCGCTGGCGTACCCGAGGACCGCACGGTGCAGCGCCGGGTCGTCCGGCAGGTCGCCCTGCACACGGAACCAGACCGCCTGGTGCGGCACGTGCTCGCCCTGCACGTCGACGAACACCGGTCCCTCGACGTGCCGCAGGTCGATCGAGCGCTCGGCCCAGGCCTTGGCGACGGGGTGGTCGATGGTGGACAGGATCGACGCGGCGGACGGCAACGACTCCGGTGACGGCGTGTCCACCGGGTACGGGTCCTGGTGCTCGACCCCGGTGTCCGGCACCTGGAACGACGCGATCATCGAGAAGATCGGAACTCCGCGCTGGTAGGCCTGCACGCGCCGTGTCGCGAAGGACCGACCGTCGTGGATGCGTTCGACGCCGAAGGTGATCGGCACGTCGATGTCGCCGGGGCGCAGGAAGTACCCGTGCATCGAGTGGATGTCACGCCCCTCGATGGTGGCCTGCGCAGCGACGATGCACTGGGCGAGCACCTGGCCGCCGAACACCCGCCCGCCGGGGGACCAGTGGTTCGCGCCGGTGAGGATCGTCTCACCCGTGCTCGCACCGGTGTCCTCGAGTCGGAGTGTCCGCAGGAAGTCGGGTTCGCCGTTCACGTGGTGCAGTCTACGAACACAGGGTGCGCCGGTAGGATCGGTTCGACATGGGCACCTCGTTCACGCTTCCCGACGCCGCCTCCCTCGGGGACCTCCGCACGTACCTCGGACGTGCCGCTCGGATCGAGGACGGTTCGGTCCGGTTCATCGCCGACTCCGGTGTCCTCGCGGTCTACACGGCGATCCTGTACCCCCTCGGACTCCTCGACGAGCTGCCGACGGTGCTCGGCCTCCGCACGTTCTCGCTCACCGAGCCCGCGACGATCGACGCCGTGGTGCCGCTGCAGTCCCTGCTCGAGCGGCTCCGGCTCCTCGCCGAGGCACAGGACGCCGAGCACGCCGACGGCGCCGACCCGACGCGGGCCACCCCGATCGAGGTCGAGCTCCCGCACGAGGTCCACACCGTGACGTGGGCGGCGATCTCCCCGCCCCGTGGCGGATGGGTGCCGCTGCCCGACGTCTCGCCGGAGCTGCTGCGCCGCGCCACCCGTGACGGCATCGCCGAGGTCGCGGACGCCGTCCCGACCAACGCGGGTGAGGCGATCATCCGCAAGGTGCGATCCGAGGTCTGGGGCCGTCCGGTGCCGGGCATCGAGCACCTGCCCGCTGGTGCAGGCTTCGCGGGGGAGAGCCTCGGCTTCCTCGGGCACGACCCGGTCCGCCTGTTCGAGACCGGTCCGTGGAGCCGTCTCACGACGTCGCGCGGGCACGTGCTCGTCAAACGCCGCGCCTGGACCCTGAACCTGTAGCGAACGTCACGTCCTGGCCAGGTGGTTGGCTGGCCGCATGCACGTCTTGCTCACCGGTGCGTCCGGGTACATCGGCTCTTCCGTCCTCCGCGCCCTCGTCGCCCACGGGCACGAGGTGACCGCCATCGTCCGCTCCGACGAGAAGGCGCAGCACGTGCGTGACGCCGGTGGGCACGCCCTCGGCGGGGACGTCACCGACACCGAGGTCGTCGAACGACTGGTGCACGAGACCGACGGCGTCGTCCACACGGCGTCCGCGCCCGACGTCGACCCGGACTTCACCGCGACGGTCCTGCGCGCGTCCGCCGGCACACCGAAGCCGTTCGTGCACACCGGCGGCATCTTCACCTTCGGCAACTCGACGGACATCTCCGAGCAGTCGCCGATCGATCCGCCCGAGCTGACGTCGTGGCGCACGGCGAACGAGGCTGCCGTGCGGGCGAGCGACGTGCGGACCACGATCGTCGCCCCGGGCATCGTGTACGGGCGGGGTGCCGGCATCCCCGCGATGTTCGTCAGCGACGGCACCCAGCCGGTCACGCTGGTCGGTGACGGCTCGCAGCGCTGGACCACGGTGCACGTCGACGACCTCGGCGAGCTCTACGTCCTCGCGCTGGAGCGTGCCGAGCAGGACGGGTACATCGTCGCCGCGACCGGGGACAACCCGACGGTGCGCGAACTCGCCGAAGCGGGGGCGCACGGCGCACCGGTCGTGGCCGAGAGCGTCGATGCTTCGCGCGAGCGACTCGGCGGGGCCTTCGCCGACGCGCTGCTCCTGCACCAGGAGGCGTCCGGAGCCCACGCCCGCTCCGCCTTCGGCTGGAACCCGACGCACCCGTCCCTGGTCCAGGACCTCGCCACCGGCTCGTACGCGCGCTGAGGACGACGAACGGCCCTCGACGACGGCGTCAGCGCCGTCGAGGTTCCACAACATGCCGCGCACCGTTCGCCGAGGTTCCACGAACGGGACGAGGCGGCGCCGAGATGTGCAGATTTCGGAACCTGAACGGCAGTCGGAACCTGGGCGGCAGTCGGAACCCGGGCGGCTGAAGAGCTGGCGTCAGTCGAAGGTGTTCGTCATGGCGTGCGCGGCGCGGTCGAGGTACGCCCAGAGCTCGGCCTCGTCGAGGGGTGCGAGCTGCAGGGACTCGACGGCCTCACGCATGTGGTGCAGCCAGCGCTCGCGGGCCTCGGACGTGATGCGGAACGGGTTGTGCCGCATCCGGAGCCGGGGGTGTCCGCGTTCCTCGCTGTAGGTGCCCGGCCCGCCCCAGTACTGCTGCAGGAAGGCCGACAGGCGCCAGATCGCGCCCTCGAGGTCGTCGGCCGGGTACATCGGCCAGATGACGTCGTCCTGCTGCACGCCCTCGTAGAAGCGGCGCACGAGCCGGTCGAAGGTCGGGGCGCCACCGACGCGGTCGAAGAGCGAGCCGGTGGCCGAGACCCCGTGCTCGCCGACCCGCAGCGTGATCGGCTGCGCCGGAACACCCGGAACACCCGGCACGCCGGGCACGCCGGGCATGCCGAGCCCACCCCTGCCGGGGCCACTGCTCGGAGGTGTGGGATCGGTCACTGGGGGTCCTTCCCGCCGTCGTGGTGGTCGTCGGTCCGGATGGGTTGCCCGAGCACGTTGCGCTTGGGGCGGCGCGGCTTGGTCGGCGCCGGGGTGGGACGCGTCTGCACCGACCGCAGCCCGTTGATCGAGGTCGCGTTCTCCCATCCCTCGGGCATGATCATCGCCATCGCCGGCAGGGTGACTCCGATCTCGTCGACGGCGTGCTTCAGGCGGGCGCGGAGTTCGCGGCCGACGACGTCGAGTTCGGAGGCGCGGGTCTTGACGACGAGCCGGAACACCATGCCGTCGGGGGAGACCGACTGCAGCCCCCAGATCTCGGGCTTCTCGACGATGCGCTGGCGCCAGCGGGGCTCCTGCGACATGGTGACGGCGGCCGCGAGCAGGGCGTCCTGCACAGCGTCGATGTCGGTGTCGTAGGGGACGGTGATGTCGACGAGGACGCGCGACCAGCCCTGGGACAGGTTGCCGACGCGCAGGATCTGCCCGTTCGGCACGAACCACAGGATCCCGTTGACGTCGCGCACCTGCATGACTCGGAGCCCGACGTTCTCGACGACGCCCGTGGCCTGCCCGGTGTCGACGACGTCGCCGACGCCGGCCTGGTCCTCGAGGATCATGAAGATGCCGGAGAGCAGGTCCTTCACGATCGACTGCGCGCCGACGGCGAGGCCCGCGGCGACGAGCGACGCGCCACCGACGATGCCGACGGCGGCGTTCGGCACCAGGAGCGGGATGATCACGACCAGGGCGATCACCACGACGATGACCGTGGCCAGGTTCTGCAGGACGCTCCCGAGTGTGCGGGTGCGCTGCACGACGCGTGCGGTCTGCACCGGCGACGCGATGAGCGCCTGCGTGTCGGTCGCTCCCTGTCGCTTCTTGACGCCGGAGACGACGCGGTCGACGACCTGACGGATCACTCGGCGCAGGATCAGCCGGAGGATGATCGCGACGAGGATCGTGATCACGATGACGATCGCGTCGTGCCAGGTGGTGACGAAGTCGGTGAAGGCGTTGGAGACGGCCTTCGTGGTCTCATCGGTGGTTGCAGCGAGGCTCATGATCCGGTCGATGCTAGAGGGCGGGGCCTCGGCGTTCCATGAGGAACGCCAAGACCCCGCCGATCAGTCACTCGAGCTTAGGCGTCGGCAGCCTGCACCCGGAGCGCACGCTCCGTGCCCGCGACGCTCTCGGACACGATGCGACGCAGCGCCGGGGTCTCCGGGTGCGCCTCGAGCCACGCGTGGGCGGCGTCGCGGAGCTCGGCCGACGCGAGCGGCGCCGGGTAGAGGCCCGAGACGATGGTGTCGGCCATGTGGTAGCTGCGCTCGGCCCAGATGCGGGTGAGCACCTCGAAGTACTTCGGCACGAGGCCTTCGAGCACGACGGGGCTGTTCACGTGCTGGAACCCGACCGTGGTCTGGCGCACGATCGCGTTCGGCAGCTCGGAGGAGTCGACGAGCGACGCGAAGGCGGCCAGCTTGCCCTCGGCGGTCGGGATCGTCGCACGGGCGCGGGCCGCGGCCTGCTCACCCGACGCGGTCTTGTCGGCCGCGAGTTCGGCGTCGACCTCGGCATCGGAGGCGGCACCGGCGAGCACGAGGCCCTCGAGCAGCTCCCAGCGCAGGTCGGTGTCGATCTCGAGCCCGTTCAGTGTGACCGAACCGTCGCGCAGCCCCTGCAGGGTGGCGACGTGCTCGGGCGTCGACGCGATCTGCGCGAAGAACTTCACGAACTGGAACTGGGCGTCCGACCCGGCCTCGGCCGAGGCCGCGAGCTGCCAGAGCGTCTCGCCCACCGTGCGGACCGTGGCGTCGACCTTCGACGGCGCGACGTAGTTGCGCGTCGTCAGGAGCAGCTGCGACAGGGTCGTGCGGATGGTCGTCGACTCGGACTCGGTCGCGATGTTGCCGAGCGCGAGCCGGACGTAGTCGCTGGCGGGCGACTCGGCGTCGCGCGTGGCGTCCCACATCGCACCCCACACGATGGAGCGGGCGAGCGGGTTCGCGATGGCCGCGAGGTGCTCGATCGCCGTCGTGCGGGACTGCTCGTCGAGACGGATCTTGGCGTAGGCCAGGTCGTCGTCGTTCAGGAGCACGAGGTCGCCGCGCTGCACGCCGACGAGCTCGGGGACCTCGGTGCGTGCGCCGTCGACGTCGATCTCGACGCGGTGCACGCGCTCGAGCTTGCCGCCGGACGACGCGGTGTCGGCACCGAACGGCGCGGAGTCGTCCGTCCCGAACGCGTAGACGCCGATGGCCAGCCGGTGCGGGCGGAGCGTCGGGTAGTCGGCCGGCGCTTCCTGCAGGACGGCGAACGCGGTGATCGCGCCGGACGCGTCGACCTCGATCTCCGGGCGGAGCGTGTTGACGCCCGCGGTCTCGAGCCAGAGCTTCGACCACTCGGACAGGTCACGGCCGCTGGTGGCCTCGAGCTCGACGAGCAGGTCACGCAGCTCGGTGTTCGAGTGGTGGTGCTTCTTGAAGTAGGCCGAGACGCCGGCGAAGAACGCGTCGATGCCGACCCACGCCACGAGCTGCTTGAGGACGGAGCCGCCCTTGGCGTACGTGATGCCGTCGAAGTTGACCTGGACGTCCTCGAGGTCGTTGATCGTCGCGACGACCGGGTGGGTCGAGGGGAGCTGGTCCTGGCGGTAGGCCCAGGACTTCTCCATCGCCTGGAACGTGGTCCAGGCCTCGGTCCACTCGGTGGCCTCGGCGGTGGCGATCGTGGAGGCCCACTCGGCGAACGACTCGTTCAGCCACAGGTCGTTCCACCACTTCATGGTGACGAGGTCGCCGAACCACATGTGGGCGAGCTCGTGCAGGATCGTGACGACCCGGCGCTCCTTGATGGCGTCGGTCACCTTCGAGCGGAAGACGTAGGTCTCGGTGAACGTGACCGCGCCCGCGTTCTCCATCGCGCCGGCGTTGAACTCCGGCACGAAGAGCTGGTCGTACTTCTCGAACGGGTACGGGACGTCGAACTTCTCCTCGTAGTAGGCGAAGCCCTTCTTCGTGGTCTCGAACACGTACTCGGGGTCGAGGTACTCGGCCAGCGACTTGCGCGCGAAGACGCCGAGCGGGATGGTGCGGCCGTCGCTGCTCGTGAGTTCGTCGCGGACGACCTCGTACGGGCCGGCGATGAGCGCGGTGATGTAGCTCGAGATGGTCGCGGTGGGCGCGAAGGCCCAGGTCGCGTTCTCACCGTCGACGTGGGGCTCGGGCGTCGGGGAGTTCGACACGACCTGCCACCGTGACGGCGCCGTCACGGTGAAGGAGAACTGTGCCTTGAGGTCGGGCTGCTCGAACACCGCGAACATGCGGCGCGAGTCGGGGACCTCGAACTGGGAGTACAGGTACACCTCGTCGTCCACGGGGTCGACGAAGCGGTGCAGGCCCTCGCCGGTGTTCGTGTACAGCGCGTCGCTGACGACCACGAGCTCGTTCTGCTCCTGCAGGTCGTCGAGCTGGATGCGGACGCCGTCGTTCACCGCGGCGACGTCGAGCGCCGTGCCGTTCAGGGTGACGGAGTGCACGGTCTTCGTGATCGCGTCGATGAACGTGGACGCACCGGCGGTCGCGGTGAAGCGCACGCGGGTGGTGCTGCCGAACGTCTCGGCGCCGCGGGTCAGGTCGAGCTCGACGTCGTACGTCTGCACGCTGACGATGCCGGCACGTTCCTGGGCTTCGGTTCTGGTGAGGTTCTCTCCGGGCACGCAACGCTCCATCTTCGCTGAGGACGCGGACGATCGTGGTCCGCGAGGGGGAGTCCCGGCACGGCGTCGTGCACCGGCGGGACGGTCATCCCCAGCCTAGCGACGCCGCGTACGCTCGGAGCGTGAGCGAGACGACTGTGGACAAGACGACGGAACACACGACGGAACACCCGACCGAACGCACCACCGTGGAGTTCTGGTTCGACCCGAACTGCCCCTGGGCCTGGATGACGAGCCGCTGGGTGGGCGAGGTCGCCGAGCACCGCGACCTCGACGTCACGTGGAAGGTGATGAGCCTGTTCGTCCTGAACGAGGACCAGGACATCCCCGACGAGTACCGCGAGCGCATCCACAAGGGGCAGCTCTACCCGCGCATCGTCACGGCGGCGCGGCTCCGGCTCGGGCAGGACATCGTGAAGCCGCTCTACGACGCCCTCGGTGAGCACATCCACCACCGCCAGGAGCAGGACCCCGACGAGGTGGTCCCCGCCGTGCTCGCGGAGCTCGGCCTCGACGCCGACCTGCTCGAGTACGCCTGGACGGACGAGGTCGACGCCGCCGTGCGCGTCAGCCACCAGGACGGCATCGACCGCGTCGGACAGGACGTCGGCACGCCCGTCATCGCCGTCGCCGGCACCGCGTTCTTCGGCCCGGTCATCTCCCCGGCACCCAAGGGCCAGGAAGCGCTCGACATGTGGGACGGCGTCGTCGCCGTGGCCAAGTACCCCGGCTTCTTCGAGCTCAAGCGCTCGCGCACCGTCGGCCCGGTCTTCGACACCACCGCCTGACGCTCCGGCAAGCGGACGGGAGGCGCGGCTCGCCCCCGCCCCTCGGCTCGCGTCAGGCGAGGGGCAGGCGCATGAGCGTCAGATCCAGCCAGCGGTCGAACTTGCGTCCGACCTCGGGCACGACCGCGACCGTGCTGAACCCGAGCTTGGTGTGCAGGGCGATCGACCCGGTGTTCGTGCTGCAGATCCCGGCCATCATGACGTGCCGGCCCTCGGCGGTCGCCCGCTCGACGAGCGACCGCATCAGGGTCGAGGCGATGCCCCGACCGCGGAACGACTCGACCACGTAGACGCTGTGCTCGACGGTCAGTCGGTACCCGTGGTGCGGCCGCCACTGCGAGTACGTGGCGTACCCGGCCACGGTGCCGTCGACCTCGGCGACGAGCACCGGGTACCCGTCGCCCTGCCGTTCGGCCAGCCAGCCGTCGAAGTACGCGCGGGGGTGCGGGGTCTCCTGCCAGATGGCGGTGGAGTGCAGCACGGCGTCGACGTGCAAGGCGTGCACGACGTCGAGGTCGCGGGGTCCGCAATCGCGCACCACGACCGGATCCGTCCCGTTCGTCGCATATGCTGTCGTCATGTCTCACATCGTAGACGACGAGCCGGGTCTCGCGGAACGGGCCCTCGGCGAGCGCCTCCAACGCCTGCGCACCGAACGCAAGTGGAGCCTCACCGAGCTCGCCGAGGAGTCCGGTGTCTCCCGCGCCATGATCAACCGCGTCGAGCGCGGGGTGTCGAGCCCCACCGCGACGATCCTCGGCCGGCTCTCCGGCGCCTTCGGCCTGACGATCTCGCAGCTCCTCGACGAAGCCCTCGAGCACGAGGTGCCCAGGGCGACCGACCCCGACGACGCACGCGGCATCCAACGCGGCGCGACCGCGGAGTCCTGGACCGATCCCGACACCGGGTACCGCCGCCGTCCGGTCTCGAGTGCGGCGTTCCCCGCGGACGTCACCGAGGTGCGCCTCCCGGCCGGCCGCGAAGTGGCCTACCCGGCGTCCGCCTACGCGTTCCTGCGGCACTGCATCTGGGTGGTCGACGGCGTGCTCGAGCTCGTCGTCGGCGGCGAGCCGACGCGGCTCGCCGCGGGCGACCGGATCGAGCTCGGTGACCCCGCCGACGTGGTCTACCGGAACCCGGGCGAGGGGCCCACGCGGTACGTCGTCGTGGTGGTCCGGGGGCAGTAGCCGCAGGAATAGGATCGGTTCCATGCGCATCCACCTCGGAACGGACCACGCCGGCCTCGAGTTCAACCAGACCCTCGCAACGCACCTGACCGAAGCCGGGCACGAGGTCGTGGACCACGGACCGACCGAGTACGACGCGCTCGACGACTACCCCTCGTTCTGCATCAACGCCGCGCACGCCGTGGTGCAGGACCAGCGCGCCGGCGTCCAGGCGCTCGGCGTCGTGTTCGGCGGCTCCGGCAACGGTGAGCAGATCGCCGCGAACAAGGTCGAGGGTGTCCGCGCAGCGCTCGTCTGGAACGAGTCGACCGCACTCCTCGCACGCCAGCACAACGACGCGAACGTCATCTCGATCGGTGCCCGCCAGCACACCGAGGATGAAGCGATCCGCTTCGTCGACCTGTTCATCGCCGAGCCGTTCTCGGGCGAGGAGCGTCACGCGCGCCGCATCGCGCAGCTGGCCGAGTACGAGCAGACGGGGCACATCGCCGGCAAGCAGATCGACGGCTCGGCCGAGTAGACAGGTCCCATGCCCGAGGGTCACTCCGTCCACCGAATCGCCAACCAGTTCACCCGGCACTTCGTCGGCAAGCGCTGCGAGGTGTCCAGTCCGCAGGGGCGGTTCGCCGCCGGGGCCGCCCAGATCGACGGCAAGCGGATGATCGCTGCCCGTGCGGTGGCGAAGCAGATGTTCCTCGAGTTCGAGGGTGATCTGTTCCTGCGCGTCCACCTCGGGCTCTACGGTGCGTGGGACTTCGCCGGCGACCTGTCGACCGCCACGGCGCTGTCCGCCGACGACGACGGCGAGGAGTCGCTCACGTCGATCGGCGCACCCCGACTGGCGCGGTACCGGATGGCCGAGCAGGAGAAGGTCGAGGACCCGATCGAGTCGTTCCCGCCGGACCCCGTCGGCCAGGTGCGCGTCAGGATCCTGACCGAGGACACCGTCGCCGACCTGCGCGGTCCGACGGCCTGCGTGGTGGAGACCCCGGCCGAGGTGCAGCGTGCCCTCGACAAGCTCGGCCCCGACCCGATGAACGACGACGGTCCCGAGGCCGAGAAGACGTTCGTGGACAACGTCCGGAAGCGGAACGTCGCCATCGGCCAGCTGCTCATGGACCAGTCCGTGGTGAGCGGCATCGGCAACATCTACCGGGCCGAGCTGCTGTTCCGGCAGCGCATCGACCCGTACAAGGTCGGCAAGAAGATCACCGTCAAGCAGGCGAAGGCGCTTTGGGCGGACTGGTCGAAGCTGCTGCACGACGGCGTCCGCGACGGCCTGATGATGACGATGGACGGCCTGTCCGACGCCGAGTACAAGCAGGCGCAGCGGTCGCGCAAGGACCGGCACTGGGTCTACCACCGCCAGGGTGAGCCCTGCCGGGTGTGCGGCACCGAGATCCGGATGGCCGACATGGCCGGCCGGAAGCTCTACTGGTGCCCGAAGGACCAGAAGTAGGGCGCTTCAGAGCTCTGAGTACGTGAACCGTCCGGCGATCGCGGTCGCGAGCACCCGCATCGAACGCAACGAGGACGACGACGCTGCCAGGGGGTCCGACTCGACGAGCACCAGGTCCGCGACGTCGCCGACCGCGACGCTGACCCGACCGTCCGTCGAACCCGTCCACGCGGCGAGCGCCGAGAGTCGTTCGGCGGGGTGCCACGGGTCGCGGCCGTCCCGGTCGCGTCCGACGGCCGCGGCCATCGAGATCCACGGGTCGAGCGGCGCGACGGGGGCGTCCGAACCGAGCAGCAGGCGCGCTCCGGCTCGGGCGAGCGACGCGAACGCGAAGGCGCGGTCGGTGCGGCCCGCCCAGTGCCGGTCGGCGATGTCGCGGTCGTCCATGGCGTGCTCGGGCTGCACCGAGGCGGCCACCCCGAGCCTGGCGAACCGGTCGACGTCGGTGTCGACGAGCAGTTGCGCGTGCTCGATGGTGCCGCGGGCGCCGACGGCTTCGAAGACGTCGAGCGCGAGGGTGTTCGCCCGGTCGCCGATGGCGTGGATCGCGGGGACGAGTCCGGCGTCGACGGCTCGGCGGGTGATCGCGACGAGGTCGTCGAACTCCCACGCCAGCACGCCGGAGCCGTCGGCCATGGCCGCGGTCCGGGTGCCGAGCGAGCCGTCGGTGACGACCTTGAACGGCCCCATCGTGAGCAGGCCGCGGGTCCGGTCGACGACGTCGCCGGTGCGGAGTCCGCGGTCGATCACGGCGTCGAGTTCCGCCGGGTAGACGCCCGACGAGACCCGGAGGGCGTCGGTGCCAGCGTGGATCCGGCGCGCCCAGCGGTCGAGGCCGAAGCGCATCTCGAGGTCGACGATGCCCGTCACACCGCGGGCGGCGGCGGCTTCCGCGGCGTCGACGACGTACCCGTCGAGCAGGTCGTCCGGCACCTGCGAGAGTGCACCGGTCACGTCGAAGGCGTCCTGCTCGCGCAGGATCCCGTCGTCACCCGCCTCGAGCGGCCGGCCGACGAGTGCGGAGAAGTGCGCGAGCGCGAGGGCGTTGCACCAGACCGCGTGCAGGTCACCGCTGATGACGACGGTCGGGAGGCCCGGTGCGGCCTGGTCGAGCAGCTCGCGTCGTGCGGGGGTCGGCCACAACCCGTCGCGGTAGCCGTGGCCGATCAGCACGCGGTCCGGCACCCCGGTCCGCGCGACCGCGGCGAGGAGGTCGGCGGTCGACTCCGCGGAGTCGCAGCCGGAGACGTCGACGCGGCGGCGCACCAGGGCCCACTGGTCGAAGTGCGTGTGGTGGTCGCGGAGGCCGGGGCCGAGCCAGGCGCCGGCCGCCTCGACGACCTCGGTGTCGGGGCCGGCGGGGTCGAGCGTGCCGGCCGGCGCGATCTCGGTGACCAGGCCGTCGGCGATGCGGACGTCGGCAGGGGCCCCGGAGGTGCCCACCCTGCGGACGGTACGGAGCAGGATCTCGCTCATCGCGCCTCCCGGCTGTCCGTCGTGGGCCCGACGGACCGGACCCGCTCCATCTCGTCGGCGAGCGCCGGCGACGCGTAGGGGCCGTCGCCGCGCAGCCCCGCGATGATGCGGTCGACGACCTCGGGGGCCTTGTTCTGGGAGAGCTTCGCACGGGCGTCGAACCGGGTGACCCGGATGCGGATGCCCACGGTGCCCTTCGCCATCCGGCGCGCGGTCTCCTCGTCGATCTCGAGGGACACCGGCTCGGGCATGACGCGCTCGAAGTGGTCGACGAGCTCGCCGAGCACCCGGAAGTTCTCGTCGTCGGACAGCAGCTCCGGCGTGCCCCACAGGTGGGCGGTGACGTGGTTCCAGGTCGGCACGAACTGCTCCGGCGGGTACCAGGCGGGGGAGACGTAGCCGTGCGGACCCTGCACCACGACCAGGACCTCGTGGCGGCCGAGTTCGTGCGCGAGTTCGTCGGGGCGGCCGACGTGCGAGACGAGGACGACCTGGTCGGGGTCGTCGTCCGGCCCGGGTGTCTCGAGCAGGAACGGGTAGTGCGACGCGACGATCCCGGCGTCGGTGTGCGACACGATCGTGGCCCACGGGTTGCCGGCGACGAGGCGCTTGACCTCGTCGACGTCCGTCATCAGGAAGTGGGGTGTGTGCCGCATGGTCCGAGCGTGGCACACGGCCCCGGTCGAGCGCGACACCTGTCGTTTCGCGAGTGTTTCAGAACGGTAAAAGTTTCAGAGTTCATTGAAAGAAGCATTGTGCCGGGTGCTCGAACGGGCCTAGCTTCACTCATCAACGACGACCCGAGGAGACCCCCATGCGACGCAGGACCATCGCCGCCCTGGCCACGGCAGCCACACTGGCGCTCGTGGTGACCGGCTGTTCGGCGAGCGGCACGGCCGACTCCGCCGGCGGATCGAGCCTGGTGTACGCCACCGGCGAGCCCGACCACCTGACGCCCGGACGACAGACCGTCGCGTTCGACCAGGTGCAGAGCCTGTTCGCGCCGCTGACGCAGACCGACGCGAAGGGCGAGCTCCACGACGTCGCCGCGAAGAGCGTCGAGAGCGACGACGCCACCACGTGGACCATCACCCTCCGCGACGGCTGGACGTTCCAGAACGGCGAGGCCGTCACCCCGGAGAGCTACGTGAAGGCCTGGAACCACGTCGCCTACGGCCCCAACGCGTGGGAGAACAGCGGGCAGCTCGCCGCGATCGTCGGGTACACGGACCTCAACCCGGCGAAGGGCACCCCGAAGACGAAGGAGATGTCGGGGCTGCAGGTCACCGGCAAGGACACCTTCACGGTCACGCTCACCCACGCCGACAGCCAGTTCCCGCTCCAGCTCAGCCAGGCCCAGACGGCGTTCTACCCGATGCCCGAGGCCGCCTACGACGACCTGAAGGCGTACGACGAGAAGCCGATCGGGAACGGCCCCTACGAGATGCAGTCGGCGTGGAAGGCGGACAAGGAGTTCACCGTCACCGCGTGGAAGGACTACGAGGGCACGAAGCCGGTCACGAAGGACGTCACGTTCCGGAGCTACTCGGACATGAACACCGCCTACACCGACGTCCTCGCGGGCAACGCCGACGTGCTGTTCCTGCCGACCGACAAGATGACGAGCGCGAAGGCCGACTTCGGTGACCGCCTGCACTCCTTCGACGCCCCGGGCATCGACTACCTCGGCTTCCCGCTCTGGGACGACCGGTACTCCGACCCCGACGTCCGTCGCGCGATCTCGATGTCGATCGACCGCGACGAGGTGAACACGGCAATCTACGGCGGCCTGTACGAACCCGCCACCGCGCTCACGCCCCCGTCGATGTCCGGCACCGAAGAGGGCATCTGCGGCGACGCGTGCGAGTTCGACCCCGCGGCGGCCAAGAAGCTCCTGGCGAAGTCCGGCGGCTTCGACGGCACGATCACGCTCGTCTACCCCGGCGGCAGCGGCCTCGACTCGCTCTACGAGGCGTACGCCAACCAGATCCGGCAGAACCTGGGCGTCGACACCGTCGCGAAGGCCACCACCGACTGGGCTTCGTACTACTCCGAGCTGACGGACAAGAAGGTCGCCGGCCCGCACTTCGGTCACTGGGGGGCGCTGTACATCAGCCAGCAGAACACCCTCCGTGCCCTGTTCACCCTGGCGGGCGGTTGCTCGCCCTGCACCGGGTACTACCAGTCCGACACCGTCGATGCCCTGCTCGCGAAGGCCGACTCGGCCGGCTCGCAGGACGAGGCGAACGAGTACTACACGAAGACGCAGGAGGCCGTGCTCGAGGACTTCCCCGTCGTCCCGACTTTCTTCGACAAGTACTCGTACGTCACGAGCGAAAAGGTCACGAAGCTCCCCGCGGTCGCCGGCAGCCCGGTCGTCGCGCAGATCGCCGTGAAGTAGGGCACCACCACATGGACCAGCGCACCATCCTCCGCCTGGCGGCCGAGGTCCCCGACCACGACGGCTTCCCGCTCGTCGATGATCTGCACGCCCGGTTCGACGCGCTCGCAGCGTCCCACCCGGACCAGGTCACGGTCACCCGGATCGGCACCAGCCGCCTCGGCGAACCACTGCACTCCTACCGGATCGGCACCGGGTCGCACGCCGCCGTCGTGGTCGGCGGCGTGCACCCGAACGAACCGATCGGTTCGTGGACGGCCCTGCACCTCGCCGAGACGGTGCTCACCGACGACGACGCCCGTGGGCTCGACGTCACCTGGCACATCGTCCCGACGATCGACCCGGACGGCATGCGGCTCAACGAGGCGTGGTTCCACGACCCGCACGACCGCGTGTTCTACTCGCGGCACTTCTACCGCCCGGCACCGGACAGCCAGGTGGAGTGGACGTTCCCGAACAGCCACAAGTCGGTGTACTTCGACCAGGTGCTGCCGGAGACGCTCGCGTTCATGCGGCTCATCGACGACACCGAGCCGGACCTGCTGGTGTCGCTGCACAACGGCGAGATGGGCGGGGTCTACTACTACCTGTCCGAGGACCTGCCCGACGTCGTCGACACCCTGCACGCGGTCCCCGCCGCGCTCGGGCTGCCGCTCGACACCGGGGAGCCCGAGTCGCCGTTCCTGCGCGAACTCGCCCCCGCGGTGTTCGCGATGGACGGGATCGAGACCGCGTACGACTACCTCGAAGCACTCGGGGTCGACCCGGGCGAGCACATCCACGGTGCGTCGAGCGCGGCGTGGGCGATGCGGCACGGAGCACTGTGCATGGTGGCCGAACTGCCGTACTGGAGCCACCCGGACGCCGACGACCAGACCCCGACCGACGAGTCGTACGCCGACCTGCTGCTGCGCTGCTCCGCCGAGCTCGGCGCCTCGGGCGAGGAACTCCAGCAGCTGCTCGACGAGGCGTCGCCGATGCTGTCGATCGCGTCGCCGTTCCTCGAGGCGTCGCGGGCCTTCGTGCCGATGCTCGCCGGCACGGCGGACACCGACCGCCGCCGGGCCGACCGCGAGCCGGTCGACCGGCGGGCCACCGTCGCGGAGCGCTTCGGCTGCGAGGACCTGGTCCGCTGCTTCCGGCTGCGCTACGGCGGCATGCTGCTGCGCGCGTTCGAGGCGGAGACCACCGCCGGTACGGCGTCCGCCCCGCTCCGGCGCCTGCGCGACCGCCTGGCGGAGCGCTACGCGCACTGGCAGGCCGACGCCGCCACCGAGGCGGACCCGATCCCGGTGCGGAAACTGGTGGGGGTGCAGTACGGGGCGATCCTCGCCTGCGCGGCGCACGTGGCGGACCCGACCCGTGCCTCCCGTCCGGTGTCGGCGGCCGTGTCGGGAGGCGCGTGATGCGTCCGACGCTCGCCGTCGGTCGCCGGCTCGGCGGCCTGGCCATCGTGTTCCTCGGGGTGACGTTCCTCATCTACGCGATGACGTTCGCGCTGCCCGGTGACCCGATCCGGGCGCTCGGCGGCGACCGGCCGCTCAGCGACGCGGTCGTCCGCACGCTCCGGGCCGAGTACCACCTGGACCAGCCGCTCTGGCTGCAGTACGTGCAGTACGTCGGCGGGCTGTTCCGCGGCGACTTCGGCACCGACTTCAACGGGCAGTCCGTCGGCGAGCAGATGGCCTCGCGGTGGCCCGTCACGATCACCCTGGCGCTCACCGCGTGGGCCCTCGAGATCGTCCTGGGCATCGGGCTCGGGGTGCTCTCCGCCCTGAAGCGCGGGACCGCCCTCGACAAGACGGTCCTGGTCGGCACCATCGTCGTCGGTGCGATCCCCGTGTTCGTCCTCGGCGTCGCCCTGCAGCTGGTGTTCTCGGTGCGGCTGCACTGGTTCCCGGTCGCCGGCGTCACCGCGGGCTGGCCGACGGCGTACATCCTGCCGGCGTTCGTCATCGCGCTGTTCGGCCTCGCCGCGGTGTCCCGGCTCACCCGCACCTCGATGATCGAGACCCTCGACGCCGACTACGTCCGGACCGCACGGGCCAAGGGGCTCGCACCCGGTCGGATCGTCGGCGTGCACGTGATGCGGAACTCGCTCATCCCCACCGCCACCTACCTGGCGACCGACCTCGGGTACCTGATGGGCGGCACCGTGATCATCGAGGGCATCTTCAACCTGCCCGGCGTCGGGAACCTGCTGTTCCAGGGCATCCGGTCGCACGAGGGTGCCGTCGTCGTCGGCATCTCGACCGCGCTCATCCTGGTGTTCCTCGTCACGAGCGTGCTCGTCGACCTGCTGCACGCCGCCCTCGACCCCCGCGTCCGGACCGGAGCAGCCGCATGACCACCTCAGCGCTCAGCGCCACCGTCGAGCCCGTCGTCGGCGGCCGACGACGACCCCTGCTGGCCGCGGCCCGCACCCCGGGCTTCTGGGTGCCCGCCTCGGTCCTGGTCGTCGTGCTGCTCATCGCGTCGTTCCCGCAGCTGTTCGCCGGACTGTTCGGCCACGGCGACCCCCGGGTGTGCGACCTCGGGCAGAGCGGCGCCTCGCCGACCAGCGGACACCCGTTCGGCTTCGACCTGCAGGGCTGCGACGTGTACGCCAACGTCGTGTACGGCACCCGGTCGTCGATCGCAGTCGCGGTGCTCACCACCGTGCTCGCCGGCATGGTCGCCGTCGTCGTCGGGACGATCGCCGGCATGGTCGGCGGCTGGGTCGACGCCGTGCTCGCCCGCCTGACCGACGTGTTCCTCGGCTTCCCGTTCCTGCTCGGCGCCGTCGTGGTGCTCAACAGCGTGGGGGAGCGGTCCGTGCTGACGGTGTCGCTCGTGCTCGCGCTGTTCGGGTGGCCGACGATGGCCCGGCTCGTGCGGTCGAGCGTCCGCAGCGTGCGGAACGCCGAGTTCGTGCTCGCCGCCCGCACGATGGGGCTGTCCACCTGGCGGATCACCACCCGGTACGTGCTGCCGTCGTCGATCTCGCCGCTGCTCGTGCTCGCGACCATCACCGTCGGCGGCGTCATCGTGTCCGAGTCGTCGCTGACCTACCTCGGCATCGGGCTCGAGAGCCCGGCGATCTCGTGGGGGCTGCAGCTCTCCGCCGCGACGTCGCAGTTCCTCCGCGCCCCGCACATGCTCATCGCACCCGCGGCGTTCCTCGCCGTCACGGTGCTCTCCGTCATCGCGCTCGGCGACACGTTGCGCGCCGCGCTCGACCCGCGTCGGCGCTGACCGGCACGGTGCACGCCGCGTCGCGGTGGGCGCCGTCGCGACCGACGCGCCAGACTCGAACCACCGCCCTTCGAAAGGACCACCGTGACCGACACCCTCTCCGCGTACCGGAAGACCCTGCCCTACATCCACGAGTGGGTGTCGTACAAGGTCTGGCAGCTGCGGGTGCCGGGCGTGCAGGTCGCCATCGGGTTCGGCGGCGAGGTGCTGTTCGACGAGGCCTGGGGCTACGCCGACGTCGAGGCCGGGCGTCGCCTGACCACCACCGACCTGTTCCGCATCGCCTCGCACTCGAAGACCTTCACCGCGACGGCACTGCTCCAGCTCGCCGAGCGCGGGTCGCTCCGGCTCGACGACACCGTCGGCACGTACGTCCCGGCGCTGGTCGACGGCGGCTCCCCGCTCGCCGACGCCACGATCCGTGAGCTCATGGAGATGGGTGCCGGGGTCATCCGCGACGGCCACGACGGCGACTACTGGTCGCTCCTGCGCCCGTTCCCCGACGAGCAGGAGCTGTTGGCACTCGTGCTCGACCGCGGGCAGAAGGTCCCCACCGGGTCGTCGTTCAACTACTCGAACCTCGGCTACTCGTTGCTCGGGCTCGTCATCGCCGCGGTCTCCGGGCAGTCCTACAACGACTTCGTCCGCGAGTCGATCACCGAACCCCTGGGCCTGCGGAACACCGGCCCGGACTGGGACCCCGCGCGCGCCGACGACTTCGTGGTCGGCTACACCGGGTTCCACACCGCGCGGCAGCGGCAGCGCATCGACCACGTGGACACCCACGCCATGGCCGCCGCCACCGGGTTCCACGGCACCGCCTCCGACCTGGTCAAGTACTTCTCGCAGCACGTCATCGGGGCCGGCAGCCTGCTCGACGACCACTCGAAGCGACTCGCGCAGCGCAAGGCCTGGAGCGCCACCGACGACCCGGCCGCCCGCGGCTACGGCGCCGGGTTCATCGTCGACCGCATCGGAGGGCGCGAGATCCGCGGCCACTCCGGCGGGTTCCCCGGGCACATCACGCAGTCGCTGTTCGACCCGGCATCCGGACTCGTCGTGTCCGTCATGACGAGCGCCGCCGCCGGGCCCGCCACCCTCATCGCCACCGCCGTCGTGCAGATGCTCGACGCCGCGGCGGACACGTCCGCACCCGGCACCCCCGTGCCCGACGACGTCGACACTGCCGCCTACACCGGACGCTTCGCCAACCCGTGGGGCGTCAGCGACATCGCCCGCATCGGCGACCGGCTCGTCGAGGTCGACCCGTCCGGACCCGAACCGCTCGACACCCCCACCCGACTCGAGGTCGTCGACGCGGACACGCTCCGGATGACGCACGGCAACCGCTTCGGCTCGGTCGACGAGGACATCACCTTCACGCGCGACGCCGACGGCGCCGTCCGGTCGATCCGCGCCGGCGGTGGCATGACCGAGGAACCGTGGACGATCCCGACCGAGTCGCCCGAGGTCGCGGCGGGGCTGGCACCGTGAGCGACGTCGACGGTCGGGGCGACGACGTCGTCCTCGAACCCGAGCGTCAGGCGTTCGTCGAGGAGTTCGCCCTCATGCTCAACGACGGTGCGGGCATGGCGCTCACCGACGCCCGCGTGCTCGGCTACCTCATGATGACCCGCGCGCCGCACTCGTCGTCCGCCGATCTCCAACGCGCCCTCGGCGCCAGCTCGGGTTCGGTCTCGATGGCGACTCGCCGGCTCGTCGACTCCGGGTTCGTGAAGCGGCAGATCGTCGCCGGCGAGCGCAGCCACTACTTCCGCGCCGAGGCCGACGTTTGGGGTTCCTGGCTCGCCGGCGAACGGAAGTACCTCGACCGGCAGCGCGACATCATCGGACACGGCCTGGCGGTGGTCGAGCACGCCGGCCGCACCGGGGCGGGCGACGTCGACGCCGAGGTCCGCGAGCGCCTGCTCAACGGCCGCGACTACATGCAGTGGTTGCAGGGCCACCACCACAAGATGCTCGAGGACTGGGAGGCGTTCAAGGCCGCCCGCGACCGCACCGACCGCTCGGAGACCCCATGACCGACGTCCTGACCGTCGACCACCTGTCCGTGACCTTCGACGTCGACGGCGCCGAGGTCCGCGCGGTCGACGACGCCTCGTTCACCGTCGGCCGCGGCGAGGTCGTCGCCGTCGTCGGGGAGTCCGGATCCGGCAAGAGCATGACTGCGATGACGGCGATGGGGATCGCGCCGGACGGCGCGCGCTCCTCCGGCAGCATCCGGCTCGGCGACCTCGAGGTGCTCGGCACCGACGAGCGCACCCTGCGCGGGGTCCGCGGCCGCAGCGTGTCGATGATCTTCCAGGACCCGTCGGCCGCGCTCAACCCGGTGTTCACGGTCGGGTTCCAGCTGGCCGAGGCCGTCCGCCGCGCCGACGCCTCGCACGACCGCGCCGCCGTCCGGCACCGTTCGCTCGAACTCCTGCGTGCCGTCGAGGTGCCGGAACCCGAACGCCGGCTCGGCCAGTACCCGCACGAGCTCTCCGGCGGACAGGCGCAGCGGGTGATGATCGCGATGGCGCTCGCCGCCGACCCCGACCTGCTCATCGCCGACGAGCCGACGACCGCACTCGACGTCACGGTGCAGGCCGAGGTGCTCGACGTCCTGCGTGCGCTGCGCGAACGCACCGGCACCGCGATCCTCCTCATCACCCACGACATGGGCGTCGTCGCCGACATCGCCGACCGCGTGGTCGTCATGCGCCGCGGTCGCGTCGTCGAGACGGGCACCGTCGCCGCGGTCTTCGCCGCACCGTCCGCCGACTACACCCGTGACCTGCTCGCTGCGGTCCCACGCATGGGCACCGAGGTCGGCCGGGAGGCGCGGGTCGACCCCGTCACGGAGGCTCCATCGATCGTCCTCGACGTCCGGCACCTCGTGGTCGAGTACGGCGGTGCACTGCGCGGGCGGTTCCGCGCGGTCGACGACGTGTCGTTCACGGTCGGTCGCGGTGAGATCGTCGGACTCGTGGGCGAGTCCGGCAGCGGCAAGACCACCATCGGCCGCGCCGCCGTGGGGCTCGCACCGATCACGTCCGGTTCGGTCGTCGTCGAGGGCACCGACGTGGCAGTCGCCCGGCGAGCAGCGCGCCGGGAGATGCGGCGACACGTCGGCGTGGTCTTCCAGAACCCGCTCCGGTCGCTCAACCCGCGCTACACGGTCGGACAGACCGTCGCCGAGCCGCTCCGGCAGATCCTGCGCCTGCCGTCGGCCCAGATCGACGAACGCGTGGACCGGCTGCTCGCCGACGTCGGCCTGGACGGCGGGTACCGCGAGCGCTTCCCGCACGAGCTCTCCGGCGGCCAACGGCAGCGCGTCGCGATCGCCCGCGCCGTCGCGCTCGACCCCGCACTGCTCATCGCCGACGAGCCGACGAGCGCCCTCGACGTCTCGGTGCAGGCGCGGGTGCTCGACGTCTTCCGTGAGCTGCAGCAACGCCTCGGCTTCGCGTGCCTGTTCGTCACCCACGACCTCGCCGTGGTCGACACGCTGTGCGACCGGGTCGTCGTGCTGCACGGCGGGAAGGTCGCCGAGCAGGGGAGTCGCGACGCCATCCTCCGGTCGCCGCAGGACCCCTACACGCGTCGACTCATCCAGGCCGCGCCGGTGCCGGACCCGGACGAGCAGGCAGTGCGCCGATCCGAGCGCCTGGCGGCACGGGCCGGCTGACGGGCGCTCGCCGGCTCAGCGTCGTTGCGGAGTCAGCGCACCTCGGCCGAGGCCCAGAGCGCGTTCACGCCCCGGCCCACCGGACGCAGGAGCGGGACCGCGACGAGCACCGTCGCCGCCAGGTAGGCCACGGTCTGCAGCAGCCCCGGGACGGAGAACGCGATGCCGAGTGCCTCCTGCGGCAGCGCCGTGAGGAGCACCGCGTTCGACAGCAGCGCGCTGACGAACCACAGCGACGCCGCCACGGTGACGACCCAGCCGAAGGCCCGCTGCGCGCCGTCCTCGTTCCGGACGGTCAGCACGCCGAACGCCACGAGTGCACCCTGCGCGACGACGACGAGCACCGCGGTGGCCCAACCCGGCGCCGGCCACAGGAGCGCGAACGCCAGGACCGACACCGCGAACGCGAGCGCCCGTCGGTCCTTCGCCCGCACCGCCGCGACGAGCACGACCGCACCCGCCAGCCCGGCCACCACCGTGGCGACGAGGAGCAGTCCGTTCGGCAAGTCCCACGGCGCGAGCCAGATCGTCCCCACCAGTCCACGCGCCCCGAACACGACGGCTGCGACGACCGCCGCGGCCGAGACCACCCGAACCCCCGTGATGTTCTGCATGCCCGCACACTACGCGCAGCCCGCGCGGCGGGGAAAGCATGTTCTGTCCGGGCGGCTGACGGTCCTGGTTCGCGAACCGCGGGATTCGTGAACCAGAACCGTCAGAACCTCCGAGGGAGGTCGGTCTCCGGTGCGCGGACCCGCTGCAGCGCGCGTCGCATGGAGGCGGTGGTGCTGAAGCCGAAGCGTGCAGCGACCTCGGCGGGACGGTCACCCCGGGTGAGTGCACTCCGGACGCCGAGGCTCCGGAACCACCGCCCGAGCTGGGCCGGCGTGCAGCCCGTGGTCTCGGTGCACCGACGCTCGAGGGTGCGCGGAGACATGCCGACGCCGTCGAGCAGGTCCGCAGTCGAGTGCTCGCCCGCCGGGTCGAAGAGCCGGTCGAGGACCCTCGCCAGGCTGTTGTCGCGCAGCAACGGCGGTGGGTTGTCGTGGAGCACGGTCGTGACCACGAGTCGCGCGAGCGCATCCTGCTGCACGCCGTGCCACCGGCCGCCGTCGAGGTGACCGACGTGACGCAGCGCCAGCACGACGTCCGCCGACGGGAAGCCCGCGGGCTGGGTGGTGGCGATCGACGGGAGCGCGAGGACCTCGGCAGCGAGTGGCCCCAGCGTCGCCGATCCGACGACGACGCCGGTGTCGGCGAACAGGGCCTCGTGCGGGAAGTCGTACGAAGGAGCAGTTCGAGGCGGACCGTGCCGCTCGGGGTCGGAGCCGATCGACGTCGTCGGGTGCTGCTCGACCAGTGCGGCTCCACCAGCCTCGATGAACACGAGTGTGTCGTCGCGGTGGAGCCAGACCGGCCGGTGCCGGGTCGCGACCCAGGCGTGCGTACCGTCCGGATCGAGATCGAGCGTCCAGCGGTCGTCGTCGGATCGGACCTCCTCGCCGGGGCCGACCTCGAGGCCGACGGCGTCGATCAGTGCTCGGAGTGCGTCGCCCATCACCACGAGCATGTCCTGCGGGCCGTCCCGTGACGATCGGCCTCGGGAGATCTGTGGAGAGGGGGGATAACCCCACCCGGGGTGGGGAGGGGGCAGGATGGGGGAACGGCCCCGTGATCGCGAGGCTGGAGTCATGACCGACACCGACCGCCTCGACCAGGCGCGAACCGTCCCGCTGGACGACGTCACGCCCTCGCCCGACCAGGCCCAGACCGTTCCGCTGGGCGACTCCGTCCCACCTGGAGCCACCAAGCCGATGCCGCAGTACCCGCGACAGCACGACCAGCAGACGCCGCCGGCGTCGTGGGGAGCGACCCCGCCGAACGGATCGGCGCCGGGTGGCGGCCGGGGCGGCAGTGCGGGCTCGGGCATGACCGCCGGTGCGTTCTACCGCGAGTCGTGGAAGCGCCTGCCGCGCGACTTCGGCTACATGGCCCTGACCGGGGTGCTGCTCTGCACGCTCTACTTCGCGTTCCCCGCGGCGATCTTCGGCGGCGGCTTCCGCGACCTGTTCAACCCGTTCGTGCTGCTGATGTTCTTCATCGCGCTGTTCGTGGCGCGGTGGCTCGGACAGTTCGAGAAGCTCCGCATCGGATGGGCTGACCGACGTCCGATCCGCCCGGTGGACTGGACGCCCCGCTGGCAGCAGAACTGGTGGACGCGCACCGGTTCCGCGGTCGCCAACCCGCACTACTGGCTCTACCTGCTGCACGCAGCGGTCGTCTACCCGCTCGTCGCGCTCTTCACCGTGGGCGCCGGCGTCCTGCTGCTCGCCGGGTTCCTCTGGCCCGTCGGGCTCGCGGTGGTCGCGTTCGCGAACGGACTGAGTGCGCAGTACTTCGGGTGGGACATGACCTCCGTCGTCGGGTTCGGGTTCCTCGGGTTGCTGTCGATGGCCGCCTCGGTCGTGCTGTTCCCGCTCTGGGCCCGTGGCTCGGTCATCGCGCACTACTGGGTGGACTTCGGTCTGCTCGGTGGGTTCCGTGCCGAGCAGCTCGAGCAGCGCGTCGCCGGACTCCAGGCCTCCCGTGCCGGTGCCGTGACCGCCGAGGGTCAGGCCCTGCGCCAGATCGAGCGCGACCTGCACGACGGCCCCCAGCAGCGCCTGGTGCGGCTCCGGATGGACCTGTCGGCAGCGGAACGCGCGTTCGAGAAGGACCCGCAGAAGGCGAAGCAGCTGATCGGCGAGGCCTCCGAGCACGCGCAGGACGCCCTCGACGAACTGCGTGCGCTGTCCCGCGGGTTCGCCCCGCCGATCCTGCTCGACCGCGGGCTCGTGGCGGCCCTCGAAGCGCTCGTCGCCCGCACCCCGATCCCGGTCGGCCTCGACGTCCGCCTGCCGGAGGGCCTCGAGCTCGCGACGGAGATCCAGCGCAACGTGTACTTCACGGTGAGCGAGCTCCTGACGAACACCATGAAGCACGCCGGTGCCACGACCGCCGGGGTGTACCTCGGCCTCGTGGTCGACGCCTCCGGGCTCTGGTACCTGACCGTCAGCGTGACCGACGACGGCCGCGGCGGAGCACGACCCCAGCAGGGCCACGGCATCGAGGGCCTGATCGGCCGGATGCGCGCGCTCGACGGCGACCTGGTCGTCGCGAGCCCCGAGGGCGGCCCGACCGAGGCCACGGCGCGGATCCCGCTCGGTGCCCTGAACGGCGTCCCCACGACGGCGAACCCGCGGTCGTGACCCCACGGGAGCGCCCGCGCTCCCACTAGGCTGGTCGGCATGACAGACGGCCCGGATGCAGCACGCATCCGGGCCGTCGTCGTCGACGACGCCGTCCTGCTGCGCGAGGGCCTGGCCCGCGTGCTCGACGAAGCCGGCATCGACGTCATCGGTCAGTACGCCGACGCCCGCGCGTTCCTCGCGACGCTGCCGGACGGCGCTCCCGACGTCGTCGTCATGGACGTCCGGATGCCGCCGACCTTCACCGACGAAGGCGTCCGCGCCGCCGTCGAGACCCGCCGGATCGCCCCGCGCACCGGGGTCCTGCTCCTCTCGCAGTACGTCGAGGCCACCTACGCCGAAGACGTCCTCGCCGCCGGTGCGACGGGCATCGGCTACCTGCTCAAGGACCGCGTCACCCGGCTCGAGGAGATCGACGACGCCGTTCGTCGGATCGCGGCCGGTGGCACCGTGCTCGACCCCGAGGTCGTCACGCAGCTGATGAGCCGACGGCGCGACCCACTCGCCGCGCTCACCCCGCGCGAACGCGACGTGCTCGGCCTGATGGCCGAGGGTCGCACGAACGCGGCCATCGCCCGTGCCCTCGTCATCGGCACCGGCGCCGTCGAGAAGCACGTGTCGAGCATCTTCGGCAAGCTCGCGCTCGAGGACACCGGCGAGGACCACCGCCGCGTCCTCGCCGTGCTCGCCTACCTCGGATGAGCCGGTCCCGCGGATGAACCAGGCCCGCGGTACCGACCGGATCCCGGCTCCGCTGCTCGCCCTCACCGCGATGGTGTCCGTCCAGCTCGGGGCCGCGATCGCGAAGACCCACTTCGACGACGTCGGCGCGGTCGGGGCCGCGACGCTCCGGCTCGTCATCGGCGCGGTGGTGCTCGCGCTGGTCGTCCGTCCTCGCATCAGGCACTGGACCCGCGCGCAGTGGCTCGGCGCGGTCGGCCTCGGGCTGGCGCTCGGCGGGATGAACGTCTTCATCTACCTGTCGTTCGCGACCATCCCGATCGGGGTCGCGGTGACGATCGAGTTCCTCGGTCCACTCGCCCTGTCCCTCGTGCACACCCGGCGGTGGCGGGACGCGCTCTGGGCCGCCCTGGCGCTCGCCGGCGTCGTGCTGCTCGGGGTCGGCCCGAGCGCCGTGACCGAGGTCGGCGGCGTGGTCTGGGCCGTGCTCGCGGCGGCGTGCTGGGCGGGCTACATCGTGATGAACCGGCACGTCGGCGCCGCGATCCCGGGTGTCGACGGCCTGGTGGTGTCGATGGTGGTCGCGATGCTCGTGTCGCTGCCGTTCGGGCTCCCGTCCGCTGTCGACGGCGTGGTCCGCGAACCGGTGCTGCTGCTCGTCTTCGGCGCCGTCGCCGTGCTGTCGAGCGTGCTGCCCTACGCCCTCGAGATGCTGGCGCTGCGGCGGATGCCGACGCGGGTGTTCGGCGTGCTGCAGAGTCTCGGCCCGGCGATCGCCGCGCTGGCCGGCCTCGTGGTGCTCAGCGAGGGACTGTCCGTGCTGGAGACGGTGGCGCTGGTGTGCGTCACCGCTGCCAGCGTCGGCGTCACGCTGTCCGCGCGCCGCCGACGCCGCTGAACGACCGTCTACTCGTCGCCGAGGAAGTCGGCGTACGTGGGTTCCGTGCGCTCACCCGACAGCAGGGCCGGATCGTTGACCCGGGCCTCGACGTAGGCGCTGATGACCTCGGGCGGGGTGAGCACGTGGGCGACCCAGGACGGCACCGCTGTGTTCTTCATGGTGCCTCCTCGTCCCGGAGCGGCACTCGAACGAATGCCTCGATCAGTGAGTTACTTGCCGAACCGGTGTTCGCTAAACCATCCTCGGGGTGCGAGCAGAAGTCAACGCGCTGCGTTCTGCGGACTCCGCATCGCGCGCTCCGCCTGGTCGGCGCGCAGGGTGCGGTGCTTCACGGCGGACCGCCACACCCACGCGTCCGCCTGCTGTCCGAACTGGGCCCACTCGACCATGACGGCATCGCGGGTCCAGCTCTTCGCGAAGGCCTTCACCCGGACGTGGAATGTCGGGAACTGGATCCACGCCCAGACCGGCACGGGGGTGACGGCGTGGCAGACGTCGGGCCCGCGGGCGTCCTCTGAGAGCGAGTAGGCGCGCGGACGTTCGACCTCCGGGTGCTCCGGGGGCTGCCACCGGTTCTCGCGACGCCGTCCCACGACGGTATTCGAACGTGTGTTCGAACGGGAGTCAAGTCCGCCGCGCGCCGTGGACGGACGCCGACGTGCCGCTCGGCGTGTCGGGGAGCGGTCAGGGCTGCGCGCGCGCCGTCGATTCCCGCACGCTCAAGGTCAGTGGTGGTCCGGGCCGTGACGCCAGCGGTGCAGTGGCGTCGATCTGCGCTCGCAGGAGTGTCGCCGCGCGCTGCCCGAGCTCCACGGTGTCGCGGGTCAGCGAGGTGATGGACGGCCGGACGAGCTGGATCATCGCCGAGTCGTCGAACGACACGATCGAGACGTCGGTCGGCACGGCGACGCCCATCTCGCTCGCGACCCCGAGTCCGGCGACCGCCAGGACGTCGTTGTCGTACACGATCGCCGTCGGTCGGCTGCTGCGGGACAGCAGGGTCCGGGTCGCGCTCGCGCCGGCCTCGGCCGAGTAGTCGGTCGGGATCGACACGGCGTCCGTGAGCCCCTCGGTCGCCGCGAAGGCCCGGACGCGGCCGATCCGCATGGCGGTGTGCTCGAACTCGGGGCGCCCGGCGACGTGCGCGATCCGACGGTGCCCGAGCGCGTGCAGGTACCGCAGGACCGTGTCGGTCGCGTCGCCGTCGTCGATCCACACGCTCGGTGCGGAGCCCTCGGGTGAGGGATGGGAGCCGACGACGACCGTGGGCATGCCGAGTTCGGCGAGCAGGGTGAGCCGGTCGTCGTCGCGCCGCGGGTCGATGACGACGACGCCGTCGACCCGGTGCCCGCGCCACCAGGCCCGGTAGGTCTCGAGTTCCTCGGCCGCGTCGCGTGCCACGAGCAGGTTCATCCCGACGTGGGTGCCGGCGAGCCCGAGCTGGATGCCGGAGATCAGGTCGCCGAAGAACGACTCGGTGCCGAGCGTGCGGGCCGGCCGGTTCAGCACGAAGCCGATCGAGCCAGCCTTCGCGCCGCCCAGGGCGCGCGCTGCGGTGTGCGGTTGCCAGTCGAGTTCGCGAGCGATCGCGCGGACGCGTTCGCGGGTCTCGTCGGACACGCCGGGGCGGTCGTTGAGGGCGAACGAGACCGCGCTGACGGACACGCCGGCACGCGCGGCGATGTCGGAGATCGTCGTTCGACGGTTCGTGGCCACGGGCTTGACTATAGCGTTTTAGTCCTCCATAGTCACTGCGACAAGCGGGTTCAGGGACAGGAACTGAACCGGTTCAGCACGATGACCACGCAGGATGACGAGGGAGTCAGACGCCATGAGGACCACCACACGTGCGACGAGGAGCCGCGCCGCAGCGCTGCTCGCAGGAGCTGCCGCCACGGCACTCGTCCTGACCGGCTGCTCGAGCGGCGGCAACGCGGCCGACACCGGCAGCGGGGAGATCAGCGGGTCGATCACGCTGCAGACGTGGGCGCTCACGCCGACGTACACGGGCTACCTGAACGGGGTGATCGCCGACTTCGAGAAGGCCCACCCCGACGCGAAGGTCAAGCTGCAGGACCAGCCAGGCGACGGCTACGCCGACAAGGTGCTCAGCCAGGCGTCGTCGAACTCGCTGCCCGACGTCATCAACCTGCCGCCGGACATCGCCCTGCCGCTCGCGAAGCGCGGGTTCCTGCAGGACGTCGCGAAGGACGACACGAAGCTCGCGAGCACGTACGTCGCCGGCGCGCTCGATTCCTACAAGTACAAGGGCGTCGACGGCACGTTCGGCTACCCCTGGTACCTCAACACCGACGTCGACTACTGGAACGCGACGATGTTCGCGAAGTGCGGCCTCGACGCGAAGAACCCGCCGAAGACCACCGACGAGCTGTTCACGCAGGCGAAGACCATGCACGAGAACTGCCCGGCCGACTACCTGATGAGCCGGAAGCCCGGCCTCGGCGACTTCACCCTGGCCGGCGTGAAGGTCCTCAACGCGGACGGCACGAAGTTCACCTTCGCCGACTCGTCGAAGGCCGCCGACCTGATCGAGCGCTACAAGGACGCGTACCAGGACGGCTACATGCCCTCGAACGTGCTGAACAGCGACTACCTCGGCAACTCGACGCTGTTCACGCAGCAGAAGGTCGCCTGGACCACGGGCGGCGCGACCTCGCTCGCCGACTTCGAGAAGAACAACCCGTCACTCAAGGGCAAGGTGACGGTCAGCCCGGCGCTCGACACTCCGCCGCTGTACGTGCAGGGCCTGTCGGTGTCGGCCAAGTCGAAGCACCTCGCCACCGCCGAGGCGTTCGCGAAGTTCATGACGAACGCGGAGAACCAAGAGGCGTTCGCGCACAAGGTCAACATCTTCCCGTCGACCACGTCTTCGCAGTCCGACCCGTACTTCTCGAAGGACGACGGCACCGTCAACGGCGAGGCCCGTGTCCTGGCGAACGAGGCCCTGAAGACCGCGAAGGTCCTCAACCCGGTCGAGGCGAACTCCGCGATGACGGACTTCCTCGACCAGCAGATCGCCCTCGCCATGAAGGGCCAGGTCGCGCCGGAGAAGGCGCTGCAGACGGCTCAGACCAAGATGAACAGCCTGCTGGCCAACGGCTGATGCGCGCCAACCGCTGGTTCACGCCCTGGCTGCTCGTCCTGCCGGCCCTCGTCTGGCTCGTCGCGTTCAGCCTCTGGCCGTCGATCAACACCGTCCGGCTGTCGTTCACGAACGCGAGCCCGCTGGGGGGCGTGAGCCAGTGGGTCGGGCTCAAGAACTTCGAGACCCTGCTCGCCGATCCGCAGGTGTGGGAGGCGCTGCTCAACAGCGTCATCTACATGGCGATCTGCCTGCCCCTGCTGACCGTGCTGCCGCTGCTCATCGCGGTGCTCGTCCAGCAGAAGCTGCCGGGGATCGCGTTCTTCCGCACGGCGTTCTACACGCCGGTCATCGCGTCGGCCGTGGTCGTCGGGCTCATCTGGACCTGGATCCTCGACGACCGCGGCGTCATCAACGAGATGGCGCAGGCGCTCGGCGTCGTGCAGGGCAGCGTCCCGTTCCTGACCGACCGGTGGCTGCTGCTCCTCAGCGCGATCAGCCTGACGGTCTGGAAGGGCCTCGGCTACTACATGATCATCTTCCTCGCGGCTCTCGGGAACGTCGGCAAGGACCTGCACGAAGCGGCCGCCCTCGACGGCGCCGGGTCGGTGCGCCGGTTCTGGTCGGTCACCATGCCGGGGGTCCGGGGCACCATGACGCTCGTCGGGATCCTGGTGTGCGTCTCCGCGCTCCGGGTGTTCAGCGAGCTCTACATCCTCACCAACGGCACCGGTGGACCCGGCGGGCAGGACAACTCGCTCGTCATGCTCATCCAGCAGTACGCCCGCGGCTTCACCGGCAACCTCGGCTATGCGTCCGCCCTGAGCCTCCTGCTCTTCGTCGTGACGCTGATCCCGATGCTCGCCCTCGCGCGGATGAACAGCAAGGCGGACAAGTGACGAACACGACGACCACCGAACCCGCCCTGGGCGGGGCGCGCGGTGCAGCCAGCCCGACGCCGGACGTGACGGGCGCAACGGACGCGGGACGGGCCTCCCGGCCGAACGGACGAGACGGACGAGGCGGACGCAAGCGCCGTCGCGCGGTCTGGGGTGTCATGTCCACCCGCGAGAAGGTCGTGCGCTACGTCCTGCTCATCGTGGTGCTCTTCATCACGATCGGCCCGTTCCTGTGGCAGCTGTCCACCTCGCTCAAGGGCGCCGGCGAGGACATCTACACCGCGAACCCGTCGTTCATCCCGACCGAGCCGACCATCGAGAACTACCTCAAGGTGGCCGCCGCGATCCCGGTGTGGCGCTACATCGGGAACTCGCTGCTCGTCGCCGCGATCGACGTGTTCGGCAACATCGTCTTCGCGACGCTCGCCGGCTTCGCCCTCGCGCGGCTGCAGTGGCGGCACCGCAAGCTCGTGCTCGGACTGTTCCTCGCCACCCTCGTCCTGCCCGGCGAGGCGACGATCATCTCGCAGTTCGTCACCGTCAAGGACCTCGGCCTCGCCGACAACCTGGTCGGCGTCGCCCTACCCGGCATGATCGCCGCACTCAACGTGCTGCTCATGTTCAACGCGTTCCGGCAGATCCCCGAGGAGATCGACCAGGCCGCGGTGATGGACGGTGCGAACGCGATGCAGCGGCTGCGGTACATCTCGTTGCCCGCCGTGCAGGGGACGATCGCCGTCATCGCGATCTTCTCGTTCATCGGGGCGTGGGACGACTTCCTGTGGCCGCTCATCGTGCTGCAGTCGCCGGAGAACCTCACCCTGACCGTCGGGTTGCAGTACCTGCAGGGCACGTTCGCGACCGACCAGCGCATGATCGCCGCCGGCACCATGATCGCGTTCATCCCGATCGCCGTGATCTTCGCCGTCCTGCAGCGCTTCTTCTTCAAGGGCGTCGAAGAGGGCGGTGTGAAGGGCTGATGCGCTTCGGGGTCAACTACACGCCCTCGGTCGGCTGGTTCCACTCGTGGCTCGACTTCTCACCGTCGGACACCGCCAGGGACCTCGAGGCGATCGCCTCGCTCGGCGCCGACCACGTGCGGATCTTCCCGCTCTGGCCGGTGGTCCAGCCGAACCGCACCCTCATCCGGGCGTCGGCACTGCAGGACGTCGCGACGGTCGTGGACATCGCCGGCTCGTTCGGACTCGACGTCAACGTCGACGCCCTGCAGGGGCACCTGTCGAGCTTCGACTTCGTGCCGTCGTGGCTGGACAGCTGGCACCGTCGGAACATGTTCACCGACCCGGACGTCGTCGCGTCGACCGCGGCGTACGTCCGGGCGCTCGCCGCAGCGGTCGCGGACAAGCCGAACCTGCTCGGCATCACCATCGGCAACGAGGTGAACCAGTTCGCGCACGCGCCGCACCCCGCCCCGCACGACATCACGGCGGAGCAGGGGCACGCGTGGGCGGCAGCGATGGTCGCGGCGGCACGGTCCGGGCTCGCGTCCGGTCCGCCCGGTTCGGCAGGTTCGGCAGGTTCGTCCGGCCGGGAGGCCCGGGTCGACTCGTCCGCGTCGGCTCCGTCCGGCGGTGGGTCGCGTCCACGGCCGCTGGTCACCGTCGCGCAGTATGACGCGGCCTGGTACGACGACGCGCAGCCGTTCGGACCGGAGCACGCGGCGGACCACGGTGACGCCACCGTCACGCACTCGTGGGTGTTCAACGGCTCGGCGGCCTTGCACGGCGCACTCGGACCGGGATCGGTGCGGCACGGCGAGTACCTGCTCCAGCTCGCCGCCGCGTGGAACCGCGACCCCGCACGGCCGAACTGGCTGCAGGAAGTCGGGGCGCCCACCAACGTCGTCGCCCCGGAGGACGCCGCCTCGTTCACCGAGCAGACCATCCGGCACGTGCTCGGGGCGCAGGAGGTGCTCGGTGTCACGTGGTGGTGCTCGCACGACGTCGCCAGGTCGCTCGCCGACTTCCCGGAGCTCGAGTACGACCTCGGGCTCTTCACGAACGACGGCCGGATCAAGCCCGCCGGCGAGGCCTTCGCGGCCGTCGCACGGTCCGGCGCCACCGACACCGCTGCTGTGCCGCCGGCCACGGCGCTCGTGCTCGACGACGTGCTGCCCGACGGCTCGGACCGACACGGGATGCGTGCCGACTGCGCCCCCGGCGGACGGTTCGCCGCCGCCTGGCTCGCGGTCGCGTCGGCGGAACCGGACGGTCGCGGCCCGCAGGTCGTCCTGCGGTCTCGGCTCGGCGACACCGGGATGCTCGCCGCCCGTGGCATCGACCGCTGCGCCGACGTGCCCGCCGAGCTCGACTCCACCTCCATCCGCGTCGCGCACCCCGCGACCACGCGCTGACCCGCGCCCACGCCCCGACCCTGGAAGCCCCCATGCACGACGACATCCCCCTCACCACCGGACGGGCCCGCCGGGTCCTCGACGAGCGCATCACGCCGGCGGTGCACGCCACCGCCGTGCCGTTGGAGACCGCGTGGCACGAGCTGCCCGGTGAGCCCGTCCCGCCGACCGAGGGCCTGCAGCTCACCTTCGAACCGTACGAGGTCGGCACGCCCTGGGGTGCGGCCTGGGGGACGACGTGGTTCCGGCTGACCGGGACCGTGCCGGCCGAGTGGGCCGGTCGCCGGGTCGAGGCCGTGATCGACCTCGGGTTCGACAAGAACATGCCCGGGTTCCAGTGCGAGGGGCTCGTCTACCTGGCCGACGGCACGCCGGTGAAGTCGATCAACCCGCGCAACCAGTGGGTGCTGCTGACGGAACGGGCCGAGGGTGGGGAGACGATCGAGCTCTTCGTCGAGGCCGCGTCGAACCCCGTCCTGCTCGACTACCACCCCTTCCTCGTCACGCACGAGGGCGACATCCAGACCTCGTCGTCGAAGCGGCTGTACACCTCGCGCCGGATGGACCTCGCCGTCTTCGAGTCCGAGGTGCACGAACTCGCGCTCGACATCGACGTCCTGCTCGAACTGCAGGCCGAGCTGCCCGAGGGGCCACGACGGATGCGGATCCTGCAGGCCCTCGACGACGCGTTGGACCGGCTCGACCTGCAGCACATCCCGGAGACCGCCGGGGACGCCCGTGCGGCGCTCGCCGAGGTGCTCGCCGCTCCCGCCGAGGCCTCCGCGCACACGATCTCGGCCGTCGGGCACGCCCACATCGACTCCGCGTGGCTCTGGCCCGTCCGCGAGACGATCCGCAAGGTCGCCCGCACCACGTCGACCATGACCGAGCTCATCGACCAGACCGACGACTTCCTGTACGGCATGTCGAGCGCGCAGCAGTACGCCTGGATCAAGGAACACCGCCCCGAGGTCTACGCCCGGGTGCAGGCCGCCGTCGAGGCCGGTCGGTTCCTGCCAATCGGCGGCATGTGGGTCGAGTCCGACACCGTGATGCCGACCGGTGAGAGCATCGTCCGCCAGTTCTCGCAGGGGCAGCGGTTCTTCGAGCGCAAGTTCGGCATCCGACCCAAGGGCGTCTGGCTGCCGGACAGCTTCGGGTACTCGCCGGCGCTGCCGCAGCTCATGCGCCGTGCGGGCTTCGAGTGGTTCTTCACGCAGAAGATCTCGTGGAACCAGGTCAACAAGTTCCCGCACCACACGTTCCTGTGGGAGGGCATCGACGGCTCACGGGTGTTCTCGCACTTCCCGTCGATGGACACCTACAACTCGCGCCTGTCCGGCAGCGAGGTCGCGAAGGCCTCCCGCCAGTTCCGTGAGAACCGGCTTGCCACGGGCTCGATCGCACCGGTCGGCTGGGGCGATGGCGGCGGCGGCACGACCCGCGAGATGACCGGCACGGCTTCACGCCTCGCCGACCTCGAGGGCAGCGCGAAGGTCCGGTGGGAGCACCCGGACACGTTCTTCGACCGCGCGAAGGCCGAACTGCCGGACCCGCCGGTGTGGGTGGGGGAGCTGTACCTCGAGCTGCACCGCGCCACCCTGACCAGCCAGCACGGCACCAAGCAGGGCAACCGCCGGTGCGAACAGCTCCTCATCGAGGCCGAGCTCTGGGCCACGACCGCCGCCGCACGCAGCGACTTCGCCTACCCGTACGACGAGCTCGACGCCCTGTGGCAGCAGGTGCTGCTCCAGCAGTTCCACGACATCCTGCCGGGCACCTCGATCGCCTGGGTGCACCGCGAAGCCGAGGCGAAGTACGCCGAGACGGCCGCGGCGCTGACCGCGATCATCGGCCAGGCGCTCTCGGCGCTCGCCGGTACCGGGCAGGCAGCCGTCGTCGTGAACCCGGCCCCGTTCCTCCAGGCCGGCGCACCCGCGCAGGGCGCGGTCCTGGCGACCGACGTGGCGGAACCGACCGCTGTCACGCTGACGGAGCAGGACGGCGGGTACGTGCTGACGAACGAGCTGGTGCGCGTCACGGTCACCGATCAGGGACTCGTCACGAGCGCCGTCGACCTGGCCAGCGGGCGCGAGGCGATCGCCGCCGGGCAGGCCGCGAACCTGCTGCAGCTGCACCAGGACTTCCCGAACATGTGGGACGCGTGGGACGTCGACCGGTACTACCGGAACCGGGTCGAGGACCTGGCGGACGTCTCGTCGCTCGAGGCCTCGGTCGACGACGCCGGTGTCGCCCGGGTCGTCGTGTCCCGGTCCTTCGGCGACTCGACCGTGCGGCAGGAGATCGTCCTCGCACCGGACTCCCGCACGCTCGAGTTCGACCAGACGACCGACTGGCACGAGACCGAGAAGTTCCTCAAGGTCGCGTTCCCGCTCGACGTCCGCGCCGAGCACACTGTCGCCGAGACGCAGTTCGGGGCGCAGAAGCGGGTGACCCACACGAACACCTCGTGGGAGGCCGCGAAGTTCGAGACGTCGATGCACCGCTACGTGCTGGTGTCCGAGCCGGGCTTCGGCGTCGCGCTCGTGAACGACTCGATCCACGGGTTCGACACCACCCGCGACGCCGTCGACGGGCACGTCACCACCACCGTGCGGCTGTCCCTGCTGCGGGCACCGCGGTTCCCCGACCCCGAGACCGACCAGGGCGTGCAGACGCACCGGTACGGCATCGTCATCGGGACGGACCAGCTCGGAGCCACCGCGGCCGGCGTCCGGATGAACGCCGGCGCGCGGACCGTCACCGGGGCGCACGGGTTCGCGCCGCTCGTGCGGGTGTCCGGCGGGGTCATGCTGTCGAGCGTCAAGCTCGCCGACGACCGCTCCGGCGACCTGGTCGTGCGGGTGTACGAGCCGGTGGGGCGGCGGGGGACCGGCGGGATCGAGGTCGACGGGCCGTTCGGACCGGCTGCCGAGGTCACCCTGCTCGAAGAGCCGTTGACCGATACGGATGCGTCGTCGTTCGCCGTCGACGCGTACGAGGTGCGGACCTTCCGGTTCCCGCGCGTCTGAGACCCCGGTCGGCGACCGCCGGCCGGTTCATCACTCGAAGAGGAGTGTCATGAAGAAGTCCATGAAGTTCGGGATCGTGGCGGCAATCGCCGCGATGTTGGCGGCGCCACTGGTGCCGTCCGCCGCGACGGCAGCACCGACCGCTGCTGCAGCGGCCGGTACTGCCGCCGCTACGAAGTCCGGGCCGACGAGCATCGCGTACGTCGAGGTCAACAACGACCAGCTCGCGAACGTCGGCCGCTACACGCTGTCCGGCGGTGCGAACGCCTTCGACGTCGCGATCATCTTCGCGGCGAACATCAACTGGAACGGCTCCAAGGCGGTTCTGTACAACAACGACAAGGTGCAGGCGACCCTCGACAACGCCGCGACGCAGATCAAGCCGCTGCAGGCGAAGGGCATCAAGGTGTCGCTGTCGGTCCTCGGCAACCACCAGGGTGCGGGCATCGCCAACTTCCCGACCCAGGCCGCGGCGTCGGACTTCGCGTCCCAGATCGCCGCCACCGTGTCGAAGTACGGACTCGATGGCGTCGACCTCGACGACGAGTACTCCGACTACGGCGCGAACGGCACCCCGCAGCCGAACCAGCAGTCGATCGGCTGGCTCATCACCGCGCTGCGTGCCCAGATGCCCGGCAAGCTCATCTCGTTCTACGACATCGGCCCGGCCTCGTCCTCGCTGTCGTCGTCGAGCAGCACCGTCGGCTCGAAGCTCGACTACGCCTGGAACCCCTACTACGGCACGTACTCGGCGCCGTCGATCCCGGGACTCGACAAGTCCAGGTTGTCCGCTGCCGCGGTGGACATCCAGAACACCTCGCAGTCGACGGCGGTGTCGCTCGCGCAGCGCACGAAGGCGGACGGGTACGGCGTCTTCATGACGTACAACCTGCCGGGAGGTGACAAGTCCGCCTACGTCTCCGCGATGACGCAGCAGCTCTACGGGCAGGCCGCGTCGTACCGCTGACCCTTCCGTCCTGACGGCGGCTCGCGCCCCGTGCTCCCCGGTTCCGGCCTGGAAACACGGGGCGCGTCCGTCGTCCACGTCCCGCTGGCTCCGAGGAGGCACCAGTTCCTCCTCGCGCTTGACGGTTCCGGTTCGCAGATCCCGGTGATCGTGAACCGGAACCGTCACGGACCGAGATCGGAACCCGGTCCGGCGCGCTCGACGACGCGGCCGTACGATCGCGACATGGAGCTCGAGTTCCGCGGTGAGGTGATCGAGTGGCGCGGCCCGTCACCGTTCTTCTTCGCCGTCGTGCCGCCGGACGTCGCCGAGGTCATCGCCGACCTCGCGCCGATGCTCACCTACGGCTGGGGTGTGATCCCTGCCCGGGTGACGATCGGCGCCGTGACCTGGACCACCTCGTTGTTCCCGAAGGACGGCGGGTACCTCGTGCCGTTGCGTGCGGCGGAGCGCAAGCGTGCCCGGGTGGAACTCGGCGACGCCCCGCAGATCACGCTCGAACTCGGCAGTCCCTGACGACGCACGGTGCGCGCGTGTTCGCCCCGTGCGACGTTGATCGCTCGGTGCGCCGGAACAACCTCGCACCGAGCAAGCAACCGTGCACGGGCCGGAGAACACTGCACCGTGCGGCGACCGTAGACAGAGGGAGGAACGAGAGAGGGGATGACGGGAATCGAACCCGCGTGGCCAGTTTGGAAGACTGGGGCTCTACCATTGAGCTACATCCCCGCGCTGCGCACGTGTCGCAGCCCGACCATCGTAGCGGACGAACGAGTACCGACATGCCACCCCGTGTGATGCTCCCGCCGAGCGACGCCGATGCACGGCGGATCAAGCGGTCGCGCGTGGTGTCCTACGCGCTGGTGGTCCTCGCCGCGATCGTGTTCTCGATGCGCCCGGAGCTGTTCGGCGATCCGCAGTCGCAGCCCGCGCACGCCCTGCTGCACGTGTGGCGGATCGTCGTCGGCATCGTGCTCGCTGTCGCGGCGCTCGGGGTTCAGGTGGTGGTCGGCGTGCGGTGGCGCAACGGCCTGCGACGCGCCGCAGCGGACGAGTGACGTCCCTCCCGGGAACCGCGCACCGGGGGACCGCTAGACTCATCGGCGTCGCATGCGCCCTTCGGCGCGCGCGGACACCCTGGCCCAGTCAAACGGGGCGTAGCTCAGCTTGGTAGAGCGCCCGCTTTGGGAGCGGGAGGTCGCAGGTTCAACTCCTGTCGCCCCGACCAGGTCCTCGAGAACCATCGACCACACGAACGTCAACCAACAGGAGAACATCCCGTGGCCACCAGCACCGTCGACAAGGTGAGCGACACCCGCGTCAAGCTCACCGTGAACGTGACGCCGGAAGATCTCAAGCCGAGCATCGACCACGCGTACAAGCACATCGCCGAGCAGATCAACATCCCCGGCTTCCGCAAGGGCAAGGTCCCGCCGGCGATCGTCGACCAGCGCGTCGGCCGTGGCGAGGTCCTGAACCACGCCGTCGGTGACGCCATCGACAACTTCTACCGCCAGGCGGTCGAAGAGCAGGAGCTGCGCATCCTCGGCCGTGCCGAGGCCGACGTCGCCGAACTGCCGAACCTCGCCGACTTCGCGGGCGACCTCGTCCTCACCTTCGAGGTCGACGTCCGTCCCGAGTTCGACCTGCCGGACTACTCCGCGTACGAGCTCACCGTCGACGCCGTCGAGGTGTCGGACGACGAGATCGAAGAGGAGCTGCAGAACCTGCGCACCCGCTTCGGCACGCTCGTGACCGTCGACCGTCCGGCGAAGACCGGCGACTTCGCGCAGATCGACCTGACCGCCAGCATCGGCGACGACGAGGTCGACTCGGCCACCGGCGTCTCCTACGAGATCGGCTCCGGCGACCTGCTCGAGGGCATCGACGAGGCGCTCGAGTCCCTGACCGCCGGCGAGTCGACGAACTTCGAGTCGAAGCTCGTCGGTGGCGACCGCGAGGGCGAGACCGCCCAGATCGCCGTCACCGTCACAGCCGTCAAGGAGCGCGAGCTCCCCGAGGCCGACGACGAGTTCGCCCAGATCGCCAGCCAGTTCGACACGATCGACGAGCTCAAGGCGGACCTGAAGGAGCAGATCGCGAAGTCCAAGACCTTCGGTCAGGGCGCCGCGGCTCGCGACAAGCTCGTCGAGAAGCTCATCGAGGACGTGAACATCCCGATCTCGGAGCAGCTCATCGAGGACGAGGTGCACCGTCACCTCGAGCAGGAGAACCGCCTCGAGGACGACGAGCACCGCAAGGAGGTCTCCGAGTCCAGCGAGAAGGCCTTCCGCTCGCAGATCCTCCTCGACTCCATCGCCGAGAAGGAGGAGATCCAGGTCTCCCAGGAGGAACTGACCCAGTACCTCATCCAGGCTGCTGCGCAGTACGGCATGGAGCCGGCCGAGTTCATCAAGGTCATCGACCAGAACGGCCAGATCCCGGGCATGGTCGGCGAGGTCGCCCGCTCGAAGGCGGTCGCGACCGTCCTGTCGAAGGTGACCGTCAAGGACACCAACGGCGACGCAGTCGACCTGTCCGCCTTCACGGCGGGCGTCGCGCAGGCCCCTGCTGAGGACGCCGAGTAACGAACTCGACGCCACCAGCGATACAGACGGGAGGCACGGTGCCAGCTGGCACCGTGCCTCCCGTCTCGTGTTTTCCGCACCACCGCATTGCTGTCGGCGAACACACGCGAAGTGGTGCGTTGCAACCGATAAGTTCGACAACAAGCGACAACTGAACGGGAGTTTTTCCATGGCCGAAGCAACACTGAACCCCAGTGTTTTTGACCGCCTTCTGAGAGACCGGATCGTGTGGCTCGGCTCCGAGGTCCGCGACGACAACTCGAACGAGATCGCAGCCAAGCTGCTGCTGCTCGCCGCCGAGGACCCTGAGAAGGACATCTACCTCTACATCAACTCGCCCGGTGGCTCGATCACCGCCGGCATGGCGATCTACGACACGATGCAGTTCGTCCCGAACGACATCGTCACCGTGGGCATCGGCCTGGCCGCGTCGATGGGACAGTTCCTGCTGTCCTCCGGCACGCCGGGCAAGCGCTACATCACGCCGAACGCCCGCGTCCTGCTGCACCAGCCGTCCGGCGGGTTCGGCGGCACCGCTGCCGACATCCAGACGCAGGCCAAGGTCATCCTCGACATGAAGCAGCGCATGGCGGAGCTCACGGCCGAGCAGACCGGCAAGTCGATCGAGCAGGTCCTCAAGGACAACGACCGCGACAACTGGTTCAGCGCGCAGGAAGCCCTCGAGTACGGCTTCGTCGACCACCTGCGTGCCTCGTCGGCCGAGGTCGTCGGCGGTGGTGGCACCGTCGGTGACGGCGCGACGCCGACCGCGGCTGCCGACCCCGACGCCCAGTCCTGACCCCCACCGAAGAAAAGGAAACGAGAATGCATCTCCCAATGCTCGGTGGCGCGCAGAACGTCCCGGCTCCCTCCGATCGGTACATCCTGCCGAGCTTCGAGGAGCGCACGGCCTACGGCTACAAGCGCCAGGACCCGTACGCGAAGCTCTTCGAGGACCGCATCGTGTTCCTCGGTGTCCAGGTCGACGACGCGTCGGCTGACGACGTCATGGCCCAGCTGCTCGTGCTCGAGTCGATGGACCCCGACCGCGACATCGTCATGTACATCAACTCGCCCGGTGGCTCGTTCACCGCGATGACGGCGATCTACGACACGATGCAGTACATCCGTCCGCAGATCCAGACGGTCTGCCTCGGTCAGGCCGCCTCGGCCGCGTCGGTGCTCCTCGCCGGTGGCACGCCGGGCAAGCGTCTGGCCCTGCCGAACGCCCGCGTGCTCATCCACCAGCCCGCTGTCCAGCAGGGTGGCGGACAGGCGTCGGACATCGAGATCCAGGCGGCGGAGATCCTCCGCATGCGCACCTGGCTCGAGGAGACGCTGTCGAAGCACTCGAACAAGACGCCGGCGGAGATCAACCACGACATCGAGCGCGACAAGATCATGTCCGCGCAGGAAGCCGTGGAGTACGGCCTGATCGACCAGGTCCTCACCAGCCGCAAGAACCTGCCGGCGCTCGTCAAGTAGCACCGTAGGCCGCTTCGGCGCCGACGAAGGGCGGTCGAGGTTCCAAGATCTTGGAATCTCGACCGCCCTTTCGACGTGCCGTGGAACCTCGGCGGACCTGAGCGGCGAGTCGTGGAACCTGGGTGCGCCGGCTCGCCAGCACACCGGCCTGGAGGCGCGGCGCGGGTCCGCCCCGTCGGCTCAGTCTTCGGTGTCGTCCGTCTCGGGCGCGGGGCGGCGCCGCAGGAGCAGCAGGACCGCGACGACCGCGGCGACGAGGACGACGCCTCCGGCGCCGATCCAGAGCGCGTCGGTCGCGGCCGAGTCGGTGTCACCCGAGGCGGTGCCGGTGGTGGCGGCCTCGGTGGAGTCGTCTCCCGCGGTGGCGCAGGTGGGCGGCGTGGTGGACCCCGAGGCCGCGGAGAAGCCGGACGGGGCCTTCCACGTGAAGGCGTACTCGTCGGAGACGGTGTGGCCGTCGGCGGAGACGATCTGCCACTCGACGGTGTACTTCCCCGAGTCGCCGAGTGCGGCGGGCGTGGTCATCGAGGGGCCGTCGATGTCGACGCAGCCGTCCTCGTAGTACTTCCCGTCCGGACCCACGACCCGGAAGGCGAACCCCGACCCGGAGTCGCCGATGTCGAGCAGCTTGTCGTTCGTGGTGATCTCGAACGCCTTCGGCAGGCTCGTGAGCGTGCCGCCGACCTCCGGGGTGGACGCGATCAGGTAGTTGTGCGCGCTGGCGGGACCCGCGAGCCCGAGGACCGCACCGCCCGCGATCGCGACGGCCGCGGCGGACCCGGCCACGAGCCTCCAGGCAGAGGACCGCAGCCGAGTCCGACGCGAGCCGCGCTGCGTCACTTGGTGGAGCTCCGACGACGCGTGCCGGCGACGGCGACGACCAAGGCGACGGCGCCGAGCACCAGACCGCCCAGGCCGAGGAAGCGGCCGACCAGGTCGGGGTCCGCGGGGGTCGTCGAGCCGGCTGCGGCCTCGGCGGTCGGGGTGGCGGCGACCGGGTCACCGTCGTCGTCCGTGGCCTCGGCCGCGGTCAGCGTGATCGAGGGGGCCGGGTGCTCGGGCTCGGCCTCGCCGGCCTGCTGCTCCTGGTTCCACTCGACCGAGCCCTTCTCGCAGGTCTGGATCGCGGGGAACTCGACGAGGTCGCCGGCCTTGCCGTCCGGCAGCGAGAAGGAGAGGGCGAAGGTGTCGCGCTCGTCGGCGGGGAGCGGGGTCTTCGCGGTGTAGGTGATGCTCGTGACGCGCTCGGCGGCATCCTCGGCGTGCTCACCGTCGGCCGCGGCCGAGGGGCTCGTGTACGGCTCGGTCGCCTTCGTGATCTTCCAGTTCGGGTTCACGGTGGGGGTGACCTCGATGACGGACTCCGGCACCTGGAACTCGATCTTCGTGGTGGGGGAGCCGTCGCAGCCGTGCGGGACCGAGAAGGTCGCCGTGGTGTACGAGTTCGCGGCGGTCGAGGTGGCCGTCGCGGACACGTGCGCGCTGGCTGCGCCGGCGGTGCCGAGGACGATGACGGCCACGGCGCCGAGGGTGACGGCGCCGCCGGCGGCGAGACGCTTCTGCATGGGGATCCTTCGATGGTCGGGACGGTGTTTCTACAACTTGTAGAGAAGACTGGATCACGGTAGCAGGCCCGAACGCCCTGGGCGAACGCGCGCGCGAAATCCCGCGGCGCCGCACGGTCGGTGTCACCGGTTGCGGTTAGGCTCGTGTCCACGACGAGGTGCCCACCAGCAGCGGTGCACCAGCGGCCGGTGCGAGTGCGCGGGCCGGCACGTCCAACCAGGGAGGCACGGCAATGGCACGCATCGGAGAGAGCGGGGACCTCCTCAAGTGCTCCTTCTGCGGCAAGAGCCAGAAGCAGGTCCAGCAGTTGATCGCCGGTCCGGGTGTCTACATCTGCGACGAGTGCGTCGAGCTGTGCAACGAGATCATCGAGGAGCGTCTGGCAGAAGCCGGCGAGGACACCTCGAGCGGTGACTTCGAACTGCCGAAGCCGCGCGAGATCTTCGACTTCCTGCAGGAGTACGTCATCGGGCAGGACCCGGCGAAGCGCGCCCTCGCCGTGGCCGTCTACAACCACTACAAGCGCATCCGTGCGCAGGGGCAGATCACCGCTGCCGAAGACCGCGACGACATCGAGATCGCGAAGTCGAACATCCTGCTCATCGGCCCGACCGGCTGCGGCAAGACCTACCTGGCGCAGACCCTGGCGAAGCGCCTCAACGTGCCGTTCGCCGTTGCCGACGCCACCGCCCTGACCGAGGCCGGCTACGTCGGTGAAGACGTCGAGAACATCCTGCTCAAGCTGATCCAGGCCGCCGACTACGACGTCAAGCGCGCCGAGACCGGCATCATCTACATCGACGAGGTCGACAAGATCGCCCGCAAGGCCGAGAACCCGTCGATCACGCGCGACGTCTCCGGCGAAGGCGTGCAGCAGGCGCTGCTCAAGATCCTCGAGGGCACCGTCGCGTCGGTCCCGCCGCAGGGTGGTCGCAAGCACCCGCACCAGGAGTTCATCCAGATCGACACGACGAACGTCCTGTTCATCGTGGCCGGTGCGTTCGCCGGACTCGAGGACATCGTGTCCTCGCGCGTCGGCAAGCGGGGGATCGGCTTCGGGGCGCCGCTGCACAGTGCGACCGACCACCAGGACCTGTACTCCGAGGTCCTGCCGGAAGACCTGCACAAGTTCGGCCTGATCCCCGAGTTCATCGGTCGTCTGCCCGTCGTCACCACGGTGTCGCAGCTCGACCAGGCCGCCCTCATGCAGATCCTGACCGAGCCGAAGAACGCGCTGATCAAGCAGTACCAGCGGATGTTCCAGATCGACGGCGTCGAGCTCGAGTTCGACCAGGGCGCGCTCGAGGCGATCGCCGACCTGGCTGTGCTGCGCCAGACCGGTGCCCGTGGCCTGCGCGCCATCCTCGAAGAGGTCCTCGGCCCGGTGATGTTCGACGTCCCGTCCGACGACGACGTCGCCCGCGTGGTGATCACCCGCGAGTCCGTGCTCGAGAACGCAGCGCCGACCATCGTGCCCCGGCCGCGGGCGAAGCGCGTCGAGAAGTCGGCGTAGCGCTCCGCTCGCTCCGAAGCCCCGCACCGGATCGGTGCGGGGCTTCGTCGTGGTGGGGCGGTCGGCACGGCCCGCGGGTCGACGCCTGGTTCTTCCCATGACGGCTGCGATGGAAAGTGAGATCGGGCGTACCTGGTCGGAAGTTCCGATCAGGTACGCCCGATTCGACGCGGTACGCCCGGTCCCCGCAGGGGACCTCCCGCGCGCAGCGCCCTACTCGAGGCCGCGGCGACGCAGCAGCGGGCCGACCTCGGCGTCGCGGCCGCGGAAGTCGCGGTACGCCTCGAGCGGGTCCTTCGAGCCACCGACGCCCAGCAGTCGTTCCGCGAAGCGTCGACCGGCTGCACGGTCCAGCCCGCCGTTGTCCCGGAACCACTCGACCGTGTCGGCGTCGAGCACCTCGGACCAGATGTAGCCGTAGTACCCGGCGTCGTACCCGCCCGAGAACGTGTGCGCGAAGTACGTCGACGAGTAGCGCGGGGGCACGGCCTCGACGGCGATGCCGGCGGCGGCGAGGGCGTTCCGCTCGAAGTCCTCGACCGACGTGACCGCAGCGGCGTCGGCGGAGGACAGCCGGTGCCACGCCTGGTCGAGGAGCGCCGCGGCCAGGTACTCGGTCGTGCCGAAGCCCTCGTTGAAGCCCTCGGACTCGCTCAGGCCCAGGACGAGCTCGGGCGGCAGCGGGGCACCGGTCTCGTGGTGCTTCGCGTAGTTCGCCAGGACCGACGGCCACGACACCCACATCTCGTTCACCTGGCTCGGGAACTCGACGAAGTCGCGCTCGACGTTCGTGCCCGAGAACCGGGGGTAGGTGGTGCGGGCGATGAGGCCGTGCAGTGCGTGGCCGAACTCGTGGAAGAGCGTCTCGACCTCGTCCTGGATGAGCAGCGTCGGTGACCCGGGCGCCGGCTTCGCGACGTTGAGGTTGTTCACCACGACGGGCAGCGTGCCGAGCAGCTCGGACTGCTCGACGACGGGGTTCATCCACGCGCCGCCGCGCTTGCCGTCGCGCGTGTACAGGTCGAGCAGGTAGAGCCCGACGGGTTCGTCGTCGTCGCCGGTGACCTCGAAGACACGGACCTCGTCGTTGTAGCCGTGCAGGTCCGGGCGCTCGGTGAACGTCAGGCCGTAGAGGGCACCCGCGGCGTGGAAGACGCCGTCGTGCAGGACCCGGTCGGCCTCGAAGTACGGTCGGAGCGCCGAGCTGTCCGCGGCGAACTGCTCCCCGCGCAGGAGCTCGGTGGCGTAGGCCCAGTCCCACGACTCGATGTCGAACCCGACCGTGCGGGACCGGACGGCCCGCTCGTCGTCGGCGTTCCGTGCCGCAGCGCCGACGAGCGACGACAGCAGGCCGTCGACGGCTTCGGGGGTCTTCGCCGTCTCGTCGGCGGTGACGACGGCGGCGTGGTTCGGGAACCCGAGCAGTTCGGCGCGCTCGGCACGGAGCCGCACGATGCGCAGCAGGACCTCGCGGTTGTCGTACTGGTTGCCGCGGCGGCCGCGAGCGAGCGAGGCGTGCATGATGCGCTCGCGCAGGTCGCGGTTCGCGAGCGACGGCAGCCACGGGTGGCCGGTGTAGAGCGGCAGGGTGATGAGCCAGCCCTCGAGGCCGCGGTCCGCAGCGGAACCGGCAGCGGCGGACTTCGCGCCGTCGTCGAGCCCCTCGAGCTCGGCTTCGTTGGTCACGTGCACGGCGGAGTCGTTGGTGTCCTCGAGCAGGTTGCGCTCGAAGGTGGTGGTGAGCGTGGACAGCTCCTGGTTGATCGCGGTCAGGCGCTCCTTGCCGGCGTCGTCGAGCCCGGCGCCCGCCAGGGTCATCTCGGCGTGGGTGCGCTCGACCAGGCGGAGCGCTTCGCCCTCCAGCCCGGCGGCTGCGGCGCCGTCGAGCACGGACTGCACGCGGGCGTAGAGCCGGGAGTCCAGCGTGATCGCGTCGCGGTGGGCGGCGAGGAGCGGCGAGACCTCGGCCTCGAGGTCGTGCAGCTCCGGCGTCGAGTCCGCCGACGACAGCGTGAAGAACACGTGGCTGACACGGGTCAGCAGCTGCCCGGAGCGCTCGAGGGCGATGAGGGTGTTCTCGACCGTCGGTGCGTGCGGATCGGTGGCGATGGCCTCGACCTCGGCGCGCTGCTCGGCCATGCCGGCCTCGAAGGCCGGTCGGTAGTGCTCGAGTCGCACGTCGCCGAAGGGCGGCAGGGCGTAGGGGAGGGTGCTCGGGACGTCGAACGGGGTTGCCATGGCAACCACCCTACGGACGTCGCGCCGCGACGGGGCGGACGGGAGGCCCGTGGCGGCCTGGCCCCGCGCCTCCCCCCACCGGCACGGCCGTCGCGCCGCTGGCGCGTCGCACCGGAACCGGCGGCGTGGGCCCAGTCCGCCCTGTGGTCGCGTTCCTTCCCATCGCGACCGGACTGGAAAGCGGAATCGGGCGTACCTGGTCGGAAGAACCGACCAGGTACGCCCGGAACGACCGGGTACGCCCGGAACGACCAGGTCAGCGGGACGGCCCCGTCGCGGCCTCGATCAGCGTCGACGCGGCACGGCGGGCGTGCGCTGCAGGTTCCGTGGTGCCGGCGATGGCAGCAGTGGTCTGCGCGCCCTCGGCGAGCAGGGCGAGCTGTGCGGCGAGTTCCTCGGCACGGTCCGGATCGGCGACGACCTCGGCGGTGAGCTCCTGCACGAACCGCTGGAACGAGTCCTTGTGGTCGCGGGCGATCTCGGCGACCGCGGGCGAGGTCGCGCCGAGCTCGCCGAAGGCGTTGATGAACCCGCAGCCGCGGAACGTGTCGTCGCCGAACCACGACTCGAGGAAGTCGTACACGGCGAGCAGCTTGTCGCGCGGGGTCGTGGCCGCCTCGACCGCGCCGTGCACGCCGCGCTCCCACAGGTCGTGCCGCCCGGACAGGACGGCCGCGATGAGCTGCTCCTTGCCGGGGAACGCCGCGTAGAGCTTCTTCAGCGAGACGCCTGCGCCCGTGCGGATCTCGTCCATGCCGACGGACTGGATGCCGCGCGCGTAGAACAGCTGGTCGGCGACGTCCACGATGTGTGCGCGGACGCCGGCGTCGACCGTGCTGATGGTGCTGGTTGCCATGACGTACCCCGTTCGCTGCGTGTTCACCGTTCCCGAGTTGCGCCGGGAACGATCGTTCTCTAGTGTAAGGCACATCGACGGAGAACTGACGTTCTCCGCGAGGCTCAGGGAAGGAAACGATCATGGGTGCCATCACCGTCGGAACCGAGAACAGCGTCGACATCGAACTCCACTACGAGGACAAGGGAACCGGACAGCCGATCGTGCTGATCCACGGCTTCCCCCTCGACGGCAACTCGTGGGAGGGTCAGACCCCGGCCCTGCTCGAGGCCGGCTACCGCGTGATCACGTACGACCGCCGCGGCTTCGGGCAGTCCTCACAGCCGAGCACCGGCTACGACTACGACACCTTCGCCGACGACCTGCACACCGTCCTCGAGACCCTCGACCTGCGCGACGTGATCCTGGTCGGCTTCTCGATGGGCACCGGCGAGATCGCCCGCTACATCGGCCGCCACGGACAGGACCGCATCGCGAAGGTCGCGTTCCTCGCCTCGCTCGAGCCCTTCCTGGCCATCACCGACGACAACCCCGACGGCGCCGGCCCGATGTCGTTCTTCGAGGGCATCGCCGCCGACGTCAAGAAGGACCGGTACGCGTACTTCACGAACTTCTACCAGGACTTCTTCAACCTGTCGGAGAACCTCGGCTCGCGCATCTCGGAAGAGGCCGTCCGCAACGCCTGGAACATCGCCGCCGGCTCGGGTGCGATCGCGTCCGCCGCAGCACCGCTGACCTGGCCGACCGACTTCCGTCAGGACATCCCCAAGGTCACCGTCCCGGCGCTCATCGTGCACGGCACGGCGGACAACATCCTGCCGATCGACGCCACCGGTCGCCGCTTCACCAAGGCCCTGCCGGCCGCGAAGTACGTCGAGATCGAGGGTGCCCCGCACGGCCTGCTCACCACGCACACCGCCGAGGTGAACGAGGTCCTGCTCACCTGGCTCGCCGAGTAGCCGCTCGCATCGTGAGCAGAAATGGTCGGGTTCCCACCGGGGACCCGACCATTTCTGCTCACCGAGCGAACGCGCCCCGCGTCAGTCCTCTTCCGCGGCGTCGTCGGGGTTCGTGACCTGGGCGCGCCCGGCATCGTCGAGGTGGATCGAGGTGCCGTCGTCGAGCTCGACGATCGGCTTGCCCTCGAGGAAGGTCAGGGTCCAGCCCCAGGTCCCCGTGTCGACCGACTCGGCCGCCAGTTCGTCCTCGACCCCGCGCACGGCGACGACCATCGCCTCGGGCAGTCGCGCAGGCGGCTCCCCACCCACGCTCCATCGTGTGCCCAACTGCATCCGTGCCTCCTGTCCGGTGGTGGACGGGCCGGGTCGCCGACGCGACCCGGCCCGGACGACCGACGTTACGCCTGCTGTTCCGCCAGCTCGATCTCGGTGACGGCGAGCTCGTCGCCGTCGACGAACGACAGGTTCTCGATGCGGCCGACGGCCGCCAGGTCGACCGCCGCGCGCTCGATGAGCGCCCGCGTCTCGGTCGGCGCGGCGACGACGGCACGCGTGACAGGCGTCTTCTGGGACGCCTTCGCCGACGTCTTCGCGCCGCGGATCCCGATGAGCGCCTGTCCGACGGCCGCGAGCAGCCCGGTGGGGGCCGCGTCGGTGGGCAGGTCAGCAGCGGTCGGCCAGGAGGCCCGGTGCACGCTGGTCTCGTGGGTCCAGGCCCACACCTCTTCCGTCGCGTACGGGAGGAACGGTGCCAGCAGTCGGAGCAGCACGTCGATCGCGCCGCGCAGCGCCAGGACGGCGCTCGCCTGGGTCTCGTGCGTCGCGTCGGCCGCCGTGCCGTAGGCACGCTCCTTCACGAGCTCGAGGTAGTCGTCGCAGAAGGTCCAGAAGAACCGCTCCGTGATCTCGAGCGCGCGGGCGTGGTCGAAGCCGTCGAACGCGGCGGTGGCCTGCTCGACGACCGCACCGAGCTCGGCGAGCATGTCGACGTCGAGTGCCTCGGTCACGCTCGTGGCGCCCTCGGGCAGCGGGAAGCCGTAGACGAACTTGGCGGCGTTCAGGACCTTGATGGCCAGACGACGGCCGACCTTGATCTGCTTCGGGTTCTGCGGGTCGAACGCCGCATCGGTGCCGAGCTTGGACGAGGCCGCCCAGTAGCGGACCGCGTCGGCACCGTGCTGCTCGAGGATCGACAGCGGCGTGACGACGTTGCCCTTCGACTTCGACATCTTCTTGCGGTCGGGGTCGACGATGAAGCCGGAGATGCTCGCGTGCTTCCACGGCACGGTGTCCGCTTCGAGCTGGCTGCGGAGCACCGTCGTGAAGAGCCACGTGCGGATGATGTCCTGCGCCTGCGGGCGGACGTCGTACGGGTACACCAGGTCGTACAGCGCCGGGTCGGTCTCCCACTTGCCCGCGAGCTGCGGGGTGAGCGACGAGGTGGCCCAGGTGTCCATGACGTCGAGCTCGCCCTGGAACCCGCCGGCCACGCCGCGCTGGTCCTCGGAGTAGCCGGGTGCCGGGTCCGACGACGGGTCGACGGGCAGCTGCGCCTCGGTCGGGACGATCGGCTGGTCGAACACCGGGTTGCCGTCGGCGTCGAGCGGGTACCAGACCGGGATCGGCACGCCGAAGAAGCGCTGGCGCGAGATGAGCCAGTCGCCGGACAGGCCACCGACCCAGTTGTCGTAGCGGACGCGCATGAAGTCGGGGTGGAACGCGATCTCCTCGCCGCGGGCGCGGAGCGTCGTCTTCAGGGCTTCGTCGCGGGCGCCGTTGACGATGTACCACTGGCGGGTCGAGACGATCTCGAGGGGCTTGTCGCCCTTCTCGAAGAACTTCACCGGGTGGTTGATCGTCTTGACGTCGCCGACGAGCTCGCCGGACTCGGTCAGGGCGTCCACGACGACCTTCTTCGCCGAGAACACGGTCTTGCCGGCCATCTCGGCGTAGAGGGCTTTGCCGCTCGCCGACTCGATCCACGCGGGCTCGTCGGAACGGACGCGGCCGTCGAAGCCGAGGATCGCGCGGTTCGGTAGCTGCAGCTCGCGCCACCAGACCACGTCGGTGGTGTCGCCGAAGGTGCAGACCATCGCGATGCCGGCACCCTTGTCCTTCTGCGCCAGGTGGTGTGCGAGCACCGGGACCTCGACGTCGAACAGGGGGGAGCGGACCGTGGTGCCGAACAGGTCCTGGAACCGCTCGTCGTCCGGGTGCGCGACGAGGGCGACGCACGCCGGCAGCAGCTCGGGACGGGTCGTCTGGATCACGACGTCGTCGCCGCCGTCCGCACGGTGGAACGCGATGCCGTGGTACGCGCCGGGCATCTCCTTGTCCTCGAGCTCGGCCTGCGCGACCGCGGTGCGGAACGTGACGTCCCACAGGGTCGGGGCGTCGGCCTGGTAGGCCTCGCCGCGCTCGAGGTTGCGGAGGAAGGCACGCTGCGCGCTCGCCCGCGAGGTGTCGTCGATGGTGCGGTACGACTGGGTCCAGTCCACCGACAGGCCGAGGGTGCGGAAGAGCTCCTCGAACTGCTGCTCGTCCTGCACCGTGAGCTGGTCGCACAGCGCGATGAAGTTGCGGCGCGAGATCGGCAGCTGGTCGGCGGCCTTCGACGACTTGCCGTCGCCGCCCTCGAACGGCGGCGTGAAGTCGGGGTCGTAGGGGAGGGTCGGGTCGCAGCGGACGCCGTAGTAGTTCTGCACGCGGCGCTCGGTCGGCAGGCCGTTGTCGTCCCAGCCCATCGGGTAGAAGACGTGCTTGCCCCGCATGCGCTCGAACCGCGCCTTGAGGTCGGTGTGCGTGTACGAGAAGACGTGCCCGATGTGCAGCGACCCGGAGGCGGTCGGCGGCGGGGTGTCGATCGAGTAGACGGCGTCGCGGTGGCCGGCGGCGTCACGGTCGAAGCGGTAGGTGCCGTCCTGCTCCCAGACCGGCCCCCAGACCTGCTCGAGTCCGTCGACGCTGGGCTTCTCGGGCATGGGCTTGGTCATGGCTGCGCCTTCCGTGCGTGTGTGCGGCACCGAGTCCGTGATGAGGTGCCTGATTGTCCACGCCTGGTGCGTGGTGTCCCAAGGTTACCCGGTGCCGGAGACCCGGAGTCGACCGCGGGAATGCTGGATGGGGAATTCTTTCGGCGGAAATACGCAAATGCCGCACGAATGCAATTGTTTGCATTGATAGGAAATGCTCGTAGGGTGCAATCCGTGAATACCTTCGAGAAAGTCGCGACCGCCTTCGTCGGTGTGGCCGCGCTGCTCCTGCCGATGTCCCCGCCGGTGCCGGCCGCGGCCGCGACCGGTTCGGCTCGGTTCGGGATCGGTTCCGGCATCGACACCACGGCGGACGGCGCGAAGGTGGCCCTCGCGGCGGGGCTCGGCGTGGGGGCCGCTCGGGTCGACCTGTGGTGGACGGGCGTCGAGAAGGCCCGGGACGAACTCGTCATGCCCGCGTCGTACCGGAAGTCCGTCGACCGTCTCCGCGCGGCGGGGATCCGACCGCTCATCGTCCTCGACTACGGCAATCCCCACCACGACGGCGGTGGTGGTCCGACCACAGCCGCCGGCATCGCCGCGTTCGCGCGGTACGCGGGGTTCGTCGCCGCGACGTTCGGCCCGGACGTGGCGGGGTACGAGATCTGGAACGAGTGGCCGAACACCGTCGCGCCGGAGGCCAGCAGTGCTGCACGCTACGTCGCACTGACCCGGGCGGCGTCCGCGGCCGTCCACGCTGCGGCGCCGGGCTCCGTGGTGGCGGGTCCCGCCATGAGCCTGCTCGGGGCGGACGGCCTGCACCCGTGGCTCCGGCAGTGGCTCGCCGGAGGTGGTCCGGCGACGGTCGACGCGGTGTCGGTCCACGCGTACACCGGGACACGACCGCCGGAGACGACTCTGGGGCCCGCGATGCGGGAGCTCCGGACGGCCCTCACGGCGCAACACCGCTCCGTCCCGGTCTGGTGGACCGAAGGCGGCTGGCAGGCCGGTCCGCCGGGGCAGGCGGGTACCGTCACCCCCGCAGTGCAGTCCGCCTGGCTGGTGCGCTGGGGAGCGCTCGCCGCGCACCTCGGTGCCACGCTCGTCGTGCCGTTCACCCTGAACGACGCGGCGTCGACACCGACCGGGTACGGCCTGTACGGCTCCGCCAGCGGTGGGTACACGGCGCGGCGGGCTGCCGCGGCCTACGCGGTCCTCGTGCGCACCGTCGGTGATCGCCGGTTCGTGGCGGTCGAACGGGCCGGCACGGGCGGGGTCTGGATCGTCAGGTACGGCTCGGGCGGGGACGTGGTCCGCGTCGTCTGGTCGACGTCGGGAGTCCGCACGACGTCGGTCGGCGTGCCGGGCGGCTCCTCGCTGGTCTCGGCGACCGGGGCGACGAGCCGGCTGACCGTGGTCCGCGGTGCGGCGTCGGTGCGGGTCCGGGCAGCCCCGGTGTTCCTCCGCTCCGATCGGTGACGCGTCGGAGCGGCGATTACCACACCGACCTGTCGGACACGCCGGAGACCTGGTAGTCTGTCGGAGTTTGTCCGGCGAGCGCGGGTTCGCAGGAACTGCACCGTTGCCGTCCGCCGGACGCCCGAAGGACGCACCGCACACCGGAGGAACGACTTGGCACCGAACGACGCACCCCACCCGCACGGCGATCGGCCGCTGCCGCACGGCGACCGACCGCTGCGCACGAAGGGCGCTGCGAAGCGCGCTCGGCGCAACCTGACGAAGGACGACGTCACCGTCGTCGAGGAGTCGCTGCTCAAGCGCGCTGTGGCGGCCGCCGCCCTCGGCAACGCGATGGAGTGGTTCGACTTCGGCATCTTCGCGTACCTGACCGTCACGATCTCGCAGGTCTTCCTGCCGCAGGGCGACCCGGCCGCGAACATCGTCGCGACCTTCGGCTTCTTCGCCGCGGCGTTCATCGTCCGACCGATCGGTGGCGCCGTCTTCGGTCCGATCGGCGACCGGATCGGCCGGCAGAAGGTCCTCGCGCTGACGATGATCCTGATGGCCGCCGGCACGCTGATGATCGGCCTGATCCCGTCGTACGACTCGATCGGCTTCTGGGCCCCGGTCCTGCTGCTCGTGGCCCGCTTCGTGCAGGGCTTCTCGACCGGCGGTGAGTACGGCGGCGCCGCGACCTTCATCGCCGAGTACTCGCCCGACAAGCGCCGTGGGTTCATGGGCTCGTGGCTCGAGTTCGGCACCCTGGCCGGCTACGTGCTCGGCGCGTCGATCGTCACCGGCCTGCAGTTCGGCCTGTCCGAGGACGCCCTGCTCAGCTGGGGCTGGCGCATCCCGTTCATCATCGCGGGCCCGCTCGGACTGATCGGGCTGTACCTGCGTCTCAAGCTCGAGGAGACCCCGGCCTTCCAGAAGCAGCAGGAGCAGGCCGCCGAGCGCGAGGGGCAGAAGACCCCGTTCCTCAAGCTCTTCGCCGAGAACTGGCGCGCTCTCATCATCTGCATCGGCCTGGTCCTGGTCTTCAACGTGACCGACTACATGCTGCTGTCGTACATGCCGACCTACCTCGAGCAGAACCTCGGTCAGAACGCCACGTTCGGCCTCATCCTGATCGTCGTCGTGATGCTGCTCATGATGGTCGTCATCACGTTCGGTGGCCGGCTGTCCGACAAGTTCGGTCGTCGCCCGGTGCTCGCCGCCGGCTGCATCGGCTTCATCCTGCTGTCCTGGCCGGCCCTCAAGCTCGTCCAGACCGGCACGGGCGTCGGGGTGTTCTCCGGCCTGCTCATCCTCGGTGTCGTGCTCGTCACGTTCACCTCGACCATGCCGTCGACGCTGCCCGCGCTGTTCCCGACGATCATCCGCTACGGCGCGCTCGCGATCGCGTTCAACGTCTCGGTGTCGCTGTTCGGTGGCACGACCCCGCTCGCGACCTCGGCGCTCATCAACGCCGCGAAGGACGCCGGCTACGGCTGGGCCGAGGACATCCCGGCCTTCTACCTGATGCTGGCCGCTGTCATCGGGCTCGTCGCGGTGTACTTCACCAAGGAGACCGCCGCCACCCCGCTCATGGGCTCCGGCCCGACGGTCGGTTCCGAGGACGAGGTCGCCGGCGTGATCGACGACTACAACGACCCGACGTCGGAGTTCGCGCAGTCCGACTGGGCGAAGGAGTTCGCGACGAGTGAGATCCCGATCATCTCGGGTGACGCGGCGAAGAAGGAGTCCGCGGACTCCTGACCCCGGCCACACCCGCCCTGGAGGCCCGGTGCACGTCCGCCACGGACGCGCGCCGGGCCTCCGGTCACGTTCAGGGCCGTGGGGGACGTCACGCGCGCAGCGACAGTTCGCGGACGCGGCACCGCGCGAACTGTCGCTCAGCCCGTGAAGTCGGCTGCGGGGCCCGCCGCCAGCCGCTCCGCGGCCTGCAGCAGGTGCGCGGTCACGGGGTGCGCCGGGCGCGCGAACACCGTCGCGGCGGGGCCGTGCTCGACGACCGCGCCCCGGTGCACGACCAGCACGTCGTCGGCCATCCGTCGAACGGCCCGCAGGTCGTGCGACACGAAGACCATCGCCACGCCGGTGTCGTCGCGGAGCCGCTCGAGCAGGGTCAGCACGGCGTCCTGCACGGTGGCGTCGAGGGCGGTGACCGGCTCGTCGAGGACGATCACCTCGGGGTCGGTGGCGAGTGCCCGGGCGATCGCGAGTCGCTGCCGTTGCCCACCGGACAGGGTCAGCGGCGACCGCGGCCGGAGCGCCGGGTCGAGGTCCACCTGTCGCAGGGCTGCGTCCACCCGGGCGGCGAGGGAACCACGGGCGCGGCGGTCGTCGCCCCGCGAGAACGCGTCGGCGAGGACCCGCTCGACCGACCACCGCTCGTCGAACGTGGCGCCGGGGTCCTGCACGACGGCCGCGACCCGGTGGCGTCGGGGTCGTCGGTCGTGTTCGGGGAGCGGTACCCAGGGGGCTCCGTCGAGCGAGACCGTGCCGGCGTCGGGCGTCTCGAGCCCGAGGAGCATCCGCGCCAGGGTGGTCTTGCCCGACCCCGAGGCGCCGATCACCCCGAGCACCCGCCCGCGGTCGAGCCCGAACGACACGTCGTCGACGGCGCGGACGCCCTCGTAGTCGCGCGCGAGGCCCGCGGCGACGAGCACGCCAGCCCTCCCGCCAGCCCTCCCGCCGCGCCCCGTGCGAGGTTGATCACTCCGTGCGTCGTCGGAAGCTCGCACGGAGTGATCAACCTCGCACCGAGCGCCAGTGGCCGCGCGCACCAGGGCCTGCGTCGCGGCGTGCTGCGGATCCTGCAACACCGAGGCGACCGGACCCTGCTCGACGATCCGGCCCTCGTGCATGACGGCCACCCGGTCGGCCCACCCCGCGACGAGCCCGAGGTCGTGCGTGATCACGAGCACCCCCGCCCCGCGCTGCTGTGCCGCCCGCAGCTGCTCCATCACGGTGACCGCGACCCCGGCGTCCAGTGCGGTCGTGGGCTCGTCGGCGACCACGAGCGCCGGCGACCCGATGGTGGCCGCGGCGATGAGGGCCCGCTGCCGCATCCCGCCCGACAGCGTGCCGGCGAGTCGGCCGTCGGTCGCGATGTCCGGGTCGAGGCCCACCGCCCGCAGGGCATCGCGCACGGCGTCCACGCGCTCGGCCGCACCCAACTCGGTGTGCAGGCGGAGGCTGTCGGCGACCTCGCGTCCGACGGGACGCAGCGGGTCCAACGCGCCCAGGGCCTCCTGGCCGACGTAGCCGACCCGAGACCCGCGCACCTGGCGCCACCGACGATCGGAGAACGCGCGGACGTCGAGGCCGGCGACGGTGAAGGCGTCGGCGCGGACGGCGGAGCCGGGCGCGGACAGACCGAGCGCGGCGCGGGCGGTGACGGTCTTGCCGGAGCCGGAGGCGCCGACCAGGGCGACGCACTCACCGGCGTCGACCCGCAGCGCGACGTCGTGCACGATCGGTGTGCCCGCGATGGCGACGTGCAGCGCCTGGACCTCGAGGACGGTGGTCATCGGACGACTCCTGTTCGGCGGATCGCGCGACCGAGCACGGTGACGGCGGTCGCGAGCACCACGATGGCGAGGCCGGGGAAGGTGCTCATCCACGGTGCGGTCTGCAGGTAGGTCCGGCCGTCGGCGAGCATCGCGCCCCACTCCGGAGCCGGGGGCGGTGTCCCGACGCCGAGGTAGCTCAGCGCCGAGGCCCAGACGATCGCCTGGCCGACACCGAGCGTGGCGACCGCGACGACGGGCCAGAGTGCGGTGGGCAGGACGTGCCGGACCACGATGCGGACGGGGGAGCGGCCGAGCAGCACGGCGGTCTCGACGACCTGCGACGACCGGGCCGCGCGGACCAGGCCACGGACGATGCGGGCGTAGCCGGGGGCAGTGGCGAAGCCGACGGCGAGCACGGCGGGGACCGGGCCGGGGCCGGTGACGGCGATGACCACCAGGGCGACGAGCAGCAGCGGCAGGGCGAAGGCGACCTCGGTGACGCGGCCGATCACGGCGTCGAGCAGTCGGCCGACGCGTCCGGCGCCGGCACCGAGGCCGGCGACGACCCCGAGCACGACGCCGGTCCCGCCGCCGATCAGGGTCGCGGCGACACCGACGACGAGCGAGGCCCGCGTGCCGGCGACGACCCGGGACAGGACGTCGCGTCCGGATTCGTCGGTGCCGAACGGGTGGGCGCCGCTCGGCGCGAGGAGCGCCTCCGACGGGTGCACGGCGAGCGGGTCGGCGCCGCCGAGCAGCGCCGGCCACGCGGCCGCCACGACGGCGAGCAGGACCACGGCACCCGCGACGGCGCCGGGGACGCCGAGGGCGCGGGGACCGCGTCCGGCTGCCGGGCGTCCGTCGGCGGACCGGTCGGTCGGGAGGCTCGGCTCGGCGATGCCGCTCACCGCGCGGCCGCCTCGTGGTCGGCTCCACGGCGTCGGGCGGCGCGCGGAGCACGCGCGCGTCCTGTGCGCGGGGCGCCGGTGCGCGGGTCGACGACACGTTCGACGAGGTCCGCGACCGCGAGCACCACGACGTAGGCAGCGGCGGACACCAGCGCGATGCCGGCGACGAGCGGCATGTCCCGCTGCGTCACCGCGGTCACCAGGGCGCGACCGATGCCGGGCAGCGCGAACACGGACTCGACGACGACGGCGCCGGACACGAGGGACCCGAAGGCCCAGGCGGACAGGGCGATCCCGGGCAGCGCCGCGTGGCGGAGCAGGTGCCGGGCGAACAGCCCGAGTCGGGTCTCGCCACGGCCCCGCGCGGCGAGGGCGAAGGCGGACCGTTGCGCGTCGACGACCCCGTCGCGCACGGTCTCGGCCAGGTACCCGGCGACCGGGACGGCCACCGTCAGCACCGGGAGCACCCAGCCGCGCACCGTGCCGTCGCTGACCGCGGGCACCCAACCGAGGGCGCTCGCGAACACCACGATGAGCACGCTGCCGAGCCAGAAGTGCGGCATCACGCTCGCGGTGACGCTCAGCGCGCTCGTCAGCCCGGCCGCGAACCGACCGCGCTGCGTCGACCACCAGGCCGCGAGGATCGCCAGGACCCAGGCGGCGACCAGGCCGGCCACCGCCAGGGTGAGCGTGACGGGCAGCTGCTGGCCGAGCAGCGTCGCGACCGGGGTGCGGAAGGCGTACGAGTCACCGAGCTGCAGGGTGGCGAGGCGTCCGAGGAACACCGCGTACTGCACGAGTACCGGCTGGTCGAGGCCGTACTCGTGCCGGACCTGGGCGACGGCCTCGGCGGAGGCCTGCGAGCCCGGACCACCGAGGATCGCGAGTGCGGGGTCGCCGGGGATGAGCCGGATCGCGACGAACACGATCGTCGCGACGGCCCAGAGCACGCCGATCCCGCCCGCGAGCCGTCGGACGGCCCACCACACCCAGGGCATCCGCGTCAGCGGTCGATCCAGGCCGTGCCGAACCAGGGCGTGGACACCGAGGTCGTCTGGATGCCGTGCACGGCCGAGCGCACCAGGAAGTGGTTCTGCTGGTCGTAGAGGGGCAGCACGGTGTCGCTCGCCAGGATCGTCTTCTGCGCCTGCTCGTACAGGTCGGCGCGCTCGTCGGCGTCCGAGGTGCGGGCCGCCTGCTCGAGCAGGGTGTCGAGTGCGGGGTCGTCGAGCTGCGCGAGGTTCGCGAAGTACCCGGACGGTGCCGGCTCGATGCTCGCGCTGTCGTACAGGATGCGCAGGACGTCGGGGCCGACCTTCGTGTACGGGGCGCTGACCACGTCGTACTCGTTCGCCGCGAGGGCCGCGTACCAGCTGGACAGGTCGAGTTCGTCGAGCACGACCTTGAACCCGACGGCCTTCTCGGACGCCTGGATCTGCTGGAACAGGCTGCGCTCGGCCGGCACCGACTGGTTCGTCGACACCGGGAACGTCACGGTGAGCTGCTGGCCGTCCTTGACACGGATGCCGTCCGACCCGACCTTCCAGCCGGCGTCGTCGAGCAGCTGCTTCGCCTTCGACGGCGAGTAGTCGAACCGGCTCTTCTCCGAGTACGCCAGCGGTTCGGCACTCGAGAGCACGGAGTACGAGCGCTTCGCGGTGCCGAGGAACAGCGACTGCAGGCCGGGGTCGATCTCGGCACCCGCGATGAACGCCTGCCGCACGGCCTCGTCACGGAACACGCCGTGGCCGGAGTTCAGCTCGAGGCGGTTCGAGGCACCGGGGCGCGGGGCGTCGAGGTCGCGGATGGCGCCCTTCGCCGACGCTGCCTTGAGCTGGTCGGGCTGGGCGTTGTCGATGACGTCGACCTGGCCGGACTGCAGCGCCGCGTAGCGCGACGTCGAGTCGGGCAGGAACCGCCACGTGATGCCGGACAGGCGCGGCTTCGTCGTGCCCCAGTGGTCGCTGTTCTTCGTCAGGGTGACGCGGTCGCCGTGCTTCCATCCGGTGACCTCGAACGGGCCGGTGCCGACGGGCGACTCGCAGTTCGTCGCCTGCTTGCGTTCGAGCGCCTTCGGGGACTCCATGCCGACCCACGGCTGCGAGAAGGACTCGAGCAGCGCGCTGTCCGGACGGCTCAGCGAGAGCGTCACGGTGTGGTCGTCGGTGGCCGTCGCCTTCGTGATGGACTGCAGCGCGAGGTACCCGGTGCTCGACGCGGTGGCCGGGTCCTGCACGTGCTCGATGTTCGCCACGACGGCGGCGGCGTCGAACGGGGTGCCGTCGGTGAAGGTGACGTCGTCGCGCAGCGTGAAGGTGAGGGTCTTGCCGTCGTCGCTCGTGGCCCACTTCGTCGCGAGCTCGGGCGTCGGCTCGCCGTCTTCGAGCCCGACGAGCTCCTCGATGTACTGCGTCGCCAGGAGCGCCTGCGGGTAGTTGCCGCCGACGTGCGGGTCGAGGCAGGTGGGCTCGGCGTCGCCGGAGGCGTACGTCAGGGTCCCGCCGCTCATCGGCTTGCTGCTCGTGGTGCTCGTCCCGGCGCCGCTGCACCCCGCGAGGACGAGGACGACGGCGGTGGCGCTCGCGACGGCGGCGACGGTTTTCTGTACTGAGTCCAAGATCATGGCTGGACGAGTCTAGCGGTTTACTGGGGCACATGGACGAACCGATCCGCCGCGGTGGCCGCCCTCGACGCTCGAGCGCCGAGGTCCTCGCGGACGCCGCTGCCGAGCTGTTCCTCGAGCAGGGGTACGCACGCACCACGGTCGACCAGATCGCCGTGCGTGCGGGGGTCAGTCGCGCGACGTTCTTCAACTACTTCACGGCGAAGTCGGACGTGATGTGGCTCGAGCTCGACGCCGCGGTCGCGGGGCTGCCCGGGTACCTGGCGGCCTCGACCGAACCCAGCGCGGTGCGTGCGGTGGAGCAGGCCCTGCTCGCCGCGGCCCGGGCCCACGACCCCGAGCGGGTGCCGTGGGCGGTCGCGCAGGCCGAGGTGATGGGCATCGGCTCCGAGCTCGTCGCCGGGGTCGCCGTCCGGGTGATGGCGCAGCACGGGGCCGTCGCCGCCTTCGTGGCCGGGCGCACGGGGGAGCAGCCGGGGTCGCTCTGGCCGCAGACGGTCTCGGGCGCGGTGCTCGGGGCGGCTGCTGCGGCGTTCGGGGTGTGGGTCGCCGACGGGGTGGCCCGCCGGCCGCTCGTCGAGTACGTCGCGGCGGCGCTGACCCCGGTGGTCGCCGGCCTCGACGCCCGCTGACGCCGGCGACGGGCGCCCGCGCGTCAGTCGGTGCGCAGCGTCCCGGCGCCGCCGGCGGCCACGTCCGAGGCCGTCCCGTCGCGCACCACCTCGGGCACCTCGTCGCTCGTCGGCCGCAGCGAGGCGTCGCCCGGGTAGCTCAGCGTCAGCACGGCTTCCTCGATGTACGGGCTGTCCTCGAGCGACTTCTCGACGTCGCGCAACCGCACCGCGACGTGCTCCTCGTTCTCGTTGCCCGTCAGGTCGACGGCGGCGACGAGGTACACCCGCGACGGTCCGACGAACTCCAGGTGCAGGTAGGTGACGCGTTCGATCTGCGAGCGGCCGAGCAGCTCGACGAGCACGGCGTTCTCGAGCTCGGGCGACGTGCTCTCGCCGAGCAGGAAGCGGCGGTTGCGGTCGATGAGGATGATCGCCACGACCCCGAGCAGCAGGCCGATCGCGATGGACCCGATCGCGTCGAAGATCGCCAGGCCGGTGATCTGGTGCAGGAACACCCCGAGGAACGCGACGACGAGGCCGATGAGCGCAGCGGCGTCCTCGGCGAACACGGCCCGCAGCGTCGGGTTCGAGGACTGCAGCACGTGGCGCAGCACCGGCACCTTGCGCTTCGTCGCCGCTCCGTGCGCCTGGCGGTAGGCCTGCAGGAAGCTCGTGCCCTCGAGGCAGAACGACAGCGCGAGCACGATGTAGTTGAGCAGGACGTCCTCGGCCGGACCCGTCTCGCCGAGCTCGGAGATGCCGTGGTAGATCGACACGATGGCGCCGGCGGTGAACAGCCCGAACGCGGCGAACATCGACCAGATGTAGGTCTCGCGTCCGTACCCGAGCGGGTGTGCGGTGTCGCGCTTCCGCGCGCCCCGTCGTTCGGCGACGAGCAGGAAGATCTCGTTGCCGGTGTCCGCCCACGAGTGCGCCGCCTCGGCCACCATCGAGGCCGAACCCGAGATGAGCGACGCGATGGTCTTTGCGATCGCGACGAGCAGGTTCGCGCCGAAGGCGATGATGACGGTGAGGGAGGACTCCGGGCGTTCGCCGGAGGCAGAGTCGTCGGGCATCCCTCCAGCATGCTCCCGTCCGCTAAACTCGTGTCACACGAGCGTCGATCCGGCCATCACCGGGGAGCTCCCGGAAGAACGCGGTCCGCGCGAGCGGCTCGTCAGTAGAACCGGGCGGACCGGGCCGCACCGAACCCGAACACGAGCGGTCGTGACGTGCGGACAGCACGGCGTGGCAAGCGAGGTGGTACCGCGGAGCCTGCTCCGTCCTCGTGGAGATCGAGCGAACCCACAAGGAGTCCCGGTGCCGTACCCGTTGAACGCCGATGCCGATGGCGTCGTCCCCTCGCCGTCCTTCCCCGCCGTCGAGCGGGGGATCCTCGCCTTCTGGAAGGGCGACGGCACGTTCCAGGCGTCCATCGACCAGCGCCAGGGCTGCGACGAGTGGACCTTCTACGACGGCCCGCCGTTCGCGAACGGCCTGCCGCACTACGGTCACCTGCTGACCGGGTACGCGAAGGACGTCTTCCCGCGCTACCAGACGATGCGCGGCAAGCAGGTGCATCGCCGCTTCGGCTGGGACACCCACGGGCTGCCCGCCGAGCTCGAGGCGATGCGCCAGCTCGGCATCACCGAGAAGCACGAGATCGACGAGATGGGCGTCGACGTGTTCAACGCCGCCGCCAAGAAGTCCGTGCTGCAGTACACCGACGAGTGGCAGCAGTACGTCACCCGCCAGGCGCGCTGGGTCGACTTCGAGGACGACTACAAGACGCTCGACACGACGTTCATGGAGAGCGTGCTGTGGGCGTGGAAGCAGCTCTGGGACAAGGGCCTGGCGTACGAGGGCTTCCGGGTCCTGCCGTACTGCTGGAACGACCAGACGCCGCTGTCGAACCACGAGCTGCGCATGGACGACGACGTCTACAAGATGCGCCAGGACCAGTCCGTCACGGTGTCGTTCCCGCTGCAGGGTGCGCGCGCCGAGTCGCTCGGGCTGGCCGGCGTGCGAGCGCTCGCCTGGACGACGACCCCCTGGACCCTGCCCACGAACGCCGCGCTGGCCGTCGGGCCTGCGGTCTCGTACGTGGTGCTCCCTGCGGGGCCGGGAGGCGCGGCTGACGGCGCCGACGCCGGTTCCGTCTCGTACCTGTTGGCTTCGGACACCGTGGCCGCCTACGCGAAGGACCTCGGCTACGAGACGGCCGAGGACGCCGCTGCCGCGGTCGTCCGCACCCTGACGGGTGCGGAGCTCGACGGCGTCGAGTACGAGCGCCTGTTCGACTTCCTCGCCGAGACCGAGGGCATGGAGCACGCCTGGCGCATCCTGGTCGCCGACTACGTCGAGACCGGCGAGGGTACCGGCATCGTGCACCAGGCTCCGGCCTACGGTGCCGACGACCAGGTGGTCTGCGCCGCCGCCGGCATCCCCGTGGTGCTCTCCCTCGACGAGGGCGGGGTCTTCACCTCGCAGTTCGGCGAGGTCGCCGGCATGCTCTGGTCCGACGCGAACAAGCCGCTGACCAAGGCCGTCCGCGACGCCGGTCGTCTGCTCCGCCAGGCGTCCTACGAGCACAGCTACCCGCACTGCTGGCGGTGCCGGAAGCCCCTCATCTACAAGGCCGTGTCGTCGTGGTTCGTGCGGGTCACCGACTTCCGCGACCGCATGGGCGAGCTCAACCAGGACATCAACTGGGTGCCGGAGAACGTCAAGGACGGCCAGTTCGGCAAGTGGGTCGGCAACGCCATCGACTGGTCGGTGTCGCGCAACCGCTACTTCGGCACGCCGATCCCGGTGTGGCAGTCCGACGACCCCGAGTACCCGCGCACCGACGTGTACGGCTCGCTCGAGGACATCGAGCGCGACTTCGGCCGCCTGCCGCTGAACGCCGACGGCGAGGTCGACCTGCACCGCCCGTTCATCGACGACCTGACCCGCCCGAACCCCGACGACCCCACGGGGAACTCGACGATGCGCCGGATCACCGACGTGTTCGACGTCTGGTTCGACTCCGGGTCGATGCCGTACGCCCAGGTGCACTACCCGTTCGAGAACCGGGAGTGGTTCGAGTCGCACAACCCGGCCGACTTCATCGTCGAGTACATCGGGCAGACCCGCGGCTGGTTCTACGTCATGCACGTGCTGTCCACCGCGCTGTTCGACCGACCGGCCTTCAAGAACGTCATCAGCCACGGCATCGTCCTCGGCTCGGACGGCCAGAAGATGTCGAAGTCGCTCCGGAACTACCCGGACGTCTCCGAGGTGTTCGACCGCGACGGCGCAGACGCCATGCGCTGGTTCCTGATGTCCTCGTCGGTGATCCGCGGCGGCAACCTCGTCGTCACCGAAGAGGGCATCCGCCAGGGCGTCCGCGAGTTCATGCTGCCGCTGTGGTCGACGTACTACTTCTTCACCCTCTACGCGAACGCATCGGGGGAGTCGGGGTACCAGGCCACCCGTCGAACGGACAGCACCGACGTCCTCGACCGGTACCTGCTCGCGAAGACCCGGGTGCTCGTGTCCGACGTGCAGCAGCACCTCGACGCGCTCGACACCCCGCTCGCTGCCCAGGCCGTCCGTGACTTCGCCGACGTGCTGACGAACTGGTACGTCCGCCGGTCGCGCGACAAGTTCTGGACCGGGGCCGACGGTGCGGCAGGGGACGACGCCCGTGCGGCCTTCGACACCCTGTACACGGTGCTCGAGACCCTGACCCGCGTCGCGGCCCCGCTCGCCCCGCTCGTCACCGAGGAGATCTGGAAGGGCCTGACCGGTGGTCGGAGCGTGCACCTGACGGACTTCCCCGACGCGGCCGAGTTCCCCGCCGACGACGCCCTCGTCGCGGCGATGGACCGCGTGCGCGACGTCGCCTCGAAGGGCCTCGCGCTCCGCAAGGCGACCGGCAAGCGCGTCCGGCTGCCGCTCGCCACGCTCACCCTCGTGGTGCCGGACCCGGCGGCGGTCGAACCGTTCGCCGACATCCTGCGCGACGAGCTGAACGTCAAGCGGGTCGTGCTCGAGGCGCAGGCCGAGGAATCCCTGGCGCAGTACGGCATCGAGCGGAAGCTGACCGTCAACGCCCGCGTCGCCGGCCCGCGCATCGGCAAGGCCGTGCAGCAGGTGATCCCGGCCGCGAAGAAGGGTGACTGGACCGCGACCGAGTCCGGCGTGACCGTCGGCGGTGTCGACCTGGTCGAGGGCGAGTACACGCTCGACCTCACCGTCGCCGACCCGTCGGTCGCCGTGGCGTTCCTCGACGAGGGCGGCTTCGTGGTGCTCGACACCGTGACCACGCCCGAGCTCGAGGCCGAGGGGCTCGCCCGCGACGTCGTCCGTGCCGTCCAGCAGGCCCGGCGCGACGCCGACCTGGACGTCAGCGACCGCATCGTCCTGACCCTCGGGGTCGACGAGGCCGCCGACGCGTCGGTGCGCACCCACCAGCAGCTCATCGCGGGGGAGACCCTGGCGACGAGCGTCGAGATCGTGCCCCTCGGGGCAGGCGCCACCACCGATGTCGGTGACGGCGCGAAGGTGACCGTGGAGGTGTCACGCGCATGAGCGACGACGACCAGTACGACGAGCACGACCAGCACGACGAGGACGGCATCCGGATCCCGGTGGGGCCGTCCGGAGACGCCCCGGTCGAGGCCGTGCCGTACGGCGGTGACGACGACGAGGTCAAGCGCGTCGAGGCCGCCCTGTACGCCCGGATCGGTGAACAGTCGCCCGAGCACCGCCTGACCGCGACCCGTCGCGCCGTCGAGCTGCTCGGCGACCCGCACCTGGCGTACCCGGTGATCCACATCACCGGCACGAACGGCAAGACGTCCACCGCGCGCACGACCGAGAGCATCGTCCGTGCCCACGGTCTGCGCACCGGCCTGATGACGAGCCCGCACCTGGTGTCGATCCGGGAGCGCATCGTCATCGACGGGCAGCCGATCGAGCCGAGCCGGCTCGTCGAGAACTGGGACGACATCGCCCCGGTCCTCGAACTGACCGACCAGGAGCTCACCGCCAAGGGCGAGCTCCCGCTCACCTTCTTCGAGGCACTGACCGTCCTGGCCCTGGCGTGCTTCGCCGAGGCGCCGGTCGACGTCGCCGTGATCGAGGTCGGCATGGGCGGCGAGTGGGACTCCACCAACGTCGTGCAGAGCCAGGTCGCGGTGTTCACGCCGATCGCCATCGACCACGCGAAGCAGCTCGGCAGCACGGTGGCGGAGATCGCGCGGACCAAGTCCGGGATCATCAAGCCGTCGTCCGCCGTGGTGTCGAGCGAGCAGGTCCCCGAGGCACTCGTCGAACTCGAGCGTGCCGCCGAGCTCACCGAGTCGACCCTCGCGGTCGAGGGCACCGGTTTCAGCGTCGTGGACGTGACGCCGGCGGTGGGCGGTCAGCTCATCACCGTGCAGGGGATCGCCGGCCGCTACGATGACCTGTTCCTGCCGCTGTTCGGTCGGCACCAGGCGCACAACGCGGCCGTGGCGATCGCCGCGGTCGAGTCGTTCCTCGGTCGGGGCACCCAGGCGCTCGACGAGGACGTCCTGTCCGAGGGCCTCGCCGGTGCCACCAGCCCCGGTCGCCTCCAGCCGATCGCCACCGACCCGACCGTCGTGGTCGACGCGGCGCACAACCCGCACGGTGCCAAGGCCCTGGCCGAGGCCCTGCCCGTGGCGTTCCCGTCCGAGCACGTCGTCGGCGTCGTCGGGATCCTCGGCGACAAGGACGCCCGCGGGTTCGTCCGCGCGCTGAAGGGCACCGTCGAGACCTTCGTCGTCACGCAGCCCCCGGGGGAGCGTGCCCTCGACGCGGACGCCTTCGCGAAGGTCGTCGTGGACGAGGTCGGCGCGGACCGTGTCGTCGTCGAACCGTCGCTCGCCGCCGCGCTGCAGCAGGCACGCGACCTGGCGGACGAGGCGGACGCCGAGGACGCCCTCGTGCTCGTCGCGGGCTCCATCGTGATGGTGGGTGCGGTCATGGACCTGGTCCACCGGGAAGGCGAGACGAAGTGACGAACGCACCACGTCCCCACGAGCACGGCCAGCCGACCTCTCCGCAAGCTCCGCGGTCGTCTGGAACCGGCTCGCGTGGGCCCACCTCCCGGCCGGGGCGCGCACCGCGCACCCGGAAGCCGCGACGCGACCGCGGGGCGCAGGAGAGCCTGCTGTCGATCGCGCTCGTGCTCGAGGCGATCATGTTCTTCTTCCCGATGCTCGTCGTGTTCGGCAAGGGGACCCTGCCGCCGGCCCTGGCGTTCGGCGGCGGCATCGGTGCGATGGTCGTGCTGGCGCTGGCCTCACGTCTGACCGGCAACCCCGCCGGTGTAGGGTTCGGGTGGCTGCTGCAGGCGGCCATCCTCGCCACCGGGTTCATCGAACCGTTCATGTTCGCGGTCGCCGTGGTGTTCCTGGCGCTGTGGGTCTTCTGCTTCGTCAAGGGCGGTCAGCTCGACCGCCAGAACGCCGCGCGCCGGGCCGCCATGGGCGAGGACTGACCACCCCTCCGATCCCGCGAACACACTAGGAGTACTGCGTGTCCGACCTCGAAGAGACCCTCGTCCTCGTCAAGCCCGACGGCGTCGCCCGCCAGCTCACCGGTGAGATCCTCCGCCGCATCGAGTCGAAGGGCTACGAGATCGTCGACCTGAAGATGCTCACCGCGCCGCGCGACCTGTTGGACGCGCACTACGAGGAGCACCAGGGCAAGCCGTTCTTCGAGCCGCTCGTCGAGTTCATGCAGTCCGGTCCGGTCGTCGCCGTGCGCGTCGCCGGCAACGGCGTGATCGCCGGCTTCCGGTCGCTCGCCGGCACCACCGACCCCACCAGCGCCGCGCCGGGCACCATCCGTGGCGACCTCGGTCGCGACTGGGGCCTCAAGGTGCAGCAGAACCTGGTGCACGGGTCGGACAGCACCGAGTCGTCGGCGCGCGAGCTCGCGCTCTGGTTCGCCTGAGACGCCGGGGGAACGACTCGTGACGAACAACGACCGACCCACCAAGAACGAGCGTCGTCAGCACGCGCGTGAGGTCTCGCGCCAGCGCGCCGACGCCGAGAAGCGTCGCAAGCGCCGCAACAAGTGGTTCCTGCAGGGCGGTATCGGCCTGGGCATCATCGCGATCGCCGCGATCATCACGCTCGTCGTGGTGAACGTGAACAACGCGCCCGCCGTGTCCGCTGCCGGGCCGAAGAACATGGCCACCGGCGCGATCCAGTTCACCGGCGAGGGCGGCGAGGTCACCCCGGTGACCACGAAGGCCGTCACCGCGAAGGGAACCCCGTCGGCAGTCCCGACGTCGAACACCGACGGTGCGGTCGCGGTCACCGAGTACGTCGACTGGGCCTGCCCGGTCTGCAAGCAGTTCGAGGCCGCCTACGCCGACCAGATCCTGGACAAGGTGAAGTCGGGCGACGCGACGCTGGCCATCCAGCCGGTGTCGATCCTCGACCGCAGCTACCAGAGCTCGCGCTACGCCAGCCGGGCCGCGAACGCCGCGATGTGCGTCGCGAACTACGCGCCGGACAAGTTCCTGGACGTCCAGACGCAGTTCTTCGACAACCAGCCCACCGAGGGCACCTCGGGCCTGACGAACGCCGAGATCGCGAAGCTCGTGCAGGCGGGCGGCGCGACCGGGTCGAACGTCTCCGAGTGCCTGTCGACCGAGCAGTTCAAGGGCTGGGTGACCAAGTCCACGAAGCTCGTCACCGCGGACGAGGCGCTGCAGGGCACGCAGGGCTTCGGCACGCCGACCGTGGTCGTCAACGGCAAGCGTCTCGACGACCTCAGCACGGTCATCACCGCGATCGACGCCGCGGCGAAGTAGCACCACCCGCACGAGCGAAGGCCCACGCTTCCATCCGGAAGCGGGGGCCTTCGTCGTCGCGCTGCCTCGTGCCTACGCGGCGCCGCCGTTCTGCTCGACGAACGACGCGAAGGCGTCGGTGTCGGTCAGGGAGCCGGTGAACTGCTTGCCGTTCACGATGATCGTCGGGGTGCTCGTCACCTTGTCGAGTGACGAGTTCGGGATCGGGTCGTTCATCACCCGGTTCGTGGCGTCGGCGACCCACCCGGCGAAGTGCTGCCCGGTGATGCACGAGGTGACCTTGCTGTTCGTCGCGCCGGCGTCCTTCGCCAGGGACGCCAGCTCGTCGTTCGTCAGGCCCTTGGTGCTCTCGGACGGCTGGTTCTCGTAGAGCGACGTGTTGTACGACAGGAACGCGTCGGGGTCGTAGTCCGCGACACAGGCGGCCGCGGCGGCGGAGCGGGTGGAGTACTTCGACCCGAGCGACACCCGGTCGAGCAGGTTGAACGGGTGCAGTTCGAGCGTCGCGGACCCGGCCTTCACCCACTGCTCGATCTGGTCCATCTGCGCCGTCTCGAACTGGTTGCAGTACGGGCACATGTAGTCCGAGTACACGGTGATGTTCGCCACCGAGTCGTCCTGCTCCGTCGCCGTCGGGGTCCCACCGTCGGGTGTCGCCTTGGTCTCGACGGGCACGATCTCGCCGCTCTGGCCGGTGAACAGGATGCCGTCGCTCGCCATGTTCCGCGGCCCGGGCCCCGCGGGTTGCACCGAGTTCGCGATCACCAGGACGACCACGGCGACGACCGCCAAGCTGCCGACGATGATGCCGCTGATCCCGAGCGTCTTGTTGCGGCGACGTCGCGCCTGCTCCTGCACCCGGGCTTCGCGAGCGCGCTCTCGGGCGGCGTCGCGACGGACCTTCTTGCTCTCGTTCTCGCTCATCGAGATCGAGCGTAGGTGCTGCCCGGAGATCGATCGGGCGTCCTGCCTGGGAAGCCCCCAGGAATTCGGTGACGCGTCATCGATGCATCATGGGCGCCGCATCGGGGACGCCCAGCGGTGGATCAGAAGACCGTCAGGATGGTCGGGAACTTGATGATGATCGTCACGATGATGAACAGGTAGTTCGCCAGCGGGAACGCCCAGCAGAACGGGAGCAGTGCCCGGCCGACCCGCTGGGTGCGGGCACCGAAGCGGCCCTGCGCGGCGTTCCAGATCGTGAACACCCAGAACATCGGGATCGTCATCGACCACACGAGCATGCACCACGGGCACAGCGCGCCGATGAACCAGACGGTCTGGGTGAAGAGCCACGTCACGAAGACCCACGCCAGGAACACGCCGGCGTTGAACGCGATCCAGAACCACCGCGAACCGTTGCGGAAGCCCGCGAGCATCATCACCGCGACGGCGATCGGCGCCACGAAGCCCATCACGCCGAGCAGTGGGTTCGGGAACCCGAACAAGTGGCCCTGCCAGCTCGCCATCACGTCCGAGCAGCTGATGAACGGGTTCACGTCGCACGAGAGCACCGTGTCGGGGTCGGCGTACTTCTTGAACTCGTCGAGCACCAGGGAGAAGGACCCGTACAGGCCGACGAACCCGGTGATCAAGAGGAAGACGGCCATCGCGATCGGACGACGGGGGGCAGGCGCTGACGTGCTCACGCCGTCATCATCGCATGCGGCTTCCGGTCCTTTCCGGGAGCGGCGTGCGATACTGGCCGGAGGTCGTGCGGGCAACCGCAGACCGAAGAGAGCTTTCCGGGCAGTGCCCCACGGGGCAGTGTCCGGACGATCAGGTGCGGTGAGAGCGCACCGTGGTCGGGACAGCGTCACTCCGACGCCGAGCCGACCCGGGCCGGGTGCCCGGACCGGAACGGCAGCGGACGCAACGAGAAGTTGACGCAGACCGATCACGAAGACAGCGAGCGCGGGGCGTCGACGCCACCGCCACAACCAAAGAATTCCCGCCGCCTGACGAGGGTGCGAGTGGGGCCGAGGAGTGCGCCAGTCCATGGTGGAGCAGAACAACGACAACACGACCAACGACGAGAACGCCCCGAAGCGTCGGACCCGCCTGTTCGGCGGACGCCGCGCCCGGTCGTCCGGCCAGCAGGTCACGGCCGACGCCGTGCAGGTGCCGGCCGTCGACGAGCCCCTCGCGCTGACGGACGGGGCACCGGCGGACGGGGCACGGGCAGAAGCCGTGTCCGTCGCGGTCGAGGCCGTCTCCGCGCAGAGCGCCGAGCCGGACGACGTGAGCACGCTGACCGGCGACCTGCCGGTGGTCACGGCCGAGCCGACCGAGCCCGCAGCCGACGTGGCGGAGCCGAGTGGTGCCTCCCGTCCGACCGAGACCGAGCCGACGGCCGAGGCGAGCGAACCCGCCGCCCCAGCCGAGCCGTTCGTCCCGAAGGCGACGAGCACGCTCAGCCTGATCTTCCACGCCCCCGTCCTGCCGGAGCTGCCGCGCCGTGCCGCGCGGTACGAACGCGACGAGGACGACCGAGACGACCGCTACGACCGCTCCGACCGCTCCGAGCGATCCGAGCGCGAGGACCGGTTCGACCGCGATGACCGGTACGACTCCGAGGACCGCGAGGAGCAGGGCGGATCCCGCCGGCGCTCGCGTCGTCGGGGGAGCAGCGCCGACCGCGAGGCCCGTGCGCCGCGCGAGCCGCGCGACAACCAGGAGCCCCGCCGCCGCGAGCCCGAGCTCATCACCGAGCCGCAGCGCATCAAGGGCTCGACCCGGCTCGAGGCGAAGAAGCAGCGCCGTCGCGACGGCCGTGACGCCGGACGCCGCCGCCAGGTCGTGAGCGAGGACGAGTTCCTCGCCCGCCGCGAGAGCGTCGACCGCCAGATGATCGTGCGCTCCAGCTCGTCGACCATCGAGATCGGCGTGCTCGAGGACGGCATCCTCGCCGAGCACTACATCACCAAGTCCGAGAACGTGTCGCTGATCGGCAACGTGTACCTCGGCAAGGTGCAGAACGTACTGCCCTCGATGGAGGCCGCCTTCGTCGACATCGGCCGCGGCCGCAACGCCGTGCTGTACGCCGGCGAGGTCGACTGGAACTCGGTCGACACCAGCCACGGCCGTCGCATCGAGGCCGCGCTCAAGCCGGGCGACAAGGTCCTGGTGCAGGTCACGAAGGACCCCGTCGGCCACAAGGGTGCCCGTCTGACCAGCCAGGTCTCGCTGCCCGGTCGGTACCTGGTCTACGTGCCGAACGGCTCGATGAACGGGATCTCCCGCAAGCTGCCCGACACCGAGCGTGCGCGCCTGAAGAAGATCCTCAAGGAGGTCCTGCCGGAGCACGCGGGCGTCATCGTGCGCACCGCTGCCGAAGGTGCGACGGAGGAGCAGCTCACCCGCGACGTGCAGCGCCTGACCAGCCAGTGGGAGGCCATCCAGAAGAAGATCGCCGGTGGCCAGGCCCCGGTGATGTTGCACTCGGAGCCGGACCTGCTCGTCAAGATCGTGCGTGACGTCTTCAACGAGGACTTCACGAAGCTCATCATCGACGGCGAGGCCGCCGGCGGCACCATCGACGAGTACCTGTCGGCCGTCGCGCCCGACCTGAAGGACCGCGTCGTCCGCTACGAGGGCCCGGACTCCTTCGAGGAGTACCGCCTGAACGAGCAGATCGACAAGGCGCTCGACCGCAAGGTCTGGCTGCCCTCCGGTGGTTCGCTCGTCATCGACCGCACCGAGGCCATGACGGTCGTCGACGTCAACACGGGCAAGTTCGTCGGCTCCGGGGGCAACCTCGAGGAGACCGTCACGAAGAACAACCTCGAGGCCGCCGAGGAACTCGTCCGCCAGCTCCGCCTGCGCGACATCGGCGGCATCATCGTCGTCGACTTCATCGACATGGTGCTCGAGGAGAACCGCGACCTCGTGCTCCGTCGCCTGATCGAGTGCCTGAGCCGCGACCGCACGAAGCACCAGGTCGCCGAGGTCACCTCGCTCGGCCTCGTGCAGATGACCCGCAAGAAAATCGGCGTCGGCCTGCGCGAGTCGCTCGACGAGGTCAACGCGAAGGTCAACGACAACAACGCCGACCCTGGCCCGAGCAAGGGGCGTCGCAAGGGACGCAGCGGTGCCGGTGGCAACGGCAGCAACGGCAACGGTGGCAACGGGCACGGCAACGGCGGGGGCAACTCCGGCGGTGGCTCGGGTTCCGGTTCGTCGAACGGGCAGTCGAGCCAGGCGCACCAGATCACCGACGACGTGAAGAGTGCGCTGTCGCGGATCGCCGCCTCGACGATCCCGCACGAGGACTCACCGGCATCGCCGACCTCGGCGGAGGCACCGACCTCGGCCGACGTCCCCGCGGCGACGTCCGCGTCCGACGACTCCGGAGCGGGCGAACAGCCCACCGGGTCGAAGCGTCGGCGCCGTGGCGGCCGTGGTGGACGGAGCGGTGAGCAGTCGAACGCTGCCGCGACCGAGGCCACCGAGGTCGCCGAGTCGGCGCCCGTCGCAGTCGAGGCGGAGGCCGCTGTCGAGCCGAAGCAGGCCGAGCCGAAGCGCGACCAGCCGAAGCAGGCTGCGCCGAAGCAGGCGGTCGCCGAGGCTGCTGCTCCTGCCGCCGAGCCGAAGGCCAAGGCCCCGGCCCGCCGTCGGGTCAGCTCCAGCGCGACGGTGACCCCGACCGACAACACGGTCGCGATCCTGGACATCCCGCTCAACGCCGCCCCGAAGCGCGAGCCGCGTCAGGTCGCCCCGGACGCCGAGTCGCTGTTGGACTCCGTGCTCCAGGCGCTGCCCGAGCCGAAGCAGCCGGGTCAGGGCCGTTCGCGGTCCCGCCGGGTGTCGTCGCCGAGCATCAGTGCCCCGGCCACGACCGAGGGTGCAGCCGGCGAGGACACCGACGGCTCCGTCATCCTGGGGAACTGAGCGTGACGAACCCCGGTGACCCGCAGCAGGATCGTGGGTACTACGGTGCGGGCTGGCAGCAGCCCGCACCTCCCGGACCCGGGGGAGCCGGCGGTTCCGCGCCGCCGTACGGCGGGCAGCCTGGCGGGCAGCCGCCGCACGGCGTCCAGCCCGCTGCCGGGGTGCCCTACGCCCCGCCGCGACCGCCGCGTGCACCGGCTGATCCACGTCGGGCCTTCGCGCCAGGCGCCTCGGTGAACAACACCGCCGGGGCGCTCATCGCCGTGGTGTCCCTCGTGCTGGTCGAGTTCGTGTCCGGCATCGTCGGGCTCATCGGGACGTCGCTCGTCGTCAGCCCGTTCGCGCACTACGGCGCGGGTGCAAGCCTGGTCGGCAGCTTCATCGCCTCGGTGTTCCTGGCGCCGTTCCCGTTCTACGCGGGGGCGTTCCTGGCGCTGGCGTTCCTGACGCCGATCGCCCGCCGCAGCCCGCTGCCGACCGTGCTGCTCCGCGCCGTGCTCGCCGGGGCTGCCGGGACGATCGCCCTCGCGCTCGTCGGTGTCTTCACGGGGGCGTTCGGCGCGATCACCTCGGGCGGTTCCCGACTCGTGATCGACGTCGTCACGAACCCGCTCCGCAACGGCGTGCCGTTCACGGTGATGCTCCTGGCGAGCGCGACCGCGGCGTGGCTGTGGCTCGGGCGCCCGCGACGGAACCGTGGCGCAGCGCCGACGTCCGGCCTGCCGGGGACGGTGCGGCCTGCCGACGCCGTCCCGCCCGCGACCGTGCAGCCGGGGCCGCAGCAGCCGCAACAGGGCCCGTACGGACAGGGTCTGGTCCAGCCGGACCCCCACGGGCAGTACGGCGGCCAGTACGGCGCACAGCCCCGTCCGGACCAGCAGCAGCCGCCGGCAGCCCCCTGGGGCGGTCCAGCGCCGCGCTGACCTCGCTTCGTCGCTCGTGCGGTCGTGTGGGCGGTCGTGTGGGCGCTGCACGGTGCGAGGTTGACCACATCGTGCGGCCTTCGTACCTCGCACCGTGTGGCCAACCTCGCACCGTGCGCACGTGCCCGAGCCGCGACCGCGGTCCTGCGCGGTGCGGCGTCCGCCTGTCGCTGCACCGTGCGAGGTTCACCGGGCGGTGCAGCGGCCGCGGCACGGTGCGAGCCTCTGGCGACGCACCGTGCCGCTGACCTCGCACGCTGTGGGCAACCTCGCACGGTGCGCACGTGCCCGAGACGCGGCCGCGCACCATGCGACAGGACGGACGTGGCGGGGGTGCGCCGGGCCTCCCGTCCGCACCGTGCGCGGTTGCAGGCACCGTGCGAGCCGGCGTGCCCCGCACCGAGTCCAGAACCTCGCACCGTGCGTGCCGGACGCACGTGCGCGGCGCGTCAGTGGGCGCGCTTGTCGCGCTGCGCCACACGCAGGCCGCTGCGGATGAGCCGCAGCACGAGCTCCCGACCGGACACCGCAGAGGCCCCCGCGGCGACCAGTTCGTCGTACTTCGCGAGCGGCACGTCGTAGTGGTCGTGGTCGAACGCACGACGCGGCACACCGGCGCGTGCAGCGAACGCGTGGAGTTCCGCGTAGGATTCATCACTGACGAGGTGCGACCACAGAGTGTCGTGAGCGGGCCACGTCGGTGGGTCGATCAACACGGTCACCGTGCAATCGTACGTGTGTCGCCGTTTGACCGGACCCATGGGGATCGAGTATTCTCGATCCCTGGTGTCAGCGGGCCGTTCTGCCTGCGTCGCCGATCGGGCCCGGCCTTCCGGGAGCCGCTCGTGCAGAAGTGGGCACCCGAGACTTCCCTCAAGCAGAGTTACGTAAGGATTTCCACGTGGTTTACGCAGTAGTGCGCGCCGGCGGCCGTCAGGAAAAGGTCGAGGTCGGCACCATCCTGACCGTCGACCGTGTCAAGGCGGACGACAAGGGCAACATCGACCTCGCCCCCGTGCTCCTCGTTGACGGTGACAAGATCACGTCGGCGGCTTCCGAGCTCGTCAACGTGACCGTCACCGCCGAGGTGCTCGACGACCTGCGCGGTCCGAAGGTCATCATCCAGAAGTTCAAGAACAAGACCGGGTACAAGAAGCGCCAGGGTTTCCGCGCTGAACTGACCCGCGTCAAGATCACCAAGATCGCGTAAGGGAGTCAGCTCATGGCACACAAGAAGGGTGCGAGTTCCACTCGCAACGGTCGTGACTCGAACGCACAGCGCCTCGGCGTGAAGCGCTTCGGTGGCGAGGTCGTCAACGCCGGCGAGATCATCATCCGCCAGCGTGGCACCCACTTCCACCCGGGCGCCAACGTCGGCCGCGGTGGCGACGACACGCTGTTCGCCCTCTCGGCCGGTTCGGTCGAGTTCGGCACCAAGGGTGGCCGCAAGGTCATCAACATCGTCAACGCGTAGTCGCGACGATCAGCTTCAGCGGGAGGGGCGGGCCGAGTGCCCGCCCCTCCTTCGCTTTTCCCGCCGACGGATCACGTCGGCACAACGCGCCGACGGATCACGTCGGCACAACGCGCTGACGGATCACGTCGGCGCAACGATCTTCCAGGAGTGGAACCATGGCGACCTTCGTCGACCGCGTGACCCTGCACCTCAGCGCGGGGAAGGGCGGCAACGGTTGCGTCTCGGTCCGCCGTGAGAAGTTCAAGCCCCTCGCCGGGCCCGACGGCGGCAACGGCGGTGACGGCGGCGACATCGTGCTCGTGGCCGACCCGCAGGTCACCACGTTGCTCGGCTACCACCGCTCCCCGCACCGTTCGTCCAAGAACGGGCAGCCGGGCATGGGCGACCACCGCAGCGGCGTCAGCGGCGAGGTCCAGGAGCTCCCGCTCCCGATCGGCACCGTCGTGTACGACGAGGCCGGCGAGGTCATCGCCGACCTGACCGAGCCCGGCATGCGCGTCGTCGTGGCTCCCGGTGGCCAGGGCGGCCTCGGCAACGCGGCGCTCTCCACCACCAAGCGCAAGGCCCCCGGCTTCGCGCTCCTCGGCACCGAGGGTTGGGCGGGTGACATCAGCCTCGAGCTGAAGACCATCGCCGACGTCGCCCTCGTCGGGTTCCCGAGTGCCGGCAAGTCCTCGCTCATCGCCGCGATCTCGGCCGCGAAGCCGAAGATCGCCGACTACCCCTTCACCACGCTCACCCCGAACCTCGGCGTCGTCGAGTCGGGCGAGAGCCGCTTCACGGTCGCGGACGTCCCCGGGCTGATCGAGGGCGCGTCCGAGGGCAAGGGCCTCGGCCTCGAGTTCCTGCGGCACGTCGAGCGCTGCGAAGCCCTGCTGCACGTCATCGACTGCGCGACGATGGACCCGGGCCGCGACCCGATCAGCGACCTCGACGTCATCCTCGGCGAGCTCGAGCGCTACCCGGTCCCCGAGGGCCAGGTGCCGCTGCTCGAGCGTCCGCAGCTCATCGCGCTCAACAAGATCGACGTGCCGGACGCCGCCGAGCTCGCCGAGTTCGTCACCGCCGAGCTCGAGGGCCGCGGCTACCGCGTGTTCCCGATCTCCACGGCGTCGCACAAGGGTCTGCGTGAGCTGACCTTCGCGTTGGCCGAGGTCGTCGAGCAGGGTCGTGCCAAGCGCGCGGCCGAGCCCGTCGTCGAGCGCATCGTCATCCGCCCCCGTGCCGTCAACGACCAGGGCTTCACGGTCCGTGCCGAGGGCGGCGAGGAGCACCGCTTCTTCCGCGTCCGCGGCGCGAAGCCGGAGCGCTGGATCCAGCAGACCGACTTCACCAACGAAGAGGCGATCGGCTTCCTGGCCGATCGGCTCGCGAAGCTCGGCGTCGAGGACGGCTTGTTCAAGGCCGGCGCGGTCGCCGGTTCGACCGTCGTGATCGGTGGCGACGGCGGCATGGTCTTCGACTGGGAGCCGACGCTCACGTCCACCGCGGAGCTCATCACGAGCGCGCGCGGGACCGACGCCCGCATCGGTGCGACCTCGCGTCCGACCCGCAACGAGCGGCGCGAGGAGTACTTCGAGCGGATGGACGCCAAGGCGGCCGCCCGTGCCGAGCTCGAGCAGGAGCGTGTCTCCGGCCTCTGGGTGAACGACGAGGTCGTCACCAGCGACGACCTCGAGACCGGCGACCCCGAGACCGGCGGAGTCGAGGCCGGCGACTTCGAGACCAGCGACCAGAAGGACTGACCGCGGCATGACCGACACGACCGCCCGCACCGACCTCGGACCCGTCACCCGGCGAGAGGACATCCCGCGTGCGCGGCGGATCGTGGTCAAGGTCGGCTCGTCCTCGGTCAGCGGTGACGCCGCCGGCCAGATCGGTCCGCTGGTGGACGCCCTGGCCAGCGCCTACGGCCGTGGCACCGAGGTCGTGCTCGTGTCGTCCGGTGCGATCGCGACCGGGTTCCCGTTCCTCGGGCTCGAGGGCCGTCCCGACGACCTCGCCACGCAGCAGGCGGCGGCGGCCACCGGCCAGAACGTCCTGATGTTCCGGTACCAGAAGGAACTCGACCGGCACCGGGTCGTCGCGGCGCAGATCCTGCTGACCGCCGGCGACCTGCAGAACCCCACGCACCGGGTCAACGCGCAGCGCGCCATCGACCGGCTGCTCGCCCTGCGGGTGCTGCCGATCGTGAACGAGAACGACACGGTCGCCACGCACGAGATCCGCTTCGGTGACAACGACCGGCTCGCCGCCCTGGTGGCGCGGCTGCTCGGTGCCGACGCCCTGGTGCTGCTGTCCGACGTCGAGGCCCTGTACACGAAGCCGCCGGAGCAGCCCGGCGCCGAGCGCATCGACGAGGTACCGTTCGGCGACGAGCTCGCCGGCGTCACCTTCGGCTCCGTCGGCAAGTCCGGCGTGGGGACCGGGGGAGCAGGCACCAAGGTCGCGGCTGCACGGCTCGCGGCCGAGGCAGGCACGTCGGTCCTGGTGACCGCCACGGCCCTCGTCGACCGCGCCCTGTCGGGCGAGCACGTCGGCACCTGGTTCCACGCCGCGCCGCGTCCCTGACACGGGGTCGCGGAGCGACGGTCGGCGACCCGCTCGCGTGGCGCAGGACGACGTGTCGTGACCGGTCGGCGTGGTGAACGCGACCGCCTGGAGGCCCGGCGCGGGTCCCGGGGACCGGTGCCGGGCCTCCAGGCGGTCACGACGCACCGACGGACCGTGTCGAACGGTCGTGACCGGTCGACGGGGTCGGCGCGGAGCGACGCGGTGCGACCGCTCGGCGGTCGTGGTGCAACGTGTCGTGACCGGTCGGCCGGCGAGACGGCGTCAGGCCCGTCACGGGCCGACGAGCGGACCTAGAATCGGTCCATGTCGTCGATCGCGCCCGCCCCGACCCTGACCGACACGCTCGTGGCTGCCCGCACCGCCTCGTCGGCGCTGGCGACCGCGACGACGGCGGTCAAGGACGCCGCCCTGGTGGCGATCGCCGCCGGGGTCCGCGCCGCCACCGACGAGATCGTCGCCGCGAACCACGGTGACCTGGTGGCGGGCGAGGAGAGCGGCCTGTCCTCCGGTCTCGTCGACCGACTCCGGCTCGACCCCGCCCGCATCGAGGCGCTGGCCACCGCGGTCGAGGACGTCGTCGGCCTGCAGGACCCGGTGGGGGAGCACCTGCGGGGCTCGTCGCTGCCGAACGGCCTGCAGCTCACCCAGGTGCGGGTGCCGTTCGGGGTCGTCGGCGCCATCTACGAGGCACGACCGAACGTCACGGTCGACATCGCCTCGCTCGCGCTGAAGTCCGGCAACGCGGTCGTGCTCCGCGGGGGGTCGGCGGCCCAGCGGACGAACGCCGTGCTCGTGGCCCGCATCCAGGACGCCGTCGAGTCGGTCGGCCTGCCGCGCGAGCTCGTGCAGACCATCGACGAGTTCGGCCGTGCCGGCGCCACCGAGCTCATGCGCGCCCGCGGCCTGGTCGACGTGCTCATCCCGCGCGGCAGCGCCTCGCTCATCCAGACCGTCGTCACCGAGTCGCAGGTCCCCGTGATCGAGACCGGTGCCGGCGTGGTGCACGTGTTCCTCGACGCGTCGGCCCCCGAGCAGCGCGCCGTCGACATCGTCCTGAACAGCAAGGTGCAGCGGCCGAGCGTCTGCAACGCCCTCGAGACCCTCCTGGTGCACGAGCAGGCGGCCGAGCGGCTGCTGCCCGTGCTCGCGGACCGGCTCCGTGCCTCCGGTGTCACGCTGCGTGGCGACGACGCCACGCGGGCGATCGTGCCGGGCGTGCTGCGCGCCACCGACGAGGACTGGGCGACCGAGTCGATGGACCTCGACCTGTCCATCCGCGTCGTGCCGGACGTCGACGCCGCGATGGCGCACATCGCGCGCTGGTCCACCCACCACACCGAGTCGATCGTCACGAACGACGTCGACACGGCCGAACGGTTCCTGGCGACGGTCGACTCGGCGGTCGTGATGGTGAACGCGTCGACGCGCTTCACCGACGGCGGGGAGTTCGGCTTCGGCGCCGAGGTGGGCATCTCGACGCAGAAGCTGCACGCGCGTGGCCCGATGGGGCTGCCGGAGCTCACGAGCACCAAGTGGATCGTGCGCGGGAACGGCCAGATCCGCGGCTAGACTGAACGGCGTCTTTCCCCGACCGAACGGAGCACCGAACGATGACCTTCCTCGCAGAAGCTGCGGAGCACGCCTCCGGGGCCCCGGCGTTCGTGTTCCCGCTCGTCGGCGCGCTGTTCTTCATCTTCCTGGGCTTCGTCACCTGGAGCTTCCGCGACGTGGCTTACCGCCACTCGCAGAAGTTCGAGGCCACCCGCCACCACGAGACGGGTGTCGACGAGTTCGGTCACACCAAGAGCTGATCTGCACCCGATGCTCGAGAGCACCGGACGACCGCGCATCGGGGTGATGGGCGGCACGTTCGACCCCATCCACCACGGTCACCTCGTCGCGGCGTCCGAGGTCGCTCGGGCGTTCGACCTGGACGAGGTCGTGTTCGTCCCCACCGGTCAGCCGTACATGAAGTCCGGCGTCACGGATGCCGAGCACCGCTACCTGATGACGGTCATCGCGACCGCGTCCAACCCGATGTTCACGGTGAGCCGCGTCGACATCGACCGCCCCGGCCCGACGTACACGGTCGACACGCTCCGCGACCTGCACGAACAGCGGCCCGACGCGCAGCTCGTCTTCATCTCGGGCGCAGACGCCGTTCAGCAGATTGTCGACTGGAAAGACCATGATGGTCTTTGGGACCTCGCGCACTTCGTCGCCGTGACGCGTCCGGGACACGACCTGAGCATCAGCGGACTCCCCGAGCGAGACGTAAGCTTGCTCGAAGTCCCCGCACTGGCCATCTCGTCGACCGACTGCCGCGACCGGGTGAGACGTGGTTCCCCCGTCTGGTACCTGGTCCCCGACGGGGTCGTCCAGTACATCTCCAAGCACCACCTGTATCGGAGCGTTGCATGAGTTCGTCCGACGCGCAGCCGCCCCTGTCGCGGCGCCAGGCGCGCGAGCGGGAGCGTGCCGCAGCAGCCGGTTCGCAGCCCGCGACGCCGCCGCCGACCGTCGCCGCACCCGCCGAGTCGACGGAACCCCGTCCTCGGCCCGGTTCGCACGTGGCACCCGCTCCCGGCGGTCCGGCCCAGTCCTCCGCTCCGGCGTCCGCCGCGACGGGCACGTCGGCACCGACGGGCACGCCGGCACCGACGGGCACGCCGGCCTCGGCGCCCTCCGTGCCGGTGACCTCCGTCCCTGCAGCCGGGGTGTCGCCGTTCCCGCCCGCCTCGGCGACCGAGATCGTGCCCGGCAGCGGTGGTCTGACCCGCCGCCAGATCCGCCAGCAGCGCGCCGCCGAGAACCAGGCGGTCCTGCCGGTCCCGCTGCAGAACCCCACGCCGCAGTCCTCCGACCGCACCGTCGAGGACGTCCTCGGCTCGGTCGACACCATCGAGCCGACCTCGGCCCCGCGCGCCGCGGACGAGCCGTCCGGTTCCGAGACCCCCACGGTGCTCGACGAGGCAGCGGTCGCCCAGGCCACCGAGGCGGACGGGTCGCCCGACGCCATCGAGCCGCTCGACGAAGCAGCTGCGCACGCCGAGGAGCCCCGGCGCCACCGGTCGACCTGGTCGCCGCCCGCCGACGACGCTTCCGAAGCACAGCCCGAAGCCGGGGCCGCGGACGAGGCTCCCGCAGGGACGTCCAGCGACCAGACGGGCACCGACGAGACGGGCACCGACGAGACGGGCACCGACGAGACGGGCACCGACGAGACGGGTGCCGACGAGACGGGTGCCGACGAGACGCAGGCCGACGCCGTCGCACCGGTCGACGTCGCTGCGCCCGAGCACCCCTCGGCCACGCCGCTCCCGGGGATCCCGGACGGTGCTCCGTCGACCCCGGCGGTGTTCCCGTTGTCCCTCGACCCCGAGGACGACGACACCAACGAGGTCCCGATCCCGGAGCCCGCACGGACCGAGCCCCCGAAGGTCCCCGCGTCCTTCCAGCGGCCGGCCGAGCCGAAGCCGATGACGACGGCCTTCGAGCCGCCCGTCGGGCACTGGTCGCAGCAGGCGCACGGCTCGAACGACGCCGAGGTGCACGACGACTCGACCGGCACCCGCCGGATCGCGGTGACCGACACCAATGCGATCATCCTGCCGAACTCGGCCCTCGCCGACCCGACCGGGGCACTGAACGCGACGGGCGAGGTGATCCTCACCGGGTCCATCGACCTGCCCGCGTCGTTGTCCTCGACGGGGTCGCACCGACCGATCGACGGTGCCGAGGTCGACCGCTTGCTCGAGCAGCACGACGAGCAGCCGGAGACCGACGCCAGCCCGGTGCGCGCCAGCCGCGCGGTGTCCAGCCACACCTCGACCCGCCAGGTCGTCCTCGCCGCCGCGAAGCCGAAGGAGTCGCGCACGCCGCTCATCCTCGGCGTCACGGTCGGCGCCGTCGGTGTCGCCGCTGCCGCGGTCATCATCGTCGCGCTCGTCACGACCCACACCTTCGGCGGCTGACGCCCCGACCCGAACCACCGATCCCGACACCCGCGTCGGCCGCGGCCTGGCCGTGCGTCGGCGGGGTGGCTTATGATCGTGACCCATCAAGCGATCCGGCTCCCTGCCGGGTCGACGACCGGAAGGAATCCGTGACCGCCTCCACTCGCGCACTGGAACTCGTGCAGGCCGCCGCTCTCGCGGCGGACGCCAAGCAGGCCGAGGACCTCGTCGCGCTCGATGTGACCGGGCCGTTGCAGCTCACGGACGTGTTCCTGCTCGCAACCGGTCGGAACGAGCGCAACGTGCAGTCCATCGCCGATGCGGTCGAGGAGCGCCTCCTCGAGCTCGGCGCCAAGACCCTCCGCCGCGAAGGCCGGAGCGAGGGCCGCTGGGTCCTCATCGACGTCGGCGACATCGTGGTGCACGTCTTCCACGACGAGGACCGTCAGTACTACTCGCTCGAGCGGCTCTGGGCAGACTGCCCGACCATCCCGCTCGAGCTCCCGGTGGACCACACCGCCTGATCAGCGACGCGCCCGGGTGACGGCTTCGATTTCGTTGCCCGGCGTTCGCATGGTGTACGCTTCTATGGTGCCTCCGGGGAACCGGTCGGCACGGAAGCAACACAATCTGGGTCTGTGGCGCAGCTGGTAGCGCACCTGCATGGCATGCAGGGGGTCAGGGGTTCGAGTCCCCTCAGATCCACCAACAACCCCCGTCGTTCCCCGGAACGACGGGGGTTTCCTCGTGGTGCGGGTGGCCGCACGTGCCCGATACGCTGAGCGCATGAGCAACGATGCGCCGCTGTCCGGAACCCCGCTGACGATCTCCGCCGCCGGGTACACGGCCGACATCGCCACGGTCGGTGCGACGCTGCGGACCCTGCGGCACGAGGGTCGCGACCTGATCGTGCCGTTCGCCGCCGACGAGGTCCGACCGGCGTTCCGCGGTGCCGTCCTCGCTCCGTGGCCGAACCGCGTCGTCGACGGCGAGTACTCGTTCGGCGGTGTCGACCACGAGCTCGCGCTCACCGAACCGGCACGGCACCACGCCCTGCACGGGCTGGTCGCCTGGACCGACTTCCGGGTCGAGGCGCAGGAGTCCGACCGCGTGGTGCTCGCCACCACCGTGCAGGCCCAGGCTGGCTACCCGTACCGCGTCGAGGTCCTGGTCGAGTACCGGCTGGACGACGCCGGGCTGCACACGACGATCACCGGCACGAACTCCGGCGCGGACGACGCCCCGTGGGGGACCGGCCCGCACCCGTACCTGGTCGCCGGCGCCGGCACGGTCGACGACTGGACCCTCACCCTGCCCGCGGCCGAGGTGCTCGAGGTCACGCCGGACCGGCTGATCCCGACCGACCTGGTCCCCGTGCACGACGAGTTCGACCTGCGCACCGCCACACGCATCGGCGATCGGTTCATCGACCACGCCTTCACCGGCTTCGACCGCGACGCCGACGGGGTCGCGACCATCGCCCTGACCGCGGCGGACGGCCGGGGTGTCCGCGCGGCCTTCGGTCCGGAGTGCCCGTGGGTGCAGGTGCACACGGCCGACCACGTCGTCCCCGAGTACCACCGCGCCGGGCTGGCGGTCGAGCCGATGACGTGCGCCCCGGACGCCTTCAACGACGGTGTCGACCGCGGTCTCGTGGTGCTCGCCGCCGGTGCGTCCCACGCCGCCGCATGGACGATCTCCGCGATCTGACCGGTCCGTCGGCCGGCGCCCGCATCGAGGTCCGCCGGCTCGATCCGGTCCCCGACCTCGGCGCGCTGGCCGCCGCGGTCGAGGGCGACCTGGTGTGGCTCGACTCCGCGCTGCCGGACGGCGCACCCGACGCCGCTCGACCACGGGCGCGATGGTCGGTGCTGACGTGGGCGGACGGGCCGTTCCGTGCCCGGTTCCGCCACCAGGACCGGCAGGCGTCCGTCGAGGTCGCCGCGCCCGCTGCCGGCTGGTTCGGCTCGTCGTCCTCCGACGACCGTCCGGCCTTCACCGTGCTGGCCGACCTCCTCGCGCGGACGCCGCAGCTGCCCGAGCCGATCGCCGGCTGCGGCTTCGCGCTCGGCTGGGTCGGGTTCCTCGGGTACGAGCTCGGTCGCGAGTCCGGCGGCCCGGACCGCACCGCCGACGGCCACGCCGACGCCGACCTGCGGTTCGTGGACCGCGCCGTGGTCGTCGACCACACCGGTGGCGCCTGGGCGCTGACGCTCGTCGCCGACGCGGAACCGGCGGCCAGCGCGCAGAACCGGGCGTGGCTCGAGACGGTGACCGGGTCGCCGTCGCCGGCCGACGTGGCGGACGCGGCCACGGGCCTCCCGGCCGGGGTGTCGTCAGCGGCCGGACGCACGTCGCGAGCCGACCACGAACGCGCCGTCGACGCGTGCCGCGCCGAGATCCGCGAGGGCAACGCGTTCCAGGTCTGTCTCACCACCTCCTTCTCCGTGCCGGGCGGGGGCCGGGAGGCCCGGGTCGGCCCCGGCACGGACCCGCACCTGGATGAGTACCTCCAGATGCGGGCGTCGGACCCCGTCCCGTTCGGTGCGTACCTGCGGCTCGGCCCGCTACGCGTGGCGAGCCGGTCGCCGGAGCGGTTCCTGCGGATCGCCGCGGACCGCACCGTGCTGGCGGAACCGATCAAGGGCACGCGGCGACGACTCGCCGACGCTGCCGCCGACGCGGCCGTGCGGGACGAACTCGCGGTGAGCGCCAAGGACCGTGCCGAGAACGTGATGATCGTGGACCTGCTGCGGAACGACCTGCTGCGGACGGCGATCCCCGGGTCGGTGCACGTCGAACGGCTGTGCGCGGTCGAGACCTACGCGAGCGTGCACCAGATGGTGTCGACGATCGGTGCCGTGCTGCCGTCGGGGACGTCGCCGGCGGACGTGGTGCGGGCGGCGTTCCCACCCGGGTCGATGACCGGCGCGCCGAAGATCAGTGCGATGGCGATCGCCGACCGGCTCGAGGGCGCGCCGCGCGGGGTGTACTCGGGGGTGATCGGGTACTTCTCGGCGAGCGGGGCGGTCGACCTGTCGGTGGTCATCCGGACACTGGTGACGGTGGTGGACGCCTCGGGCGGCGGGGTGGGTCCGGTCGAGGTCCGGTCGCGGACGCTCGGGGCCGGGGGAGCGGTGACCTGGTCGTCGGTGGCGGTGGACGAGGCGGACGAGGTCGTGACGAAGACGCGGTCCGTGCTCGGCGCGGTGGGAGCGGTGGCGACGTGGTGAGCTGACCGAACACGCGTTCGACCCGATTGTCCACGGATGTCGGACGCGATTGACATCATCGAACACATGTTCGAATATGAGGGCATGCAGACGGCGGCGGCACTCCGGTCGCCCGGCCCGGACCGGGTCGGGCGGGGCGGTGCTGCGCGCGGGGGTTCGGGTGCTGCGCGCGCGGGCGCAGGTGCTGCGCGTGGGGGCGGCGCGGGCGCTGCGGACCACCTCGGTGACGCCCGGGCGGCGCTCGACCGCATCACGTCCCTGCGGTCCCGGGTCACCGACATGGAGTCCACCCGTGTCGACACCGCTGGGCTCCCGACCGCCTCCGCTCTCGAACCCCTGCTGCCCGGCGGTGCGATCCGGGTCGGCGGCACCTACGCCGTCCCCGAGTCGGTGCTGCTCGCGATCACCATGCTGCAGGCGGCCTCGGCGTCCGGTGCGTGGTGCGCGGTCGTCGGGGTGCCGTCCTTCGGGATCGAGGCCGCGGCCGCCGCGGGGATCGACCTCGAGCGGCTCGTGCTCGTCCCCGATCCGGGCGACCAGTGGCTCGCGGTGACCGCGGCGATGGCGGACGTCGCCCAGATCGTGCTCACCCGACCGCTCGGGCGGGTCGTGCCGGGTGACGTCGCCCGGCTGTCTGCACGGCTCCGGCAACGCGGCGGTGCCCTCGTCGCGCTCGGGTCCTGGCCCGGTGCCGACGTCACGCTGCGGATCACGTCGTCGGTGTGGAGCGGCATCGGGCAGGGCCACGGGCACCTGACCGAGCGTCGTGCCACCGTGACGGCGACCGGCCGTGCGGGTGCGGTGCGCCCCACGAGCGCCGAACTGCTCCTGCCCGCGGCCGACGGCACGGTCCGGACGGCGACCCCCGTGCCGTCGGTGGGGTCCGGCGACACCCGGGTGCTGCGGCCCGTGGCGGTGGCGTCGTGATCGCCGGGGTGCTGCGGCCCGTGGCGGTGGCGTCGTGATCGCCGGGGTGCTGCTGGGCGTGGCGGTGGCGTCGTGATCGCGCCGGGGCGTGTCCGTGCCGACGCGATCGCCCGCGGCGGAGCGCTGCCCGAGCCACCGCCGACCCGCACCATCGTGCTCTGGTGTCCGGACTGGCCGGTGATCGCGGCGGCCCGCGCGGCCGGGGCACCGCCGGAGCAACCCTTCGCCGTGGTCGCGAAGGGCCTGGTGTTCGCGAGCTCCGCGTCCGCACGGCAGCACGGCGTCGTCCGGGGCCTCCGGGTGCGCGAGGCACAGGCGCGCTGTCCGGAGCTCGTCGTGCACCCCTACGACGACGCCCTCGACCACCGCGCGTTCGAACCCGTCATCCGCGCGGTCGAGGCGGCCGTCCCCGGGGTCGAGGTACTGCGGCCCGGCACCCTCGCCCTGCGTGCCCGGGGGCCGGCGCGGTACTACGGCGGCGAGCGGGCGGCCGCGGCGACCCTGGCGGGGATCGCGGCCGACCACGGCGCCCCGGCGGTGCGGGCCGGTGTGGCGGACACCCCGTTCGCGGCGGAGCAGGCGGCACGGGCCCGGCCGGTGCGTCCCGGCGAACGGGTACGGATCGTGCCGGTCTCCGGCTCGTCGGACTTCCTGGCGGCCCTGCCCCTCGGTGTGCTCGGCGACCCCGAGCTCGCGACGGTGCTCGACCGGCTCGGCATCACCACGCTGGGCGATTTCGCGTCGCTCAGTGACGAGCAGGTCCGCGACCGGTTCGGGGTCGCCGGGGCGTTCCTGCACCGGCTGGCGGGCGGACGCGACCCGCGGGAGATCTCGGCACGCGCGATCCCGCCCGAGCTCCGGATCGAGGCCGCCTTCGAGCCCCCGCTCGACCGTGCCGACCAGATCGCGTTCGCGTTCCGGCGCTCCGCCGATGACTTCGCCGCACGCCTCCGCGCCGCGGGGCTGGTCGCGACGACCATCCGGGTGGGGATCGTCGACGAGCGGGACATCCTGCTCGAACGCACGTGGGCGCACCCCCGGTGGTTCGACGCCGCCGACGTCGTCGACCGGGTGCGGTGGCAGCTCGCCGGCGGGGTCGACCCGACCGGGCTCGAGGCCCCCGTCATCTCGGTCGTGCTCGAGCCGGTCGCCGTCGACGACATGGCGAACCACGAACGCGGACTCTGGGGCTCCGGACCGGACGAGCGCGTGCACCACGGGCTGGCCCGGATCCAGGGCATGGTCGGGCACGACGGGGTGGTGAGCCCGCGGGTCGGTGGTGGCCGGACCCTGTCCGAGCGGGTGGTGCTCGTGCCGTGGGGTGACGCCCCACCCGGCGGCGAGCGTGCCCTGGCCACCGTGCGCGACCGACCGTGGCCCGGCAAACTGCCCGGCCCGCCGCCCGCCACGGTGCTCGAGCGTCCCCGGCCGGTCGACGTGGTCTCCGGCGACGGCGCGAGCGTCGACGTCGACGACCGCGGCGTGCTGTCCGGCGCACCCGAACGCTTCCGCGCCGAGGGGGACCGGGGCGGCGGGTTCGCACCCGTCACGGCCTGGGCGGGCCCCTGGCCGCTCGTCGTGCGGTGGTGGGAGTCCGGCGGTCGACGACTGCACCGACTGCAGCTCGTCGACGCCGAGGGCCGTGCCTGGTACCTGGTGCTGGCCGACCACCGCTGGTGGGCGGAGGCGATCGCCACGTGAACCGATCCAGGAGCAGGACCTGATGGGCTACAGCAACCCACCCGTGCCGTGGTCGCAGTTCGAACGCGCCCTGTCGGACAAGCGCAGTCCGGGGACGGCGAAGGCCGGCGACGGCGGGGACAGCCCGGCGTGGTCGCGGAAGCGCGAGCCGTACGTCCCCACGGACCAGCCGGCGGCTGCGGACGACGGCCCTCCGGTCGTGCCGTACGCCGAGCTGCACGCGCACTCGGCCTTCAGCTTCCTCGACGGCGCCAGCCAGCCCGAGCAGCTGTTCGAGGAAGCCGCACGGCTGCGCCTGCACGCCCTCGCCCTCACCGACCACGACGGCTTCTACGGTGCCGCCCGGATGGCCGAGGTCGCCGAGGCGTACCCGCAGGTCGGCACCGTCTACGGCACCGAGCTCTCGCTGGGCCTGACCGAACCGCAGAACGGCGTCCCTGATCCCGAGGGCTCCCACCTGCTCCTGCTCGCCGACGGGCAGGACGGCTACCACCGGCTCGCGGGCGCGGTGACGAGTGCGCACCTCGCGGCCGGGTCCGAGAAGGGCAGCCCGCGCTACGACCTCGACGAGCTCGCGGGACGGGCCGACGGACACTGGCGGGTGCTCACCGGGTGCCGGAAGGGCACCGTCCGACAGGCGCTCGAGCAGGGCGGGGAGTCCGCGGCGGAGACCGCGCTGCGCGTGCTGCTCGACCGCTTCGGGCGCAGCAACGTCGTGGTGGAGCTCCTCGACCACGGCGACCCGCTCGACAGCGCGCGGAACGACGTGCTCGCGACCCTCGCCGAGCGGTACACGCTGCCCCTGGTCGCGACCGGCAACGTCCACTACGCCACCCCGGACCGGTTCCCGGTGGCGACGGCGCTGGCCGCGGTCCGGGCCCGGCGCAGCCTCGACGAGATCGACGGGTGGCTGCCGGCCGCCGACACCGCGCACCTGCGCTCCGGCGCCGAGATGACCCGACGGTTCGGGCGGTACCCGGGGGCGATCGAGAACACCGTCACGCTGGCCGACGAACTCGGGTTCCGGCTGCGCACGGTCAAGCCCGGGCTGCCCGACCTCGACGTGCCGGACGGCCACACCGCGATGTCCTGGTTGCGGGAGCTCACCTGGACGGGTGCACGTCGGCTCTACCCCGGCAGCGCCGACGGCGTGGACCCGCAGAAGCGCGAGCGCATCGAACGCGAGCTCGCCGTGATCGAGGACAAGAACTTCCCCGGCTACTTCCTGATCGTGCGCGACATGGTGCAGTACGCCCGCGGCCGGGGGATCCTCTGCCAGGGGCGGGGCTCCGCCGCGAACTCCGCGGTCTGCTACCTGCTCGAGATCACCGCGGTGGACTCGATCCGCTACGGCCTGCCGTTCGAGCGGTTCCTGTCGGCGATGCGCGACGAAGAGCCCGACATCGACGTCGACTTCGACTCGGACCGCCGCGAAGAGGTGATCCAGTACGTCTACGAGAAGTACGGACGGTACAACGCCGCCCAGGTCGCGAACGTCATCACGTACCGCCCGAAGGGTGCCGTCCGCGACATGGCGAAGGCCCTCGGCCACAGCCCGGGGCAGCAGGACGCCTGGTCGAAGCAGGTCGAACGGTGGGGCTCGGTGACCGAGAGCCAGGACCACGACATCCCGCCGGCGGTCGTCGGGCTGGCGAGCGACGTCCTGGGCTTCCCGCGCCACCTCGGCATCCACTCGGGCGGCATGGTGCTCACCGACCGGCCGGTGGGCGAGGTCGTGCCGATCGAGCACGCGCGGATGGACGGCCGCACGGTGCTGCAGTGGGACAAGGACGACTGCGCCTTCATGGGGCTCGTGAAGTTCGACATGCTCGGCCTCGGCATGCTCGCGGCGCTGCAGTACTCGTTCGACCTGGCGGCGGAGCACTGCGGGGAACGCTGGGAGATGCACTCCATGCCGAAGGAGGAACAGGGCGTCTACGACCAGCTCTGCCGAGCCGACACCATCGGGGTGTTCCAGGTGGAGTCCCGCGCGCAGATGGGCACCCTGCCCCGGCTGCTCCCACGGCGGTTCTACGACCTGGTGATCGAGGTCGCCCTCGTCCGCCCCGGCCCGATCCAGGGCGGTGCCGTGCACCCCTACATCCGGCGTCGGACCGGCGAGGAACCGATCACCTACATCCACCCGTCGCTCGAACCGGTGCTCGAACGCACCCTCGGCGTGCCGCTGTTCCAGGAGCAGCTCATGCAGATGGCGATCGCGGTCGGCAACTGCTCGGGCGACGACGCCGACCTGCTGCGGCGGGCGATGGGCTCGAAGCGCGGCCACGAGAAGATCGACCGGCTGCGCGACAAGCTCTACGCGGGCATGTCGGACAACGGCATCCACGGCGAGGACGCCGACGCGATCTACGCGAAGATCCAGGCGTTCGCGAACTTCGGCTTCGCGGAGAGCCACTCGATCAGCTTCGCCCTGATCGTCTACGCGAGCGCCTGGATGCGCCTGCACTACCCGGGGGCGTTCCTGGCCGCGCTGCTCCGGGCGCAGCCGATGGGGTTCTACTCACCGCAGACCCTGGTCGCCGACGCCCGTCGGCACGGCGTCCAGGTGCTCCGACCGGACATCCTGCGCTCGGGTGTCGACGCGACGCTCGAACCGCTCGGCGACGACCAGGTGGTGCCCCCGTGCGGTGACGACGCCTGCCTGCACACCGAGCAGCCGCCGGTGCTGCCCTTCGACAAGGCACTGCCCGACGACACCGCACGGCACCGCCGCGACGGCGCGTTCGCGGTCCGGCTCGGACTCGCCGAGGTCGCCTCGCTCAGCCGGAAGAGCGCCGAGAAGATCGTCGCCGAGCGTGACGCGAACGGTCCCTTCGTCGACATGTCCGACCTGGCCCGCCGGGTGGGGCTGACGACGGCGCAGCTCGAGGCGCTCGCCGCTGCCGACGCCTTCGCCCCGTTCGACATCGACCGCCGCGGTGCGATGTGGTCGGCGGCCCAGGCCGCTGCGGAGCGCGCCGACCAGCTGCCGGACACGCAGGTCGTCGTCCAACCGCCGCTGTTCGGGCAGATGACGAGCGGCGACGTCCTGATCGCCGACATGTGGTCGACGGGCATGACGACCGACGACCACCCCGTCCGGCACGTGCGCGACCGGCTCGCCGCCCGCCGGGTGCTCAGCGTGCAGGACACCGCGACGGCCGAGACCGGGCGGCGGGTCGAGATCGGCGGGATCGTCACGCACCGGCAGCGTCCGGCGACGGCGTCGGGGATCACGTTCATGAACGTCGAGGACGAGACCGGGCTGGTCAACGTCATCTGCAGCGTCGGGGTGTGGGGCCGCTACCGCCGGGTCGCCCGGGAATCCCCGGCGGTGATCGTCCGCGGCATCCTCGAGCGGTCGCCCGACGGCGTGGTCAACCTGGTGGCGGACCGGATCGAGCACCTGTCGCTGTCCGTGCGCACGCGGTCGCGGGACTTCCAGTGAGTGGTCGCGGGCAGCGGTCCGCGCGCGGCGGGCGCGGAGGAGGCGCGCGGCTACTCGACCTCGGGCAGTCGCACCGTGACCTCGAGTCCGCCGGAGCGCACGTTCCGCAGCGATGCCGTCCCGCCGGCGCGTTCGGCCACCGCACGGACGATCGCGAGCCCCAGCCCGGATCCACCCGGCAGGGCGATCGCACCGGTGGCCGGATCGGGGTTCGGGCGCGACTTCCGGGCCTCGTCCGGTCGGGTGAACCGGTCGAACGCCACCGGGATGAACGACTCGGGGACACCGGGGCCGTCGTCGGTGACCTGCAGGACGCCCTCGCCGCCGGTGCTGCGCCAGGACACGAAGATGCCGCCGCCGCGGGGGAGCGCCGACACCGCGTTGCCCGCGATGTTCGTGACGAGCTGTGCCATGCCGCCGGTGTCGAGCCGGTAGCGGGGCTCGTGGGTCCCACCGCCGATGCCGGGTCCGGAGCCACCGACGGCCACCGGGGCCTCGAGGTCGAAGTCGACGGTGACGTCCTTGGCCGATGCGATGAGCCGGACCCGGTCGACGGCCGCCATGACCTCGTCGCCGAGGTCGGACCAGGCGGTCTCCGGGCGCTGGTCGCCGTCCTGTTCCCGCCGTTCGGACTCCTCGATCCGCGACAGCGCGAGCAGGTCGTTCGCCAACCGGGAGAGCCGGGCGACGCTGTGCTTGGCGCGCTCGATGTGGGCGGCCAGGGCAGCGGCGTCGTCACCGTCGAGCGACGCCAGGTCGAGCTGGGTGGTCAGGATCGCGAGCGGTGTGCGGAGCTCGTGGCTGGCGTCGGACACCATCTGCCGTTCCCGCTCGGTGGCCTGGCGCGTGCGAGCGAGGAAGGCGTTGAGGGTCGTGGCGAGGGACGCGAGTTCGTCCTGCGCGGGGCCGACGGGCAGCTCGGCCCGTTCGGGCGCGACCGACAGCCGCTCGGCCTCACGGCGCATCCGGTTGACGGGACGGAGTGCCGCGGTCGCCAGGATCCACGAAGCGACGCCGAAGGCGAGCAGGATCGCGACGCCGGTGAGCGACAGGGTCGAGGTGAGGTCGTCGACCACGATCGCCTCGGCCTGCGAGTTCCGGGCGGCGACGACCGTCCACCGGCCGGCCTGGTTCACGGGGTGTTCGACGACCACGCGGTACTCGGACCCGGACACCCGGATGATCGAGGTGCCGGCCGGAGTGGAGGTCAGGCTGCCGAGAGCGCTCTCCACCCGGGTGGGCATCGTCGAGAGCACGATGTCGCCGGACGGTGAGACCACGGCGACGAGCTGCGCGTTGCCCGGCGGGGACAGGTCGGGATCGCTGTCCACCTCGAGCGTGGCGACGTACGGGTCGGCGTCGGCGTCCAACAGGGTGCGGGTCGCACTCGCGACGACGCTGACCACCTGGAACCGCATCACCAGCACGAGCAGCACGATCACGACCGCGGCGATCGCCGTCGAGCCGATCGTGATCCGTGCCCGCAGCGACAGCAGGCGCAGGGGGCGGACCAGACCGCGTCGTGGGCGGTCCGGCCCCGGGCGAGCGGAGGCCCCGCTCACGCCCCGAGCAGATCCAGGCGGTACCCGCGGCCGCGCACGGTGGCGATCGCGACGGTGGCCTCATGAGCGACGAGCTTCTTGCGGAGGTACGAGATGTACTGCTCGACGACGTTCGGGTCGACGTGCTGCGAGCCGTCCCAGACCTCTTCGAGGATCTTCGGCCGGTCGACCACGCTGCCGGCGGAGCGCGCCAGCAGGCGAAGCAGCGCGAACTCGGTCGGGCTGACGGCGACGCGCTGGCCCTTGATCGAGATGCGACGGGCCTCGGAGTCGATCGACACGTCGCCGACCTCGATCGTGCGGGGTGCCCCGGCGGACTCGCGGCGACCGAGGGCGCGGAGCCGGGCGGTGAGCTCGGCGAACGCGAACGGCTTGGTGAGGTAGTCGTCCGCGCCGGCGTCGAGGCCGAACACGCGGTCGTCCACGGCATCGCGCGCGGTGACGAGCAGGATCCGCACGGGGTCCTCGCGCTCGCGGATGCGTCGTGCGAGCTCGAACCCGGACATGCCGGGCATCATCACGTCCACGACGGCCAGGTCGAACGCCTGCTCGCCGAGGGCGATGAGCGCCTCGACCCCGTTCTCCACCGCCGTCACGCGGTACCCCTCGGCAGCGAGACCGCGCTCCATCAGGGCACGCATCTCGTCGTCGTCCTCGACCACCAACAGCCGCATAGTGGACCTCCTCGGACCCATCGTGGCATCGAACGGGCGCGGAGGGTCGATGCCCGGGCCGAACTCACTGAATCTCGTCACAGGAGCGGGTACCGTGGCTGCCAGGCCACCGGGCAGAACGGTCTGTCCCGCGTTCTAGGGACATGAGGACTTCTTGCTTCATTGGTAGGATCACCTGGCGGACAGCGCTTACCCGAAGGGCGGTCCGTTGCACCAGGGGGCACCATGAACGACCCGATCGACCACGCGTCCGTCGACCACCCGGCCATCGTCCGTCTCCGCGCGGAGCTCGATGCCGCGTGGAAGGGCATCGGCGCACTCGGCCAGATGGAGGGCGTCCGCCGCGACCGCGTGGTCGCCGAACTGCGGACGGCCGTCCCCGACGTGGCGAGCCGCGCGGCGCGCGAAGTCGGCACCGAGGCCGTCGTCGCGGAGATCAGCCGGTTCGCCGACGTGGGCGTGCCCGGCACCGATCCCGCCGTGCCGGCCGCGGTGATCTGGGACGACGTCGTGCAGACGGCGGCCGAAGCCGCACGCGCCACGCGCTGACCGGCACCGGCACGCCGCGCCCGAGCGGCGCCGGCACTGGCACGCCGCGACCGACCGGCGTCAGTCGTCCTCGCCGAGCAGCTCCTCGCGCACGCGTCGGACGTCCTCGAGCAGGGCGCCGATGAGCACCCAGTGCCGTGAGTTCGGTCGCACGATCTCCATCGGCGCGGTCAGCGCGGGTTCCGCGGTCGCCACCCCGGCATCGTCCCGACCGGCGCCCGCGGCGAACGACGGGTCCAGCCGTGTCGACTCGACCCGGGCGCTCAGCGCGCGGACGTCCGATCCGATCCGGGCCACCTCGGTCGCGATGCCGCCGACCACCGGGTCGGCGCGCAGGTCTGGTGCGGTGTTGTCGTGGATCGCCCGGGTCATGCCGGTGACGCGCGTGACCAGGACGCGCAGGTGCTCGGTGATGGCGACGTCGCGGTCGAGGATCGTGCGGTGCCGGCCACCACGCGGGTTCATCGTCAGCGACTCGCGGGCTGCGTTCAGTGATGCCTCGGTCTTCGCGTGCTGCTGCCGGAGCGCGCGCGCCCGCACCAGGGCGTCCTGCCACCGGTCGCGGTCCCACCCCTCGGTCAGGCCGATCGCGACGCGTTCGAAGGCCACGGCGGTGTCGCGGGCGAGTCGGGCGACGGCGAGGTGCGCCGGCTCGAGCAGGACCGGCGGGATGATCAGGGCGTTCACGACGAGGGCGACGACCGCACCGATCACGGTCTCGAGGATCCGGTCGGCCGAGTAGTTCGGCGTGACGACCCCCGCGGTGAGCACGAGCATCCCGCTGATGCTGACCTGGGTGGCCGAGGTCGGGGTCAGCCGGAGCACCCAGGCGATGAGGATGGCGAGCACGACCACGAGCAGGACGACCCACACCGAGTCGCCGAGCAGCAGGTGGAACCCGGTGGCGAGCAGCACGCCGAGCACGACACCGGCGCTCCGCTCAAGGCCCTTGACGAACGACTGGTTGATGCTCGGCTGCACGACGAGCAGCGCGGCGATCGCGGCGAAGGTCGGGAACGGTCCCTGGATCAGCAGCCGGCACAGCAGCACCGCCGCGACGACCGCGACCGCGGTCTTCACGACCTGCAGGAACGGCGTGCGACTGGAGCTGCGGAGACGCGCGACCGGGTTCACCCCGACCACGCTAGCCACCGCCCGCACGCCGAGCCGTGCACGAACGCGACGAAAACGTCCGGACACGGTTGACTGATGTCGTGTGGCCCAACCATGAGCGCGTCATCCCGCAGGCCTTCGCCGGCTCCGGGACCTCCGTCGTGGCCGCACGGGCGCACTCCGTCGAGCCCTCGGGCAACGGCTACCTGTACGGCTACGAGGTCGACACCGTCGACCGGAACGGCCAGCGCGCCACCGTCCTGACGTACGTCGACACCGGCGGCGCGCACGACCAGAACAGTGCGATCGTCACCGACCCCGCGACCGGCGAACCCGTCTCGGTGTGGGCGTACCCGAACGACCCGGGTCTGCCGGTGCTGCCGCAGGTGACCTACCGCGACGCGGTCGCCGAGCTCCTGACGACGCTCGGCATGCCGGTCACCGACCCGGTGCTCACGGTGGCCGCGTACCGACCGGGCAAGCGTGCGGTGGTGCGGGTGGACGCCCCCGAGCGCACCCTGTTCCTGAAGATCGTCCGTCCGCACCGGGTCGCGCCGATCGTGAAGTCGCACGAGCAGTTCGTGGCGGCGGGCCTGCCGGTGCCCCGCGTGCTGTCCAGCCGCGGCGACGGGCTCCTCGTACTCGAGCGGATCCGCGGCGTGCCGGCCGGCAGCCGCATCCTCGACATCGCCGACGACCCGCGGTTCGTCGCGTCGCTGGCCGCCCTGAGCGGTCGGGTCGCGACCGTCCCGATGACCCAGCAGGCCCGTGCCGACGCGATGGACCACGCCGACTGGCACCGCCGCACGCTCATCGCCGCGTTGCCGCAGGACGCCGACGAGATCGACCGCCTGTACGACGCCATCGGCCGCCGGTCGATCGGCTGGACGAGCGCGACGAAGCAGGTCGTGCACGGCGACCTGCACCTCGAGCAGGTCTTCGTCGACGAGGACGAGCCCTGGCGCATCTCCGGCCTGCTGGACATCGACACCGCGGGGTGGGGCTTCCCGGTCCGTGACATCGGGGCGGTCGTCGCGCACCTGGTCGTCACAGGCCTCTGGCACCGATCGCGCGGAGACGCCGACCGCGGAGCCGCGGCCGAGCGCCTCGCCGACGCGATCGCCCGCGACTGGGTCGCCCGCAACCCGCGCGAGGCCGACCGCATCGGGCCTGCCATCGGTGCCCAGCTGCTGGCCCACGCCGGCGGCCAGGCGACCACCGGCTCCGCGAACGGCATCCAGACCGCCGAGCAGCTCCTCGCGGCGACGCGGGCCGCGTTGGCCGAGGCTGCTCCGGTCCTGCCGGCGGCCGGTCTGGTCCGCCCGCGGTCCGCGCCCCGCGTCTGACGGCTCGCGGCCCCCGTCGCGAAAGCGACAGATCTGCGCGGAACGTTGGCGGCAATCTGTCGCTTCGGCGGGGTGGTCGGCGAGGGGATCCGGGATCTGTCGCTTCGCGGGGTGGTCGGCGTGGGGACCCGGGATCTGTCGCGTCGGCGGGGTGGACGCGACCGGCGTCGGACGGGAGGCGCGTGGCGGGCCCGCACCGTGCCTCCCGGCCGGCACACGGGGCATTCCAGGAGGCGCGACGCGCGCGGGCGACGAGGAGTCGCCCCTGTCGGGGGTCGGGGAGTAAACTGAGCGCGCACGCACCGCGTTCCCGCGTGCCGCGTCGATTCCGGACGCAGCCGTCGATCACTTGATCGACGCGGGAACCGGGCCGTGACCGCCCCGCGGGGGCGTCACGTGCGTGTGACGACGCCGGATCCCGGCGCGGACCGTCGCACCCGGCGCCGAGCAGGCGCTCGCGGTGGAACGGTCCGCGGGACTCCACCGGACGTCCCGAAGCGGGGACCGGCGATGCGGTGGGCCACGGTGGCCCGCAGCCGAACCGGAGCCGTGTCAGGCCCCGGTGCAGGACTTCCGCCCCACGGGCGGCTCGCCCCGATGCGTGGGCGGAACAGGAGGAGCGTTGGCTCGATCAGGCACCCGGCGAGCTGCCGGCGGGACGCGGACCGCGTCACGTCGGACGAGGCCGCTGGACAACGACGGCGTGATCCCCGTCCTCGCCCGCGCGGTGCGCGAGGTCGAGGCGGCGGCGCAGCGCGGACCGCTCAAGGCGACGAACCGGACGAAGTTCCAGGCCGTCGCACTGCTCATGCGCGAAGAGCGCGCACGGGTGAAGGGCGACACCGACCTCACCGACTCGCAGCGCGCCGAGCAGCTCAAGCGGCTCGACGGCGTGGCGACGATCCTCGCGAAGACCGCGGCCCGCGACACCAGCGTCATCCAGCTGCTGGCGGAAGAGGTGCAGGTCTCCGAGGCGACCCGCGCCGTCAAGCGCGACATGATGATCGCCGGCGGCATGGAGCTGCAGCCGGAGGACCTCGTCATCGCGGCCGAGCCCACCCCGGTCGCCGAGACCCCGGTGCGCGCGGTCACCCCGCAGGCGGTCGTGCAGCGTCAGCTCGCCAACCCGTTCCTGCCGCCGGACTTCGCACTCGCCGACCAGCCCGTCGCACACCCGCGTCGGCTGGCGAACTGGGAGCTCTTCGGGCCGCTGTTCAAGTCGTTCGAGTACGGCGCAGGCGGGGGAGCGGCGACGATGCCGCTGCCCGAGCCGACCTCGCTGCACTCCCGCTCCGGCACCACGCTGATGAAGCACCAGGCCGAACTGGTCGCCGCCGCGTCGCAGGGGCACCGCACGTTCCTGCTCGCCGACGAGCCGGGCCTCGGCAAGACGGCACAGTCGCTGCTCGCCGCCGACGCCGCGAACGCGTTCCCGCTGCTCGTCGTCGTGCCGAACGTCGTCAAGACGAACTGGGCGCGCGAAGCCGAGCGCTGGGTGCCGAACCACCGCGCCACCGTCATCCACGGGGACGGCAACGACCTCGACGGGTTTGCCGACATCATCATCGTGAACTACGAGATCCTCGACCGGCACGCCGGCTGGCTCGGTGGCTTCGGCTTCAAGGGCATGGTCGTCGATGAGGCGCACTTCATCAAGAACAAGGACTCGCAGCGCGCCCGCTTCGTGCTGCAGATCGCCGACCGCATCCGGCAGCGCACCGCAGCACCGCTGCTCATGGCGTTGACGGGCACCCCGCTCATCAACTCGGTCGAGGACTTCCGCACCATCTGGGAGTACCTCGGCTGGATCGACGACAAGAAGCCCCGCGCGAAGCTCATGAACGAGCTCGAGGAGATCGGGTTGACCCCGGCCGACCAGGGCTTCTTCGTCGAGGCCCGTCGTGCCGTCATCGACCAGGGCATCGTCCGACGCCGCAAGGTCGACGTCGCCGCGGACATCCCGGCCCGCCGGATCGCCGACATCCCCGTCGAGCTCGACGGCGACGAGGGCCGCTCCATCCGCGACGCCGAGCGCGAGCTCACCGCGAAGCTCGTCCGCCGGTACCACCAGGCGCTCGACGCCCGTACCGGGCAGGACCCGGTCGTCGGCATCGACCACAAGCTCGTCCGGCAGGTCGCCCGCTGGGAGCTCGAGGACCAGGACGCCTCGTCGACCGGCGAGAACGTGTTCTCGATGGTCCGACGCATCGGTCGCGCCAAGGCCCAGCTCGCAGCGGACTACGCCGCGCAACTCGCGTCGAACGTCGGCAAGGTCGTGTTCTTCGCGAAGCACCTCGACGTGATGGACCAGGCCGAAGAGGTCTTCGCTCGACGTGGCCTGCGCACCGCCACGATCCGCGGCGACCAGACGGCCACGCAGCGCACGGCGCAGATCGACTCGTTCGTGAACGACCCCGACGTCGCCGTGATCGTCTGCTCGCTCACCGCGGCCGGCGTGGGTCTGAACCTGCAGGTGGCGTCCAACGTCGTGCTCGCCGAGCTGTCGTGGACGAGCGCCGAGCAGACCCAGGCGATCGACCGCGTGCACCGCATCGGGCAGGAAGAGCCCGTCACCGCGTGGCGCATCATCGCCGCGCAGACGATCGACACCAAGATCGCCGAGCTCATCGACTCGAAGGCGTCCCTGGCCGCTCGCGCGCTCGACGGTTCGGACGAGGAACTCGTCGACTCCGGCGACATCCAGCTCGACGCCATGGCCGCGCTGCTGACCGAGGCGCTCGGGGGCTAGGGACCGCGTCGCGCGGCGCGCACCCGTTCAGCACGACCAAAGTCCGTCCGAACCACGTGATCACGCGGTTCGGACGGACTTCGGTTGTGCGGGGCTCCGCCGCTCAGATGCGTGTGTGCGGTACTTCGCCGCTCAGATGCGGGACTGCACCTCGGCCAGCGACGGGTTCGTCGCGGTGCTGCCGTCGGGGAACACGAGCGTCGGAACGGTCTGGTTGCCGCCGTTGACCTCGGCGACGAGTTCCGCCGTGCCCGGGGTCTGCTCGATGTCGACCTCGGTGAAGGGCACGCCGGCCTTCGTCATCTGGTTCTTCAACCGGGCGCAGTAGCCGCACCACGTGGTCGTGAACATCGTGACGCCGCCGGCTTCGGGGGTGAACTGCTCGCGGGTGATCGTGTCGCTCATGGCGCCAGGCTAACCCCGCTTTCTGGACGGCCTTGACGCGCTTATCCGATATAGCTAGGTTAAGCCGCATGGATCCGATCCAACGCATCACCGCCCCGACGCTCGACGTGCTCGACGCGCTGCTGACCGTCGACGGCCCGGCATGGGGGCTGCTCGTCATCAAGGCCACCGGGCGCCAGGCCGGCACCGTCTACCCGATCCTCGAGCGACTCGAGCGGCAGGGGTGGATCACGTCGTCGTGGGACGACGAGACCAGCCGGCCGGGGCCGCGTCGTCGGCTCTACGAGTTCACGCTGGACGGGGTCGACGCCGCACGCGACCTCGTCGCCGCGCGTCCGCCCGCCGCGACGCCCGCTCGTCCGGCTCGCTCGGCCCACCGGCCGGTGACCTCGTGAGCGCGCTCGACCGGGCGCTCGTGGGGGTCGCCGTCGCCGTCTCACCCGCAGCACACCGCGCCGCCCGCCGCGAGCAGTGGCTCGCCGACGTGCGCGATGCCCACGAACTCGACCTCTCGCCGACCGCACTCGCGTTCGGCGCGTTCACCACGGCGCTGTTCCACCGACGCGCCGGCCACCGATCCACCTGGGGGGACACCATGACCGCACTGCCGACACCCGTCCGTTCTGCACCGCACACCATCCGCACGATCCCGGTCCTCATCGCGCTCGCGGTGCTGTCCTACGTCGTCTCGGTGGGCGTCCTCGCGCTCCTGCAGCGGTACAACGGCCTGCCGGAGGCGCGCTTCGTCTTCGACATGGTCGGGATCGGGCTCGCGGTGGTGCCGGGCGCCGCTGTCGCGACGAGCGTCCTGCTGGTGTCGGACGTCGCACGCCGCCGCCGGGTCCTCGGCGCCGTTGCCGTGTTCGCCATCGCCGCAGTGTGGTGGGCGATCACGAGCGGTTCGCTCAACGTCCCCGTGTACGCCCCGGTCCAGGTCGGCGTCATCGCGGCTGGGCTGCTCGCGGTCTGGCTCGTGGTGCTCCGCCGACCGGTGTGGACGTACTCGCTCCTCGTCCTGCCCGTCGTCGCTGCCGTGCTGGTGTTCCCACTCGCAGAAGCAGCGAACGGCTCGGGGATCCCGTACTCCGCGATGGCGCTCGTGTCGTGGATCGGGCAGCTCGTCCCGTTCCTGGTCGCCGTCGTCGGAGCCGTGGTGGCGTCACGGTTCTCCACCGATGCGCCCGCGCTGGTCGAGGCGCACGGCGAAGCCCTGGTAGACAAGACCGTGTGAGTGACACCCACCTCGAGATCGAGCGCACCTACGACCTGCCAGAGGGCGGTGCCCTGCCCGACCTCGTCGGCGCCGGTGGCATCCTCCGCACCGAGCACCAGGAGCCGTTCGAGCTCGATGCGACGTACTGGGACACCGAGCGGTACGACCTGGTGGCGGCGCGGGTCACGGTCCGCCGGCGGACCGGTGGCCCCGACGCCGGGTGGCACATCAAGCGCTCCGAGTCGGACACGGTCCGCCACGAGCAGCACTTCCCGCTGACCGACGACGCCGACACGGTGCCGACCGAGGTCCTCGCGGCGCTCTTCACCGAGCGACGCGGCCGTGGCCTGCGCCCCGTGGTCCGCATCACGACCACCCGCACCGTCACCCGCCTGCTCGACGAGGACGGCGACCAGGTCGCCGAGCTCGCCGATGACCAGGTGACCGCGCAGCGCCTCGACGACGACGCTCCGGAGACACCGCGCACGTGGCGCGAGGTCGAGGTCGAGGCCGTCGCCGACGTCGACCCGCAGGTCGCGCACGAGCTCTTCGCTGCCCTCGACGCGCGCTTCGCGGCCGTGGGTGCCGGCCCCGCCGCCGTCGCGTCCAAGCTGGCACGCGGGCTGGCAGGAGCACCGGCACCGCGCCTCCAGACCGAGGAGAAGCCGGACAAGGGCACGACCGCACGCGTCCTCGCGAAGCGACTGCGGAAGCTGCGCGCTGCGCTGCTCGGCCAGGAATCGCGGCTCCGCTCCGGCGACGCGGCCGACCTCCGGCAGACGGCTGAGACCGCCCTCGAGATCGCGTCGATCCTCGGCGCCTACCGTCCGGCGTTCGCCGCCGGCGACACCGTCGACCGCGCCGCCGAGGCGGCCGACGGCCTGGCTGCCGTGACCGCGCGCGCAGCACTCAACGAGTACCTGATCGACCGGTTGCCGCGCGCGTCGACCCCGGCGCAGGACGACCTGGTCGACTCGATGACCCGCGAACGCATCCTGGCCTCGACCCGTGAGCGTCGCGACCAGTCGGTGCGGGACGTCGTCGCGTTCGTGCACGGCGAGCCGTTCCTCGAGCTGCTCGACGCGCTCGACGACGCCGTCGAACGGCCGACCCCGACCGAGTGGTCGCTCCGATCGCCGAAGAAGGTCGCGCAGGACGTCGGCGCCGTCGTGAAGCCGCACATCCGCGAGCTCGTCCGGGCCGCGGTCGCCGACGACACCTCGGACACCGCCGCCGAGCGCGAGGCCGCCGACCGTGCGACCACCGAAGCCGCCTGGCAGGGCACGATGCGGGCGCGGATGGCGATGGACGTCCTCGGTGACGACGCGTTCCCGCACGCGCTGTGGAAGCGGATCGGCAGCGCGGCCGACGTGCTGACCGAGCGGGTCCGATCGCTGCACGCCCTCGACGCGCTGCGGACCAACGCGGCGATCGCCGAACGCGGTGGCGAGGGGACGTTCGGGTACGGCGTGCTCGCGGGGGACCGGGTGCGCCTGGCCGAGGAGTCCTACGACGAGGCGGTGCACGCGCTCAACCGCGTGTGAGGCGCGGGCCGCGGGCGCGGGCGCGGGCGTTCGCTTCGTGAGCAGAAATGGTCGGGTGCCTGAGGGCAACCCGACCATTTCTGCTCACCAAGTCATCAGGCGGCGGGCGCCTCGTCGGCCAGCCCGAGCACGTCGAGCAGCCAAGCGAGCTCGAACGCCCGCTCCTTCCACGAGGCGTACCGACCGCTCACGCCACCGTGGCCCGCGGACATCTCGGTCTTCAGCAGCACCGGCGCCCCGAACTCACGCAGCTTCGCGGTCCACTTCGCTGGCTCGACGTAGAGCACACGGGTGTCGTTGATCGACGTCACGGCGAGGATCCGCGGGTACTGCACGTCGTCGCGGACGTTCTCGTACGGGGTGTACTCGCTCATGTAGCGGTAGACCTCGGCGTCGTGCAGCGGGTCGCCCCACTCGTCCCACTCGATGACGGTCAGGGGCAGGTCGGGGTCGAGGATGCTCGTGAGCGCGTCGACGAACGGCACCGCGGCGACGATCCCGGCGAACCGGTCCGGTGCGATGTTCGCCACCGCACCCATCAGGAGCCCGCCGGCGCTGCCGCCCTCGGCCACGAGCCGGTCCGCGGTGGTGCGGCCGGACTCGATCAGGTGGTCGGCGACCGCGACGAAGTCGGTGAACGTGTTCTTCTTCGTCAGGGTCTTGCCGTTCTCGTACCAGTGGCGACCCATCTCGCCGCCACCGCGCACGTGGGCGACCGCGAAGACGACGCCGCGGTCGAGCATCGACAGGCGCATGACGCTGAAGCCCGGGTCGATCGAGTGCTCGTACGAGCCGTAGCCGTACAGGTGGAGCGGCGAGGGGGTGTCCGCGTCGACGGCGTCGCGGCGCCAGACGAGCGAGATCGGCACGCGGGTGCCGTCCGACGCGGTGGCCCAGTCGCGCTCCTGCGCGTAGTCGGCCGGGTCGTAGCCGCCGAGCACCGGCTGGCGCTTCAGGACCGTCACCTGGCCGGTCGCCAGGTCCAGGTCGCTGACCTCGGATGGGGTGACGAACGAGGTGAACCCGATGCGGAGCGTCGGCTGGTCCCACTCGGGGTTGCCGCCGAGCCCGGCCGAGAACAGTGCTTCGTCGAAGGGGACCTCGTGCGCGTCGCCGTACCCGTCACCCTCGATGGGGATGATCGCGATGCGGGGGAGCGCCTCGGAGCGGTACTCGAGCGCGAGGTGCCCGGCGAAGGCGTCGACGGACTCGATGCGGCGCTCGGTGTGGTGCGCCACGACGACCCGGCGGTCGCGCTCGGACGTGGGGTCGTCCGCGGGGACGTCGACGAGCTCGAAGTTCTCGGCACCGTCGTTGTGCAGCACCAGGAACCGGTCGCTGCCGCCGACGATGGCATGCTCGATCTCGTACTCGACGCCGTCGCGTCGCGGCCACACGACCTGGAACTCGCCGGTCGGGTCGGCGGCGTCGAGCACCAGGGCCTCGGACGTGATCTTCGACCCGAGCTCGATGACGATGTACTGCGACGACCGGGTGACGCCGACGCCGACCCAGTAGCGGTCGTCGGGCTCCTCGAAGACCAGGACGTCGTCGGACGCTGTAGTGCCGACCGCGTGCCGCCAGATCTTGTCCGGACGCCACGACTCGTCGACCGTCGGGTAGAAGACGTAGCGGCCGGCCGGGTCGAAGGTCGCGCCTGCCCCGGTGTTCGGGATGGCGTCGCCGAGGTCGGTGCCAGAGGCCAGGTCGCGCACGTGCAGGGTGTACCGCTCGTCGCCCTCGACGTCGATGCCGTAGACCAGGCGGGTGCCGTCGTCGCTGATGTCGTAGGTGCCGAGGGAGAAGAACTCGTGGCCGTCGGCCAGGGCGTTGCCGTCGAGGACGACCTGCTCGCCGGGGAGGGTCGACTCGCCCTCGACGACGGCCGGCGGGGTCCAGTCGTCCGGACCGGCGATCGGCGCACGGCAGTGCACGCCGTACTGGCTGCCCTCGGCCGTGCGGGTGAAGTACCACCAGCCGCCCATGCGCACCGGCACTGAGAGGTCGGTCTCCTGGACACGGTTCTTGACCTCGGCGAAGACGCGGTCGCGCAGCGGGGCGAGGTGGTCGGTGGCGGCGTCGGTGTAGGCGTTCTCGGCCTCGAGGTAGGCGAGGGTGTCCGGCGACTCCTTGTCACGCAGCCACTCGTAGTCGTCGACGAAGTCGATGCCGTGGTGGGTCCGCGTCACGGGCCGCTTGGCGGCGGTGGGCGGGGTGGCCTGGGAGTGCTCGGTGCTCACCGTCCCACCCTATGCGCACGGCCCCGTGGCGAGCCGGGCGTCACGCCGCCGCCCGGAACCGGTGGCACCGCGTCCGCCGCCCGCCCCGCCCGGAACCGGTCGCACCGTCCGCCGGCCGCCCCGCCCGGAACCGGTCGGACCGCGCCCGCCCCGCCACCCCCGCGCGGACCCGCTGCTCGAAGGCCTCGAGCTCGTCCGCGACGGCCGGTGCGACCCAGGCACGGTCACGCCGCCGCTCGGTGACCGGACGCAGCACTCCGGCGCGCACGAGGTCTGCGGCCACGGAGCCGGCCAGGTCCTCGTCGACAGGTCCGCCGTCGACACCGGCGAGGAGGTCCTGCAGTCGGGCCTCGGTCAGGACCGGGTCGTCGGAGAGCGCCCGTCCGACGGCGGCGTGGGCTCTCGTGGCACACGGACCCGCCATCCGGTCGGCCGCGTGCTCGTCGAGCAGCAGGCCGGTCACGGTCGCCTCGTCGCACACGGTGCCGATGGCGATCGCGACGTCTGCCACGAGGGCGTCCACGACCCCGTCGCGGTACCGCTCGAGGTGCCGGAAGTACCGGCCCCGATCCGCGGCGAGCGCAGTGGCGATCGGCGCGGTCACCGTCGTCGTGACGCCCCGGCGTCGCAGCACGGCGCTGATCAGCGCACGTCCGATCCGGCCGTTGCCGTCGGTGAACGGGTGGATCGACTCGAACTGGGCGTGCCCGATCGCGGCCTGGGCGATCGGGTGCAGGTCCGTCCGGTGCAGGAACGCGAACAGGTCGGCCATCAGGGGCGCGACGAGCTCCGGCGGCGGCGGGACGTACGTCGCCAGCCGCGGGGTGTCACCGCCATCGATCCAGTTCTGGACGCTGCGGTAGCGCCCGGCGTACCGCCCGTCGACCGGGTCGTCGCGCATGAGCAGCCGGTGCGCCTCGAGCAGCGCGGCCTCGGTGATCACGCCCGTGTCCGCTGCCGCGACCAACCCCTCGATCGCACCGGCGGCGCGGACGACGACGGTCGCACTCGGGTTCGCGCGGATGCCCACGAGTGCTCGGGCGCAGTCGTCGAGCGACGCGGACTCGTCCTCGATCCGCGACGAGGCGACGGCCTCGGTCCGACCGATCACCGACCCGAGCGGGGCGAGCCGGGAACCGTGGTGGACGTCGAGCGACCGGAGCGCCGCGGCTGCGCGGTCGAGCAGCGCCTCGGTCCGGGCATCGGGCTCCCACCGAGCACGAGCGATCCGCGGCGGGAGCGACACCCGGACGGACGTGGTCATCCGATCGGCGCGGGAACCCCTGTGGGCGCTGCGCCACGGACGCTCCGCGCTGCCGTGCACGGGCCATCCGCGGTGCACGAGCACGCCGCTGTGCGCGGTCTGGCCCCCGAGCGCGGTCGAGCCGTCGTGGACGTCCGGGGTCTCGTTCCGATGCACCATGCCGGGAGCGTAGGGACCCCCGGACGCCCGACGCCAGGAATTCGTATTTCGCCGGTCCGCGTAGCGTTGGTGGCATGAGCAACTCCTTCGCGATCACCGGTGCCCACGTCGTCCCCGTCTCCGCCCCCGCCTTCGACGGCGGCGCGGTCGTCGTCGAGGACGGCCGCATCACCGCGATCGGCCCGGACGTCACACCGCCCCCGGGGATCACCGTGGTGGACGCAGCCGGTGCGTGGCTCGTCCCCGGGTTCGTCGAGTCGCACGGCCACGTCGGCATCCACGAGGAGGCGAACGGCGAGGCCGGCAACGACACGAACGAGATGACCGGCCCGAACATGGCCGGGGTCCGTGCGATCGACGCGATCGACATCGACGACGAGGGCTTCCGCGACGCGCTCGCCGGGGGCATCACGAGCATCGTCGTGAAGCCGGGGTCCGGCAACCCGATCGGCGGCCAGACCGTCGCCATCAAGACCTGGGGCGGGCGCACCGTCGACGAACAGCTCATCTCGGACTCGGTGAGCATCAAGAGCGCGCTCGGCGAGAACCCGAAGCGGGTGTACGGCGGCAAGGGCCAGACGCCGTCGACGCGCCTCGGCGTCGCGAAGATCATCCGTGACGCCTTCGTCGAGGCCCAGAACTACCGTGCCGCCCGTGACGCCGCCGCCGCGAAGGGTGAGCCGTTCGCGCGTGACCTGACGAAGGAGGCACTCGTCCGGGTCCTCGACGGCGAACTCGTCTGGGACCAGCACACCCACCGCCACGACGACATCGCGACCGCCATCCGGCTGTCCGAGGAGTTCGGGTACCGACTCGTCGTGAACCACGGCACCGAGGCGCACAAGATCGCCAGCCTGCTCGCCGAGAAGGACATCCCGGTCATCTACGGCCCGCTGTTCACGAGCCGCTCGAAGGTGGAGCTCCGTGACCGCGGCATCCCGAACCTCGCCACCATCGCCGCCGCCGGCGTCCGGGTCGCGATCACCACCGACGCCCCCGTCGTGCCGATCGGCATGCTCGTCGACCAGGCCACCGCCGCGGTGAAGGAGGGACTGCCCGCCCAGACCGCGCTCGAGGCGCTCACCGTCAACCCAGCCGAGTTCCTGGGCTTCGGTGACCGTGTCGGTCGGCTGGCCGTGGGCCACGACGCCGACCTCGTGCTCTGGGACGGCGACCCGCTCGACGCGACCAGTCGCGCGACACGTGTCTGGATCGACGGCCGCCAGGTCTTCGAGTGGGCGGACGGCGTCGGCGTCACCACCCCGCGCTGGTAGCGGGGGAGAGCCGGGAGGCCCGGATCGCGACGTGCCCGCACGTCGCGATCCGGGCCTCCCGTCCGTGGCGCCGGGGGCGCTGGGTGGTGACGGCCGGCGGACCCGGCCGGCTCAGACCTCGCGCGCCAGCAGGAACTCGTTGATGCGGTCCGTCAGGTCCGCGTCGATCGCGCGGGCGTCGCCGTTCACGGAGCGGATCGGCGCCGCCTGCCGCACGCTCGACACGAGCCAGAGTGCGTCAGCGGCATGCAGGTCGGCGAGTGTGACGAGTTCGTAGGCGGTCTCGATGCCCGCCTGCTCGGCGAAGCGGAAGACGTCGGCCTGCGTGGTGCCGGCCAGGATCCCGATGTCGGTGCGCGGTGTGACGAGCCGGTCGCCGACCTTCAGGATCAGGTTCGCGCGCGTGCCCTCGAGCACGTAGCCGTCGCTCGACACGAACAGGGCGTCGTCGGCACCGCGCCGGGCGGCCTCGCGCAGGGCGGCCATGTTGACGGCGTACGACAGGGTCTTCGCGCCCTGCAGCAGCCACGGCGAGGTGCGCTCGACGTCGTGACGGTAGCCGCGGTCCAGCACGACGACGGAGATGCCCTCGGTGCGCGCGGCGGTCGAGTCGACGGACGGTGCGGCGTAGACCCAGCCGGTGGGTCGGTCGGTGCCCTCGACGCCACGGGTCAGGACGGTCTTCGCGAAGGCCTCGCGGACCGGGTCGAGCCGGGCGCAGACGGCTTCGATCGCCTGCCGCCAGGCGTCGGGGTCCGGCGCGGGCAGGTCGAGCATCGCGGCGGAGCGGCCGAACCGGGCGAGGTGCGCCTCGAGGGCCTGCGGACGACCGTCGACCACCGTGATCGTCTCGAACACGCCGTCGCCCCGGGTGATGCCGAGGTCCTGCACCTGCAGGTGCTCCTCGAGCGGCTTCGCCCAGGTGAAGGCGTCCGCTGCGGGGTCGTGCGGCGCGGCGTCGCGGGAGGGCTGGTTGAGGATCGCGAGCACGGTTTCGGTCATGCGCCCATCCAACCGCACACGCGTCCGCGCACGTTGTGCGTGGGCGCGCTTCGGGCGTGGCCGCGCTCGGTGCGTGGGCGTCAGTTCGCGTCGGGCAGGGCGCCCATGAGTTTCCACACCGCCTGGGTGAGCTCGGGGTGCTGCAGCGCGATCCGGCGCAACCGGTGGTACTCCTCGCCGAGGACGGTGCCCTGACCGGACGCGGGGTGCATCGACCACTGGGCGTGCCGCTTGCCGATCGCGGCGTCGAGGTCGACCGCGTCGGCCCGGAGGATGAGCACGACCTGCTCGTCCACCGTGGGGAGCGTCGGCATGAACTCCCACGGGTCCTCGCCCTGACGGCTCCGGTGCTCGACGAGCATCGAGATCTCCTCGGCAGCCTCGGCGCGCAGCACTTCGAGGCTGCGCCCGGTCCTGCGGGGCTCAGCCATGGTGCCCCCGCAGCACGCCTGCCATGGGAAGAGCGTACGACACATCTTCGGCCAGACTGGACGGGTGACCCCGCGCGACGAGAGCAAGTCCCAACACCCCCGAGTGGTCGTCGTCTACCTGCTGCGCGACGGCGCGAGCGGGCCCGAGGTCCTGCTCGGGGAGAAGCGCCGCGGCCTCGGCACCGGCCGGCTGGTCGGCCCGGGCGGCAAGCGGGAGCCCGGTGAGACGGCGGTCGAGACCGCCGTGCGCGAGGTGCGCGAAGAGGTCGGCCTGCGTCTCGAGACGGTCGACCTGGAGGCCCGTGGCACGTTGGACTACCGGTTCCCGTACCGGCCGTCCTGGTCCCAGGTCTCGGACGTCTTCGTGTGCCGCCGCTGGCAGGGCAGCCCGTCGGGCTCCGACGAGCTCGAGCCGCGGTGGATCCCGGTCGCCGACGTCCCCTACGAGGCGATGTGGGACGACGCGAAGTACTGGCTACCGGCGGTGCTCCGTGGGGGTGCGGTGCGTGCACGCTTCACGTTCGCCGACGACGACGCGACGGTCGCGGGCTTCACCGGGACGGGTGTCGAGACGCCCGCGTAGAGCGGATCAGCGGGTCTGCGGATCAGCGGATCAGCGGGTCTGCTGGGTGCGGGTGCTGCCGGTGCGTGCTTCCTCGGCGGCGGCGATGACCTCGGCGTCCCCGCTGCGACCACCGAGGGGCCGGACGAAGAAGTCGATGATCCCGAACACGATCGCGCCGACCATGGCGAACATCGCCCAGCCGACGAAGAGCCCGGCGGTGTTCCGGCCGTCGGCGGGAGCGAGCACGATGCTCGCGACGTAGAAGCCGACCGTCAGCACGAGGAGCACGACGACGACGGTGACGAGGACGCGGTGCCAGGTGATGCGGGGGTTCATGCCTCCCAGGATACGCGCCGCCGACGCCTCACCGGTCCGCGTGCCGGCACGGACGATGCACGTGCATCATGCGACAGAGTGCGCGTTGTTCGACTGGTGCATCGTCGGAACATGCGCACGCAGTCGATGCATGTGCATCATGCGACAGAGTGCGCGTCGATCGACTGGTGCATCGTCGGAACATGCGCACGCAGTCGGTCTGCGCGAGCGGTGCGATCCTCAGGAACGAGCTACCGGTCCGCGTGCCGGCCGTGCGGCGGCTCGTCCCCGACGTCGACTCGGGCCGACGTGTCGGACCGAGCCGGCGCCCTGGAGCCCCCGGTGCGTGGGACGGGACGGGTGCGCGGTCCGGTCCCCGCGCCTCCCGTGCGGTCCCCGGTCCGCTGCACGGGGATGCGGCCGGTGGGGGTGGTCTCGGTCTCGAGGCCGTCACGGCCGCCCGTGAAGACGTCGCCGCCGACGCGGGCGTCCTCCCAGTCGTCGTCGCTCAGGACGCTCAGGGTGCCCGTCTCGGTGGACTCGAGGCCGTGGCGCTCGAGCTCGGCGTCGCGTTCCTTGCCGAGGAACTCACGGTTCGCGGTGTTGGCGTCCTGGAACATCGTCGTCCGGCCGGTGACGATGGCGCGGATGCGTCGCCGCTCCCACCACTTCTTGCCGAAGTACATGAGCACGAGGCCGACCGCGGCGTAGCAGCCCATCGTGATCAGACCGCGGGCCGGGCCGGGGCCGACGCCGTAGATCTGGTGCTTGATCATGTCGACCATGCTCGACCCGACCACGACGTTGTTGAGCCAGGCGAACGGCTCCGGCATGAACCACTTCGGGTACGCCCCGCCGGACGACGGCATCGACAGGAACACGAAGCAGATCATGGCGGGGGCCGCGATGAACCGGCCGACGAAGTAGCTCAGCCCGTTGACGGCGAGACCGATCGCGACGATCCACCCCCACGCGATGAGCACGAGCTGGATCCAGTGGCCGTGGATGGCCCCGACGACCGGACCGGCGAGCGTGTTCGTGATGAGGGAGATGACGAGGCCGCCGACGACGATGACGGTCATCCGGGTGCGGTGCCGGAGCGGGCCGCCCATGATCCCGATGAACATCGCGACCATGTAGCCGCCGATGCACCAGGCGAGCATGACGTACATCGGGACGGTGCCGTACTCGTCCCACGCGGGCAGGGGAGCGAGCTCGGTGATCTTCGGGGTCGCGACCCCGATCCCGGTCAGGACCGCGCTCAGCGTCGCCGGTACGAGGCTCGCGACCTGGAACTGGTGGGCGCTCGCCTTGAAGAACTCGTTCGTCGCGGGGTCGTAGGCGACCGCCATCGAGCCGGCGATGACGTCACGCTTCGCTGCGGCCAGGGAGTCGTAGGTGTGGAACACGAACTCGCCCGGCAAGGCCTTCTGCACCGCAGCGACGAGTGTCGGGTCACTGCCGACCAGGGCGATCGGGACGTCGTGCGGGTGCGGTGCGTGGAACGCGAAGACGTAGCAGAGGCAGAAGCCGACGATGAAGAACAGCGGCATCCAGAGCTGCAGGCCGATGAGCTGGAGCGAGGGGTGCAACGTCGAGTACCAGCGGCGGTACGCACCGTGCTGCTGCGGTGCCGGCACGGGTGCCTGTCGGCGCGGAGCCGGTCGGGTGGAACCGGCGACCTTCGCGCCGCGACGGGGCTTGGTCCCGCGGGCTGAGGGCCGGGTGCTGCGTGGCTTCGGCGCCGACGTCGGCCGGGACCCTCCGGGACGTTCCGGGGTGTCGTCGTTCCTGTTGACGTCGTTCCGCGGCGTGCTCACTCGGCGCTGTGCTCCTGTTCTCGGACGGAGCGCCAGGATACGCCGAGGCCCTCAGGAGCGGCTGCGTGACGCCTGCGCCGAGTCCATCGCGAGTTCTTCGGCGTCGAGGGTCACGAGCACGCGGCGCATGACCTCTTCGTCGAGGTTGCCCTTCTCGCGCTCCTCGAGCACGATCTCGCGTCGTCGGTCGAGCAGCTCGCGCCGGATGTCCTGGATCTGCGAGCCACGCAGGCGCATCGGGGCGTTGCGCTCCTCGACCTCTTCTTCCTCGGCGTCCTGCCGGAACGTCTCGACCTGCCGCTCGAGCCGTGCCTTCAGCCGGTTCACCACCGAGTCGACGGCGACGTCGCCGTACTGCTTCGACCAGTCCGGACGTCGCTTCTCGAGTAGCTCGATGGCGGCCTCGGTCGTGCGCTGGTTCAGCCGCATCTCGCTCCGGACGTCCTCTTCGCCCTCGGCCGGGTCCTGCACCTTGAGTGCACGGATGACGAAGGGCAGGGTCAGGCCCTGCAGCAGCAGGGTGCCGACGGTGACGAAGAACGCGATGATGAAGATCGTGTCCTGCGCGGGGATCTGCGTCGGGCTCGCGACCACGGACACCGCGGCGGCGAGGGTCACCACGCCGCGCATGCCGGTCCACGAGATGACGGTGAGCTCGCGCCAGTTGAGCTTCGGCTCGGCCGTCCCGCGCATCCAACGCAGTGACGGGTGGCCGCGGGAGAGCTTGATGCGCAGCGGACGGAGCCATCGCCCGTTGAAGCGGTTGCGCACGTACGACTCGAAGATGAAGAGGGGCCGCACCAGGATCACGACGCCGAGCACCACGGCCGCGGCGGTGAGCGTCTGGCCGAGACTCCGTTCGCTCTCGACCAGATCCTGCACCACGGTGTTGAGCTGCAGGCCGATCAGGGCGAAGACGAAGCCCTCGAGGATGACGTCGATGCTGGTCCAGAGCGGGCGCTCCTGCAGGCGGGTGGCGTAGCCCTCCTTCGGCGAGTTGTAGCCGATGTACAGGCCGGCCGTGACGACCGCGATGACGCCGGAGCCGGAGAGGTCCTCGGCCAGGATGTACGCGACGAAGGGCAGCAGGATGCTCATGATCGTCTCGACCACGGGGTCGTTGAGCCGCATCCGGATCCAGTGCACGACGACGCCGAGCACGATGCCGACGGCCAGGCCGACGCCGATCGCCAGGCCGAAGATGCCGAGGTCCTGCCAGATGGTGAGCGACGTCCCCGCGATGATCAGGGTGAACACGCGCACCAGGGTCAGGGACGCGGCGTCGTTGATCAGGCTCTCGCCGGACAGCACCGTCATCACCCGGCGGGGGAGCCCGAGCTTGCGACCGATCGCGGCGGCGGACACGGCGTCCGGCGGGGCGACGATCGCACCGAGCAGGATCGCCGCGGGCAGGGTCATGTCCGGGATCAGGAAGTACGCCACCGCGCCGACCACGAGTGCCGTCACGATGACCAGGAAGATGCCGAGACGCCGGATCTGCTTGATCGACGTCCGGAAGCTCTGCCACGACACGTCGAGCGCCGCCGAGTAGAGCAGCGGCGGCAGGATCACCGTCAGGATCACCTCGGAGTCGATCTCCATCGCGGGGAGTCCCGGCAGGAACGACGCTGCGAGCGCGACCGCCGTCACGAGCAGGGGAGCGGGGAGTCCCTTCGCCCGTGCGAACCCGGTCACCGCGAGCGATCCGACCAACAGGATGAGGAGCTCGACGGTGTCCATGGGATTCATTCTCGCATCGGCATGGTTCCGAATCTGAACGAGTCTGAAGCTCCGGTGAACAGCAGGTTGCCGATCAGGTTTGCTCCGGAGGCCGTCGATGGGGAACACTGGCCCGCGGTGGACATCACACTCATAGTCGTCCTGGTCATCGCGTTGGCCCTCTTCTTCGACTTCACAAACGGTTTTCACGACACCGCCAACGCGATGGCGACTCCGATCGCGACCGGGGCCATGAAGCCCAAGGTCGCGGTCACGGTCGCCGCGGTGCTCAACCTCGTCGGTGCGTTCCTCAGCACCGCGGTGGCGACCTCGATCTCGCACGGCCTCATCAACGAGGGCCCGGGCGGCGTCGCGATCTCACCGGAGATGATCTTCGCGGGGCTCATCGGAGCGGTCGTGTGGAACATGATCACGTGGCTCCGCGGGCTGCCCTCGTCGTCGTCGCACGCGCTGTTCGGCGGACTGATCGGAGCTGCGATCGTCGGCGCCGGGTTCCAGTCCGTCAACTACGTCGCGCTGCTGACGGTCGTCATCATCCCGGCCTTCGCGTCCCCGGTGATCGCGTCGCTCGTGTCGTTCCTGTCGACACGCATCGCGTACCGGATCACGAAGCGCCCGGTGTTCCCGAACGAGCGCGGTGGCTTCCGTGTCGGGCAGATCTTCACCTCGTCGATGGTGTCGCTCGCGCACGGCACGAACGACGCCCAGAAGACGATGGGTGTCATCACGCTGACGCTGATCGCCTCGGGGGCGCAGTCGTCGAACCAGGGCGTGCAGTTCTGGGTCGTCGTCGCCTGTGCCCTGGCGATCGCGCTCGGCACCTACACGGGCGGGTGGCGCATCATCCGCACGCTCGGGTCCGGCATCACCGAGATCCGGGCCACCCAGGGCTTCGCCGCCGAGGCCTCGACCGCCGCGACGATCCTGGCGTCCAGCCACCTCGGCTTCGCGCTCTCGACCACGCAGGTGTCCTCCGGCTCGATCATCGGCGCCGGGCTCGGCCGCCGCGGCTCGAAGATCCAGTGGTCCACCGCCGGCAAGATCGTCATCGCCTGGTTCATCACGCTGCCCGCCGCCGCAGCCGTGGGCGCGGTGGCCTCGGGCATCGCACGTCTGGGCGTCATGGGGCTCGTCATCGATGCCATCGTGGGCGCCGCCGTGATCCTCGGCCTGTACCTGTGGTCGCTCCGGAAGCCGCACGAGGGTGCCTCGGCCATCGAGGTCGACGTCGCCGCGAACGCCGTGTACACCCGCAAGGAACTGCGCGACCTGCAGCGCAAGAAGCGCGCGGACGCCGTTGCCGACCGCCGCGCCGCACTGAGCCGCGAGCGCACGCTCCGCCGCATGGCCGCACGCAAGGGAGGCCGTCGCTGATGGGTATCGCGCTTGACGGACGCCGTTTCGCATTCCTCACGGTGGGAGATCGCTGATGGGTATCGACTGGTTCGCGTTCGTCACCGTGGCGCTGGTCGCCGTGGTCTCGTCGTGCTTCGTCGTCGCCGTGTACTCCGTCGGTCTCCGGTTCTGGAGCGCCGCGGACACCCGAGCGGGCAAGTTCACCGTGAAGGACGACGGCACGATCGGTCCGGCGACCGCCGGGTTCCCGAACCCCGCCGGAGCGACGACCGCGGTGCGTGCCTTCCGTGCGCTCGCGATCCTCTGCTACGCGGTCTGCGGCGCCGTCGTGCTCTACGGCATCTACCTCATCGTCCCCCAGTTCCACTGACGCGGGGCGCGCGCGACGCGCGTTTCGTGAGCAGAAATGGTCGAGTGCGTTCCGGCGACCCGACCATTCCTGCTCACCATCCACGGGCACGCGATCGCTCGCGTCCACCGGACGGGAGGCCCGTGGCGGCCTGGCACCGTGCCTCCCGTCCGGCTGGGTGTGGGCGGCGCTGACGCGACGCGCGCTTCGTGAGCAGAAATGGTCGGGTGCGTTCCGGCGACCCGACCATTCCTGCTCACCATGTGCGCGCCCCCGCCCGGCACACCCCGAGCTCGCTCCCGGACCGGCCGGACGGACTGGGCTAGCCTCGACGTGTGACCGGCAACGAAGCAGCACAGGCCCCCACCGGGGCGCAGACCCGTACCGAGAGCGACTCGCTGGGGTCGCGCGAGGTCCCGATCGACGCCTACTGGGGCATCAACACCCTGCGGGCCCTGGAGAACTTCCCGATCACGTCGGTGCCAATCTCGGTGTACCCGGACCTCATCGAGGCGCTCGCCACCGTCAAGCAGGCGGCAGCGCGGGCGAACCGGGCGATCGGGGTCCTCGACGACGAGCGTGCCGACGCCATCGACCGTGCTGCGCAGGAGGTGCGGGACGGCGCCCTGCGTGAGCAGTTCGTCGTCGACATCGTGCAGGGCGGTGCCGGCACGAGCACGAACATGAACACGAACGAGGTCCTGGCGAACCGGGCACTCGAGCTCCTCGGTCGCGAGCGGGGCGACTACGGGTACCTGCACCCGATCGACCACGTGAACCGCAGCCAGTCGACGAACGACACGTACCCGACGAGCATCAAGATCGCGATGATCTTCTCCGCCCGGCGGCTCATCGAGCAGCTCGAGCAGCTCTCCGCGGCGTTCGCCGAGCGCGGGAACGCCTTCGCCGACGTGCTCAAGGTCGGCCGGACGCAGCTGCAGGACGCCGTGCCGATGACTCTCGGGCAGGAGTTCACCGGCTTCTCGCACACGATCCAGGAGGACGCCGACCTGCTCCGCAAGGTCCTGCCGCTGCTGGCCGAGATGAACCTCGGTGCGACGGCGATCGGCACCGGGATCACCGCGGACCCGCTCTACCGCGACGAGGTCCGCCGGCAGCTGCAGGACGCCAGCGGCATCGACGTCGTGACGGCACCGGACCTGATCGAGGCGACGAGTGACGCCGGCGCCTTCATGACGCTGTCCGGCACGGTGAAGCGCAGTGCCGCGAAGCTCTCGAAGATCTGCAACGACCTGCGGCTGCTCGCGTCGGGGCCGCAGGCGGGACTCGGCGAGATCACCCTGCCGGCGCGCCAGGCAGGCTCGTCGATCATGCCGGGCAAGGTGAACCCTGTGATCCCCGAGGTCGTGAACCAGATCGCGTTCGCCGTGGTCGGCGCCGACACCACCGTGACGATGGCGGCCGAGGGCGGTCAGCTCCAGCTCAACGCGTTCGAGCCGATCATCGCGCACTCGATCCTGCAGTCGCTGCAGTGGATGTCACGGGGCTGTGCGACGTTGCGCGAGCACTGCGTGACGGGCATCGAGGCGAACGAGGCGAAGCTCGCTGCGCAGGTCGACACGAACGTCGGGGTGGTCACGGCCCTGACCCCGTACATCGGCTACGCGGCTGCGGCGTCGATCGCGCACACCGCACTGACCACGTCGACGCCGATCTCGACGCTCGTCGTGGCCGCCGGCCTGATGGACGAGGACCAGGTGCAGCGCGTGCTGAGCCCGGCGCGGCTGTCCGGTATCGAGCTCGCGACCGGTGCGATCCCGGTGGTCACCGAGGAGATGCTGGACCAAGCGGCACGCGAGCGCTGACGCCCACGCGCAACCAGCGCAACCCGCGCGACCACCTCAGGGCATCGGCGCCTCGCCGACGCGCACCTGCTGGGCCACGTCGCGCAGGTGTTCCTGCTCCGGGGTCGGCTCGGCGTCCTCGTCGGCGGCGACCTGGGCCGCGGTGGTCCGGACGTTCCGCGCCGCAGCGATGTCGGCGTCCCGCCAGCGGGCAAGCGTGAAGTTGCGCGTGACGTCGCGCAGCGGCAACCGGATCGACTCGTCGGCCTCGATGCCGGCCAGGAGCTGCCGCATCCGGATCACCTCGGAGTCGAGCTCACCGCCGACCACGAGCACGAAGTTCGAGATGTACAGGTAGACGAGCAGCAGGATCCCGCCGCCGAGCCACCCGTACGCACGGTTCCCGCCGCCGATCGTCTCGACGTAGACGGCGAAGCCGAGGGTCGCGAGCGCCCAGGTGACGATGGCGAACGCGGCACCGGCGGACACCCACCGCAGCTGCGGCGTCTTCACGTTCGGGGTCGCGTAGTACAGGACCGCGACCATCACGACGAGGTCGGCAGCGAGCACGGGCCACTTCACGACGTTCCACACGTCGTCGATCCACGGCGCCCACCCGAACGACGCGACGATCGCCGCCGAGATCGTCGGGGTGCCGAGCAGGATCACGATCGCGATCGCCCCGCCCGCCATCACGAGCAGGGTCACGAGGAGCATCATGCTGCGGAACTTCCAGATCCGCCGCCCCTCCTCGACCTCGTACGAGGTGTTCATCGCCCGCCCGAACGCCGTCGCGTACCCGGACAGCGACCACAGTGTCAGCACGACGCCGGTCGCGAACCCGAGCCACGGGTTGTCGAGGGTCAGCAGCTGGCGCAGCGGGGTCTCGAGGTGCTGCGCCGTCTCCGGGCGCAGGATGAACCCGAGCACACCGATGATGTCGGCCAGGCTGTCGCCCTTGCGGTCGACGATCGACAGTGCGGAGACCACGGTCAGCGCGGTGGGGAACACGGTCAGCAGCGCGAAGAACGTCAGCGACGCTGCCGCGTCGACGACGCGGTGCCGGATGACCGAGTGGTAGGTGCGCCGGACGACGGCGCGGACTCCCGTCCGCTGGAGATCGCGCGATGCGCTGTCCGGCATGCGTTGTACGGTACCCGACACGTGACGTCACGCCGTGCCGTGGTCGCGCCGCGGGGCGGACGGGAGGCCCGTGGCGGGCCCGCCCCGCGCCTCCCGTCCGCCCGTGGTCGCGTCGACCCCGTCAGAGCGACACGATCCCGCCACGGTCTGCCGTCCGTCTCGCGAAAGCGACAGACGCCCGCGGAAGGTTCGCGCAGATCTGTCGCTTTCGCGGGAGGGCCTGCGGCCGCTCGCCGGTCAGTTGGCGTGGGGGTGCAGGGCGTCGTAGCGGCGGAAGGAGGGGACGAGGCGGAGGAGCAGCGCGACGAGCGCCACGATGAGCACGCCGCCGATGATCGGCGGGTACGCGATGCCGGCCGCGACGACCAGGCCCGCGTAGAGGTCACCGAGCCGCGGTCCACCGGTGACCACGACGATGAAGATGCCCTGCAGCCGCCCGCGCATGCCGTCCGGCGACGCCGCCTGCAGGATCGTGTTCCGGAACACCGAGCTGACGTTGTCGGCGCCTCCGGCCGCGGCGAGGAACAGCGCTGCGAGGCCGAGCGCCGGCAGGATCCCGACCGAGAACGACTCGCCCGAGCGTCCTCCGAGCACGTGCGCGAGCGCGATGACGACGCCGAACGCCGCGATCGCTGCGCCGTACGCGGTGATGGCCCAGCCGACCGCCTCGCCCTGGCGGCGCACGTGCCCGAGCGGCCCGGAGAAGACGCTCGACAGCAGCGCGCCGATCGCGTAGGCGGCCGTGAGGGTGCCCACGGTGATCGATCCGCCGCCGATCACGAGCGCCCCGATCGCGGGGAACAGGACGCGGGGCTGACCGAACGTCATCGCGACGATGTCGAGCACGAACGTCATGGTGATGTTGCGCGACCTCCGCAGGAACCGCGCGCCCTCCACCAGGGAGCTCAGGCCCGGGCGGAGAGCACCGTGGTCGGCCGCCATCCGCGGCAGCGTGAACACCCCGAGGAACGCGAAGGTGAACAGGACGACGTCGATCGTGTAGGTCGGCGCGAACCCGACGCTCGCGATCAGGACACCGGCGACGGCCGGTCCGACGGTGACCTGGAACCCGGAGGCGATCCCGCCCAGGGCGCTCGCCGCGGGCAGCAGGTCGGTACCGACGAGTCGCGGGACGATCGCCGAGCGCGAGGCGTTGCTGACGGTCGCTGCGACGGCGTTCACGGTCGCCAGGACGTAGAGCAGTGGGACGCTGTGCAGCCCGAGCCACGAGTGGGTGGCGATGAGGGCGACCGCGACCCAGGCGATGATCGACGACACGAGTGCGACCGTGCGGCGGTCGAAGGCGTCAGCGAGCATGCCGCCGTACAGGCCGGCGACCACCATCGGCAGCAGGGCGATGACCCCCACGAGCGCCACGGCGAAGGTGGAGTGCGTGATCTCGTACACCTCGAGCCCGACCGCCACCGTGGTCATCTGCGTGCCGATGCCGGCGATCGCGGTGCCCGCCCAGAGCCGGGCGAAGGCGGGGGATCGGCGGAGCGGGGTGAGGTCGGCGAGCAGGCGGCGGCGCGGCGGTGCGGGAGTGGGTCGTGTCACGGTGGAACCATTCTGCGGCCTGGGTGGCCGTTGCGTCTGCCGTTGCCGCGCTCTGGTTGACTGGATCGCATGACTGACCTCAACAGCAAGCCCGAGTTCGACGCGCCCGAGGGCCCGGCCCCCACCGACCTCGTCATCACCGACATCGTCGAGGGCTCCGGCGAGGAAGCGTCCGCCGGCTCGACCGTCAAGGTGCACTACGCCGGCGTCGAGTACGAGACCGGCGAGGAGTTCGACAGCTCGTGGAACCGCGGTGAGCCCATCGACTTCCCGCTCGCAGCGCTCGTGCGCGGCTGGCAGGAGGGCATCCCCGGCATGAAGGTCGGCGGTCGCCGCAAGCTCGTCGTCCCGCCGGAGCTCGCCTACGGTCCCGCCGGCGGTGGCCACTTCCTGTCCGGCAAGACCCTGATCTTCGTGATCGACCTGCTCGGGGTGCGCTGATGCAGGTCGGTGCCCCGACCATCGAGCTGAACGACGGCCACCGGTTCCCGGAGCTCGGCCTCGGCACCTACGGCCTGAACGGCGACGAGGGTGCGGCCGCGGTCGGCACCGCCATCGCGAGCGGCTACCGGCTGCTCGACACCGCACTGAACTACGGCAACGAGGACGCCGTCGGCCGTGCCGTCCGCGAGTCCGACGTCGCGCGTGAGGACCTCGTCGTCACGTCGAAGCTCCCCGGCCGCCACCACGGCTACGACGAGGCGCACCGCTCGATCGACGAGACCCTGGGCAACCTCGGGCTCGACCACGTCGACCTGTACCTGATCCACTGGCCGAACCCGTCGGTGGACAATTTCGTCGACACGTGGAAGGCGTTCGTCGACCTGCGCGACAGCGGCAAGGTCCGCTCGATCGGCGTCTCGAACTTCACCCCGGAGCACCTGCGCCGCATCATCGACGCGACCGGTGTCGCACCGGCCGTGAACCAGGTCGAGCTGCACCCGTACTTCCCGCAGGCAGAACTGCGGAAGGTGCACCAGGAGCTCGGCATCGTGACCGAGAGCTGGAGCCCGCTCGCCGTGCGGTCGGAGCTCCTCACCGAGCAGCCGATCACCGACGCCGCAGCGGCCCACGGCGTGACCCCCGGCCAGGTCGTCCTGCGGTGGCACGTCCAGCTCGGTGCCGTGCCGGTGCCGAAGTCGGCCGACGCCACCCGGCAGCGCGAGAACCTCGACGTGTTCGGCTTCGAGCTGACCGACGCCGAGGTGCAGGCCATCTCCGGCCTCGAGCGCGGCCGGCTGTGGGACGCAGACCCGGACACGCACGAAGAGATGTGACCGACGACCCTTCGGGAACTGCGGGCCTCTAGCGGGCAGTACACTGGATTCCCCTCTTCCCGAAGGGTTGCGTGTGTCCGAACCGACCGAGATCGACCGCGAGCGCGGCTACGTGGACGGCCTCTTCCGCCGTCTCGACGAGCTGACCGCCGAGGCCGAGCAGCGTCTCGCCGAGACCCGTCGTCAGGCGGTCGGCGGGAACCACCAGAGCCGCAGCGAACGCGACGCGTACGCCCGACTCTACGAAGACACCGTGGCGACGCTCGAGCGCGTGGGGGACCGTCTGGTCTTCGGCCGGCTCGAGGTCTCCGAGCCCGACAGCTCCGAGGACGCCTTCCGGTACATCGGCCGCGTGGGCCTGCGTGACGCCGACCACCGCCCACTCCTGCTCGACTGGCGTGTGCCCGGTGCCAGCGCGTTCTACCAGGCCACCGCGGCGCACCCGATGGGGATGCGCTCGCGTCGCCACCTGTCGCTCGAGGGCCGTCGGGTCGTCGGCGTCGAGGACGAGGTGTTCGACGCTTCGCTCTACGACGACGAGCGCACCCACCTGCAGGGCGAGGGGGCGCTGCTGGCCGCGGTGACCGCCGAGCGCACCGGCCGGATGACCGACATCGTCGCCACCATCCAGGGCGAGCAGGACCGCATCATCCGCTCCCCGCTCGAGGGCGTGCTGATCGTGCAGGGCGGCCCCGGCACCGGCAAGACCGCCGTGGCGCTGCACCGTGCGGCGTACCTGCTGTACTCGTACCGCGAGCGGCTGCGGGGCTCCGGCGTCCTGATGGTCGGCCCGTCGCCGGCGTTCCTGACGTACATCGAACAGGTCCTGCCGTCGCTCGGTGAGACCGGCGTCGTGATGGCCTCGCTCGGTTCGCTCTACCCGGGGGTGCACGCGACGACGCACGACGCCCGCGACGTCGCCGCCGTGAAGGGCTCCGCCCAGACGGCCGCACTCCTGCGCCGCGCCGTGCGGTCCCGCCAGGTGGTGCCGACCGAGTCGGTGACGCTCGACGTCGAGGGCGAGCGGCTCGTGGTGACGCCGCAGCTCGTGGCCGATGCGATGAAGCGCGCGCAGGACCGCGGCAAGCCCCACAACGCCGCGCGCGTGACGTTCAACAAGCTCGCGCTCGACGCGATGACCCGACTGCTCGCCGAACAGCTGCGCGAGCGCGGCACGACGGTGGACGAGGCCGACGAGAAGGTCCTGCGCGAGGACATCCGGAGCTCCTACGACGCCCGGGTGCTGCTCAACACCGCGTGGCTGCCGCTGCCCCCGGAGAAGTTCCTCGAGGACCTGTACGCGCGTCCGAACTGGCTCGCCTCGCTGACCCCGGACTGGACCCCGGAACGCCGTGCCCTGCTGCAGCGCGCACGCGGTGCTGCCTGGACGGTCGAGGACGTCCCCCTGCTCGACGAGGCCGCCGAACTGCTCGGCCCGTTCGACCCGACCGGCGGCGCCGCCAAGCGCGCGGCGAAGGCCAGCCGGAACCGAGACATCGAGAACGCGCGGCAGGCGATCGAGAACATGGGCGTCGAGGGCATCGTCACCGCCGAACAGGTCGCCGGCTCGTTCGCCGAGGGCGGCGACCCCCGCTCGACCGCGGAGCGTGCCGCCGACGACCGCGAGTGGACCTACGGGCACATCGTGGTCGACGAGGCGCAGGAGCTCTCGCCGATGCAGTGGCGCGTGCTCGCACGCCGCAACCCGCTGCGCTCCTTCACGATCGTCGGCGACATGGCGCAGGGCTCCTCGCCCGGGGCCGCGCGCACCTGGGACGACGTGCTCGGCGCGCTCGCCCGCCGACGCCGTGGGCGGGCACCGCTCGTGCCGCTCGACCACCGCATCGAGCAGCTCACCGTGAACTACCGCACCCCGCGGTCGATCGTCGAGGCCGCCGGCGTCTTCGCCGACGGTGCCGGCCTGACCGTCACCCGCAACGAGGCCGTGCGCGACGGCGACCCCGTCGAGCGCGTCCGCGTCGCCCGCGCCGACCTGCTCGACACGGTCGTGTCGGTCGCCGACGCCGAACGGTCGCGGATCGGTGCCGGCACCATCGGCGTGATCGTCCCGGAGTCCGAGGTCGACGCCGTCCGGCAGCGGCTCACGCGCACCGAGGCCGACGTGCGCGGGCTCGCCTCGCCGCACGCCGGGTCGCTCACGGTGCTGACGGGCGCGGACGCCAAGGGCCTCGAGTTCGACGGCGTGCTGCTCGTCGACCCCGACCGGGTCGGTGCCGACGCCGCGCGCCCGGCGGCCGCGGTCTACGTCGCGATGACGCGTCCGACGCGGCGCCTGACGGTCATCGACGTCGACTGAGGGGACGCTCCGCGCATCGCGCGCGGCCACTTCGTGAGCAGAAATGGTCGAGTTCGCCGCGCGGAGGCGACCATTCCTGCTCACGATCCGCGGCGGTCCGGCCGGCGCGGGGCGGACGGGAGGCCCGTGGCGGCTCCGGCACGGGCCTGCCGTCTCAGGACTGGTCGCCTGCAGAGCGGACGCGCGCGACGAGGTCGGCCCACGCGCCGTCGAGACGGCGGCCCGGGATCGTCACGGTCGTGCGCTCGACGGTGATCGTCCACGTGAAGTCGTCGGGGACCGGCGGCCCGGCCGTCGCCGTCGCGGGGGTCCGGGGGAGCGCGTCGACGACCTCGGACCACGCCGCGGGGTCCGCGCTCGTGTCGGTGTCGACCCGCCAGTGCCGCGTGGTACCGGCGAAGCCCCCGGAACGACGGACCTCGATGCGCATGCTCCCGACCGTACGCCGGTGCGTGGCGCTCGATCGTCTCAGTCGAGGACGCCCACCGTGCGCCAGGCATCCTGCACCGCGGTGTGCTCCGCGGAACCGGCGCCGAACCGGGACCGAGCGGCGTCGATCGTCACGGCGGCGAACCCGGCGAAGTCGATCGAGGCGGTGACGGCGTCCGAGGTCAGGGCGTCCCACCACGCGGCACCGGCGCCCTGCCAGGCGTACCCGCCGATCGCGGTCGCCGTCAGGAAGAACGCGTGGTTCGGGATGCCGGAGTTCGTGTGCACCCCACCGGCGTCGTCGGTCGTCACGACGAAGTCGGCCATCGTCGCGGGCTGCGGGTCCTTGCCGAGCACCGGGTCGTCGTAGGCGGTACCCGGGGCCCGCATCGAGCGCAGGGCATCGCCGTGCACGGCATCGGTGAAGAGCCCCTGGCCGATGAGCCAGCTCGCCTGCTCGGCGGTCTGCCCGGCCGCGTACTGGGCGACGAGGGAGCCGAACACGTCGCTGATCGACTCGTTGAGCGCCCCGGACTGCCCCTGGTAGGTCAGGTCGGCGGTGTACTGCGTGACGGCGTGCGCCAGCTCGTGCCCGATGACGTCGAGCGCGATGGTGAAGCGCCGGAAGACCTCGTCGTCGCCGTCGCCGAACACCATCCGGCTGCCGTCCCAGTAGGCGTTGTCGTAGTCCTGCCCGAAGTGGACCGTGGCGTCGAGGGGGAGTCCGGCACCGTCGATCGACACTCGGCCGAAGACGTCGAGCCAGAAGGCGTGGGTCGCACCGAGGCCCGCGTACGCCTCGTCGACGGCCGCGTCGCCGGTGTCGGGGGCGCCCTCGCTCCGGACCACCGTGCCGGGCAGGGTCGTCGTGCCGCGGGCGTCGGCGATCGTGCGCTGGGGCGACCGGTCGACCGTGCCGCTGACACGGCGCGGGGCGACCAGGTGCTGGTGCTTCGGGCTCTGCACGAGCTCGAGCGACGCCAGTGCGGTGCGCGCGGCAGACGCCGCCCGGGGGAACTCGGCCGCCTGGGCCACGGCGTGGAGCAGGTAGGGCGGGACGACGGAGCGCCGGCTGTCGGTCGGGGTCATGCGCTCATGCAACCACCGGGCACCGACACCCCGGCACCGGCTCAGTCGCGCTTGCGGTTCTCGACCAGGCCGAGCGCGTAGGACTCCCACCACTGCCCGGCGGCCGGTCCACCGTTGCACGTGCCGTCGCTGAGCCCAGGGGTCTTGACCCAGAGCAGGGCGTCGAGCCGGCTCGATCCGCCGGTGACGTGCGGCGCCTGGCCGAGACCGGCGCCCTCGGGGTTGCACCACGTCCCGCGCCAGCCCTGACCGTTCCGGGAGACGTCGATGACGAAGTGCGGATCCCCACCGATCGCGTCGGCGAGTTCGTCGGCGTAGGCGCGTTCCTGGTCGACGCGGTAGAAGTTCGAGACGTTCGTGAAGAAGCCCTGCACCTCGTCCACACCCGCCTGCCGCAGCCAGTCGGCCATCGTCGCGGTCGGGACACGGTTCTCGTTGCCGCCGTCGAGGTACACCGTCAATCCGTGCCCGGTCAGGGCGTCCACGGCCTCGCGGAGCAGGGGGAGTCGGGAGTCGCGGAGGCGCTCGCAGTTCTGGATCTGCGCGATCGCGTCCGGCTCGACGAGCACGACGGCCTTCGAGCCAGCCATCGCGCGGACGGCGGACCGGACCCACGGCAGGTACGCGTCGTCGGTGGTGCCGCCCTTCGAGTAGCTGCCACAGTCGCGGTCCGGCACGGTGTACAGCACGAACACCGGGGTGGCCCGCTGCTGCTCGGCGTTCCGGACGACGGTGCGGATCGTCGCGCGCGTCTCGGACCGCGAGGTGTTCGTGAGCCAGGTCGCGATCGGCTGGTCGGCGATGCGGGCGATCTGCGCCGCGGTGTCGTCGTGCCCGGCGGCGCGGGCCTGGCGCTCGCGGATGCCCGGCTGGTTCACGTCCGACGGTTGGTGCGCGAGGCCGCCGGGGAACGCCTGCTCCACGGTCTTCCGCGTCACCACGTCCCGTCCGCTCGCCGTCGGGTCGGCGTCCGGCCCACTGCCGTGCGGCACGACGACCACGAGCGTCGTCACGACCGCCGCGACACCGACGACCGCGGCCGCGATCCACAGCCACTGACGTCGCGCGGACGCACGCTTCCCCTGGTGCTCCGGCATCCGGCGGTCCTCCCTGTTCGCACCCATGCTGACAGGTGCGGGGGAGTCCTGACCAGGACCCCGGGGTGTTCGTTCAGGTCGGCCGACGGCTTCTGCCAGGAGCGCTCCAGCGACCCCGCAGGACGGTGTTGCAGAATACCGGGATGTTCCGTCGACTCCTCCTCCTCGCCGTGACCGCGGCGTACGCCTGGGTGATCTGGCGGATGACGCTGACCCCGCAGGTCTTCACCTCGGCACAGAACTCGTTCGTGCTGCACGCGATCGCCTGGGTGCAGCAGCTGCCGCACGGCACCTGGTTCACGTACGAGCGCACCGAGTTCCTGGCCAACATCGCGATGTTCGTGCCGGTCGGCATGCTCGCCGCGCTCTGGCTGCCGCGGCGCTGGTGGATCCTCGGGGCCCTGGTCGCGGTCGCCCTGTCGACCGGCATCGAGTTCGCGCAGGCCACCTACCTGCCCTACCGCGTCGCCGACCCCCGCGACGTGCTGTCGAACGGCCTCGGTGGACTGCTCGGCGCGACGCTCGTCGGACTCGTCCGCAGTCTGCTGCCGGCGCCCCGTCGTCGTCGCCTGCGCGCCAGGACCGCCTAGGACTCTGGTAGTCTTGCGCGGTTGCCGTCGAACGGCCGCGGACAAAGAGCGCTCGTGCATCAGGCACGGGCACCGCGCAACGGACTGAAAGGGGATCTACGCATGGCACTTGACGCGAAGGTCAAGCAGGAGATCATCGAAGAGTACGCGACCCACCCGGGCGACACCGGTTCCCCCGAGGTCCAGGTCGCCGTTCTGACGCGTCGTATCAACGACCTGAACGAGCACCTCAAGGAGCACAAGCACGACCACCACTCGCGTCGTGGTCTGCTGCTCATGGTCGGTCAGCGTCGCCGTCTCCTCGGTTACCTCTCCGACGTCGACATCGCCCGCTACCGTGCGCTCATCGAGCGCCTCGGCCTGCGCCGCTAGTCGACGCCTCACGGCTTGACTGAACGCCCCGGTCCTCCTCGCAAGGACCGGGGCGTTCTCCGTTCCCGGGAATGGTTGCGCGCGGCGCACGGTTCGGTACGATGTTCATGCAAACGCATCGAAAGTCGGGAACCACCATGACCACCATCGCCGTCGTCTCCGCCGGACTCTCCGAGCCCAGCTCCACCCGCCTGCTCGCCGACCGCCTGGGCGAGGCCGCCGTCGCCGCGCTCGTCGCCGAGGGCACGCCCGCGCACGTCCTGCACGTCGAGCTCCGTCCGCTCGCGCACGAGATCACCGACGCGATGCTCACCGGCTTCGCGGCGCCCGCGCTGTCCGCCGCCATGGCTGCAGTGGTCGAGGCCGACGCCGTCGTGTTCGTCACGCCGATCTTCACGGCCGGCGTCAGCGGCCTCGCGAAGTCGTTCCTCGACGTCCTCGACAAGGACGCGCTCGCCGACCTGCCCGTCCTGCTCGGCGCCACGGGCGGGACCTCGCGGCACTCGCTCGCCATCGACCACGCCCTGCGTCCGGTCTTCGCGTACCTCCGTGCAGCGGTGGTGCCGACCGGCGTGTTCGCCGCGACCGACGACTGGGGGAGCGACGGCGACGCCGCGGCCCTGGACGGACGCATCCGCCGGGCCGGAGCGGACCTGGCCTGGGCGATCCGGGCCTCCCGGCGGGCCCCGCAGGAAGCCGACGCGCTCCCCGCGACCGCGGACTTCGCGAGCCTGCTCGGTGGCCTCGGGCACTGACCCGGACCGCTGACCCCGCGGCCCGCTCTTAGGCGGACCACAGGGTTCGTGGGGTCGGAGTGCGGCCGGCTGGCGGCTCGCTCATCGGTGCGCTCGGGAACCTCGTCATGACGACGAGGAGGACCGATGGACACCAGAGGCAACGGCAAGCGATCCGCACGGATCACGAGTGCGCTCGTGAGCCTGGGCGGACTCGCGGTCGCGACGGTCACGGGTGCGGGGCTGTGGTTCGGGCACGAGCAGGCCAGCACGACGACGACCGACACGTCCACGAGCACGAGCACCACGACGGACTCCGGTTCGGGTACCGGGACGTCGAGCGACGCCACCACCGACTCCGGGTCCTCGTCCTCCTCGTCGTCGAACGACACGTCGAACGACTCGTCGAACGACACGTCGACCGACAGCGGCACGAGCAGCAGCGACACCGGCGTCTCGCAGGGCAGCACCGGTGGGTCGTCCGACACGACGACGACGGGATCGTGACCGTGCGCGCCGCCGCTGAGTGGGACCTCTGGACCACCACAGCCCGGGTCGTCCTCGACCACCGCGACCGCCGCCACCTCGCCGCCGCCGAGTCCTGCGTCCGCGAGGTCACGGCCGCCGTCGACGCCGCGTGCAGCCGGTTCCGCGACGACTCCGAGCTCCTGTCCCGCGCCGACGAGCTGGTGCGCGGCACCGAGGTCTCGCCGTTGCTGGCGACGCTCGTGCACCAGGCCGTCGACGCCGCCCGGCTGTCCGACGGGGACGTCGACCCGACGCTCGGCCGACGGATGGTGTCCCTCGGGTACGACGCCGCGTTCGCCGACGCGCTACCGGTCCCGTCATCCGACGCCGTGGCCCGATCGCTCGACGACCGCCCGGCGTGGCAGCGGATCCTGCTGTCCGGCACGTTCCTGCGGGTCCCCGAGGGCGTCACGCTCGACCTCGGTGCCACGGCGAAGGCCGCCGCCGCGGACATGGCGGCCGCGAGCATCACCGCGCGGCTCGGCGTCGGTGCCCTCGTCTCGCTCGGCGGGGACGTCGCCACGGCCGGCCCTGACCCCTCCGGCGGCTGGCAGGTGCGCGTGCAGGACCTGGCGGACGACCCCGTCGACCACGTCCGCATCGCCTCCGGGTGGTCCGTCGCGACCTCGAGTACGCAGAAGCGCCGCTGGGAGCAGGACGGGACCGCGCGGCACCACATCCTCGATCCCCGGTGGGGCCTGCCCGCCGACCCGGTGTGGCGGTCGGTGACGGTCGTCGCCCCCTCGTGCACCACCGCCAACACGATGACCACCGCCGCGGTCGTCCGGGGGCACGGCGCCGTGGAGTGGCTCCGGCAGAGCGGTCGTGCGGCCCGGCTCGTCGCGGCCGACGGCTCGGTGCTGCGGCTCGGCGGCTGGCCGGAGGACCAGGCTGCCGACGGTGCCGTCACTGACACCTTCGACGGGGCGGACGCCGCCTGATGGACACCGCGCTCTGGGTGGTCGGCCGCGGCACGGGCGTCGCCGCCGTCGTGCTCCTGACCCTGACGGTCCTGCTCGGCATCGTGACCCGCGGCGGACGACCGCTCCCCGGCCTGCCGCGGTTCGGCGTGCAGCTCGTGCACCGGGACGTCGCCCTGGCGTCCACCGTGTTCGTGGCCGTGCACGTGGTGACGCTGCTGCTCGACACCGAGGCCGAACTGCGCCTGCTGGACGCCGTCGTGCCGTTCGTCGGTGCGTACCGCTGGTTCTGGCTCGGGCTCGGCACCCTGGCGGTCGACCTGCTCGTGGTGCTCGTCGTCACGGCGATGCTCCGCCGGGTGATCGGTCCGCGGGTGTTCCGCGCCGTGCACTGGGCCGCCTACGCCATGTGGCCGATCGCGATGGCGCACGCGATCGGCACCGGGACCGACGGCACCTCCGCCTGGTTCCTGGTGGTCGCCGGGGTCTGCGCCGCGGCCGTCCTCGGCGCCGTGGTCTGGCGCTGCACGGCCGGCGTCACCGCGTTCCGTCCGACCCCGAAGGAGGCCCTCCGATGACCCTGGCCCACCCGCTCACCGTGCCACCACCGACCGGCACGCAGCGACTCCTCGCCGCCCCCGGCCCTGGACTCGACGCCCACCACCGCACGCACGGGCCGCTGCCGCACGTGGGACCCGGGATCATCGACGAGATCGGTCTCGCCGGGGTCGACGGCCGCGGCGGAGCCGGGTTCCCGCTCGCCCGCAAGCTCGACGCCGTGGCGGGCCGGACCCGGCGCGGCAGCCGCGGTGCCCCGATCGTCATCGCCAACGGTGCCGAGGGGGAACCCGCCAGTCGCAAGGACGCCGTCCTGCTCGAACGCGCACCGCACCTGGTGCTCGACGGCATCGTCGTCGCGGCGCTCGCGATCGGTGCGACCGAGGCCGTGGTCGCCACGAGCGCGCGGCTCGCCGACCGGGTCCGGCAGGCACTCGCTGAACGCACCGACGGCCGGCGCGTCACCGGCACCGACCCGGTCGCCATCGAGGTCCGTGCTCTGCCCCACACCACCTTCGTCGCCGGGCAGGCCACGGCGCTCGCCTCGGCCGTCTCCGGTGGACGAGGGCTGCCGGAGGACCGCGTCGTGCGGCTCGCCGACCGTGGCCCGAGCGGTCGCCCGACCCTCGTGTCGAACGTCGAGACCCTGGCCCAGGCGGCACTCGTCGCACGGTACGGGGCGGCGTGGGCGCGGAGCGTCGGCAGCGCGAGTGCTCCCGGCACCCGTCTCGTGTCGGTCAGCGACGTGACCGACCCGGGTGGTGCCGTGGTGCTGGAGACCGCCGGGGGTACGCCGCTCGGGCAGCTGCTGGGGGCCTCCCGGCTATCGGCGGCCGACCCGCGACGGACGCGAGCCGTCCTGCTCGGCGGGTGGGGCGGCACCTGGGTGCCGGCCGCAGCGCTCGACGCGCCCCTCGACGTCGACGGACTCGCACCGTGGGGTGCGGCGCCAGGGGCGGGCGTGCTGGCCGTGCTCGACGACCGGACCTGCCCGGTCGGGGTCACCGCAGGCCTCGCCGCGGCGCTCGCCGGGGCGTCTGCCGGTCGCTGCGGGCCGTGCGTGAACGGGTTGCCGCGGATCGCCGACGTGGTCGCCGACCTGGCCTCCGGGCGTCGGGCGGGCGACCTGGCCGGGGAGGTCCGGCGGGTCGCTGCCCTGGTCGACGGACGTGGGGCCTGCCACCACCCGGACGGCGTCGCGCGGATGGTGCGGAGCGCCCTCGACGTGTTCCACGACGACGTGCAGGCGCACCTGCGGGGCGCGTGCCTGGTCGGGCCCGGTGCGGCCGGGTCCGGCTCGGCGGGGTCCGGCTCGGTCGGTGGACTCCGATGACCGCCGCCGCAGGTCCCGTCGTGCTGCACGTCGACTGGACCCGCTGCCGGGGACGCGGCCTGTGCACCGAACTGTTCGCCGAGCGGCTGGCGCGCGACGAGTGGGGCTACCCGATCGCGCGGGACGGCGGCGGCACCCGCGACGTGCCGGTGCGGCCGGACGAACGCGCCGCCGCTGCGGACGCGGTGGCGATGTGCCCGCTGCAGGCGTTGCGGCTGGTGGAGCGGTGAGCGGGGACGCGCCGAGCAGTCGTGCTCAGTACCAGTGCGGGTTGACGCTCATCTCGTGGCCCCACGCACCGCACGGCGACCCGTACGCGCTCTTGATGTAGGCGAGTCCCCAGTTGATCTGCGTGTTCGCGTTCGTCCGCCAGTCAGCCCCGGCCGCCGACATCTTGTCAGCGGGCAGCGACTGCGGGATGCCGTAGGCGCCGCTCGAGGCGTTCAGCGCGTTCGCCCGCCAGCCGGACTCCTGCGTCCACAGCGACACCAGGCAGGAGAACTGGTCGTCGCCCCACCCGTACGAGCCCAGGGCGCTCCGCGCGTAGGCCTGCGCGGCCGCAGGGTCCACCACGACACCGCCGGTGCTCGGGTAGCTCGTGCCCCCGCCGCCACTGGCGCTGGTGCTCCCGCCGCTGCCGGTGTCGACGCTCGCCGAGGCCGATGCCGCCGCCTGTGCCGCGGCCGCCGCCGCACGCTTGCGCTGCTGTTCGGCCTTCTGCGCCGCGACCTTCTGCCCGAGCTCGTACCCGGCGGCCTGCTTGGCGGTGGTGTCCCGGAGCGACGCGAGCTGCGCGTACAGCTCGTCGCTGTGCTGCTCGGTCGACTCGACCGCGGCGTTCGCCACGGCCTCGGCGGACTTCGCCGCCGCGGACCGTTCCTCGGCCGCCTGCGCACGCGTCGCGCGTTCGGTCTCGGCGCGTTCGGCCTGTTCGTGCAGTGACGATGCCGTTCCGGCCGCGACGGACGCCTCGTCCATCACGCCGGACCACGTGGACGACAGCTGGTCGAGGGCGCCCAGCTGGTAGAGCAGCTGGTCGGGGTTGCCCGCGGTCGCGATCCGGGTGGTCATCTGGTTCGTGCTGCCGTCGCGGTACAGGTTCGCCGCCAGCTGCCCGGCGCGTGTCTGCGCGCGCTCGGCCGTCTCGGACGCGCGCTGCGCCTGGGCCTGGAGGCTCGTGGCGGCCTGGGTGGCCTCCGCCAGCTCCGCCTCGGCCGCGTCCGCCTTCGACGAGGCCGTCAGCGCGGCCTGCGACTTCGCCGCTGCTTCGTCCTGCGCCGACTGCAGGGCGGCCTGCACCTTGGTGACCTCGGCGCGCTTGGCGGTCTCGTTCCCCTTGGCCCGCTGCACGTCCTGCCAGGTCGGGTACTCCGTCGCGGACGCCGGGACAGCGGTGAGGACCGGGGCGACGAGCGCGCCGACGACCACGGCGGCCGCGACGAGCACGCCCCGCGAGGGGGTGAGACGCATGGCAGCAGGTTACCGAGGCTCGCCCGGCCGTCAGCGAGCCGCGCCGCCGATTCCCTGTGGACTGGTAAAGTCCATCGTGTCCGAGGACCGTTTCCCCGGATGTTCGACACAACACTGCGCAGGCCGGGCACGGAGCTGGTCATCGGTGGTGGCTCGCGGGCCGGAACGGTTTCCCGAGTGCTTCTACTGCTGGCCAGACATGCGTCCGGAACGATCGGCGCGCACGCACCATCGAGTGCCGTCGCCACGGCCTGCCGAACACACATCAAGGAGGCACCCTTTTGGAGGGTCCCGAGATCAAGTTCGCCGAAGCCGTCATCGACAACGGCAAGTACGGCAAGCGCACCGTCCGGTTCGAGACCGGTCGGCTCGCACAGCAGGCGCAGGGCGCGGTCGCCGCGTACCTCGACGAGGAAACGATGCTCCTCTCGGCCACCAGCGCCGGCAAGCACCCGCGTGAAGGATTCGACTTCTTCCCGCTGACCGTCGACGTCGAGGAGCGCTCCTACGCCGCCGGCAAGATCCCCGGTTCGTTCTTCCGCCGCGAAGGCCGCCCGTCGACCGAGGCCATCCTGGTCTGCCGACTCATCGACCGGCCGCTGCGCCCGTCGTTCGTCGACGGCCTGCGCAACGAGGTCCAGATCGTCATCACCGTCCTGAGCATCGCTCCGGACGAGTTCTACGACGCGCTGGCCATCAACGCCGCGTCCGCGTCGACGCAGATCTCCGGTCTGCCGTTCTCCGGCCCGATCGCCGGTGTGCGCCTCGCGCTGATCGGCGAACAGTGGGTCGCGTTCCCGAAGGCATCGCAGCTCGCCGACGCCGTCTTCGACCTCACCGTCGCCGGCCGTGTCGTCACCGACGAGGCGGGCAACGAGGACGTCGCCATCATGATGGTCGAGGCCGAGGCCACCGAGCACAGCTGGGAGCTCATCCAGGGCGGCGCCACCAAGCCCGACGAGGCCGTCGTCGCGCAGGGTCTCGAGGCGGCCAAGCCGTTCCTCAAGTCCCTCGTCGACGCCCAGGCGAAGCTCGCCGCGCAGTCGGCCAAGGAGATCCAGGACTACCCGGTCTTCCCGCCGTACGCGCCCGAGGTCTACTCGGCCGTCGAGGCCATCGCGCTCTCCGAGCTCGGTGACGTCTACAAGATCGCCGCCAAGACCGAGCGCCAGGACGCCGACGACGCACTCAAGTCGCGCGTCAAGGAGGCCATCGCGTCGAAGGTGTCGGCGGGCGAACTGCCCGACGTCGCCAACTCGCAGGTCAGTGCCGCCTACAAGTCGGTCACGAAGAAGGTCGTCCGCGGCCGCATCCTGACCGAGCAGGTCCGCATGGACGGTCGCGGCCTCGCCGACATCCGTCCGCTGGACGCCGAGGTCGCCGTGATCCCGCGCGTCCACGGTTCGGCGATCTTCCAGCGCGGCGAGACGCAGATCCTCGGCGTCACCACGCTGAACATGCTCAAGATGGAGCAGCAGATCGACTCGCTGTCGCCCGTCACGAAGAAGCGCTACCTGCACCACTACAACTTCCCGCCCTACTCGACCGGTGAGACCGGCCGTGTGGGTTCGCCGAAGCGTCGCGAGATCGGGCACGGCTTCCTCGCCGAGCGCGCCCTCGTGCCGGTGCTGCCGACGCGTGAAGAGTTCCCGTACGCCATCCGTCAGGTCTCCGAGGCGCTAAGCTCCAACGGCTCGACCTCGATGGGTTCCGTCTGCGCCTCGACCCTCTCGCTGCTCAACGCCGGTGTGCCCCTCAAGGCCCCGGTCGCCGGCATCGCGATGGGCCTGGTGTCCGACACCGTCGACGGGCAGACCCGCTACGCGGCGCTGACCGACATCCTCGGTGCGGAAGACGCCCTCGGCGACATGGACTTCAAGGTCGCCGGTACCTCGGAGTTCGTCACCGCGATCCAGCTCGACACCAAGCTCGACGGCATCCCGTCGACGGTGCTCGACGCGGCGCTGAAGCAGGCCAAGGAGGCCCGCTCGGCCATCCTCGGTGTGCTGAACGAGGCGATCGACGCCCCCGACGAGATGGCGGACACCGCTCCTCGCGTCATCTCGGTGCAGATCCCCGTCGACAAGATCGGCGAGCTGATCGGCCCGAAGGGCAAGACGATCAACGGCATCCAGGACGAGACCGGTGCCGACATCTCGATCGAGGACAACGGCACCGTCTACATCGGTGCCGTCGACGGACCGTCGGCCGAGGCCGCTCGTGCGTCGGTCAACGCGATCGCGAACCCGACCAACCCGGAGATCGGGGACCAGTTCCTCGGCACCGTCGTGAAGATCGCCACGTTCGGCGCCTTCGTCTCGCTGCTCCCGGGCCGTGACGGTCTGCTCCACGTCTCCGAGGTGCGCAAGCTCGCCGGTGGCAAGCGTGTGGAGAACGTCGAGGACGTTCTGGGCGTCGGCCAGAAGGTCCTGGTCGAGGTCACCAAGGTGGACGACCGCGGCAAGCTGTCGCTCGCGCCGGTCGTCGCCGAGGAGTCGGACACCGACTCCAGCGGTGCCCGCGAGGAGTCGACGGACGCCACCGTCTGATCTACCCCTGGCGCCCGAACGGCCGTCGTCCCTTCCGGGGCGGCGGCCGTTCGTCGTTGCGGGGTCGTCCTACGCGGCGGGGGTCTCCTGCGTGCCGACGAGCTGCGCGCGACCGAGCAGGTGCTCGCGCAGCACGAACCCGACGACCGCGGGGGTGGCGTCGGCCGGCGCCTCGAGCAGCGGCACGTCGAGGGCGCTCAGCGTGAAGAAGTAGCGGTGCACGCCGTGGCCCGCGGGCGGAGCGGCGCCGAGGAAGGTGTCGGTGCCGAACTCGTTGCGGCGGCGGAGTGCCTCGGCCGGCAGCAGGGCGTCGTCGGTGCCGGCGCCGGCGGGCAGCGAGGTCGCCGAGCCCGGGATGTCGGTCAGGCTCCAGTGCCAGAAGCCCGAACCGGTCGGGGCGTCGGGGTCGTACACGGTGAGCACGAAGCTCTTCGTGCCCTCGGGAGCGCCGGACCACTCGAGTGCGGGAGAGCGGTCCTCGCCTCCCGCGTCGGTGCCGCGCGCCGAGGTCGGCAGCTCGCCGCCGTCGGTGAAGTCGGGGCTGGTCAGGGTGAACGAGGGGACCTCGGGGAGGTTCCAGTTGGGGTCGTTGGCCATGTGCCCAGCCAACACCCACAGCCTCGGCGGCCGCCCGACGCGGCCGCCCGACGCGGCCGCCCGACGCGGCCGCCCGACGCGGCCGCCCGTTCGGTCGCCCTGTCCGAACTCCGCCGAATGACCGGGAACGCTGGAAGCGCCCCCTGTTCGGGGGTATCTTCGCCGCACGATCGACCATCCCGCCGATCGCGGCTCGACCGACCCGTTTCCCTGCAGCGTCGGTGGGGTCCCGTGCTGCCAGCACGACATGAGGACAACGATGTTCGACAAGCGTTTCATCCACCACGCCATCGATCGCAGCGCCGAGAACGCGCTCGACCGACGACGGTTCTTCGCAGCCGCCGGCGTCGCCGGCGCCTCAGCCGGCATCGCCGCGCTCGGCTCGTCGGTGCTCACCACCGACCGCGCCGCCGCCACCCCGGAAGAGGACGGTGCCGTCTCCGACGCCGCAATCCTCAACTTCGCCCTGAACCTCGAGTACCTCGAGGCCGAGTTCTACCTGCGTGCCGTGTTCGGCGCGGGCCTCGCTGACAGCATGATCACCGGCATCGACCCGCAGGGGCCGGTGATCGGTGGCAAGAAGGTGCCGTTCAAGACCGCGGCCATCCGCGGCATCGCCACCGAGATCGCGAACGACGAGCGCGCGCACGTGGCGTTCCTCCGATCCGCCCTCGGCGGTGCGACGGTCTCACGTCCGAAGATCGACCTCGTGTCGAGCTTCACCGCGGCGGCGCGCGCTGCGGGTGTGGTCGGCCCGACCGGCACCTTCGACCCGTTCGCCAGCGAGGAGAACTTCCTGCTCGGGGCGTACATCTTCGAGGACGTCGGGGTCACCGCCTACAAGGGGGCCGCGCCGCTCATCACCAGCAAGACGTACCTCAGTGCCGCGGCGGGCATCCTCGCCGTCGAGGCCTACCACGCCGGGATCATCCGGTCGAAGCTCTCGGACAAGGGGCTGCAGGTGCCGGCGAACAAGATCTCCGACGCCCGTGACTCGCTCGACGGTCCGACCGACGACGACCAGGGGGTGACGACCCGGTCGGGAGCGGTGAACCTCGTGCCGACGGACGCGAACTCGCTCGCCTACGGCCGCACCGCGGAGCGTGTCCTGAACGTGGTGTTCCTGAACCCGAACCAGATCGACAAGGGCGGGTTCTTCCCGGACGGCGTCAACGGCTCCATCGTCTCGAGCGGCAACCCCGGGAGCGCCACCGGACCGGCCTGATCCGCGCGACGCGACCGGTCGCGGTGAGCGCGACCACAGTGCGGACGGGAGGCACGGTGTCAGCTGGCACCGTGCCTCCCGTCCGCTCGTGGTCGCGAAAGCGACGGATGTCCGTCACGTCGGCGGGTCCGTGCCGCGAGGGCGACAGTGTGCCGCGAACAGTTCGCGGCAGACTGTCGCTTTCGCGGCAGGCGGGCGGCAGACGGGCCGCAGCCGGGAGGGGCCCCGACGCCGCCGGTCAGGCGGCGAGGACGCGGTCGACGACGCGACCGAGCGCTGCCGTCGCCGCGATGGCGTCACCGGCGTAGGCGCCGGCCATCGCACCGTCGCGCGCGAGCATGAGCTCGTCGGCACCGTCGCCCGGCAGCTGGTGGCCGGACTCCTGCAGGAGGGTGGCGAGCCGGTCGGTGTACCAGTCGCGGTGGGTGGCGACCACCTCGCGCACGGGGTCGCGGGAGTCGTGGTACTCGGCGGCGGCGTTGAGGAACGCGCACCCGCGGAAGTCGGGGTCGTTGACCTCGTCCGCCAGGGCGGCGACCCACGCGCGGACCGCTGCGGCGGAGGAGCCGGCGTCGGTGACGAGCTGTTCCAGGCGTTCCTGCACCCGCTCGTGCTGCGTGCGGATGTAGGCGAGGATCAGGTTGTCCTTCGACCCGTAGTGCTTGTAGAACGTCGCCTTCGTGACGCTCGCCTCGGAGATGAGGCGGTCGACGCCGACGCTGTGGATGCCCTCTTCGTAGAAGAGTCGCGTGGCCGTCTCGAGGATGCGGACCTTCGCGCCGCCGGAGCGGGGAGTCGGGGGGACGCTCGACCCGTCCGGCGACGCGAGGTTCGTGCTCGGACCAGGGAGACGCTGGACGGCCGGTTGGGGGGAATCGACCGTCACAGCGTGGCTCCTTGGTTCATCGGCTCCGCGGACGAGTGGGGGGACTCGTGGCCGCGAGGACTGATGTCCCGAGCCGCCGGATCGGAACTTAGGGGGGCTTTCGATCCGGCGTGAACGACTGTACCACAAGGAGGACAGACAGACGAGTCGGTCTGTCCGCAATTTCTGTACCCCTCTTCGAGTGACAGTCCGTGGGCCTGTGGAAACTGGGCGGTGGGCTCCGGAGCATCAGTAGGCTCGTCTGCGATGAACCAGCCAGTGCCACTGCCGCTCGGGGCCCCGGACACGTCCTTCCTGACGTCCGGAGGGGCCTTCGTCCGCCGCACCGTGCTGCCGTCGGGTGTCCGCGTGCTGACCGAAGCCGTGCCCGGGGCCGCTTCGACGAGCATCGGGTTCTGGGTCGGCGTCGGTTCGCGTGACGAACGCGACGGCCAGTTCGGATCGACCCACTTCCTCGAGCACCTGTTGTTCAAGGGCACCGAGACCCGGTCGGCGCTCGACATCGCGATCGCGTTCGACTCGGTCGGCGGCGAGCACAACGCCGCGACGGCCAAGGAGTACACCTGCTACTACGCACGGGTGCGGGACGCCGACGTCCCGATGGCCGTGCAGGTCATCGGTGACATGGTGACCGGCTCCGTGCTCGACCCCGAGGCGTTCGCCGTCGAGCGCGGCGTCATCCTCGAAGAACTCGCGATGGCCGCCGACGACCCGGCCGACGTCGCGGGTGAAGCGTTCTTCGCCGCGGCCTTCGGCGGACACGCGCTCGGTCGTCCGATCGGCGGGACCCCGGACAGCATCCGCGCGGTCCAGCGGGACGAGGTCCTGGCCCACTACCGCGAGCACTACGCACCGAACGGCATCGTCGTGACCGCCGCCGGTGCCGTCGACCACGACCGGTTCTGCGACGCGGTCGCCGCGGTGTTCCACGACGCCCCGCCCGCCGAGCCGCTCGCACGCCGGACGCCACAGACCGTCGCCGACCCCATCGAACCGAAGCTGTCGGTGGTCCACCGTCCGACGGAACAGGTCAGCATGCTGCGCGGCTCGCAGGGACTCGACCTGCGCGACGACCGCCGGCCGTCCCTCAGCGTCCTGAACGCCGTGCTCGGCGGGGGCATGAGCTCCCGGCTCTTCCAAGAGGTCCGCGAGCGACGCGGCCTCGCCTACGCGGTGTCGTCCTTCGCGCCCGCCTACCTCGACAACGGCGCCTTCGGCGTCTACGCGGGCTGTGCGCCCGACAACGTCCCCGGGGTCATCGAGATCATCGACGCCGAGTTCCGCCGCATGGTGGACGACGGCATCACCGACGACGAGCTCCGCCGTGCCAAGGGCCAGATCGAGGGCGCCCTGACGCTCTCGCTCGAGGACTCCGACGCCCGGATGACCCGCCTCGGCCGGTCCGAGCTCGGCACCGGGGAGTACACCGACCTGTCGACCGCACTGGAGCGTGTCGACCGGGTCACCACCGACGGCGTGCTCGAACTCGCCCGCGACCTCCTGACCCGCCCGACGATCACGTCGGTGGTCGGGGCGGTGCAGCAGGACGAGCTCGCCGCAGCGATCGGGATGGGCAGCTGAGCACGGACATGTCGCACTACCTGTACCTCGTCCGGCACGGCGAACACCAGGACGCCGAGCACGGCCTCCGCGACGGCAAGCTGTCGGAACGCGGCAAGCGCCAGGCCATGCTCGTCGCCGACCGTCTCGGCGGGCTGCCGTTCGACGGCGTGTACCACTCCCCGTTGGAGGCCCCGAGCGAGACCGCCGCGTTCCTGGCGCAGCGACTGCCGTCGATCCAGCCCGAACCGTCGACGCTGCTGTTCGACTGCGTCCCCTCCGGCCCGACCCCGGACATGCCCCACGCCTACCAGGGCTGGTACGGCGGCGTCACGGAAGAGGAGATCATCGCCGGCCAGGCGCAGATGGGCGACGCGGTCTCCGAGTGGTTCACCCCGGCGCGCGAGGACCGGCACGACCTGCTCATCACCCACAACGCCGTGATCGGCTGGTTCGTGCGCGAGGCGTTCCAGGCACCCGAGTGGCGCTGGATGGGCACGAACGTCGCGCACACCGCGCTCACGATCATCCGGATCCGTTCCGCGAAACCGGCCGAGGTGGTCGCCCTGAACGACCTGGCCCACCTGCCGGTGGAGCTCCGCACCGGGCTGCCGGTCGACCAGCCCGTCTAGCGGGAGGCCGGCTTGCGGAACCAGGCGGTCGCGTTCGGGTTGTCGTTGAACGGCGCGACGCGCTCGTAGCCCCGGCTGCGGTACATCGCGCCCGCGGCGATGAGCGAGTCGTTCGTGTCCAGCACGATGCTCGTCGCCCCCAGCGCGGCGCCTTCCCGTTCCAGCGCGTCCATCAGCGCCGTGGCCACGCCCTTGCCCCGTCCCGCCGGGGTGACGAAGACGTGCTTGACCTCGAACCGGACGTCCGTGGTGGTCGCGTCGGGGTCGTCCGCGATCCGCCGCAGGCCGCCGCAGCCGACCGCGACCCCGCCGTCGTACGCCACCGCGAAGACCCCGTTCGGCGGCGTGAACTCCGCCGCCGGGGTGCGCTTCCGCGAGTACGCGCCCTGCGCACTGGGGAACGTCGCCTCGCGCTCGTCGAGGTACGCGTCGAGCAGGACGTCGACCTCGGGCAGATCGGCCGGCACGGTCCTGACCTCGACTGACATGCGTCGATCCTAGGATGGACCGCATGGTCACTCCCGTCGCCGTCGTCGGCGCCACCGGTCGTCTCGGGGGCCTCGTGGCCTCCGTCGTCGAGGAACTCCCGGAGTTCGAGCTCGTCGCCCGCCTGTCGTCGAAGGACGGTGCCCACGAAGCACCGCCGTCGGTGTTCGGCGGTGCCGCGCTCGTCGTGGACGTGACGGTGCCGGCGCTCAGCCCCGCGATCGTCGAGAACGCGCTGTCGAGCGGGGCGAACGTCCTCGTCGGCACGTCCGGGTGGTCCGCCGACCGTCTCGCGAAGCTCCGTACCGCCCTGCAGGAGCGTCCCGACCAGGGCGTCCTCGTGGTGCCGAACTTCTCGATCGGGTCGGTGCTCGGCACTCACCTGGCCACCATCGCGGCGCCGTGGTTCCCCTCGGTCGAGATCGTCGAGACGCACCACGCCGGCAAGATCGACTCGCCGTCCGGCACCGCGGTGCGCACCGCCGAGCTCATCGCCGAGGCCCGTCGCGACGTCGGCCCGGTCGAGGCTCCGCACGTCGACCAGCGCGCCCGCGGCCAGCAGGTGGCGAGCGTGCCGATCCACTCGCTCCGGCTGCCCGGGGTGAAGGCCGTGCAGGACGTCCTGCTCAGCGGTCCCGGCGAGACCCTGACGATCCGGCACGACACCAACGACGACGTCGCCTACGTCGCCGGGATCCGGGCGGCGTTGTCCGCCCTCGGATCCGCCCGCGGGCTCACCGTGGGCCTCGGCAGCGTCCTCGGCATCGGCTGACCCGGTGGGACGTGCAGCGCGTGCCGGTAGCGCGATCCGGTCGCCGTTCTGGGGAGCAGCGCTGATGACCCTGCTGTTGGCGCTCTACATCGTGCTCGTCGGGCAGCGGGCCGTGGCGTTCATCGCCACCGGCATCCCGATCGGGATCGGCATCGGCGTCGCCCTGTTCGTCGTCGCCGCGATCGGGGCGCTGTTGCTCGTGCTCGAGTTCCGCTTCGGCATCCGGATCACCCGGCTCGGCTCCCGGCTCGAGGCCGAGGGCGGTGCACCGGAGGACGTCGTGCCCGTGCGTCCGTCCGGGCGTCCGACGCGCGAGGCCGCTGACGAGCTCTTCCCGCAGTACAAGGCCGCCGTCGAGCAGGACCCGGCGGACTGGCGCGCCTGGTACCGGCTCGGGGTGGTCTACGACGCCGCGGGGGACCGCAAGCGCGCTCGAGCCGCGATGCGCACGGCCCTGTCGCGATCGAGCGCCTGAGACCTGGTCAGAGGACCGCGTCGACGGCGTCCACGGCACGCGTGTACCGGAACGTGTAGCCGGACTCGAGCAGCTTCGTCGGCACCATCCGCTGACTCGACAGCAGCATCTCGTCGGCGGCGTCCTGCAGCGCGAGGCGCAGCGCGAACTCCGGGATCCGGAACAGGTACGGCCGGTGCAGGTCCTCGGCGACGCGCTTCGTGATGCGGTCGGCGACGACGGCTTCCGGCCCGGAGAGGTTCACCGGTCCGCTGACACCGGACGCCGACGGGCTCGTCGCCAGGTGCACGATCGCCCCGACCTCGTCCTCGAGTGCGATCCACGGCCAGTGCTGCCCGCCGGTGCCGAGGCGACCGCCGAGCCCTGCCCGGGTGAGCGGGATGAGGGGTGCGAGCGCGCCGCCGCCCTCGCCGATCACGATGCCCGTGCGCAGGGTCACCACGCGGACGCCGTCCGGGGCAGCGTTCGCCGCGGATTCCCACGCGGTGCAGACCTCGGCGAGGAACCCGGTGCCGGGGGCCGCGTCGTCCTGCAGGACGTCCGCCGGGCGGTCGCCGTACACGCCGGACGCCGATCCGGACAGGAACAGCGCCGGGGGAGTGCTGGCGTGCCGCATGGCCTCGACCAGGGTGTCGGTCGCGTCGACGCGGGAGCGCCGGATCTCCTCGCGGTACTTCGCGGTCCAGGGCAGCTTGCCGATGTTCGCCCCCGCCAGGTTGATCACCACGTCGGCACCGTCGACGATGGCCGGGTCGAGCGGCCGGCGACCCGGAGCCCAGCGGAACTCGGTGGCCGTGTGCGGCTCGCGCCGGACGAGCGTGGTTACGTGGTGGCCCGCCTCGCGCAGCGCGCGGACGAGCGGGGTGCCGATGAAACCGGACGCGCCGGCGATCAGGATCGAGAGGGGCTCTGCCGCCGTGTCTGCCATGCCGGCAACGCTACTCACGCCGACGTAGGCTTCTGTGTGTGAGCGACAGCGAGACCGTGCAGCCCGACCCCACCGTGCCGACCCCGTACGAGGACCTGCTCCGCCGGGTCCTGACCGAGGGCACGCCGAAGGGTGACCGCACCGGCACCGGGACCCGCAGCCTGTTCGGCGCGCAGCTCCGCTACGACCTGTCGAAGGGCTTCCCGCTCGTGACCACGAAGCGCGTGCACTTCAAGTCGATCGCGTACGAGCTGCTCTGGTTCCTGCGCGGCGACGGCAACGCCACCTGGCTGCAGGAGCACGGTGTCCGGATCTGGAACGAGTGGGCGGACGAGGACGGCGACCTCGGCCCCGTCTACGGCGTGCAGTGGCGCTCGTGGCCGACCCCGTCCGGCGAGCACGTCGACCAGATCGCCCAGGTCATCGACCAGATCCGCACGAACCCGGACAGCCGCCGGCTCATCGTCTCGGCGTGGAACGTCGCCGAGATCCCGGACATGGCGCTCGCGCCGTGCCACGCGTTCTTCCAGTTCTACGTCAACGACGGCAAGCTCTCGTGCCAGCTCTACCAGCGGAGCGCCGACATGTTCCTCGGCGTCCCGTTCAACATCGCCTCGTACGCCCTGCTCACCCACATGATCGCCGCGCAGACCGGGCTCGAGGTCGGCGACTTCGTCTGGACCGGCGGCGACTGCCACGTCTACGACAACCACGTCGAGCAGGTCGAGGAGCAGCTGTCCCGCACGGCGTACGCCCTGCCGACGCTCGAGCTCGCGCCGCGCGACTCGATCGACGACTACGAGTACGAGGACTTCACCGTCGTCGGCTACCACCACCACCCGGCGATCAAGGCCGCGGTCGCCGTCTGATGATCGGCATGGTCTGGGCCCGGTCGACCGACGGGGTCATCGGGGCCGACGGCGGCATGCCCTGGCACGTGCCCGAGGACCTCGCGCACTTCAAGCAGGTCACCGGCGACGCCACGGTGCTCATGGGCCGTCGCACCTGGGAGTCCCTGCCGGAACGCTTCCGCCCGCTGCCCGGTCGGCGCAACGTGGTGCTCACCCGCGACGCGTCCTGGACCGCCGACGGCGCCGAGGTCGTGCACGACCTCCGCGCCGCGCTCGACGGTGCCGACGGTGCCGACAGCCCCGTCTGGGTCATCGGCGGCGGCCAGGTCTACGCCGCGGCGCTGGACCGTGCCGACCGGGTGTCCGAGACCGTCATCGACGTCGACGTGCCCGGCGACACCGTCGCACCGACGCTCGGCGAGTCGGCCGGCTGGACGCTCACCGACGAGGGCCCGTGGCAGGTGTCCCGCACCGGGACCCGTTACCGCTTCCTCGAGTGGCGCCGCAGCAGCGCCTGAGCGTGCGGGCGCCGCGTCGGTGTGCGCCGCGCGCCCCCGTGCGGGCGCCGCGCCCCGAAGAGTCGGGGCGCGAAGACCGCAGCGGGGCGCAGCTGGCGCGGAACCAGGTTCCGGACACCGCCGGGCGCGCGCGACACCGGGCGTGAGCGGCAGGACGGAGGCGATCCGGGCCTCCCGTCCGCGCCGCAGGCAGGCGACCGTCCACCCGGACGGCGGCCATCGCGTCCATCCCCGGTACGCTGGTGCCCGTGTCCCCGCGTGAGAATCCCTTCGGTCAGGTCCTCGTCGCCCTCGTGACCCCGTTCACGGCCGACGGTGAGGTCGACTGGCCCGGCGTCGAGCAGCACATCGACGACTGCATCACCGCCGGCGCCGACGGCATCGTCGTCACCGGGACGACCGGCGAGACCAGCACCCTGACCGACCCCGAGAAGCTCCGTCTGGTCGAGGTCGGCAAGTCCGTCGCCGCCGGCCGCGCGAAGATCATCACGGGTGGCGGGTCGAACGAGACCGCGCACGCGATCCACCTGTACAAGCAGAGCGAGAAGGCCGGCGCGGACGGTGTGATGATCGTCACGCCGTACTACAACAAGCCGACCCAGTCGGGTGTGCTCACCCACTTCCGGATGATCGCCGACGCCACCGACCTGCCGGTGATCCTGTACGACATCCCGGGGCGCACCGGCATCCCGATCACGTACGAGACGATCGTGCGGGCGTCGCACCACCCGAACATCCTCGCCGTGAAGGACGCCAAGGGCGACTTCGCCGAGGTGTCCCGCGTGCTCAACAACACCGACCTCATGTACTTCTCCGGCGACGACACCAACGTGCTCCCGCACCTGTCGATCGGCGCGACGGGCCTGATCGGCGTCACCGCGAACATCACGAGCACGCCGTACCGCACCATCATCGACGCCGTGAACCGCGGCGACCTGGCGACCGCCACCGCCGAGCACAAGCGCGTCGAGCCCCTCGTCCGCGCCGTGATGACCCACGTGCCCGGCACCGTCGCGGCGAAGTACATCCTGCACGGGCTCGGCCGCATCGGCAGCCCGCGCGTCCGTCTGCCGCTCGTCGGCCCCGAGGACTCCGAGGCGTACGCCATCGAGACCTCGCTCGAAGCCGTGCGCGACGTGCCCGGCGCCGACTTCTCGAACTTCCGCCCCGACCGCAACGCTGCGGCCGGCGGCGCACTACCAAAGGTGCCAGGCACCACCCGCTAGCGAACACCGCGGCGCGCTCCTCGCGCGTCGCCTGAATCCGTAGGACCGAATGCCCACACAAGTCTCCACACCGCAGCCGCTCGAACCCGGCACCCTCCGCGTCATCCCCATCGGGGGACTCGGCGAGATCGGTCGCAACATGACCGTCTACGAGTACGAGGGCAAGCTGCTCATCGTCGACGCCGGCGTGCTCTTCCCCGAGGAGCACCAGCCCGGGGTCGACCTGATCCTGCCGGACTTCGCGCCGATCCGTGACCGTCTCGACGACGTCCTCGGTGTCGTGCTCACGCACGGCCACGAGGACCACATCGGCGCCGTCCCGTACCTGCTGAAGCTCCGCGACGACATCCCGCTGATCGGCTCCACGCTGACCCTCGCGCTCGTCGAGGCGAAGCTCAAGGAACACCGGATCAAGCCGTACACGCTCGTCGTGGCCGAGGACCAGACCGAGCAGCTCGGCCCGTTCCACCTCGAGTTCGTGGCCGTGAACCACTCCATCCCGGACGCCCTCGCCGTCTCGATCACGACCCCCGCCGGTCGTGTCCTGCACACGGGTGACTTCAAGATGGACCAGCTCCCGCTGGACGACCGCATCACCGACCTCCGTGCGTTCGCGCGTCTGGGGGAGCAGGGCGTCGACCTGTTCCTGCCGGACTCGACCAACGCCGACGTGCCGGGCTTCACCGCTCCGGAGCGCGACATCGGCCCGGTCCTCGAGAACATCATCACGCGCGCCCGCAAGAAGGTCGTCGTGGCGAGCTTCTCGTCGCACGTGCACCGTGTGCAGCAGGTCCTCGACGCCGCCGCGGCCGCGAACCGCAAGGTCGCGTTCATGGGGCGCTCGATGATCCGCAACATGACCATCGCCGCCGACCTCGGCTACCTCCGCGTGCCCGAGAACGTCCTCATCGACACGAAGAAGGCGAAGAACGTCCCCGACGACCAGATCGTCTACATGTCGACGGGGTCGCAGGGCGAGCCGATGGCCGTGCTCGCGCGCATGGCGAACCTCGAGCACCAGATCGAGATCGGCGAGGGCGACACCGTCATCCTCGCCTCGTCGCTGATCCCGGGCAACGAGAACGCCGTGTACCGCGTCATCGACGGGCTGACGAAGCTCGGCGCGAAGGTCGTGCACAAGGGCAACGCCAAGGTGCACGTCTCCGGACACGCCTCGGCCGGCGAACTGCTCTACTGCTACAACATCCTGCGTCCGCGCAACGTCCTGCCCGTGCACGGCGAGCACCGCCACCTGTACGCGAACGCCGACCTGGCGATCCAGACGGGTGTGCCGCCGCGCAACGTGATCCTCGGGCAGGACGGCATCGTCGTCGACCTGAAGGACGGCGTCGCGACGGTCGCCGGGCAGCTCGACATCGGCTACGTGTACGTCGACGGCTCGACCGTGGGCGAGATCACCGATGCCGACCTCAAGGACCGCCGCGTGCTGTCCGAAGAGGGCTTCATCTCGGTCTTCGCCGCGGTGGACTTCACCACCGGCCAGTGCGTCATCGGCCCGGAGATCCAGTCGCGCGGCTTCGCCGAGGACGACTCCGTGTTCGACGACGTCCGTCCCCAGATCGCCAAGGCGATCGCCGAGGCGGCCGCCAACGGCACGCGCGACTCGCACGCGTTCGCGCAGGTCGTCCGCCGCACGGTCGGCCGCTGGGTCAACACCAAGCACCGCCGTCGTCCGATGATCGTCCCGGTGGTCATCGAGGCGTAGCACGTTCGTCGCGTCAGTCGCGTTCATCGCGGTCGACCGCGAGGCCCGTCCAGCGTCCGTCACGGATGCTGCGGCGGGCCTCCCTTGGTTTGTCCTGGGAGGGGATTAGGGTTCTGCCCATGGCCGGAGGCACCAAGTCGACCACGCGCTCGCGCGCGTCCACGTCGTCCCGTGGGAACGGGACGCGCGGTTCGTCGCGCACCCAGGCCACGACGAAGAAGCTGCCGCAGGCGGCACCGACACCGGTGTTCCGCGAGCAGAACCCGCTCGTGACGTTCTGGCTCGCGATGGCGCACGGCGTCGGCGCGATGTTCCGACTGCTCGGCAAGGAGTCCCTCGAGAAGGACCAGCGGCGTGACGGGTTCCCGTTCCTGCTGTTCGTGCTGGCCATCGCCGGTGCGGTCGTCGAGTGGCTCAACCCGACGAACGGGGTGTCGGTCGCCCTCGACGCGTACACGTTCGGCGGGCTGTTCGGCCGGTTGGCGTTCGCTCTGCCGGTGATCATGATCGTCTTCGCCGGATGGCTGTTCCGGCACCCGGCCTCGGTGCACGACAACACCCGGATCGGCATCGGCCTCGGGATCCTGCTCGTCGCGATCGCCTCGCTCTGCCACGTCTTCGGCGGGCAGCCGAGCGCAGCGGACGGCATGCCCGCCCTGGCTGCGGCCGGCGGTGTGCTCGGCTGGGTCGTGATCGGCTGGCTCGTCACGATCGCGACCGCCTGGGTCGCGGTCCCGGTGGCGATCGTGCTGCTCGTGCTCTCCCTCTTCATCATCACCAAGACGCCGCCGAACAAGGTCGGGCGTCGGCTGCACGAGCTGTACGCGTACCTGTTCGGAGCGCCGGCCCCGGCCGCCGAGCCCGAGGTCGAAGCGGCAGCAACGGCACCCGCCGCCCGCACCAAGACGACCAAGCGCGGCAAGAAGGGCGACACCGACTTCCAGCTGTTCGACGACCTCGGCTTCGGCGAGGAGCAGGCCGCTGCCGACGGTGACGCCGGCGGCGACAACGTGCCGTGGTGGCGGCGGAACAAGTCCGGGCGCGAAGAGGACCCGGCGTACGACAGCCCCGTCCTGCCCCCGGCCACCGGTGTCGCACCGACGGCAGCACCCGCCGCGGCGGCAGCACCCGCTGCCCCGGTGGTCAACCCCAACGCGGGCGCTGCGGCCGGTCTCGTGGACCTGACGCCGGCCGAACCCGCGTCGGTCAACCTCAACGACTCCGTCGAACAGGACCTGCAGGTCGCCGAGCAGGCCCTGCGGGACTTCGGCACCGACGTCCCCGCGCGTCCGGAGCCGACCGCGGCGATCCGCCCCGCGGTGCCCGACGTGGTCGCGGCACCCCTCGTCGAGGACCCGGTCGTCGACGAGCCCGAGGAACTCTCCGCGGCGGCGACCGACGACGACCCGTCGAAGCCGTACCGCCTGCCGGCCGCCACCACCCTGAGCTCCGGCACCCCCTCGGTCGCTCGCAGCCAGGCGAACGACGACATCGTCGCCGCCATCACCGGCGTGCTGACGGAGTTCAAGGTCGACGCGAAGGTCACCGGGTTCTCCCGCGGTCCGACGGTCACCCGCTACGAGATCGAGCTCGGCCCGGGTGTCAAGGTCGAGCGCGTCACGGCGCTGTCGAAGAACCTGTCGTACGCGGTGGCCTCCAACGAGGTCCGGATCCTCTCGCCGATCCCGGGCAAGAGCGCCATCGGTGTCGAGATCCCGAACTCCGACCGCGAGATCGTGTCCCTCGGCGACGTGCTGCGCTCGAACGCGGCGCGGAAGTCGAAGCACCCGATGACGATCGGCGTCGGCAAGGACGTCGAGGGTGGCTTCGTCGTCGCGAACCTGGCGAAGATGCCGCACCTGCTCGTCGCCGGTTCGACCGGTTCCGGCAAGTCGGTCTTCATCAACTCGATGATCACGTCGCTGCTCATGCGGGCGAAACCGTCCGAGGTCCGCATGGTCCTGGTCGACCCGAAGCGCGTCGAGCTCTCGATCTACGCGGGTGTCCCGCACCTCATCACGCCCATCATCACGAACCCGAAGAAGGCGGCCGAAGCGCTGCAGTGGGTCGTGAAGGAGATGGACATGCGGTACGACGACCTGGCGTCGTTCGGGTTCCGCCACGTCGACGACTTCAACAAGGCGATCGAGAACAACGAGATCGTCCTGCCCGCCGGCAGCGAGCGGAAGCTCAAGCCGTACCCGTACCTGCTCGTCGTCGTCGACGAGCTCGCGGACCTCATGCTCGTCGCCCCGCGCGACGTCGAGGAGTCGATCGTCCGCATCACCCAGCTCGCCCGTGCCGCCGGCATCCACCTGGTGCTCGCGACGCAGCGCCCGTCGGTGGACGTCATCACCGGCCTGATCAAGGCGAACGTGCCGTCCCGCATCGCCTTCGCGGTGACGAGCGTCACGGACTCCCGCGTCATCCTCGACCAGCCCGGCGCGGACAAGCTCATCGGTCAGGGCGACGCGCTCTTCCTGCCGATGGGGTCGTCGAAGTCCCTGCGCGTGCAGGGAGCGTGGGTGCAGGAGGGCGAGGTCGCCGAGGTCGTCCAGCACGTCACCCGCCAGGCCCAGCCCGAGTACCGCCAGGACGTCCAGGCCGTGGTCGAGCGCAAGGAGATCGACGCCGACATCGGCGACGACCTCGAACTGCTGCTCGCGGCGGTCGAACAGGTCGTCTCGACGCAGTTCGGCTCGACCTCGATGCTGCAGCGCAAGCTCCGGGTCGGCTTCGCCAAGGCCGGTCGCCTGATGGACCTGATGGAGTCCCGCGACATCGTCGGGCCGTCCGAGGGGTCGAAGGCCCGGGACGTGCTCGTCACCACCGACCAGCTGCCCGCGGTGCTCGCGAAGCTCCGCGGCGAGGAGCCGCCGGCTGCTCCGGCGCCCGTGGCCCCCGTGCCCGGCCCGAGTGACGACGGCGATCGCTACGGCGCCGACCCCGTGGGCGACATGACCCGCGGGTACGATGAAGTGCACGACGAGCCCGATGAGGACGCGTGGGGACTGACGGGCAGGGAGTGAAGGCGATGACCGCCTCGGACGGCACGGACACGACACACGGCGCGAAGTTCCCCTGGCGCGGGCGACTGCTCCGCAAGGGTCCCGGCCCCGCATCGACGGCGAACGTCGCGAACATCATCACCGTGGTGCGCATCCTGATGGCGCCGCTGTTCTTCGTGCTGCTCCTCGCCGACGCCGGCGACGACGGCCCGCTGCGCATCTGGGCGGCGATCGTCTTCGTCGTCGCGATCGTGACCGACAGCGCCGACGGCATCATCGCCCGGCGGCAGAACCTGGTCACCGACTTCGGCAAGCTCGTCGACCCGATCGCCGACAAGGTCCTGATCGGCGGCGCGCTCGTCGCCCTGTCGATCCTGCTCGAGCTGCCCTGGTACGTGACGGTGCTCATCATGGTGCGCGAGATCGGCATCACGGTGTTCCGCTTCGCGGTGCTGTCGGACCGGGTGATCCCGGCCAGTCGCGGTGGCAAGATCAAGACCGTGCTGCAGGCCGTCGCCCTGACGTCGGCACTCTTCCCGTGGTGGGAGCTCGTCGGCGACTGGGCGCACTGGGTCAACGTGGTGCTGATGAGCGCCGCCTTCCTGGCGACCGTGCTCAGCGGCATCGACTACCTGTACCAGGCGTGGAAGCACAACCGGACCACCGCGTGACGCAGGCCGACGACGCGACCGGCGCCGTGCCTCCCGGCCCTGCCGACACGGTCGACGCGATCGCGCAGCACCTGGTCGCCGACCTGACGCGTCGCGGTGAGACCGTCGCCGTGGCGGAGTCGCTCACCGGCGGGTTGGTGGTGTCGACGCTCGTCGGTGTTCCGGGGGCGAGCGCCGTGGTGCGCGGGGGAGTCGTGGCCTACGCGACGCCCGTCAAGCACACCGTGCTCGGGGTGTCGTCGGCGTTGCTGGCGGCCAACGGGGCCGTCGATCCCGAGGTCGCGCGGCAGATGGCGGCCGGTGTCCGCATCGCGCTGTCCGTCGATGGTGAGCCGGCGACGTGGGGGATCAGCACGACCGGTGTCGCCGGGCCGGACCCGCAGGACGGCAAGCCGGTCGGCACCGTCTACGTCGGCATCGCGTCGGCGGACGGCGCCACTGCCTGGGAACTCCACCTCGACGGGGACCGCGGTGCAATCCGCACGGCGTCCGTCTCCGAACTCCTGACACGGATGTCGTCCGTGGTCCGGGGCCGGGAATAGGTCCCGTTTCCACTGGGTTACATCTCACGCAATCTCCAGCAGGACGGCAGCCAGCCTGGTTAGCATGCTTCAACCGGCAACGCTAAAGTTGCTGAACCCGAACTCGATCCTCCGGATCGGGCGGGCGCGGAGACGACAGAGAGGAGGAGTTCTCATGGTTCTCGTTCGTCAGGAAATCGGCGATGTGCTTCGGGACTTCCGCTTGCAGAAGGGCCGGACCCTCCGTCAGGTCGCGTCCAAGGCCAGTGTGGCTCTCGGGTACCTCAGTGAGGTCGAGCGTGGTCAGAAAGAGGCCAGCTCGGAGATCCTCGCGTCCGTCGCGGACGCGCTGGACACCCCCATCTCCACGATCATGCGCGAGGTGGGCGACCGCCTCGCGATCGTCGAGGGACTCACTCCCGTCCCCGACACGCTCCCGGACGACCTCGTCGCCGAGTTCGACAACGACCTCGCGGTGCGCTGAGCGCCTCGCACTGACCGCCCCCGCCGGAACCTCCCGGCGGGGGCGTTCTGCGTCCGGGGCGCTGTGTGTTCGGGGACGCTTTAGGCTTGTCGGATGCGGGTGAGTGAGTTCTGGCGTGCCGTCGACCAGGTGTTCGGCGAGGCCTACGGGTCCGTGGTCAGCCGTGACGTCGTGCTCGAGGACCTCGGTGGCCGCTCGGCCGTGGACGCCCTCGCCGCCGGCATCGACGCCCGTCGGGTGTGGGACGCCCTCTGCGACTCGCAGGACGTCCCGCTCGACCGGCGGCACGGCAAGGGGTTGGCCGAGCCGCAGAACTGAGGCGTCCGCGCTCCGTCGCGCCGCCGTCGTCACCCGAAACTGTGTTCGGCGTGTTGCTCGAACGGGTGTTCGATCGGTGGTACGTTCCTCCACAGCGGCGTCGCCCGGGTGTTCCATCCACAGATCGCGTGACCGTCGGCAGTGATGTCGGTGGCCAGCCATAGGTTGATGGACATCGGGAACAGCCCGAAGCCTTGTCGCAGAACCATCGGCCTTGCACCACCGGCCGGCGTGGACGCGACAGCCTACAGGCGGCCGAACACGAGCACGAAGGAGCACCCCATGCCATCACCGGCAGACCGCGAAAAGGCCCTCGAGACCGCACTCGCACAGATCGACAGGCAGTTCGGCAAGGGTGCGATCATGCGCCTCGGTTCGGACGAACGCGCACCCGTCAACGTCATCCAGACCGGGTCGGTGGCGCTCGACGTCGCGCTCGGCATCGGCGGACTGCCCCGCGGCCGCATCGTCGAGATCTACGGCCCGGAGTCCTCGGGTAAGACGACCCTCACCATCCACGCCATCGCCAACGCCCAGCGCGCCGGTGGCATCGCGGCCTTCATCGACGCCGAGCACGCGCTCGACCCGGAGTACGCCAAGAAGCTCGGTGTCGACATCGACGCCCTGCTCGTGTCGCAGCCGGACACCGCCGAGCAGGCGCTCGAGATCGCGGACATGCTCGTCCGCTCCGGCTCGATCGACCTCATCGTGATCGACTCGGTCGCAGCACTGGTGCCGCGCGCCGAGATCGAGGGCGAGATGGGTGACTCCCACGTCGGTCTGCAGGCCCGCCTCATGTCCCAGGCGCTGCGCAAGCTCGCCGGTGGGCTGAACCAGACGCAGACCACGATGATCTTCATCAACCAGCTGCGCGAGAAGATCGGTGTGTTCTTCGGTTCCCCGGAGACCACCTCGGGCGGTAAGGCGCTGAAGTTCTACGCGTCCGTCCGCCTCGACATCCGTCGCATCGAGACGCTCAAGAGCGGCACCGACGCGGTGGGCAACCGCACGCGTGTCAAGGTCGTCAAGAACAAGATGGCGCCGCCCTTCAAGCAGGCCGAGTTCGACATCCTGTACGGCGTCGGCATCTCGCGCGAAGGCTCGCTGCTCGACTTCGGTGTCGACCACGGCATCGTCAAGAAGTCGGGTGCCTGGTACACCTACGACGGCGACCAGCTCGGGCAGGGCAAGGAGAACTCGCGTTCCTTCCTGATCCAGAACCCCGACACCGCGGCTGAGATCGAGGGCAAGATCCTCGCCAAGCTCGGCGTCGGTGGCGCCAAGGCGGAAGAGGCTCCGGTCGAGTCGATCGCGCCGAAGCTCGCGGAGCGCAAGGGCGCGTGAGCACCGACCACGACGACGACGGCCTCGCACCGGTCACCGACCTGTTCGGTGCGAGGTCCCGTCGTCGGGCCCCGGCAGCTGCGGAGCCCACCCCCGAACCCGAGCAGACGATGCCCAGCATTCCGGAGCCCGTGCTCGAGGACGATGCGGACACCCCTGTCCCGTTGCCCATCCGCGGGCCGCGTGCACAGGCCGACTGGGTCTCGCCGGTCATCGGCGACGGTTCCGGCCGGACCGCGCGGGCCGAGCAGGACGGCTACAACGACGACGGGGCGGACGCCACGACGGCGTCGGTCTTCTCGATCGCCGGTGGCGAAGAACTCGACCCTGCGGATGCTCCGCGTCCCCTGGACGAGCAACGCGCCGACGCCGAGCGGCTCAGCATGCGGGCGCTCGGCCGCAAGGGCGTGAGCGAGTCCGAGATGCGGACACTGCTCACCCAGCAGGACCTCGACCCCGACGTGGTCGAGCACGAGATCGAACGCCTGACCCGCGTCGGGCTGCTCGACGACGTCGCCCTCGCCACCGACCTGGTGGACCGCTTGCACGCCCGCAAGGGTCTGGGGCGGCAGGGCGTGGTCACCGAGTTGCGTCGTCGTGGAATCGACCAGATCGCGATCGACACCGCGCTCGACGAAGCCGCCGACGACGAGGACGACGAGTTCATCCGCGCCCAGGAGCTCGCCGACAAGCGTGCGCCGCAGATGCGTGGGCTCGACCGTGCGACCGCCGAGCGTCGGTTGTCGGGGTTCCTGATGCGCAAGGGCTACGGCTCGGGCGTGGTGCGGATCGCCGTCCAGCGGGCCCTCGACGGCGGCGGACGCCGCCCTCCGACGGGCCGCGGGACCGTGCGCTTCGAGTAGTCGCCCCGACCTACACTGGGACGACCATGGCCACCGTCGCAGCGCGCCAGCGCACCTACGAAGTCCGCACCTACGGGTGCCAGATGAACGTGCACGACTCCGAGCGGCTGAGCGGGTCGCTGCAGGCGGCGGGCTACACGGCGGCGGACGGCGAGCAGGCCGACGTCGTCGTGATCAACACCTGTGCGGTGCGCGAGAACGCGGACAACCGTCTGTACGGCAACCTCGGGCAGCTCGCGGGCATCAAGCGCGACCACCCGGGCATGCAGATCGCCGTCGGTGGGTGCCTCGCGCAGAAGGACAAGAACGTCATCCTCGAGAAGGCGCCGTGGGTGGACGTGGTCTTCGGCACGCACAACATGGGCTCGTTGCCGACGCTGCTCGAACGTGCGCGGCACAACGACGAGGCGCAGATCGAGATCCTCGAAGCGCTCGACGTGTTCCCGTCGACGCTGCCGACCAAGCGCGACTCGACCCACAGCGGTTGGGTGTCGATCTCGGTCGGGTGCAACAACACGTGCACGTTCTGCATCGTCCCGTCGCTCCGCGGCAAGGAGAAGGACCGCCGCCCGGGTGACGTCCTCGCCGAGATCCAGGCGCTCGTCGACGACGGTGCGATCGAGGTCACGCTGCTCGGGCAGAACGTGAACTCGTACGGGGTCGAGTTCGGCGACCGTCAGGCGTTCGGCAAGCTGCTGCGCGCGGCCGGCGCCATCGACGGCCTCGAGCGCATCCGCTTCACGAGCCCGCACCCGGCAGCCTTCACCGACGACGTCATCGACGCCATGGCCGAGACCCCGAACGTCATGCCGCAGCTGCACATGCCGTTGCAGTCCGGGTCCGACCGGGTCCTCAAGGCCATGCGGCGGAGCTACCGGAGCGAGCGGTTCCTCGGCATCCTCGACCGGGTGCGCGCCAAGATCCCGAACGCGGCGATCTCGACCGACATCATCGTCGGGTTCCCCGGCGAGACGGAAGAGGACTTCGCGGACACCCTCCGCGTCGTCGAGCAGGCACGGTTCGCCAGCGCCTTCACCTTCCAGTACTCGATCCGCCCCGGCACCCCGGCTGCGACGATGGACGACCAGCTGCCGAAGCACGTCGTGCAGGAGCGGTACGAGCGGCTCGTCGCGCTGCAGGAACGCATCACCGCGGAAGAGAACGCCGCGCAGGTCGGCCGGAGCGTCGAGGTCCTCGTCGCGACGGGCGAGGGGCGGAAGGACGACGCCACCCGCCGGTTGTCCGGACGCGCCGAGGACTCGCGGCTCGTGCACTTCGCCGTGCCGGAGGGCTCCGCGGTCCCGCGACCCGGCGACGTCGTGACGGTCGAGATCACCCGCGCGGCCCCGCACTTCCTGATCGCCGACGACGACGCTCCACTGCGCATCCGACGCACCCGAGCGGGCGACGCCTGGGACCGCGCCGAGGCCGAGAGCTGCGGCGTGCCGACCCCGGCGGCGCCCGGCGACGGTCCGCGCCCGGTGTCGCTCGGGCTGCCGACGCTCCGTGTCGGGCGCTGACGCCCCCGTCGGGGACGGCCCCGAGCGCGACCCGGTCCAGCACTCCGAGCGCGGCCCGGCCCAGCACTGCGGGCTCGAAGCCTCCGACGCTGATCTGATCGCCGTCGTCGGCGCGACCGGGACGGGCAAGTCCGACCTCGGGATCGCGATCGCCGAACGCCTCCGCGCCGCCGGCCGGAACGCCGAGATCGTCAACGCGGACGCCATGCAGCTGTACCGGGGCATGGACATCGGCACCGCGAAGCTGTCGTTCGACGAACGGCACGGCATCCCGCACCACCAACTCGACGTGCTCGACGTCACCGACGAGGCGAGCGTCGCCGCGTACCAGGTGGCTGCCCGAGCCGACGTGGACCGGATCCAGGCGGACGGCGGCGTCGCCGTGCTCGTCGGCGGCAGTGGTCTCTACGTGTCCTCCGTCCTGTTCGACCTGGCGTTCCCCGGCACCGACCCGGAACTCCGCGCGCAGCTCGAGCGCGAGCACGACGAGCTCGGTCCGGGCATCCTGCTCGAGCGGCTCCGCGGCCTGGACCCGGCGGCCGCAGCGACGATCGATGCACGCAACCCACGGCGGTTGATCCGGGCACTCGAGATCGCGAGCCGGTCCGAGGTCGTGACCCCGAGCCTCCCGTCCGCGCCCCGCGCCTGGCGACCGTCCCGCATCCTGCACCTGCGACGGGATCGTGAGCAGCTGGTCGCGGCGCTGCACGCGCGTGCGGCGGGGATGTTCGCCGCCGGACTCGTCGACGAGGTCGCGGCTCTGCGCGAGCAGGGCATCGAGCAAGGGAAGACCGCGCGGGCCGCGATCGGGTACTCGCAGGCGCTCGACGTGCTGCGGGAGACCTCCACGATCGAGGCCGCGGTCGAGGCGACCGGCATCGCGACGCGCAAGTACGCCCGACGGCAGGTGTCGTGGTTCCGCCGCTACGCCGACGCCGAGACCCTCGACGTCACCGGAGCCGACCGCGGGGACCTGTCGGAACTGGCCCGTAGGATCGTCCCGTGACAGAGCTGCACTTCACCAAGGGCCAGGGGACCGGCAACGACTTCGTCCTGTTCGCCGACCCCGACGCCACCGTCGACCTGACCCCCGAGCGGATCCGCGCGATCGCGGACCGACGCTTCGGCGTGGGCGGCGACGGCGTGATCCGTGCGGTGCGGTCCGAAGCGATCCCCGAAGGTCGCACCCTGGTGGCCGTCGAACCCGCGGCGACGTGGTTCATGGACTACCACAACGCCGACGGCACGGTCGCCGAGATGTGCGGCAACGGGATCCGGGTGTTCGCGCGGTACCTGACCGAGTCCGGCCTGGTCGAGCTCGCACCCGGCGAGACCCTGACGGTCGGCAGCCGCAAGGGCCTGGTCGACATCCAGCGGACCACGAACGGCTTCGCTGCCGACCTCGGCCGGTGGGGGCTGGGCATCGAGGACGGCGGCTCGGACGACGTCATGGTGCGCGCCAAGAACCTCGACGGTGCCCGGCCTGGCATCGGCATCGACGTCGGCAACCCGCACGTGGTCGTCGCCGTCGCGACCGAAGACGAACTCGCCGACCTCGACCTGACCTTCCTGCCCGTGCTCGACCCGGCGCCCGAGCACGGCGCCAACGTCGAGTTCGTGCTGCCCGGCGACCCCCTGATCAACGACGGCGTCGGCGAGATCACGATGCGGGTGCACGAGCGGGGCAGTGGCGAGACGCTGTCGTGCGGCACCGGTGCGGTGGCTGCGGCCCTCGCGACGCGGTACTGGGTGGGTTCCGGTGCGCCGGACACCTGGCGCGTGCGGGTTCCCGGTGGCGTCGTGACGGTGCGGATGTTCGCGGCGGAGGACGGCGAGCACGTGTCGCTGTCCGGTCCCGCCGAGCTGGTGTTCTCCGGCGACCTGACGGTCTGACGCGGGGCGCGCGGGCCGCGGGCCGCGGGCCGCGGGGCGGGGCGGGGCCGCGCGGCGCGCTTCGCTTCGTGAGCAGAAATGGTCGGGTGCGCTGCGGCGACTCGACCATTTCTGCTCACGAAGTGGCGCGGGCGCGCAGCGCGCGCCCGGCGCGGCCCGGCCGGGCGGCGCGCGCGGCGCCCGGCGCCGCGCGCCCGCCTACGCCGTCCGGCGCACCCGGATGACGCGGAACCCCTTGTCGGTGGACGCCCGCGCGACGTGGAACCCGGCCCCGAGCGCACCGACGAGCCACTTCTGCAACGAGTCACCCCCGAGGTCCTTCGAGACCACGAGCCAGGCGTCGCCCTCGACCTCGAGCCGGGGCAGCCACGTCAGCAGGATCTCGTGGAGTTCGTCCTTGCCGACGCGGATCGGCGGGTTCGACCAGATCGTCCGGAACCGCAGGTCGTCCGGGACGTCGTCGGGCAGGGCGATGGTGACGTTCGACGCACCCGCGGCCTCGGCGTTGGCCCGCGCCAACCCGAGCACCCGTTCGTTGACGTCGACGCCCCACACCGCCGCGTCGGGGGAGTGCAGCGCCATCGTGATCGCGATCGGGCCCCAGCCGCAGCCGACGTCGAGCAGCGCGCCGTCGTGCGCGGGCGGCGGGACGGAACCGAGCAGCACACGGGTGCCGCGGTCGAGGCCGTCCGGGCTGAAGACCCCTGCTGCCGTGGTCAGCGTGAGCGACCGGCCGGCGAGGGTGACGTCGATCTGGCGTTCGCGGGTGTCCGATGACGGGTTCGCGGAGAAGTAGTGGTCGTTCGCCATGGATGAACCGTAGCGGGAACCCGGTGTGTCCGAGGCCCGCCGGAGGTACCCTGTGGACAGGATGACGGATACCCATCAGCAGAACGACCAGACCAACGACGACAGCGCAGACGGTGTCGTCGAACGGGTGTTGCGCAACGCCGACCGCCGCGCAGCATCGTCCATCTTCGCCCCCGCCCAGGCGATCCAGACCCGCTCGGTCGACGAGCACGGGTGGGACGGCGACGGCGACCAGTACGACCGTGAGGACCGGGCGGCCCTGCGCCGCGTCGCCGGCCTCTCCACCGAGCTCGAGGACGTCACCGAGGTCGAGTACCGCCAGCTGCGGCTCGAGCAGGTCGTCCTGATCGGCGTGTACCCGCACGGTGACGCCCAGGACGCCGAGAACTCCCTGCGGGAGCTGTCCGCCCTGGCCGAGACGGCCGGCGCGGTGGTCCTCGACGGACTCCTCCAGCGTCGACCGAACCCCGACCCGGCGACCTACCTCGGCAAGGGCAAGGCGGAAGAGCTCGCGATGGTCGTCAAGGCCACCGGCGCCGACACGGTGATCGCGGACACCGAGCTCGCCCCGTCGCAGCGCCGCGCGCTCGAGGACGTCGTGAAGGTCAAGGTCATCGACCGCACGGCCGTGATCCTCGACATCTTCAGCCAGCACGCGAAGACCCGAGAGGGCAAGGCCCAGGTCGAGCTCGCGCAGCTCCAGTACCTGCTGCCACGACTGCGCGGCTGGGGTGACTCGATGTCCCGGCAGGCCGGTGGTCAGGTCTCCGGCGGTGCGGGCATGGGTTCGCGTGGTCCCGGTGAGACGAAGATCGAGCTCGACCGACGTCGCATCCACACCCGCATGTCGAAGCTCCGCCGCCAGATCGCCGGGTTCCGTCCTGCGCGCGAGGCGAAGCGTGCCGACCGTCACCGCAACGAGGTGCCGAGCGTCGCGATCGCCGGTTACACGAACGCGGGCAAGTCCTCGCTCCTGAACCGTCTGACGAGCGCCGGCGTGCTGGTGCAGAACCAGCTGTTCGCGACGCTGGACGCCACGGTCCGCCGGACCGAGAGCACCAAAGGCCGCGAGTTCACCTTCGTGGACACGGTCGGCTTCGTCCGGAACCTGCCGCACCAGCTGGTCGAGGCGTTCCGCTCCACCCTCGAGGAGGTCGGCGAGGCCGACGTCATCGTGCACGTGGTCGACGGCTCGCACCCCGACCCCGGGGCCCAGCTCGCGACGGTGCGCGGGGTCATCGGCGACGTCGGCGCGCACGACATCCCCGAGATCGTCGTGTTCAACAAGGCCGACCTGATCGACGACGCACAGCGCCTCGTCCTGATCGGGCTCGCGTCGGACGCCGTCTTCGTGTCGGCCCGGACCGGCGAGGGCATCCCGGAGCTGCTCCGCACCATCGAGGAGCGCCTGCCGGAGCCCGACGTCGAGCTCACGGTGGTCGTGCCCTACGACCGCGGTGACCTCGTCTCCACGCTGCACGACGCCGGCGCGGTCGACTCCGTCGACTACGTCGAGGACGGCACCCGCCTGCGCGTGCGCGTCTTCCAGCGCCAGGTCGCGGAGCTCGATCCGTACGTGGTCGCCCCCGTCACGTCCTGACACCCGGTACCGGCTGACGGCCGGGAGGCCCGCCCCACGTCCGTCGTGCGGGTGCGCTCCGGCCGCGGTTCCGTTCAGCGCCGCACAACCCAAATCGGCTCGGACCACGAGATCTCGTGGTTCGAGCCGATTTCGGTTGTGCTCCGGTCAGTGCCCGGCGTGCTTCAGAGGGAGCGGAGGACTGCGACGACCTTGCCCAGCACCGAGGCCGCGTCGCCGAGGATCGGCTCGAACGCGGTGTTGCGCGGGAGCAGCCACGTGTGGCCGTCGCGCTGGCGGAAGACCTTGACGGTCGCCTCTTCGTCGAGCATCGCGGCGACGATGTCACCGTTCTCGGCGGTCTGCTGCGCACGGACGACCACCCAGTCGCCGTCGCAGATCGCGGCGTCGATCATCGACTCGCCGACGACCTTGAGCATGAAGAGGTCGCCCGAGCCGACGAGCTGCCGGGGGAGCGGGACGATCTCGTCGACGTGCTGCTCCGCCGTGATCGGGACACCGGCGGCGATCCGACCGACCAGGGGCACGAGCGTGGTGGCGTCGACGTCGGGTCCGGTGACGTCCGGCGTGGGCTCGTCGACCAGGACCTCGAGCGCACGGGGACGGTTCGGGTCGCGGCGGATCCAGCCGCCGAGCTCGAGCTGGCCGAGCTGGTGGGACACGCTCGACAGCGAGGAGAGCCCGGCTGCATCGCCGATCTCGCGCATGCTCGGCGGGTAGCCCCGCGAGGCGATGGACGCGCGGATGGCGTCGAGGATCGTCTGCTGCTTCGCGGTCAGCGGCTTCTGGCCCCGCAGTTCGTCCACCACGTCGTCTCGCTTTCGTCGGTGCTGAGCGGCCGTGGCGGGAATGTCGGTGGTCCCCGTTTGACTTGTCCCAGTCGATCGAAACAGTATCCGACCGGTCAACCCCGGACAAACACCTGTTCGAGCGTGTCGCAAGAAAACCCCGCAGAAATCCTCTCCCAGGACTTGTGCGTCGTCTGATTCGAAACTATGTTCGGTACACGACTTCGGTTCACCCGAACGGGAAGGCAAGAACGACATGAGCACCATCGCCATCGCTGACATCCAGCGCACCGCGGCCCCCGCCGTGCGCGTCCGCCTGCGCCTGACGCGCCGCGGCCGCATCGTCTTCACGACGCTCGCCGCGCTCCCCCTCCTCATCGTCGTCGCCTTCTTCGTCCTCAACGGCGGCCAGGCGTCCGCCGGTGACGCCGCCGCTGGTGGCGCTCGGACGCAGTTCGACAAGGTCACGATCCAGCCGGGCGAGACGCTCTGGCAGCTGGCCGAGGACACCGCGCCGAACGCCGACCCGCGCGATTTCGTGCAGGACGTCATCAGCCTCAACGCCCTCGACGGCTCCGGTCTGCAGGCCGGCGAGCAGATCGCCATCCCGACGAAGTACACCTCCGGCCAGTAGTCGCCAGACGTGGTCGTGGGCAGTCCCGTCCGGACGGCTGGTCGTCCGGTGGCCACAGCGGCCTACGATGGATCGGTGGCATTCACGCTCGAAGACCTCCCGATCCGAGACGACCTCCGCGGTCAGAGCCCCTACGGCGCTCCGCAGAAGCACGTCCGCGTCCAGCTGAACGTCAACGAGAACACGCATCCCGTGCCGGACGACGTGGCTGACGACATCGTCGCCTCGATCCGCCAGGCGCTCGCGACAGTGAACCGCTACCCGGACCGCGAGTTCACGGAGCTCCGCGAGTCGCTGGCCGGGTACCTCGGGCACGGCCTCACGGCAGAACAGCTGTGGGCGGCGAACGGCTCGAACGAGATCCTCCAGCAGCTGTTGCAGGCCTTCGGCGGCCCGGGGCGTTCCGTCCTCGGGTTCCCGCCCACCTACTCGATGCACTCGATCCTGGCGTCCGGAACCGGCACGACCTGGATCCCGGCGGAGCGCGACGACGAGTTCCGCATCTCACCCGAGACCGTCGTGGCGGCGATCGAGCAGCACCGACCGGACATCGTGTTCCTGTGCGGGCCGAACAACCCCACGGGCACACCGCTGCCGATCGAGACGATCGAGGCCGCGTACGCCGCGACCGACGGCATCGTGATGGTGGACGAGGCCTACGCCGAGTTCATGCCGGCCGACGTGCCGAGCGCCCTCACGCTGCTGCCCGGACGCGAGCGACTCGTGGTCTCCCGGACCATGAGCAAGGCGTTCGCGTTCGCCGGTGCACGGGTCGGCTACATGGCGGCACACCCCGCCGTGATCGACGCTGTTCGCCTCGTCCGACTGCCCTACCACCTGTCCGTCCTGACACAGGCAGCCGCCGTCGCCGCACTGCGCCACGCGCCCGAGATGCTCGCGATGGTCGACGACATCAAGCAGCAGCGCGACCGGATGGTGACCGAGCTGCAGGCCATGGGCTACCGGACGTACGAGACCTGGTCGAACTTCGTCCTGTTCGGTGGGGTCGCCGACCCGCACGCTGCGTTCGAGTCGCTGCTCGAGCGGGACGTCATCGTGCGCGACCTCGGCATCCCGAACCACCTGCGGGTGAGTGCCGGCACCGAAGAGGAGACCACCGCGTTCCTCGACGCCATGCGGCAGGTCGCCGCCGAGCAGCCGCCGGTTAGGGTTGGGGCATGACCGCGCGCACCGCCTCGATCAGCCGCAGCACGAGCGAATCGAGCGTCGAACTCGAGCTCGACCTCGACGGCACCGGCTCGTCCGACATCTCGACGAGCGTGCCGTTCTTCGACCACATGCTGACCGCGTTCAGCAAGCACTCGCTCATCGACCTGCGCGTGCGGTCGACCGGTGACACCGACATCGACGTGCACCACACGGTCGAGGACACCGGCATCGTGCTCGGGCAGGCGCTCAAGCAGGCCCTCGGCGACCGGTCCGGCATCGGCCGCTACGGCGACGCCCTCGTGCCCCTCGACGAAGCGCTGGCCCAGGCGGTCGTCGACGTCTCCGGGCGTCCGTTCCTCGTGCACTCGGGTGAGCCTGAGGGGTTCGAGTTCCACCGCATCGGCGGTCACTTCACCGGGTCGATGATCCGCCACGTGTTCGAGGCGATCACGTTCAACGCGGGCATCACCGTGCACGTCCGTGTGCTCGGTGGCCGAGACCCGCACCACATCGCGGAAGCCGAGTTCAAGGCGTTCGCGCGTGCGATGCGCAAGGCGGTCGAGCTCGACCCGCGCGTCGACGGCATCCCCTCCACCAAGGGCGCACTGTGACCGCGAAGCCGAACGTCGTCGTCCTCGACTACGGGTCGGGCAACGTCCACTCCGCCGCCAAGGCACTCGAGCGGGCAGGGGCCGAGGTCACGCTGACCTCCGACAAGCAGGCGGCGCTCCGTGCCGACGGCCTGCTCGTGCCCGGGGTCGGGGCGTTCGCCGCGGTCATCGACCAGCTCGAGGGCGTCCAGGGCGGCGAGATCGTGGACCACCGTCTGGCCGGTGGCCGTCCGGTGCTGGGCATCTGCGTCGGCATGCAGGTGCTGTTCTCCCGCGGCATCGAACGCGGAGCCGACGTCGAGGGGCTCGGGCAGTGGCCCGGCACCGTCGAGCAGCTCCAGGCCGAGGTCCTGCCGCACATGGGCTGGAACACCGTCCAGGCACCGGAGAACTCCGTGCTGTTCGACGGGCTGCACGACGAGCGGTTCTACTTCGTGCACTCGTACGGCGTGACCGACTTCCCCCTCGACGCCTACGGGCCGTTCCGTGCTCCCGGCCTGACGTGGGCCGAACACGGGCAGCGCTTCATCGCCGCGGTCGAGAACGGGCCGCTCACCGCGACCCAGTTCCACCCCGAGAAGTCCGGCGAGCCGGGCATCCGCCTGCTGACCAACTGGGTGCGCTCGCTCTGAACCCGACCCGCAACGGGCGCGACGGCGCCGCCGGACGCGCCACGGGCCTCCAGGCCGAACAACACCGCACCTTATCCACCGTGACGAAATCGACAGGACCATGACCGACCTCACCGACACCTCGCCCCTCGTCCTGCTGCCTGCCGTCGACGTGGTCGACGGCCAGGCCGTCCGGTTGACCCAGGGCGAGGCGGGGAGCGAGACCGGCTACGGCGACCCCGTCGCCGCCGCGCGCACCTGGCGTGACCAGGGCGCCGAGTGGATCCACCTGGTGGACCTCGACGCAGCGTTCGGTCGGGGCGACAACCGCAAGGTCATCGCGCACGCGATCCGCGAGGTCGACGGCGTCTCGGTCGAGCTGTCGGGTGGCATCCGCGACGACGCCTCGCTCGAGGCCGCGCTGGCCACCGGCGCTGCCCGGGTCAACCTCGGCACGGCGGCGCTCGAGAACCCGGACTGGGCCGCTCGGGTGATCGGCGAGTACGGCGAGCAGATCGCCGTCGGGCTCGACGTGCGTGGCACGACCCTCGCCAGCCGCGGTTGGACCGAGGACGCCGGCGACCTGTGGGAGGTCCTCGACCGGCTCGAGGCCGCGGGCTGCGCCCGGTACGTCGTCACTGACGTCACGAAGGACGGCACGCTGCAGGGCCCGAACGTCGAGCTGCTGCGCCAGGTGTGCGACCGGACCGACCAGCCCGTCGTGGCCTCTGGTGGGATCTCGACGCTCGACGACCTGCGGGCGCTGCGCGAGCTCGTGCCGTTCGGGCTCGAGGGCGCGATCATCGGTAAGGCGTTGTACTCCGGGGCGTTCACGCTGCCGGCCGCACTCGACATCGCCTCGGAGTAGCGGCGTGGCGGGGATCTCGAACGGGCGCGGAACCGGTCCGGACGCGGCAACCGGTCCCGACGACGCACACACCCCGGGTGGCGCGGCGGACTCGGCCGGTTTCACGTGGGAAGGCCGCACGTTCGACCATCACGACACCGCGTTCGCCGACGACGACGGTCTGGCCGACCCGGCGCTGACCGCGGCGATCGCAGGCGTGGCCGCCGGTGCATCGCAGGCGGCGGTCGTCCATGCACTGCGCACCGCCCGGCTGCTCATCCCGCTCATCGCCGAGGCCGGCGACCTCGGCGAGACCGACGCCGGCAAGCTCGTGGACAAGACCCAGGAGCTCTCGATCGTGACGGTCGCCGGGCCGGACGGGCGGAGCGTGATACCCGCGTTCACCTCGGTCGAAGCAATGCACGTCTGGGACGCCGATGCCCGGCCCGTGCCCGTCGAGTCACGCCGGGTGGCGATGGCCGCGGCGAGCGAGGAGACGCAGCTCGTCGTGCTCGACCCGAAGTCGGCCACCGAGTTCGTGCTGCGCCGTCCCGCGGTGTGGGCGCTCGGCCAGGACCTGCCGTGGACCCCGTGCTTCGAGGACCCCGAGGTCGCCCAGGCGTTCGCCGACTCGGTCGTGGGGGAGCGCAGCGTCGCCCGTGTCGAACTGACCCCCGGTGACCCGGTCGGACGCTTCGCCGGCCCGGAGCTGACCGTCGGACTGGTGTTGCACCCCGGGCTCGACCGCGAGCAGGTCGGCGAGCTCGTCGGACGCCTGCAGCAGCGGTGGTCGACGGACGCCGTCATCGCCGAGCGCGTCGACAGCATGCGCGTGGCCCTGCGGGCAGCCTGAGCGGCGACCGCGTCGGCCACGCACCCGGCCACGAGCAACGCAGACCCGGCCGTGCGCGGCGGTGCGGCCCCGGGCCGGCCGGCGTCGCCGGTACGATGGCCGGGTGAGCACGAACCCGACGACCAACCCCACCGGCGCGACCTCCATCGGTCCGACGGGTCGTCCTGTCCGGGAGTTCCCCGTGCCCGAGGAACTCGACAGCACCGGCCCCGCGCGCATCATCGCTCTCTGCAACCAGAAGGGCGGCGTCGGCAAGACCACCACGGCGATCAACCTCGGTGCAGCCCTGGCGGAGTACGGCCGCAAGGTCCTGGCCGTCGACTTCGACCCGCAGGGTGCGCTCTCTGCGGGCCTCGGTGTCCGCACGCACGACATCCACACCGTCTACGACCTGCTGATGGGCGCCGTGAAGGACCCGATCCAGGTCATCCAGCCGACGAACACTCCGGGGCTCGACGTGATCCCGGCGAACATCGACCTGTCCGCGGCCGAGGTGCACCTGGTCAACGAGGTCGCCCGCGAGCAGATCCTGGCGAGCGTGCTGCGCAAGGTCGCGAACGACTACGACGTGATCCTGGTCGACTGCCAGCCGTCGCTCGGCCTGCTCACCGTCAACGCCCTGACCGCGGCGCACGGGGTGCTCATTCCGCTCGAGTGCGAGTTCTTCGCCCTGCGCGGTGTCGCCCTGCTCATCGAGACGATCGACAAGGTGCGCGACCGCCTCAACCCGGCGCTGACGCTCGACGGCATCCTGCCCACCATGTACGACTCGCGCACCCTGCACTCGCGCGAGGTCATGGAGCGCGTCGTCGACACCTTCGACGACCGGGTCCTCGACACCGTCATCGGGCGGACCGTGAAGTTCCCGGACGCCACGGTCTCCGCTCGACCGATCACCCAGACGGCGCCGGACCACGCCGCCGCCCACGCCTACCGGCAGCTCGCACGAGAGCTCGTCCAGCGTGGCGCCGTCGCCTGAGTCGGGGTTCCGGGTCCGACTCACCAACTTCGACGGCCCGTTCGACCTCCTGCTGTCGCTCATCACGAAGCATGAGCTCGACATCACCGAGGTCTCGCTCGGCGCGGTCACTGGCGAGTTCATCCAGTACGTGCGTCAGGCCGAGTCGGCGGACGAACTCGACGAGGCGAGCGAGTTCCTCGTCGTCGCCGCCACCTTGCTCGACCTGAAGATCGTCGGGCTGCTGCCGCAGGGTGAGCTCGTCGATGCCGAGGACGTCGCCCTGCTCGAAGCCCGAGACCTGCTGTTCGCGCGGCTGCTGCAGTACCGGGCGTTCAAGCAGGCCGCCGACTGGTTCGGCGAACGCTGGGGTGTGGAGTCGCGTCGGCACGTCCGGAGCGTCCGGCTCGAGGAGCGGTTCCGCGCCCGCACGCCCGAGCTCGTGTGGACGCTCTCGGTGCAGGACTTCGCCGCACTGGCAGCGCTGGCGTTCGCCCCGCGGGAGATCCCGACGGTCGGACTCGACCACCTGCACGCGCCGCTCATCAGCATCCGCGAACAGGCCGCGATCGTCGTCTCGATCCTGCGGACACGCGACGGCGAGGGGGTCTCGTTCCGCGAACTGGTCGCGGGTGTCGACCAGACGGGTATCGTGGTGGCTCGCTTCCTCGCGATCCTGGAGCTGTACCGGAACGCATCGATCTCGTTCGAACAACTCGAGCCGCTCGGGGAACTCACGCTCCGATGGACCGCCGAGGACTGGTCCGACGAGAGCCTCGCCAACCTGGGAGCCGACTATGACGGATGACGTGCACGACACGTCCAGCGCCGAACCCGGCGGCGCCGACGAGATGGCCGACGCCCGCGCGATCGAGCACGAGATCCACGCGCGCGCCGAGCACGACCACGAGCACGAGCACGACCGCGCCCCGCAGGCGCACCCGGCGATCCCGATCGACCGCCAGCTCGAGGCGATCCTGATGATCGCGGACGAGCCCCAGTCGCTCGTCGCGCTCGGCGCCGCCGTGAACGCCCCCGTCCCCGCCGTCCGCCAGGCCGTCGAACGCCTCGTCGCGGACTTCGACGGCGTCGACGGCACCACCCGCCGCGGGTTCGAACTCCGCGAGGTCGGCGGCGGCTGGCGCTTCTACGTCCGCCAGGACCTGGACGCCGTCGTCGAGCAGTTCGTCGAGGCCGAGCGTCCCTCGCGCCTGTCGCAGGCCGCACTCGAGACCCTCGCGGTCGTCGCCTACAAGCAACCGATCACGCGATCCCAGATCGCGTCGATCCGCGCCGTCAACGTCGACGGCGTCGTCCGAACGCTGGTCGCGCGCGGTCTCATCGAGGAGTCGTTCACCGACTCCGAGACCGGCGCCATCAACTACGTCACGTCCGATCTGCTCCTGCAGCAGCTCGGCATCAACTCGCTCGACGAGCTGCCGCTCATCTCGCCCCTCCTGGACGACGGTGCGGACGGCTTCGGGCAGAACGAAGGGATCCCCGATGGCCGGGTTTGACGACCGGGGGCGCGGCGCGCCCCGAGACCGAGACGACCGCAACGGACGCTCAGGAGGCCCGGATCGCCCCGGGCGTTCGGCTCCCGGCCGCGGCGGGGCCGGCTCCAGTGCCGGTGGCCGCTCCGGCGGGTACGGTCGCGACGACCGCGGGGGCGCACGTCCGCCGCGTGACGACGACCGTCGTGGCGGCTACCAGTCGCGCGACGACCGCGGTGGCGACCGTGGTGGGTACCGGGGTCGCGATGACCGTAGTTCCGCGCCGCGTGATGACCGTGGTGGGTACCGCGGCCGTGACGACCGCAGCTCGGCTCCGCGCGACGACCGTGGCGGGTACCGGGGCAACTCGGCTCCGCGTGACGACCGCGGTGGGTACCGAGGCCGTGACGACCGTGCCGGCGGCGGCGACCGTGGCGGCTACCGCGGGAACTCCGCGCCGCGCGATGACCGTGGTGGCTACCGGGGTCGCGATGACCGCAGCTCGGCTCCGCGCGATGACCGCGGTGGCTACCGCGGGAACTCCGCGCCGCGTGACGATCGTGGTGGCTACCGGGGTCGCGATGACCGCAGCTCGGCCCCGCGCGACGACCGTGGTGGCTACCGGGGCAACTCGGCTCCGCGTGATGACCGTGGTGGGTACCGGGGTCGCGACGACCGCAGCCCCGCGCCGCGCGACGACCGTGGTGGGTACCGGGGTCGCGATGACCGCAGCTCGGCCCCGCGTGACGACCGTGGTGGCTACCGCGGGCGCGATGACCGCAGCTCGGCCCCGCGTGACGACCGTGGTGGGTACCGCGGGAACTCGGCTCCGCGTGACGACCGTGGTGGGTACCGCGGCCGCGACGACCGCACCTCGGCACCCCGCGACAACCGTGACGACCGTGGTGGCTACCGCGGCCGCGATGACCGCAGCGCAGCTCCCCGTGACGACCGTGGTGGCTACCGCGGCCGTGACGACCGCAGCTCGGCACCTCGCGACAACCGCGACAGCCGCGAGGACCGCCGCGGTCCCGACGGCCAGCAGAGCCGCGTCTGGCACAACGGCCGCCGCTACGTCGGCGGAACCACGAGCGTCCGCAACAGCGACCGCCCCGGCAAGGGCGGCAACAGCGCGGGCAACCGCACCACGCCGAAGCCGAGCGGTGAGCGCGACAGCCACGGTGCTCCGGTGGAGGGCACGCCCGAACGCCCGATCATCGAGGACTGGGACGCGGCGGACGGGACGACGTCTGCCGGGGCCGAGCCGGGCCTCCAGGCAGAGGGGGAGCGCCTGCAGAAGGTGATCGCCGCTGCGGGCGTGGCATCTCGTCGCGTCGCGGAGAACCTGATCGTCGAGGGCCGCGTGACGGTCAACGGGCAGGTGGTGGACGCCCTCGGGCGTCGTGTCGACCCCGCGACGGACGCGATCTCGGTCGACGGCGTGCCGGTGCAGATCGACTCCTCGCGGCGGTACATCGTGCTGAACAAGCCGACCGGTGTCGTCTCGAGCCTGCAGGACGAGCGCGGTCGCCGCGACCTGACCGAGTTCGTGGACCGCTACGAGGAGCGGCTGTTCAACGTCGGTCGCCTGGACACCGAGACCTCCGGGCTGCTCGTCCTGACGAACGACGGCGACCTGGCGCACGTGCTCGCGCACCCGTCGTTCGGCGTGCAGAAGACCTACATCGCGAAGGTGCACGGCAACGTGAACCCCGCCGTGGTCCAGCGTCTGACCGAGGGCGTCGAGCTCGAGGACGGTCCGATCAAGGCCGACAAGGTGCGGTTGCTCGAGTCCTCGCGGGGTGAGTCGCTCGTCGAGATCACGCTGCACTCCGGCCGCAACCGGATCGTCCGTCGCATGCTCGAGGCCGTCGACCACCCGGTCCTCGAACTCGTCCGCCGCTCGTTCGGGCCGCTGCACCTCGGCAGCCTGCCGCCGGGCAAGATGCGCGAGCTGGGCACGGTCGAGGTCGGGAAGCTGCTCGGCACCGTCCGCGACGCGAAGCCCTCCGCTCGTGACGACCGCGACGTCGCCCTCGACCAGGGCGACGACGACGAGTGGGACGACGAGACCGCGGACTGACCGCGACCGGCCTGCGACCGGCCCTCGGGCCGTGACCGCCACCCGGGCCGTGACCGCCACCCGGGCGTCGACCGATGCCCGGGTGTCGGTCGGTAGGCTTGCCCGGTGACCGACCTGAGCCCACCCGACATCGACCGCCGCGTGCGCGGCCCGGTGCGGGTCGTCGGCACCGGGCTCCTCGGCACCTCGATCGGTCTCGCGCTGCGCGAGAAGGGGGTCGACGTCGTCCTCGACGACGTCTCACCCGGCGCGTTGGCGCTCGCCGTCGACTACGGGGCCGGCCGGCGGCCCGAACCCGGTGACCAGCCGGAACTCGTGGTGGTCGCGGTCCCGCCGGACGTCGTGGCGACCGTCGTCGCCCGCGAACTGTCCGCGTACCCGGACGCCATCGTGACCGACGTCGCGAGCGTCAAGGCCGGACCGTTGACCGAGCTCGTGGCAGCCGGCGCGGACGTCACCCGCTACATCGGGTCGCACCCGATGGCCGGACGTGAACGCAGCGGACCGAGCGCCGCCCGCGCCGACCTGTTCGTCGGCAGCCCGTGGGTGATCGCCGGGCACGACGCCATCAGCTACCAGCGCGCCGCCGTGGTCGAAGACCTCGCGCTCGACGTCGGTGCGACCGTCGTGCCGATGGACCCGGCGTCGCACGACCTGGCCGTGGCCTACGTCTCGCACGTGCCGCAGCTCGTTTCGACGTTGATGGCCTCACGGCTGCGTGACGCCCCGGACGGCTCCCTCGGCCTGGCGGGCGGTGGCGTCCGCGACGTCACCCGTGTCGCCGCGAGCGACCCCGGCCTGTGGGTGCAGATCATCGGCGCGAACGCGGCCAACGTGCGGCGGGTGCTGTCCGACCTGCGCGACGAGCTGAGCGGCGTGATCGGGGCGCTCGACGACCCCGCCGCTGCCGGGTCACCGCGGACCCTGGCCGAGACGATCGCCGCCGGCAACCGTGGGGTCGAACGGCTGCCCGGCAAGCACGGCACCACCAAGCGCTTCGCCCAGGTGGTCGTCCTCGTCGACGACACCCCCGGGCAGATCGCCGCCCTCCTGACGTTCATCGGGGAGATCGGCATCAACCTCGAGGACATGCGCCTCGAGCACTCACCGGGCGCGCAGATCGGCATCGTCGAGGTGTCGGTCCTGCCCGAGCAGGAACAGCGACTCGTCGAGGAACTCGAGGGTCGCGGATGGAGGATCGCAGCAGCATGGGCCTGAACGACACGAACGCAGCGACGAACGACTCCGGTGTGACCGCCGACTCCGGCGTGACCGGCGGGCCGGACGGTCCGGACTCCGGTCTGCCGACCCCGACCCCCGGTGACGGCGCCCGCGGTGGCGCGGACGGCGGCCCGCTCGGCGGTCCGGCCGGCGGCCTCGGCGAGCCCGGCGGCGAGCCCGGTTCGACCAGCGCCCCGGTACCGGCCGGTCTGACCGACGGCGCCTACGTCGCGAAGATCGTCATCGCCGTCGACGGCCCAGCGGGCAGTGGCAAGTCGAGCGTCTCCCGCGCGGCCGCCCGGGCCCTCGGCTACGGCTACCAGGACACCGGCGCCGCCTACCGCGCCCTCGCCTGGCACGCCCTGCAGCAGCGGGTCGACCTCGACGACGCGGCGGCGATCCTGGCGAGCTGGGACACCTTCGACTACGCCATCGGCACCGACCCCGACGACTACTACGTGCGCGTGGGGGAGACCGACGTCACCGACGCGATCCGCACCCCGGACGTGACGGGCGCGGTGGCCCACATCGCGAAGCTCCCCGACGTCCGAAACCGGCTCGTGCAGCTGTTCCGGAACGTCATGCGGAAGACCGACGCACCGGGCATCATCACCGAGGGTCGGGACATCACCACGGTGGTCGCACCCGACGCCGAGGTCCGGATCCTGCTGACGGCCGACGAGTCCGTTAGAATGGCCCGGCGCTCGGCGGAGGTCACGACCCAGTCGGCCGCAGAGACCTCCGCCGCACTCGCTCGTCGAGACGCGGCGGACGCGAAGGTCGTCGACTTCATGAACGCCGCAGACGGCGTCACGACGCTCGACTCCACCGACCTCGACTTCGACCAGACCGTGCAGGCGGTCGTCGACCTGGCCCGCGCGGCCACGCACTGACGCACGACCGGACGGCTTCGGCCGCCTGGTCACACCACGGCCGGATCTCCGGCCCGGCCGGGAACGGCCACCGACACCGCGGCTCCGGCCGCTCGCGAGGAACCCACCATGGCTCAGTTGGACAACCCGGACAACGACGACTTCCCCCAGTACGACGACGCCCTCGGCGAGCGGCTCGCCGGACTCGACGAGGCCGAGGCCGAGCAGCGCGCGACCGCGCTCCGCGCCGGACTCGAGGAGTACGACCTCGAGGACGACGACCTCGCCCTGCTCGAGGCCGGTCAGGTCGGCGAGGACGGCGTCCACTACCTGCCCGCCTACCCGGTGCTCGCGATCGTCGGCCGCCCGAACGTCGGCAAGTCCGCGCTCGTCAACCGCATCCTCGGTCGTCGTGAGGCCGTCGTGCAGGACGTCCCCGGCGTCACGCGTGACCGCGTCAGCTACAAGGCCGACTGGAACGACAAGCGCTTCACGCTCGTCGACACCGGCGGCTGGGAGCCCGGCGCCGAGGGCATCAACGCCTCGGTCGCCGCGCAGGCCGAGGTCGCGATCGACCTCGCCGACGCCGTGCTGTTCGTCGTCGACGTCACGGTCGGGATCACCGCCACCGACGAGCACGTCGTCAAGATGCTCCGCGGCACCGACCGCCCCGTCATCGTCGTCGCGAACAAGGCCGACGACGAGCGCCGCGAACTCGACGCCTACGAGCTCTGGAACCTGGGGCTCGGCGAGCCGCACCCCGTGTCGGCCCTGCACGGCCGTGGCGTCGCGGACCTGCTCGACCTGATCGTCAAGACGCTGCCCGACACCTCGGCCGTCGCCAAGCAGGAGGTCGGTGGCCCCCGTCGCGTGGCCATCCTCGGCCGCCCGAACGTCGGCAAGAGCTCGCTGCTCAACAAGGCCGCCGGTGAAGAGCGCGTCGTCGTGAACGACATCGCCGGCACCACCCGCGACCCGGTGGACGAGCAGATCGAGCTCGGCGGCAAGGTGTGGCGTTTCGTCGACACGGCCGGCATCCGGAAGCGCGTCCACATGCAGCAGGGTGCCGACTTCTACGCCTCGCTCCGCACCACCGCCGCGCTCGAGAAGGCCGAGGTCGCCGTCGTCGTCCTCGACGTCACCGAGCCCGTCTCCGTGCAGGACCTGCGCATCATCGACCTGGTGCTCGAGTCGGGCCGTGCGCTCGTCCTGGCCTACAACAAGTGGGACCTGCTCGACGACGAACGCCGCCGCTACCTCGAGCGCGAGATCGAGCAGGACCTGGCGCACGTCGCCTGGGCCCCGCGCGTGAACATCTCGGCCCGCACCGGCCGCCACCTCGAGAAGCTCGTGCCGGCGCTCGAGACCGCCCTCGCGTCGTGGGACACCCGCATCCCGACGGGCAAGGTCAACGCCTTCATCGCCGAGCTCGTCCAGGAGCACCCCCACCCCGTGCGCGGCGGCAAGCAGCCCCGCATCCTGTTCGGGACCCAGGCGTCGAGCCAGCCGCCGACCTTCGTGCTCTTCACGTCGGCGTTCCTCGACCCGCAGTACCGACGGTTCATCACCCGTCGACTCCGCGAGGTCTGGGGCTTCTCCGGCACCCCGATCAACGTCAACATGCGCGTGCGCGAGCGCCGGAAGCGCTGAGTCGCAGCTCCGTCACACACAACGCGTCCCGTCTGCACGGGGCGCGTTGTGCGTTGTGCGTAGTACGTTCGCGTTCGGCCGGGAGGCCCGGAGCGCGTCCGCAGCGTCGGCGCGGCATCATGGGAGCGTGCGCATCGGGCGGTGGGGAACGGATCGACGTCGGCTCGCCCTGGTGGGTGCCCTCGTCGCCGTGGTCGTCGTCGGCTCGGTGTCACTCTGGACGGTCTCGCACGGACCCTCCGAGGACGACGCAGTCACCCGCTCCGAACGCGCTGCGCCCGTGCCCGAGCCCGCGCAGTCGCCCGCGGAGGGGTTGCGACCCTCGAACGGCCTCGGCGTCCCCCTGCCCGAGGCGTCCCCGGCCGTGCAGCCCGTCGATTCGTCGCCGATCGAGCCGTGGTGGCGCCGTGTCCCGCCGGTCTCCGGGGACATCGTCGGCATCGACGGCGCCGCCGCCTCTGGACACGTCCACATCGCAGGGAACACGGGTGACGCCACCCTCGCGGTGGACATCTCGCACCTGAAGACGGGCACGAGTGGCCCGGTCGACGTCGTGTTGTCCGGTGGGACCGTCACCGGTGGGAAGGACCCGGAGTGGACGCCGGCGGGGGAGTCCTTCGAGGTGTTCCAGGCCGCCGGCGTCGAACAGGGGCTGACCGTCGTGCTGAGCGACCCGTGGACCCTGCCCGACGAGGTCCGCTCCCTCGTCCTGCTCGATGCGGCGACCGGCACCGTGCTGGGTGGCGCGGCGCTGGTGCCGAGCGACTGAGCCGGCTGGGCAGTCCCGCGCCGACCCGGAACGACATCATCGACGTCGTGCGACCTCGATGACGTCGTTCGGGGTCGGGGTCGGGGTTGGGGTCGGCGACGGCGCGGTACGCCGGCGGTCGCTCGATGCGGCACGATGTACTGGTGACGCAGCGCAACGACGGACTCGGTGGCCTCGCCGACCGTCTGTGGTGCCGGCTGCGGCTCGACCGGCTGGCCGGAGGTCGCCAGGGCGGGTACGTCATCCGCCAGGACATGCTCGAGCACCCCGACACCGTGCGCTCCTTCCGGTGGATCCGGTGGCTGCTCGTCGCGGAGACGATCGTCGGACTCGCCGCCATCGTCGTGGCCGTGCTGCTGACCCGCGCGGGGGAGACCGTGCCGTGGGCGGTGTGGTTCCGGGCGACGGTCGTGCTGCTCATCACCCTGACGCTCTACGTGTTCGCGTGGCGGGCGCAGCTCGGGTACTACTGGGCGTACCAGCGGGTGCGGTTGTTCAGCCGGATCTTCCCGATCGTGACGCTCATCGTGGCGGCGATCCCCGGGCTGTACCCGTTCTGGATGGTGATCGAGCAGATCGTGTTCTCACTGCTCATGATCGGCATCGGCGACGTGCTCACCACCGACCACATGCGCGCCACGTTCCCCAAGCCCGCCCGCCGCTAGCGCCCGCCCGCGCCGGTCCGCACCACTCTTGCGACGGAACACGCGTCGATCGACTCGTGGACTGTCGCGGAACCGGTGCGAGCGCGCCTGACACTAGGCGACGGTGGCCAGCGCGAAGGGCAGCACGGCGGCGGCCCCGGCACGCCGGAGTTCGCGGCCCGCGACGGTCATCGTCCACCGGCTGTCGACCAGGTCGTCGACGAGCAGCACCGGACCCTCGTGGGACTGCAACGCCGCAGCGAGCTCGGGTCCGACCTGGAACGTGTCCCAGACGCCCGACAACCGGTACGCGCTGTTCGTCGCACCGTCGCCGCGGGGTGTGCCGCCGTTCCGGTCGAGCGTGCCGAGGAACTGCAGCCGCCCGATTGTGGACAGCGCCTGGGCGAGCGACCCCACGAGCTGCGGCCGCGACCGCGAGGACATCGCCACGACCCCGGTCGGCCGGGTCTCCCACGGCCAGTCCTTGAGCGCCCGGACACAGCCGTCGACGAGCTCGCGGGAGATCGGGGCATCGGGCGTGGACGGCGAGAACAGCGCACGGAGCGGCCCGCCCCAGCCGAGGTCGGTCAGACGAGCCACTGCACGGCCGGGCTGCACGAGCTCGTCGGCGCCGATCTTGCCCCGTACCGAGACTCCGAGCGACGACATGCCCGACGGCCACTGGGCACGCGGCGCGATCTCGACACCGACCTTGTCGAGCGCGGCAGCCGCACCGGACGAGTCCGAGTCGGAGACCGCGGTCGGGAACCACGCCCCGGCGCAGTTGTCGCACCGGCCGCAGGGCTCCGCGGACGGGTCGTCGAGGTCCTGCTGCAACAGCTGCATGCGGCACGCCGAGGTGGACTCGTAGTCGAGCATCGAGGCGGCCTCGGCGGAACGTGCCGCGGCGACCCGCTCGTACCGCGGGGCGTCGTACTGCCACGGCTGCCCGGTGGAGACCCAGCCGCCGGTGACGCGTCGAACCGCCCCGTCGACGTCGAGCACCTTGAGCAGGAGCTCGAGGGTGGAGCGCTTGATGTCGACCAGACCCTCGAGCGCGACCGTCGACATCGCGGTGTCGGTGGACAGGGCGCCGAGCACGGCGGAGGCCCGAGCCTCGGTCGGCATCGACGCGCTCGCGAAGTACTGCCAGATCTCACGGTCCTCACGCCCGGGCAGCAGCAGCACGTCGGCGTTGTCGGTGGCACGACCCGCACGACCGATCTGCTGGTAGTACGCGACGGGCGACGAGGGAGCGCCGACGTGCACGACGAACCCGAGGTCCGGCTTGTCGAACCCCATGCCGAGCGCACTCGTGGCGACCAGGGCCTTCAGCTCGTTGCCCTTGAGCTGCTGCTCGAGCTGCTCCCGCTCGTCGGTGTCGGTGCGCCCCGTGTAGGCCCGGACGGCGTACCCGTTGTCGCGGAGCAGGCGGGCGATGTCCTCGGCCGCCGAGACCGTGAGCGTGTAGATGATGCCGCTGCCGGGCAGGTCGCCGAGGTGCGCGAGCAGCCAGCCGAGCCGCTGCCGGGCGTCAGGCAGCGTCAGCACCCCGAGCCGCAGCGATGCCCGGGCGAGCGACCCGCGGATCGTGAACACCGGGTCGGCCGGGCCGGCGGTCAGCTGTTCGGCGACGTCCTCGACCACGCGCTCATTCGCCGTCGCGGTGGTCGCCAGGACGGGGACCCCGTGGGGGAGGGACCGGATGAGTTCGGCCAACCGCCGGTAGTCCGGTCGGAAGTCGTGGCCCCAGTCCGAGATGCAGTGCGCCTCGTCGACCACGAGCATGCCCATCCGGGCGATCAGGGTCGGCATCTGCTCGTCGCGGAACTTCGGGTTGTTCAGGCGCTCGGGGGAGACGAGGAGCACGTCGACCTCGTCACGGGCGAGCGCCGCCTGGGTCTCACCCCACTCGTGTGCGTTCGCCGAGTTGATCGACACCGCACGAACCCCCGCGCGGGCAGCCGCAGCCACCTGGTCACGCATCAGGGCGAGCAGCGGCGAGACCAGGACGGTCGGGCCACCACCACGGCGCCGGAGCAGCAGCGTCGCGAGGAAGTACACCGCGGACTTGCCCCACCCGGTGCGCTGCACGACGAGGGCGCGCTGCCGGTGCTCGACCAGGGCGGAGATCGCCTCGAGCTGTCCGGGGTGGAAGACCGCGTCGGGGCGCCCCGTGAGCGCAGCGAGCGCCTGCTGTGCCTCGGCGGCGATGTCTGCAGAAGGCGGGGCGGTGGTTTCCATACCCCCATGCTGTCAGGAGCATCCGACGAAACGGAGGCACCGCCTCCCGTCTGTGGACAACGCTGACAGGCGAGCCGCTACTGGTAGGTGACCAACGACGGCGTCGGGTGCACGTCCTGCATGGTCTGCGACGGCGTCAGCATGGGCGTGTCCTCGTCATAGAAGTTCTTCCAGCCCCAGTGCAGGCCCTCCGGAGCGCCCTGGTGCAGCGCCTTCCACGTCGCCTGCTTGTCCGGCTGCGAGCCCTGCCCGTCGACGTGCACGAGCATGTCGAGCTCCGGGTGCGTCTTGAGCGCATCACGGTCCTGGATCATCGAGAGCCGGAACTGGTGCAGCACGAGCGCCTTCGGCGGCAGCCCCTCCTTCTCGACGAGCGACGCCAGCCACGAGGACACCTCGTTCACCTCGGACGCCGACACGCTGCCGATCTGCTCGAGCGGCACCTGGTCCTCCGTCAGCCGCCACTCCGGGTCGAGCGCGAGCCAGACCCCGGGCTTCTTCAGCAGCGACTCGTACTTCTTCGCCTGCGACAGGAAGTCCGAGCGGCCCGGCTGCAGGTCGATGATCACGGGCATGTCGGCGTCGTGTGCAGCATCGACGTAGGGCTCGAGCGTCGACACCGGCAGCTCGGTCGAGTAGTCGCCGTCCGCCCCGGCGTCACCCGCGGCGACGGTCGCGATGACCTCCATCGCGGGCGTCACGAGCTCGTCGGACTCGGCCCGGTACGGCTTCGCGACCTGCTCGGCGCGCTGGACGGTGGCCTCCGGCCCCTGTTCGCCGAGCACGCCCAGCGCCGGCGCGCCGGGAGCCCCGTAGAGCGCCACGTAGCGGTGCCCGTCGAACGGCCGCTGGCCGCCGTTCCGCAGCTGGAAGCCGCCCTCGGCCGCCCGTACCGTCCACTCCGGGTCCTGCAGCGCGTCGAACGCCGCACCGACCAGGACCGTCTGGTGCTGCCTCCGCTCGTGCAGCGCCGTCACCACGTCGGGTGCGGCAGCCGGGTCGGTCACGCCCTCCGGCATGGTCACCACCTCCGCACCGGCGGCCTTCGCGGTCGCCACGGCCGCAGCGTCCGCGCTCGCGTCCGCCACCACCACGGTGGCCTGCCGGGAGGCCCGGGTCGACTCCGGCGCGTCGCCGCCCTCAGGCGCCTTCCGCTGTTCGACGTCCGTGTCGACCGACACGTCGCCCTCGGCCTGGTACCAATCAGCCCCGAGCCGATCGAGCTCGCGGGCGACGGCAGCGCCGCCCTTCGTGTCCTGCTCGTCCTTCGCGGTCAGCAGCACCGGAACGTGGGCGCTCGCCGCGGCCTTCGCGGCATCGGAGATCGCGTCGGCATCGCCGGCCGTCGCCACGATCGCGCCGGGAGCACTCGCGAACAGGGCCGTGCTCACCCGCACCGACCGAGCCGCAGCGTCCGAGGCGTCGGCGACCGTGACCGTCCCCGCCGTGGCCTTCGCCAACCTCGGGCGGCTCGTGTCCGGCCCGCTCGACGTGCACCCGGCGGCTCCCAGCAGCAGTCCGGAGACGGCGATCGCGACGAGGACACGAGGGGTGGAACGAGAACGCATCGGGCCACCCTACGAGCCACGCGGAGAGGTCCCTGGGAATCCGACGGGTGTCGTCTCGTAGAAGGGAGGCATGCCCCACCACCCCGACGACCACCCGCTCATCGGAGCCGTCCGGTCGCCCGAGGTCCACTGCATGACCCTCAACGTGCGGCGCCGCGTGCCGCGACCGTCCGCACACCCGGACGCCTGGGAGCGTCGCCGTGATGCCATCACCGCGCTCGTCACCTCCGAAGCGCCCACCGTCCTCGCCGTCCAGGAGGCCCTCCCCACGCAGGCAGACGACCTCACCGCCGGCCTCGGGTCGGGTTGGGAGCCCGTCCTGGTCGGGCGCGGCGCGCGCGGCGGTGGCGAGCAGGTCGGGCTCTTCCTGGACCGCTCCCGCCTCGACGTCGTCGAGCAGCGCACGTGGGCACTGTCCCGCACGCCGAGCCGTCCGGGATCCCGCTCGTGGGCGACGTCCTTCCCCCGGCACGCCGTCGGGGCCGTCGTCGACGACCGCGCGACCGGCGTCCGGTTCCTGGCCATCGCGACGCACCTCGACGTCGCATCGCCGTGGGCCCGGCTGCGATCCGCCGAACTCCTCGGCCGGATCGTGCGACAGCGCGGCCTGCCCGCCGTCGTGATGGCCGACTGGAACAGCGCGGCAGGATCCGCACCATGGCGAGCACTGGCGGACGCTGGTGTCGTCGACAGCTGGGGACGGGCCTCCAGGCAGGTGGGTGAGCCGTACGGGACGTACCCGCACTACGGGAGTCCGCGTGTCGGCGGCCGGCGGATCGACGGCGTGCTGGTGACGCCGGACGCGACCGTCGAGCGGGTGGCCGTGTCGAACCGGCGGCCGGGCGGCGTGTGGCCGTCCGACCACGCGGCCGTGCACGCGGTCGTGCGGTGGGCGTCGTGATCCGGGCGCTCGGGCCGACGTTCCTGCGGCCGAGGTTCCTGGTGGCCGACGTGGTGCGTGCCCTGACGGTCGTGAGCCTGGTCGTCGCGAGCATCGGGTGGGGCGGGACCGCGCTGCCGGTGATGGCGCTGTCGTTGCTCGGGGTCGTGGTGCCGCGGATGCTCGGACTGCGGCCGGCGTTCGACCTGGCGGTGTGCGTGCTCGTGCTGCTCGCCGGGTGGTCGAGTGTGCTCGAGTGGTACACGAGCGTGTTCCTGTGGGACAAGTTCATGCACGTCGTGCTCACCGGGCTGCTCGCTGCGGTGCTGTACGTCATCGGCGCCGACCTGCGCGCGGTGCCGGCGCCGGACGGGGAGCGACGGGTGGTCGTCGCGGTCCTCGGGCTGTGCGCGGGACTCGCCATCGGGGCGGCGTGGGAGATGGGGGAGTGGCTCGGGCACAACTTCGTCGACTCGGCGATCTACGTCGGGTACGACGACACGATCGGCGACCTGGCGGCGGACGGGGCCGGAGGGTTGCTCGTCGGGCTCGGGTTGCCGTGGTTGGCGGCGCGGCGCGAGGTGGTGCGGCGCGAGGTGGCGCGGCCGGGGTGACCGTGCGTGCTCGTTCCGGTGGCTCTGGTTGCTGCTCGCTCCGACTCGCCGTGGCGCGGAGGAGGTCTGGCGTCCGCTATGCTGGACCGGTCGCTCGCGCTCCGGTCGGACGTGGGCGAGGGTCCTCCGGGATCCTGAGTTCTCCGGAACTCGCGGGCTGTGGCGCAGCTTGGTAGCGCACTTGACTGGGGGTCAAGGGGTCGCAGGTTCAAATCCTGTCAGCCCGACCGAACGGCCGGCTCGGACATCGTCCTGAGTCGCCACGACGAAGAAGCCCACCGAGGATCTCGGTGGGCTTCTTCGTTTCGGTGGCTGTCGTGGGGTCGTACGCATGGGGCTCCCTCACTGCGACGATCAGCGGACCACCCATGTGAGACACGACCCTGCTCGAAGCTGCGTCCGGTTCGAGTCCGGTCCGGCGGTCTGCTGAGGGACCGGCTATCGCGACGGCCGGTGAAGTCGGAGTCGCGGCCGTAGGCTGCGCCAGCACCTTGGCGGCGCTGAGATGCGTACATTCAGCCGTGGCTCAGCTACTGCGACGCGTGATGGGATGGCGGAGTGGATTGGATATCGAACGGCATCGCGTTTTTAGCGCTGACCGTGGCAGCGAGCAGTGCCCTCTACACGTGGCGTGAGTCTCGCAGGCAGCGGAGAATGCGAGTCGAAGAGCAAGTGCGCGACATCGCGTTCGCAGCGCTTCGGCCTCTGGAGTATGCCGAGAGCTCGGCGCAGTTGGCGTATGAGTTCGAGAAGCCTCCGTCGATTTTCACGGAGTTCGAGACGAACGGACTGCGTGCCCTGGCCCCGCGGCTTCGAGCGGCCGAAGATCGCAAGGCAGTCGGTGAACTAGCCACGTCGATCGACACCGTGGGCGCTCATTGGGTCGACACAATCAACGCATGGGAGTGGTGGGACGAGGCTCGACAAGATCCCGAGAACGAGGGCCTGTGGCGGAGCGGCGAAGACGTCGATGCAGCGTTTGCGCTTTTCGACGAACGTCGAGGAGGCTTCATCACCAGATCGGCGCAGCTCCGTAGGGAGCTGCAGGTGATCATCGACCGGATTGACGCACGCCACCGCTGACGGCGTCGCTTCGCTGACACTCAGTTCGTCAGCGGAGCAAGTAGGGCTGAGCGATGAGCCGCGGAGCGTCGGTTGAGCGACCGGCTTACGGACGTGCGCCTCGGCCTGGGCGGCGCTGACCCGACCGAATATGGTGCGCCCGCCGGTGCCAGGAGCACGCCAGTATGGTCGAATCGCCGACGCACCTACCTGCGTCGCCCGAATGTGTGTAGTTGGGTCTGATGCATGCGGTCACGTCGGACTCTGCTTATCCTCGTGCTCGCGGCGGTTGTCCTTGCGGCTTCCTACTTCCTTCCTCTAGATGGCCAACGGCTCTCAGTCGTCGCATCGATGGCGACAGCACTGGCGACCATCGCTGCTCTTCTCTCGGCTCTGGCGAGTAATCAAGCGGCCAGAGAGTCAGCCTCTGCCGCGCAACAGGCTACGAGGGCGCTGAGCTACGCGAGCAAGCCCAAGGTCGAGCTCTTCCTGAAAGAGGAACTTGGGCAGCGCTACGCAGTGATCGAGAACGTGTCGCCTCACAGGGCTGAGGGTCTCATTCTCGCCTGGCGGCTTGTTGATGGAGTTGAAGGGACGTGCCGCCTCGATGTGCTCGACGGCATGTCCCTCACCAGCAGAGGACTGTCTTTCGGGCACCGAGGTCCGATGCACCGTGTGAGCCTCCCGGGCTTCATACCCGGTTCCGGCACCGTCGAACGCCTTTGGCTGCGGTACCTGGGGACTACCGGTCCTACTGAGTGGGTCGCTGACTTCGAGTTTGGTCCAGGGATGAGCGAGGAGGACCGCTTCGATCATCGGTACTATCGCCCGCGCCGCCTCGTCACCGACAGGGAAGTAGATCAGATGGCGGACTCCATCCGATTCCAGTCTTCGACCCTCGACCTCTGACACGGAGAGTGCCCAGCTCGCCAGTGAGCTCAAGCCCGTCGCAAGGGGCTACCCAGCGGGCTCCCGCAATCGGCCAGGAAGTCGGGTCACGATGACCGGGCACCGCGAGCACCTAGGGCGCAAGCTCGCGACCAAACGGGGCAACCCCGACAGGGCAACCCCGACGCTTCTGGATCTCCGTCACGCACTGATGCCCCGGTCAAGAAAACCCGCCCGCAGCCTCCGGTCGATAGGCACAGGCGCGATGTTCACATGAGGGATACTTGCGTTGTGGCAGATTCCCCTCGGACGCAATCGTTCTGGAGCAGGCACCGCAAGGCGATGGGGTGGCTCGGTGGCGCGCTCGTCAGCGCGCTCATAGCCGTGCCAGTGGCATGGACCGGGATTGGAGACTGGCGGCCGCTGTGCCCCGCCTTCGGTTCGTGCAGCTCGGCGCAGAACATTCCAACAGGAGAGAGCAACACCTCGGGCTTGCCGCCGGACGGGGTGTCGTCTCCGTCGGATCGGCCCCAAAGCCCGTCGGGTTCGCCTTCGCTCGACCCCGGAAGCGAAACGAGAACTTTGGAAGCAGGGACCATCGAATTGTCGGAAGGTACCTCTCAGCGAATAGATGCCACCGGCTGGCGGGTATCCGCCGGCAGTATTTTTGACACATTTGCCAACATTCGCGCCACCACGGATGCGGCGTCTTGTGAAGCCAATCTCGACGTCGGGCAGAATCTGGTCCTGGCGGATCAACAAGCGAGCGGCGCCAACTCAAAGAGGTGGTTTGCAGTGGCCCTGAGCTCTAGCACCCAGGGCAGAGCGTCGATCGACTGGTCGATGGGAAGCGGAGCGGCGCCGGTTGGCGTTGATTGGGCAACTTGTGACTGACGAACGAGGTGCCGCCGCGATGGTCGGTCTTGCTGGCCCTGCTACCGCGGCCCCCGAAGCGTCCCTTCGAGCTCTCCCGCGATTGTAAGAAAAATACAAAGGTTGACGGAGACAAGGCCGCGATGTGTCGTAGTGACGGCGCGTTCCAGAAATCGAGCCGCCGATGCCACGAGCTCGTCGGGGCACATCGGCACTCTTGAATGTCGACGTGATTGCTGACGTCAAGGCACCGCTTAGTTGGTTCCAACCGATGAGGCGATTGCTGCGCAGCGCGCCGCATACGAGCGGCCTCCCCGCTGCGGGTTTGAACCGCTGTCCCACTGCCGATCGCCCAGCGGGCACGGTACCGTTCGAGAGGTGAGGGCCCCCGACGGTGACGATCGGCCAGCCCGTGGGCACTTCAGCCTGCTCGCCGGCGGCCGTTTGGTCGTGTCGGCGTCATCCTTCTCGTAGGAAGGCAGAACGTCGTGGCCGGCATCATTTTAACTCGCTTGGTGCCCTAATACTCCTCCCTGGGTAGCTCTTCTCGTGGTCGCTCGGAGGCCGCTCATGCGCGTAGGTCAATGACCGCGTCCGGTGACCCATCGGTCACGGGACGCGTTCAGCGCGACTTAGCTCACGGACCGACAGGTCCGCTGGCTCGAACGTCGAACGCGACGGGAGGGATGTTTGACATGGCGGCAGCTATGTGCGCAGCACCTCTTACCTTGAAAGCCCCCCGCAGGCCGATGGCGGCGGGGCGATGGAAGTCAGGGCGCCTTGATCAGACCTTCGACATCCGCACGGCCTTTCGTCAGGGCAACCTCACTCCGAAGTCGGGTGCCGATGTGAATGCCGACCGCAGATCGCCGTGCCGCAGCCGATCGATCATGCGTCGATACGACGCGACCGTGGCACGCCCCCACGCGCGCTCCACGTGGCAGGGAACAGGCACGCGACTGACTGAGAGTTTCTGGCGGTCGTTGGATCGCTTCGCTCTGCGCACCGTATGCAGCACGATGGAGGCATGGATCTCGCTCCCACTGAAGTGTTGACGTTGCTGACGATCCGTTCGCTTCGGGACCTCGGGGATCGACATGCCCAAGTGCCCGGCGCGGTACCTCGACAGATTGCGGTCATCCTGCTCGATGCGGCGATCGAACGGGCCGCGTTCGCGGCCTGCGATAGCAAGCAGCTTTCGCTCCCGGAACGCGCTCACCTCGACGACGCACTGAAAAAACTCCGGGCGGCCGGCTGGAAACCGGGTCGAGGGACCGAAGCCAATCGGGAGCGGATGCACCGGGTGCGAAACCTCGTGCAGCATGCCGGTGTCGGCGTTGACGCGGACGAGCTCCCGATGTGGGTCGTCACGGCCCGGCAGACGCTGGCTGCCCTCGTCGACTTCGGGTTCGATGTTGCCATCGATGCCGTCCGGTACTCGTCCGCGCTGCACGATGACACCATCGCGGACGCGTTCGAGCGGGCTGAGGAAGCGCTCGCTGCCGGTCAATCTCAAACGGCTATGGGGCAGACAGCCATCGCGTTCGACGCTGCCTTCCGCACCTGGGATCGGTACGTACGGGACGCGCACCCCGGCCTCAACCGCGCATCCAGCTTTCGTCTGGACGGATCGGACATGGGCAATGACCCGCGTGTGGAGTCGGTCAGCAAGCTGGCAGCCATTAGCGCCATCTCCGTTAGTCCCGGTGAAGCGATGTGGTTCGAACGGGCGCGACAGGACGCCGCGGTCCTAGATGAACGAGAGGTGCAACGCGCGCTCGCCTTCGTGTTCGCGTTTTCGGCAGCGGTGGAAGCCAGCCCGGCGATGATCATGGAGGACCGCCAGCGGCGACGCGACGAGGCTGCGCGTCGGGTTCGTGAGAGTCCAGCGGGCGTCGCGTCGATCATGGCGTTCGAAATCGTCCCCCGAGACCCAGCTGACATTGTTGTGCTGACGCTCCAGGACGTGCCCCCCAGCGACGCCTTCCCCGGATGGTTGCAGGAACTCCACCGGCAGCTCTACGAGAAATTCCACTGGGAGCTGAACGTCAGCGCTTCGCCCGACGGCACCGTCACCATCCCGCTGAGTGACGACATCGGGACAACGATCGAGCTGGTCGCCGACGCCCTCCGCGACGCAGAAGCCGCGCTGCAGTCCGCGAAGACGAAAGCAGCTGACCATGCGGCCGCAATCGCACACGCGCTGACCGAAATGAACGCGGCAATCGCCGCAGCCGTCCCTGCAGGCGCACCGGAATGGATAGCACTCACCGCCCGACAGCTCGAGAATGGGCGTGGGATCGTCGTGGAACTCACAGTCGACCACCCGACGATCGAAGCCTGGTCGGCGCGCGAGGCCGTCCGCGAAGCGGCTGGGGTCAACGTCTGGGGGTATGGCGCCGCTCTCGAGGTGGAGGCCGGCGTCGACGACATCGCCCGGGTGATACCAGCGATCCTGCAACGTCTGAAAGAACTTGCCGACGAAGCAACCGCTATCCACAGAGCGCGGGAGGCAGCACGTGACGCTGCCACGCAGCTCCTCATCGCAAAGGGAATCAGCTTGAAGGGCTGATCAGGTGCCCGCTCGGCCATCCTTCAACGGAGCATCGCTTTGCTTGCGCCCGCGGTTGGTCGCACTTACGCTGCCCGCATGTGGTGGTGGATCGGAACCGGTTTGGTCTTGGCGGTGCTCCTCGTGCTGTGGTTCGTCATGCACCGCTACACTAACTTTGGCTCTCGGGCGGCGAAGTTCGAGGGGACTGACCCCGAAGTCGCGGAAGCCCTTCGGCAGGCCGAGGCTGACATCGCGCGGGGGCGCATGTACTTCTGACGCTCTCAAGGGCCAGCGAGCCCACGGCGGTCCCGGTAGCCGATCCGCTACCGGGACGGCTCCGGGCGGCACTTCTGTTTGCCGGGCGGCGATACGTGAGGATGGCGACATGGACTCTGAAGTCGAGCGCCTCAACCGCGTAGTACAGCTCCGTCGGGCGCTCCAGGCAGCTCAGCCGGGGTCGGGCTTGAGCCTCAGAGGCTCACTTGCGGAAGGGACTGCGGATGCGTGGAGCGACATCGATCTTTCGTGGCGGGTGAGCGACGGCGACGACGCCCTCGAAGCCTTGCCGCACGCACTCAAATCGGCGGGGCAGGTCGAGTCACTTCGCCTCGACCCCGAGCTCGATCCGGACAGTCGTCTGGTGTTCGTACGGTTCAGAGACTGGTCTCTGTTCCAGCGGGTGGACCTCGAAGTCGTCGGTTCGTTCCAGAGCGGGCGCGCACCGTGGGATCGCGGATGGTCACGGGCAGAGAGCGCCTTGATGAACGCGGTCGCTGCGGTGAGAGCGTCACATCGAGAGCGCGGTGACATCGAGGGGCTGGTCCAGGGAGGGCTGGAGCGCGTGGAGGCTACTGATCCCGGCGGGGCGTTGACGGACCGGCTGTCCGTCCTCATCGACGCTGCGGTCGCCGCCGACTCAACTCAGACGGGTCTGGCGCAACGCGTCTATGCAGAAGTGCTCGCCCTCGGCAGTGTGAAGAGCTGATCTTCACCGTTCGAACGGGGATCCGAGAACTTGTAGACACCCTTCGCGGTCCTTCGCAACAAGGAACCATCGGATGGGCTTAGCTGCGATCGAAGTAGCGCTCATCCCGTCGGTCTGGGCGCCGGCGGGAAGTCGGGCGCCGGTTTGAGGACCACCCATTCAACAGGAGTAAGTCTCCACCGGGCCGTACCTGCAAGACGCGCTCCGACCTGGCCTTGCGCGGCGAAAATCGCGGCAGCCGTCGCAGCGGCCACCACACTGGCCAGCCTTCCTCACCCGAGGTCCGGATGCGCTGATCATGGCAGTGAGCATCGCTCCCGGCTAGCGCCCTGCAGCGAGGAGGACAGATCTGCCGCCGAACACCCTGGGCAGTGGTGAAGCGGACATCGAAACGGTCTGCTGGGTCGCTTGTGTACTGTCTGCGCGTGCACTTAGGCATGCAGCACTTCGGACTCAGTCCGGAGTCCGAGTATGTCGAGTTCGCGGCGGAGGTCTCCATCGCTTATGTCGTAGGCATAAGATCCGTCTATGGCCCGAATGGCACCAGCACTCGCGCTCGCAAGCTGCGAGTCGGCACTCCGCCAACTCCTCGACCGCGTGTTCGTCGACAGATATGGGGCGGACTGGGCAAGCACTGTGTTCACCGTCGAGAAACGTGCCAAGCTCGAAGAGCTCCGCGACGTGGAGCGGAAGAAACGCCACGGCAGAGGAGTTGCGGTTGTTGCCGAAAACCTGCTGCAGTACACGAACTTCTATGACCTGCGGGAGCTCGTGCGAAAACAGTGGGACCTGGTCGCGCCGGCATTGAAGGACAAGGCCGTCATCACGGCACTCTTGACACGATTCGACGACTTGCGGAACACCGTCGCTCACAGCCGCGAGCTTCTGCCGTTCGAGAAAGATCTCCTCTCCGGCATCGCTGGAGAAATCAGGAACCGGATCACGATCTACATGAGTACGCAAGCACCGACTGGCGAGTTCTACGCGCGCATCGAATCGATCGTCGATAGCTTCGGCAATGAAGCCGATGCTGCACGGACGCTAGTGACGGCAAATCCTCCGGTCAAGACTGGGCAAGTGCTGCACCCGGGAGATGTCGTGACGTTCCGCTGCCGCGGGTGGGACCCCCAGGGCCGGACACTCACTTGGACGCTCACGAGCTACCCCCTAGACCCGACCGCCGACGTCACCGCTGACGGGGACGAGGTTGAACTGACGTGGGTCGTGACCGAGAAGCACGTTGCTCAGCAGTCGGTGGCCTTCGTCAGGATGAAGTCCTCGGGGGAGTACCTCAGGTGGGCGGAGGGTGTCGACGGGATGACGCTCTTCTACTACCGCGTGGATCCTCCAATCCCGGTGGCTTCGGCGTAGCTGCGGAAGGACCAAGGCCGACGACTCCGGATGCGTCGCGATAGATCCGAGGCCTCGCCACCTGAGGTCGCGGCGATTGTAGACAGACGTATGCGCATCCACCCCGGGGCTCTCACCCCCCCTGATTGTTCTCGCGGCCTGCGGAGTTGGCCTCTTCGTGATGCCTTCGGGCCTGCCGCTGAGCTCCTTGGGCAGTGCTCATCGTCTTGGCGTTCGCGGTACTCATCGTGTCGGGATAAGCCGGTTGGTCGGGCCGCTGATCGCCGGTGGGTGGTCTATCCGCTGTTGGCTGACCAATGAGCGATCCTCAATCGAGACGGGCTCCGACAAAATACACGACCCTCGAACAGGTTACATTTCCCACAACAAATATTACGATGCGGTAACGGGGTACGGGGTTCCAATCTCCTCGTCGGAGGGCGCCGAATAGCTTGCACAGACCGGGAACCACCCGGAGCGCTCACCAGCCGCACATTGCTGGTTCTCCACCCTGCACCAGGGTGTGTTCGGCGCGCACACAGCAGCCGCGCCGAGCGCGACACC
>NZ_RKQO01000007.1:294744-508447 GCF_003814955.1 Curtobacterium sp. PhB137 | reverse complement strand
AAAATACAGACCCAACACCCGAAGGCATCAGACCGAGTTGATTCTGACTGTTGACTGTCTACTGACAATCTTCAATCCAAAAGGAATTGCATCATGACCTGAACAACCGAAGCTGCCCAGGCACGAGGTCAATCAATAAATTGGCATTGACAATGTGCACGCTGTTGAGTTCTCAAGGACCAGACGCACTCCCCCGCTCGACACCCGAAGATGCTCCGCCAGAGAGGCTGGTGAATCCGCTGCCCGGGGAAGAACCGTGGCGGACAAAATCCCCGGGTAGACCCAGTGACCGTCTCAGCCGTTCCGTTCTCCGCCGCCGTGGCAACGAGTGATTACTTTACGCAGGGACGAACGGCTGCGCCAAGCCAGGCTGCATCCCGGGCGTGTCGCCCGGATCGGCGCCGAACGCGGAACGGCCCGCTCCCCCGAGGGGGAACGGGCCGTGGGGTGACGAGCCGGGTCAGTGGCGCGCGATCACCGGGTTCTTGAGCGTGCCGATGCCCGAGATCGTGACCTCGACGACCTCGCCGTCGCGGATCTGGCCGACCCCGGCGGGGGTACCGGTCAGGATGACGTCACCGGGCAGCAGGGTCCAGATCGACGACACGAACTCGACCAGCGAGGGGATGTCGTGGACCATCTCGTTCGTCGAGCCCGCCTGGCGCAGGTCGCCGTCCACGCGGGTCTCGATGCGGATGTCCGACGGGTCGATCTCGGTCTCGATCACGGGGCCGAGCGGGCAGAAGGTGTCGAACCCCTTCGAACGGGTCCACTGGCCGTCGCGGGCCTGCAGGTCGCGGGCGGTCACGTCGTTGGCGATCGTGTACCCGAGCACGACGCTCGCGAAGTCCTCGCGCCGGACGTTCTTGGCGAGCGATCCGATCACGATGGCGAGTTCGCCCTCGTGGTCGACGCGGCCGATGTCCGCCGGCAGACGGATGGGTTCGTCGGGTCCGATCACCGAGGTGTTCGGCTTGAGGAACACCACCGGGTCGTCGCCGGCGCGCTCGTCCATCTCCGAAGCGTGCTCGAGGTAGTTGAGCCCCACCCCGATGACCTTCGACCGCGGGATGACGGGGGCGAGGAGCTTGGCGTCGGCGAGTGCGACACGCTCCCCCGTGGTCTCGAATCCCTGGTACATCGGATCTCCAGCGAGCACCACCAGGTGCCGCTCGTCGAGGATGCCGTACCGGGGGTCTTCACCCTTGCTGCTGAACCGTGCGATCTTCACCGTTCGACCCTACCCACGCTCGGACGTCGATCAGGACGCGTCGGTCAGCTTCGTCATCCACCCGTGCGGGTCGGGACGACGTCCGTACTGGATGTCGGTGAGCTCGTCGCGCAGGGACATCGTGAGTTCCCCGGCGCCCTCGGTCGGCGAACCGATCGTGAAGCCCTCGCCGCGGAGCTCCGCGATCGGGGTCACGACGGCGGCCGTCCCGCAGGCGAACGCCTCGGTGATGGAGCCGTCGGCCACACCGTCACGCCACTCGTCGAGGGTCACCCGGCGCTTCTCGACCGTGAGCCCGCGGTCCTCTGCCAACTGCAGGATCGAGTCGCGCGTGATGCCCTCGAGGATGGAGTCGGAATCCGGCGTGACGAGCGTGCCGTCGGACTTCACGAGCACGACGTTCATGCCGCCGAGTTCTTCGAGGTACTTGCCCTCGACCGAGTCGAGGAACATGACCTGCTGGCACCCGTGCTCGTAGGCCTCCTGCTGTGGCAGCAGCGACGACGCGTAGTTGCCACCGGTCTTGGCGGCACCGGTCCCACCCTTGCCGGCACGGGCGTACTGGGTCGACAGCCAGATCGAGACCGGCTTCGGGCCCGAGGTGAAGTACGCCCCGGCCGGGCTCGCGATGCAGTGGTACGCCACCGCCTGCGCCGCACGCACCCCCAGGAACGACTCGGTCGCGATCATGAACGGCCGGAGGTACAGGCTCGTCTCGGGCGCGGACGGCACCCAGTCGACGTCGGTCTGCACGAGCTGCCGGATCGACTCGACGAAGGCCTCGACCGGCAGTTCCGGCAGCGCCAGCCGACGGGCCGACCGCTGGAACCGACGGGCGTTGGCGTCCGGGCGGAAGGACCACACCGACCCGTCCGCGTGCCGGTACGCCTTGAGCCCCTCGAAGATCTCCTGCGCGTAGTGCAGCACGCTGGCGCTGGGGTCGAGCGAGAGCGGGCCGTAGGGGTGGACCGAGGCACCGTGCCAACCGCCGTCGAGCGTCCACTCGACGGTGGCCATGTGGTCCGTGAAGTGCTTGCCGAAGCCCGGGTCGGCGAGGATCTCCTCGCGCTCGGCGGCGGCGCGGCGGTCCGCGGACGGGGTGGTGGCGAACTCGAGTCCGAAGGCGGTGTCGGTGCTCATGGGGAGGGCTCCTTCTCAGGCGGTGGTGGTGCGTGCCGTGGCCGCGGCGGCGATGGCGTCGCCGATCTCGGCCGTGCGACGCTGCGTGGTGCCCCGGTCTGCCAGGTCCGCCTCGACGGCCCGCGTCACCGCCGTCGCCAGGTCGCTGCGACCGATGTGGTCGAGCAGCAGTGCGACGGAGAGGATGGCGGCCGTGGGATCGGCCTTCTGCTGACCCGCGATGTCCGGCGCGGAGCCGTGGACCGGCTCGAACATGCTGGGGAAGGTGCCGTCCGGGTTGATGTTGCCCGAGGCCGCCAGACCGATGCCGCCGCTGATCGCGCCGGCCAGGTCGGTGATGATGTCGCCGAAGAGGTTGTCGGTGACGATGACGTCGAACCTAGCAGGATCCCGCACCATGTGGATGGTGACCGCATCGACGTGCTGGTAGTCCACCGTGACGTCCGGGAACTCCGCCCCGACGGCCGCGACCGTGCGTTGCCACAGGGCCCCGGCGTGCACCAGGACGTTGCTCTTGTGCACGAGCGTGAGGTGCTTCCGTGCCCGACGGTTCGCCAGGTCGAAGGCGTAGCGGACGACCCGCTCGACACCGAACGCGGTGTTCAGCGAGACCTCGGTCGCGATCTCCTGGGGCGTGCCCGTCCGTATCGCTCCGCCGTTGCCGACGTACGGCCCCTCGGTGCCCTCGCGCACGACGACGAAGTCCACCGCGCCCGGGTCGGCGAGCGGCGTCGCGACGGCGTCGTGGACCTTGGTCGGTCGCAGGTTGACGTAGTGGTCGAACGCGAAGCGCAGCTTCAGCAGGAGCCCACGCTCGATGATCCCGCCGGCGAGCCGGGGGTCGCGGGGGTCCCCACCGACCGCTCCGAGCAGGATCGCGTCGTGCGACGCGATGGCGGACAGGTCGTCCTCGGTGAGGATGTCACCGGTCTCGAGGTAGCGCGTCGCACCGAGGGAGAACGGGGTCTCCTCGATGACGAGGTCGTCCGGGGTCACGGCGTGCAGGACCTTGAGGGCCTCGTCGACGACCTCTGGACCGATGCCGTCCCCGCGGATCACCGCGAGCTGGAGCGTCCGGACGGCCATCAGAGCGTGATGTCGATCTCGCGGAGCGAGGAGGCGTCGATCGCCCGGCCGACGTGCTCGAGGATCTCGGCGGGCACCGGCGAGTCGACGGTGAGGACGCTGAGCGCCTGGCCGCCGGCGGCTTCGCGCGAGATCTGCATCGCCGCGATGTTGATGCCGGCCTCGCCGAACTCCTTGCCGTAGACCGCGACGATGCCCGGGCGGTCGACGTACTCCATGACGACGTGGTGCCGGTCGAGCGGGACCTCGACGTCGTGCCCGTTGATCTCGACGAGCTTCTCGACCTGCTTGGGGCCGGTGAGCGTGCCGGAGACGCTGATCGCGGGGCCGTCGGACTGGGCGCCGCGGATCGTGAGCACGTTGCGGTACTCGGGGCTGTCGGTCTCGGTGATGAGCCGCACGGTGACACCGCGCTGCTCCGCGATGAGCGGGGCGTTGACGTAGGAGACCTGGTCGCTGACGACGTCGGTGAAGACGCCCTTGAGCGCCGCGAGCTTGAGCACGCTGACGTCGTACTCGGCGAGCTCGCCGTGGACCTCGACGTCGATGCTCGTGACGGGCGACGTCGCGAGGGCCGTGAAGACCTGGCCGAGCTTCTCGACGAGCGGGATGCCGGGGCGGACGTACGGGTCGATGACGCCGCCGGCGACGTTGACCGCGTCCGGCACGAGCTCGCCGCCGAGCGCGAGACGCACCGACTTGGCGACCGAGACGCCGGCCTTCTCCTGCGCTTCGTCCGTCGAGGCACCCAGGTGCGGCGTGACGACCACGTTGGGCAGCGCGACGAGCGGGGAGTCCTTCGGGGGCTCCGACACGAAGACGTCGAGACCGGCACCCGCGATGGTGTTCGCGGTCAGTGCACGGTGCAGGGCGTCCTCGTCGATCAGGCCGCCGCGGGCGACGTTCACGACGAACGCCGTCGGCTTCATGAGCGCGAACTGGTCGTCCGAGATCATGCCGAGGGTCTCGGGCGTGCGCGGCATGTGGATCGTGACGAAGTCGGCACGCCGCAACAGGTCGTCGAGGGAGACGAGCTCGACCCCGAGCTGCTGGGCGCGAGCCGTCGTGACGTAGGGGTCGTACGCGATCACCTGGACGCCGAAGGCCTGCAGGCGCTGCGTGATGAGCGCGCCGATGCGGCCGAGACCGATGATGCCGACGGTCTTCTCGTAGAGCTCGACGCCGGTGTACGACGAGCGCTTCCACGCACCGGCGGCCAGCGACGCGTGCGCGGCCGGGATGTGGCGGGCGAGCGACAGGATGTGCCCGACGGTGAGCTCGGCGGCGGAGATGATGTTCGACGTCGGCGCGTTCACCACCATGACACCGGCGGTGGTCGCCGCCTTGATGTCGACGTTGTCCAGGCCGACACCGGCACGGGCGACGACCTTGAGGTTCGGGGCCGCGGCGATCGCCTCGGCATCGACCTTGGTGGCGGAACGCACGAGCACGGCATCCGCGTCGGCGAGGGCCGACAGGAGCGCGGGGCGGTCGGTGCCGTCCACGTTCCGGATCTCGAAGTCGGGCCCGAGGGCGTCGACCGTGGCGGGCGAGAGTTCTTCGGCGATCAGGACGACCGGCTTCGACACAGCTGCTGTTTCCTCACGAGAGACGGTTGGTATCCCACCATGCTATCGACGTGCGCGGCCCGTTACGACCGCGGGCGCCTAGAACTGCAGCAGGCTCGGCACGAACAGCTGCAGGTCGAGCCAGAGGGCGCCCGCCGCCGCGAAGGCGAGGACGAAGACGGCGAGGGTGACCGCGAGCCGCGCACGACGCGTGATCACCAAGGCGACCACGAACGCGACCGGGGCGATCAGGATGTCCAGGACCAGCCACGCCCAGGGCGTGCTCGCCTGCAGCGACTCGCCACCGGAGGTGGTCGCGAGGAACGCGTTGAACTCGTCCACCCGCTGCGAGATCTGCGTGAGGTTCCCCACCGCCTGCACCGTCATGTAGGCGAACAGCACGGCGAACACGAGCCAGACCGCGATGCGGCCGACGACCGGACCGCGCGACCGGCGGCCGACCGGCGTCGCGGCGGTCACCCGAAGCTCCGCGTCAGCAGGAACGGCCACGGGAACAGCACCACGGCGCCGAGCAGCATCCAGAGCAGTCGGGTCCGGGTCCGGCTGCCGCGGGCGGCCCACAGCACCACCGTGAACCACAGCGCCGGCGCGAGGATGGCGAGGAACCGGAGCACCTCGACGAAGACCGTCAGGACGGTGTCGACACCCGAGACGTACGAGGTCGACGCCGTCAGCAGCCAGGCGACCGTGTAGAGCAGGTAGAGCCCACCGAACACGCCGAACCCGACGAGGGCGCCGGAGGTCTCCGGTGCCTCGGGGTCGCGGTCGCCACGGTCCTTGACGGCGACCGGGTTGTGCGCGGCGTCGACGTGGGTGGCGTCGTCGGCGTCACCCCAGCTGAGCGCCTCGTCGTCGTGGTCGACGGCGTTCGTCACGTCCGGGTCGACCGACCCGTCGGGTGGGGATGCTGCCGTGTTCATGCCTCGATCCTACGAGGGACCGGCGCACGGGGAGACCACGGGTTCCCGGTGGGACGTGCGCTCAGGCGTCGGCGGGCTGCGTCGCGAGCACCTCGGCGACGACGTCGCGCACGGCGGGGAAGAGCGGGTGGCTCTCCATCAGGCCGGTGAGGATCTCGGTGAGCGCGTGCGCCGTCGCGCCGGAGCGGAGCAGCGCGTGCAGCTCGATCGACTCCGGGTCGTTCTCGTCGTCGAACGCGAGCGCGACGCGGACGGCCCCGAGCAGGTGCTCGACCGGCAACCCGCGTTCGGCGAGCTGCGCGGCGGGACCGACGAAGCGCTCGCGTCGGCCGAGCTTGCGGAGCGGGTTGCGTCCGACGCGCACGGTGGTGTCGGGGAGGTGTGGATTCGCGATGCGCGACAGGTTCGCCGCGACGTACCGAGCGTGGTCCTCCGGGTCGAAGCCGTGCTTCGCGACGAGCAGCGCGGTGGTCTCGGCGAGCACGCCGTCAACCTCGGCACGGACGGCGTCGTCCTCGAGGGCTTCGCGGATGAGCCGGATGCCCCGGACGTAGCCGTGGTAGGCGGCCGTCGCGTGCGCGGTGTTCACCGTGTAGAGCTTGCGCTCGACGAAGGGCTGCAGGTCGTCGACCCAGGTGACGCCCTCGATCGTCGGGGGTTCGGCGTCGGAACCGAGGAACGGCGTGCGCTCGATGACCCACTCGTAGAAGGGCTCGAGCACGACGTCGAGGCCGCCGGACTGCCCGAGCACGCCGGACTGGTCGGGGACGATGCGGTCGATGGCGCAGTTCGCGAAGACCGCGGCGATGTCGCGGTCCTCGAGCACCGGCGCACGCCGGATGCTCGCGTGCAGGGAGTCGGTGGCGTTGAACGCGTTCTCGCACGCCACGATCGTGACGTCGCCCCGCTCGAGCGGACGTGCCGCGAGTCCCTCGGCGATGAGCGGTGCGACGAGCGGAAGCGTCCGGGCGCCGACGGCGGTCGTCACGACGTCCGCCTCCGCGATCGCCTGGATCACGCGGTCGCGGTCGGTCTTGCTGCTGAGCGCCCGGAAGCCGTAGACGAGGTGCTCGACCGGCATCTCGCCGACCTCGTGCACCACGAAGCGTCCGGCTTCGTTCAACGCGGACACCACACGGTCGTCGACGTCGACGAAGGTGAGCTCGTAGCCGCTCGCCACGAGGAACTGGCCCACGAACCCACGCCCGATCTTGCCGGCGCCGATGTGGACCGCTCGTTTCGTCACCGCCATCCGATGATCATCCCATGCTGGTCGGTCCGCCCCTGACCGCTCGTGCGGACCGCGGACGACGGCTGTCGCACATCGTCCGGGCGCACGCCGAGGGGACGCCGGTCCACGGCGTCGGGGCTGGAGAAGAGCTGCTGCATAACGTTCGGGTCACGTCGCGAGGCGGCGGTGCAAGGGCTGCACCACCGCCTCGTCATCGAGTGTTCCTCGGAAGACTACCGCGCTGCCGAGCCGTCCACGTAGTCGCCGTCGTTCTGCTTCCACGCGAAGAGCGCGCGGAGCTCGCGGCCGGTCGCCTCGATCGGGTGGCCCTCGCCCTTGGCGCGCAGCGCCTTGAACTCGGGTGCGCCGGCGTCCTGGTCGTCGATGAAGCGCTTCGCGAAGGCACCGTTCTGGATGTCCGCGAGCACCGCCTTCATGTTCTCCTTGACGTCGGGCGAGATCACGCGCGGGCCGGAGACGTAGTCACCGAACTCGGCGGTGTCGGAGATCGACCAGCGCTGCTTGGTGAGGCCGCCCTCCCAGATCAGGTCGACGATCAGCTTGAGCTCGTGCAGGACCTCGAAGTACGCGATCTGCGGCTGGTAGCCCGCCTCGACCAGGGTCTCGAAGCCGTACTGGATGAGCTGCGAGGTGCCACCGCACAGGACGGCCTGCTCGCCGAACAGGTCGGTCTCGGTCTCCTCGGTGAAGGTCGTCTTGATGCCGCCGGAGCGCAGACCACCGATGGCCTTCGAGTACGACCAGGCGAGGTCCCAGGCGGAACCCGACGCGTCGACCTCGACGGCGACGATCACGGGGACGCCACGGCCGGCCTCGTACTCGCGACGGACGGTGTGACCCGGACCCTTCGGGGCGACGAGCGACACGTCGACGCCCTCGGGCGCCTCGATGTAGCCGAAGCGGATGTTGAAGCCGTGGCCGAAGACGAGCGTGGCGCCCGGCTTGAGGTTCGGACGGATGTCGTCCGCGTAGACGATGCGCTGGACCTGGTCCGGCGCGAGGATGACGACGACGTCGGCCCAGGCGGTGACGTCGGCCGGGGTGAGGACCTCGAAGCCGGCCTCTTCGGCCTTCTGGCGGCTCTTCGAGCCCTCCTTGAGGCCGATCTTGACCTCGACACCCGAGTCACGGAGGTTGAGGGCGTGGGCGTGGCCCTGCGAGCCGTAGCCGATGACGGCGACCTTCTTGCCCTGGATGAGCGTCAGGTCGGCGTCGGCGTCGTACACGATGTCAGTCACGAGGGTGTGTCTCCTTGGTTCTGGTGGATTGTGGGGGTGGCGGACCGCTGGTCAGCGCACCCGGTCGGTGATGCTCTTCGGTCCGCGACCCATGCCGAGGAGTCCCGCACGGGCGAGCTCCTTGATGCCGTAGGGCTCGAGGACGCGGAGGATCGCCTGGATCTTGCCGGGGTCTCCGGTCACCTCGACGATGAGCGAGTCGTTCGCGACGTCGACGACCTGTGCGCGGAACAGGTTCACTGCCTCGAGCACGGCCGACCGTGTCTGGTTGTCGACGCGGACCTTCACGAGCATGTGCTCGCGCTGGACGGACTGCGAGAAGTCCAGTTCGACGATCTTGATGACGTTGACGAGCTTGTTGAGCTGCTTCGTCACCTGCTCGAGCGGGAGGTCCTCGACGTCGACGACGACGGTGATCCGGCTGAGGCCGTCGACCTCGGTGTTGCCGACGGCGAGCGACTCGATGTTGAACCCGCGGCGGGCGAACAGGCCCGCGACGCGGGTCAGCAGACCGGGCTTGTCCTCGACGAGGAGGGACAGGACGTGGCTCATGCGGTTTCCCCCGTCATGTCGGCGTCCTCGTCGTCCCAGGTGGGTGCGAGGGCCTGGGCGTACTCGATGGACGAGTTGCTGACTCCCTGCGGGACCATCGGCCAGACCATCGAGTCACGACTCACGACGAAGTCGATCACCACGGGGCGGTCGTTCGTCTCGAGTGCGAGCTGGATGGCGGCGTCGACCTCGTCGGCCTTCTCGACGCGGATGCCGAGGGCACCGTACGCGTCCGCCAGCTTCACGAAGTCGGGCACACGGCGGGAGTCGTGGCCGGTCTCGAGGTCGGTGAACGAGTGACGGCCGTCGTAGAACAGCGTCTGCCACTGCCGCACCATGCCGAGCGACGAGTTGTTGATGATCGCGACCTTGATCGGGATGTCGTTGATGACGCAGGTCGCGAGTTCCTGGTTCGTCATCTGGAAGCAGCCGTCGCCGTCGATCGCCCAGACCACGCGGTCCGGCTGGGCGACCTTCGCGCCCATCGCCGCGGGGACGGAGTAACCCATCGTGCCCGCGCCGCCGGAGTTCAGCCAGGCGTTCGGGCGCTCGTACTTGATGAACTGCGCCGACCACATCTGGTGCTGCCCGACACCCGAGGCGTAGACGGCCTCGGGACCGGAGAGCTCACCGATGCGCTTGATGATGGCCTGCGGGGCGAGCAGGCCGTCGGTCGGCTCGGCGTACCCGAGCGGGAAGTCCACCTTGAGCTGGCGGAGCTTCGTCCACCAGTCGGCCGTCGAGGCGCGGTCGTCGACGGCGATGCCGCCCCACGCGTCGAGCAGGTCGACCAGGACCTCACGGGCGTCGCCCACGATCGGGACGTCGGCGAAGCGGATCTTCGAGATCTCGGCCGGGTCGATGTCGACGTGCACGACCTTGGCGTTCGGCGCGAACTCGTCGGCCTTGCCCGTCACGCGGTCGTCGAAGCGGGCACCGAGCGCGATGATCAGGTCGCTGTCCTGCAGACCGAGCACCGCCGGGACGGTGCCGTGCATGCCGGGCATGCCGAGGTGCTGCGGGTGCGAGTCCGGGAAGGCACCGCGTGCCATCAGCGTCGTCACGACGGGGGCACCCGTCGCCTCGGCGAAGCGGAGCAGCTCGGCGGTCGCGCGGGAGCGGATCACGCCGCCGCCGACGTAGAGCACCGGCCGCTCGGCCTCGGCCAGGAGCTGCGCGGCCGCGGTGATCTGCTTGCCGTGCGCCTTGGTGACCGGTCGGTAGCCGGGCAGGTCGATCTTGGGCGGCCAGACGTAGGGCGCCGACTTCTGCTGAGCGTCCTTCGTGATGTCCACCAGCACGGGGCCGGGCCGACCGGTCGTCGCGATGAGGTGCGCCGCGGCCAGGGTCGCCGGCACGTCGGCCGGGTCCGTGACCAGGAACGAGTGCTTCGTGATCGGCATCGTGATGCCGACGATGTCGGCTTCCTGGAACGCGTCGGTCCCCATCAGCGTCGAGAACACCTGGCCGGTGATCGCGATGAAGGGCACCGAGTCCATGTAGGCGTCGGCGATGGCCGTGACGAGGTTCGTCGCACCGGGGCCGGACGTCGCGATGGCGACACCGACCTTGCCGGACGCCGAGGCGTAGCCCTCGGCGGCGTGGCCGGCGCCCTGCTCGTGGCGGACGAGGATGTGGCGGATCGTCTTCGACGCCATGAGCTCGTCGTAGAACGGGATGATGGCACCGCCCGGCAGGCCGAAGACGTCGGTGATCCCGAGGTGCTCGAGCGTCCGGAGGACGGCTCCCGAGCCGGTCAGGATCTCCGGCGACCGGCGTGCACCGGCGGCCGCGGACAGCGGAGTTGCTTCCGTGGGCATGAGGTGGTCCTTGCCTGGAGAGGTGGCGATGGTGCGTGTGTCGAACGCTAGCCCGTGACCGCGCCCTGGGCGGCGGACTTCACGAGCTTGGCGTACTTCGCGAGGACTCCGCGGGTGTAGCGCGGGGGCAGCGGGGCCCAGCCGTCACGGCGGGCCTCCAGCTCGGTCGGGTCGACCAGTAGGTCGAGCGAGCGAGCCGCGATGTCGACACGGATGCGGTCGCCATCGCGCACGAAGGCAACTGGACCTGCGTCCACTGCCTCGGGTGCGATGTGGCCGATGCACAGGCCGGTTGTGCCGCCTGAGAATCGTCCGTCGGTCAAGAGTAGTACATCCTTGCCGAGGCCCGCGCCCTTGATGGCTGCGGTGATGGCGAGCATCTCGCGCATGCCCGGGCCGCCCTTGGGGCCCTCGTAGCGGATGACGACGACGTCGCCCTTCTGGATCTTCCCCTCGGTGAGGGCGTCCATCGCGGCACGCTCGCGGTCGAACACCCGCGCGGGGCCCTCGAACACCTCGGCGTCGAAGCCCGCGGTCTTCACCACGGCACCCTCGGGGGCGAAGGTCCCCTGCAGGACGGTCAGGCCGCCGGTCTCGTGGATCGGGTTGTCGAGCGTGCGGAAGACCTCGCCGTCGAGCGCCGGCGGGTCGATCTCGGCCAGGTTCTCGGCGACGGTCTTGCCCGTGACGGTGAGGCAGTCACCGTGCAGCAGGCCGGCGTCGAGCAGCGCCTTCATGATCACCGGGATGCCGCCGTTGCGGTCGACGTCGACCATGACGTACTTGCCGAAGGGCTTCATGTCGGCCAGGTGCGGGACCTTCGAACCGATGCGGTTGAAGTCGTCCAGCGACAGCTCGACCTCGGCCTCGTAGGCGATGGCGAGCAGGTGCAGGATGACGTTGGTGGAGCCGCCGAGGGCCATCGCCACGGCGATCGCGTTCTCGAAGGCTTCCTTCGTCAGGATCTGGCGGGCGGTGATCCCGTGCTCGAGCATGTTCACCACGGCCTCGCCGGAGCGGTGCGCGTAGTAGTCACGGCGGCGGTCGGCGCTCGGCGGGGCGGCGGAGCCCGGCAGCGACATGCCGAGGGCCTCGGCCACGCTCGCCATGGTGTTGGCCGTGTACATGCCACCGCAGGCGCCCTCGCCCGGGACGATGGCGCACTCGATCTTCTTCAGCTCTTCCTCGGACATGGTGCCGGCCTTGCAGGCACCGACGCCCTCGAAGGAGTCGATGATCGTGACTTCCTTCATCGTGCCGTCGGCCTGCTTCACGTAGCCCGGCATGACCGAACCCGCGTACAGGAACACGCTGGCCAGGTCGAGGCGCGCGGCGGCCATGAGCATGCCCGGCAGGGACTTGTCGCAGCCGGCGAGCAGGACGGTGCCGTCCAGGCGCTCGGCGTTGACGACGGTCTCGACGCTGTCGGCGATGACCTCGCGCGAGACGAGCGAGAAGTGCATGCCCTCGTGGCCCATCGAGATGCCGTCCGAGACCGAGATGGTGCCGAACTGCAGCGGATAGCCGCCTCCGGAGTGGACGCCTTCCTTGGCGCCCTGTGCGAGGCGGTCGAGCGAGAGGTTGCAGGGCGTGATCTCGTTCCACGAGGACGCGATGCCGATCTGCGGCTTGCTCCAGTCCTCGTCTCCCATACCGACGGCCCGCAGCATGCCACGCGAGGTGGTTGCTTCGATCCCGTCGGTGACGACCCGGCTGCGCGGCTTGACGTCGATATCAGGCATGGAGCGAGTCTAGGACCGATTGGGATACCAGTCGCGCACCTTCATGCGTTCGCATGCTTCCGCGTGGCGGACGGGAGGCCCGGATCACCCTGGTCAGCGCGTCGCACGCAGGCGCGCGAGCTGCTTCAGGACGCCGGTCAGGGCCGCCGGGTCCGCGATGCGGTACCCGGCACGGGTCTCCCCCGGGCCCACCTTCACGCCGACGTCGCCGTCCCCGAGCACGCGGAAGCCGTCCTCGTCGGTGACGTCGTCACCGGCGAAGAACACCGCGTCGGCACCGTGGAGCTCGCGCAGCCGGGCGATCGCGTCGCCCTTCGTGACGTGCCGGACGGCGAACTCGACGATGTCCTTGCCACCGCGCTCGAGCACGTCGGCGTCGGCATCGTGCGCCGCACGGCTCGCGTCGGCGTTCGCCTGCGCGGCGACCTCGGCGCTCACGCGACGGGTGTGCACGCCGTGGCCGGCCGGCTTGTGCTCGATGACGACGCCCGGGTACCGCGCGCCGACCTCGTCGAGCGCCGCACCGATGCGTGCGACGCGGGCGACCTCGTCGTCGGTCAGGGCGGCCTCGTCGTGGCCGTCCACGCGCCACTCGACACCGTGCGACCCGACCAGCGCCATGTCCTGCGGCGCGTGCGACACGGCCGCGAGGCTGCCGAGCGGGCGACCGGAGACGAGCACGACCTCGGTGTCCTTCGCGCGGTGCAGGGTCAGGACCGCTGCCCACGAGCCCGGCAGGGCGCCGACCTGCGACGGCTCGTCGGCGAAGGGCGCGAGCGTGCCGTCGAAGTCGAGGGCGACGATGAGTCGCGGCGCAGCCGCGAGCGTCTCGAGAGCCGTGTCGATGGCGGTCTGGTCGGTGGTGGTCTCAGTCATCACGTGCCTCCCGGGTGTCCTCGGCAGCCCTGGCGGACTGGGCGTCCTGGTCGAAGATCGACATGTTGTCGGTCTGCGCCTCACGGTGTCGGTCCGCCGGGTCGGTGGCGGACGGGTCGAGCTGGGCGTTCCGCGGCGCGTGCCGGTCGAGCGCCTCGAGGAACGAGCGCGACCAGCGCGCCACGTCGTTGTCGCGCACGCGCTTCCGGAGCGCACGCATGCGTGTCGAGCGCTCGCGGCGCGGCATCTCGATCGCGCGCTCGATGCTGTCCTTCAGCGCGCCGATGTCGTGCGGGTTGACGATGACGGCCTGCTTCAGCTCGTCGGCGGCACCGGCGAACTCGGACAGGATGAGCACTCCGTCGCTGTCGAAGCGGGCCGCGACGTACTCCTTCGCGACGAGGTTCATGCCGTCGCGCAGCGCGGTGACGAGCATGATGTCGGCGGCCAGGTAGAGCGCCACCATCTCCTCGCGCGGGTAGCCGTGGTGCAGGTACGAGATCGGCTGGTGGCCGATGACCCCGAGGTCGCCGTTGATGCGGCCGACACTCAGCTCGATCTCGTCGCGGAGGGTGGCGTAGGTGTCCACGCGCTCGCGGCTCGGGCTCGCGACCTGGATGAGGGCGGCGTCCTCGACCTTGATGCGGCCGTCCTCGACGAGCTCGCCGAAGGCCTTGATGCGGTGCCGGATGCCCTTGGTGTAGTCGAGGCGGTCGACCCCGAGCAGCACCGTCTTCGGGTTGCCGAGGCTCTCGCGGATCTCGCGGGCACGCTCCTGCACCTCGGGACGGCGCGCGATGTCCTCGAAGGCCTCGGCGTCGATCGAGATCGGGAAGTGCCGGGCCTCGACGTGGCGGACCGTGATCCCCTTGCGGCTGCGCGGTGCGTCCGGGTCGTCGACCGGGACGTCGATCGTCTGGCCCTTCGTCGTGTAGCCCTTGATGTGACGGACCGCGCGGAGGAAGTCGCTCGCGTCGTCGTGGCGCTGGAAGCCGATGACGTCGGCGCCGAGCAGGCCGTCCAGGATCTGCGCGCGCCAGGGCAGCTGGGCGTAGATGCCGACCGGCGGGAACGGGATGTGGTTGAAGAAGCCGATCGTCAGGTCGGGACGCTTGGCCCGGAGCAGTGCCGGCACGAGCTGCAGCTGGTAGTCCTGCACCCAGACGATGCCGTCCTGCTCGGTGATCTCGGCGATCTGGGCGGCGAAGCGCTCGTTGACCCGCTTGTAGGCGTTCCACCAGTCGCGGTGGTAGCTCGGGTGCTCGATGACGTCGTGGTACAGCGGCCAGAGGGTGTCGTTGCTGAAGCCCTCGTAGTACTCCTCGACGTCGTCGTCGGACAACGGGACCGGCACGATGTGGATGCCCTCGTTGTCGAACGGCTCGACCTCGACCTCGGGCTGGCCGACCCAGCCGACCCAGGCCCCGTCGTTCGCGCGCATCACGGGCTCGAGGGCGGTGACGAGGCCACCGGGCGAGTGCCGCCATCCCTCGTTGCCGTCCTGGTCGACGACCCGGTCCACCGGCAGGCGGTTCGAGGCGACGACGAAGGCGTACTTGGTGGAGGAACGAGAAGGCGCAGACACGGTGGGAACCTACCAGCGCCCGGACAGCGGATTCACGGCGGATCGGCGGGTTCCGGTACGCTGCGGGTGCGTGTCGGGGGGACACGGGTGCTGGCGTGCGGCATCGGCCTCCCGGTCGGAGAGGACCCACCAGCCATGAGCGAGAACCCGCCGAACCCGCCCGTCCCGCCGGGGCAGCCCGGCCCGCAGTCGTCGGACGCGTTCGGCCGCCTGCTGCGGTCCGTGTCCGGCCGTGACTGGCTGGCCGCCGTGCTCGCCGCCGTCGGCGGCTGGGTCGCCGCCTACGTGGTCGCTGCGATCTCACTGCTCCTCACCGTCGCCGTGCTGGCAGCGGGCGGATCGGGGTCCGGTTCCGTCGGGTCGGGGTCGACCGGCACCGGGACCGACCTCGGCGCCGGGAGCACCCCCGACGTCCAGTCGCTGCTGTCCGGGGTCAGCGTCCTGCTCGGCACCCCCGCCCAGCTCGTCGCCCTCGCCGACCTCGGCCGTCTGCACCTGTCCGGCTCGATCGGCTTCCTCGGGTCGGGGTCGGGCGCACTCGCGGTCGTCCCGGCGCTCGTGCTCGCCGCGCAGGTCGTGCTGGCCGTCGTGCTCACCCGTCGCATCCGCACCCGCGGCCTCGGGCGCACCCCGATCCTGCTGACCGCCGTCCTGTCCGGGCTGGTGACCACGGTGCTGACCAACGCCGCCGCGGGCATCCTCGCCATCCGGTTCCCCGCCGTCTCCGGCGCCTCCATCGACCCCGTGCACGCGGTCGGCCTCGGCAGCATCCTCGGGGCCTTCGTGATCGGCGCACTCGCCGCGGTGCTCGCACGCCCGTCGGCCCTGCTCGGCCGGAACGTGTTCGCCGGTCGCGTCCTCGGCACGCTGCGCGTCGCGGCGTCGCAGCTCACGGTGCTCGTCGTGCTGGTGACGGTCGTCGTCATCGTCGTCGCCCTGGTCGCACAGCCCTCGTGGGGCGCAGCGCTGCCGGTGCTCGTCGGCAACGTCGCGGTCGGCCTCACCGCCCTCGGGTTCCTCGGCGGCGTCGGGCTGTCCGGCTTCGGCTCGGCGGGCAGCACGGCGTCGGTCTTCGGCGGCGCCGGCGGCTGGACCTGGCTCGTCGTCCTGCTCGTCGTCGTGACCTCGGTCGTCGCGGGCCTCGCACTCGCCGTCCGCCGCAACGACCGGTTCCGCACCACGCTGGACTGGGTCGTGACCCCGGTCGTCTGGTTCGCCCTCGGGCTCCTGCTCTTCGTGCTCGGCACCGGGCTGGTGTCCTACCAGGCGACGGGCATCAGCGCCGTCAGCGGGACCGGTTCGATCGGGATCGCACCGTGGACGCCGCTCGTGTTCGCGCTGTGGGGCGGCGCGATCGAGGCCGTGGCACGGTACCTCGCGCCCGTGCTGCTCCCCCGCCTCGGCGGTGGCATGGTGCTGCGGACCTCGCGCCTCGTCGGAGCGGACCCGCGCCCCGCAGCCGCACCGACCTTCCCGGCAGCGACTCCGGCGTTCCCGCCGGCCGACCCGGCGTTCCCGCCGGCCGACCCCGCGTTCCCGTCGGCGGCGCCCGCGGGCGACCCGGCGGCAGCAGCGTGGGCGGCGACGCCCGGCGTCGGCCACCCCGGTCAGCCGGAACAGCCCTTCGTCGGCGGCGGCGCTCCCACGCCCGCTCCGATGTCGCCGCGCGCCAAGAAGGTCCTGGTCCGCTCGCTCATCGCCGGCGGCGCCGTGGTCGTCGTCGTCATCGCGGGAGCCGTCACCACCGGTGTGCTCCGTGCCAACGTGTGGGGCCCGGCGCCGACCGTGAAGTCCTACGTGCAGGCCATCGCGAGCGGGGACGCCGACACCGCCGCCCGACTCAGCGAGGTGCCGTCCGACGCCGCCATGCTCGACACCGCGGTGCTGAAGAGCGCGAAGGACCGCCCGTCGGACATCCGCGTCGGCCGCGTCTCGACGAGCGGAGACAGCGCCCTCGCCACCATCAGCTACACCCAGGACGGCAAGAACCGCTCCGGCCAGGTCAGCCTCCGGCGCACCGGCACCTCGTTCCTGGTGAAGGACGAGTGGCGCGTCACCGAGCCGCTCGCCCAGACCGTCACCCTGACCGCGTCCGAGGTGCTCGAGGGCGCCCCGGTCACGGTCGGCGGCAAGGAGATCGGTGAGATCAGCGACGGCCGGTTCACCTCGCTCGCCTACCCCGGCACCTACGAGGTGCAGGTCGGCGGGACGAAGTACTTCACCGGCGGCACCGAGCAGGTGTCGGTCGGTGCGACGTCGTCCGGGTACGTCGACTTCACCCCCACCGCCACGAAGGCGCTGCAGCAGGACGCCGAGCAGTACGTGACCGACCTGATCGACGACTGCGCCACGAAGACCGACCTCAGCGCGCTGAGCGGGTGCCCCTGGTACGGCCCGTACGACGCTGATGGTGCCGTGCGCTACGACGTCACGACGATGCCCGAGGTCGAGGTCGAGGCCTCCGGTTCGGGCACGGTCATGGTGCAGAGCACGAAGGACGGTGTCGTCGAGTACGACTACACCTCGTACTTCGGGGACGAGGAGCACGGCGAGGACAGCTTCGATGTGTACCAGTACCTGAAGGTCGAGGACGGGAAGCTCGTCTCCGCCTACTGACGCACCACCGAACGCGACGACGGCCGGCCTGGGATCCCCGGGCCGGCCGTCTCACTAGGCTGACGCGCATGGTCAGGACACGGGCGTGGCGGAACGGCGACGCGGCGGAACGGGACTTCCCGGTCGACCGGGTCTCGGACCTCGTCGCTGACGCGGACACCTTCGTCTGGGTCGACTACACCGACCCCGTGCACGACGACCTCGTGCAGGTCGAACAGGAGCTCGGCATCCACGCCCTCGCCGTCGAGGACGCCGTCGAGCAGGGCCAGCGCCCGAAGCTCGACCGGTACCGCGACAGCCTGTTCCTCGTGGTCTACGACGTCGGCGGTCTCGGCGAGGACGGTGAGCTCGTCACCCACGAGGTGAAGGCGTTCGTCACCGAGCACGCCCTCGTCACCATCCACGGGGCCGACGTCGACACCGCCGCGATGGAGCACCGGCTCGACGCGAACGCGGACGTGGCCGAGCACGGTGTGCCGTGGCTCGTCTGGGCGTTGCTCGACGCCGTCGTCGACCACGCCACCGAGACCGTGGAGGACATCGAGCGACGGATCGACGACCTCGAGGACGACCTGTTCGAGCGGGGCAACGCCCGCGAACAGCAGATCCAACGCCGGTCGTTCCGCCTCCGCAAGGCCCTCGGCGTGCTGCGGCGGCTCGTCGTCCCGACCCGCGACAGCGTCGCATCGCTGCTGCACGGCGACGCGGAGACCATCTCGGACGGCATCCGGCCGTACTTCCGCGACGTCGAGGACCACCTGGTGTCGATCTCGGACTCCGTCGAGCAACTGCGCGACGCCGTCTCGAGTGTCCTCGACACGAACCTCAACCTGGCGTCGAACCGGCAGAACACCGTGATGAAGAAGGTGACGAGCTGGGCCGCGATCATCGCGATCCCCACCGCCATCACCGGCTTCTTCGGGCAGAACGTGACGTTCCCGGGCGAGGGTGCGTGGAGCGGGTTGTACGTCTCGCTCGCGCTCATCGTCGCGTCGTCGCTCGTGCTCTACCGCGTCTTCAAGGCCCGCGACTGGCTCTGACCGCGACGGCGCGTCGGAGCGCGAGCACCCCAGCGGCCCCACGTCAGAACGCCAGCGCGAGCACCCCGGCGATTACGGTGAGCGGAGCCGCGATGCACCCGAGCAGCATGTACTTGCCCCACGACAGGTGCACGCCCTCGGCCGACAGCCGTGCGTGCCACAGCAGGGTGGCGAGGGAGGCCCACGGCGTCACCAGGCACCCGGCGTTCACGCCGATGAGGAGCGCCGCGTACCGCACGGCCTCGTGACCGGCAGCGGGCTCGAGCACCAGGTACGCGGGCAGGTTGTCGATCGCGTTCGCCGCCACCGCTCCCCCGGCGCCGAGCAGCAGGAGCGGTCCGGTCCCGGTGCCGTCGCCGAGCGCCCGCACGATCGGGTCGGTGAGCCCGGTGCTGTGCAGGGTCTCGACCACGACGAAGAGTCCGGCGGCGAACAGCAGCGTCGACCACGGCACCCGCGACGGCCGGAGCTCGGCGGGCGACCGGAACGCCGCGACGACGACGAGCACGAGGGCACCGGCCACGGCCGCGATCCAGACCGTCACCCCGGCGGTCAGCGCCACGACGAGCGCGACGAGCACACCGGACGCCGCCCAGAACGACACCGGGTCGGACGGACGCCGCACCGACACCGGCGTGTAGCGCCCGAAGAGCTTGCCGCGGAACACCACGAGCAGGACGGCGCACGGCACGACGACCCCGGCGACGGCCGGCCAGGCCATCAGCCCGGCGAAGGGCAGCGGGCCGCCGAGGCCCATCCGGTCGATGGCGAGCAGGTTCGTCAGGTTCGACACCGGCAGCAACAGGGACGCGGTGTTCGCGAGCCAGACGGTGGTGAGCGCGAACGGCATCGGCGGCAGCCCGACCCGGCGCGCCAGTGAGATCACGATCGGGGTGAGCAGCACCGCGGTCGTGTCGATCGACAGGAACACGGTGCAGAGCACGGCGAGGACCACGACCGCGCCCCACAGCCCGATGGTGCGTCCGCCGCCGACACGTGCCGCGACGTCGGCGAGCCGGTCGAACACCCCGGCGTCCGCGGCGAGCTCGGCGACGATCGTCAGACCGAGGACGAACCCGAGGACCGGCAGGACCCGTTCGGCCAGGACCCCGAGGTCGTCGAGCGGCAGCAGGCCGAGCGCGACGCACACCGCGCCGATGACGAGCAGCACTGCTCCGATGACGGCCTGACGCACGGGCGCTCCTCCACGAGTGCGCCGGGCAGGGTGTCCGGCGGCGCTCCAATGTACTGACCGGTAGCGTTGGCAGCACGACGACAGGAGGCCTCTGTGCGCAAGTTCATGTTCAACGGTGCGGTGTGGAGTTCGCTCATCAGCGGCTACAGCGTGCTCCAGACCACCCGCCAGGGACCCCGCGACTGGCGGCTCGCCCTGACGTGGGTCGCGTGGATCGCGACCACGATCGTGGCGATCGGCACGGTGGTCGAGGACGACCGCGCCGTCAAGGCGCGCCAGCCGTAGGTCGCGACCATCTGACGGACGGGAGGCCCGGTGCCAGCTGGCACCGGGCCTCCCGTCCGTCCCGCGTCGGGTCCGGAGCCCGTCAGCGCTCCGCAGGCGGGATGTCGGACGTCTGGATCGGACCGGTGAAGAGTGCCGCGCGGTCCTCCTGCCCCGGCGCGAACAGCGCCGAGTCGGCAGCGGTCGACGCCGTGCGCCGCCGCGGTGCGGTCTCGTCGACCATGAGCACGCGCTGGACCGGCAGGGCGTCGGGGTGGGTGCGCTGGATCCACTCGACGAGTTCCTCGCGGATGTAGCAGCGCAGGTCGAACAGCGACGGTGCGTCGTGCGACGTCGCGAGGACCCGCACCCGCACGTACCCCTGCACGGCGTCGGTGACCTGCAGCACCTTGACGCGGCGGTCCCACAGCTCGGTGCGGTCGAGGATCCGGTCGAGCTCCTCGCGCATCTCCCCCGGACGGACCCGCCAGTCCAGGTCCATCTCGACGGCACCGAGCAGTTCGCTGTTCGTGCGCGTCCAGTTCTCGAACGGGGTGCTCGTGAAGTACGTCGACGGCAGCACGAAGCGCCGGTCGTCCCACAGGTGCACGACCACGTAGGTCAGGGTGATCTCCTCGATCCGCCCCCACTGCTGCTCGACCACGACGACGTCGTCGACGCGGATCGACCCGGAGAACGCGAGCTGCATGCCCGCGAAGACGTTGCCGAGCGTCGACTGCGCCGCCAGACCCGCGACGACCGAGATGAGTCCGGCGCTCGCGAGCACGCTCGCGCCCGCCGCCTCGACCCCGTCGAAGGTGAGCAGGATCGCGCCGACGGCGATGATGACGAGCACGGCGACGGTCAGCCGCCGGATGATGAGGACCTGCGTGCGGATGCGGCGGGCCTGCCGGTTGTCGGGGACGTCGATGCGGAACCGGTGCAGGCCGAGGTCCTCGAGGAAGATCGCGATCTGGCACGCCAGCCAGCAGCCCACCGCGATCGTGACGATGAGGAACCCGTGCACGACCTCGTCGCGCCACGGGTACGCGTCGGCGTCGCGCGGGACGCTCGAAGTGAACGCGATCCAGAGCAGGACCACGAGCAGGGTGGTGCGGAACGGGTGCTTCGCCCGGCGCGAGAGCACGCCGGCCCACCGCTCCCGTCGCGCGACCGTCCGCAGCACCAGGTGCAGGACGACCGCGGCGACGGCGGTGATGAGGAGGGCGAACCCGATCGCGACCAGGAGTCGGAGGAGGATGTCCATCCCTCCATGCAAGCAACGGACGACAGGCGTTGTTCGCAGGACCCGGCCACGCACGCGAGGAGGCCCGGTGCGCACGACGCGCAGCGGGCCTCCTGTCCGAACGGAACCGCTACTTGCTCGCGGTGAGCGAGTCCACGTAGTCCTCGTTGTCGGCAACCCACTTCTCGACGATCGACTGGTACTCGGACTGGTCCGCGCCGCTGTTCACGAGCGCGTCCTCGAGCGAGTAGAGCGTGTCGGAGTCCATCTTGAACGCCTGCAGCCACTTCAGCGCTTGCGGGAAGTCGTCGCCGAAGTCCTCGTTCACGATCGTGTGGATGCTCTCGTTGTCGCCGAGGGCGTTCTTCGGGTCCTCGAGGTCCTTCACGTCGAAGGCGTTGTAGGCCCAGTGCGGACGCCAGAGGGTGACGACGATGTCCTTGCCGTCCTTCTCGGACTTCTTCAGCTCGGACAGCATCGCCGGCGTCGAGCTCGTGACGAGCTCCCAGTCGTCGAGCCCGTAGGCCTTCATGACCTTCTCCTTGACGATCTTCGTCTCGCCCGCGCCGGGCTCGATGCCCACGATCCGTCCGCCGAAGTCGTCCTTGTGCGCGGCGAGGTCGGCGAGCGAGTCGATCGGAGCGTCCGCGTTCACGGTGAGTTCGAGCGACGCCTGGTCGTTCCACGACCCGAGGTCCTCGAGGTCGTCGCCGTACTTGTCCATGTACGCCTTGTGCGTGTTCGGCAGCCAGGTGTCGAGCACGGCGTCGTAGTCGCCCTGAGCCAGCCCCTGGTACGCCGGCGCGGGGTCCGCGTAGTCGAGCTCGACGTCGTACCCCTTCTTCTCGAGGACGTACTTCCAGAGCTCGCTTGCTGCGGTGTCCTCGTCCCAGCCGTTGAAGACGACCATCTTCATCGCCTGCTTGTCGCCGTTGTCCACCGTGTCGGACGCGTTGCTCGAGCCGGGCGGCGAGCAGGCGCTGAGCGCGAGGGCCGCGGCGGCACCGAGTCCGATGGCCGACAGGATCTTGGTTCGGGTGTTCATGGTTTCCTTCCTGGTTCGACGCTCGGCACCGGCGGACCGGGTTCGGCGTCGTCGACACGGCGTGCTGTCACCGTGCGGTCTGTGGGGTCTGGATGATCTGGTCGACCGGGTGCGCGACGGCGCTCCAGCCGTCAGGCGCCGACCGGCACGGGCTGCTCCGCCTGCTGGGTCGCCGACTCCTGGTCGTCGTCGCCGGTGGGCGCGGTGGCCGCCGTCGTCCGGCTCGGAGCGCGCTTCTTGCGGTCGCCACCGAACGCTGCGGTCATCCGGTCCAGCACGATCGCGAGGATCACGACCGAGATGCCTGCCTCGGAGCCCAGACCGACGTCGATGCGGTTCAGGGCGGCGACGATCTGGCCGCCGAGTCCCCCGGCGCCGACCATGCCCGCGATGACGACCATGGACAGCGAGAGCATGATGACCTGGTTGACGCCGGCCATGATGCTCGGACGAGCGAGCGGCAGCTGGATCTGACGGAGGATCCGCCACGGGCTCGAGCCGAACGCAGCACCGGCTTCGACGACCTCGGAGCTGACGCCGCGGATACCGAGCTCGGTGAGGCGGACGCCCGGCGCCATCGCGAAGACGATCGTCGCGACGATGCCCGGCACCGGCCCGATGCCGAACAGGATGAGCGCGGGGATCAGGTACACGAACGCCGGGGTCGTCTGCATGAAGTCGAGGACCGGCTTGATCGTCCGGCTCGCTGCGTCGGAGCGCGCCGCCCAGACGCCCAGCGGCAGACTGAGCACCACGGCGATACCGGCGGCGACGACGACGAGGGCGAGCGACTCCATCGCGTAGCTCCACTCGCCGATGCTCACGATGACAGCCAGGCCGACCATGGTGCCGAGCGCGAGCTTCCAGCCCTTCGCCCAGAAGGCCACGGCGACGAGCACGACGATCACGGCCCAGAACGGCGGCGTCGTGAGGAAGTACTCGATCCACTCGTAGAAGAACGTGAAGATCGCGGCGATGACGTCGAAGACGCCACCGAGGTAGGTCGTGATCCACTCGACGATCGCGTCGACCGCGTCGCCGAGCGGCAGTCGGAATCCGAAGAGAGTGGTCATGCGTCGGCTCCTGTGCGGTCGGTCGAGATGATGGTCGGATCGCTCACGACGGGCTGTTCCCCGGTGGCCAGGGTCGCGTCGAGATCCGAATCCGAGATGCGCGTGACCGGCTCGAGCACCGGGATCGGCATGGTCGCGGTCGGCACGTTGCCGAGCGCTGCGAGCAGTGTGACCCGCGGCACGACGCCGAGCAGGCGGTCCTCGTCGTCGACCACGGCGATCGGCAGGGGCGACTCCACGGCGAGCTCGAACAGATCGGTGAGCGCGGTGTCGGGTGAGACCCGGGCGTACTCGGTGTTCACGATGGCGTCGAGGTTCGTGTCGCCGGCCTTGACCTGTCGCATCACGTGGCGATCGCGGACCCATCCGTCGAGCGTGCGACCACGCCCGGTGACGAACACCGCTGCGGTCTGCAGGTCGCGCATCACCCGGAGCGCGCCACGTGGGCCCGCCGTCGACGGGACGACCGCGCGCGCCGGTTCCATGACGCTCGCGGCGGTGAGCACACGGGCGCGGTCGACGTCCTGCACGAACTGGGCGACGTAGTCGTTCGCCGGGTCGGTGAGGATGTCCTCCGGCGACCCGATCTGCACGATCCGGCCGTCGCGCATCACGGCGATCCGGTCACCGAGGAACATCGCCTCGTTGAGGTCGTGCGTGATGAAGACGATGGTCTTGCCGAGCCGCTGCTGCAGGTCGACGAGCTGCTCCTGCATCTCACGGCGGATGAGCGGGTCGAGCGCGCTGAACGCCTCGTCCATCAGCAGGACGTCGGTCTCGGCGGCGAGGGCGCGGGCGATGCCGACGCGCTGCTGCATGCCGCCGGACAGCTCGTCGGGCTTCGCATCGGCCCAGACGTCCAGGCCGACCAGGTCGATGACCTCACGGGCCTTCGCGAGCCGAGTGGTCTTGTCGACGCCGTTCACCTCGAGGCCGTACGCGACGTTCTCGAGCACGGTTCGGTGCGGCAGCAGTGCGAAGTGCTGGAACACCATCGACACGCTCGACCGACGGATCTCGCGGATCTCCTTGGCGCTCGCCTTGGTGACCGTGCGCCCGCCGATCTCGACGCTGCCGGCGCTGGGCTCGAGCAGGCCGTTGAGCATCCGGATGAGGGTCGACTTGCCGGAGCCGGACAGTCCCATGACGACGAAGATCTCGCCGGGGCGGACGTCGAAGGACGCGTCGATGACCGCGGCGGATCCCTGCTCGCGGACCTCGTCGCGGGTGGCGCCGGCGGCGAGGCGGCGGACGGCGTCGCCGGGTCGGCGGCCGAACACCTTGTAGACACCGCGCACACTGAGCGCGGCGCCCGTGCGGTCCGGCGACGTGTCGTGCCGGATCTCGGATGGGGCAATGGACAACTGGACTCCTCGCGTCGCCGCGGCGCCGGAGCGCACGTGCGGTGACGGTGTGGTTGCGAACGGGTCGCCCGGGACGGCGCGCACGGCCCACGTCAGCCCGCGCAACGGCGCAGGGCGAGCGAACACGCACGCAGGGACCACGCTCGGGGCGGTCCCGGTCCGGCCGACCGTACGGTCACGGCGCTGCTGGCCGCGGACGCGTTCTGGTCGTCGTGCCCCCGGCCGTCGGGCCTGTGGGGACGTTCAAACCTAACGGCTTCCTGTCCCCCGATCACAATCGACGTCCGCCGGAATCCCGGCATCGCTGTACCCCGTCGTCGGCGTGTCGCCCACGCACATGGGGATCACGATCGTGACCGTCTCGTTACAGATCAGCTCGTTCGGAGGTTTGTGTGCCGCCCCGGTTCCGTGCGCATGTAGGTTGGCGCGCATGACAGCGCAGAACGACACGGGCGTGAACCGTGCTCCGGCGAACGACTTCTCGCACGAGCAAGAGGGCTACCAGCACGGTCTGAAGCCCCGGCAGCTGCAGATGATCGCGATCGGTGGGGCCATCGGTACCGGACTCTTCCTCGGTGCGGGTGGACGACTCCACACCGCGGGCCCCGCGCTCGCGCTGACCTACCTGATCTGCGGCATCTTCGCGTTCTTCATCCTGCGCGCCCTCGGCGAGCTCGTGCTGCACCGTCCGTCGTCGGGGTCGTTCATCTCCTACGCGCGTGAGTTCTACGGCGAGAAGTTCGCCTACGCCGCCGGCTGGATGTACTTCCTGAACTGGGCGATGACCTCGATCGTCGACACCACCGCCGTCGCCATCTACCTGCAGTACTGGTCCGCGTTCACCGCCGCACCGCAGTGGCTCCTCGCGTTGATCGCCCTGATCGTCGTGCTCGCCGCCAACATGGTCGCGGTCAAGGTGTTCGGCGAACTCGAGTTCTGGTTCGCGCTCATCAAGGTCGCGGCACTCGTCGCGTTCCTCGTCGTCGCGATCATCTGGCTCGTCTTCGCGTTCCCGGTCGAGGCCGGCGGCGAAGCCGTCCGCACGGGCTTCTCGATCTGGGGGGACAACGGCGGGCTGTTCCCGAACGGGCTGCTCCCCGCGGTCATCGTGATCCAGGGTGTCGTGTTCGCGTACGCGGCCATCGAGCTCGTCGGCACCGCGTCCGGTGAGACGCAGAACACCGAGAAGGTCATCCCCCGCGCCATCAACTCCGTCGTGTTCCGCATCGCGGTCTTCTACGTCGGGTCGATCATCCTGCTCTCGCTCCTCCTGCCGTACACCGCGTACAAGGAGGGCGAGAGCCCGTTCGTGACGTTCTTCTCGTCGCTCGGCAACCCGCAGGTGGGGTCGATCGTCGGCGGCATCATGAACTTCGTCGTGCTCACGGCGGCACTGTCGTCGCTCAACGCCGGCCTGTACTCGACCGGTCGCGCCCTGCACTCGATGGGCATGAACGGCTCGGCGCCGAAGTGGACCACCAAGATGTCGAAGGGCGGTGTGCCGTACGCCGGCATCCTGCTCACCGCCGCGTTCACGGTCGCCGGGGTCGTCCTCAACTACTTCGTCCCGAGCCAGGCGTTCGAGATCGCGCTGAACATCGCGAGCCTCGGCATCATCACCGCGTGGGGCACGATCATCCTCTGCCAGATGCGGCTCCGGTCCTGGGCGAAGCAGGGACTGGCGAAGGAGCCGTCGTTCAAGCTGCCGGGTGCCCCGGTGACCGCCTGGCTCACCCTGGCGTTCCTGGCGTCGGTCATCGTGCTGATGGCGATCGACTACCCGGTCGGCACCTACACGATCGCGTCCCTCGTGATCGTCATCCCGCTGCTCATCGTCGGCTGGTTCCTGCAGCGCGACCGCATCCTGCGCATCGCGTCGCTCCGACAGGGCGTCACCGGTCCGTACCCGATCGGTGTCCGCGACCCGGCGAACCAGGTCCGTCGCGACGGCGAGGACGGCGACGAGCAGAAGGGGTCCGACGACACCGTCTGATCTGTCCCCGGAGCGCAGCACATCGCGCGCCGAGTGCAGTGGGTCCGGCTCCCGTCGGTACGATCGGCGGGTGCCGGACCGCTCTGTCTCCCCTGCGTCAGTCCCACCCACCCTCGATCTCCGGCTCAGCTGGCGAGGCGCGTACGGACACCTCCGGGTGTTCCCCGACCGCCTCGAGGCCGAGACCGACTACGAGCGCGAGGCGCGGGTCTCCGTGCCGATGGACGCGGTGTCGGGATGGCGCCTCGGCCCGTGCGACGAGGACGCCGTCTGCGTCGAGTTCGTCACGGAGCCGGAGACGTTCCGCGTGCTGCTCGACACCTCGGACGAGCAGCTCGCCGCGCTGGCGATCCAGAAGGTGCTCGGACCGCCGCTCACCACCGGCTGACGATCCACGGGCGCTGCGCTCAGGCGTCGCCCTCCGGGGCGAACTGCGTGACGCGGAACGTCGCGCCCTGCGGGTCCCGCAGCTCGGCCGCACGCGTCCACGGACCCTGCCAGGTGCCGAGTACGGCGCCGCCGAGCTCCTCGGCCCGTGCGGCGGCGGCGTCACGGTCCGCCACGCTGAACGACACGTGCCAGTCGTCCGGCCCGTCGTCGAGTCGGGCGAGGGCGCCGATGACGTCCGCGAAGCCCTCCGGTGCGCCGACCTGCCGTTCGCGGATGTCGGGGTCGGAGGTGGCCGCGAGGTGGTCCCCGTAGCCGGGGAGCCGGACCATGGCGCTCGGGCCCTCCTCGATGCCGGAGACCCGCCAGCCGAACAGCTGCTCGTAGAACGAGATCGCCTGCTCCGGCTCGGTCGAGCGGAGGTCGCTGAAGACCCAGCCGCCTGGGGCGTTGATGTGCTGCGACCCGAGCCGCTCGCGCGCCTGCCAGAGTCCGAACGCCGCACCGCGCGGATCGACGCAGTCGACGCTGCGGCCCGCGGCGCCACCCGGCCCGGCGTCCTCCGCCGGAGCGGCGGTGCCACCGAGCTCGACGACCCGAGCGGCCCCCACGTCGGCGTCGTCCACGGCGATGTACGTCGTCCACGACGCCGGCTCGTCACCCGAGGCGATCGCGCCGACCTCGCGCCCGTCGATGCTCACGATCCGGTACGAGCCGGGGGCTCCGGGCGGCAGGCGCTCCTCGAAGTCCCAGCCGAACAGACCGCCGTAGAACGCCTGCGCGGCGTCGGGGTCCGGGTGTCGTCCGTCGATCCAGCTCGGCACGCCCTGGGGGTAGGTGCGAGGGGTCTGGTCCGTCATGGTGTCTCCCGAGGTCGCCGACGCCCGGGTCGGATGCCCCCAGGTCTACCGCTGACCGCCGACGTCGGTCGGGTCGGCCGTCGGGTCGGTCGTCGGGTCAGTCGTCGGTGTCGACCTGGTCGGTGACGACGTCTCCCGAACCGGCGTCGATCCGGACGCTGTGCTTGGTGCCTGACCCGTCGACGACGTCACCCTCCCAGACCACCTTGCCGAGGTGGTCGTCGAGGCCGAGCTCGGTGATCGAACCGGCGTGCAGGTCCTCGAAGGCGCTGACGGCCTTGCTGACGTCGAGGTCGGCGGCTGCGACGAACCGGTCGTGCTCGGCGCGGTCGTCGGCGTCCGCGGTCTCGGTCTGCGGAGTACCGGTCGCCCCGGTGCCGGCGGCGTCGGTGTGCACCTCGTGCTCGGTGCCGTCCTTCGTCACGACGAGGACCTCGTACGCGCTGCCACGCTGCTCCTGCTCGACCGAGATGACGGTGCCGGAGCCGACGCTCCCGCGTGCGGTCGCGACGGCGGCCAGCAGGGCGTCGTTCGACGTGGCCGAAGCGGCGGTCGCGGACGCGCCACCCGACGTGCCGGTGGTGGCGCCCGTCGCGGCCGATCCGTTCGAGGACGACGCCGCCGAGTCGGACGATCCGTCGGTGGAGCAGCCGGTGAGGGCGAGTGCGGCCACGACGGGCAGGGCGGCGAGGGCGGTGACGCGGCGGGCGGAGGGCTTCTGGAGCTGGGTGCGGAAGGTCATGGGACGAGCATGTCGGCGGGGTGCTGAAGCAGACCTGAAGCCGCCTGTTCAGCCGCCGAGTGCGATGCACACGACGAACCGCGCCCCGCCGAGCGGCGAGTCCGCCACCGTCGCATCGCCGCCGTGCGCCCGGACGGCGTCCCGCACGATCGCCAGACCGAGGCCGGCACCACCGGCGTCGCGGCTGCGGGCCTCGTCGAGCCGGACGAACCGCTCGAACACCCGGTCGCGCTCGGCCGCCGGGACCCCGGAGCCGTCGTCGTCCACGGTCAGCACCGCGGCGCCGTCCTGCTCGACCAGGGCCACCGCGACGCGCGACGCGGCATGCCGGACGGCGTTGTCGACGAGGTTCCGGACCACGCCGGTGAGCAGCCGTTCGTCGCCGAGCACGCGTGCGGCGGAGATCCCGGAGCCGTCGACCCGGATCGCACGGTCGCCGGTCCCACCACCCGGCGCCCGCGCCCGCGCGACGGCGTCGAGTGCGAGGTCGTCGAGGTCCACGGGACGACGGACACCCGTGCCGCCCTCGTCGAGCCGCGACAGCTCGAGCAGCCCGGTGACGAGGTCCTGCAGGCGCACGGCCTCGGACCGCACGACGTCGGAGAACTCGGCGACGTCGGTCCGGTCCGGGTACGCGACGGCGACCTCGGCGTGCTGGCGGAGGGACGCGATCGGCGACCGCAGCTCGTGCGAGGCGTCGGACACGAACTGCCGTTGCCCCGCCGCGGATCGGTCGAGTCGGTCGAGCATCGCGTTCATGGTGGTCGCGAGCCGGGCGATCTCGTCACCGGTGTCCGGCACGACCACGCGGGCGTGGGGCTGCGCGGCACGGATCGTCTCGACCTCGGTGCGCATCCGCTCCACCGGCCGCAACGACCGCCCGGTCACGGACCAGGTCACGATCCCGAGCACGAGGACGAGCACCGGCACCCCGCCGGCGAGGAGCACCACGGCGGTCCGGATGGCGGTGTCGGTCTGCTCGAGGGAGACGCCGTACACCAGGGTCGCCTCACCCCCACCGGGCAGGTCGACGTCGTCGGCGACGAGCAGCCAGCGTTCGCCGTCGTGCGACCACCGGGACTCGTCGGCGGTCGACAGGGCCGGAGCGTCGGCGTCCTCACCGTGTGCGAGGACCGAGCCGCCGGCACCGACCACCTGTACCAGGACGTCCTCGTAGTCGGTCACCGCACCGGCACCGTCGGACTCGACCCGTGACGACACCTGTTCGAGTCCGGCCTCGGCGGACGTCCGCACCCCGTCGAGCAGCACCAGGCGGAGCACCACGACGAACCCCACGGCACCGACGACCAGGGCGGCGAGCACGACCACGCCGGCGCCGAGCGTGGTCCGCGCGCGCACGGACCGGAAGCGGCGCGTGCGCCCCGTCCCCCGGTCAGCCACCGTCGGCCGCCAGTCGGTAGCCCGCACCGCGGACGGTCTCGAGTGACGTCCGTCCGAACGGCCGGTCGAGCTTGCGTCGGAGGTGCCCGACGTACACCTCGACGATGTTCGGGTCACCCTCGAAGTCGACGTCCCAGACGTTCTCGATCACCTCGCGCTTCGAGCACACCTGCCCGGAGCGCCGCGCGAGGTACTCGAGCACCGCGAACTCCCGGCTCGTCAGGTCGACGGGGGTCCCGGCACGCGCCACGGTCCGTGCGGCCGGGTCGACGACCAGGTCGCCGAGGGTCAGCACCGCCGGGCGTTCCCGAGCACCGCGGCGGACGAGCGCGCGCAGCCGGGCGACGAGGACCGGGTGCGAGAAGGGCTTCGTGACGTAGTCGTCGGCGCCGGCGTCGAGGGCCTCGACCTGGTCCCACTCGCCGTCCTTGGCGGTGAGCATGAGCACCGGCGTCCAGTCCTGGTCGGCCCGGAGCTGGGCGCAGACCGCCCATCCGCTCATCCCCGGCATCATCAGGTCGAGGACGATCGCGTCGTAGCGGAACTCGCGGGCGTGCCACAGGCCGTCGACGCCGTCGTGGGCGACGTCGACCGCCCACCCCTCGGCCTCGAGGCCGCGACGGACGCCGTCGGCGAGCCGCACCTCGTCATCGACCACCAGGACACGCATGGCGACGATCCTGCCGTGCCGCCCTGAAGCAGCGCTGAAGCGACGCCCGACGGCGATCGGCGATCGGCGAATGGCTCAGACCAGCAGCAGGACCCCGGCGACGACCGCTGCCACGGCGATCGCGAGCGCGATGAGCAGCAGCACGAGGTGCACCGTGTAGAACGTCGTCGGCTTGCCCGCGGCGTCACGCGCGCGGGTGTCCTTCGCGACGCGCTGGAAGAAGCGCGGCCAGGTGACGACGTTGAAGACGGCACCGATGAACAGGACGACTGCGGCGAAGACGAGCACCGTCCGAGTCTAGACAACGAGTGTCGGTGGTGCTCGGCCGCCCCCAACGCGGCCGAGTCCCACCGACGAGCCACAGGATCTGTAGCACTTGCTACAAACCCTACACGGGCGTCGGGAGACCGTCGAGTCACCCCTTCGGGCTACGCGGAGTCGAGCGCCGACTCGGCCTCGGCGAGGACGGCTCGCTCGGCATCGGTCAACGGCGTACGCGTCCGCCGGAGCCCGTCGTTGACCTCGACGATCGCGCGGCTCAACCGCGTCGCGGGGTCCTCGGTCGACGGGTAGGCGTTGTCGGCACCGATCCGCTCGTGCAGCGGCGCGAGACGCCGCAGCGCCGCGTCGACCCGCCGGGTGTGTCGACGTCGCGAGACCCGGTGTCCGACGACGAGCAGCAGCATCCCCGTCGAGACGCAGATCACGGCGCCGGGCGTCGTGACGTCGTACGGCAGCGCGAGGGAGCGCATCCGGTCGAGGTCCCCCGTGACGTGCGCCAGGTCCATGACCACGACGACGACCATCCGGACGACCCCGAGGACACCGCCGAGCACCAGGACCCACAGCCCGACCAGGTCCGTCGTCGTCCGGGCCTCGCGCAGGCGGAGGACGCAGATGAGGCCTGTCGCGCCGAGCGCCACCCCGAGGTACACCGTCTGCGCGATCGAGTAGACGGTCGCGGCCGGGTGCGACCCGGCGTCGAGCATGAACGTCGTCGTGCTGGCGGGCTTGTCCAGCACCGAGAAGGCGACGACCACCACGACCACCACCGCGGCGCACGACACCACGATCGCGTTCCGGAGCCACGGCCGCGCCGCTCCGACGGCCTTCGCCACGCCCCAGAGCAGCGTGCTCGTGCCGGCGACCATCAGGCAGTCGCTGACCACGGTCACCACGTTGAAGCCACCGAGCAGTGGGTCGAGCCACCGGTACAGCGGGTCGACGTTCGTGACGATGGTGCCGGCGAACAGCAGGAAGGTCACCGCCAGGGTCCGGTCCTGCCCGCGTTGCAGGACGAAGAGCGCGATCGTCCCGGCGATGAGCAGCACCGCCTGGACGACTGCGACGATCACCCGAAGACCCCGCGGAAGGCGCTCGGGCGGCCTCGGTGCCGCCGGATGAGCGTCGCGAGCGCGTCGGCGAAGACCTCGGCCTCGTGCTCGTACGCGTTCGAGAACATCCCCCGCGCCAGCGCCCGCTCGACCTTGTACTCGGGCAGGTCCGGGATGACGTCGCGGATGTAGGCGGACTGGGGCGCGTGCTCCTGGTGCCGGTGCAGGACGTGACCGAGCTCGTGGCCGATGACGAACGCCCGGAAGGTCGGCGACGCAGTCGGCGAGATCATGATCAGGTGGGCGTGCTCGAGCGTCGCGACGAAGCCGCACACGGGCTCCGTCGCCAGGAACGCCTCTTCGCGGACGACGATGGGCTTGTCCACGACGACGGCTGCCGCGGCGACGGCCTGGTCGACGTCGGACCACCCCTCGACTGCACCGCGTGCCCAGAAGGACTCGAGCAGCGGGTCGGTCACGCCACGCTCCCGCGCTGTGATTCCTCCTCGAGCACCTCGGCGATGCGCCGCAGCGCCTCGGGTGAGAGCTCGCCGGGGAAGGTGCGTGCAGCGAACCCGCTCACGCGGGCGGAACGCAGGGAGCGGACGAGGGCGAGCTGGGCGCCGATGCGCTCGGGGACGTCGCTGTCCTCGAGCAGGAAGCGCTCGTCGACCTCGAAGAACCCCGCGAGCAGCCGCAGGAGCTCGGTGTCGCGGTTGCGTCGGCCGTCGCCGGAGAGCATGTAGGTCCACTTCGCCCGCGAGAGCGAACCGCCGTGGGCGGCGACGTACTCCTCGATCGAGGCGAACGGCACCGGGGCACCACGCTGGGACTCCTCGAAGTCGAGCAGCAGGTTGATGCGCCGTGCGAGTTCGGCGGCGTCCAGGACCCCGCCCCTCGGATCACCGGTCTCCATGTCGGACTCCTCCCCATCCGTGCGTGCACGACATCGTAGCGCGGCGGACACCGTGCACGCCGTTAGCCTCGTGGGCATGGCCCGCAGCTTCCCCGCGACGATCGCCGACCCGGTCGAGCACGAGATCGTCATCACGAAGTCGCGGTTCATCACCACGGTCGCCCCCGTGTCGGACGTGGCAGACGCCGAGCGGGTCATCGCCGAGGTGAAACGCCGCCGCTGGGACGCCCGGCACAACTGCACCGCGATGGTCACCGGCACCCTCGGCGACCAGGCCCGGTCGTCGGACGACGGAGAACCGTCGGGCACGGCTGGCGTGCCGATGCTCGAGGTGCTCCGCCGCCGTGACCTCACCGACGTGGTCGCCGTCGTGACGCGCTACTTCGGCGGCGTGAAGCTCGGCGCCGGCGGACTCGTCCGCGCCTACTCGACCTCGGTCTCGGAGGCCCTCGACACCGCCGAGCTCGTCCGACGCGAGGCGCTCACGCAGGTGCACTTCGACGCCCCGCACGCCGAGGCCGGCCGGCTCGACAACGTCCTGCGCGACTGGGTCCGGCACCACCACGCGACCCTCGGTGCGACGGCCTACGGACGTGCGGCGACGTTCGAGGTCTGGGTGCCCGCCGACGCGCTCGGGACCCTGACCGCCGACCTCGCAGCGGCCTCCGCCGGCGCCGTCAACCTCGTCGTCGGCCCGGAACGGATCGTCGACGTCGCCGCCGACTGAATCCGACCGCCGGAAGCACCTCGGGCGTGTCCCGCTCGGAACGCGTTCGCACCCCCGGAACGCACGAAGGCCCCGACTCGATGAGTCGGGGCCTTCGTGGTTGTGGTGCACCCCCTCGGACTTGAACCGAGAACCCACTGATTAAGAGTCAGTTGCTCTGCCAATTGAGCTAGAGGTGCATGTTCCGGCTTCCGTGCCGCAACGGGAATCAACAATAGCATGGGTTCTGCGCGCTCACGACCACTCGTGGGCACCAAGCGAACAGGAGCACCATGACCGACCGTCTCGCCGCCGGCGACACCGCCCCCGACTTCACGCTGCCGGACCAGGACGGCGTCGAACACTCGCTCGCCGCACTGCGGGGCAAGAAGGTCATCGTGTACTTCTACCCGGCCGCGTCCACCCCCGGTTGCACCACCGAGGCCTGCGACTTCCGCGACAACATGTCGTCGCTGCAGGCAGCCGGCTACGAGGTCCTCGGCGTCTCGAAGGACGAGCAGGCGAAGCTCAAGACCTTCCAGCACGAGCAGGCGCTCACGTTCCCGCTGCTGAGTGACCCCGACCTGGCGGTGCACAAGGCCTACGCCGCGTGGGGCGAGAAGAACAACTACGGCAAGATCGTGACCGGCACGATCCGCTCCACGATCGTGGTCGACGAGGACGGCAGCGTGCAGCTGCCGCTCTACAACGTCAAGGCGACCGGACACGTGGCGAGCCTGCGGAAGAAGCTCGGCCTGGTCTGAGGACCGGACCACAGCGAGACGGGAGGCGCGGTGCCAGCCGGCACCGCGCCTCCCGTCCGTCTGTCGGTCGCGTTTACTCCACGGGACGCGCGAGCGCGGCCGTGACCGACCGCGACAGCACGAACGTGATGCCGAGCAGGGCGGGGATCAGCAGGACCCAGCCGACCGCCGGCTCGCGGAAGACACCCTGGAACGCGCCGATCGCGATCGCACCCTGCAGAACCTGCCAGACGATGATCCCGGAGCGCACCCAGGCGCGACGCTTCCACAGGCCGTTCAGGAGCGCACCGAGCCAGAGCGCCGCGACGGCCGACAGGATCGTCAGGGCGATCCCGGACGCCAGGCTCGACGCCGGCGCGACGATCAGCTCGACGACCAGGACGACCGTGACCACGACGAGCGCCGCGAACTCGAGCCCGACCACCACCAGCAGGCCGATCAGCGCGCGTGAGCGTCGCTCAGGACGGTCGACCGCCGTCGGGTCGTCATCGTGCACAGTGATCCTCCAGCATCGGAACCCTTGATTTGCCCCTACCAGTATGGAACGATATTCGAGGTCGTTTGGACGGCACGATGTGGTGTGCGTCTCCCGTGGTTCGTCGCTCCTCCCCCGAGCGTCACGCGGGCGTCAGACTCGCTTCCAGCGGACTCCTCCCCACAGTTGTCCTCTCATGCCTCATGCATGGTCAGCGTTCCGATCCCCCGAACCCCGGCCCCGGCCTGCCGTTCGAGCATCGACATCAAGGAGCACCACACATGGACTGGCGTGACAAGGCAGCTTGCCTCACCGCGGACCCCGAGCTCTTCTTCCCCGTCGGGAACACCGGGCCCGCCGTCGATCAGATCGAGAAGGCCAAGTCGGTCTGTGCGCGCTGCACGGTCACCGAGATGTGCCTGCAGTACGCCCTCGAGAACAACCAGGACTCCGGTGTCTGGGGTGGCCTCAGCGAGGACGAGCGTCGTGCGCTGAAGCGTCGCGCCGCCCGCGCCCGCCGCGCTTCCTGACCCGGGCCGGTTCCCGCAGGACACACCCACGCCCGTCGTCCCTTCAGGGGCGGCGGGCGTCGTCGTGCGCGTAGGGCACGGGGCGGGGCGGGGCGGCACGCCGTGCGCTGGTCCTCGGGGTTCCACAACACGCCGTGCGTTGATCACGGCGGTTCCGCAACACACCGCGATCGCACGCCGAGATGCGCAGATCTCGGAACCTCACGAGCGGGCGCGGACCCGACGCACAACTCCCGCGGCGCGGCGCAGCGCGGGGGCTAGGCGGGAGCGGTCAGCCAGCGGAACGGGATGGTGATCGTCACCTCGGTGCCGCTGCCGGTCAGGGTGTGCCAGTCGATCGTGCCGCCGAGCTCGCCCTGGATGAGCGTGCGGACGATCTGGGTGCCGAGGCCCGACCCGACCTTCCCCTCGGGCAGACCCACGCCGTTGTCACGGACCTCGATCTCCAGGTGGTCGTCGAACCGGCGGGCGACGATCTCGACCTCGCCGTCGCGGCCGTCCAGCCCGTGCTCGACGGCGTTCGTGACGAGCTCGGTGAGCCCGAGTGCGAGCGGCGTGGCAGCCTCGGACGGCAGCACCCCGAACTCGCCGGTCTTCTTCGGGTGCACGGTCGTGTTGTGCGACGCGGCGACCTCGGTGACGAGCTTGAGCACCGAGTCGAAGACGTCGTCGAAGTCGACCGTCTGGCTCAGGCCGCTCGACAGCGTGTCGTGCACGACCGCGATGGCTGCCACGCGGCGCATGGCGTTCTGCAGCGAGGTCCGTGCCTCGTCGGAGTGCGTCCGACGAGCCTGGATGCGCAGCAACGACGCCACCGTCTGCAGGTTGTTCTTGACGCGGTGGTGGATCTCGCGGATCGTCGCGTCCTTGGTGATGAGCTCGCGCTCCTGGTGCCGGAGCTCCGACACGTCGCGGCAGAGCACGATCGCACCGATGCGGTCGCCGTGGTCGCGGAGCGGGATCGACCGCAGCGACACCGTCACGCCCTTCGACTCGATGTCAGCCCGCCACGGAGCGCGACCGGTGACGACGAGGGGCAGGGACTCGTCGACGTCGAGCTGCGCGCCGATGAGCTCGGTGGTGACCTCGGCGAGGGACTTCCGTTCGAGCTCTCCCTCGAAGCCCATCCGGTTGAAGGCGCTCAGGCCGTTCGGGCTGGCGAACGTCACGATGCCGGCGGTGTCGAGGCGCAGCAGACCGTCACTGGCGCGCGGGGCGCCGCGGCGCGGACCGGCCGGTGCGCCGAGGTCCGGGAAGTCGCCCGTCGCGATCATGCCGAACAGGTCGTTCGCACTCGCGGTGAAGTTCAGTTCCTGACGGCTCGGCGTCCGCATCTCGTCCTGGTTGGAGTGCCGCGTGACGACGGCGATCGGCCGCTCGGTGGTCTCTGCGCTCTTGGCACTGAGGCGCCGTAGCACCGGGATCGCACGGACCCGGGTGGGGGTGTCCTCGTACCAGTCGGGCTCGGCGGAGTCGACGACGCGGGCGCCGGCGAAGCTCTCGGTCACCTGACCGCGCCACTCCTCGCGGATCTCCTGGCCGACGATGTCGCGGTAGAACAGTGTGGCGGCGGAGCTCGGTCGGGCGTGTGCCACGGCGACGAACGAGCCGTCCTCGGCAGTCGGCACCCACAGCACCATGTCGGCGAAGGACAGGTCGGCGAGGAGCTGCCAGTCCCCCACGAGCAGGTGGAGCCACTCCACGTCGGCTTCGGAGGAACGGCCTTGCGCGAGGACGAGGTCACTGAGGGTCGACACCCAGCCAGTCTAGGTGCGCCGACTTGTGGAGAACGTCGCCCTCTCCACAGGCCCAGCAGCTTTGTATTTCTCATGTTGCACGCCCCATACGCTCGCTCCAGCAACGGAAGGGGCAGGGGTGGCGGAGCAGGCACGCCGGATCGACCACACGACGACGACGGCACACTCGCCGCCACTGACGATCGTCGAACCGCAACCGGTCGAGGAACCGGCGAGCGGCCCTCCGGACCCGGCGGACACCGCACGCGCCCTGGGACTGTGCGTCGCCGAGGTCCTGACCGGGGCCCGCGAGGTCGACAGCATCGCCCGCTGGATCACCGACGACGTGCACCGGCACCTGCAGCAACGTGCAGCCGTGGCCGCGCACGCCCGCTCGGTGCGCCGACGGTCGCGGAGCCGAGCGGTGCTGCGGGTCGGCAGCGTGCTCGTCTGCCGACCGGCGGACGGCGTCGCCGAGGCGACCGTCGTCGTGCACACGCGCAGCCATGCACGCGCCGTGGCGATGCGGTTGGAGACGCGGGACGGCAGGTGGCGGGCCACCGCGATCGGCGTCCTGTAGGTGCCTGACGCGGACGGGAGGCCCGTGGCGGTGTCGCCACGGGCCTCCCGTCCGCCGTCGGCGCGCGTGGTGCGCCTGGTGAGCAGCAATGGTCGGGTCCCGACGCGGGACCCGACCATTGCTGCTCACGATGCGCTCACGCGCACGCGGACTACTTCTTGGACGCCTGACGACGCTCGGCACGGTTGCCGGCCGCGGCAGCCTGGCCGGAGGCCGTGGCTGCGTTGCCGAACGCGGAGCCCTGCTCGGGCTCGGCAGCTGCCTCGGCCTCGGCCTGGGCCTGCTGCGCACGCGCCGTGGCGGCCTGCTCGAGGCGGCCCTTCTCGTCGCGCACCTCGACCTCGCCGTCGATCGACGGTGCCGAGTACTCGAGGCCGGAGACCTCGTCCTCGCCGAGACCCTTGGCCTCGATGACGGCGTTCTCGCCGTCGGACTGCACCTGGACCTCGAGGTTGAACAGGTAGCCGACCGACTCTTCGCGGATCTGGCCCATCATCGTCTGGAACAGCGCGTAGCCCTCGCGCTGGTACTCGACGAGCGGGTCACGCTGCGCCATCGCGCGGAGGCCGATGCCGTCCTTGAGGTAGTCCATCTCGTACAGGTGGTCGCGCCAGCGGCGGTCGATCACCGACAGGACGACACGACGCTCGAGTTCGCGCATCGCCTCGTCGCCGAGGAGCTCCTCACGCGTGGAGTACGCAAGCTTGGCGTCGGAGAGGATCTCGCGGCCGAGGAAGTCCCGCGACGCCTTGCCCTTCGAGCCGGCCTCGGTGATGACCTCGTCGATGGAGATCGAGATCGGGTAGAGCGTGCCGAGCTCGGTCCACATGGCGTCGAGGTCCCAGTCGTCCGGCGAGCCCTCACCGGTGTGGGTGTCGATCACGTCGTCGATGACGGCCTTGAGGAACGACTGCGCGCGGTCGTGCAGGTCGTCGCCCTCGAGGATGTGGCGGCGGTCGCTGTAGATCGCCTCGCGCTGCCGGTTCAGGACGTCGTCGTACTTCAGGACGTTCTTGCGGATCTCGGCGTTCCGGCCCTCGACCTGCGCCTGGGCGGAACGGATCGCGCGGCCGACGAGCTTGTTCTCGATCGCCAGGTCGTCCGGCACGTTCGAGCGGCCCATGAGGCTCTCGGCGGCACCGGAGTTGAACAGGCGCATGAGGTCGTCGGTGAGCGACAGGTAGAAGCGGCTCTCGCCCGGGTCACCCTGACGGCCGGAACGACCACGCAGCTGGTTGTCGATGCGGCGCGACTCGTGGCGCTCGGTGCCGAGGACGTAGAGCCCACCGGCCTCGCGGACCTTGTCGCCCTCGACCTCGACCTCGGCCTTGACGCGGGCGAAGACCTCGTCCCACTCGGCTTCGTACTCGTCGGGGGTCTCGGTCGGCGACAGGCCCTTGGCGTGCATCTCCTGCACCGCCAGGAACTCGGAGTTGCCGCCGAGCATGATGTCGGTGCCTCGGCCGGCCATGTTCGTCGCGACGGTGACGGCGCCGAGGCGACCGGCCTGGGCGACGATCGCGGCTTCACGCGCGTGGTTCTTCGCGTTGAGGACCTCGTGCTTCACGCCCTTCTTGGCGAGGAGCTTCGACAGGTACTCGGACTTCTCGACGCTCGTGGTGCCGACGAGGACGGGCTGGCCCTGCTCGTGGCGCTCGGCGATGTCCTCGGCGACCTGCTCGAACTTGGACTTCTCGTTCTTGTAGACCAGGTCGGTCTGGTCGATGCGCTGCATCGGCTTGTTCGTCGGGATCGGGACCACGCCGAGCTTGTAGGTCGACATGAACTCGGCCGCTTCGGTCTCGGCGGTACCGGTCATGCCGGAGAGCTTCTGGTACAGCCGGAAGTAGTTCTGCAGCGTGACCGTGGCGAGGGTCTGGTTCTCCGCCTTGACCTCGACGTTCTCCTTCGCCTCGATCGCCTGGTGGATGCCCTCGTTGTAGCGACGGCCCATCAGGATGCGGCCGGTGTGCTCGTCGACGATGAGCACCTCGCCGTTCATCACGACGTAGTCCTTGTCGCGCTTGAACAGGGCGACGGCCTTGATGGAGTTGTTGAGGAACGAGATGAGCGGGGTGTTCGCCGACTCGTACAGGTTGTCGATGCCGAGGTAGTCCTCGACCTTCTCGATGCCGGGCTCGAGCACGCCGACGGTGCGCTTCTTCTCGTCGACCTCGTAGTCCTCGCCCGGCGTGAGGCGCTTGGCGATCGAGGCGAACTCCGTGAACCACCGGTTGGCCTCGCCCGAGGACGGGCCGGAGATGATGAGCGGCGTGCGGGCCTCGTCGATGAGGATCGAGTCGACCTCGTCGACGACGGCGAAGAAGTGGCCGCGCTGCACCATGTCGGAGGCCTGCCACGCCATGTTGTCGCGCAGGTAGTCGAAGCCGAACTCGTTGTTCGTGCCGTAGGTGATGTCCGCCGCGTACTGCTCGCGGCGCTCGGCCGGCGTCTGGTTGGCGATGATGCAGCCGGTCGTCATGCCGAGGGCGCGGAAGACGCGACCCATGATCTCGGACTGGTACGACGCCAGGTAGTCGTTGACCGTGATGACGTGCACGCCACGCGACGGGATCGCGTTGAGGTACGCCGCCGTCGTCGCGACGAGGGTCTTGCCCTCACCGGTCTTCATCTCGGCGATGTTGCCGAGGTGCAGGGCCGCCCCGCCCATGAGCTGCACGTCGAAGTGCCGCATGCCGAGGGTGCGCTTCGCTGCTTCCCGCACGGCGGCGAACGCCTCGGGGAGCAGGTCGTCGAGGGTCTCGCCGTTGGCGTACCGCTCGCGCAGCTCCTTCGTCTCGTCCTGGAGTTCCTCGTCGGTGAGGCTCGAGAAGTCGTCCTCGAGGTCGTTGATCGCCGAGGCGTACGCCTTCAGCCGGCGGACGGTGCGTCCTTCGCCGATGCGGAGGACCTTCTCCAGCACGTTTGCCACGTGAGCTCCTTACGGGGTCGTCGTGCGCGACCTGCGCGCCCGATCGACCAGTCATGCTAGCAACCCCCCGGTGCCGTGCGCTGTGAGGGGCGTCGGTGTGGGGGCAGCGGTGTGCGCGGCCCGCGAACGGACCGCGCACACACGGGTCGGACGGTGTCCGCAGCGATCGCGTCAGGCGAGCGCGGCGGCCGGCTCGACGTCCACCGATGCCGCGGCACCGGTCTGGTCGTCGATGCCGATCACGCCGTAGTCCCAGCCCTTGCGTCGGTAGACGACGCTCGGGCGGTGGGTCTCGGCGTCCACGAACAGGTAGAAGTCGTGTCCGACGAGCTCCATGAAGTACAGGGCGTCGTCGACGGTCATCGGGGCGGCCTCGAAGACCTTGTGCCGGATGACCACGGGGCTGTAGACCTCGTCGTCCTCGTCCTCCGGTGCGTCGGCGTCGACGACCGTGACCGCGCCGGTGGCGACGTCCTCGATGAGGCGGCCGTCAGCGGGGACCACCCCCATGCCGTCGAAGCCACTGCCTGCGGCCTCGGCCACCGAGGTCGGGCGGTGACGACCACGGTGCACCTTGCGCCGGTCACGAGCACGACGCAGCCGTTCCATGATGCGGGCGAAGGCGAGGTCGAAGGCGGCGTACTTGTCGGACGCCGCGGACTCCGCCCGCACGAGGGGCCCGGGACCGATGAGCGTCAGCTCGATGCGGTCCTCGCCCTGGCTGCCGCCCGACTTCTCGTGGTGGCGGCTGATGCGCACCTCGAAGGCGAGCGCACGGTCAGCGAGCACGTCGATCTTCTCGGACTTCTGTTCGACGTAGGTGCGGAATCGGTCGGTGACCCCGACGTTCCGGCCTGTGATCGTCACGTCCATGTCGCGGCTCCCATCGAGCTTCGGCGCGTCGCCTCCATCCGGCGAACCCGAACGCCTTGCCGCGAGGCTAGACCCGCCGCAGGTCCCGCGTCACGGTGCGTCGGCGAGTCTGCCGGACACCCACCGGACGCACAGCGGTCACCCGGTGTTCACCGAGCCGTCAGTCCTCGACGCTCGCGACGGCCACGCACCGGACGACCCGGCCGCCCGCGGCGCGGACCGCCCGCACCCCCTCGGCCATCGTGACGCCGGTCGTCACGACGTCGTCCACCAGCACCACGTCCCGCCCGTCGACCCCGCACGCCCGCAGCGTGCCGACGGTCGCGGCGACCCGCTCGATCGCCGTCCGCTCCTTCTGGCCCGGCCCCCCGCTCGCCGGTCCACCCCGGACCCGCACCCGTCGGAGCCGCCCGGTGCCACGGACGCCGCCGCGGGCGAGCAGCAGCACCACGGGGTCGAACCCCCGACGCCGTGCCCCCGCCCGCGACGGCGGGACCCGCAGCACGACGGTGTCCACGGGTGCCTCGGCGAGCGCGGCACGCACGAGCGAGCCGAAGCGAGCGCCGAGCGGTCGTGCGACGTCCACCCGACCGCGGAGCTTCAGCTCGAGCAGCAGGGTCCGGACGAGTCCCTCGTACTCGAAGGCGGCGTCGAGCCGCACGCCCGCGACGAGTCGGACCCGGCGCGGGCACGCGACCAGGGCGGCGCGGCAGGCCCGGCAGAGCGCACGGTCCGGCCGTCCGCAGCCCAGGCAGTCCACCGGCAGGAACAGGCCGAGCACCGCGAGCACCGCGTCGCGCCACGGCGTGAGCAGATCCTCGGTGCGCATGCGACGAGTGTGGTGGCGACCGGACGGCGGGCGTGGGCCGATGGTGCGGACGGTGGACGGGCCTCCCGGCCGGGGTGGGTGTGGAGGGGTGACCGCGACGTCAGCGCTGGACGCCGAGCACGTCCGCGGTCACGCCGGTGGTGTCCCAACCGCCGCCGGTGGACTGCAGCACCGACCCGCTCGACATTCGGAGCAGCAGGGCACCACCGCTCCCGCCGCTGATCGAGGTCGCGCGACCGTCCGGCTTCGGCAGGGTGCTCGACTGCCCGCCGATGGTGGTCCGGACGACGTTCGGCCCGGCCGTGGTCTGCCCGACCGACGCCACGTCGGTGTCGTTCACCCACGTCGCCCCGACCGCGTCGCCGGTGGCCGCCTGCACCCGGACGGCTGCGCCGAACGACGTCGGGGACCGGTCGGACCCGCGGATGATCGCCATCACGTACAGGCCGGGGCCGTCGGCGGTCTGGATCAGGGCGAGTGCCCGGGTCGAGTCGCGGGAGACCTGGAACGACACGAGGTCGCCGCGCGGCAACGACGTCGCGACCTGGTGCGGGTCGCCGCCGAGGCCGTAGGCGGTGATCCGGCGGGTGTCCGACGACTGGCCGACCCAGACGAACCCGAGGTCGTCGATCGCGGGGGCGACGAGGTCCTCGCGGGCGTCGACGCGCAGGTGGTCGTCGCCGCGGACGACGACGGCACCGTCGCGGTTGCCGACGGCGGCCGTGGTGCCGGAGGCGGACAGCGAGATCGAGGTCGGGTCGAGGCCGGCCACGGTGTCGCCGACGCCGCCGCCGAGCTTCGAGACCTTGCCGGTTCCCGTGGCCGCGTAGCCGACCACACCGTCCTCGTCGACGAGGGGGCGGGGGTCGACGTCCGGGTTCTGCTGCGCGTTCGCCCCGCTCGAGTCGGGGACGGACAGGCTCGCGCCCTCGATGGTCATCGACACCGACGAGATGGTGGCGACCGAGGCGAGCGACTTGCTCAGCTGCTCGCGCATCCGGACGCGGTCGACGGTGCTGGCGCGCAGGGCGTCGCTGGACAGGTCGACGAGTGCCGTGCCGCTGTCGATGGTGACCGCGTTCAGGGAGAGCTGGGTGCCCTCGGGGAACGACGAGACCACGGCGCCCTTCAGCCAGTCGGCGGGACCGGCCATCAGGGCGCTGGCGATGCGGGTGCTGGTGGACGAGCGGGCGAGGAACCAGCGCTCGTCGGGCACGAGGAACCGGAACGTCGGGTCGTAGAAGTACAGGGCGTGCTGCTGGAAGACGGAGTCGAAGCTCACCGGGGACAGGATGATGCCGTCCGGGGCGTAGGCGATGCGCCACTCGCCGTCCTCGCGGGTGAACTGGAACGTCAGGGTGGACGAGGTCGGGCGGACCGCCTGGGTGTACTCCCCCTCGGAGTCCACCGTCGCGCTCGCGGTGAGCGTGTACGTCAGCTCGCGGTCGTCGGCGCGCTCGACGGTGCCGCTGCCGTCGCGGATCGTGACGCCCTGCCGCGGGTTCCACTGCTGCGAGAAGTCCGAGGCGAGGAACTGCCGGGCGATGGCGTAGTTGTCCTGCGCACCGGTGGCCGCCGCGATGAACCCGCGCAGGATCGCCGTCTGGTCGGAGCCGGTGATCGGCTTGTCCGGCCGGAAGTCGACGCCGGAGAGCGACTCGTCCTTGATCGTCTGCCCGGTGCGGACGGCGCCGTCGACGGGGATGGCGGCGCAGGCGGTGAGCGCCAGCACACTGACGGCCGCCAGTGCCGCGGCGACGACGTGCCGGAAGCGGGGACGGAGACGGGGGCGCATCAGGACTCCTCTCGCACGGCACGGGGGCCGTCGTACGACTCGTCGAGCTCGGGCAGCGGGATCGCCGACGTCGCGGCGGTGACCTGTTCGTTGCGGGGCAGGGTCAGCACGAAGGTCGACCCCTGACCGGGGCGGGACCACACGTCGATCCGACCACCGTGCAGCTTCGCGTCGCCCAGGCTGATCGCGAGACCCAGGCCGGTGCCGCCGATGGTGCGCTTGCGGCTCGGGTCGGCACGCCAGAACCGGTCGAACACCCGTGCTGCGTCCTCCGGCGGCATCCCGACGCCCTGGTCGCGCACCGCGATGGCGACCGTGCGGGCGTCGCTGTCGACGACGACCTGGACGGGCTTGGCGTCGCCGTGCTCGATCGCGTTGCCGACCAGGTTGCGCAGGATGCGGCGGACGCGCTTGGCGTCGAGTCGCATCGTGGTGTGGCCGCCGGGCGTGGCGAGCTGCAGGTCGATGCCGGCGCGTTCGGCCAGGGGGCGGAACTCCTCGACGATGTCCGCGGCGAGCGCCGCCGGCACCGACGGCTCGGTGTCGAGCTGCACGGCCTGCGCGTCGTAGCGGGAGATCTCGAGCAGGTCGGCGAGCAGCAGCTCGAACCGCTCCACCTGGGCGTGCAGCAGCTCGGCCGAGCGCCCGACCGACGGCTCGAACGCGTGCCGCGAGTCGAAGAGCATGTCGCCGGCGAGCCGGATGGTGGTGAGCGGCGTGCGCAGCTCGTGGGACACGTCGGACACGAAGCGCTGCTGCACGCGGGAGAGCTCGGCGAGCTGGGTGATCTGCCGGCTGACGGCCTCGGCCATGCCGTTGAAGCTCCGCGCGAGGGTCGCCAGGTCGTCCTGGCCGCGCACCGGGATGCGTTCGTCGAGGCGTCCGGCGGCGATCTTGCGGCTCGTCTCCGCCGCCTCGCGGATCGGGACCACGACCAGCCGGACGACGAGCGACGTCACCAGGGCGATGAGCACCATGAGCGCGACGCCGCCGATCGAGAGCGTCTGCGACACGAAGTCCAGGGTCTGCTGGGCATCGGACAGGTCGTAGACCAGGTACAGCTCGTACTGGCCGGCACTCGGGATCTGCAGCGTGGAGCCGACGGCCAACCCGGGCACGCGGCGGCCGTCGTCGTCGAGCTGCACCGGCTGCAGGCTGAGCTTGCCGGTGTTCGCGCCGACCTCCTTGCGCAGGGCGTCCGTGATGACGGCGTCCGGGAAGTCCTGGCTCGCGATGGTCTGCAGCGTCTGCGGGGTGGACTGGTCCGGGCTCCGCTCGATCGCGATGCTCGTGCCGCCGGGGCTCGTCGTGTTCGACAGGATCGCCTGCTGCGCCTCGTTCTGCAGCGTCTCGAGCTCGGACTGGTTGTTGTCCTCGGCCGCGGTGGCGGCGTCGAAGATCCCCTGCGCGACGATGGTCGCGCGGGCCGACTCGGACTCGATCTGGTCGCGGCGCTGCGAGTAGACGTTCGTCGAGATGCTCACCATGACGGCGGTGCCGATGATCCCGACCGCCAGTCCGGTCGTCATCACGGTGATGGCGACCGAGCGGAACATCAGGGACCGACGCCACACGTACGCGACGGGCCGCCAGCCACGGCGGACCCAGCGGCGCATCCGTCGTCGGCCGCGGCCGACCACCCCGATCGACACTGTGGCCGTGCCGGGGGCGGCACCGGCTGCCGTGCCGGGAGTGGTGCCGGCGGGCGGGGCGGGCGGCACGGTGGTCAGGCTCCTCCGGCCCGGTACCCGACGCCGCGGACCGTGGTGACGGTCTTCGGGTTGTCCGGGTCGTGCTCGATCTTCGCGCGCAGGCGCTGGACGTGCACGTTCACCAGGCGGGTGTCGGCCTTGTAGTGGTAGCCCCAGACCTGCTCGAGCAGCATCTCGCGGGTGAAGACCTGGTTCGGCTTCTCGGCGAGCGCGCGGAGCAGGTCGAACTCGAGCGGGGTGAGCGCGATGACGGTGTCGCCGCGGCGGACCTCGTGCCCGGCGACGTCGACCGTCACGTCACCGACGTGCAGCACCGTGGCGTCGGTGGCGCTCGGCCGCAGCCGCGTGCGGATGCGGGCGACGAGCTCCTTCGGGTTGAACGGCTTGACGACGTAGTCGTCGGCACCGTTCTCGAGGCCGAGGACGACGTCGGCGGTGTCGCTCTTGGCGGTGAGCATGATGATCGGCGTGCCGCTCTCGGCACGGATGCGCTTGCAGACCTCGATGCCGTCGATGCCCGGGAGCATCACGTCGAGCAGGACGAGGTCCGGCTTCGTGCTGTGGAACGCGTCGACGGCGTCGTTGCCGTCAGCGCTGAACTCGGGTTCGTAGCCCTCCGACCGGAGGACGATGCCGATCATCTCGGCGAGGGCCTGGTCGTCGTCGACGACGAGGATGCGCGGTGTCATGTGATGTGGACTCCGTGTGGCGTGCGGGTGGTGCCGGGTCGGCACGTGTCCCCACACGATAGCCGAGGCCCCGTCACGCGGCGTTTTCCGCCAGGATGGAGGTGGACCGCGCGTCGCAGCGCGGACCGACACGACGAAGGGGGCCGAGGTCATGTCCGATTGGCAGACGCCTGGCGGTGGTCAGCAGGGGGCCGGGCAGCAGGGTGCCGGGCAGCAGGGCGCCGGGCAGCAGGGCGCGTGGCAGGGACAGCCGGGAGGCCCGCCCCGCTTCTCCGCGCCGCCGCCGCCCGCCCCGGGGCCGGGTCGACCCCCCGGCGGTCGTGCGCCGTCCGGCTCGCGTCCGGTGATCCCCCTGCGCCCGCTGGGGTTCGGTGACGTGCTCGGCGGCGCCTTCACGGTCTTCCGCCGCAACGCCCGCGTCCTGCTGCTCTGGAGCGTGCTGCTGAGCGGCGTGCTCGGGCTGCTCTCCACGCTCGTCAGCACGTTCGGCCAGCAGGCGCTGCAGTCGCGGATGATGACGGCGTTCGACGGCAGCGGTGGCGGCGACACGATCGTCGCGGGCTCGGTGACGCTGTGGATCCTGCTGACGATCGGCCTGCCGTTCCTGGCGTACCTCGGGCGCGGCTTCCTGGTGGCACCGGTCGCCGCGGACACCGGCCAGCGGGTGCTCGGCCGTCGCGCGACCTTCCGGGGTCTCTGGGCGTTGCTCGCCGGGCGGCGGTGGCCGGTCGTCGGGTGGATGTTCGTGCAGATCGGCGCGGGGCTCGTCGTCGGGATCATCGTCGCGGTGGTCTTCGTCGCGTTCTTCGCGGCGCTCGGTGCCGGGGACGCCGGCGCCGGGTGGTTCGTCCTGGCGGTCTTCGTGATGGTCCTCGGCTTCGGTGTCGTGCTGACGTGGCTCGGCATCCGCTTCGCCTTCACCGTGCCGACCATCGCGCTCGAGGGCCGACCGATCTTCGCCGCCGCCGCGCAGTCGTGGCGACTCACTCGCGGTGCGTTCTGGCGGACCTTCGGCATCCTGCTGCTCGTGCAGGTGATGTTCGGCGTCGCGGCCTCGATCGCCACGGCGCCGCTCACCATCGGGGCCGTGCTCGTCGGCGGGGTGTTCGACCCGCTCGGGCAGACCGACGCGTCCTCGGGCATCGGTGCGGGCGCCCTCGTCCTGATCGTCATCGGCAGCCTGCTCGCGATCGCGGTGCAGTGCGTCACCGACGTGCTGAGCGCGGCGGTCGTCACCTTCCTGAACATCGACCGGCGGATCCGGACCGAGGCCCTCGACCAGCGCATCGCGTCGCACCTCGACACCGGGCAGCCGGCCGACCCGTTCGCACCGTCCGCGCCGGTCTCCCGACCGCCGTGGCCGCCGCAGCAGTGGGCCGGGCAGCAGCAGCCGTGGGCGCAGCAGCAGCCGCAGCAGTGGCCCGGACAGCCCCCGCAGGCGTGGCCCGGACAGCAGCAGGCGCAGCAGCCCTGGCCCGGACCGCAGCAACCGTGGCCGCAACACCCGCCGCAGCAGGGGCAGCACCGCCCGCCGGACGGGACCGCATGACCGCGGTCGACCCCGACGAGGCCCGCCGTCTGCTCGAACGCGAACTCGACCGGCCCGCGTACGACGGCGCGCACGTGACCTGGTGGGACCGGGCGTCACGGACGTTCCTGGACTGGCTCGGGTCGCTCCGCGCCGACGGACTCGACTCCCCCGTCGCGGCCCGCACGGCCCTCGTGATCGCCATCGTGGTGCTCGTCGCCGTCGTCGTGCTCGTCGTCGTGGCCCGCGGGCTCCCCCGACGTCGTGCACGCAGCGGCGCGGACGACGCCGGCGGGGTGTTCGACGACGACGACCTCCGGTCAGCCCGGGAACTGCTCGACGCCGCACAGTCCGCGATCCGCCGGGGCGACTGGTCGGCCGCGGTCCTCGACGGCTTCCGTGCGACCGCCCGCGGCCTCGGCGAGCGCGACCTGGTCCCGGACGTCCCCGGGGCCACCGCACGCACCATCGCCGCCCGCGCAGCCGTGCCCTTCCCCGCCGAGGCCGCGGCGCTCGACGACGCCGCGACGGCCTTCGACGCCGTCCGCTACCTCGGGCTCGACGCCGACGAGGGCACCGCTCGCCGGGTCCTCGACACCGAGCGTGCCGTGCGCCAGGCTCGTCCGGCCAGGTCCTCGGGGCCGGTGGTACCGGCATGACCGCCAGCACCGCCACCGCCGCTGCGCCGCGCACGGGTGCGCCGTCGGAGGACCAGCCAGAGGGCCGCCGGTTCCGGTTCGGCTTCTGGGCCGCGATCGTGGTCGTCGGACTCGTGCTCGCCGTGCTCACCGCCGTGGTCCAGGGCGCCGAGGGCCCGGACCGCCGGCCGCTCGACCCGACGTCCACCACGGCGAGCGGATCGGCTGCGCTGGTCCGTGTCCTGGAGCAGCGGGGCACCTCCGTCCGGGTCACCGACCGTGCGGACGGGATCGACGGCGGCACGGTGTTCGTCGACGACTCCGACGGGGTCCTCGACCCCGCGGTCGCCGAGCGCATCGCCCGGACCGCGGAGCACGTGGTCCTGGTGGGTGTCGACTCCACGCCGTTCACGTCCTTCGGGCTCGACGTCACGACGGCGACGGCGCCCGGGGGCGGCGACACCGTGTCGACCGCGTCGTGTGCGATCCCGGCCGCGGCATCGGCAGCGCGGGTGTCCACCGACGGGTACGGCTACACGGTGGACGACCCCGACGCGGACCGGTGCGCGCCGTCCGGCAGCGGCGACGACCGGGCCTGGGGACTCGTCCGCGCGGCGACGCCCGGCGGTGACGTCACCCTGGTCGGCACCACCTCGGCGTTCCGCAACGACACGATCACGACCGCCGGGAACGCCGCGCTCGCCCTCGGGCTGCTCGGGGCTGACGACCGCCTCACCTGGTACACGCCGACCGTCGGCGCACCCGACGCGGCCCCGACGCTCGGCGAGCTGGCGCCGCCGTGGGTGCCGAGCGGCATCGCGCTGCTCGCCCTGGTCGCCGTCGCCGCCGCGGTGTGGCGCGGCCGCCGCCTCGGGCCGCTCGTCGTCGAACGGATGCCCGTCGTGGTCCGCGCCGCCGAGACCACCGAGGGCCGGGCCCGGATGTACGCCCGCACCCACGACCGCACCCACGCCCTGGACACCCTCCGCGTCGCCGCGGTGCGCCGGATCGGTCGGCTGCTCGGACTCCCCCGCTCCGCGCACGTCGACGACGTCGTCCGCGCCGCAGCCCGCGCGACCGGCATCCCCCACGACCGCGTCGGCGCCGTCCTCGTCGGCGGTCCGACCACCGACGACCGCGCCCTCGTCGAGGGCACGAGGGCACTCGACGACCTCGAACGGGCCGTCCGACGATCCGCCTCGGGCGACCGTCCCAGCACCGACCACGACCGACCAGGAGCACGACCGTGACCGACCTGCCAGCAGCCCCCGACCAGCACGTCCCCGCACCGGGCGACCGCTCCCCGCACGATCGGAGCCAGCACGACCGGAACCAGCACGACCCCGGGCTCCGCGACGCCTTCGGGCGCGTCCGGGCCGAGGTCGCCAAGGCCGTCGTCGGGCAGGAGGGCGCGGTGTCCGGCATGATCGTCGGACTCCTGGCGCAGGGGCACGTGCTGCTCGAGGGCGTGCCCGGCGTCGCCAAGACCCTGCTCGTCCGCAGCCTGGCCGCCGCGATGTCCCTCGACACGAAGCGGATCCAGTTCACGCCGGACCTGATGCCCGGCGACGTGACCGGTTCGCTCGTGTACGACGCCTCCACCGGCACGTTCCCGTTCCGCGAGGGCCCCGTCTTCACCAACGTGCTGCTCGCCGACGAGGTGAACCGCACACCCCCGAAGACCCAGTCCGCCCTGCTCGAGGCGATGGAGGAACGCCAGGTCAGCGTGGACGGTGACGCCCGGCTGCTGCCCGACCCGTTCTTCGTCGCCGCGACCATGAACCCGATCGAGTTCGAGGGCACGTACACGCTCCCCGAGGCGCAGCTCGACCGCTTCCTGGTGAAGCTGACGCTCGACATCCCGCCGCGCGACGTCGAGTGGCAGGTCCTCCGCCGGCACGCCGACGGCTTCGTGCCGCGGGACGTCCGGTCGGCGGGCATCACCCCCGTGGTCGGCGTCGACGAGGTCCTCGCCGCGCAGCGCGCCGTCCGGGCCGTCGGTGCCCGTGACGACGTGCTGGCGTACATCGTCGACCTCGCCCGTGCCACCCGTCAGGCACCGTCCGTCCGGGTCGGGGTCAGCCCGCGCGGTGCGACGGCCCTGCTCGCCGCCGCGAAGGCCTGGGCGTGGCTCACCGGCTACGACGCCATCACGCCCGACCACGTGCAGGCGATGGCCCTGCCGGTCTGGCGGCACCGGCTCCGGGTCGCCGCCGACGCCGAGCTCGAGGGCGTCGGCGCCGACGGGGTGCTCCAGCAGGTGCTCGAGCAGGTGCGGGTGCCGATCTAGTGGCGGTCTCCGGCCGGTTCGTCGCGCTGCTCGCCGTCGCCGTCGTGCCCACCGTGCTGCTCGCCAGCGGGTGGGCCGGCCTGGCGTGGGTCGTCGTCGTGCTGCTCGCCGCGGCCCTCGACGTCCTGCTCGCCGCCGACCTGGCACGCGTGCGGGTCGAACGGCGGATGCCGCGACTGGCCCGTCGGGACAGCACCGCCGACGGCACGCTCGTGCTCGCGAACGACGGCGGGCGGGTGCTCCGGGGCATCGTCCGCGACATGTGGGAGCCCTCGGCCGGACACCGGCCACGCCGGGTGCGGATGACGGTGCCCGCGGGTGAACGACGGACCGCCCGCATGCGGTTCACCCCGTTCCGCCGCGGTCGACGCCGCACGGCCGGCGTGGCGGTCCGGGCGTTCGGTCCGCTCGGTCTCGCCGCCCGGCAGCGGGTCGTCACGGCGCCGGGCGAACTCGTCGTCACGCCGCCGTTCCGCTCGCGACGGCACCTGCCGTCACGGCTGGCCCGGTTGCGCGAACTCGACGGCGAGACCACCCTGCAGCTCCGCGGCCACGGCACCGAGTTCGACTCGCTGCGCGACTACGTCCGGGGCGACGACGTCCGCTCGATCGACTGGCGAGCGACCGCCCGACGGCAGGACCTCGTGGTCCGCACCTGGCGCCCGGAGCGCGACCGGCGGGTCGTGGTCGTCGTCGACGCCGGACGCGCCGGCGCCGGCAGGGTCGCGGACGAACCGCGCCTCGACACCTTCATCGAGTCCGCACTGCTCCTCGGCGCCCTGGCCGCGGCCGCCGGCGACCGGGTCGACCTGGCGGTCCTCGACGACACCGTCCACGACCGTGTGCACGGGGCGACCCGCACCGACGTGGTCCAGCGCTTCGGGGAGGCCCTCGCGATGGCGGAACCCGGGCTCGCCGCCACCGACTGGTCTGCCGTGCCGGCGCTCGTCGACTCGATCACGACCTCGCGGGCGCTCGTCGTGCTGGCGTCGAGCCTCGACTCGGTCGGTGCCTCCGGCGACCTGCTGGCGGTGCTGCCGCGGCTCACCCGGCGGCACGCCGTCGTGGTGACGAGCATCGAGGACCCGGCGGTGCAGCGGACCGCACGCGGCGGGGTGGACCCGGCCACGACGATCCGCACGGCGCGGGGCGGACGCGTGCCGGGCCTCCCGACCGGCGCGGAGCGCGACGTGTACCGGCGGGCCGCCGCCGAACGCACCCTGCTCGATGCCGACGGCGTCGCCGACGTCGCACGCCGGAGCGGCGCCGAGGTCGTCCGTGGCGCACCGGAGGACGTCCCACCGCTCGTGGCCGATGCCTACCTGCGCGCGAAGGCGACCGGCCGGCTCTGAAGCCGGACGGACCCTACCCGGCGACCAGGGCGGACGTGCCGCGCTCGAACTCGTCGAGGTCGCCGCGCTCCCCGGCCCGGTACGCGCGACCGCCGAGCACCCACTGGTACGCCAGGACCGCAGCGAGGGCGATCGTCCCGATGCCGATCTTGACCGGCCACGGCCAGTCCTGACGGGTGACGATGCCCTCGACCAGGCCGGACAGCAGCAGCGTCAGCGTCAGGCCGACCGCGATCGTGATGAGGGCACGGCCGTCCTCGGCGAGGGCCTGCGCGCGGGTCCGGTGCGGCCCCGGAGCGACCCACGACCAGAAGATCATCAGGCCCGCCCCGCCGGCGAGGAAGACCGAGTACAGCTCGAGCTGACCGTGCGGGGCGATGTAGAGGAAGAAGTCGCCCAGGCGGCCCTGCGAGTGCATGATCGCCGCGGAGACCCCCAGCCCGACGGCGTTCTGCATGATCGAGAACGGCACGAAGACGCCCGTGATGCCGAACGCGACCATGGTGGCCGCGATGTAGGCGTTGTTCGTCCAGACCTGCGCCGTGAACGCGCCGAGGCCGTGGTCGGAGTAGTAGTCGACGAAGTCCTGCGTGGCGTACTGGCGGAGCGCCTCCGGCGTGCCGAAGGTCGCCGTCGCCCCCGGTGTCGTCGTGATCCAGACGGCCACGATCGCGCCGATCGCGACGGTGGCCAGCGCCACCCAGATCGTCACCCAGCGGATCCGGTACAGCGCCGCGGGCAGCTGCCGGGTGAAGAACAGGGCGACCGCAGTGAGCGGGTCGACCGGGGTGCCGGTGAAGCGCAGGCGGGCGCGGTACAGCGTGAGGGACAGCCGGTCGCCGGTCGCGGTGCGGGGTGCGGCGCCGCGGATGCGGGCGAGGTCCGTCGCAGCGGCCTGGTAGCCGGAGACGAGCCGGTCGACGTCGGCACCGGTGGTGTGCCGGGCGCGCGCGAGGCGGTCGAGCTCCTGCCACCGGTCGCGGTGCACCTCGGCGTAGGCGTCCAGGTCCACGTGTTCCCCCTCGTGTCGGCCGACTTCCGACAGAATGATCCCATGTCGAAGCCCCGCACGCCGCGCGACCTCGCCGATGCCCGGTTCTCGCTCGCCCTGGACGAGACCGCCGACGAGCTCGTGGTCGGCGAGGCGGTCGCGCTCGACGTGCAGCCGGCCGGACTCGTCCTGCGGTTGGCGTCGGCGCTCCTCGACGGGGTGTGCCTGCTCGTCCTGTACCTGCTGCTCATGTTCGGGGTGTCCCGGCTGTGGCCGAGCGGCCTCGACGAGGCGTGGGGCGCCGCGCTGAGCATCGCCCTGTTCGTCGCCGTGCTCGTGCTGGTGCCGGCCGCCGTCGAGACGGTGACCCGGGGCCGCAGCGTCGGCCGGTACGCCGTCGGCACGCGGGTCGTCCGGGTCGACGGCGGTGCGATCGGGTTCCGGCACGCGTTCACCCGCGCGCTCGTCGGGCTGTTCGAGCTGTGGATGACGTTCGGGTCGGTGGCGCTGCTCGTGGCGTTGTTCGGCAGTCGTCCGCGGCGCCTCGGGGACCTGCTCGCCGGCACCGTCGTGCAGCACGAGCGGCTGCCGAAGCAGCGCGACCCTCAGGTGGTGCTGCCACCCGAGCTGACGGCCTGGGCCACGGTCGCGGACGTCTCGGCGCTGCCGCAGCGACTCGAGAACCGGCTCGGCGCGTTCTTCCGCGGGGCCGCCGTGATGCGCCCCGAACTCCGGGAGTCCGCCGCCCGCGCGCTGGCCGCGGACGTCGCACCCTTCGCCCACCCGGTGCCGCAGGTGCCCGCCGAGGTGTTCCTCGCCGGGGTCGTCGTGCTGCGCCGTGGGCGGGACGTGCAGGCGCTGCGCTCCCGCGTCGGGTTGCTCACCGAGGCGGGCGCGTCGGCGACGGCGCGGCCCCCGGGCTTCCCGCGCTAGCGCGCTGCGCCCCGCCTCAGTACCGGTAGTGCTCGGGCTTGAAGGGGCCCTCGACCGGCACACCGATGTACGCCGCCTGCTCCGGGCGCAGCGTCGTCAACTCCACCCCGAGGGCGCCGAGGTGCAGTCGGGCGACCTTCTCGTCCAGGTGCTTCGGCAGCACGTAGACCCCGGTCGGGTACTCGTCACGACGGGTGTGCAGCTCGATCTGCGCCAGGACCTGGTTCGTGAACGAGTTGCTCATCACGAACGACGGGTGCCCGGTGGCGTTGCCGAGGTTCATCAGCCGCCCCTCGGACAGCACCAGGATCGAGCGGCCGGTCGGCAGGCGCCACTCGTGCACCTGCGGCTTGATCTCGACCTTCTCCACACCCGGCAGGGACTCGAGCCCGGCCATGTCGATCTCGTTGTCGAAGTGGCCGACGTTGGCGACGATCGCCAGGTGCTTCAGCCCGAGCATCTCGTCGACGCCCACGACGCCGAGGTTGCCCGTGCACGTGATGACCATGTCGACGGTCTCGATGACATCGGCCAGACGGGCCACCTGGTAGCCGTCCATCGCGGCCTGCAGCGCGCAGATCGGGTCGACCTCGCTGACGATGACGCGGGCGCCCTGACCGCGCAGTGCCTCCGCCGCACCCTTGCCGACGTCGCCGTAGCCGACCACGAACGCGACCTTGCCGCCCATCAGGACGTCGGTCGCACGGTTCAGACCGTCGGGCAGGGAGTGGCGGATGCCGTACTTGTTGTCGAACTTCGACTTCGTCACGGAGTCGTTCACGTTGATCGCGGGGAACCGCAGCTGTCCGTTGCGCGACAGCTCGTACAGGCGGTGCACGCCCGTGGTGGTCTCCTCGGTGACGCCCTCGATGTCCGCGGCGATGCGGGTCCAGCGGTCGGAGGACGTCTCGAGCGACGCCGCGACGGTGTCGAGCACGATCTTCCACTCGGCACTCGCATCGGCACCGGCGACCGGCGCAGCACCAGCGGCTTCGGCGTCGGCTCCGGTGTGCACGAGCATGGTGGCGTCACCGCCGTCGTCCAGGATCAGGTTCGGACCGGCCCACTCGGTTCCGACGGCAGCGGCCTCGGCGGTCCAGTCGAAGATGCGGCTGGTGCACCACCAGTACTCCTCGAGCGTCTCGCCCTTCCACGCGAACACGGGGACGCCGGCTGGCGCGTCCGGCGTGCCGGTCGGCCCGACCGCGATCGCCGCGGCGGCTTCGTCCTGCGTCGAGAAGATGTTGCAGCTCGCCCACCGCACCTGCGCACCCAGGGTGACGAGCGTCTCGATCAGGACGGCCGTCTGCACCGTCATGTGCAGCGAACCGGCGATGCGCGCGCCGGCCAGCGGCTGCGACGCACCGAACTCCTCACGCAGGGCCATCAGGCCCGGCATCTCGTTCTCGGCGAGGCGGATCTGGTGACGGCCCGCCTCGGCGAGCGAGAGGTCGGCGACGCGGTACGGTGCTGCGGTCTGGGCTTCGGTGGGCATGCCCATCAGTCTTCCATGCCGGGAGGCGCGGGTCCCCAGCCGACGTCGGTCACGTTCCACGGGCCTCCCGTCCACCACCGCTGGTGCGTCGCGGACGCGAGCCGTCAGTCGGTCTCGCGCTGCAGCGGCTCGCGCCGCACCACCTGCCAGCCGCGCGGGACGCGCAGGCCGGCCGCGTGCCGGGCGCAGAGGTCGTAGCCGTGCGGTTCGACCCGCGTGGAGAGCGGCCCGACGACGACCATGGAGTCCCCGTAGTCGTAGGTCAGGGTCGCCGAAGCGCTCGCGGCGCACGCGACCTTGCTGCAGATCCTCACGTCCATGTCGTCAGGGAGCCTAGCGGAGCGCGCACGAGCGACCGCAGCGACCGGGAGTGACGACGGCACGCGTACGATGTGGGGATGCGTCGCAAGCCCCGCCTCGTCACTCCGGTCGACCGCGGTCGAGGCCGCTCCCGGCACGGACGCGGCGGGCGGTCGAGCGTGACCGGTCCCGAGCTCGCACCGATCACCACCCGCGCCGAGGCCTTCGACCGCATCGTCGGCGACAGTGCCCACTACCTGATCGGGCTCTGGCCCGACGAGCTGTCGGGCGTGGTGTTCCAGGTGGCCGACATGCCGACCGACGCCACCCTGCCCGACGCGATGCCCCGCTGGCGCATCGACCGCGACACCCGCAGGGTCACCGTGTTCCGGATCCCCGTCGAGCGGGTGAACCGCAGCCCCGAGAAGGACGACGCGGACCGGCGGATCATCATCGAGACGGCCGTGTTCCGCGCCGTCGGCGAGCTGATCGGCAAGGACCCGTGGGACCTGGCGCCGGACCGCTACCGCCACTGGTGACGACGCGGCGCCCGGGGGCACCGCACCGACGTCACCGTCAGGGGTAGACGCGCACCGGCGTGGACACCTGGGTGGACGGTCGGACCGGGAACCCGGCGATGCCGTCGTCCCCGCGGTAGGTCACGCCCACCACGACCCCTTCGGCGCCGGAGATCGAGAGCTGCTTCGCGGTCTGCACGGGCATGGTGGCCGTGGCACCCGACAGCACCGTGATGGTGCGCTTCTCGTCGCCGGAGCGGATCGTGATCGCACGGTCCTCACGCGTCGGGTTCACGAAGTTCATGCGGACGCCCTCCCCCGGTGCCACCGCGGTGATGACCTGGTCACCCAGCGGCTCGGCCGAGGCGAACCAGCCGAGGTCGCTGTTGCCGTCGGCCGTCGGTGAGGTCGTGCGGGCACCGGCGACGACGGGCTGCGTCGACGTGACGGTGAACGAGTAGCGGCCGTCCGGGAAGTCGTCGAGCGCGACGTCGGTCACGACCCCGGGCTCGGCGGTGGCGTTCACGGTCGTGCCGCCGCCGTCCGCCGTGCTGATGCCGAGCGTGACGCGTGCCGACTCGGTACCGGGGACGAACAGCCGGACGACGGGCGCAGCGTCCGCCGTGTCGTCACCGCGCTGTGCCTCCTGCGCGCCGGCGAGCACGACGCCGGGGATGACCTGCGACCGCGAGGGAGCGGCGCCGCCGGAGACGATGTCGTAGCCACCGGGGGTCAGCGTGCGGACGACGGTCTCCTGCATGTGGGCGACGATCTGCCCGCCCGAGGACGACACGTGCACGACGGTGGATCCCTGGTCGGACACGAAGCCGGACAGCGGGACGACCTTCTGGGTGTTCGGGGCGACGACGATGCCGGTCGTGCCGGGGGCGCTGACCGTGCCGGTGCCGTCGTAGATCGCCAGGTCGACGGTCGCGTTCACGTCGGTCGGGTTCGACAGGGTGACGAGGCTGGTGCGCCCGGTCTCGGTCGAGCCGCCGACGAGCCAGGTCGACTGCGAGGGATCGTCGCACGACGCCGCGCCGGCACCGACCAGGTCGCCGCTGGAGACGCTCTGGTAGCTGCTGCCCGCGACCTGCGGTGTCGTGTCGCCCGCGGGGGCGGTGAGCAGGCGCGGGTCGCTGCCGCCGGTGGACGACGGGTCGAGCGAGGTCCGCTCGACGGTCGAACCGGTCGTCGCCGTGGCCACGGTCGCCGACCCGACGGTGCTCGCCTGGGTGGCGTCGTTGCCGGAGTCGTCGGACAGGCGCAGGGCGCTGCCGGCGCAGACGCGCTCGGCGTCGGCGGGCACCGGGGTGACGGTGCGGCCGGCCGGGCGACCCGGTTCGGCCGCGGTGCCGTAGGCGTGCGCGGCCGTGACGGCGCCGGCAGCGACGACGACGGCGATCGCGGTCGCGGTGCCGCGGACGACCCAGCGTCGGACGGAGCGGGTGGTGGTGCTCATTCGTCGCGCTCCTCGTCGAAGGTGGTCGCGGGTTCCTCGGCCTCGATGACGTTCGAGGTGGCGCGGCGACGGCGCGGGGCCGTCGGCACGGCGAGCAGGGCGGCCGCCCCGAACACCACGCCGAGCACGACCAGGTACAGGACGTGCGTGGCACGGGCGGCGGCGGACCCGGTGGTGGTCCGGTCGACGTCGCCCTCGTAGTGGAACAGCTGGCCGTTCGTCGTCTCACCGATGCTCGTGAAGAGCGCGTTCTGCCCGATCGCGCCAGCGGCACGGTCGTGCACGGTCTGCGCCTCGGGGTCGTCACCGGCGTCGTCGAGCAGGACGAAGCTGATGCCGAGTTCCTGCAGTGCCGGCCGGGGGTCGTAGCCGCTGCGGCTCGCCAGGTTGCCGGCGAGCGTCGTGAGCCGGGCGCCGGACTCGCTCAACCGCAGGGCGGTGGCGTCGAGGGTCGACTGGTCGTCGAGGGTGGCACCCTGGCCGCGTTCGAGCGCGACCGCGAGCGACCCGTCGTCCTGCGGCACCACGACGAGCGTGCCGACGTCGGGGTTCGCCTGCGCCTCGGCGTTCACGTACGCGCTGAGCACCCGGCCGGTGGTCGGCTGGATGGCGGCGTTGCCGAGGTAGAACGCGGCGAAGGCGGGGGCCACCGCGACACCGGCGAGCACCGTCGCGACGAGTCCCGTGACCGGGGCGGCCTTGGGCAGCACGTCGATCCCGATGCAGGCAGCGACCACGATCGCGAGCCAGTACACCGACAGCCCGCTGCCCGGCCACACGATGGTGGTGGTCGACCCGACGCCGGTGACGGTCACGTGGGTGGCGGCGAACGCGGTGCCGAACCCGAGCAGTGCGACGACGAGCGCCGAGCCGGCGACGGCCCAGCGGTGTCCGAGCATCGCGCCGATCGCCGCGGCGGCGATCGGGACGGCCAGGACGGCCATCACGATCGGCAGCCACGTGCCGACGGCTGCGAGTCCGGACGTGGCGGGCAGCCACCCGCTCCAGTCCGGCAGCGGCTGACCGATGGCCAGCTGCAGCGCGGACGGTGCGCGCGTGGCGGACGGGACGCCGGGGTCCGCGAAGACGGCGAGGACGTTGCCGCGCGCGACCTGGGCGAGGACGAGCGGCAGGAAGAGCACGGCGGTCGGCACCGGGATGAAGGCCCGACGGTGTGCACGGCGCCACCCGACGACGAGCGCGACGAGCCACCCGATCAGCAGGACCGGCAGCAACGACGGCGCCGAGGCCGCCACGACCGCGAACAGCAGCGAGGCACCAGAGGCCCAGGCCCACGAGCGGTGCGCCTCGAGCACGGCGACGAACAGCCACGGCAGCACCAGGTGCGCGATGACGGCGCCGAGGTGGCCCGTCGTGACCGCGCCGACGAGCGAGGGCGCGATGGCGTACAGCGCGGCACCGATCACCGGCACCCACTTGCGCGTGGTGACCTTGCGGACCGCGAACCAGGCGCCGAGGGCGGAGACCGGGAACGCGACGAGCATCACGAGCACGACGGACGTCGAGGGCGACCAGAACACGATCGACCCGAGGACCGCCAGCACGGCGGCGAACGGGTCGGACGGACCGGTGAACCCGGTGCCGAGCGAGTGCCAGCCGTACCCGACGTTCTGCCAGAGCTGCCCGACGCTCGTGCTGAGGGGCAGCAGGCCACCGCCGGTCAGCGCCGGTGAGCCGAGCAGGGGGTAGAGCGTGACGACGCTCAGGACGGCCGCGGCCAGCACGACCCAGATCCCGCCGTCGCCGAGGAACGACGCCCGCGCGATCGGGGCGTCCTCGACCCGGGCGAGTTCGACGTCGCGCGAGGTGGTGCGGTGCTCGTGCACCCGACGCCAGCTGACCCGGAGCGGTTCGACGGCGGCCCAACCGAGCTTCTTCGTGCGGGCGAGGTTCCTGCGGGCCCGACCGGTGCCTCCGCCGAAGGCCACCGCGAACGCCGCGGCGAGCTCGGGGACGACGGCCGCGGGGTGCTTGGCGACGAGGTGGCCGATCGCCCGGCCGAGTGCGAAGGGGACGAGGGTGAGCCAGTGCAGCCAGAGCAGTCCGCCCGGCGCGTAGGTCATCCGGCGGTGCAGCTGCGCCTGCCGGTGCATGCGGACACGGCGGGCCTCGGAGACGCGCTTGCGGCCGAACTCCTCGACCGGACCGGCGGTGGTGACCTTCGCCTCGGGGACCACGGCGACGCGGTGCCCGGCCAGGCGCACCCGGACGCAGAAGTCGAGGGCGGCGTCGACGTCGGGCAGCGCCGGGTCGAAGCCGGCGAGCTCGGTCCACACCGAGCGGCGCACGAGCATGCCGCCGGCGGCGACGCCGAGCACGTCGGTGTGCCGGTCGTGCTGGCCCTGGTCGAGCTCGTCCTGCACGAGACCGATCGATCGGCCGAAGCGCGTCATGCTCTCGCCGAACGCGCGGATGAGCGAGGGGTCGTCGTCGTCGGCGAGCTTCGGGCCGGCCACGACCACGGACGGCGCGATCTCGACGGCGGAGAGCAGGTCCGCGAGTGCGGTCGGCGACGGCGCGTTGTCGTGCCCGAGCAGCCACAGCCACTCGTCGACGGGCTCGTCCACGACGGCGGGCGGGGCCTCGCGCTCCCCGCGGGCGACGGCCTCGCCGAAGGGGCGTCCGGCCGGCAGGCGCAGGAGCTCGGCGGACCCGCCGAAGGACAGGCCGGCGGTGGAGCCGTCGGTCGATCCGACGTCGACGACCACCAGGTTCTCGGGGTGGCGGGTCTGGGCCGCGAGTGCGTCCAGGGTCCGGTCGAGGTGGGCCGCTCCGTTGGCGGCGACGAGGATCGCGGTGACTCTGGGCTGCATGACGGGCGTCACTCTACGGTCTGGAGGCACGGCGTCCGCTGCGGACGGCGGCGCGCCGTGAACCTGCGCGGCCGAGCGGTCACGGCGCGCCAGCGCCGTGCGAGGTCGCGCCGAGGAGCCTGCGACGAGGATTCGGGACCGCACGGTGTGCGCCGGGCGCGCGCCGTGACCGCGACTACGCCCGCTTGCGCAACTTGCGACGCTCGCGCTCGGACAGGCCGCCCCAGATGCCGAAGCGTTCGTCGTTCTCGAGCGCGTACTCGAGGCACTGCGCCCGGACCTCGCACGACGTGCAGATCTTCTTCGCTTCGCGCGTGGAGCCGCCCTTCTCGGGGAAGAACGCCTCCGGGTCGGTCTGTGCGCACAACGAGTCGACCTGCCACGCGAGCGGGTTCTCCTCGTCGTCCGTCTCCGGCCGTCGAACACCCGGGACGCCGAGCGCCACGGGGTCGACGTGCCAGTCCTCCGGAACTCCGGCGTGGAAGTCGGAACCGTTCACCCTGATCACCCCTGACGTCTCGATAACGGGACCACAACGATTGAAGTCGTTGCCTGTAATTACAGCGGTGTCATTCGCCTGAGTCAAGTCGCGGATCATAGAAGGCACTGACCGCTTCGGCGTGTCATGTCCCCCGTCTGGGCGTGTCGCGCCCGGTCTGTCGGGGTTTCGGGGGACAACTGACACGTCCTCAGCCGCTAGGAGGCGCTGCGCCGGGCCTCCCACGCACTCGTGACCATCTCGTCCAGGGTGTGGCGCATCGCCCAGTCGAGGTCGCGCGTGGCGGCCTCGCCGGTGGCCACGATGCGCGCCGGGTCGCCGGGGCGGCGGGGCGCGATCTCCGGGTCGAAGGCGATCCCGGTGCCCTTCGCCATGGCGTCCATGATCTGCCGGACGCTCACACCGTCGCCGCTGCCGAGGTTGTACGCCTGCTCGAGCGACTCCCCCGCCTCGAGCTTCTGCGCCGCGACGGCGTGCGAGTGCGCGAGGTCGGCGACGTGGATGTAGTCACGGACGCAGGTGCCGTCCTCGGTGGCGTAGTCGTCACCGTTGATGCGCGGCGTGCGGCCGGCCAGCAGGGCGTCGAACACGAGCGGGAACAGGTTGTGCGGGCTGGCGTCGTACAGGTCGGGTTCGCCGGAGCCGACGACGTTGAAGTAGCGGAGCGAGGTCGTCGTGAAGCCCGCGGCGACCTCCATGTCGCGCAGCAGCCACTCGCCGATGAGCTTCGACTCGCCGTACGGGGACTCTGGTGCCTTCGGGGTCGACTCCACGACGACGTCGACGTCCGGGGTGCCGTAGACCGCGGCGCTCGACGAGAAGACGGCCTTCGTGACGCCGTTCTCGGCCATCGCACGGAGCAGCGTCGCCATGCCGGTGACGTTCTGCTCGTAGGTGTGCAGCGGACGCTCGACCGAGACGCCGGCGTACTTGAAGCCCGCGACGTGCACCACGCCGGTGACGTCGTGCTCGCGCAGGGTGCGGGCGACCAGCTCGCCGTCCAGGATCGTGCCCTCGACGAACGGCACGTCGTCCGGCACGAACGCGCGGAAGCCGCTCGAGAGGTCGTCGAACGCGACCGTGTCGATGCCGGCCGAGCGCAGTGCTCGGACGACGTGGGACCCGATGTACCCGGCACCGCCGGTGACCAGCCAACTCATGGTCGCCACGCTAGCGGACGGACGGCGCACCCCGGTCGCGGTGTGCGGGACCGCGCCAGCCGGTGCGGCTCCGCGCTACCGGCCGGTCGCGATGAAGACCGTGGACGTCACGCCGTTCGACGAGTCGGCCTCGACCGTGACGTCGCCCTCGTCCGGTGTGATGAAGCAGGACTCGCCCTTGCGGAGCAACGTGGCGGACGTCGCGCCGACGAGCGTCACGACGCCCTCGGTGCAGATCGCGATCGACGGGCCGGCCAGCGGAGCCACCCCGCCGGTGCTCAGGCCGACCGGTCGCCCGTCGCCGTCGACCCGCAGCAGCGCGAACCCGACGCCCTCTGGTGCGAAGCGGTCCACGCCGGGAGCCAGGCGCTCCGGCTCGAGGACCGGTGCCGGGTAGGCCGTGAAGTCGAGCACGTGCAGGAGTTCGGGGACGTCGACGTGCTTCGGCGTCAGTCCCCCGCGCAGCACGTTGTCGGACGGTGCCATCAGCTCGATGCCGAGGCCGTCCAGGTAGGCGTGGATGTTGCCGGCGGGCAGGTACATCGCCTGCCCCGCGGTGAGCGTCACCCGGTGCATGAGCAGGGAGACGACGATGCCGGGGTCGCCCGGCCAGCTCGTCGCCAGGTCGCGGACCGTCGCCGTGTTCGGGGTGAGCAGGTCGTCGTCGAGGGCGACGGCGAGGTCGCTCGCGGCCTGCACGACGGCGAGCGCGGAGTCGTCGGCCGTCTCGAGCCACCGCACGGTGTCCTCGAGGCCGTGCTGCAGGTGCACCTCGAGCGGGCCGAGCCGACCGCTGCCGGCGTCGAGCACGCGGACCTCGGCCAGTGTCTCCTCGACCGGCCGGAAGCCGCTCAGGGCCTCGAACCGCTCGCTCAGCGCGACGACGAGCTCGGGCTTCGGGAACGGGTCCTTGTAGTTGCGCGCCGGGTCGTCGATCGCGATGCCCTCGCGCTCCTCGCGCGCGAAGCCGGCCTCGGCCTGCTCCGGCGTCGGGTGTGCCTGCAGCGACAGCGGCGCCGCCGCTGCGAGCACCTTCAGCAGGAACGGCAGGCCGGTGCGGTCGCCGCCCAGGGCGTCCTGCGGCTCGGCGGCGATCCAGTCGAGCAGTGTGTCGGCACCGCCGACCATCGCCGGGTTGACGACCACGCTCGGGCTGCCCGGGTGGGCGCCGAGCCAGAGCTCTGCCTGCGGGGCGCCGGTGACGGTGCGACCGAGGAGCTCCGGGATCGCGGTGACCGAGCCCCAGGCGTAGTCGCGGGGGGTGTTCGTGATGCCGAGGAACATGGGCGAGAGCCTACCGGCGGGATCCGGGGACTCCGGTGGCCCGCCGCCGCCGGTAGCCTGACGTCGTGACGAACACCTGGCCGCTGGCACGCGGGACCGTACCCGAGCGCGAGGCGTTCGCCTTCGGTGCGACCACGATCTTCGTGCTGTTCGCCGGGGACGCCGTCCCGAACACCCTCACCTGGGTCGGAGCAGGCGTCCTGTGGGCGCTCGTCGCCGCCTGGGGCATCACGATCCTGGTCCGGGCGAAGCCGCCGCTCGTGCGCTCCCCCTGGCCGCTCTGGGCCTTCCTGGGGTGGTGCCTGCTGTCCGTCGTCTGGTCGCACTGGCGGTTCGCCACGATCTCGAGCCTGACCGTGCAGGTGATCTGCGCTGCCGTGGCCTTCACGATCGCGTCCACCCTGACCTGGCGCCGGATCCTCGACGCGCTCAGCCTCGCGCTCCGCTGGGTGCTGCTGCTCTCGATCCTGTTCGAGGCCGTCGTCGCGGTGTTCGTGCGGCACCCCATCGCGCCGATCTGGACCGACTACGGCGACGCCGACATCCCGGACGCCTTCTACTTCTCACGCGCCGAGCTCTTCACCGGTGGCCGCATCCAGGGCCTGCCGGGCAACGCGAACCTGCTCGCGATGGTCGCGCTGCTCGTCGCGATCGTCGTCGTGCTGCAGCTCGCCGAGGGCCGGATGCGCCGGCAGCGGGCCACCGGCTGGCTCGTGGTCGCCGCCCTCGGGTTCGTCCTCACCCGGTCCTCCACGGTCATCGCGGCCGCGCTGGTCGTCGCCGTCGTCGCCCTGGTCGCCGTGTGGATGCGCCGCGTCCCGACCGAGCGACGCACCCCGCGCTACCTGCTGCTCGCGGTCGGCGCGGTCGTCGTCGCCGGCGCGGCGTTCGTGCTGCGCGGCCCGGTCTCGGAGCTGCTCGGCAAGGGATCGGACGCGACCGGCCGCGGCGAGATCTGGGCGAAGGTGCTCGGTCTGATCGACCAGCACGCCGTCGTCGGCTGGGGCTGGATCGGGTACTGGTGGCCCGGCATCCCCACCCTGGCCGACCTGGCGCACCGCAAGGGCGTCACGTACCTGCAGGCACACGACGCCTACCTCGACGTCTGGATGCAGACCGGCATCATCGGCCTCGTCCTGTTCCTGCTGTACGTCGTCACGACGCTGTCGCGCTCGTGGGCGTGCGCGACCCGGATCGGCTACGACGCCGCACTCCGTCCGCGCACGTTCGACCCGGTGTCGCTCCTGCCGCTGCTCGTCGTCGTCGCGCTGCTCGTGCAGTCCGTCGCGGAGTCCCGGCTGCTCTACCAGGGGAACTGGGTGCTCTTCGCGCTCATCGCCATCAAGACCCGGATCGTCCTGACCGGCGAGGAACCGACGTCGACCGGCGACGGCCCGCGCACCCCGCCCGCGAAGCGCGAGTTCCGCTGGGCCACCACGCGCTGATCGTCAGCGGCCCGCAGTCAGCGGTCCCGCGTTAGCGTCCCGCGTCAGCGTCCCGCGTCAGCGGAACAGCCACGCGCACGCGACCGGTGACGACCACGGGTTCGACCGCACCCGCACGACCTCGAGCGTCGGGTCGGCGCGACACGCCTCGGCGGCCGCGGGCAGCTGCTCCGCCCACACCGGCCCGTCGCTGCGCCGGGTGTCCGCCGGCGCGACGTGCAGGACGGCCGACGCGACGACGGCGGCGACCACGCACCAGGCGGCCAGCGCCCCGACGAGGCGACCCGTGCCTCCCGTCCGCTGCGCGACACGCGACCACCGGTCGGTGTCCACCAGCGCGGCGGCGGCGACCACCGCGGCGCTGACGAGCAGCAGGCCGGACGCGGCTGCGTAGCGCTGCGGCGGGATCGCCGCCATGGCGGCCGTGGGGTTCGCCCACGGCTGCCCGGCGCCAGCGTTCGCGAGCAGCGCCGCCCACCACACGGCACCGGACGCGACCGTCAGCGCGACGACCATCCACCGGGAGCGGGCCGGACCGACGACGACACCGGCGACCAGGACCAGCACCAGTGCGCTGACGGGCGCCAGGACCGGCGCCCAGCCGTGCTCGACGACCGTGGTGACCACGACGCCGAGGTGCGGGTCCCACGCGCCGGCGACGGGCCGGAGCAGGAACCCGGCGAGCACGTCGTGGAACGCGGGAGCGCCGGGGGTCAGGTCCCGCGGGTGGGTGAGCGTCGTGACGACCTGCACGACGGCCCCGGCAAGCGCCACGACCGTGACGGGCAGCGGGAGCAGGCGCGCGCGGCGAGACCCGCCGTGTCCAGGACGACGCAGCGGCCAGGCGAGCAGGAGCAGCGGCGTGAACAGGATCGCCTGCGGTTCGGTGAGGACCGCGAGTCCGGCGACGACGGCGAGCCCGACGGCTCCCCACCAGGTCCGGCTGCGGTGTGCGAAGACCCACGGCACCAGCACGAGCAGGTACCAGTGCAGGTTGGCGGCGTTCCCGCTGATCTCGTACGGCGCGAGCGGCAGCACGACGGGCACCGCGGCGAGCACGAGGCGGAACGGCCACGGTCGGACCACGTCGCGGGACAGGACGAAGACCAGCGCGCACACGGCTCCGACCACCAGGCAGGACGACAGCGAGACGACCTGGGCGTACCGCGCGGTCGGCAGTGCGTACCCGAGGTCGACCACCATCCGGGGCAGCAGGTGCACGTACCCGGCGTACGGGTGCAGCAGGGTGTCCACGGGGCCGAGGGCGATGCGCTCCCGCAGGAAGACCCCGCCGTCCTCGGCCCAGACGGTGTTCCGGGGCACGGGGCCGAGCCGGTACCAGGCGAGCGCGGCGGCGGCGAAGCCGATGACGACCGCGACCAGCGGCAGGCCGGCGGCCCTCCGCAGGGGGTCCATTGCAGTGAAGCTAGGTCAGCATCGCGCATCGTCGATGACGCCACACCGCGGATCGTCGATACAGCCGTTCCGCGATGCGGGCGACTCGTCACAAGGTCGTACGCCAAGATGGACGCGTGACGGACGGCCGGGTGAGCAGACACGTGCTCGGGCGCCGGTACCTCTCCGCCTGGATCGGCTTCTCGGCCGGTGGACGGTTCAGCCAGGCGCTCGCGACGGTCATCGTGCTGTTCGGGTTCGGGCAGCCGACCGTCCAGGCCCTCGTCGGCCGGTCGGGCACGTGGGCCGTGCTCGTGACGCTGTTCGTCCTCGCCGGGCTGAGCCTGCTCGGGCAGCGGTACCGGATCGAGTGGCACGGCGTGCTGCCCCTGTCGCTGCTGGCGTTCGTCGGGTACTGCGCGTTGAGCGTGCTCTGGAGCGAGTACTCGTGGGTCGCCCTGCGCGGCCTGGTGCAGACGGTGTGCTTCATCGGGCTCGGCCTCTACCTGGCGCTCGGGCGGGACCTGGTGCAGGTGATCCGGGCGTCGGGTGACGCGTTCCGGATCCTGCTCGTCGTCGCCCTCGGCCTCGAGGTCCTGTCCGGACTGGTGCTCGACGTCCCGCTGCCGGCCTTCGGGATCCGCGGCGACATCGCCTACGGCGGCCCGATCCAGGGCATCGGCGGCACCCGCAACTTCATGGGGTTCATCGCCGCGATGGCCCTGGTCACCTTCGTCGTCGAGTTCCTCACCCGCTCGGTCACCATGTGGCGGGCGATCGGCTCCACCGCCCTCGCCGTCATCGCGCTGATGCTCGTGCAGTCCCCCATCACCGGCCTCGCGATGATCGCCCTCGCCGTCACCGCGCTGGCCCTCTGGTCGCTCCGGCACGCACGGCCCGCCACCAGACCGGTGGTCAACGGCGTCCTCGGCGGCGCGGTCCTGCTCACCCTGGTCGTGGCCGTGTTCGCGCGGCACCGGCTGCTCGCGGAGATCGGCGCGGCTGGGGGCACGGCGACGCGCATCGACCTGTGGTCGCAGATCCGCGTCCTGACCGAGCGCTACCCGATCCAGGGCTGGGGGTGGGTCGGGACCTGGCCGACCGAGCCCGTCGTGCCGTACGTCACGCTCATCGACCCGTCCGGCGCGCGGTTCACGTCCGGCCTCAACGCGTTCGTCGACGCGTGGCTGCAGCTCGGGGTGGCCGGCACGATCATCCTGGGGATCGCCGCGCTGCTGGCCTTCGCTCGGGCATGGGTCACGGCGACGACGTTCCCCGGGGTGGCCTACGTGTGGCCGGCCGCGGTGCTGGTGCTGCTCGCGGTGACGAGCACGGCGGAGAGCTACCTGCTGCACGGTGCGGGTCTGATGTTCTTCGTGACGGTGCTCGTGATCGCGGCGCGGCGGCGCTCGTGGCGCCGGCACCTGCCGCGGGCGTAGGTGCCGCGGGGGCGCGCAGGCACGGCGTGTGACGCACTTCGTGAGCAGGAATGGTCGAGTCCGCCGCGGCGACCCGACCATTTCTGCTCACGAAGCGCCAGCCGCCGCCGTCGCCATGCCTGCTCGTGCGCAGACCGCCGAGGTTCCACGACACGCCGCCCGTGTGTCGCCGAGGTTCCACGGAGCGGCGGTGTGAGCGCCGAGGTTCCGAGATCTCGGAACCTCGGGGGCGCACACGGGGGCGGGGGGGGGCGCGGGGGTGCGGGCGTGCGGGGGCAGCGCCGGCGCGAGCTACGGGCGCGTCGGACGACCCAGGCGGCGCTGCAGGCCCCACTGCGTGACGCGGAGCATCGCCTCGACGACGATGGACCGGCTCATCTTCGAGACCCCGTGCACGCGGTCTCGGAACCGGATCGGCACCTCGACGATGCGGCCGCCCAGGGCGTCCACGCGCAGCGTCATGTCGACCTGGAAGCAGTACCCCTTCGAGTCGATCGAGCCGAGGTCCATCCGCGCGATCGCGTCGGAACGGTAGACGCGGTACCCGGCGGTGATGTCCCGCACGTGGATCCCGAGCACCAACCGCGCGTACGTGTTCGCGCCGCGGCTCAGGGCCTGGCGACGGAGCGGCCAGTCGACGACCGACCCACCGGGCACCCAGCGCGACCCGATCGCGAGCAGCACGTCGTCCGACGAGGTGACCGCGTCGATGAGCGCCGGCAGCCGGTCGGCCGGGTGCGAGCCGTCGGCGTCCATCTCGACCAGCAGCGGGTACCCGCGCTCCAGGCCCCACCGGAACCCGGCGACGTAGGCCGTGCCGAGCCCGAGCTTGCCCGACCGCTGCAGCAGGTGCACCCGGTCGTCGTCGGCCGCGATGGACCGCACGATGTCGCCGGTGCCGTCCGGGCTGCCGTCGTCGACGACGAGCAGGTGGGCACCGGGCGACGCCGTCAGGATCGCGTCGGCGATGGCTCGGATGTTCTCGGCCTCGTCGTACGTCGGGACGATGACGAGGGCCGTGGTCTCGGCTGGGTTCACCGGTTGCCGAGGCGTCGCTTGATCTTCCCCGCGACGCTGCGCGGGCCCTCGGTGCGGAAGTAGTGCACCGCGCGCCCGACGTCGTAGCGGACGCCCGAGAGCTTCTTGCGGTCCGGCACGCGCACGCGCATCGTGTGGGGCGCGAGCTTCGTGGTGGTGTCGCGCACCGACTTGTCCGCCGCGCGGATCGGGTTCCGGCAGAACTCGACGAGCGGTGCCAGGACGTTCTCCCACGTGAACTGCTCGCGCACGCGGTCGACGTTGGCGATGAACTGTGCCCGGGCCTTCTTGTCGAAGAGCGCGGTCTCGAGCGCCGTGGCCAGGCCGTCGACGTCCTGTTCGTGCACCGCGACGCCGAGCTGCTGCTCGGCGACCAGGTCACCGAAGGAGTCGCCGGCCGTCGTGACGATCGGCAGGCGCGCCCACAGGTAGTCGAGGATGCGGGTGCGGAACGAGAACGTGGTCTCGAGGTGCTCGTAGTGCGTCGAGACGCCGGCGTCGGCCTCGAGCAGGTAGGCGCCGCGCTCCTCGTACGGGATCCACGAGTCGTTGAAGAACACGTGCTTGCCGGTCAGACCGAGGGCGTCGGCCTCGGCGCGGACCTTCGCGACGATGTCCATCTCGGGCACGTCGGGGTTCGGGTGCTGCACGCCCATGAAGAAGAGCTTCACCGACGGCCGGCGGGCGGCGAGCTGGGCGATCGAGCGGACCAGGGTGATCGGGTCGAACCAGTCGTAGATGCCACCGCCCCAGACGACGAGCTTGTCGTTCTTGCCGATGCCCGGCACGACTCCCTTGACCCGCGGCTGGTCGTGCACCGGCGGGGTCGAGGACAGCCCGAACGGCACGACGCCGATGAGCGAGCGGAGGTCAGCGTCGCGCGAGTACGTGCGGGCGTTGACCCGGCCGGAACCGGCGAGCTGGCCGAGCCAGAACATGCGCTGGCGCTCCGAGGCGCAGATGAAGTAGTCGCCGAGCTCGAGCTGGTGGTTGAGCGTGTCCGAGGCGTCGAGGATCTGACGGTTCCACTGGTCGACGTCGTCGCTGCGGCCCTGCTCGAGCTGCTCGAGGTGCAGCGGGTCGTACACGTCGACGACCAGGATCTTGCTCGTCGACTCGAGCACCGGGAACAGCCGGAGCGCGTGGCCCTGCACGATGATGACGTCGGCCCAGCCCTCGTGCTCGACCATCTGACGGGGGTGGCGGTGCGGCACGGTGACGACGTCGTACGACGGGTCGATCTGCGACGAGCGGGTCAGGCTGACCACGCGCACGTCGTGCTCGGACGCGAGCTGCTTGGCCATCTGGGTGGCGCGGATCGCGGGACCGGCCATCTTCGCGCCGATCGAGTCGCCCGTGATGATGAGGATGCGACGACGGGTGCCGACCTCGAGCACGCCGAGGGAGTGCACGATCTTGTCGTAGCCGGCCAGGTAGTTCTCGATCGGGTACGCGGGCTCGTCGCGGTTGCCGAACAGGCGCAGGAGCTCGCGGTCGCTGCGGACACGCGTGGCCTGGATCGCGCGGCGCGACTCGGTCATCGACGGCAGCTGCTCGACGAACTGGTCGACGCCGTAGATGCCGGCCATGCTCGTCTTCGGCACCGGGATGGTGGGGACGCTGTCGTCGCCGGGGTTCCGCAGGTCGAGCTCCGTGGAGTCGAGCTCCCCGCGGCCCACGGCACGCCGGACGGCGAGCGCCAGCGAGCCGGGCAGGGCTGCGGCGAGCTGCTCGTCGCCGAGGTTCTTGTACAGCGTGAAGAGGGCGTTCCGCTCGAGCAGGTAGGTCTCGCGGAAGTCGCCGAACTTGTTCATCGACGCGTGGTGCTTGTGGAACGCGACCGACTTCGGCTGGTACCGGAAGCGCCAGCCGAGCAGGTTGAGCCGCCAGCCGAGGTCGACGTCCTCGTAGAACATGAAGTAGCGGTCGTCGAAGCCGTCGAGCTGCTCGAAGAGCTCGGCGCGGATGAACATCGCGGCGCCGGTGCCGAACAGGACGTCGGTCTCGCTCTCCCAGCGGCCGGTGTCCGGTGACCCGGCGAAGGGCTTGTAGCCCATGCCGTACCAGGTCATCGCGGCCTCGGTGAAGTCGATGTTGACGCCCTCCCAATCGAGGACCTTCGACGCCACGGCACCGATGTCGGCGCCGGACGCGAACGTGGCCATCGCCTCGCGCACCCACCCGGTGTCGGGACGGGCGTCGTTGTTGAGGAACGCGACGACCTCGCCGGAGGACTTCTCGACGCCGAGGTTGCACCCGCCGGTGAAGCCGAGGTTGGCGGCCGCGTCGATCAGGGTGAAGTCGAGGTCGGAGGCCTGCAGCCGACCGAGGTGCTCCGGACCGGAGCCGTTCTCGACGACGATCACCTCGAGCTTGTCCTGCGGCCAGTCCTGCTTGCGGAGTTCCGCGATGCTCGTCAGGGTGTCGTCCGTGCCCTTGTAGTTCACGAGGATGACGGACACGACTCCCGGCTTGCGCTCTGTCACGCGAGTTCCTCCAGCAGCTGCCGCGCACGGCGCGGATCGGTGGCTCGGCCCACGGGGTGCCGCGAGCCGATGACACCCTACAAGGCGCGCCCCGCCACTCCCCTGTGGCCGTCGCCGATTCGTGCAGAATGGGCCGCGTGACTGCCGCAGTGATCCCGAACACTCCCCTGTCCTCGCCCCTCGCACCGGAGTACGCGGCCATCGCGGCCGGTGCGCACGCCGAGGGGCCGCGCGGCACCGTCCGGTTCGCCGTGTCGACCGCAGACCCGACCGAGGGCAAGGGCGACCTGTTCGTCGCACTCGGACTCGCACGGGCGCTCCGTGCCGAGGGTTGGGGCGTCGCGATGTGGCCGCTCGAGCGCTGGGGGGAAGCGGTCCCCGCCGACACCGCCGTCGTGGTCAGCATGATCGAGTCGTTCGTCCCCGGGTACGTCCCCGCCGGTACCGCCCTGGTCGCGTGGGTGCGGAACTGGACCGCGAAGTGGGCGGCCCTGCCCTACCTCGGTGAGTTCGACGCGGTGTGGACGTCGTCCGGCACCGCCCGCGACGCCGTCGCCGCGCAGTACGACGGTCCGGTCGAGGTCGTCCCGATCGGTGTCGACCTGGACCTGTTCACCGACGAGCGACCGCACGAGGCCGGCACGACCGCGGTCGCCACGGCGTCCGAGCGCACGGACCGTGCCGTCACGACCGTCAACTTCTGGGGCGTGCGCCGCCGCGTGCAGGACGTGCTCGCCGAGGTCGCCCCGGCCGAGCCGATCGTGTGGTTCGCCGCGAACGTCGACCACGTCGAGGCCACGGCCGGCGTCGAGCTCCGCCCCGCGGTGTCCTACTTCGCGCTGCCCGAGGTGTACCGCGCCGCCGGCTTCGTCGTCGACGACGTGATCGCCCCGGCCGCCGAGTACGGCACCCTGAACTCGCGCCTGTACGAGGCACTCGCGTCCGGGGCGCTGCCCGTGACGGACTGCGCGCTCGGCCTCGACGAGCTCGGCCTGTCCGACGTGCCGGTCTTCGACGACGCCGCCTCGCTCGAGCGGGTGCTCGCGATGCCCCGCGCCGAGCGCACGGCCCTGACGGCCCGACTCCGTGCCGTGGTGGTCGAGCGACACTCGTTCCGTGCGCGCGCCGAACAGGTCGGCCCGGTCCTGGACGCGGCCGTGGCGATCGCCTCGGGTCGGTCCGGCGAGCGGAACGCGTTCCTGCGCTGGGCGACCGCGCAGCGCGAGGTCCTGCGGCAGGCCGAGCACGACCGTGACGTCCACCTGTCCGGGGTGCAGGACATCAACCGGCGGCTCGTCGCGTCGGAGCAGCAGGTCGGCGCGTACGACACCGCCCGTCGCCAGGCCGAGGCGGAGCGCGACCAGATCGCGGCGCGGTTCGCGGGCCTCACCCGCTCCCCCGAGTACCGGTTGCTGCACGGCGTGGGCCTGATGGCCCGGCGCGTGCGCCGCTGACGTGGGACCAGCACCGACGTTCAGCGCGCTCACTTCGTGAGCAGGAATGGTCGGGTCCGTCCACCGGACCCGACCATTGCTGCTCACGATCCGCCGCCCTGGGCGCGACCACAGGACGGACGGGAGGCCCGGTGCCAGCTGGCACCGGGCCTCCCGTCCGTCTCGGCGACCGTCTACTGCACGGTCACCGTCTTCGTCCCGAAGCTCTTGTACGTCCCGCTCGGCAGGTCCTGGTAGTAGACGCGCACGGTGTGCGTGCCGGGCTGCAGCCCGGTGAGCACCCGCGACAGCCCGACGTCCGAACCCCAGTTCGGGTAGTTCTTCTGCACGTCGGTGCGGGTCGCGTTCACCGTGCCGGGGGTGATCGCGACGCCGTCCAGGTGCATCTTGTACTTGACCGGGTCCCACACGTCGGGGTCGATCGCCCACCCCTTGACGGTGATGGTCCCCTTGCCGCCGGTGACGGAGTCGAACGACCCCTTCACCGCGCCGGTGTTGCCGGTCTTGCCCGTCGCGGGCGGGTCGATGACCGTGAAGGACTTCGTGCCGAAGCTCTTGTACGTGCCGCTCGGCAGGTCCTGGAAGTACACGCGGACGGTGTGCGTGCCCGCGCTCAGACCGGTGAGCTGCACGGACAGGCCGACGTCGGAACCCCAGCCCGGGTGGACCGCCTCGACGTCGGTGCGCTTGGCGTTCACCACGCCCGGGTCGATCGCGACGCCGTCCAGGTGCATCTTGTACTTGACCGGGTCCCACACGTCGGGGTCGATCGCCCAGCCCTTGACCGTCGCGCTGTAGACGCCGCCGGTCACCGACTCGTACGAGCCCGTCACCGCGCCGGTCTTGCCGGTCTTGCCGGTGGTGCCGGACGACGGGGCGGTGGCCGACGTCACCTTCACGGTCTTCGTGCCGAAGCTCTTGTAGGTGCCGCTCGGCAGGTCCTGGAAGTAGACCCGCACGGTGTGGTTGCCGGCGCTCAGCCCGGTCAGGCGGAGTGCCAGGCCGACGTCGGAACCCCAGGACGGGTGCTTCGCCTCGACGTCGGTGCGGGTGGCGTTCGCGGTGCCGCTGTTCGTGCTGACGCCGTCGACGTGGACCTTGTACTTGACGGGGTCCCAGACGTCCGGGTCGATCGCCCACGCGCGCACCGTGGCCGTGCCGGCGCCGCCGGTGACGGACTCGTACGAGCCGCGGAGCGCTCCGGTCTTGCCGGTCTTGCCGGTGGTGGGGGCGCTGACGGTGACGGACTTCGACGCGACCTTGACGTAGTCGGTGCCGGGCTTGTCCTGCGTGTACAACGCCACGGTGCGGGTGCCCGGCGTGATGCCGCCGATCGTCTTCGAGAACCCGAGGGTGCTGCCGACGCCCTTGTAGACCTTGGCGACGTCGGTGCGGGTGCGGTCGGTGGTGCCGGTCGCCTTGCTGACGCCGTCGACCAGGATCTTCCACGGGGCGGGCTTCGCCGAGTCGGGGTCGAGCGCCCAGCCGGTCGCGGTGATCGTGCCGGCGCTGCCGGTGACGGTGTCGAGTGCACCCTTCGGGGCTGCGCTCACGACGGTGCGGGTGTAGCAGCCGAGCAGCGTGTTGCTGCCCTTGCCCTGGTTGATGGCGTAGGTGCACACCGAGTGCTTGCCGACGCTCAGCCCGGTCAGCTCGGTCGAGAACCCGTGCTTGAGGTTGTTCGCGCCGAGGGTGGCGGACAGGTCGGGCCGGTTCACGTTCGCGGTGACGGTCTTCGCCCCGGCGCCGTCGACGTAGAACGCGACGCGGAGCGCGCTCGTGGTGTCCGGGTCGACGGCCCAGCCGCTGACCGTGATCGACGAGGTCGAGCTCGGCGTGACCGCGTCGACGTTGCCGTACGGGTTGCCGCCGCCGGTCGCCGAGCCGAACCAGTCGGTGTACATGCGCCAGAAGTTGCGGTTGCCGTACGCCGAGCAGCTGTCGCCGGTGCCGTAGAGGTTCGACATCGCGGCGGCGTTCGGGGTGTACGGGGTGTAGATGTACAGCCCCGCGGTCGCCTGGTTCTGGATGTAGACGGACTTGGTCCCGCACTTCAGCTTTGGATTCGGATTGTAAAGGATCGCGTTGCTGCGGCCCGCCTGGTAGGCCCAAGAATTAGGTGACGCTTGGTAGCGCTTGAACTGCAGCCCCGCCGCGTAGACCTGCTGCGCGAAGCCGCGGTACGCCGGGTCGCAAGGAGCGGTGTCCGGGCAAGCGAACCCCGTCGCGTGCTGGTACATGTAGGACGTCGGCCGCGAGGTCGAGACGATGCCCTGCTCCTTCTCGAGCAGGACGAGGAGCGCCTTCTGACTGATGCCGCACGCGGCACCGACCTGGGCGATGATCGTCGCGGCCGACTTCGTGCCGCCGGCGATGGCGCTGCACCGGCCGGAGACGGCGTTGATCGTGTTGACCTTCTGGGAGAAGTCCTTCAGGCAGGCCGGGCCGCCGCTCTGCTGCTTGCAGCTCGGCGCGACGCTCGTCAGGAACGACTGCACGGACGCGGCGTTCATCGCCGAGCCGTTGTAGAAGTTGGCGTCGCTGATGATGTTGCCCGGGTCGAAGTCGCCGGCGACGGCCGCCGAGGCGGACTCGGTCGTCGTCTGCTCGGACAGGATCGTGCCGAAGGTCAGCCCGCTGACGGCGACGGCGAGTGCCGCGACGATCGCGAGGGAGGTCCGGAACGGTCGGCGACGGCGCTCGTCCGACTCGGTCTGGATGGAACGCATCACGGCACCTCCGCCGGCATCGGGTCGGACGTCGTCGACGCGGAGCCGACGGCGTAGGTCAGGGTGACGGACCAGGTGCCGCTGGGGACCTGGGCCGCGGGGAACGCGACCTGCGCGCAGTTGACCGAGGAGGCACTCGCCTGCGCCGCGCTCGTGGCGGTGCGCGTGACGCTCCCCTTCTTCGCGGTGAACGTGCAGGTCCCGCTGGTGTCGGTGGTGCCGGAGACGAGTCCGCCGGCCTGCAGCGACTTCGAGGCCGTGTCCCAGCCGCTGTAGGTCACGACGGCGGTCGCCGGGAAGTCCGACGGGTCGGTGTCCGGCTCGTTGGTCGAGCCGCTCCCCGGGAAGGCACCGGGGGTGTCGTCGTCCGAGGCCGTGGGGTCGTCGGTGGCCTCGGACGCGGGCGACGACGCGGTGCCGGTGGGCTCCGTGGACGACGAGTCGTCGGCGGTCGGGGTCGGACTCGCGGTGCGGGTCGCTGACGCGGACGGCGACGGGGTGGCGTCGTCGCCACCACCGGAACAACCGGCCAAGAGAACACTGAGGGCACCGACCACCGCGAACGCAGCGATCGGCCTGGATGCGAGGAGCATGCTGACGGGCCGTCCTGTGGATGTTGACAAGGGTCCGGGTTGCGACAACGGTAACCCCAAAGTGAAGGTTGAGGGTTGGATCGGTCCGGAATCACCCCCGCTCGGGGTGCACGACGGCCGTCGCCCATCCCTGCCGCGCGGGCCCGGTGAGTATGCTGTTCCGGTCCTGCCCCCACGAACGAAGAGACGTATGGTCGATCAAGCCCGCATGGCGGCGCTCGCGAAGGAACCCCTCGTCGTGATCGGCGCTCCGACGAGCGCCTTCCGCGGAACCTGGCGAGAGCTGCGCGACGTCTTCCGGCAGCGCGAGATGCTCGGGATGCTCATCCGACGCGACCTGAAGGCGCGGTACAAGGACTCGGCGCTCGGGTTCGTGTGGACGCTGGTGCGCCCGCTGACCCAGCTGCTCATCTACTACTTCGTCATCGGCAAGGTCCTCGGCGCCGCCAACGGCATCGACAACTTCGCGATCTACGTCTTCACCGGCCTGACCGCCTACACGCTCTTCAGCGAGATCGTCGCCGGGTCGACCGGCTCGATCGTCGGCAACTCCGGGCTGATCAAGAAGGTCTACGTCCCGCGCGAGGTCTTTCCGCTCGCCAGCGTCGGCGCGGCCCTGGTCAACTTCACCATCCAGTTCGCGATCCTGCTCGCCGCGACCGTGGTCATCGGCGTCTTCCCGTTCCACGAGGGGCTCGTCTACCTGATCCCGTCGCTCGCGGTGATCCTCGTCTACGGCGCGGCCATCGGCCTGGTGCTGTCCGCGCTCAACGTGTACCTGCGCGACGTGCAGTTCGTCATCGACGTCGGCCTCATGGTCCTGCTCTGGGCCTCGCCGATCGTGTACTCGTACTCGCGGGTGGTCGCCACCGTGAACACCGACTGGCTCATCACCGCCTACACGAACAACCCCCTGACGCTGGCCGTGCTCGGCATGCAGAACGCGATCTGGCTGCACGACCCGGCCGACGTCACGTACCCGGACCACCTGATGCTGCGCCTCGGCATCGCGTTCGTCATCGGTGTCCTCTGCCTCCTCGGCGCGCAGCGGGTGTTCTCCCGTCTGCAGGGCAACTTCGCGCAGGAGCTGTAGACCATGGCCATCAGCACCCCCGTCGCCCCGACGCCCACCGAGGGCACCGCCGAGCGGCCGGACGTCATCGTCATCGACCACGTCCGCAAGCGCTTCACGGTCCGCAAGGACAACACCCTGCGCGAGCGCATCGTCACGCTCGGTCGCGCCGGCCGCAAGCACCGCCAGGACTTCTGGGCCCTCGACGACGTCACCGTGTCGATCCAGGCCGGCTCCACGGTCGGCCTCATCGGCCAGAACGGCTCCGGCAAGTCGACCCTGCTCAAGGCCATCGGCGGCATCATCCAGCCGACCTCCGGCACGGTGGCCCGCCGCGGTCGCCTCGCTGCCCTGCTCGAGCTCGGCGCCGGCTTCCACCCTGACCTGTCCGGGCGCGAGAACGTCTACCTCAACGCGTCGCTGCTCGGGCTGAGCCGCAAGCAGACCGACGAGAAGTTCGACGACATCCTGGCGTTCTCGGGGATCGGCGACTTCATCGACACCCAGGTGAAGTTCTACTCATCCGGCATGTACGTGCGACTCGCCTTCGCCGTCGCCGTGCACACCGACCCCGACGTCCTGCTCGTCGACGAGGTGCTGGCCGTCGGCGACGAGGCGTTCCAGCGCAAGTGCCTCGACCGCATCCGCACCTTCCAAGAGGCGGGCAAGACGATCATCATCGTCACGCACTCGCTCAGCCAGGTGCAGGAGATGTGCGACCGGGTGGTCCTGCTCAACAAGGGCAAGGTGCTGCACGACGGCGATCCCGTCCAGGCCGTGAGCATGTTCCGCGAGGTCCTCGAGGAACGCCGCCAGGGCGAGCTCAGCACCGACGTCGCCGTCGGCCGCGGCAAGGTCCTCGGCGCGAGCGTGCACGTCGACGGCAAGGAGCCCCGCGCCGAGGTCATGCCCGGCGACGACCTCGTCGTGGACATGGAGTTCGAGCACCTGGACGGCATCGCCGACTGGGAGGCCGCGGTGCAGATCAACAACGCCGGCGGCCAGGTCGTGTACGGCACCACCACCGGCATCATGGGCCTCGAACTGCAGCCGCTGCACGGACGCCGGAAGCTCCGCCTGCGGATCGCCGACACCGCGTTCGGCACCGGCAAGTACTTCATCAACGTGTCGATGATGGACTCCGCCGGCCGCCACCTGCACGACATGCCGGAGTGCGACTCGTTCGAGGTGCCCGGGTTCGAGAACGCCGTGGGCACGGTCTACGCGCAGCCCTCGATCGAGGAGCTGGACTGAGCCCGACCGACGACGGCACCGACGTCCGGACCCCGGGCGTCCCGCGCACCGCGGTCGTCGTCGTCAACTGGGAACGCGCCGACCTGACGACCGCGGCCGTCCGCGCCGTGCTCGCCGAGGGCGCGGCCGACCAGGTGGTGGTCGTCGACAACGGCTCGTCGGACGACTCCGTCGCCGTCCTCCGCCGCGAGCTGCCCGACGTCGACGTGGTCGCGCGGGAGCACAACGGTGGGTTCGCGGCCGGCGCCAACACCGGCATCCGGCACGCGGACGCCGACGTCGTCGTCCTGCTCAACAACGACGCGGTCCCCGCGCCGGGCTTCGTCGCGGCGCTCCGCGACCACCTGGCGCAGGCGCGGCCCGAGGTCGCGGCCGTGACGGGCCGCATCGTGCTCGCCGGACGCTGGACGGGCCTCCCGGTCGGCGCGACACCAGCACCCGGCCAGCGCGTGCTGCAGGGCCACGACGGCCGTCTGTGGACGCCGTCGCCCGACGGCGACGTGCGCCTCAACTCGACCGGCGTGCGCGTCGACCGCGACGGCAACGGCATGGACCGCGACTGGTTCGCGCCCGTCGACCGGGTCGCGGACGTCGACGTCTTCGGGTTCTCCGGTGGGGCCTCCGCCCTGCGGCGGAGCGCCCTCGACGACGTCGGCCTGCTCGACGAGTCGCTCTTCATGTACTACGAGGACACCGAACTCGCGTGGCGACTCCGCCGACGCGGCTGGCGCGTGGAACACGCGGCCGACGCGGTCGTCGAGCACGACCACTCGGCGTCGTCCGGGGTGCAGAGCGACCTGTTCCTCTTCCGCAACGCGCGCAACCGGGTGGTCGTCGCGCTCTGGCACGCGCCGTGGGGCACCGTCCTGCGGGCGAGCGCCCGGACCCTCTTCCGCGGCCTGCGCGGACTGCTCACTGCTCCCACCCGACGGGAGGCCCGGCTCGTCCTGGCAGCGTTCGCGGACGTCGTCGGGGCGCTCCCGTCGCACCTCGCGCGGCGGCTCCGCGAGTCGCGGCGCGCGTCCGTCCCGCGCCGCAGCGTGGACCCGGGCGCATGAGCGCGGAGGGCTATCCTGGTCACTCCCCCGCCGACGGACCCGACCGTGGCGCCCCCGTTCGGAAGGACCCTCGCGTGCCGCAGCTCACCGTCCTCGTCGACGGGACCGCGGTACCGCGTGCACTCGGCGGTGTGGGCCGCTACGTCGAGGGGGTCGTGTCGCACCTGACCGACCCGGGGCTCGACGTCCACCTGGTGGTCCGACCCGTGCACGCTCCGCACTTCGCCGCCGTCGCGCCGCACGCGACCGTGCACACCGCGCCGGGCTGGACCGACTCGGTGCCGCTCCGGTTCCTGTGGGAGCAGACGGGGCTGCCGGCGCTCGGCCGACGACTCGGCGCGCAGGTGCTGCACTCCCCGCACTACACGTTCCCGCTCGGCTGGCGCGGCGGATCCGTCGTCACCCTGCACGACGCCACGTTCTTCTCGAACCCCGAGTGGCACTCCCGCCTGAAGCGGACGTTCTTCACCTGGTGGAGCCGTCGGTCCCTGCGCTCCCGCCCGGTCGTCATCGTGCCGAGCGCGGCCACCGCGACCGAGGCCGCACGGGTCGTGACCGGCATCCGCGCCGACGTCCGGGTCGCACCGCTCGGCGTCGACCGTGCCGTGTTCCACGAGCCGTCCACCGCCGAGGTCGAGGACGCCCGGATCGCCGCGACGCTGCCCGAGGGTGCGCCCTGGATCGCGTTCCTCGGAACTATCGAACCGCGGAAGAACGTCACCGCGCTGCTCGATGCCTACGCCGCGGTGCGCGCCGCGCGGGCGGACGCCCCGTGGCTCGTGCTGTCCGGAGCGCGGGGCTGGGACGAGTCCGCGATCGCCCGGCTCGACGCGCTGCAGCCGGACGACCACGTGATCGAGGCCGGCTACCTGCCCCTCGAGGACCTGGCGGGCTACCTCGGCGGCGCGGAGTTCGTCGTCTACCCGTCGCTCGGCGAGGGCTTCGGGCTGCCGGTGGTCGAGGCGATGGCGTCCGGCGCCTGCGTCCTGACCACCCGGCGGCTGTCACTGCCCGAGGTCGGCGGTGACGCAGCGGTGTACACCGAGCCGTCCGCCTCCGCACTGGCGTCCGCGATGACGCGGCTGCTCGACGACCCGTCGCTCGTCGCGTCGCACCGGGCGGCCGCACTGGCCCGGGCCGCCTCGTTCACGTGGGAGGCCACGGCAGCCGTGCACGTCGAGGCCTACTCGGCCGTGGCCCGGGACGCGCGGGCCGGGGGTACCCGGTGATCCGCGTCGCCGTGCTGACGGTCACCTACAACACCGGCGAGACCATCCGGCCGTTCCTGGCGAGCGTCGCGGCGGCGTCCTCGGAGCCGGTCGCCGTCGTGATCGCCGACAACGGCTCCGCCGACATCGACGCACTGCGGGCGATCGGTGAGTCCTACGGTGCCGTCGTGGTGTCCTCCGGGGGCAACCGCGGCTACGGCGGGGGCATCGACGCCGCACTGAGCGCCCTCGACGACGTCCTGCCCGACGTCCGCCCCGAGTTCCTGCTCGTCACGAACCCCGACGTCGTGCTCGCACCCGGCTCGATCGACGAACTCGTCCGCGCCGCCGACCGGCTGCCGTCCGGCGGGTCGTTCGGGCCGCGGATCCTCGACGAGCAGGGTGAGACGTACCCGTCCGCACGCCAGCTGCCGTCGCTCCGGACCGGGCTCGGCCACGCGGCGTTCTCGCGGTTCTGGCCCGCCAATCCGTGGAGCCAGCGGTACTGGTCCACCACGCAGGTCGTCGAGCGCGAGGCCGGCTGGCTGTCCGGCGCGTGCTTCCTCATCCGGACGTCGGTGTTCCGCGAGCTCGGCGGGTTCGACGAGTCGTACTTCATGTACTTCGAGGACGTCGACCTGGGCCAGCGCGTCGGTCGCTCCGGTCGCGCGAACGTGTACGTGCCGACGGCCGTGGTCACCCACACCGGGGCGCACTCGACGTCGTCCAACCGGCGCCGGATGGAGATCGAGCACCACCGCAGCGCGTACCGGTTCCTGTCGCGGAAGTACCGGGCGTGGTGGCTCTGGCCGCTGCGCGTCGCCCTGCACGCGGGCCTCTCCGCCCGTGCCCGCTGGGTCACACGCAAGTAGCCCGGTCGGGGGCCTGCGGGGCCGTGCGCTACCCCGCTAGGCTCGGCGCCGTGCACCGCGACCCGGAACCCTGGCTCGGCTGCGGCCCGATCGACGCCGCCCGCCGCTACTGGACGGGGGCGTTCACGTTCCGCCGTGCCCGTGCGAGCCGGGCCGAGTTCTGGTGGGCACGCGCCGTCGACGTGCTCGTGGTCTGGCTCGTCGTGACGTTCGTGCCGATGGCCACCGGGATCCCGGACGCCGACGACTCGATGTCGACCTTCCAGAACACCCCCGGGTTCCTCGGGATCGGGCAGTCCGTCCTGAGCCTCAACGGCAGCCCCGACGGCTGGCACGTCGTCGCCCAGGGGCCGCCGTCGCAGTGGGTGCTGTTCGTGTGGTGCGTGCTGACCGTCATCCCGAACCTGGCACTCGGCGCGCGACGACTCCGCGACATCGGGTCGCCGGCGTGGATCGCGCTGTTCGGCGGCTTCCCGATCCTGGACCTGTTCCTGCTGCTCGGTGCCCTGCGCCGCAGTTGGCGCCCGACGCTCCCGTCGGACCCGGACCCGGACCCGTCCGGCGCCGAACTCCCCGTCGCCCACCGCGCCGCCTGACCCGCTCGCCCGATCCGGATCGACGCCGGGCGCGCCCCGGCACGGTCATCGCGCCCCGAAGAGTCGGGGCGCGATGACCACGGCGGGGCGCAGCTCGGGACGGGACTCGTCGACGCGGAGCGACGGGGTCAGGCGCGGAGGCGGGCGCGCTCGGCGCGGGCGGCGGCCAGCAGCACGGCGGCTCGGGCGTCGAAGGAATGCTCCGCGGCGATGCGCGACGCGACCGCCGCCCGCTCGGCAGCGGACGGCCACACTCGTGCCGGGTCCAGGAGCGCGGCGAGCTCGTCACGGGAACGCGCGACCGCGAGCGTCGGGACGTCGAGCACCTCGGTCAGCCCGGCGACCTCGTCGGTGACGACGACTCCCCCGGACGCCAACACGTCGAACACCCGGTTCGACACGAAGCCACCGGCCGCCATGTCCGCCCAGTGGTCGTTGAGCACCACGCGCGCCGAGGCGTAGGCCGTGGCGACCTCAGCCCGGCTCAGCGACGGTTCGCCGAGCGCTGCGTCAGGGACGACTCCGTGCCACCCCGGGCCGTGGACGCGCAGGTCGGCTCCGAGCGCCACGGCATCGGCGACCACCGGGCGCGCGGCGCCGCGGGTCGAGCCGACGAACACCACCCGGTCGGCATCGGGGCTCGTCGTCGCCCGCGCGTCCGGGTGGAACACCGCGGGGTCGGTCGCCTGCAGCAGCGTGCGGACCGGGACCCCCGACCGCGCTGCGGCCGCAGCAGCCCAGACCGGCCCGGCGGCGAAGGCCGCGTCGAACGACCGGAGCTCGGTGTCGGAGACGTCGTCGGGGTGGCTGATCACCCAGAGCAGGTTCACCGACGCGGGGTTCGGCGGCACCCGGTCGAGCCCGCGGATCACGAGCGTCACGTCGTCCGAGGCATCGTCGTCCCGCACGTGGGCGTCACGGCGGTCGATCCGGACACGCTGCCCGAGCCGCTCGAGGGCCCCGGCCAGCTCGGCGGCGAAGTGCACGTCGCCCCAGCCGTCACCCTCGGGCCCGGCGGGAGCGGCGATCTTCAGCGACCAGGTGAGCGGGTCGGTGGCGCTGCTGGTCGTCCGGCGGACCGGTGTCACCGGTCGCGCTCCCCACGGCGGCAGCGGCGGCCCGGCCACGACGTCACGTGTCGCTGGCCCACGGTCCCGCCATGCGCTGAACGCGTCGACGGTCGCGGCGTCGACCGTGCGGCCGGCCTCGACCGAGCGGGTCGCCGCACCGACGACGCGCACCGGTCCGCCGTGGACATCGGCGACGGCGCGGGTCCAGGCAGTCAGGGTCATGCGTTCGTCCGGGAGGCACGGTGCCGGCATCAGCGCCGCCCCCGGCATCGAGAGCACTGGTTGGTCCGCCGCGAACACGGCGTCGGCGTCCTCGGCGGCGCCTCCGGGAACGGCGTCGTCGGACCAGGGCAGCGCCCCGGGACGGAGGAGCCGGGCGCCGGAGCGGAGTGCGCCGTCCGGCAGGCGGACCCGTGCCTGTGCCACCGCGTCGGCCGCGGCGAGTGCCCGGAGACCGGCGGCATCGATCGTCACCGAGGTGTCGACGAGCACGAGGACCCGTCCGACCCCGGCGGCGAGGCCGGCGTTGATCGCGGACCCCAGGCCGTCGACCGGCACGGTCCGCACCCACGGCAGGCGACGACCGAACGGATCGCGCGGTGAGGCGTCGGCGACGTAGCTCACGGCGCGGACGTCAGTGCCGCGGCCGAAGGCCTCGCGGGCGACGGCGACGAGGCGCACGACCTCGGCGTGCCGGTCCGACCGGGTCGTGACGAGGACCGTGACGTCCTGGTCCAGGTGCGGCAGGGGGTCGTCGAAGCCGGCCACGCGGACGACGTCAGCCGTCGCTGTGGGCGCTGGACGGGCCTCCCGGTCGGGGTGGTCGGCAGCCGTCGTGTCGCGACGACGGCGACCGAACCACCCAGAACCGGACGCCACGGGCGGTGCTAGGCGCCGAGGAGCCGCTGGAGGTAGACGCCGTAGCCGCCCTTGACGAGCGGCGCGGCGAGCTCGGCGAGCTGCGCGTCGTCGATCCAGCCGTTGCGCCAGGCGATCTCCTCGATGCACCCGATCTTGAAGCCCTGACGGTCCTCGATGACCTTGACGTACTCGGACGCCTGCATCATCGACTCGAACGTGCCGGTGTCGAGCCACGCGGTGCCACGGTCGAGGACCTGGACGCCGAGTTCACCGGCCTCGAGGTAGCGCTCGTTGACCGTCGAGATCTCGAGCTCGCCACGGGCGCTCGGCTCGATCGTCTTCGCGATCTCGATGACCTTGTTGTCGTAGAAGTACAGGCCGGGGACGGCGTAGTTCGACTTCGGCTCGGCCGGCTTCTCCTCGATGGAGACGGCCGTGAAGTCGTCGTCGAACTCCACGACGCCGTAGGCCTTCGGGTCGGCCACGTGGTACGCGAAGATCGTCGCACCGTCGACCTCGGTGTTCTTCCGCAGGTTCGTCCCGAGGCCGGTGCCGTGGAAGATGTTGTCGCCGAGGACGAGTGCGACGCTGTCGTCGCCGATGAAGTCCTCGCCGATGACGAAGGCCTGCGCGAGCCCGTCCGGGGACGGCTGCACGGCGTACTGGATCTCCATGCCGAAGGCGGAGCCGTCGCCGAGCAGGGCCTTGAACTGCTCGTTGTACTCCGGCGTCGTGATGACGAGCACTTCGCGGATGCCGGCCATCATCAGGGTCGACAGGGGGTAGTAGACCATCGGCTTGTCGTAGATCGGCATGAGCTGCTTGCTGATGCCCTTGGTGATCGGCCAGAGGCGCGTGCCGGATCCACCGGCGAGGATGATGCCCTTCATCGGGATCGCTTCCTTACTTCGTTACTTCGTCGTGCGGAGAGACTCGGTGTAGGCCACGCACTCCTCGTACGTCGGCAGCAGACCGGCGGCAGCGGCCGCTTCGAGCGTCGGGGCGCTCGTGTCCTTCTCGGAGAGCACCGGCTCACCGATGCCGTCCGGCAGTTCGAGCCCGACGGTCGGGTCGAGGATCGTGATCCCCTTCTCGCGCTGGGGGTCGTAGTGCGCGCTGACCAGGTAGTTCACGGTGGAGTGGTCCTCGAGCGCGACGATCGCGTGGCCGAGGCCCTCGGACAGGTACACGGCCTTGCGGTCGACGTCGTCGATGCGGACCGAGTCCCACTGCCCGAACGTCGGCGAACCGACGCGGATGTCGACGATGTAGTCGATGAAGGCGCCACGGACGGCGGTGACGTACTTCGCCTGGCTCGGGGCGACGAGGGCGTAGTGGATGCCCCGCGCGACGCCGGCCGACGAGATCGACATGTTCACCTGGCGGAGGTCCAGCGGGTGACCGACCGTCTCTTCGAGGACGTCGGCCCGGTACGCCTCGAGGAATGCTCCTCGTGCGTCGCCGTGCTGGACGGGCGTGAACTCCCACGCGCCGGGGATCTTCAGTTCGCGGATCTGCACCGGGGAAGCCTAGCAAGGTGGCGCATCGCATAGGCTGTCCTGGTTCTGTGCCCCGCGCCCCGCGCGCTGCGACTCCCGAAACGAGACCAAGCGAGCCCGTGAAGCTATTCGTCCAGATCCCCTGCCTCAACGAGGAGAACACCCTCGCCAGCGTCATCGACTCGATCCCGCGTGAGATCGACGGCATCGACGAGATCGAGATCCTGGTCATCAACGACGGCAGCACCGACCGCACCGTCGAGGTCGCCAAGGAGCACGGCGTCAAGCACTTCGTGCACCACACGACCAACATGGGGCTCGCCCGGTCGTTCCGCGACGGCGTCGACTACGCCCTGCTGCACGGTGCCGACATCGTCGTCAACACCGACGGCGACAACCAGTACCCGCAGGCGCAGATCGCCGAACTCGTCCAGCCGATCCTGCGCAAGGAAGCCGAGATCGTCATCGGCGACCGGCAGACCCGCACGATCGAGCACTTCTCCGGCTTCAAGAAGCTCATGCAGCGCTTCGGGTCGTGGGTCGCCAGCCGCGCCGCCGGGCTCGACCTGCCCGACGCCGCGAGCGGGTTCCGCGCGTACTCGAAGTACTCGCTGATCCGCCTGAACATCGTCACGCGCTTCAGCTACTGCATGGAGACCATCGTGCAGGCCGGCTACAAGCGCCTGGCGATCGCGTCCGTGCCGATCACGACGAACCCGAAGACCCGCGAGTCCCGGCTGTTCAGCAACATCTTCCAGCACATGTTCGAGTCCGGCTCGGCGATCGCCCGGGTCTACCTGATGTACCGGCCGATGGCGCTCTTCGCCTGGGTCAGCGTGATCCTGGGCGGGCTCGGGCTCTGGCCGCTCGTCCGCTACCTGGTGCTGCTCGCGATGCAGACCCCCGGCAACCACCTGCAGTCGATCATCCTCGGTGTGGTGCTGCTCATCACGGCGCTGCTCTCCATCGTGATCGGCGTCGTCGCCGACCTCACCCGCCTCAACCGCACGCTGGCCGAGGAGCAGCTCGACCTGCAGAAACTGCAGCGGTATGGCGACTGACACGGCCCCGGCCGTGTCGGGCACCGTCGCCCGCCCACGGGTCGGCCGTGCCGAGCGCGTCGTCGTCATCGCCCTGACGGTCGCGTTCGCCGCCGTCCTGGCGGTCTGGGCGATCGTGACGACCACGTACAAGGCGCCGGACGAGCCGACGCACGTCGACGCCGTCCTGCACCTGGCGATCGGTGACGCCTGGCCGGAGCCGGGTGCGATGCACTACCTCAACGCCACGCACGACACGCAGATCAGCAACCTGCGGCAGCCGGCATCCGACAACGCGACGTGGGGCGAGCTGCTGCGGGAGTTCCCCGGCGTGCACCCGACGAGCATCGACCAGATGTCGCAGCACCCGCCCACGTACTACGCGCTGGCCGCCGGGGTGCTCCACCTGGTGCACTTCGAGGACCTGCGGTGGGACCACGCCGTGATGGCCCTGCGGCTGTTCGACGCCCTGCTCGTGCTGCCCCTGCCGTTCCTGGCGTGGGCCACGGTGCGTCGGCTGACCCGCTCGCCCCGGGCTGCCGTGGTCGGCGGGGCGGCGATCCTGGCCGTCCCCGAGGTCGCGTCGATCGGCACCTCGGTGACGAACGACGCCCTGATGCTGCCCCTCGCGGGCGCGCTGGTGTACTTCGCCGTCCGGCTGCTCACGGGCGACCAGCGGGTGCGGACCACGGTGTGGATCGGCCTGCTGCTCGGCGCGATGCTGCTGACCAAGGGAACTGCCCTGCCCGCCGTCCCCTTCGTCGGGATCGCCGTGATGGCGGCGGGCTGCACCCGCGCGACCGTCTGGCGGAACGTGCTGCGCACCACCTGGACGCTGGGGATCGCCGGCGTCGTCGGTGGGTGGTGGTGGCTGCGGAACATCCTCGTGTACCACGCGATCCAGCCCGACGGCATGGCCTACGCCCGTCCGTCGATGCCGTTCCCGGACGACACCGCCGCCAGTCCGGAGGTCTTCCTGCGCGACTACTGGAACGGCGTGACCCGCACGTTCTGGGGCAGCGTCGGCGGTCTGACGCAGTTCCAGTTCGCCCAGTTCCTGATCGACGGCCTGACCATCGTGTCGATCGCCGGCATCGTCATCTGGGCGTTCCGCCGCGGCCCGTCGCTGCGACCCGCGATCGTCCTGGCGTCGTACCCCGTCATCCTGATCGCCCTGCACATGCAGAGCGGGTGGGGCGGCTACGTGCGGAACACGATCGTCGCCGGCACCCAGGGCCGCTACTACTACCCCACCCTCATCGCCCTGATCGCCCTGAGCGCCCTGGCCTGGCGGCGCGTGACCGTCACCGCGGCCGGCGCCACACGACTGGCCGTCGGCATGTCCGTCGCAGCGACGGCCATCGCCCTCTACGGCGTCGTCTACGCGCTCCGGGCGTTCGGCCGTGACGCCGCGTTCTGGATCGACGAGTTCTCGATCGTCAAGTTCGACCAGTACGGCATGCTCGCCGCCGGCGGGAACTTCACGCTGGCCACCGTGGCAGCGGTCGCGCTGATCGCCACGGCGGTCCTGCTGGTGCGTTTCGTGCGCCGGACGGCGGTGACGGCGTGACCGCCCGCCGCGAGTGGTTCGTGCTCGGCACGATCACCGTCGCGTGGCTGGGCTTGCTGCTCGGCTTCGCCCTGCTCACCCCCGCGTTCGGCGCTCCTGACGAGCCCGCCCACGTCGACGCCGCGTTCCGGCTGGCGCTCGGCCTCGGGTGGCCGCACGGCGGCGAGATGCACTACCTCGCTGCGATCCGGCAGATCGTGGAGCACCCGGTGCCCGCCGTCGACCGCCCCACGGTCGACGCGCTCCTGGCGGCGGTCCCCGGCGACTCCCCCGCGATCGACCCGATGTCGCAGAACCCGCCGACGTACTGGCTCGTCGCCGCGGGCATCCTGCGCCTGATCCGCTTCGGGGCGCACGACTGGGCCACCTCGGTGCTCGTCCTGCGCCTGTTCGACGTCGTGCTCGTGACCGCGCTGCCGGTGCTCGTGTGGGCGACCGTCCGCCGGGTGACGCGGTCGCCGCGGACCGCCCTGGTCGCACCGCTGCTGCTCTTCGCGGTGCCGCAGCTCGCGCAGGTCGCCGCCGGCGTGACGTCGTGGGCGCCGATGATCCTGCTCGGCGCCGTGCTCGTGTGGCTGAGCGTGCGGGTGCTCACCGGTGACCGGTCGTGGTGGACCACGGCGGGGTTGGCCGTGGCGGTGACCGGGCTCGCGGCGATCAGCGCACTCGGTCTGCTGGCGGTGCCGTTCGTCGTCCTCGTGTTCGCGCTGGCCCGCGACGACCGCGACCGCGACCGCGACCAGCGCACCGCACGTCCGTGGCGCCGGTCGGCCCTGCACGCCGGCGTGGTCGTCGTCGCTGCCGCCGCCGTGTCCGGCTGGTGGTGGGTCCGCACGCTGCTCGTCAGCGGGACCCTGCTGCCGGACGCCCTGCGCGGCGTGACCACGGTGCAGCCGTACCCGTCGGGCGGTGCGAACCCCGGCGCGTTCGCCGGTCGGCAGTGGGACGGCCTGACCGCCTCGTTCTTCGGGGACTTCGGCGCGAACCAGTGGCCGCTGCCGCCCATGGTCGTCGACGCCCTGGCGATCATCGGTCTCGTCGCCCTCGGCTGGTCGTACGCGCGTCGCGGCGCCGGACGCCGGGTGATGACCATCGCCCTGGTCTGGCCGGCGCTCGTCGTCGTCGCGACCCTTGCCTACAACTGGCGGAACTACCTCGGCACGCACCAGGGCAACGGGCTGCAGGGCCGGTTCCTGTTCGTGGCCGTCGTCGCCCTCGTGCTGTCGCAGGCCGTGGCGTGGCGTGCCCTGGTCGTCCGTCCGGAACTGCGCCGCCGGCTCGCCCGGATCGCCGCCGTCGGCTCGTTCGCCATCGCCCTGTACGGCCTCGGCATCGCGTACCGCGGCGCGTGGGAGAACGTCCAGTTCCGGGTCACCCCTGGCGGCCTGTCGGCGATGGCCGGTGGTTCGCTCGCCGGGCCGCTCCCGATCGCGCTGGCCGGCGTACTGTTCCTCGCCGCCGCCGTCGCAGCCGCCGTGTTCGTCTGGCGCGCGGCCGCCGTGCCGAGCACCACGGCCGCCGTGCCGAGCACCACGACCACCCCCGTCACCGGGCTCCCGCTAGAATCGCCGCCGACCCACGAACCGACCGTCAGGAAAGAGAACTCGTGAAGATCCTCGTCACCGGAGGAGCCGGCTTCATCGGCTCGAACTTCGTCCGCCGCACCCTGGAGGACGCGTACCCCGGCCTCGAGGGCGCCGAGGTCGTCGTCTACGACGCGCTGACCTACTCCGGCAACGAAGCGAACCTCGCACCGGTCGCCGACTCCCCCCGCTACACCTTCGTGCACGGCGACATCCGCGACGCCGCGAAGCTCGACGAGGTCGTCCCGACGGTCGACGCGATCGTGCACTTCGCCGCCGAGTCCCACGTCGACCGGTCGGTCCGCGACTCCGGCATCTTCGTCGAGACGAACGTCGTCGGCACCCAGCGCCTGCTCGACGCTGCGCTCCGCCACGGCACCGAGCGCTTCGTGCACGTCTCCACCGACGAGGTCTACGGCTCCATCAGCGAGGGCTCGTGGGACGAGGAACGCCCGCTCGAGCCGAACTCCCCGTACTCGGCGTCGAAGGCCGGTAGCGACCTGCTCGCCCGCAGCTACCACCGCACCCACGGGCTGAACCTCTCGATCACGCGCTGCTCGAACAACTACGGGCCGTACCACTTCCCCGAGAAGGTCATCCCGCTCTTCGTCACGAACCTCATCGACGACGTGCACGTCCCGCTGTACGGCGAGGGCAACAACATCCGCGACTGGCTGCACGTCGACGACCACACCCGCGGCATCGCGATGGTCCTGACCCGTGGCCGCGCCGGCGAGATCTACAACATCGGTGGCGGCACCGAGCTCACCAACAAGGAGCTCACGCAGCTGCTCCTCGACGCCACCGGCAAGGACTGGTCGTACGTCGACCGCGTCGCCGACCGTCTCGGCCACGACCTGCGCTACTCGGTCGACATCTCGAAGATCCAGGCCGAGCTCGGCTACGAGCCGCAGGTCCCCTTCGAGCAGGGCCTGGCCGACGTCGTGCAGTGGTACCGCGACAACCGTTCGTGGTGGGAGCCGCTCAAGGAGCGCGCAGCGATCGCATGACCAGGTACCTCATCACCGGCGCCGCCGGCATGCTCGGCCGTGACCTCCAGGCCGCGCTCGCCGGCCGCGACGTCACGGCACTCTCGCGCGCCGAGCTCGACATCACCGACCCGGCCGCGGTGGACGCCGCCGTCGCCGGACACGACGTCGTGATCAACTCCGCCGCGTACACGAAGGTCGACGACGCAGAAGACCACGAGGACGACGCCTTCGCCGTCAACGCGACCGGTCCGAAGCTCCTGGCCGAGGCCGCGGTCCGCCACGGCGCGAAGCTCGTCACGGTGTCGACGGACTACGTCTTCGACGGCAACGGCACCGCCCCGTACGCCGAGGACGCCCCGACCGACCCGATCAACGCCTACGGCCGCACCAAGGCCGCGGGCGAGGCGTTCGTGCGCGAGATCGCCCCGGACACGTCGTACGTCGTCCGCACCGCCTGGATCTACGGCGCGCACGGACCGAACTTCGCCGCGACGATGCTCCGGCTGGCCGGCTCGCACGACACCGTGAGCGTCGTCACCGACCAGGTCGGTCAGCCGACGTGGACCGGCGACCTCGCCGCGCGGATCGTCGAGCTCGTCGACGGCGACGCCCCCGCGGGCGTCTACCACGGCACCAACGCCGGGCAGGGGTCGTGGTTCGACTTCACCCGCGCCATCTACACCGAGCTCGGGCTCGACCCCGAGCGCGTCCTGCCGACCGACAGCGCCGCGTTCGTCCGGCCGGCGCCGCGCCCGGCGTACAGCGTGCTCGGCCATGACGGCTGGTCGCGCGCCGGCCTCGCGCCGATGCGCGACTGGCGCGAGGCGCTGCGCGCTGCGGTGGCCGCAGGAGCGTTGACGAAGTAAGCACGGCAGTCGACCGGGAGGCCCGGATCACGTCCGCCGCGTCGCGAACGTGATCCGGGCCTCCCGTCCCGGTCTCCTGCCGCGGCTTCCAGGGGGCGGCCCACCGGCCCTGGTAGGGTCGGGCAGCCGGGCGCCGGGCCGGTCCTCGGCCCCATCACCACGACGAGGAGAGCAGCACCATGACCACCCTCCACGTCCTCGTCGACCAGGTCGTCGCACCCGTTCCGGGTGGCATCGGGCGGTACGCCGAAGAGCTCGCCCGGCACCTCGTGGCGAACGCGCCGAGCGGCTGCGACGTCGCCGGGGTCGTGTCCGCGGTCAGCTCCGACGAGATGGCGCATCTGCGCACACTGCTGCCCGGTCTGTCCGACCTGCAGCGTCTGCCGCTGGGCCGTCGTGAACTCTCGCTCGCGTGGCAGGGCGGCTTCGTCGGTGGCATCGCGAAGGGCATGGTGCACGCGCCGAGCGTCCTCGCACCCCTGGTCAAGCACGACCGGTTCCAGGACCCGGGCCGGCAGACCGTCGTCACCGTGCACGACACCGTGCCGTGGACGAACCCCGAGACCCTGACGCCCCGCGGCGTCCACTTCCACAAGGCGATGGTGAAGCGCGCGTGGAAGCACGCCGACGCCGTCGTCGTGCCCACCCACGCGGTCGCGAGCGCACTGAACGAGATCCACCGGTTCGACGACCGACTGCGCGTCATCGGCGGAGCTCCGAGCGGTCGGCTGCGGCTGCCCGTCGACGCCGACCTGCGCGCCGAGCGTCTCGGCCTGCCGGACCGCTACGTGCTGGCCGTCGGCACGCTCGAACCACGCAAGGCACTCGGGTCCCTGATCGAGGCGCTCGCGCACCCCGACGCCCCCGCCGATATCCCGCTCGTGATCTCCGGCCCGGACGGCTGGGGCGACGTCGACGTGTACGGCACCGCCGAGCGCGCCGGGCTCGCCCGCGACCGGGTGAAGGTGCTCGGGCGGATCGACGACGCCGACCTCGCCGTGGTCTACGACCGGGCGACCGTGTTCGTGTTCCCGAGCTTCGCCGAGGGCTTCGGCCTGCCCGTGATCGAGGCGATGAGCTTCGGCACCCCGGTCATCCACTCCGACGACCCCGCGGTGGCCGAGGTCGCGTCCGACGCCGGGGTGACCGTCGCCCGGAACCCGCGGGACTCGTACCCGGAGCGGATCGCGCAGGCGGTCTACCAGGTCGTCAACGACCCGTTGCTCGCCGGACAGCTCGCCGTCGCCGGGCCGGACCGTGCCCGGATGTACGACTGGAGCGACTCCGCCGCCGAGACCTGGCAGCTGCACGCCGACCTCTGAGCCGGCGCGGCCGTCACGTCACTTCTCGGAGGTGTACGTCACTTCTTGTAGGTGTACGTGCTGACCCAGTCGATGTACAGGTGGCCGGTGGCACCCCAGTTGCCGACCTGGAACATGTACCGGTGCGCGGTCTTCGGCACGTGCTTCGTGATCGTCTTGATCACCTTGCCGTCGAGGCGGTAGCGCACCGACTTCCCCGGGATCCACTCGATCGAGTACGTGTGCCACGAGCGCCACGAGACGCCGGTGCTCAGGCTCGTCGCGTTGACCTCCTGGCCGGGGGTCATCGAGTGGTGGTGCAGCATCGGCTGCTGCTCGAAGTTCGCCTCGGGGTAGTCGATCTCGCCGTCCGACCACTTGTCGGACGACGGCCAGAGCATGAACGCGGCGCCGTTCCCGTCGCCGCCGGTCGCCTTGGCGCGGACGATGAACTTGCCGCCCTTGTGCCCCCATGCACCCGACGGGGTGCCGAAGGTGCCAGCGGCGCCGTGCTTGCCGTCCAGCTTGACGTCCATGTACCCGTTGTGCGAGCTGATCTGGGCGCCCGAGTAGTACATCCCCCCGGTGCCGTCCGGGTAGGGCTGCCACGACTTCGCGTAGGTCTTGGCGAACTTCCCCTTGGCGGCCGCCGCCGTGCTGAAGTTCTCGCGGAAGGTCTGCTTGAAGTTCCCGACGTTCCCGATCGGTGCCGAGCTGGCGGACGCTGCGGTTCCCGTGCCGAGCGGTCCTGCGACGAGTGCGGCACTGAGGAGCACGACGGTGAGTGCGGCCCGCTTGGTTGCACGTTTCTGCATGAGCTGTCACTCCCTGACGTGACGGTTCGCACCCGTTCCCGTGGGTGCCGGGCGGCCGGATCTCGACCACCCGCCGTTCACCGTAGTTGCGAAATGCAGCCCGCGCGCGGGGTTGACAGAACCGGCGCATCCCCAGTACGCGGGGGTTGCAGAACGTTCCGTCTACGTCGAAGAAGTGCTGATCAGCGCCGTGTTGCGTCCCCCGTTCTGGGGCTGCCGGCGACTCGTGGGCTCCGGCAGGCGGTGGTGTTCAGACCCGCGTGCGACGGCGGCGTGACGACACGACGGCGGTGACGACCGCGGCGAGGACGGCGACGACCGCGACCACCGCTGCGACCTCGGCCACGTGCGACGCCAGGAGCCACGAGTCGAACTGCGACTTCGTCGCGACGACGTGCTCGTCCGTGCCTCGGATCCACCAGGACACCGGGCCGGCGCCCCGTGCGGCGACGGCGCACACCACGGCGGCGACGACCGCGACACCGACCAGGACGAGGGTGGCGGTGTGGCGACGGAGACGAGCAGGCATGGCGGTACCGTAGCGCGCATGACCCGATGCGAGGAATGCGGCCGACCGATCACCGGCGAGGTCGTCCGGACAGCGACGCGGACGCTCGACCGTGCCTGCGCCGACCGGACGAACGCGATCGCGTACGGCGTCCTGAACGGCGGGAACCCGTTCGACGGTCCCGGGGCCACCCGCGCGGAACGCTCGAGGGAGTCGCGCAGGCGCGCGGAACGCTAGAGGGAATCGCGCAGGCGCGCGGCCTTCTCCTCGACCAGTCGCTCGAGGCCGTCGGCGTACTCGGTCAGGCGAGCCGCGACCGCGGGCTCCGAGGTGCCGATGATCCGCGCGGCGAGGAGTCCGGCGTTCGCGGCACCGTTGATCGCCATCGTCGCCACCGGGATGCCGGCCGGCATCTGCACGATCGACAGCAGCGAGTCGAGGCCGTCGAGGCGTGCGAGCTGCACCGGGACACCGATGACGGGCAGCGTCGTCATCGAGGCCACCATGCCCGGCAGGTGCGCGGCGCCACCGGCACCGGCGATCACGACGCGGATGCCACGCTCGGCGGCGCCGCGGGCGAACCGGGTCATCTTGTCGGGCGTGCGGTGCGCCGACACGACGTCCGCCTCGAACGGGATGCCGAGCTCGGCCAGGATGTCGGCCGCAGCGCGCATCGTCGGCCAGTCGGAGTCCGACCCCATGATGATCGAGACGAGCGGCTGGACGGGTGCGTCGGTGTCGGTCACGCGACGAGCCTAGCCGAGCAGCACGCGGCGCCAGGCGTCGTCGTCACGGCCGATCGTGCGCTCCCCCGTGACCCACCGGACCGCCCGTTCGTCGGCCGTCCCGCGCTCGACGGCGGCGCGCACCGCACCACGCCAGGCCCCGACGACATCCGGCACCGCGACGGCCCCGTGGGCCCGCGCCACGGCGTAGGAGGGCCGGTCCGAGACCACTGCTGGCAGTCCGAGTGCGGTGTACTCGAGGAACTTCAGGTCGCTCTTGGCGCGGTTGAACTCCTCGTCACGAAGGGGCGCGACACCGGCACGCCAGCGCTCCCGGTGCGCCACGAGCCAGCGGGAGAACGCCGGGTAGTGGCCGTCCGGCACCTCGATGCGGCGGAACCAGTCGGCGCCGCCCTCGTCGGTCACACCGATGACCTCGAGCCGGATCGGCGTGCCGTCGGTGGTCGTCAGGTCGGTGAAGACGTCGCGCAGGAGTTCGAGGTCGGCGGCGTGGGTGAGCGTGCCCATGTACAGCACCCGGTGCTCTGCTCCGGGACGATCGTCGTCGTCCTCGGTCGCGCCAGCGGTCCACAGCCCCGGGTCGAGGGCGTTCGGCACGACCGTGACGTCGCGGGCGACCGGGCGCACGACCTCGGCCAGCTCCGGTGTGCTCACGACGACCGTGTCGGCACCGCGGACCAGTGCGTCGATCGAGGCGAGGCGGTCCGGGTCGTACTCGGCGCGGGCGAGGCGCTGGCGGCCGGACTCGGTGAAGAAGTCGTCGTCGACCTCGCCGACGACGCGGACGCCGCGGGCCGCAGCCGCCGCGAGGAAGGGCTGCACGGCGTCGCGCGGCAGGATGTCGCGCTGCACCAGGACGGCGGCGTACGACGTCGTGTCGGTCCCGTCGACGAACGCGACGGGGTCGACCTGGCGGACCTCGGCCGTGCCGCTGGCCGCCAGGTGCTCGGTACGCCGGACGACGCGCACGTGGGCGGATGCGGGGTGGGCGCCGTCACCGCCCGCGACGACGTAGCCGAGGACCGGCAGCGGAGCGGGCACGGGGGGCGTCCCGGCGACGACCCGGCGGAGTCGACGAGCGGCCCGGCGGACGAGATCACGCGGCATGTGCCCATCCTCTCGCACCGGGCGACCTGGCTCGCACGCAGTGATCGGACGCGCACCGTGCGGAGTTCGTCGCCGGGGAGCCCGCTGACCGATCCGTGCGAGCCTGCATGACCGCACCCAGCGATCAACCTCGCACCGACTGAGCAGTGCCGCACCGTGCGACGGCAGCACCGGCACCTCGCACCTCGCACGGTGCGGGGTTGCCAGCGGAACGGGCCCGAGCGGTCAGCGCCGCGCCACCGTCACCGTCCGGCAGGGACTCGCCTTCCGGTCCTTCCCGGTGCCGGTGTTCCGCGCGACCGCGCAGACGGTCCGCTTGCCGGCCTTGAGGGCGACGGTGCCGGCGAAGCCGTGCTTCGTCCCGGACCCCCACGTCCGGTCGACGTCGGCGCGCACGCGTCCCGCCGACAACGACGTCACCCGTCTGCCGTCGACCGTGATCGCGACCGTGCTGGCGGAGGACACGGCGTCACCGTCGAAGGCCCAGCCACGGACGCTGATGCCGCCCCGTTTCCCCGTCACCGACTCGAGCGCGACGTAGGGGTCGTCCCGGAAGGCGCGGACGGTGGCGCACCCGAGCGTGGTGTCCGACCCAGCGCCGATGTTCACCGCGGTCACGCAGACCCGGCGCGCGCCGGCGGCAGTCGGGACGACGGCCTCGAAGCCGTGGGTCGCCCCGACGCCCGCGGCGGCGTCGACGTCGGTGCGGCGGAGTCCGGCGGTCACGGCTCCAGCGGCGACGCCGTCGACGGTGGCACGGACCCGGACGGGCTGCGTGGGGTCGTCCTCGTCGAAGGCCCATCCCCGGACCCGGACGCCGCCACCGGTGCCGGCGACGACCTCGAGCGAACCCTGCGGCGCGAGGTCGGCCGCGGGGACCCCGAGCCGGGCGTTCGCGACGAGGGCCTGGGCGTAGGAGGACCACCACTTGCCCGCGGCGGGGGCGCCGTTGCAGGTGCCGTCGCTCGCGCCGGGGGTCTTCACCCACAGCAGGGCGTCGAGCGCAGTGCCGTCGGTGGCGACCCGGGGCGAGGTGCCGAGTCCGGCGCCGGGGCCGTTGCACCAGGTCCCCCGCCAGCCCTGCCCGTTCCGCGAGGTGTCGATCACGTAGTGCGATCCCCCGGTCGCACCGGAGACCTTCTGCGCGTAGGCCTGTTCCTGCGCGGTCGGGTAGTAGTTCGCGACGTTCGTGAAGAACCCGCGGGCCTGCTGCACGCCGGCACTGTTCAGCCGTGCGGCCATCGTCGCGGGCGGCACCCAGTTCGAGTTGCCGGCGTCGAGGTAGGCGGGCACCCCGGCGGCGGTGAGCCCGGCGACGGTGCGGGACAGGATCCGGTAGCGCTGCTCGTCGAGCGTGGTGCTGCACTTCGCGTTGCTGAGCATCGCGAGGGAGTCCGGCTCGACGATCACGGCGGCGCGGTGTCCGGCGAGTGCCGCGGTGACCTGGTCGACCCAGGCGTCGTAGGAGGCCTCGGAGAACCCGCCGGCGGAGTACCCGCCGCAGTCCCGGTCCGGGATCGCGTACAGCACGAACACCGGGGTGGTGCCGGACTGCTCGGCCCCCGAGACCGCCGTGCTGATCGTCTTGGTCAGCTGGGTCCCCTGCGTCCACTCGCCGAGCCACGTCGCGACGGGGTACCGGGCGATGGTCGACGCCGCGGCGGCACCAGCGGGGTCCGAGGCGGCGAGCGCGGTGGCCGCCTTCGCTGCCTCGCTCGTGGGCGACCGGTACGGGCCGGCACCGTACAGCGACGCAGCCGATGCGGAGCGGATGGTCGTCGCGGACGTCGCGGCGGTGGCGCTCGACCCGAACGCGACGGGCAGCAGCCCGCCGACGAGGGCGGTGAGTGCGACGGCGGCGCCGCAGACGACGACACGGCGCGGACGGCGGCGCATGGACACTCCCCTGGACGATCGGACCCCTGGACCCGTCCATGGCACCATGCGCCCGCAGTGGCGGCCAGCCGCCAGTGCGGGTGGCACCCGAGCGGGTGTCGGCAACAGTGCCGACACCCCCTCGTCAGTCGTCGAAGTGCGCCGCGGCCGCGCGTGCCCGGTAGACGACGTCGTCGACGTCGTCGCCGATCACCGTCACGTGGCCGATCTTCCGACCGGGTCGAGGGGCCTTGCCGTAGAAGTGGTACTTCGCCTCGGGGAACGCCTCGAGCGCGGCCGGGTACCGGGCGGCGAGGTCGCCGTCGGCCGGTCCGCCGAGCACGTTGATCATCACGGCGGCCGGGGCGAACGACCCGGTGGCACCGAGCGGCAGGTCGAGGACGGCACGCAGGTGCTGCTCGAACTGGCTCGTCGTCGCACCGTCGATCGTCCAGTGACCGGTGTTGTGCGGTCGCATCGCGAGTTCGTTGATCAGGATGCGCTCGTCGGCGGTCTGGAACAGCTCGACGGCCAGGACCCCGGTGACCCCGAGCTCCTCGGCGATCCGGACCGCGATCGACTCCGTCACGTCGGCGATGCGTCCGGCGCTGTCGGGCGCGGGGGCGATGACCTCGGCGCAGACACCGTCGCGCTGCACGGTCTCGACCAGCGGCCACGCCACCACCTGGCCGGAGGGGCGGCGGGCGACGGACTGCGCGAGTTCGCGGGTGAACGGGACGAGCTCCTCGGCGAGCAGCGTCTGCCCGCCGCCGGCCTCGGCGACGGCGATGAACCAGTCGTCGACGTCGGACGGGTCGGACACGACCCGCACGCCCTTGCCGTCGTAGCCACCGCGGGGCGTCTTCACGACCGCGCGGCCGCCGTGCTCGTCGAGGAAGGCCCGGAGCTCGTCGGGGTCGTGCACCGCGGCCCAGTCGGGCACCGGCAGGCCGAGCTCGGAGAGCTTCGTGCGCATCGTGATCTTGTCCTGGGCGACGGCCAGCGGACCGGGTCCGGGGCGGACGGCCACGCCGGCGTCGACCAGGGCGCGCAGGACGTCCTGGGGCACGTGCTCGTGGTCGAACGTCACCACGTCGACGTCGCGGGCGAACGCCAGCACCGTCGAGACGTCGTGGTAGTCGCCCTCGGCTGTGGCGGCGATGGCGGCCGACATGCCCGGCCCCTCGGCGAGGACCCGGATGTCGATCCCCAGCTCGACGGCCACCGGCACCATCATCCGTGCCAGCTGTCCCCCACCGATGACCCCGACGCGCAACGCCATGCTGTGTGATCCTTCCGGCGTTCGCACCATCCGGGGTGAACGCGTTGTCTACAATCGCTGTTCGGGTCGCGTTGTGCACGGCCCGCGACAACTCTACGGATCCTGGAGGGCACGTGCGGCGCCTCATTGCCCAACTGGCACGCTTCGGCGTGGTCGGTGCCGTCGGCTTCGTCGTGGACACCACGGTGTTCAACGTGCTGCGCATCACCGTCCTGAACCCCGACGAGGTGCACTCCGGGCCGTTCTGGGCGAAGGTCATCTCCACCGTCGTCGCCATCTTCGTCAACTGGATGGGCAACCGGTACTGGACGTTCCGCGAGCAGCGCCGTGCCGTCGCCACCCGCGAGGGCATCGAGTTCGTCGTCGTCTCGCTCGGCGGCATGGTCATCGCGCTCGCGTGCCTCGGGGTGTCCCACTACGTGATGGGACTGACCTCCGTCTTCGCCGACAACGTCGCGAACATCGTCGGCCTGGTGCTCGGCACGGTGTTCCGCTTCTGGCTCTACAAGGTGTGGGTGTACCACCCCGAGCGGACCGGCTCCGAGCCCGCGGCCGCCGACGTCGCACCCGAGGGACGCGCCCTAGACTCGACCGGGTGACGGCCCACGAGACCACCACCAGCACCACCGCACCACCCCGCACCGCCCGCTGGGAGCGTGTGGCGATCGCCGTCGTCACGGCGACCTTCGGCCTGTGGCTCGTCGCCTGGGCGCTGATCGTCCCGGTCTTCGAGGCCCCGGACGAGACGGCGCACATCGACGCCGCCGTGCACGTCGCGCTCGGTGACGCCTGGGCCGCCCCGGGCGACCTGTCCGTCACCAACGCGGTGCAGGCCGCGAAGGTCGAGCAGGCGACGAAGCCGTCCAGCGAGTGGTCGACCGTCAGCGAGCTGCTGCAGAACGCCCCCGGGCCGTCGTCGACCGTCAACCAGATGACCCAGCACCCGCCGACCGCCTACCTCGCCGGTGCCGCCGTGCTCCGTGCCGTGGACTTCGGCGACCTGCGATGGGACCGGGCGTTCACCGCGCTGCGGCTCGCCGACGTCCTCGCCGTCACCGCACTGCCGCTGCTGGCGTGGGCGTCCGTCCGCCGCGTGACCCGGTCGCCGCGGGCCGCGCTCGTCGGTGGGCTCGCCGTGTTCGCGACGCCCGAGCTCGCGTCCATCGGCTCCTCGTTCTCGAACGACGCCCCCGTGCTGCTCGTCGCCGGGATCGTCGTGTGGCTCGCCACCCGGCTGCTCACCGGTGACACCCGGTGGCGCACCACCATCGCGCTCGCGGTGGTGCTCGGCGCCCTGGTCTGGGTCAAGGGCACCGGACTGCCCGCCGTGCCGTTCGTGGCGGTGGTCGTGCTCTTCGCCGGCGCCGGAGTGCTGTCGCTGCGGCAACGGGTGGTCCGCACCGTGGTGACGATGGCCGTGTCCGGTGGCATCGGGGCGTGGTGGTGGGTGCACAACTGGTTCGCCTACGGCCGGATCCAGCCGAACGGCTACACGGCGATGCGTCCGCCGAAGGACTTCCCGCCCGGCGAGCACCCGACGCTCGGGCACTTCCTCGACGTCAGCTGGGGCACGCTCGCGCGCACGTTCTGGGGCAGCTTCGGCGGTCGGGCACAGGTCAGCATGGGCGACCTGCTCACGGCCGTCCTGACGGTCATCGCGCTCGTCGTGCTCGTCGGCTGGGCGTTCCGGCGCGGCCCCGACCTGCGGGTGGCCCTGTGCCTGGCGGTGTTCCCGGCGCTCCTCATCGGCATCCAGAACCGGACGAGCGCGCACTCGTACCTCACCACCACCGAGGTCGCCGCGACCCAGGGGCGCTACTACTTCCCCGCGATCGTCTGCCTGATCGTGCTGAGCGCCCTGGCCTGGCGTCGGCTGGTGCCCGCCGGACGCGCACGCTCGTGGGTCGCGGTGGCGCTGGCCGTCCTGCTGCCCGCCGTGGGCGTGTACGGGTTCGCAGTGGCGTCGGCGTGGTTCTGGAACGCCGCCCTGTTCCCGGTGACGGGGCGCGGGCTGCTCCGCTACACGGAGATCGGGCCGGTGCCGCCCGCAGTGCTCGTGGTCGTGGTCGCGCTGGTGGCCGTCGGCCTGGTCGCGTCGGTCGTCCAGGTCGCCCGCGCCGATCGTCGGGTGGCCGCCCCCGCGTCGTGACCGCACGTCGGGCGTGCGGCTGACGGGGTGGACGCCCCACCAGACGGACGGGAGGCCCGGTGCCAGCTGGCACCGGGCCTCCCGTCCGTCGTCACGCGCGTCACGTGCCCCCGGATGGTGAGCAGGAATGGTCGGGTCGCGCACCGCGGACCCGACCATTCCTGCTCACGAAGTGCGCGTCAGGCGGCGGGGGCGCTGCCCTCGACGGCCGACGGGTCGTCGGTCGGACGACCACGGCGGAACCAGGTCGGCGCTGCGGCGCAGAGCAGGAACAGGCCGTCGACCGCCAGGCTCCACACGCGGGTGACGACGACCACGACCAGGGCGATCCCCGGCGGCATGACGAGGGTGAGGAGCAGGGCCTGCACGCCCTCGCGGACGCCGAGGCCGCCGGGGGCGAACACGGCCAGCATGCTGATCGCCGAGGCCATGCTCGCGGCACCGATGACGAACGCCGCGTCGCTGAGCTTGAGCGACGGGTACACCCCGAGGGTGATGAAGTAGTACGCCGTGCCCGACAGGATCGCACCGGCGACGTACAGACCGGCGCCGCCGAGGACGGTGCCGAGGTTCGGGCGGACGTCGGCCTCGAGCGGCTTGCGACGCAGGATCTTCAGCGCGATGCCGATCAGGAACACGAAGACCCGCGGGATCAGGCACACGACGCAGGCGACGAACGCCGCGATCATCAGGGCGATGAGCCACGGGCTGAGCGCGTGCGTGCGGGGGTCGATGAGCAGCAGGACGAGCGCCAGGGCGAGGGTGGCGGCGATCTGCAGCGCGCCCTCGAGCAGGCCGCTGACGCCGAGCCGGGCCTTCGAGACGCCGTGCTTCGAGGCGAAGTAGACCTTGCCGATGATCCAGGTCGCGGCCCCCGGGATGTAGCGGCCCATCCAGGACTTCGCGTACACGTAGGTCAGCGTGACGCCGCTGCCCTTCAGGCCGGTCGCACCGAGCCGCCGCAGCAGGTAGAACCAGATGCCGACGCCCCAGTAGCGGAAGCCCAGGCTGATCACGGTCGCCAGGATCACCCAGCCCCACTGCCAGTCCAACCCGGCGAGCTGTCCCCAGTCGACGCTCCGCACGTACAGCACGAGGAAGACCGCGAGCAGCACGTAGAAGACGATGGGGATCGCCTTGCCGAGGAACCGTCGCCAGGTCGGCGGACGCTTCCCCTCGGGCGCGGGGGTGTCGCTGGTGGTTCCTGACAAACGTGGTCTCCTGCCGGGCTTCGGGACCAGGTCATCGTAGACGCTGGTGTGGCGCGCTCCCTGGAGCGGCGGCTACTTGGCGAACTTGACGATCTGGACGCGGCAGGGGATCTCGGGATCGGTGGACCGGTCGGCGCTGCACGAGATCGTCGCGTTGTACGTGCCGACGAGCTTCCCGGCCATCGAGTAGTCGCGTGCCGGCGCGTTGGCGGGGTCGAACTGCACGAAGTACTGCACGCCCTCGTCGATGAACAGCTTGCGCATCGCGTCCGAGTGGTACGTGTAGCCCTGACCTGAGCGACCGTACACACGCGTGTCGGTCAGGAACGCCAACGAGGACAGCGACCGGTAGTTCGAGCCGATGACGGTGGCGTCCTCGGGCAGGGCTCCGCTCGCCCGGATCTGGTCGGCGAGCCGCACGATCTCGGGGACGTCGGTCGGGCCGGTGACACGAAGCGCCTCGGTGCGGTTCACCGACGGGTAGAAGGGTGCCGGCGACCCGATCCAGTTCTGCGTGAACGACGCCACGGGGACGACGGCGATCGCGACGCACGCCACGATCGTCCGGACCACGCCGCGTCGTCGGACCAACCGCCAGACGGCCGGCAGCATGAGCGCGCCGATCATCGCCGTCAGGTAGAACAGCGGCCAGTAGTAGCGCGCGTTCCCGCCACCGCTCGACGACGACGTGATCATGCCGTAGCCGACGAAGTAGACCAGGGTCGTCGCCGCGACGATGCAGGTGAACGCGTACCGGCGGAACCGGACCACGCCGATCACCAGGGCGGCGGCGAAGAGCAGGGCGATCGGTGCAGCGAACGGCGCGAACGTGCTGATCTTCTGCAGGTAGTAGGGCAGCGCGAGCATGCGCTCGTGCAGGTAGTAGCCAGCGCGGGCAGCGATGCCGGAGTCCTTGGTGATCTTCGGCGCGGTGTCCTCGGTGGTCGACTCGGTCGTCGGCGGCACCACGGACGGGTCCGGGTTCTCCATCGGGCCCTGCTTGTAGACCGACGGGGTGAAGTCCTCGTTCGGGGAGAACGCGTGCGAGTTCGGCGGCACGGGCAGGAACGGCCAGTCGGTCGCACGCCCGCCGTCGTCGAACTTCGAGCCGATGTTCACCGAGAGCGACGAGCCCAGGGTCGGCGACCCGTACTTCATGGTCAGGGCACCGACCCACGGTGCGATGACGACGGCGAAGACCACGATCGTGGCCACGGGCGACGTCCACCAGTGCAGCACCGGCTCACGACGGCGTCGTGCGGACCAGACCCGGAGCAGCAGCCACAGGATCACCGCGCCGACCGCCACCGGCAGCAGGAAGAGCTTCACGAAGTACCCGATGGCCGCGACCGCGCCGAGCACCCCGCCGGAGACCAACCGGGCCCGCGTCGACCCGTGCAACGCCTGGTCGGCCCACCGGAGTGCCCACAGGTAGCCGACGACCCACGCGACGACGAGCAGGTCGGGGGTCTGCACCGACACCGCGCTCATCAGTGCCGGGATCGCGGTGACCATGAAGAGGACAGCCGGCACGATGCGGTGGTTCTGCGACCACACCAGCCAGCCACCGACGCCGAGCACGACGGCGACCGCGAAGCAGTTCACGACCGCGAAGGCCGTCTGCATGCCGAGGCCGGCCGCGATGAACGGCGCCATCATCCAGGACACCATCGGCGACCAGTAGGCGTTGATCGCGTCGGGCAGCCAGCCGTTCGCGTACTCGCGGGCGATGCCCATGTAGGAGATGCCGTCGACGTTCGTCACGCCGAGGCGGTTGTGGTACGCCACGGCGGCGCTGAGCGCGACGCCCACGACGACGAGCACCGCCAGGATGACCGGCGCGACGACGTGCTTGTACCGCCTCGGAACCGCCCCCGAACGCCGGTGGACGGGCTCGTGGGTGATCTGCCTTGCGGCTGCGCTCGTCGAGGTCACGTGCTTCATCATGACATCCGAACCGAAACACCAGGCACAGGGTGCCTGATCGCGGCGCCGGGTCGGCGTGTGGGAGACTGCCTGCGACCCCGCTCCGACCACCACGAGGACGATCGTTGGCCACCGAAACCCGCGCCGCAGTACCCGCAGCCGACTCCGCTGCCCCCGCGCCCCGCGCCGGCGGCCGACTCGAGTTCCCCTACCTGGACGGACTCCGGGGGCTGGCCGCACTCGCGGTGGTCTTCTACCACGCGTACCTCTTCACCGGGACGACCGGCACCGGCCCGACCGAGCTGCCCTGGCTGCGCCCGATCATCGGCTGGGGCTACCTCGGCGTCCCGCTCTTCATCGTGCTGTCCGGCTACGTGCTCATGCTGCCGGTGCTCACCCGGTTCGACCGCTACCGTCTGCCCGGCGGGTTCTGGAAGTTCGTCTGGCGTCGCGCCCGACGCATCATCCCGCCGTACTGGGCGTCGCTCGTGCTGTTCGCCCTCCTGATCCTGTTCGTCCCAGTGCTCGGCCAGCCCGGCGGCACGCAGTGGGACACGAAGCTGCCGATGGGCTGGGGCACGTTCCTGACGCACTTCTTCCTGGTGCACGACTTCTTCCCGCAGTACATCGGCAAGATCAACGGCCCGATGTGGACGGTCGCGGTCGAGTGGCAGATCTACTTCCTGATGCCGCTGCTGATCCTGCCGCTGTGGCGGGTCTTCGGCGGGTGGGCGACGGCGTCGAGCCTGGTCCTCATCGGCATGTGGATGGGCGCCGAGAGCCGTTACTCGTTCATGCACCCGTGGTTCGTCGGCCTGTTCGCGGTGGGGATGCTCGCCGCCGAACTAACTGTGAAGGCGCGCGACGAACACCTGTCCGGCGTGGTCCGCGAGCGCTCGAAGCTCGGTGGCCCGCGGTGGGCGAGCGGCGCGTTCGTCGGCGCCATGGCCCTCGGGACCCTGCTCGTGTTCTTCCGCAACCGCGACTACTGGCAGCACCAGACCTGGCCGTCCGAGGTCGTCACCGGCATCCTCGCCGGCATCCTGCTCACCTGGATGGGACGCCAGGCGGTCACCGGCAACCACACCTGGCTCGCGCGCTTCTTCGCGTGGAAGCCGTTCGTGCTCGCCGGTCTGGTGTCGTACTCGATCTACCTGTTCCACAGCCCGCTGCTGGGCCTCGGCAACCTGCTGCTCCTCCCCCTCGGCCTGTACCCGAAGTACCAGTTCCTGATGATGGTGTTCGTCGTGATCCCGGTCGTGATCGGCATCTGCATCGGCTTCTGGTGGCTCGTCGAGCGCAACTTCATGAACCGCCGGCAGAAGCACGCCACGGCCGAGGTCTCGCACCGCGGCCGCCTGCCCGAGGTCGAGAGCGACGACGCCGCCACCGACGCGAGCAGCCGCACCGCGCGCTGACGCACCCGCGGCGTGCCGCAGCACGTCCTGCGCTGACGTCATGCGCCGACGTCCTGCGCTGACGTCATGCGCCGACGTCCTGCGCTGACGTCCTGCGCGTGGCGGACAGCACGGTCGCTCGCCAGGTAGCATCGCTCGGACCGCGGCGTGGGTGATCAGGGGCCCACGGCATCTCGACAGGGAAGACGAGACCACATGCGCGCACCGATCACCAAGATCCTCGGACTCGGCACCGCTGCCGCCGTCGCCGGGGCCATCACCTTCGGCAGCGGGACGGCGGTCGCCGAGACTGCCCCGGCCACGCCGGCACCGACTGCGACGACGACAGCCGCGGCTCCCGCTGCCGAGCAGCTCTCCATCGCCGAGATGGACCGCACCGGGAACCACACCATGGGGGCCGGCATCGCCGCCCACGCCGGAGAGTCACACGTCACGGTGACCGCGCCGGACAGCGCCGCCGGTGGCGTGAGCGCCCAGTCGCTGAGCACCTCCTCCGCCGCCACCGCGTCCGGCCCACCACCGGGACGCGTCCAGGGGTTCGACATCAGCGCGTGGCAGCCGAGCGTCAACTTCCTGCAGGCGTACCGCAACGGCGCCCGGTTCGCCTACGTCAAGGCGACCGAGGGCACCTCCTACGTCAGCTCGACCTACAAGCAGCAGTACGCCACCGCCAAGCAGCGGAACCTGTACCGCGGCGGCTACGTGTACGCGCAGCCGAGCCAGGCGAGCGGCGCCGCGACGGCGAACTACTTCTTCGCGCACGGCGGGCAGTGGAGCAAGGACGGCAAGACCCTGCCGCCCCTGCTCGACATCGAGTACGGCAGCGCGGCCCAGGGCACCTGCTACGGCAAGACCTGGGGCCAGATGCGCAGCTGGATCAAGGACTTCTCGAACACCGTCTACAAGAAGATCCACCGCTACCCCGCGATCTACACGACCACCGACTGGTGGAAGCGCTGCACGAACAACAGCAACCAGTTCTCGAAGAACCCGCTGTTCGTCGCGATCTACCCGGTCAAGAACTTCACTACGCCGGGCACGCTCGGGCGCAGCTGGTCGAAGTGGACCTTCTGGCAGTGGGCGTCCAGCGGGGTGCTCCCGGGTGACCAGGACGTCTACCGGAACGACATCACGTACCTGAAGCGCTTCGCGGCCAAGACCGAGTGACGCGCGTCACGCCCTGAGCGGGTGCGGATGACGGACGGGAGGCCCGTGGCGGTGTCGCCACGGGCCTCCCGTCCGCCGCACGGTGCGGACTCCGACACCCGGTGCGCCGTTGCACGCCCCGTGCCGACACACAAACACGCACCAAGCGGGCAAGCCCGCACCAGACGACGCACGCACGGTGCGCAGCCCACGCACCACGGGCCTCCCGTCCGCCGCACGGTGCGGACTCCGACACCCGGTGCGCCGTTGCACGCCCCGTGCCGACACACAACCGCGCACCAAGCGGGCAAGCCCGCACCGGACGACGACGCACGCACGATGCGCAGCCCACGCACCACGCGCCGGCGAGCTTCGCCCGGACGGACGGGAGGCCCGTGGCGGTGTCGCCACGGGCCTCCCGTCCGTCATCGGCTCACGATCGCGAGCCGCTGGTGTCAGCGGACGTCGCGGGTCGCCTCGGCGAAGTCGGCGTCGAGCGCGGTCGCCATCCGGGCCACGCCCTCGGCGAGCTGCGCGCGGACCGCGTCGCGGTCGGCGTCGAGCCGCTCCAGCTGCGCCGTCACGTCGTCGACGAACGTCGGCTCGAGTGCTGCTTCGATCGGCTTCGAGAACTCCTGCTGGCCCATCTGCTCGAAGAACAGCCGGCCCTTGTCGACGTAGTAGAGCACCGCGGCGGGGACGCCGGCGATGGTCGCGACGATCGCGGAGTGCAGCCGGCTCGCCAGGAACAGGCGGCTGCAGGACATCAGGCCCGCGTACTCGGACGGTGAGAACTCGTCGGCCTCGACCACGTGGGTGCGGTCCGCGTGCCGCATGAGGGCGATGACCTCGCGGGCGAAGGCGGCGTCGCCCTCCGACGCCTCCATGTGCATCGGGTAGAACACGACGTCGGCGTCCCAGCGGTCGATGACGCGGTCGGCCAGGTCGGCGACGGCCTGGCGGTAGGTGACGAGCTTGTCGCTGTCGACGCCGGTCTGCCGGAAGCGCTTCGGCAGGAAGCGGAACGGGATCCAGCCGCTGCGCTTGTAGTGGAACCAGCGGCGGACGCCGAAGCCGATCGAACCCTCGAGGCGCTCGGCGGTCAGTCCGGTGGTGCGCTCGAGCCGTTCGAGCACGTCGGCGTCGGGCGTCGTGACGGTCCCGACGACGGCCGGGTCGAACGACGACACGATCGGCGTGCGGACGCCCCACGCCAGGAGCTTCTCGCGGGACTCGTCGTCGCGGACGGCGAACGAGCGGCTCAGGTCGACGGTGGCGCGGATCAGGCGCTTGCTGACGCCGGCGGTGGTCGGACCGATGCCCTGGAAGGCGCCGATCAGGTTCTTGTTCACCGCGCGGACGAGCAGCATCTTGCCGAACCAGTACACGAGGCCGAGCTTGTTCGTGTAGTCCTTGAGGATCTCGCCGCCGCCCCACAGTACGACGTCGGCGCTGCGCGCGGCACGCAGCAGGGCGAACAGGTCGCCGATGCCGGTGCTGTACGGCGAGACCGGCAGGAACCGGATCCCGAACCAGGCGGCGTCCCGCTCGGGGTACTGCGACAGGGAGACGATCTCGGCGTCCGGCCACCGCCTGCGGACCAGCTCGACGTTGCCGGCGAGGATCGCCCGGTCCCCGCGGTTGTGGGGCGAATCGCTATTGTGGATCAGAACGCGCACGGGTGGAGAGCCTACCGGACCGTCCCCCGCGACCCCCGGAAAGGCACGATGTCCCGCCCCACCCCCTCCGCCCGTCCCCGCCTGCTCGTCCTCGGCTCGACGTTCCCGGCCCGTCCGGACGACGGCGTGCCGGCGTTCGTGCTCGACCTCGCGCACCAAGAGGCGCTCGAGTTCGACACGATGGTGCTCACGCCGCGGGTCCCGGGCGGTGCCACCACCGAACGCATCGGCGACGTCGGCGTCCGGCGGTTCCCGTACTTCCCGAAGGCGTTCGAGGACCTGGCCGACGGCGCGATCCTCGACAACCTCAAGGAACGCCGGTCGCGCATCGTGCAGGTGCCGGCCCTGGTGCTCGCGCAGTGGTTCGCGATCCGCCGCGTGGTCCGCTCCGCGAAGCCCGACGTCATCCACGCGCACTGGGCGATCCCGCAGGCGCTCGTCGCGACGCTGGCGGCCCCTGGTGTCCCCATCGTCGTCACGACGCACGGCGGGGACATCTACGCGCTCCGTGCCGCTCCCCTGGTCCGCCTGAAGCGCTGGGTGTTCGGCCGCTCGGCGCACGTCACCACCGTGAACTCCGAGATGCGGGAGCGGCTGACCGAGTGGGGCGTGCCCGAGGCGCGGTCGACCGTGATCCCGATGGGCGTCGACCTCGGCCCGGCCCGTGACACCCGCGCCCGCGTCCCCGCGCAGGAGAACCACGTCGTGGCGGTCGGCCGGCTCGTCGAGAAGAAGGGCTTCGGCAACCTGATCGAGGCGCTCCGCGGCCTCGGCGACGACGTGCCGTGGCGACTCACCGTCGTCGGTGACGGTCCGTACCGGGCACAGCTCGAGCAGCAGGCCGCCGGACTGCCCGTGACGTTCCTGGGCCAGCGCGGGCGCACCGAGGTGCTCGAGACCCTGGCTGCGGCCACCGTCGTGGCGGTGCCGTCGATCCCCGCGGCGAACGGCGACCAAGAGGGACTGCCCGTCACCCTGCTCGAGGCCGCTGCCGTCGGTGCCGCGATCGTCGCGAGCGACCTGCCCGGCATCCGCGACGTCGTGCAGGACGACGTGTCCGGGGTCCTCGTGCCCCCCGGTGACGTCGCCGCGCTGCGGACAGCACTGCAGCGCGTGCTCACCGACGACGCCGCACGGGCGCGCTACCAGGAGCAGGCCGTGGTGTCGGCGGCGGAGTTCTCCACCGAACGGATCGGCGAGCGCTACCGGTCGGTGCTGCGCGCGGCCATCGCGTAGGCCACCAGCATCCCGGCGGCGCAGACGACCGCCGCCGCGAACGCGACCACGACGACGGCGCCGGAGTGCCCGACGAGCTCGGAGCCCTCGAACCGGACGAGCGACCACGTCGGCACGACGGCCGCGGCACCCCACACCAGCACGAGCCACGTCGCCGCACGACGCCAGGCGAGGAAGCCCGCCGCCATCGCGAACGCGATCGGCAGCAGCACCGTGAGCGTGTACCGGTTGAGCGGTGCGCCGCCCCCGGCGGTGTAGCGGATCTCGACGACGACGAACAGCAGCGTGACCACGACGAGCATCGCGACGACGAGGCGGCGCGGCCACCGGTCGTCGTCGGTAGGTGCCCAGGGGCGCAGGCGCCGCAGCACGAGGGCCGCGACGAACAGCAGCACCGGGACGAGCAGCAGCACCCACGGCAGCGGGCTCGCGATCGGCAACGAGCCGCGGTACAGGGCGAAGAGCTGCCGCCAGAAGCCGAGCATCGAGACGACCTCGGCCTCGGAGTAGTGCGGCCGCGGGGTGTACCCGGGCCAGGCGGTCGGCCGACCGCTGAACGAGCCGGTCAGGGCCTGGTTCCGCAGCCAGAACCACCCGGAGGCGGCCGCGGCGGCGAGCACCGGGACCGCCGCGACGACGACGCGGGCCCAGACACCGCGGAGCCTGCCGAACCGGACCGTGCGGGCCAGTGCGAACGCGACGACGATCGCCACGAGCCACAGGGCGAACGACAGGCGGGTGGTCGTGCCGGCCGCCGCCACGAGCGCTCCGCCCACGGCGAGCCCCGGTCCCACGCCGGACCGGAGCGCTGCACCGGCGACGCCGCACGCCAGCGCACAGGTCAACGCTGCGAGCGAGTCGTTGTACACGACACCGCCCTGCACCACGAGGACGCTCGTCGACGCGATCACGACGGCCACGGTGCCCGGGAGCCGCACGACCCCGGGGAAGCACCTGGCCGCAGCCCACGCGGCGACCGGCACGATCGCGGCGACGAACACGGCGTTCGCCAGACGGCCGAGCACCACGGCCTGCACCGGGTGCCCGGCGTCGACGAGCGGGCCCATCACCGGGGCGAGCAGCATGTAGTAGAGCGGCGGGTGCTGTGCGACCCACTGGACGGGCGGTGTCCCGCCGAAGCCCGGACGGAACCGGATGCCGTCGGACAGGACCGGCAGCTGGCCGTGCCAGACGCGCAGGACGTAGTCGACGTGGGCCGACTCGTCGACGCTCGCGAGCGGCATCGACGAGAACGTCCGCGCCACCGACGCCGTCAGGACGAGCAGGGTGGCGGCGAGCACGACCGGGGTCGCCCAGTCGCGCCCGCGGAGTCTCCCGGCGGGACGCAGCACGCCGGAGGACAGCCGCCGGAGCCGGTCCGCGACGATCGGCGTCAGCGCCCCATGCCGCGGTACGTGAAGCCAGCGGCGGTCCAGGCGTCGCGGTCGAGGCAGTTGCGGCCGTCGACGACGACCGGGCTCGACACCAGGGACGCCACCGTGGTCGCGTCGAGCTCGCGGAACTCGGTCCACTCGGTCAGCACCAGGACCAGGTCGGCGCCGGACAGCGCGTCCGCCGCCGTCTCGACGAAGTCGAGCTCCGGGTGCACGCGACGCGCGGTGACGACGGCCTCGGGGTCGTAGGCGGACACGGTGGCACCGAGCTCGTGCAGGCGCGCAGCGATGTCGAGGGCGGGCGAGTCACGGACGTCGTCCGAGTTCGGCTTGAAGGCCAGACCGAGGACCGCGACGCGCTTGCCGCTGACGACCCCGCCGAGCAGCTCCTGCGCCAGCTCGACGACGTGCGCACGACGACGCAGGTTCGTGGCGTCGACGTCGGCCAGGAACGCCAGGGACTCCCCGACGCCGAGCTCGTTCGCCCGGGCCTGGAACGCCCGGATGTCCTTGGGCAGGCAGCCGCCGCCGAAGCCGAGGCCGGCGTTGAGGAACTTGCGGCCGATGCGGGCGTCGTGGCCGATGGCGTCGGCGAGCGCGGTGACGTCGGCGCCGGCGACCTCGGCGATCTCGGCCATCGAGTTGATGAACGAGATCTTCGTGGCGAGGAACGCGTTCGCGCTGATCTTGACGAGCTCGGCGGTGGGCAGGTTGACGACGAGCCGGGGGGTGCCGGACGCGAGCGCCTCGGCGTAGACCTCGTCGAGGGCGTCGACGGCGGCCTGCCCGGCGTCACCGTCCGGCACGCCGTAGACGAAGCGGTCCGGGCTGATGGTGTCCTGCACGGCGAAGCCCTCACGCAGGAACTCGGGGTTCCAGACGAGCGTCGCCCCGGGCACCGCCTCGGACACCTCGGCGGCGAGGCGAGCGGCGGTGCCGACCGGGACGGTCGACTTGCCGACGACGAACTCACCGGCCGACAGGTACGGAGTGAGCGCGGCGACCGCGGCGTTCACGTAGGTCATGTCCGCGGCACCGGTCGGGCTCTGCGGGGTTCCGACGGCGAGGAAGTGCACGCGGGCACCGGCGACCTCGGCCATGTCGGTGGTGAAGCGGATCCGGCCGGAGGCGAGCGCCTCGGTCAGGATCTCCGGGAGCCCGGGTTCGAAGAAGGGGGCTTCGCCGGCAGCGAGCCGCTCGATCTTCGCCGGGTCGACGTCGACGGCGACGACCTCGTGTCCGAGCTTGGCCATGGAGGCGGCGTGCACGGCACCGAGGTACCCGCAGCCGATGACAGAGATACGCACGACGAAGAAGGTACCGGTTTCTCGTGGGAGTTCCAGCACCCCGGTACCCAGGGTGTCGCAGCGGCGTCAGGCGCGGACGTCGCCCCACGGCGGTCGGTCCGGGCCGCCGACGATCTCGTCCCAGTCCGGCTCGCGGTGCCGCCGCCGGGCCTCGTACGCCTCGACCAGGTCGTGCAGGACGGCCACCACGAGGTCGGCGTGCGGGACATCCGCGAGCACCACGGCGGGGTCGTCGCCCGGGAACACCAGGACGTCACCGGAGCGGAACACGCCCTGGAGCCCGCGCCGGCGCACCGTCACGTCGTACCCGCGGGAGTGCAGGAGTTCCTGCCGGGTACGGGTGCCGAGCCCGTGCACGACGACGAGCCGCCGGGTCGTGACGACGTACCGCTCGGACATCCAGCGGAAGAGCGGCACGGCGCCGCCGAACACCACGAGCACCACGACGAGTCCTGCGACGACGGCGTTCAGCCACGCCAGCTGCGCCTGGAACACCCCGAACCCGAACCCGCCGGCGACCACGACCAGCACGACGAACACCGCCGGGCGCACGAGCCGACGAGCGTGCGGTCGCAGGCGAGCGACGACGCGTTCGGGCGGCGGCTCGGCGGTCATGCCGTCATGCATACCGCAGGTGGGTGACGTCCCCCACGGCGACGCCCCTGGAGTCACCCGCTCGATCCCGGATCGTGATGCGGCCCTCGTCGTCGATGCCGGTGGCGTCGGCCTCTTCCACGGTGCCGTCGGGCAGCTCGAGGCGGATGCGGCGACCGATCGTGCCGCACGCGGCGCGGACGTGGGACCGGACCGACTCGGCGGCGGGACCACCGGCGACCAGGCCGGCCACGGCCTCCAGGACGGCTGCCCGGAAGGCGGACAGGACCGCGTCGGCCAACGCGGAGGCGTCGTCGACCGCGCCCGCCACGAGCAGGGACGTCGACGTCGGGGTCGGCAGGCGGTCGGCAGGGATCGTGAGGTTCACGCCGGCGCCGACCACGATGCTGCGGTCGGAGGCGACCTGGCAGAGGATGCCGCACACCTTGTCGCCCGCGACCTGGACGTCGTTCGGCCACTTGACGGCGACGTCGGCGCCGGCGGGCAGCACCCGTGCGATCGCGTCACGCATGGCGGCACCCGCGACGAGGGGCAGCCAGCCACGGTCGTGGTCGGCGAGGGAGGCGCGCACGAGCAGGCTCGCGGCCAGCGCCTCGCCCGCCGGTGCGCTCCACGTGCGGTCGAGGCGCCCCCGGCCCGCGGTCTGGTGGAGCGTCGCGACCACACTGCCGTGCTGCTGCTCGGGTGCCACGGCGAGCAGGTCGGCGTTGGTGGAGCCGGTCTCGTCGGGGACGGTGAGGGTCGCGCCCGTCGACCGGACCGCTTCGCTGGTGGCGGGGAACGACGACGACGGGGATGTGGACATGCACGCAAATGTACGGGCAGGAACCGTGGGGGTCCTCCAACCGGCCCCGACGTCGCCGCCGGTAGGGTGAGCGGGTGACTTCAGGAGACACCCCCGATCTCTCGACGACGGCAGGCCGGCTGGCCGACCTCCGCGAGCGGTACCACGAGGCCGTGACCGCTGCGGGCGAGTCCGCGATCGCCAAGCAGCACGCCAAGGGCAAGGGCACCGCGCGCGAACGCATCGAGCAGCTGCTCGACGAGAACTCCTTCGTGGAGTTCGACGAGTTCGTCCGCCACCGCACCACCTCGTTCGGCATGGACGCCAAGCGCCCCTACGGCGACGCGGTCGTCACCGGCGTCGGCACGATCCACGGCCGCAACGTCGCCGTGTACGCGCAGGACTTCACCGTCTTCGGCGGCTCGCTCGGCGAGGTCGCCGGCGAGAAGATCATCAAGGTGATGCAGCACGCGCTGAAGACGGGCGTGCCGATCATCGGCATCCTCGACTCCGGCGGGGCCCGGATCCAGGAGGGCGTGGTCGCGCTCGGCAAGTACGGCGAGATCTTCCGCCTCAACACCCAGGCGTCCGGCGTCATCCCGCAGCTGTCGATCATCATGGGCCCGGCGGCCGGCGGCGCGGTGTACTCCCCCGCCCTCACCGACTTCGTGATCATGGTCGACAAGACCAGCCACATGTTCGTCACCGGCCCCGACGTCATCAAGACCGTCACCGGCGAGGACGTCGGCTTCGAGGAGCTCGGCGGCGCGCAGACCCACAACGCGGTCTCCGGCGTGGCCCACTACCTGGCCGAGGACGAGACCGACGCGCTCGACTACGCCCGCTCGCTCATCGGGTTCCTGCCGGACAACAACCTGTCCGACGCCCCCGCCTACGACGTCGCCCCGGAGCTCGAGACCACCGACGCCGACCACGAGCTCGACCTCGTGATCCCGGACTCGACGAACCAGCCGTACGACGTCACGACGATCATCGAGCACGTCGTCGACGACGGCGAGTTCCTCGAGGTCCAGCCGCTCTTCGCGCCGAACATCCTGATCGGCTTCGGCCGGGTCGAGGGCCGCACCGTCGGCATCATCGCGAACCAGCCGCAGGCCATGGCCGGCACGCTGAACATCGACGCCGGCGAGAAGGCAGCCCGCTTCGTGCGGTTCTGCGACGCGTTCGGCATCCCGATCCTGACCCTGGTCGACGTGCCCGGCTACCTGCCCGGCACCGACCAGGAGTGGACCGGGGTCATCCGCCGCGGCGCGAAGCTCCTGTACGCCTACGCCGAGGCCACCGTCCCGCTCGTCACCGTCATCACGCGCAAGGCCTACGGCGGCGCGTACATCGTGATGGGGTCGAAGCAGCTCGGCGCGGACATCAACCTGGCCTGGCCGACCGCCGAGATCGCCGTCATGGGTGGTCAGGGCGCCGTCAACATCCTGTACCGCGCCGAGATCAAGCGCGCCGAGGAGTCCGGCGAGGACGTCGCAGCGGTCCGCACGAAGCTCGCGAACGAGTACACCTACAACGTCGCGTCGCCGTACCTGGCGGCCGAGCGCGGTGAGCTCGACGGCATCATCCAGCCGCACGCCACCCGCGTCTCGGTCATCAAGGCCCTGCGTGCCCTGCGCGGCAAGCGTGCGACGCTGCCGCCCAAGAAGCACGGGAACATCCCACTCTGATGGGTGCGCACTGATGGGTCGTCACGCAGCACCGGTCCCCTCGGACGAGCCCGCCTCGGTGGCCGACGTCCGGGTGGTCGCCGGTGAGCCCACCCCCGAGGAGCTCGCAGCGGTCGTCGCCGTGCTGCAGCGTCAGGCCGACGAGGCCGCAGCGGCCGGTCGCGCCGAGGTCGTCGACGAGCCGCGCACCGGGTGGCAGGCCTCGGCCCGCGGCCTGCGTCGCCCGCTCGACCACGGTCCCGGCGCCTGGGGCCGTTCGCTCCGCTGACGGACCTTGACCTCGCTGTACCCCTGGTGTCCCCGACCCGGCGGACGTTGCAGGCTGCACTTCCCGGTCGGCATCCCCTCGCACGGGGGACACGAAACGCCGAAGAGGACCGGAAATGCCGAATTTGTCCCCCATAATGACGACTGACACAGGGGTTGTGGGTTGGCATAGTTACTGGTGTTCGGTGTCCTTCAACGAAGAACATCGCAGGTCGGTGGCCGACTAGGGTACGACGCCACCGCCCGCTGCGAGGCAGGGCGACATTCGGGTTGTCGCTCAGCCTCGGGTCGTGAACGGGCCGGTCGGATACGACCGGCCCGTTCCCCGTTTCCGGGGCGTGCGCGCGCGCACCCCGTTCGCGACGCTCCACGCGTCGAACGACTCGTGTGTTGTCGGAACGGTCGCGTCAGCCGTCGGCGCCAGCCCGGCGCGACCACGGTGCGGCCGGGAGGCCCGTGGTGGCGCCGCCACGCGCCTCCCGGCCGCCACGCCCCGCGTCCACTGCCGCGCGCGCCACTTTCGCGACATTCCACGCGTCGATCACCTCGTGGAATGTCGAAACATGCGTACGCACCGCATGCGTGCGCATGTTCCGACATTCCGCGCGTCGATCACCTCGTGGTCCGTCGGAAGATGCGCACGCACCGGGTGCCAGCTCGAGCGGGCGCAGCGCGCCTCAGGCGGGCTCGTGCCGCGGGATCTCGAGCCAGAGGGCCACGGAGTCGTCCTCGTCGCCGTCGTCGTCCTCCATGCCCGCTCCGAGGGCGGCGGACTCGCTCGCGGCCGTGTCGAGCTTGAGCCCGACGACCGTCACCGCGGAGTCGGACCCCTCGCTGACGGTGCGGACGATGACGTTGTCGGCCTCGCGGGCCTGGCGGAGCGCCTCGGCGATGCGGGCGTGGATGCGGCGGACGTCGTCGACCTCGAGCTCGTCGAGACCGCCGTCGTCGTGCAGCTGCACCGTCGCACCCCGGCGGCGCAGGCGCATGACCTCGTCGCGGACGTCCTCGGACAGCAGGGAGCGGCCGCGGATCTCGTCGCGGATGGCCTGCTCGAGGTGCAGGCACTCGGCCCGGTCCGCGTCGTCGAGGTCACCGCACGAGTCGATGATCCGCTGCAGCATCGGCAGGGCCATCCGCGTGGTCTGGCTCAGGCGGAACTGCCGCTCGAAGACGTGGGCGTCCTGCGCCGCCTGCCAGTCGGCGGTCTCCTGTTCGGCGCGCATGAGCTCGCGGGTGTTCCGGATGGCGCGGTTCATGGCGATGGCGAACACCGTGGCGATCGCGACCCAGGCCACGCTGCCGAGCACCCCGAGTGTGCCGAGCGCATCGAGACCGGCCCAGGCGACCGTGTACACGGCGAGGAACAGGACCCCGGCCCAGGCGAACGGGCCGCGTCCCCGCACGACGAGCACGACCATCAGGGTGCCGACGGCGGCGATCCACCACGTGGCGGACCCCGGGCCCTTCGCCAGGTCGACGACCGGCGCCGCGACGAGCGGCATCATGATCGCGGTTGCGAGCGAGAAGCACGCCGTCCAGACCGGCAGGACCTTGCCGGGCACGAACAACGCGGTGCCGGTGGCCGCCGCGTAGAGGACCATGCAGGCGATCACGGGGCCGACGTCGTGCACGCGCTGCAGCGACGCGACGGCGAGGACCAGGTGGTAGACGGAGAACAACGACGCCAGGCCGAGCGCGATGCTCGCGGGCAAGGAGACCTTCACGCTGCGGCTCCCGTCGTCGTGGGCGTCGCGGGCGACCAGGTCAGTTCGATGCGCGTGCCCTCGCCCGGGGCGGTGTGCACCTCGGCGCGGCCGTCGACGGAGGCGACGCGCTCGATGATCGACCGCCGCACCCCGAGTCGTTCGGACGGGATCGTCGCGACCTCGAACCCGCGACCGTCGTCACCGACCTCGATGTGCACGCCGTCGTCGTGCTGCTCGACGCGGACCCACCGGGCGACGTCGGGCCCACCGGCGTGCTGGACGCTGTTGACGGCCGCCTGCAGTGCTGCTGACGCGAGGGCGTCGGCGACCGACGCCGGCAGCCGGACCGACCCGGACGGGGCAGGGACGAGCCGGACGGGCGCCGCGAGGGCACCGATCGCCTCGCCGATGCGGGTGCGGAGGTCGGCGAGCGTGACCGGGGTGTCGTCGTCCGGGCCGTCGGCCGCTGCGGCCTCGAGGTGGTCGATGGCGTTCCGTGCCATGCGGGCGGCGAGGGTCTTCGCCTCGAGCGTGTCGGCCCGCGCGGCGGAGAGCAGGGTCGTCAGCACACTGTCGTGCACGATCGCGTCGACCTGCACGCGCTCCACCTCGACCGCGTGCTCGCGGATGGCGTGCGAGTACCGGCGGACCGCGGTCGACTGCGCCGTGTCGACCGACGAAGCAGCACGGCGCAGGACCACGGCGATGACGAGCACCGCACCGCTGAGCAGCGCCGTGTAGACGCCGTCGAGCAGCGCACGGACGAGCCCGGCGTCGCCGCCGACCGGGGTGAGCCGGAGGACGACGTAGATCGCCGGCACCAGTGCGGTGTAGATCGTGGCCCGCCAGGTGGCGAAGCCCATGGCCGCCGCGGTCGAGCCGACGGTGCAGAACCACCACGGCCACGGCTGCTGCGTGGACGGGATCGAGTCCTGCACGGTGAGCGGCCACGTGGTCAACGCGACCAGGAAGAGCAGCGCGCACAGGATCTGCGCGAACTGCGCCACCCGCGGCACGAACGCCGAGACCCCGACCAGGACGAACGACGCCCCGAGCGCGATCGCGACGACCGGGCCCCAGAACGGGTCGAGGTACGGCAGCTGGGCGAGGACCGCCGGGGTGTCGACGATGCCGAGGCCGACCGCGGTCATCGCCAGCAGGATCGCGAAGGCACGCTCCACCGACGCCTGCGTGATCGACGCGCGGACGCTGCGCGACGGGTCGGCGCCGAACGGCGCGCCGTCACCGAAGCCGACCGGGTCGCCACCGGGAGCACGGCCCGAGCCTGCTGGGACGCGGCCGGCATGGCCAGACGCCGCACCAGTGCCGCCCGACCCACGGCCGAACCACCGACCGGTCCCCCGACCGGTCCCCGGGCCGCTCCCCCGGCGCGACGCCGGCTCAGCCGCGCTCGCCATCGTGTTCAGCGACCGTCGCCGTCGGGGTCGATGCCCGAGTCGAGCCCGGGGAGGATGCCGTCCTCGACCGCCCGTCGCAGGAGGTCGACCTTCGTCGGGGCCGGGCGACCGACCTCGACGTACTTCACGCGGATGCGGTCGAGGTACTCACGAGCCGTGGAGTACCCGATGCCGAGTTGCTGCGCCGCCAGCTTGAGCGGCAGGCCCGAGGCGTACAGGTGCAGGATCTCGCGCTCGCGCCGGCCGAGCTGGGCCTTCGCGAAGTCGCGGTCGGCGTCGATGGCGCTCGCCCACTCGAGGTTGTTCAGCACGTCACCACGCGCGACGGTGGCGACGGCTGCCATCACCGTCTTCGTGGCGGACGACTTCGGGATGACACCGGCAGCCCCTGCTGCGAGTGCCTCACGGACGTTGGCGACGCGGTCCGCGATGGAGTGCACGAGCACGGCGGAGCCGGTCCCCTGCACGCCCTTGACGTTCTCGGTGACGGTCGAGCCGTCACCGAGGGACAGGTCGAGGACGACGACGTCGACCTCGCGCCCGTCGAGGTTCTGGACGTACTCGGGCACGCTCGCGGCGGTGAGCACCACCTCGAAGCCCTCGTTCTGGCACGCCGCCTGGATCCCGAGTCGCACGGACTCGTGGTCGTCCACGATCGCGACCCGGACCGGCCTGGTGGCCGTGCCCGACGTCTCGGCTGCGGTTGTCGTTCCTGCTCCCACTGTGGCCTCTCGTTCCGATGTGCGTCCCCGGCCCCTGAAACCGGATCGCCATCAGCGCCCAGGATACCCAGGCTGGACTCAGGTCCGGGGAAACCGGACGCGCCACGCGGACGAAACCGCCCGGTTGCCCGTCAGCGCGCGGGCGTCAGGCGTGCCACGGCCTCCATGTGGTGGGTGTGCGGGAACAGGTCGAACGCCCGCAGCGCCTCGAGCTTGTACCCCAGGTCGGCGAACGTCGCGACGTCGCGGGCGAGCGCGACGGGGTCGCAGGCGACGTAGACGACCTGCGACGGGTGCAGTGCCGCGATCTGCTCGACGACCTGACGACCGGCACCGGCGCGCGGCGGGTCGAGGACGATCGTGCCGGCGCGGAACCGGTCCTTCTCGGCGCGCGAGGCGTTCGCCACCGTGGTCGCGAGCCAGCGGTCGACCCGGCCGGTCTCGGCGCGCGCACCGAGCCACTCGGCGAGGTTCTCCTGCGCGTGCTCGGTCGCGCGTGCGGCGCTCTCGACGCTCGTGAGGCGCGCCTTCGGGCCGACGAGGTCGCCGAGTGCGGCGGCGAGCAGGCCGACGCCGCCGTACAGGTCCAGGTGGGTGCCCTCGGGGTCGAGCCGGTCGCGGTCGACCAGGTCCTGCACGGCCTCGGTGAGCACCGACGCCGCGGCACGGTGCACCTGCCAGAAGCCGTTGTCGTCCACCGCGAAGGTGCGCTCCCCCACGACCTCGGTCACCACGGTGGGCTTCTGCTCGTCGATGACGAGGCGCGCCCCCTCGGAGCCACTCGGTGCCAGCACGTCGATGACCGACGAGCCGGGCATCACGCCACGGCCGAGCGGCGCGCTCTCCTGCACGGCGTCGTTCGCGAGCGGCAGGCTGGTGACGGGGATGACGGAGTGCGAGCGCGCGGCGAACGGGCCGGCGGTGCCGTGCTCGTCGACGTGCAGCCGGACCCGGGTGCGCCAGCCGAGGCCGTTCGCGGCGTCGTCACCGGGTGCGGCCTCGACGACGACGTCCGATCCCAGGACCTCCGTCAGGTCGGTGTGCGCGAAGCGCGAGAACGAGTCGACGAGCACGTCGTGCTTCAGCGTGCGCTGGTGTGCGAGGGCGATGTGGCCGAACTCGGCACCGCCCGGGCGCGTCTCGGGGTCGCGGTCGAGCGCGGCCTCGGCCCAGACGTGGTCGACGCGGTGCTCGCTCGCGGTGACGACACTGACGGTGTCGGCGCGCCAGAACGACTTCTTCCGGTCCTCGGTCACCCGGGCGACGACGCGCTCCCCGGGGATCGCGTCCGTGACGAAGACCACCCGGCCTTCGTGCCGTGCCACCGAGATGCCGCCGTGGGCGATCCCGGTGACGTCGAGTTCGAGCAGCGTTCCGACGGATTCACCCATGGTTCGATGGTCCCATGCGTCTGTACCTCGCGAGTACATCCCCCGCCCGCCGAGCACTCCTCGCCCAGTCCGGGATGGAGCCCGTGCTCGTGTCGCCCGGGGTCGACGAGGACGCCGCGGCGTCCGCGGCCGCCGCCGCGCTCGGCCGTGACCTGACCGGCCCGGAGCTCGTGTCGCTGCTGGCCGTCGCCAAGGCGTCGGCCGTCGCGGACGCCGACGTCGCCGGGTCGCCGGTCGACGGCTTCGTGTTCGGCGGCGACTCCGCCTTCGAGGTCGACGGGCGCCTGTACGGCAAGCCGCACGACCCGTCGGTGGCCCGGGAGCGCTGGCGGCAGATGCTCGCCGCCGGCGGCGGGACGCTGTGGAGTGGGCACTGCGTGATCGATCGACGACGCGACGACCGGCGCCGCGACCTGGACCCGGCCACGGGGCGGACGGGAGGCCCGGATGCGGCCCGCCCCGCGCCTCCCGTCCGCAGCCTGGTGACGTCTCCTGCCGGCGTGCCGGAGCTGGGTGACGTCGCGCCCGGCGGGTCGGCCCTGGCCGCCGGTGGCGACCGCGTGGTCGCCGTCGACAGCGCCGTGCTGACGTTCGCCGACGACCTGTCCGCCGAGGAGATCGACGCGTACGTGGCGACGGGCGAGCCACTCGAGGTCGCGGGGGCGTTCACCATCGACGGGCGGGCGGCGGCGTACATCTCGCGCATCGACGGGGCACCGTCGGCGGTGGTCGGGCTGTCCCTGCCGGTGCTGCGGTCGATGCTGCTCCGCGGCTTCGGCGTCCGCTGGCACGAGTTCTGGTCACTGTAGACATCCGCACTTGTTCGGCACGGTTCTTTGTGGGTGCCAGTCAATTCGTGCTCCCGTTGCACGAATACGCTGATGTCTCATGCCCCGTATCAGCAAGGTCCTCATCGCGAACCGCGGCGAGATCGCCGTCCGCATCATCCGCGCGGCCCGCGACGCAGGCAAGGCATCGGTCGCCGTCTACGCCGACCAGGACCGTGACGCCCTGCACGCCCGCCTCGCCGACGAGGCCTACGCGCTGAACGGCACCACGAGCGCCGACACCTACCTCGTCATCGACAAGATCATCTCGGTCGCCCGACGGTCCGGCGCAGACGCCGTGCACCCGGGCTACGGGTTCCTTGCCGAGAACGCCGACTTCGCCCGTGCCGTCATCGACGCCGGACTGACCTGGATCGGCCCGTCGCCGGACTCGATCGAGCGCCTCGGTGACAAGGTCTCCGCGCGCCACGTGGCCGAGAAGGTCGGCGCGCCGCTCGCGCCCGGCACCATCGAGCCCGTCAAGGACGCCTCCGAGGTCATCGCGTTCGCCGACGAGGTCGGCCTGCCGGTCGCCATCAAGGCGGCCTTCGGCGGCGGTGGCCGTGGCCTGAAGGTCGCACGGACGCGCGACGAGGTCGCCTCGCAGTTCGAGTCGGCGACGCGTGAAGCCATCGCGGCGTTCGGTCGGGGCGAGTGCTTCGTCGAGAAGTACCTCGACAAGCCGCGCCACGTCGAGACCCAGTGCCTGGCGGACGAGCACGGCAACGTCGTCGTCGTGTCGACGCGTGACTGCTCGCTGCAGCGCCGGCACCAGAAGCTCGTCGAGGAAGCACCCGCGCCGTACCTGACGGACGCGCAGCAGGAGCGACTGTACGAGTCGTCGAAGGCGATCCTGCGCGAGGTCGGCTACGTCGGTGCCGGCACCTGCGAGTTCCTGATCGGCGCCGACGGCACGGTGTCGTTCCTCGAGGTCAACACCCGCCTGCAGGTCGAGCACTGCGTGTCCGAAGAGGTCACCGGCATCGACCTGGTGCGCGAGCAGTTCCGCATCGCCGAGGGCGGGGTGCTCGACTACTCCGACCCGACGCCCCGCGGGCACTCGTTCGAGTTCCGCATCAACGGCGAGGACCCGGGCCGCAACTTCTTCCCCGCGCCCGGCCCCGTGCACGCGTTCAACGCGCCGTCCGGCCCCGGCGTCCGCGTCGACTCCGGCGTCGTGAGCGGCGACGTCGTGTCCGGTTCGTTCGACTCCATGCTCGCGAAGCTCATCGTCACCGGTGCCACCCGCGCCGAGGCGTTGGAGCGCTCGCGTCGTGCACTGGCCGAGTTCGAGGTCACCGGCCTGCCGACCGTGCTCCCCTTCCACCGTGCGGTCGTGTCGGACCCGGCGTTCGCGACGGATGACTCCTCGCCGTTCTCCGTGTACACGCAGTGGATCGAGACCGACTTCGTCAACGAGATCCCGGCGTGGAGCGGTTCTCCGGAAGAACTGCCGGCGCCGGCTTCGCGCGACTCGGTCGTCGTCGAGGTGCAGGGCAAGCGCATCGAGGTCACCATGCCGTCGATCGTCGGTGGCGGTGCCGCCGCCGGTGTCGCCGGTCGTCGTCCGGCCGGTCCCTCCGCTCCCCCGAAGCGCCGCTCGTCGGCGGTCAAGGGCGGCATCGCGAAGTCCGGCGGGTCCGTCGCGTCGCCGATGCAGGCGACCGTCGTGAAGCTCGCGGTCGCCGAGGGTGACACCGTGGTGAAGGGCGATCTGCTCGTCGTGCTCGAGGCCATGAAGATGGAGCAGCCCGTGCAGGCCCACAAGGACGGCGTCGTCACCGGGCTGAACGCCCCGGTCGGCCAGACGGTCTCGTCCGGTCACGTGCTGCTCGAGCTGGCGTAGGCGCGCGGCGTCGCGGGCCGTCGCGGGCCGTCGGCTCGGGTTGCGCCCCGCTGCGGTCATCGCGCCCCGACTCTTCGGGGCGCGATGACCGTCAGAGGGCGCGGCTCGCAGCATGACGCCAGGCAGTACCCCAGTTCGGACCGAGCGGCACCCCGGCGTCGTGCAGGATACGTGGGAGCTGCCCCGCGGGCATCGCGTCCGACCACATCACCCGTGCGAAGCCGTTGACCCCACGGCGGCGGCGGAGACGGTCCTCACGGCGCTTCTCGTCGACCAGGGCGTCTGCCGCTGTGCGTCCTCGCCGCGGGTCGTCGTACTTCACCCGGCCGTCGAACTCGACGATCACCCCGGCTTCCGCGAACCACAGGTCCACCCGGTCGTGCAGCAGGCCGTCGTGCCGGAACTCCTGCTGCAGTACCGGGTCCGGTGCGCCGAGCACGTGCGCACCCCACCGTGTGATGCTCTCCCCCGGTGACTCGGCGAGCGGATCCGCGTACTCGACCAGTTCCCGTGCGCGTCGATGCCCGCGAGCACGGCGACTGCCGAGCGCTTCGAGGATCGTCGCCCGCTCGACGCCGCGCCGCAGGACCGCGTCGAGCACGACGATGGCACGCCACGGGTGTTCGCGAAGGGCGACGTCGACCGCGGTTTCGGTCAACGTCGTGACGGGTACACCGTCGACCTCGACGGAGGACGGTCGCCGGCCGGCGCTGCCGATGCGCTGGATGCTCTGCTTGACCTGGCCCCGGTCCCGAGAAGGGTCGGTCACCGTGACACGTTCGCCGAACGCCCCGATCCACGGCAGTCCGAGCACGGCGACCGCTGACCGGTGCGACACCACGACGGAGCCCGTCCCGCCGGCGAGCACACTCCGCACGAGCATGCGATGTCGTTCGCGTTCCGTCATCGAGGCCCACTCGCCCGACCCGATGTACGTGCCACGGTGCACCCGGACGAGGGCGCCGGCATCCGCTGCGCGACGGATCGCCGACGCACGACCGGGGTCCTGCGCGAGGCCGACGGTCGAGATGGGTTCGTGTTCCATGCTCCGATGATCGCGACGCCCGGTCCGTCGCGAGCGGGGTCTGCGCGATCTGTGGACAGGCCACGGGGCAGCGCACCCGCTTGCAGGCATCGCGCCCCGAAGAGTCGGGGCGCGATGCCCGCAGCGGGGCGCAACACGAACGAGCGGAGCGCTACCGGGGCGCGACGCGAACGAGGGGGCGGCGGACGGCGGCGCTACGAGACCAAGGGGCGGACGGACTCCGCGAGGGCGTCGACGAGGCGCTGGGCCTCGGCGGGGGTCTCGGCGACGGTGTCGATGTAGACCTTGACCTTGGGCTCGGTGCCGCTCGGTCGGACGATCACGCGCGCGTCACCGGTCAGGTCGTACCGCAGGATGTCCGACGGTGGGAAGCCCTCCACCCCGTCGACGTAGTCCGTCACGGTGCGGACCTCCAGCCCGCCGAGCGACGACGGCGGCGCGGACCGGAGCGAGGCCATGATCTCGCCGATGCGGGACAGGTCGTCCACGCGGGTCGCGACCTGTCCCGACGCGAACGCCCCGAACTCGGCGGCGAAGGCGTCGAGCTGCCCGGCGATCGACGATCCGGCACCGGCCAGGTCCGACGCCAACGACAGCAGCGACAGTGCCGCCGAGATGCCGTCCTTGTCGCGCACGACCGACGGGTCAACCAGGTAGCCGAGAGCTTCTTCGTACCCGAAGAGCAGCCCGGGGACCCGGGAGACCCACTTGAAGCCGGTCAGGGTGTCGCGGTACTCCAGACCGTGGCGGGCGGCGACGCGGGCCAGCGCCGGCGACGAGACGATCGACGCTGCGAGGGTGCCCGTGGCGCCGGTCTCCGACGCACGGACGGCAGCCTGCCACCCGAGCAGCCACCCGACCTCGTTGCCGGACAGGCGGCGGTAGGTCGGGTCCCCGGAGTCGGAGACCGCCGGGATCGCGAGCGCGAGCCGGTCGGCGTCGGGGTCGTTCGCGATGACGAGGTCAGCGCCGACGGCGAGCCCGCGGGCGATCGCGAGGTCCATCGCGCCGGGTTCCTCGGGGTTCGGGAACGACACGGTCGGGAACGCACCGTCCGGCTCGATCTGCTCCGGCACGACCGCGGGCGACGCGAACCCGGCGGCGGCGAACACCGCGCGTGCGGTCTCCCACCCGACACCGTGCATCGCCGTGTAGACGACCTTCGGCTGCTCCTGCGGCGCCAGGGTCGGGGTCGGCACGATGGCGGCGGTGGCGGCCACGTAGGCGTCGAGCAGCGCGGACGACGCGACGGTGTAGTCGGTGCCCCGGGGCAGGTCCGTGATCGACCCCGCCGCGACGGCGTCGATGGCGTCCGCGATTCGGCCGTCGACCGGCGGCACGATCTGCGACCCGTCGTCGTCCTGTCCGAGGTAGACCTTGTACCCGTTGTCGCGGGGCGGGTTGTGGCTCGCGGTGACCATCACCCCGGCGCCGACGTCGAGGTGCCGCACGGCGAACGCGAGCACCGGCGTGGGCAGGGCGACCGGCAGCAGCGTGACCTCGAGCCCGAGGCCGCGCATGACCTCGGCGGAGTCGCGTGCGAAGACGTCGGAGTTCACCCGGCCGTCGTAGCCGATCACGACGCTGCGCGACCGGCCCGTGTCGATCAGGAAGCGTGCGAGACCGGCAGCGGCCTGCGACACGACGACCCGGTTCATGCGGAGCGGGCCGTAGCCGAGCTCGGCGCGGAGTCCGGCGGTGCCGAACTGCAGCCGGCCGCCGAACCGCGCGGCCAGGGCCTGCACGGCCGGACCGGAGCCGTCGGACGCGGCCTCGATCGCGGCGGTCAGCTCGTCGCGGGTCTGCGGATCCGGGTCCTGCGCGAGCCAGGACCGAGCGGTCCCGAGCACGTGGTCGAGGTCGATCTTCACGACGCCGGCTGCCCGAGGGCGGTCACCACGCGGGCGAGCAGGTCCGCGATCACGGGCTCGGCCTGCTTGCCGGCCTCGAGTACCTCGGTGTGCGACAGCGGCGTCTTCTGGATGCCGGCGGCGAGGTTCGTGATGAGCGAGAACCCGAGGACCTCCATGCCGGCCTGTCGGGCGGCGATGGCCTCGAGTGCAGTTGACATGCCGACGATGTGTCCGCCGATGGCCTTGGCCATCTGGACCTCTGCCGGGGTCTCGTAGTGCGGGCCGCGGAACTGCGTGTAGACGCCCTCGTCCAGGGACGGGTCGACCGACCGCGCCACGTCACGCAGCCGGGACGAGTACAGGTCGGTGAGGTCGATGAACGTCGCGCCCTCGAGCGGGCTGTCGGCGGTCAGGTTGATGTGGTCGCTGATGAGCACGGGCGTGCCGGGCGTCCAGTGCTCCTTGATGCCACCGGCACCGTTCGTCAGCACCATCACCGTGGCACCCGCGGCCGCGGCGGTGCGGACGCTGTGCACGACCCGGCGGACACCGTGGCCCTCGTAGTAGTGCGTGCGTGCGCCGATGACGAGCGCGTGGCGGCCGTCGGCGAGGCGGATCGACCGGATGGTGCCGGAGTGCCCGGGCACGGCCGAGGCGCTGAACCCCGGGACCTGGTCCGCCGGGATCTCGGACACGGTCTCACCGATGATGTCGGCGGCCTTGCCCCAGCCCGAGCCGAGGGTCAGGGCGATGTCGTGCCGCTCGATGCCTGACTTCGCGGCGATGACGGCGGCGGCGTCCCGCGCGACCTCGAACGGGTCGGCAGCGGGGTCGTTCAGCGGGTTCTCGGTGCTCATGCCCCAACTCTAAAGGGCAGACGCCCGCCCCAGCGGCCGCCGCCGCACCCGCCTCAGTGCTCGCCGAGCGCCCGGTCCACCGCCGCCGTGATCTCGCCCTGGTCGAAGTGGTTCCGGATCACGATGACCTCGGCGTAGGTGTCGCCGATCGCCTCGACGAACTCCTGGCTGGTGAGGATCACGTTGGCGTCGTCGGACACGTCGCGCACCGAGGCCACGTCGGCCGCGACGACCGATGCCTGCAGGCCGAGGGCGGACAACGCCTTCTCGGCGTTCACCTTCAGGATGCCGCTCGAGCCGATGCCCGCACCGCAGATGGTCACGATCTTCACGCGGACACCCCCATGATCGTGCGGACCTCGTCCGCCGTCGTCGCGTCGGCGATCCGCCCCGTGACGGCCTGGTCGTTGAACAGGTTCGCGATCTCACCGATGGACTCGAGGTGCGTGCCGACCCCGGCGACCGCGAGCCCCAGGACCACACGGACCGGGTCGTTGTGCGGGTGGCCGAACGCGACCGGTGTCTCGAGGGTCACGACGGCGAGCCCGTCGCGCAGGACCGCGCCGCCCGGTCGGGCGTGGGCGAACGCCAGACCCGGGGAGATCACGATGTACGGCCCGTGTTCCTCGACCATGCCGATCATGGCGTCCGTGTACTCGTCGGTCGCGGCTCCGGACGCGACGAGCGCGCCGCCGGCCAGGCGCATCGCGTCACGCCAGGTGGGCGCGGTGGCCCCGAGGAGCACGGCGGCGTCCGGCAGCGGCGGCAGTCCCATGCGTCAGGCCTCCGAGTACCCGGAGGTGATGGTCGCGATGATCTCCTCGCGGTCCTCGAGCGGCAGGAAGGAGCCGAGCGCCGCGTTGATCTGGAACGCCGCCAGGTCGTCGAGGTCGTAGCCGAACGTGCCGGCGAGCAGTGCGAGCTCCTTCGACAGCGACGTCCCGCTCATCAGGCGGTTGTCGGTGTTCACCGTGACCCGGAAGCCGAGCTGGTAGAGCACGTCGAAGGGGTGGTCGGCGAGGTCGTCGCCCCAGGCCGCGATCGCACCGGTCTGCAGGTTGGAGGACGGCGAGACCTCGAGCGGGATCTCGCGGTCGCGGACCCACGACGCGACCTCGCCGAGGGAGGCCAGCGTCGAGCCGTCACCGGCGTCGGAGAGGGTGACGTCCTCGAAGATCCGGACGCCGTGCCCGAGGCGCAACGCGCGGCCGTCGACGAGCGCGGACCGGATCGAGGCGAGTCCGTCGGCTTCGCCCGCGTGGACGGTGACGGGGAACAGCTCGGATGCGAGGTAGTCGAACGCGGCACGGTGGTTCGAGGCGGGGAACCCGGCTTCGGCACCGGCGATGTCGAAGCCGACCACCCCGTTGTCGCGGTGCCGGACGGCGAGCTCGGCGATCTCGAGCGAGCGGTCGGCGTGGCGCATCGCGGTGACGAGCTGGCCGACCCGGATGCTGCCGCCCGCGGCGTCGACCGCTTCCTCGATGCCGGCCTGCACGGCCTCGACCGTCTCGTCGAGCGTCAGCCCGCCCTGCAGGTGCTGTTCCGGGGCCCACCGGACCTCGCCGTAGACGACGCCGTCGGCGACCAGGTCCTCGACGAACTCACGGGCGATGCGCGTCAGCTGCGGTGCCGTCTGCATGACCGAGGTGGTGACGTCGAACGTCTTCAGGTACTCGACGAGCGAGCCCGAGTTCGACTGGTCGGCGAACCACTGCCCGAGCTCGGACGGGTCGGTGGTCGGCAGCGTCACACTCGACGCAGCAGCCAGCTCGACGATCGTCGCGGGGCGCAGTCCGCCGTCGAGGTGGTCGTGCAGCGAGACCTTCGGCAGGTCGTTGATGACCGCTCCGGCGTCGGGCAGGCGGTAGGTCGGGGCGTCGGCGCTCATGCGACCAGGCTATCGGTGGTCACCGACCACGCGCAGGCACCTGTGCACAACAGACCCCTGCACAGACTGGCGCATCCCACTCAACGGGATCGCGAAGCGATCCGTGGGATGCGCGGGCGAGCCTGCGAGCCCGGTCCACACGTGTGCGGAGAGCCTCCAGCCGGTCGGACGGTCACGTTCAGCCCGCGATGCGCTCCCGCACGATCGGCCCGCGGGCCGCCACGGCAGCGTCGGACGAGCCGATCGACCACGCACCCTCCAGCGACTCGAGCGCCCGCGGGATCCGCGACGCGTCGTCGGTGTGCAGCGTCCAGAGCGGCTGCCCCTCGGTCACGGTGTCACCGGGCTTGACGTGCAGCTCGATGCCCGCCCCGGCCTGCACCGGGTCCTGCGCGCGGGCACGACCGGCACCGAGGCGCCAGGCCGAGACGCCGAACGGCAGGGCGTCCTGCTGCGCCAGCACACCGGACGACGGCGCCGTGACGACGTGCTGCTCGCGGGCGACCGGCAGCGCGGCGGAGGGGTCCCCACCCTGCGCGGAGATCATCCGACGCCAGGTGTCCATCGCCCGGCCGTCGGCCAGTGCAGCCGCAGGATCGGCGTCCGGCATCCCGGCGAGCGTCAGCATCTCCGAGGCCAGTGCCACGGTCAGCTCCACGACGTCGGCCGGACCGCCGCCCTCCAGCACCTCGACCGACTCCCGCACCTCGAGTGCGTTGCCGATCGTCAGGCCGAGCGGGACCTCCATGTCGGTCAGCAGCGCCGAGGTCTTCACCCCGGCGTCGTTCCCGAGGTCGACCATCGTCTGCGCGAGCTCGCGCGACGCCTCGTACGTCGGCATGAACGCACCGGAGCCGAACTTCACGTCGAGCACGAGCGCACCGGTGCCCTCGGCGATCTTCTTCGACATGATGCTCGACGCGATGAGCGGGATGCACTCGACGGTGCCGGTGATGTCGCGCAGGGCGTACAGCTTCTTGTCGGCCGGTGCGAGACCCGAGCCGGCGGCGCAGATGACCGCACCGACGTCGGACAGGATCTCCATCATCCGGTCGTTCGACAGCGCAGCCTGCCACCCGGGGATCGACTCGAGCTTGTCGAGCGTCCCGCCGGTGTGGCCGAGGCCACGGCCGGACAGCTGCGGCACCGCGACGCCGAACGACGCCACCAGCGGTGCGAGCGGCAGCGTGATCTTGTCGCCGACCCCGCCCGTGGAGTGCTTGTCGACGGTCGTCTTGCCGAGCGACCCGAACGACATCCGCTCCCCGGACGCGATCATCGCGAGCGTGAGGTCCTTGACCTCGCGCCGCTCCATCCCGTTCAGGAAGATCGCCATCGCCATCGCGGCCATCTGCGGGTCCTCGACGTAGCCGCGTGTGTACGCGTCGACGAGCCAGTCGACCTCGGCGGTGCTCAGGGCGCCACCGGATCGCTTCGTGCGGATGAGGTCGACGGTGTCGAACGGCTCGACGGCCATGGGGATCAGTGCTCCTGTTGGTAGGTGGCGAGGGTGCGCGGCCCGAACGCGTCGGGCAGGACCTCGTCGATGGTGCGGATGCCGGAGACCGTCTCGAGGAGCATGCCCTCGGTCGAGTGCTCGAACAGCAGCTGGCGGCAGCGGCCGCACGGCATGAGGGTCGCCCCGTCGCCGTCGACGCACGTGAACGCGACGAGCTTGCCGCCGCCGGTCATGTGCAGCTGCGACACGAGCGAGCACTCCGCGCAGAGCGTCACCCCGTAGCTCGCGTTCTCGACGTTGCAGCCGGAGACGATCCGACCGTCGTCGGTGAGCGCCGCGGCGCCCACCGGGAACGACGAGTACGGCGCGTAGGCGCGCCGCATCGCGGCTGTGGCGGCGTCGCGGAGAGCGCCCCAGTCCACGTCGTCGACCGGGAGGCCGGTGGCTGCGTCCGCCCCGTCGGCGGCGGTGTCGCCGCCTCCCGCGCGCAGGGCCGTGGCCGGGTCCGTCCAGGCGATCGCGTCGGTGGACGCGGCCGTGCCGTCGTCCGCAGCGTGCGTGTCGGTCATGTGCCGTGCCTCCTGGCCGTCAGCTCTTGATGTACGGCTTGCCGGACGCGGCGGGACCGCGCGACTGCCCGACCAGGCCGGCCACCGCGAAGATCGTCACCACGTACGGCAACATCAGCAGGAACTCGCTCGGCACGGGCGAGTCGATCGCCCCGAGCGTGTTCTGCAGGTTCGAGGCGAAGCCGAACAGCAGCGCCGCCAGCGTGGCCTTGATCGGGTCCCAGCGACCGAAGATGACGGCGGCCAGGGCGATGTAGCCGGCGCCCGCGGTCATGTCCTTCGTGAACGGTCCGACCGCGTCGAGCGTGAAGTACGCACCACCCAGGCCGGCGATCGCGCCGGCGAGCGACACGTTCCAGAACCGGGTGCTCGTGACGTTGATGCCCACCGTGTCGGCCGCCTGCGGGTGCTCGCCGACCGCGCGGAGGCGCAGGCCCCAGCGGGTCTTGAACAGGCCGAAGGTGACCACCGCGACGGCCACGTACGCCAGGTAGACGATGACGCTCTGCTCGAAGAACACCGGACCGATCACCGGGATCTGGTGGAGCAGCGGGATCTCGAACTTCGGGAACCGGACGCCGACGTTGAGCGTGGTCTCGTTCGGGGACAGCACCTGCGAGTACAGGAAGCCGGTCAGCCCCGAGATGAGGGCGTTGATGACGACACCGACGATGACCTGGTCGACGAGGTACTTGATGCTGAACGCGGCCAGGATGAACGAGACGAGCACACCGGCGACGAGCGCGCCGACGAGCCCGACCCACGCGGAGCCGGTGAGCGACGCGATGAGCGCCGAGGTGAACGCACCCGCGAGGAACTGGCCCTCGATGGCGATGTTCACCACGCCGACCCGCTCGGAGATGACGCCGCCGAGGGCACCGAACACGAGCGGGACGCTCAGCCCGAGTGCGCCGACCAGCAGGCCGGGCAGCGGGATCGTCGCGCCGGCCGCTGCCCACGTCAGGAAGCCGACGACGAAGACGATCGCGAAGACCGACGTGACCCAGAGCGGGACGTGCCGGTAGGCGCGGACCTCGACGAAGGCGTAGACCGTGGCGATCGCCAGGAGCACGACCACGACGTAGCCGGTCGGTGCGGCCGACAGCGGGACGTTCGGCAGCGCGACGAAGTCGCCGGCGTTCGCGAGCCGGAAGGTGGTCGTGCCGGCACGGCTGAGCAGGACGAAGAACACGACCGCGAGCAGCGTGAACACCGCGTACCCGATCGGGAGCTTCCAGCTGCGGGTCGTCTCGACCGGACGGTCGGACAGGGGCGACGCGGGCGCCGCGGTGGGGCTGAGGGTGCTCACGCGGCGACCGCCTTCTTGCTGTTCTTGCTCGTCTTCGTGCGCTGGCGGGCTCCCGGCTGCGGGATCCGGAAGATCGCGCGGACGAGCGGCGGCGCCGCGATGAACAGGACGATGAGGGCCTGGATGACACCGACGATGTCGATCGGGATGCCGTTGGCGGCCTGCATGGCGTAGCCGCCGTTCTTCAGCACGCCGAACAGGATCGCGGCCCAGAACACGCCCCACGGCTTCGAGCGGCCGAGCAGCGCGACGGTGATCGCGTCGAAGCCGATGCCGGCGTCGATGCCCGAGGTGAAGCCCGTCGTGACCGCACCCTGCACCTGGTAGGCACCGGCGATGCCGACGAGGGCACCGGAGATGACCATCACCCAGATCGTCAGTGCCGGCACGCTCATGCCGGCGACGCGGGCGGCGCGGGGGTTCTCACCGATGGTGCGGAACCGGAAGCCGAGCGACGACTTGTTGACGAGCCACCAGACCACGACGACGGCGATGATCGCGACGATGAAGCCGAGGTCCACGCCGTACCGCTCGCCGAAGAGCTGCGGCAGGAGGGCGCTGTCCTTCGTTGCCGGGGAGATCGGGTTGCTGCTGCCCGGAGCCTGCAGCAGACCGGGGGTCCGGAGCAGGTAGCTGACCAGGTAGAGCGCGACGTAGTTGAGCATGATCGTGACGACCACCTCGTTCGCACCCGTGCGGGCCTTGAGGACACCGACGATCCCTCCCCAGACCGCACCGCCGACGATGCCGGCGACGATCGTGAGCGGGATGTGGATCGCGGCAGGGCCGTCGAACGAGAACCCGACCCAGCCGGCGGCCGCGGCCCCCATCAGGATCTGGCCCTGGCCGCCGATGTTGAACAGCCCGGCGCGGAAGGACAGCGCGATCCCGAGGCCGGCGACGACGAGCGGCACCGCGTAGTCGATCGACCGGGTGAGCGGGGCGATCGCCTGCTGGAAGCTGGTGGCGCCGAAGTTGACCACCGAGCCCTGGAACAGCGAGGCGTAGGCGCCGCCGACCGCGGTGCCGATGGCCTGGAGCATGTCGGCGGGACGGGCGAAGAAGTAGCCGGCCGTGGCGCGGACGTTCTCGTCGGTCAGGGCGATGAGGATGCCGCAGGCGACGAGGGCAAGGACGACCGCGAGGACCGTGACGAGCACGGAGCCGTTCAGGATGCTCTGCATCGCGGCGTGCCAGCGGTCGGTGCCGGGGGCGCCGTTGCGGCGCTCGGTGTCGTCCGCCGAGTCCGTCATCAGGTGCGGGGTCTCCGGGGCCTCCTGCAGGCGGTCGTCGGTGAGCGGCTGCTGCGTGTTGTCTGGGTCCTGCGCGGTCACGCTGCCAGCTCCGTTCCTTCTGGGATCTCGCCGGCCATCATGAGGCCGAGGACGTCTCGCGGGGTGGTCGCCGGCACGATCCCGACGATGCCGCCGCGGTACATGACGGCGATGCGGTCGGCCAGTGCCACGACCTCGTCGAGCTCGGTGGAGACGACGATGACGGGCACACCGGTGTCGCGGGTGGCGACGATGCGCTTGTGCACGAACTCGATCGACCCGACGTCGATGCCGCGCGTGGGCTGCGCGGCGACGAACAGCCGGAGCTCGCGGCTGAGCTCCCGGGCGAGGACGATCTTCTGCTGGTTGCCGCCGGACAGCCGACCGGCAGCGGTCGCGCGGCCCGGCGTGCGGATGTCGAACTCGGCGATCTTCTCGTCGGCGAAGGCGTCGCGCTCGGCGGCGCGGATGGTGCCGGCGCGGACGAACGCGTCGTGGTCGGACCGGTCGAGCATGAGGTTCTCCGCGATCGTGAACTCGCCGACCAGGCCGTCCTCCTTGCGGTCCTCGGGGACGAAGCCGACGCCGGCGTCGAGCACCTGCTTGACGCTGCGGCCGGTGAGCTCCTTGCCGTCCAGCGTGATGCGGCCGGCGTGGACGGGCTCGAGACCGAGGATCGCCTCGGTGAGCTCGGTCTGCCCGTTGCCCTGCACCCCGGCGATCGCCAGGACCTCGCCACGACGGACCGAGAACGACACGTCGTCGACGAGCACGATGCCGGACGGGTCGGTCACGGTGAGGCCCTCGACGACCAGGGCGTCCTCGCCGCCGGTCGACGGCGTCTTGTCGACGACGAGGGAGACGGCACGGCCGACCATCATCGCGGCCAGCTCGTTGTTGGTCGCCGCGGGCGAGGCCTCGCCGACGACCTTGCCGAGCCGGATCACCGTGATGCGGTCGGCGACCTCGCGGACCTCGCGGAGCTTGTGGGTGATGAAGACGATCGCGGTGCCGGCCTCGCGGAGCTGCCGCATGATGCCCATCAGCTCGTCGGTCTCCTGCGGGGTGAGGACGGCCGTCGGCTCGTCGAACACCAGCACGGAGGCGTCGCGGGACAGCGCCTTGATGATCTCGACGCGCTGCTGGACCCCGACGGGCAGGTCCTCGATCTTGGCGTCGGGGTCGACGTCGAAGCCGAAGCGGTCGGAGATCTCCTTGACCCGCTTGCGGGCGCCGGCCAGGTCGAGCCGTCCACCGAAGGTGGTCTGCTCCTGACCGAGCATGACGTTCTCGGCGACGGTGAAGACGGGTACGAGCATGAAGTGCTGGTGCACCATGCCGATGCCGGCGCGCATGGCGTCACCGGGGCCGTCGAAGTCCTGGACCACGTCGTCGAGCAGGATCTGGCCCTCGTCGGCGTCGTACAGGCCGTAGAGGACGTTCATCAGAGTGGACTTGCCGGCGCCGTTCTCACCCAGGAGGCAGTGGACCTCACCCGGCTCGACGGTGAGCGAGATGTGGTCGTTGGCGACCAGGGCGCCGAACCGCTTGGTGATGCCGCGGAGTTCGAGCTTCATGTTCGGGAGTCTATTTCTGTCTCGCGCGCGCCACGCGGGCGCACGGTCTCGAGTGCGCCACGCGGGCGCACGGTCTCGCGTGCACCGCTCGGGCGCACGAGAACGCGGGCGAGGGAAGCCCCTCGCCCGCGTTCGTCGGGTCAGGACTGGGTCTTGACCTTGATCGAGCCGTCGATGATGCCGGCCTTGATGTCGTCCAGTTCGCCCTGGAGGCCCTTGTCGACCTTGGACTCGTAGTCGTGGAACGGCGCGATGCCGACGCCCTCGTTCTCGAGCGTGCCCACGTACGGGGTCTTCGAGAACTTCTTGTCGGCCGCCTGCTCGACGACGTCCTTCACGGCCGGGCGCATGCCCTTCTCGACCGAGGTGAAGGCGATGTCCTTGTAGCGCGGGTCGGCCTCGTAGAGGTCGCTGTCCGCACCGATCAGGACGGAGCCGTTGTCGGCGTCCTTGATGGCCTCGGCAGCGGACTGGTAGATCGGACCGCCGACGGGCAGGATCACGTCGGCGTCCTGGTCGAGGAGCGTCTGCGCGACCGACTTGGCCTGCGTGCCGGCCTCGAAGCCACCGGTGAAGGAGCCCTTGCCGGTGTCGACGTTCCAGCCCTTGACCTGGACGTCCTTGTCCTTCTGCTCGTTGTAGTACTTCACGCCGTCCGCGAAGCCGTCCATGAAGATGGTGACGGTCGGGATCTGCATGCCACCGAAGGTGCCGACGACGCCGGTCTTCGAGTAGGACGCCGCTGCGTAGCCGGCGAGGAACGCGGCCTGCGAGGTGTCGAACGTGATCGGCTTGACGTTCTTCGCGTCGATCGAGCTGTCGTCGATGATCGCGAAGTCGGTGTCGGGGTTCGCCGCGGCCTGCTTCTTCGTGGCGTCGGCGAGGTTGAAGCCGACGGTCACGACGAGGTTGCAGTTCTGGCCGATGAGCTGCTGGATGTTCGAGTCGTAGACGGTGGCGTCCTTCGACTCGGCTTCCTTGTAGGTGGCACCGAGGTCCTTGGCGGCGTCCTTCATGCCCTCGTAGCCGAGCTGGTTGAACGACTTGTCGTCGAAGCCACCGGCGTCGGAGACCATGCAGGGGCGGAAGTCGGTCTTCTTGGCGGTCGTCGTGTCGGACGGCGCCGAGGCGCAGCCTGCGAGGACGGCGGCGGTGCCGAGGAGCGCGAAGCCGCTGAGGACGACGCGTCGGGTACGAGATGTCACGGGTGGGTTCCTCCGGGGAGCGTGCCCGGACCACGTGCGTTCCGGGCGATCGTGGCGACAGTACACGACCGCCCGGCCGGTACAGGACCCGTTCTGAGCACCGGACGGATCAGTTACGGGATCGCGACCGCGCCGAAACGCGCCCGTAACGCGAGGTCACGCTCGGACCCCCAGTTCGAGGGGGTTGTCGGTGGAGCGCTACAGGACGTCGCCGCGGCCGCTGATCTTGAGAGCATCCACGACGCCCTTGACCCGCTGTGCGTTCGCGCTGGTCGTCACGAGCAGCGCGTCGGGGGTGTCCACGACGACGATGTCCTCGACCCCGATGAGCGAGATGAGCCGCTGGCTGTGCGAGATCACGATGCCGCTCGACGAGTCGGCGAGGATCCGGGCGCCGTCACCGAGCACGGCGAGGTTGTTCGGGCGACCACCGGACTGCAGCTTGGCGAGCGAGGCGAAGTCGCCGACGTCGTCCCAGTCGAAGTCACCGGGGACGACCGCCATGCGGCCGGCCGCGGCGGCTGGCTCGGCGACGGTGTAGTCGATCGCGATCTTCTCGAGCGTGGGCCACACCGCGTCGACGACCGCACCGCGGGCCGAGGTGTCCCAGGCGTCCGCGAGCTCGTTGATGCCGGCCAGCAGCGTCGGGTTGTTCCGGCCGATCTCCTCGAGCAGCACGTCGGCGCGGGCGATGAACATGCCCGCGTTCCACAGGTACGTGCCCTGTTCGACGTAGGAGCGTGCGGTGTCCAGGTCGGGCTTCTCGACGAACGACCGGACGGCGTGCGCGGTCGGTGCGCCCTCGATGTCCAGGGTGTCGCCGTGCGCGTGGATGTACCCGAAGCCGATCGCGGGCTCGGTCGGCGTGATGCCGATCGTGGTGATGTACCCGGCGCGGGCGACGGCGACGGCCTCGCGCACCGAACGGCGGAAGCCGCGGGCGTCACCGATGACGTGGTCGGCGGCGAAGGAGCCGATGACGACGTCGGGTTCGCGGCGCACCAGGATCGCCGCGGCGAGGCCGATGGCCGCCGTGGAGTCCTTCGGTTCGCTCTCGAGCACCACGTTGTGGTCCTCGACCCCCGGCAGTTGCGACTCGACGGCGACGCGGTGCGCCCGTCCGGTCACGACCATGATCCGCTGCTCGCCCGCGAGCGGGGCGAGCCGGTCCCAGGTCTGCCGGAGCAGCGAGGTGCCGGACCCGGTCAGGTCGTGCAGGAACTTGGGTGCGTCCGCGCGCGACAGCGGCCACAGGCGCGATCCGATGCCCCCTGCGGGGATGATCGCGTAGAAGTCTTCGAGAGCGTCAGCCACGCGCTCACCGTACCGGTCCTGCCGCGCGGATCCTGGGTGGTCTCCGCACGATTCCCGCATGCGGGCTCCCGCAGGGCATCGTCGGCGTGCGCGCGGCGACGGCGTCGCGTTGTTCACCCGTCGCCTCCGCCCCGTTCACGTCGTCGGCCCCGCGGGGTCACGTGACGCCCGGAGCATGGGCAGCACCATGAGCGCACGCAGCGTGGAGCGCGGCACGTCCCCCCGGACCGTCGCCGTCGTGACCGAGAGCTTCCTGCCCACCCTCAACGGCGTGACCACCAGCGTCCTGGCGGTCCTCGACCACCTGGAACGCCGTGGCCACCGCGCGGTCGTGATCGCACCGGACACCCCGGGACTCGCGCAGTTCCGGTCCCGCAGCAGTGTCGAGCGCTACCGCTCCTTCGACGTGCACCGGATCCCCGCCGTCGCGTACCGGCAGTTCCCCGTCGCACTCCCCCACCCCGTCCTCGACACGATCCTCGCCGCCTCCGGCGCCGACGTGCTCCACGCCGCGAGTCCGTTCCTGTTGGGTGGGCGCGCGATCACGGCAGCCGGGAGGCTCGGCATCCCCTCCGTCGCCGTCTTCCAGACCGACGTGGCCGGTTTCGCCCGCCGCAACGGGTTGACGGCGACCGTCCCGTTGGTCCGCAGGATCCTCGGCCGCATCCACGCCGGCGCCTCGCTGACGCTCGCGCCGTCGAGCGCGACCGCCGCGATGCTCGCCGAGGACGGCGTCCCCCGCGTCGCACGGTGGGGGCGCGGGGTCGACACCGAGCTCTTCCACCCGGCCCGACGGGAGTCCGCCCACGTCCGAGCGCTCCGACGCCGGATCGCGCCGCACGGCGAGACGATCGTCGGCTACGTCGGACGGCTGGCCCCGGAGAAGGAGGTCGAACGGCTCGCCGAGCTCGGCGGGATCCCCGGCATCCGCGTCGTCGTGGCCGGCGGTGGACCGTCCCGCGCGCTGCTCGAACGGCGACTGCGGCACCTCGACGTCACCTTCACCGGACCGTTGCGCGGCGACGCCCTCGCCGACGCGTACGCCTCGCTCGACCTCTTCGTGCACACCGGTCCGGCCGAGACCTTCGGGCAGACCCTCCAGGAAGCGCACGCCTCGGGGCTGCCGGTGATCGCGCCGGCGTCGGGTGGTCCGCTCGACCTCGTCGCCCCCGGACTCGACGGCGAGCTCTACGACACCGACGCACCACAGGCCCTGCGACAGGCGGTCCTGCGGCTCCACCACGACCGCGCACTCGCGGAACGGATGGGATCGGCGGGCCGTCTCCGGGTCGAGGGCACCACGTGGGAGGCCGTCGGCGACCAGCTCCTGGGGCACCACGACACGGCCAGGAACATCGGCGCGCCGCCCGTGGGTCGGGGCCTGCGGGCCGGTCGGGACGAGAAGGTCAGCACCCGCGCATAGGATGGGACGTGTTCCACACGAACACGAACGGCAAGGGCTCGCCGATCGGGCGAGCCCGTCCTATGGAAGGACGAGCTCATGGCTGAGCCCACCGGCGGCGGTACGGCGACCGCCGTCCCCGAAGTCACGATCGAGGCGCCCCGCGCCTCTCGGAAACTCGAGGGCACGCTGTACCGCGGGTCGACCGGCATGTGGTCGTGGGTCCTGCACCGGATCACCGGTGTCGCGATCTACTTCTTCCTGCTCGTGCACATCCTCGACACGGCACTCGTGCGCCTCTCGCCCGAGGCGTACAACGCGGTCATCGGCACGTACAAGACCCCGATCATGAACCTCGGCGAGATCGCCCTGGTGATGGCCATCGTGTTCCACGCGTTCAACGGGCTCCGGATCATCCTCGTCGACTTCTGGTCCAAGGGGCCGAAGTACCAGCGGGCCATGTTCTGGGTCGTCATCGTCCTGTGGGCGATCGCGATCGCGGGCTTCCTGCCCCGCCAGCTCATGAACCTCTTCGCGGACTTCAACTAGAGGGGCACCTGATGACCACGCAGATCGTCGAACCTCCCCGTTCCGCCTCGGCCGCCCGCCGCTCCACCAACTGGGAGAAGTGGGGCTGGATCTACATGCGCGGCTCGGGCGTCCTGCTCGTCGTGCTGATCTTCGGCCACCTCTTCGTCAACATGGTGGCTGGCGAGGGTGTCAAGCAGATCGACTTCGCCTTCGTCGCCGGCAAGTGGGCGAACCCGTTCTGGCAGGTGTGGGACTCCCTCATGCTCGTCCTCGCGCTCATCCACGGCTCGAACGGCATGCGCACGATCGTCAACGACTACGTGTCGAAGCCGGGCATCCGGAAGACGCTCCTCGCCGCGATCCTCATCGCGTGCGTCGTGTTGATCGTCCTCGGCCTGCTCGTCTGCTGGACGTTCGACCCGTGCCCCGCCGGCGCAGCCGCCGCGGACCTGCCCTCCTTCTGCCCGGCGCAGTAGCACCATCCCCGCTGCCGACCGCCTTCCCACCGTCTACGGAAAGACCCCTGTGACCGAGACCACCGTGCACCACCACCAGTTCGACATCGTCATCATCGGCGCAGGAGGCGCGGGCATGCGTGCCGCGATCGAGGCCGGCCCGAAGGCGAAGACGGCCGTCATCTCGAAGCTCTACCCGACCCGCTCGCACACCGGTGCGGCGCAGGGCGGGATGGCCGCGGCCCTCGCGAACGTCGAAGAGGACTCGTGGGAGTGGCACACCTTCGACACGATCAAGGGCGGCGACTACCTGGTCGACCAGGACGCCGCCGAGATCCTGGCGAAGGAAGCCATCGACGCCGTCATCGACCTCGAGAACATGGGCCTGCCGTTCAACCGCACGCCCGAGGGCAAGATCGACCAGCGTCGCTTCGGCGGCCACACCCGCGACCACGGCAAGGCACCGGTCCGTCGCGCCTGCTACGCGGCCGACCGCACGGGCCACATGATCCTGCAGACGCTGTTCCAGAACTGCGTCAAGCTCGGCGTCGAGTTCTACAACGAGTTCTACGCGCTCGACCTCATCATGGTCGACGTCGTGGGCGAGGACGGCGTCACGCGCCAGCAGCCGGCCGGCGTCGTCGCGTTCGAGCTCGCCACGGGTGAGCTGCACGTCTTCCACGCCAAGGCGATGATCTTCGCGACCGGTGGCTTCGGCAAGATGTACAAGACCACCTCGAACGCGCACACCCTGACCGGCGACGGCGTCGGCATCGTGTGGCGCACCGGTCTGCCGCTCGAGGACATGGAGTTCTTCCAGTTCCACCCGACCGGCCTCGCGGGCCTCGGCATCCTGTTGACCGAGGGTGCTCGTGGCGAGGGTGCGATCCTGCGCAACGCCTCCGGTGAACGCTTCATGGAGCGCTACGCCCCCACCATCAAGGACCTCGCCCCACGCGACATCGTCGCCCGGTGCATGGTGCAAGAGGTGGCCGAGGGCCGCGGTGCCGGCCCGAACAAGGACTACGTCCTGCTCGACTGCACGCACCTCGGTGCCGAGGTCCTCGAGACCAAGCTCCCGGACATCACGGAGTTCGCCCGCACCTACCTCGGCGTCGACCCCGTCGTCGAGCCGGTGCCGGTGATGCCGACCGCGCACTACGCGATGGGTGGCATCCCGACGAACACCGACGCGCAGGTGCTCTACGACAACACCACCGTCGTCCCCGGCCTCTACGCCGCCGGCGAGTGCGCCTGTGTCTCGGTGCACGGCTCGAACCGTCTCGGCACGAATTCGCTCCTCGACATCAACGTCTTCGGCAAGCGCTCGGGCAACAACGCCGCCGAGTGGGTCAAGACCGCCGAGTTCCTCCCGCTGCCCGAAGACCCCGCTGCCGGCGTCCGGGCGATGCTCGACCAGCTGCGCGCCTCGACCGGCACCGAGCGCATCGCCGTCCTGCGCAAGGAGCTGCAGGACGAGATGGACAAGAACGCCCAGGTGTTCCGCACCGACGAGTCCCTCGCCCGCGTCACCGAGACCATCCACACGCTCCGGAACCGCTTCATGCAGGTCTCCGTGCAGGACAAGGGCAAGCGGTTCAACACCGACCTGCTCGAGGCCGTCGAGCTCGGGTTCCTGCTCGACCTGGCCGAGGTGGTCGTCTACTCGGCCCGCAACCGCAAGGAGAGCCGCGGCGGCCACATGCGCGACGACTACCCGAAGCGCGACGACGAGAACTACATGCAGCACACGATGGCGTACCTGACGGGCGACCCGCACTCGTCACTCGCCGACGACCACATCACGCTGGACTGGAAGCCGGTCGTCGTGACCCGGTACCAGCCGATGGAGAGGAAGTACTGAGATGACCGACACCCTGGTCTCCGACGCACCCCGGACCGACACCACCGACGCGCCTCCCGGGTCCTTCTCCGTCACGCTCATCATCCGGCGCTTCGACCCGGACGTCGACGACGAGCCGCGCTGGCAGGACTTCGACGTCATGATGCTGCCGACCGACCGCATCCTCGACGCCCTGCACAAGATCAAGTGGGACCAAGACGGCTCCCTGACGTTCCGACGTTCCTGCGCCCACGGGGTCTGCGGCTCGGACGCGATGCGCATCAACGGCCGGAACCGGCTGGCGTGCAAGACCCTGATCAAGGACCTCGACGTCTCGAAGCCGATCTACGTCGAGGCGATCAAGGGCCTGCCGCTCGAGAAGGACCTCGTCGTCGACATGGAGCCCTTCTTCAAGTCCTTCCGCGAGGTCCAGCCGTTCCTGCAGCCGAAGACGGCGCCCACCCCGGGCAAGGAGCGCGTCCAGTCGGTGGCCGACCGCGCACGCTTCGACGACACCACGAAGTGCATCCTCTGCGCTGCGTGCACCTCGTCGTGCCCGGTGTTCTGGACCGACGGGCAGTACTTCGGCCCGGCCGCGATCGTGAACGCGCACCGCTTCATCTTCGACTCGCGTGACGACGCCGCCGAGGTCCGCCTCGACATCCTCAACGACAAGGAAGGGGTCTGGCGCTGCCGGACCACCTTCAACTGCACCGACGCCTGCCCCCGTGGCATCCAGGTGACGAAGGCGATCTCCGAGGTCAAGCAGGCCGTCATGCGGGGCCGCGCCTGACACTCGGGGTCGTCCAAGACTCGACATCGACTCCACCGATAGGCTCCGCTCCATGACGTTCGCGGCCACCCGCCCCATCCTCGACCAGCTCGGCTACACGATCCGCTACGTGCAGCTCCCCGGAGAGACCCTGCACGAGCCGCCGGTCGAGGGTGCGCTCCGCGTTGTCCCGGCCGAGGCGTCCGACGAGTTCGCGCTCGAGGTCGTCGACTACGGCACGGCTCGTCGCCTCGCCACCGCGCGCGGTGAGGAGGACGCGGTCGAGATGCTCCGTCGGTTCCTGAACCGGCCGTTCCCGGCTCCGCGCGACATCGCCCGGCACGAGCTCGACGGGCTCCGTGACCGTGCGGCGTCGACGTACCCGCAGCTGGCGCAGCAGGTGTCGCAGGCCGGAGAACAGGGGTTGACCATCCAGATCCCCGCGGGCGTCCCCGTCGACCGCATCGGTGGTCCGGACGGCTACCTGCTGCACCCGCTCGACACTCCGCTGCCGAGCCGGTCGCTGCCGCCGCACGTCGCCGGCGTCCCGGAGACCCACCGCTACCTGGTCGAGCGTCCGTTCATGGTGAACGTCCGCTTCGTGCAGCCGTGGTTCGAGCAACCGGGTGGCGCGCTCCGCTTCCAGATCGCCGACCCCACGGTCACCGTGCGCGACCTCGTCGTCGATGGTGCACTGGCTCGACTCCGCGTGGTCTGACACCCCGCACGACGAAAGTCGGCCCGCACCGCGCTTTCGCGCAGTGCGGGCCGATTGCCGTTCAGTGTTGCTACGCCTGGTCCGGGCGGTCGTACTGCGCACCAGCCGGGTTCGGCGGCAGGCAGCCGAACACGATCGCGGCGATGCCGACGAACATCCCGATGAGCCAGAGCGGACCGGCGAGGTTCGCGTCGTGCACGCGGCGCCACCCCAGTGCGATGTTCGGGATGAGGGTCGCGAGCCACCAGAGGCCGTACAGGACGAGCAGGATGAAGATCCACGCCGGGGGTGCACCCTCGGTCTGGGTGTAGCCGTACTCGTCGGTGGTCGAGGCCGAGACGCTCCACGAGATGATGCCGGCGATGAACCCGCCGTACAGAACGAGGGTCACGATCGCGTTCGCCAGGATCCAGTACCAGTACTCACTGCGGCTGGCGCGCCCGTCGAACCGGGCGTACTTCTTGAAGAAGCGCGTGAAGGCGTCGAGGAAGCCGGCACCGTAGAAGGGTGCCCACAGCGGTGGAGCTCCGTCGGGCCCGACCGGGATCGGCGGACCGGCCTGCGGGTACGGGTCGGCGTACTGCTGGCCGTACCCGGGCTGCTGGCCGTACTGGGCAGGCTGCTGGCCGTACTGGGCAGGCTGCTGGCCGTACTGGGCAGGCTGCTGGCCGTACTGGGCAGGCTGCTGGCCGTACTGGGGCTGCTGACCGTACGGACCAGGCTGCTGTCCGTAGGGTCCGGGCTGCTGCCCGTAGGGTCCGGGCTGCTGCCCGTAGGCACCAGGCTGCTGCCCGTACCCCGGCTGCTGCTGCCCAGGGTCAGGCTGCGCCGACGGCTGGTCGCCGCCGGGCTGGCCCCACTGCGGTGTGTCGTTGCTCATCGAGCGCCGGTCGGTCGGTCGTAGCGCTCGCCCTGCGGGTTCGAGGGCAGCAGGCCGAACACGATGCCGACGATGCCGACGAAGATCGCGATGATCCACATGGCACCGGGCAGGTTCGCGTCGTGCAGGCGTCGCCAGCCGAGGGCGAGCGTCGGGATGATGATCGCGAGACCCCAGAGCCCGATCAGGATGCCGGCGATCACGAAGAGCGCTGACGGGCTGGTGACGGTCGACTGCACGCTCGCCGAGGTCGCGGTCGACATCGACACCGTCGAACGCTCCGACGTGGCGATGCCGATGCCGTACAGGATGCCGAGGACGATGCCGACGATCGCGTTCGCCAGGTACCACCACCAGAACTCGCTGCGGCTCGCGCGGCCGCTGAAGGTCGCGTACTTCTTGAAGAAGCGTCCGACGGCCTTGCCGAAGGAGATCCCGTACCAGGGGGCCCAGATCGGCGGCTCGCCGTTCGGGCCGGTCGCCGGCTGCTGGCCGTACTGCGGCGTTCCGTTGTACGGGTTCGGCTGGCCGCCCGGCTGCTGGCCGGACGGGTTCTGCGGGTACTGGTCACTCACGGTGTCCCCCTCGATCGTTGGCTGGTAGTCGGGTCCGAGTCAACCAGAACCGTCGCGCGGCCGTCGCTCGCTACGCGCGGTGGGGTTCGTCGTACCGCTGCCCCTGCGGGTTCGAGCCCATCAGACCGACGATGAGCGAGAACAGGACGCCGAGCGGCGGGATGATGAAGAGGAAGGCGAAGTACCCGCTCAGGTTCACGTCGTGCAGTCGTCGCACCGTCAGGGCGATGAAGCCGAGGGCGCAGGCCAGGGCCCAGAGCCCGCTCAACCCGTTCGACGCGTCGTCGAAGAACGGCAGCACGTTGAAGAACCCACCGACGATGCCGGTGGCCGCCGAGCCGATGACGTACCAGAGGGCCCAGAACCAGAACTCCGACTGGCTCGCGCGGCCGTCGAACCGGACGTACTTCTTCCAGAACCGCGGGAACGCCTGCACGAACGGGATCCCGTACCAGGGCGCCCACAGCGGGGGCTGGCGCGGGCCGGTCGGCTGCTGGCCGTACGGTCCGGGCTGCTGGCCGTACGGTCCGGGCTGCTGGCCGTACGGGTTCTGCGGCGGGTACTGGTCACTCACTGGTTCGTTCCTTCCGAGGCCGACTGCGATCACCGTCGAGTCTGGCAGCGGCGGCGGCAGGACGCGTCCCCCCAGCGGAGGACAGCGCAGCGACTGCGCTCCGACAGCGCTCCGACCGACTCAGGGCACCAGCGCCAGCTTGCCGCCGGGGTGCCCGGACTCCAGCAGCTCCGCGGCCGCCTTCGCCTCGGCGAGCGGGAACGTCCGCGCCACCGGGACCTCGAGCTGTCCGGCCCCGGCCAGGTCGATCAGTCGCTGCCGCACCGAGTCGCGGAACGCCTTGCTCGCGGGCTGCGCCCCACCGACGGCCGCGAACCCCGCCTCGGCGGCGCGCGCCTGCGCGGCGATCGTGGCGATCCGGTCGCGGTCCGCGACCACCGCGAGCGAGACGTCGACGGCCTCGTCGGTGCCCACGCAGTCCAGTGCCACGTCGATGCCGGAGGGTGCGAGCGACCGGACCCGTGCCTCCAGGCCGTCGCCGTACGCGACCCACTCGCCGCCGAAGCGTCGCACGACGTCCGCACCCCGCTCGGAGGCGGTGCCGATGACGCGCGCGCCGAGCAGGCGGAGCTGCTGCAGCAGGCTGACGCCGACTGCTCCGGAGGCACCGTGCACCAGCACGGTGTCGCGCCCCGCGGCACGGGTGACGCGCAGCATGTCGGCTGCGGTGGTGCCTGCGAGCAACAGGTTCGCCGCCTCGGGGAAGCCGAGCCCGACGGGCTTCGCGAAGACGTCCGCGGCCGGGACGGTGAGGGACGACGTCCAACCGCCGGCGACCCGGAACGCCAGGACCTCGTCGCCGACCGCTCCCCCGCCGGACGCGATGGTGGTGTCCGGTCCGAGGACGGTGAGCACGCCGGCGACCTCGTAGCCGATGGGCACCGGCAGGTCGGCCGGGTCGCCCTGCCGCGTGTGCTTCGTGTCGGCGGGGTTCATGCCGGCGGCGCGGACCGCGATGGTGACCTCACCGGGTCCGGGTCCGGGTGCGGCGACCTCGGTGTCCACGAACTCGAGGACCTCGCTGCCGCCGAACCGCGGTGCCACCCAGTGCTTCGTCATGCGGCCGACGCTACGCCCCGATCCGCCGGCGGCGTGCGCGGAGGGTCCGTGCACGGAGCACCATCACGGCGATGCCGCCGAGCAGCATCGCTCCTGCCGCGGCGAGCGGGATCGTCGGGTCGCTGCCGGTGAAGGCCAGTTCCGTCGTGCCGCCGCCGGTGTCGCCTCCACCGATGACCGGGACCGCGGGTGCTGTCGACGTGGGAGCGGTGGGCACGGGAGCCGTTGCGGTCGGCGTCGCCGTGGGCGTCGGTGCCGGCGCACGGACGGTCACGACGTAGGTCTCGGTGTCCGGCGGTGCCGTGCCGTTGTCCACCGTGATCGTCACCGTCGTGGTGCCGGGCGTGGTCGGCGTGCCGGAGATGACGCCCGTGTCCGGGTTGATCGTGAGTCCGGGCGGGAGGGTTCCGCCATCGGAGTACGTCGGTGCCGGGTTGCCCGTCGCGGTGACGGGGAACGAGTACGGCGTGCCGGCGGTCGCGTCGGTCGGGGTGCCCGAGGTGATCGTCGGTGCGACGCTCTCGGACGGCGTCCCCGCAGCCGGGCAGTTCGTCGGCCGGGTGATGGTGTTGTCGTCGAGCGTCACCGCTGCGTTCCGGGCGAGCAGTCGGCCCACGACCGTCGCACCCGTCGTGGCGGTCACGGACTGGTCGGCGAGGACGGTGCCCTGGAACTGGGCGGCGCTGCCGATGGTCGCTGAGCTGCCGACCTGCCAGAACACGTTGCACGAACTCGCGCCACCGGTGATGACGATCCTCGTGCCGGACCCGATGGTCAGGGTCGACGCGGCCTGGAACACCCAGACGGAGTCCGCGCTGCCGGCCAGGGTGAGCTGGCCGGTGTTCGCGAGCTGCAGCGTGTCGCCGTTGTAGACGCCCGGGCTGAGACTGAGCCCGTTGAGCTCCTGGAGGCCGGTCTGCGTCGGCGTCAGCGAAGCGGCCACGTTGTAGGCGGTCGTGGTGTCCGACTGGGCCTGCGCGGCCGCCGCGTCGGTCTGGTGCACGGTGCCGTTCACGGTCCCGTTGCCGGTGCCGCCGAAGCCGGTGATCGAGGTACCGGGCGAGACGCCGAGGTCACCGTTGACCACGGTCGGCCCGGTGTTCGTCACGGTCTGCGCGCCGAGGACGCCGTAGCTCGCTGCGGTCCCGAGACCGACGGGGCCGTCGATGATGGTGGCGGCGGACGCGGCCGAGGAGGCGCCGAGGGCGAGCGCTGCGGCCAACCCGATCCCGGTGCTGACGACGATGAGCGGACGGAGGATGGGCGTTCTGGCCACGGAGGCCCCTGCCTGAGATGGCGAAGAGCCGATCGGGCATCGGAGACACCCGGCGTTCACCGTGTCCCGAGTGTGTTCGGATCGCATGTGTTCCGAGGTCCTGACTCCCAGGTTCGCCCGGATCGGCCGATGGCGGACAGGATCGGTCCGATCTGGACCACGACGGCTGTTCGGTATCGTCCTCACATGCCGCGCGCCGCGATCGTCGTCAACCCGTCCAAGGTCGACCTGCGGGTGCTCCGCAACACCGTCGCGGCTGAGGAGGATCGGACCGGCTGGGCTCCCACGACCTGGTTCGAGACCGCGGCGTCCGACGACGGCCGCGCCGCCGCGGCCGACGCACTCGCCACCGCGCCGGACGTCGTCCTGGTCGTCGGCGGCGACGGCACGCTGCGCGTCGCAGCCGAGGTGCTGCACGGCTCCGACGTGCCCCTCGCCGTGCTCCCCGTCGGCACCGGGAACCTGTACGCCCGGAACCTGCGCATCCCGCTGAACGACGTCGCCGGGTCGGTCCGAGCCGCCTTCACCGGGACCGATCGGCCGGTCGACCTCGCGTTCGCCGAGCTCACCGACCCGCAGGGCACGACGACGCGCCACGCCTTCCTGGTGATGGCGGGCATCGGCCTCGACGCGAACATGGCGGCCAACACCAACGCGCGCCTCAAGAAGCGGTTCGGGTGGCTCGCGTACTCCGACCCGATCATGCGGTCCGTCATCGGCAACCGGCAGATCGACCTGCGGTACCGCCTCGACGACGGTGACACCCGGACGATGCGGGCGCACACCGTCATCGTCGGGAACTGCGGCACCCTGACCGCCGGCGTCCTGCTGCTGCCCGCCGCGAAGCCGGACGACGGGGTGCTCGAGGCGGTCGCGTTCCGCCCCGGTCGGACGGTCGGCTGGGCCGGCGTCGGCTACGGCCTGTCGCTGAACCGCTTCTTCCACCGGACCGGCTTCGGTCGCTTCCTGTCGTGGCTCATCCCGGCCACCCGGACGCTGCGGTACACGAGTGCACGGGTCCTCGACCTGGAGCTGGACCAGCCCGAGCAGGTCCAGCTCGACGGCGACCCGTTCGGCACCGTGGTGGCGGTGCGGCTGACGGTGGACCACGGCGGGCTCACCATCCGGGTGGGGCCGTCGCGGTGACCACGTGATGACGGGAGGCCCGGTGCCAGCTGGCACCGGGCCTCCCGTCTTCACTGGGCCACGTCGAGAGCGTCAGCCGCGCGCGACACGCACCCGGTCCGCGAACGCTGCGTGCAGCGGGTGCTCCGCGGCCAGGCCGGTGATCTGCGTCACCACGTCGGCATCGGACGCGTCCGAGGCCAGGAGCGCCTGCAGCTCAACGCTCTGCTCGTCGTCGGCGACGTCGAAGCGGAGTGCCGCGCCCATCGCGTCGAGCAGTGCGGTCGGCTCGGTGCCGTCCTCGGCCAGCGCCGCGGCGGGCGAGACGAAGCGCTCGTCACGCGACAGCTTGCGGAGCGGCTGCCGGCCGACGCGGGTCACCGTGTCGGGCAGGTGCGGGTTCTCGAACCGGGCGATGATCGCCTGGACGTAGGCGCGGTGCACCTCGGGGTCGAGTTCGTGGCGGCGGACGAGCAGGTCGCTCGTCTCGGCGAGGACGGACTCGAGCTCGGAGCGCACCGCGGGGATCGCGATGGCGTCGGAGATCTTGTCGGCCCCGGCGACGAAGCCGTGGTACGCGACGGTGGCGTGCCCGGTGTTCACCGTGAAGAGCTTGCGCTCGATCGAGGCGGCGAGGCCGTCGACGTAGTGCGCGCCGGGGATCTCCGGCTCGTTGCCGCCGAACGGCGTGCGGTCGATGGCCCACTCGAAGTAGGTCTCGACGGTGACGTCGAGGCCGGCGCCCTCGGGCTGGGCCGGCACGATGCGGTCGACGGCGGTGTTCGCGAAGACGGCCTTCGCGAGTGCCGCGTCACGGCCCTCGGCCGGGAGCGCGTCGACGATGAACTCGCGCAGACGGTCCGTGGCGTTCAGGGCGTTCTCGCACGCCATCACGGCGATGGGCGCAGCGTCCGCGTCGCGCTGCTGCAGCGCCCGCGCGATCACCGGGGCGATGAACTTCAGGACGTTCGGGCCCACCGCGCAGGTGACGATCGCGGCAGTGGCGATCTCGGCGACGACGCCGTCCTCGTCCTGCGCGCTGTTCAGGGCGCGGAAGTTCGTGACCTCGTGGTCCTGCGCTCCGGTGCCGACCTCGTGCACGGTGTACGAGTCGGCGGCGGCGAGGGCGTCGATGAGCGGCGCGGCGACGTCGGCGAAGACGACCTCGTAGCCCGCTTCGTGCAGGAGGAGCCCGACGAAGCCGCGGCCGATGTTGCCGGCACCGAAGTGGACGGCGGTGCCCCGGTCGGTGGTGCTCACTCGTTGACCTCGCCGAGGATCGACAGGATCGCGCTGGTGTCGGCCGCGTCGGTGAGCTTCTGGACCTCGTCCTCGTCCGAAAACACGATCGCGATCTTGGACAGGATGTCGAGGTGCTCGTTGTTCACGCCGGCGATGCCGACGACGAAGCGCACGGGGTTGCCGTCCCAGTCGATCGGGCTGGCGTAGCGGATGAACGACAGCGCGGACGACTTGATGGCGTCCTTCGCGTCGTTCGTACCGTGCGGGATGGCGAGGAAGTTGCCCATGTACGTGGACACGCTCTTCTCACGCTCGAGCATCGCCGGGTAGTAGTCAGCGGTGACCGCGCCCGCAGCTTCGAGGATCTCGGCCGCCTCCTTCATCGCCTCCGACTTGGTCGGCGCGGTGTCCTCGGTGTGGATCCGGATCTGGCTCTCCTGCAGGACGGGCATCGTGGTTCTCCTTGGTGTTCGAGGACGTGACGGAGGGGACGGGGATGTCCCCGTCCCCTCCGATACTGCACTTCGTTACTGGTGGTGGCGTTACTGGTTCTTGAGCTGGTCGACGACCTGGTCGTACTGCGGCGCGTTCATGAAGTTGCCGACCGACACGTGCTGTGCGTTCGGGTTCTTCTGCTTGGCGCGGTCCGTCAGTTCTTCCTGCGTGATGATCAGGTCCTCGTCACCGGACAGGTTCGCGATCGCCTTGTTGGTGACCGTGACCCCTTCGATGCCCGCCTTCTTGATCTTGTTGCGCAGGACGCTGGCGCCCATGGCGCTCGACCCCATGCCCGCGTCGCAGGCGAACACGAGGTTCTGGACCTTCGTCGCGGTGGCGGTGGTTCCGGCGGCGGCTGCCTCTTCCGAGTTGGCCGGGGCGGTGCCGCCGAAGAGCCCTGCGGTCGCGGCGTTCGCGTCGCGGCCCTTGGTGGCCTGCATCTTGTCGAACGCTGCGGTCATGTCGCCGCCGCCGTTGGCGAGGTCGCGCTTGCGGCTGGCCAGCAGGAAGAACGACGCGACTGCGAAGGTGACCGCTGCGGACAGGATGACCGACAGGATGACGCCGACGTAGCTGTCCTTCGCCGTCGCCGTCAGCACGGCGAAGATCGATCCGGGCGAAGCCGGGGCGACCAGGCCGGAGCCGAACAGGACGTTCGTGCCGACGCCTGTCGCACCACCGAGGATGACGGCGATGAACAGGACCGGCTTCTGCAGCACGTACGGGAAGTAGATCTCGTGGATGCCACCGAAGAACTGGATGAGGATCGCACCGGGAGCGGTCGAGCGGGCGATGCCGACACCGAAGAAGGTGAAGGCGAGCAGGATGCCCAGACCGGGGCCGGGGTTCGCCTCGAGCAGGAACAGGATCGACTTGCCGGAGTCCTGCACCTGCTGGGCGCCGAGCTGGTCGAGCACACCGTGGTTGATGGCGTTGTTCAGGAAGAACACCTTGGCCGGCTCGATGATGACGCTGGCGAGCGGCAGCAGCGAGTGCTGGACGAGGAAGTTCACCGCGTCGCCGAGGCCCTCGGCGATGAGCTTGAACAGCGGGGCGAGCCAGAAGAACCCGACCATCGCCAGCCCGAAGCCGAGGATGCCGGCCGCGTAGTTGTTGACGAGCATCTCGAAGCCCGGCTTGATCTTGCCGTCCCAGATCTTGTCGATCTGCTTGATGAGGTACGCGCCGAGCGGCCCGCAGATCATCGCGCCGAGGATCATGATCGTGCCGTTGGCGCCGAGGATGACGCCCATCGCCATGATCGAGCCGACGACGGCGCCGCGGGTCTCGTAGATCATCCGGCCGCCCTGGAAGGCGATCGCGAGCGGGATCAGGTACGTCAGGATCGGGCCGACGAGACCGATGTTGGCCACACCGTCCGTCTCACCGAACCCGCCGAGGATCCCGACGGGGGTCCATCCGGTCTCGATGAAGAAGGCGGTGATCAGGCCCCACGCGATGAAGATCGCGATGTTGGGCATGACCATGCCGGAGAGGAACGTGCCGAACTTCTGAACGGCGACGCGTGCGCCGCCCCGCGACTTCGCGGGTGCGTCGGGCGCTGCAACGGACGACGTTGTCATGTGCGGTGACTTTCTGTGTGGTGGAGCTGCTGCTGGTGCGGACGGGTGTTGGGGATGGTGCGGCTCAGACGGCGTGCGCGGCCGCCGCGGCGGACTTCGCGGCCGCCGCCGTGGACGCGGCGAGTGCCGCCTGGGCCATCTCGCGGGCCTGCTCGAGCGTGTGCTGACCGAGTTCGGCGCGCACGTCGGCAAGGGCCGCGGGGGTCATGGAGAGGGTGGTGGCGCCGAGGCCGACGAGCACGACGGCGAGCAGCGGGTCGGCTGCGGCCTCACCGCAGATGCCGACGGGCTTGCCCGCGTCGGCACCGGCCGCACCGAGCTGCGCGACGAGGCGCAGGACGGCGGGGTGCCACGGGTCCTGGTAGGACGCGACGGTGCCGAGCATGCGGTCGGCGGCCATCGTGTACTGGGTCAGGTCGTTCGTGCCGATCGACACGAAGTCCGCGTTCTGGAAGACCTGTTCGGCCATCAGGGCGAGCGACGGCACCTCGGCCATCACGCCGGCGGTGCGGATGCCGAGCTCGCGGGCCAGCGTGACGAAGTACTCGGTCTCCTCGGCGTCGGCGACCATCGGGGCCATGACCCAGAGGTCGGCCTCGGTCGCGGCGTCCGCCTGGGCGAGTGCGACGAGCTGGTCGCGCAGCACCTCGGGGTGGTTGCGCAGCGCACGGAGCCCGCGACGGCCGAGCGCCGGGTTCTCCTCGTCCTTGTCGGTGAGGAACGGCAGCGGCTTGTCGGCACCGGCGTCGAGCGCACGGACGACGACCTTCTTGCCCGGGAACGCGGCGAGGAGCTGACGGTAGGACTCGGTCTGCTCGTCGACGGTCGGCGCCTTCGGCGAGTCGAGGAAGAGGAACTCGGTGCGGAAGAGCCCCACGCCCTCCGCACCGAGAGCAACGGCGCCCGCGGCGTCGGCGGGGCTGCCGAGGTTCGCGAGCAGGGGCACGACGTGGCCGTCGGCCAGGGCACCGGCGGTGAGCGGTGCGGCGGCCGCGGCGAGCCGGTCGGCGATGCGCTGCTCGACGTCGGCCACCAGGGCCTCGGACGGCTCGGTGACGACGGTGCCGGCGACGGCGTCGACGACGATCGACTGCCCGTCGACCAGGTCGTCGGCACCGGTGACGCCGACGATCGCGGTGATGCCCTTGGCGCGGGCGAGGATCGCGGTGTGCGAGGTCGGGCCGCCGTCGCGGGTGACCAGCGCGAGGACCTTGTCGAGGTCCAGCAGTGCGGTGTCGGCCGGAGCGAGGTCACGGGCGACGAGGACGAACGGGGAGTCCGACTCGGGGACACCGGGGGCGTGCACGCCGCGGAGCTTCGCGATGATGCGCTGGGCGACGTCGTCGAGGTCGGCTGCGCGCTCCCCCATGTAGCCGCCCATGCCGACGAGCAGGTCGCGGAACTGCGCGAACGCCTCGTACACGGCACGCTCGGCGTTGGTGCCGCCGTCGATGCGCGTGTGCACGTCGTCGAGGAGTGTCGGGTCCTGCGCCATGAGCGCCTGCGCCTCGAGCACGGCCTGGGCGTCGCCGCCGGCGAGCTGTCCGCGCTTGTTGAGGTCCTCGGCCACCGCGGCCAGTGCGTCGTGCACGGCCTGCTTCGCGTCGTCCGCCGAACCGGTCAGGGCGTCCTTCGACGGTTCGCCGAGCGGGTCCGCCATGCGGAGCACGGGGCCGTGGGCGACGCCACGACCGACGCCGGTGCCGAGCAGTTCGGACATTCGAGACTCCTTCATCTCACACGCGCTTGCGGTGGGGTGTTCGTTCGGTGCGCGCACGGCTGAGACGGGACCTCGCCGGTGCGGCTGAGCAGCACACTACCCCGATCCGCGTTGACAAACAAACACATCCGGGGATAAAAATGCAGAAACAGATGCCCGTTTGCGTCTGGCGGCCAGCCGCTCCGGCTCGGTTCCGTCAGGTTCGTGCCCGGTCATGTCCGTTCCGTTCCGACCAGGAGACGACGAGGTCCGATGTACGCACCAGAACGCCACCAGCGCATCGTCGAGCAGGCGCGCGCGCAGGGGCGGGTCGACGTCAAGGACCTCGCCGAGCTGCTCGAGGTCACGCCCGAGACCATCCGCCGCGACCTCACCTCGCTGGAGCGACGAGGACTGGTCCGACGTGCCCACGGTGGCGCCATCCCGGTCGAGCGCATCACGATCCACCCCGGCGTCGGCGACCGCGGCGGCATCAACCAGGCCGAGAAGATGGTCATCGCCGAGGCCGCGCTCGAGGAGCTGCCGGAGAACGGCTCGATCATGATCGACGCCGGCACCTCCACCATCTGCCTCGCCGAGATGCTCCCGACCGACCGCGGACTCACGGTCGTCACCCACTCGCTCCCCGTCGCGATGGCCGTCGCGAACCGGCCGGGCATCGACCTGCACCTGCTCGGCGGCAACATCCGCAGCGACTCCCTGGCCGGCGTCGGCACGTGGACGCACCAGCTCATCGGCATGGTGAGCGTCGACGTCGCCTTCGTGAGCATCAACGGGATCACCCCGGAGCGCGGCCTGACGACCCACAACATGGCCGAGGCCGCGGTGAAGTCGGCGATGATCAAGTCCGCCCGCCGCAGCATCCTGCTCGCCGACCACACCAAGTTCGGCCGCGAGGAGTTCGGCCGCGTCGCACCCCTCGCCGCCATCGACACGATCATCACCGACCCCGCCGTCAACCTCGACCTGGTCCGCGAGGTCGAGGCCGCCGGCACCGAGGTGTTCTGGCCCGGTCGACCCTGACCGCTCGCCCGACCCGCCCATCCGGCGCTCGCTAGCATGAGCGCACCACCCATCGACAGGAGTACATCGATGTCCGAAGCCACCCGCACCGTGACCGTCGCCAGCGCGTCCGGCCTGCACGCGCGCCCCGCGTCCCTCTTCGTCCAGACCGTGACGGCCTCCGGCCACCAGGTCACGATCGCCAAGGGCGACAAGTCCGGCAACGCCGGCAGCATCCTCGCCCTGCTCGGCCTGGGCATCGAGAACGGTGACGAGGTCAGCCTCACCGTGACCGGCGACGACGCCGAGACCACCGCCGACAGCCTGGTCGAGTTCCTGCAGACGGACCACGACGCGGCCTGACGCCGCACTGCGACGGACGGGAGGCACGGTGCCAGCTGGCACCGTGCCTCCCGTCCGTCCTGCGGTCCCCCGCACTGCCGGGCCCGCGCCCGCCCCGTCCGTCCGGCCCCGTCCGGCCCCGCCGAGGTTCCGAAATCTCGGCATCTCGACCCGCCACGGGCCGGTCCGTGGAACCTCGGCGGACGGCACGCGGCGAGTCGTGGAACCTCGGACCGGTGCGGTCCGGGGCTGTCGGCGCCCGCCGATAAGGTGGTCGGCATGACACGCCTGCGCCTCGCATCCGTCAACGTGAACGGCGTCCGCGCCGCCTTCCGCAAGGGCATGGGCGATTGGCTCGCCACCCGCGACGTCGACGTGCTCGCCCTGCAGGAAGTCCGTGCGTCGAGCGAGGACCTGGCCGGTCTGCTCGGCGACGAGTGGGACATCGTGCACGACCCCGCGACCGCCAAGGGCCGGGCGGGTGTCGCGATCGCGTCCAGGCACTCGGCCCAGATCCACCGCGTCGCCCTCGGACCGGACGAGTTCGACTCCGCCGGCCGCTGGCTCGAGGCCGACTACGAGATCGGCGGCACCACGGTCACGGTCGTGTCCACCTACGTCCACTCGGGCGAGGTCGACACCCCCAAGCAGGACGAGAAGTGGAAGTTCCTCGACGCCATGACCGAGCGGCTGCCCGCCCTCCGCGCGCACAACCCGCTCGCCGTCGTCGTCGGTGACCTCAACGTCGGGCACGACCAGCGCGACATCAAGAACTGGAAGGGCAACGTCAAGCGAGCGGGCTTCCTGCCGGGCGAGCGTGCCTACTTCTCGCGCTTCTTCGGTGCCGACGGCGAACCGGTCGAGGGCGCTGACGGCTCGACGGGCCAGGGGCTCGGCTGGGTGGACGTCGGGCGTGCGCAGGCCGGCGACGTCGAGGGGCCGTACACGTGGTGGTCCTGGCGCGGCCAGGCGTTCGACAACGACACCGGCTGGCGCATCGACTACCAGCTGGCCACGCCCGACCTCGCGGCGAAGGTCACGGAGTACACGGTCGACCGCGCCGCGGCGTACGACCAGCGATGGTCCGACCACGCCCCCGTGGTCGTCGACTACGAACTCTGATCCCCACTCGTTGCGCTCCACCTGACCCACAGGAACACCACCATGACCAAGACCCGCATCTTCTCGGGCATCCAGCCGTCCGCCGGCTCGCTCCACCTCGGCAACTACGTCGGGGCGCTCATGCAGTGGCGCGACCTGCAGGACGACTTCGACGCCATCTACTGCGTCGTCGACATGCACGCGATCACCTCGCCGCAGGACCCGGCCGAGCTCCGCGCGAGCACCCGGGCGACGGCCGCGCAGTACATCGCGTCGGGCATCGACCCGACGAAGTCGACGCTGTTCGTGCAGTCGCACGTGCCGGCCCACGCCGAGCTCGCCTGGGTGCTCAACACCCTCACCGGTTTCGGTGAGGCGAGCCGGATGACCCAGTTCAAGGACAAGTCGGCGCGGCAGGGGTCCGAGGCCGCGTCGGTCGGGCTCTTCACGTACCCGGTCCTGATGGCCGCCGACATCCTGCTGTACGACACCAAGGTCGTGCCGGTCGGCGACGACCAGCGCCAGCACGTCGAGCTCACCCGCGACCTCGCCGGACGCTTCAACTCGCGGTTCGGCGACACGTTCGTCGTGCCCGAGGCCCGGATCGGCACCGAGACGGCGCGCATCTACGACCTGCAGGACCCGACGAGCAAGATGAGCAAGTCGGCGGCGTCCGACAGCGGCCTGATCCGGCTGCTCGACGACCCGAAGCGCACCGCGAAGAAGATCAAGTCGGCCGTCACCGACGACGAGCGCGAGATCCGCTCCGACCGGCAGGCGAAGCCGGGCGTGACGAACCTGCTCGCGATCCTGTCCGCCTTCAGCCGGACCCCCGTCGCCGAGCTCGAGGCATCGTTCGCGGGCAAGGGCTACGGGGACCTCAAGGGCGCGGTCGCCGAGGCCGTCGTCGCCGAGCTGGAGCCGGTGCGCACCCGCACGCTCGAGCTGCTCGACGACCCGGCGGAGCTCGACCGGCTGCTCGCCGTCGGCGCGGACCGTGCCGAGTCCATCGCGCAGGAGACCCTGGCGCGCGTGTACGACCGGATCGGGTTCGTCCCGCGCTCGCGCGGCTGACCGTGCTGCCGGTCACGCTGGAGTCCGCCCGGGTCCGACTCGACGTCCCGACCCGGGCGGACACCGCGGCGATCACCGACGCCTGTCAGGACCCGGACATCGTCCGCTGGACGACCATCCCCACGCCCTACCGCGAACAGGACGCACGGACCTTCGTCGACGCCCTGGTCGGTCCCGGCTGGGCGTCGGACCGCGAGTACACCTGGGCGATCCGTCGGAGTGGGTCCTCCTGGCTCGAGGGGATCATCGGGTACCGCACCGCCGGCCGCGACCTCGGCTTCTGGCTGGCGCCCTCGGCCCGCGGTGCCGGGTTGATGCACGATGCGGTGGAGCTCGTCGTGGACTGGGCGTTCGAGGATGGTGCTCCGGACGTCTACTGGGAGTGCTACGAGGGCAACACGGCGTCGGCCGCGGTCGCCCGCAGCGCCGGGTTCTCGTTCACCGGCGTCGGGCCCGCCCGGATCCCCGGACGCGACGGCGGACCGACGACCGCCTGGACCGCCCTGCGCCGGGCGGACGGTGCGCTCGCATCGGACCTCCCGTGGCCCGACGCTCCGTGACGCAGCGCTCCGTGACCCGGTCCCGCATGACGCAGCGCCTCGTGACCCAGTCCCGCATGACGCCGCGTTCCCGACGATGACGCGTCACCGATCCTCCGCCGGTAGGCTCGATCCGTGAGCGACACGGCACGACCCACCGAGGTCCGGGCGATGCGCCGCGGGCTCGAACTCGCGGCCCTCGGGCCCGTCGTGGGCGACCACGCACGGGTCGGCGCGGTGATCCTCTCCCCCGCCGGCGACGTCCTCGCCGAGGGGTGGCACAAGGGTGCCGGAACCCCGCACGCCGAGGTCGACGCGATGGCGAAGGTCGACTCGGCACAGCTGCGCGGCGCGACGGCCGTCGTCACCCTCGAACCCTGCAACCACACCGGCCGCACCGGCCCCTGCGCCGTCGCCCTGATCGAGGCCGGGGTCGCCCGTGTCGTGTACGCGATCGACGACCCGGGTACGGACGTGCACGGCGGCGCCGACCGTCTCCGCGCCGCCGGGGTCGACGTCGTGTCCGGTGTGCTCGCCGACGAGGCCGAGGCGTTCCTCGAACGGTGGCTCCTGTCGGTCCGCCTCGGACGCCCGTGGGTGACCGTGAAGTGGGCCTCGAGCCTGGACGGCCGCGCCGCGGCTGCCGACGGGACGAGCAAGTGGATCACCGGCGCCGCAGCCCGGCAACACGTGCACGAGCAACGTGCCGCGCACGACGCGATCCTGGTCGGCACCGGCACCGTGCTCGCCGACGACCCGAGCCTGACCGCTCGGGGTGACGCGGGCGAACTCCTCGCCGACCAGCCGCTCGCAGTCGTGCTCGGTGACCGCGCCGTCCCCGACGACGCCGCGGTCCGGCGACACCCCCGCGGGCTCGTGACGCTGCCGGGGCACGACCTCGCCGCGTCGCTCACCGCCCTGCGTGAGCACGGCGTGCACTCGGTGTTCGTCGAGGGCGGCCCCACCGTCGCGTCCGCGCTCATCGCCGCCGGGCTCGTCGACGAGTACCTCGTGTACGTCGCCCCGATCCTGCTCGGCGGACCCCGGGTCGCCCTCGACGACCTCGGGGTGGGAAGCATGTCCGGGCGTCGGCGGTTGGACGTACTATCGACCACCAGCCTGGGCCCTGACCTGCTGGTCCGAGCCCGACCGCAACGCAGCGCGACAGCGCAGCCGCAGCCAGCGCCACCACAGCAGCAGACACCGCAGCAGCAGACACCGCAGCAGCACGACGCAGCACCCGGGTTCGGAGACGACGGGCCCACGAACGACCGGAGCACCCCATGACCGACGCGCTGACCTCCTCCACCCCGGGCAGCCCCGTCCAGTTCGAGGTGTCGACGAACGTCCCCACCACCCACGGCACGTTCCAGATGCGCGCCTACCGCGACCTCGTGACCGGCGCCGAGCACGTCGCGATCATCGGCGCGCTGCCCGACGGGTCCGCCCCGTCCGACGGCGCCCTGGTCCGCGTGCACTCCGAGTGCCTGACCGGCGAGGCGTTCGGCTCGTTGAAGTGCGAGTGCGGGCCCCAGCTCGACGCCGCGCTCGACACCATCGCTGCCGAGGGTGGAGTGGTGGTCTACCTGCGCGGGCAGGAAGGGCGCGGCATCGGGCTCATCAACAAGCTCAAGGCCTACCGCCTGCAGGAAGACGGCCTCGACACGCTCGACGCCAACCTGGCGCTCGGGCTGCCGGCCGACTCCCGTGCGTACGGCGGCGCCGCGGGCATCCTCGCCGAACTCGGGATCACCCGCGTGCGACTGCTCTCGAACAACCCCGAGAAGCGTCGCCAGCTCGAGGAGCACGGCATCACCGTCGAGTCGCTCGTGCCGCTGGTCGTCGGCGTCTCGGCGCAGAACGCCGGCTACCTCGACACCAAGCGCGACCGGATGGGGCACCAGCTGCCCGCGCACCTCGAGGCCGGCGCCAGCGCCGGGGCGGGCGCCGGCGCAGGAGCCGCCAGCTGACTCTGGGCTGATTCGCAGGTGGGCGACATCTGTCGTACGATGTTGTCTTCCGTCACAAGCGGTCCCCCACCAACCGAACGCACCCGATCGGTGCCCGCGCCACCCAGCGCGAACCGATCGGTGTCCGCCGTTTCGGGTATCCGTGCTCCCTGCCAGGAGCGCGAACCACGGAAGACCTCACGACACCCATGACCGCCGCACCGGCACCAGCAACCCCGACCTCAGCTCCGGCACCAGCAGGCAACCCGCGCTCGCGCGTCGTCATCGCCAGCCTCGTCGGCACCTCGATCGAGTTCTACGACTTCTACGTCTACGCGACGGCCGCGGTCCTCGTCTTCCCGACGCTGTTCTTCCCGAACGAGGACCCCACGGCATCGCAGCTGTCGTCGTTCGTGACGTTCGCCCTCGCCTTCTTCGCGCGGCCGATCGGGTCGATCATCTTCGGGCACTTCGGTGACCGGGTGGGCCGCAAGACGACCCTCGTCGCGTCGCTGCTCGTCATGGGCACCGCGACGTTCCTGATCGGCTGCCTGCCGACGTTCAACACCATCGGCGTGTGGGCGCCGGTCCTGCTCGCCGTGATGCGCTTCGCCCAGGGCGTCGGCCTCGGCGGCGAGTGGTCCGGTGCGGCACTGCTCGCCACCGAGAACGCCCCCAAGGGCAAGCGCGGCGTCTTCGGTTCGATGCCGCAGCTCGGCGCACCGATCGGCTTCCTGCTCGCGAACGGCCTGTTCATCGCGATCAACGCCGCGATGCCCGCCGGTGCCGACGGCACCCCGAACGCCGACTTCCAGGCGTGGGGCTGGCGCATCCCGTTCCTGCTCTCCTCGGTCCTGGTCATCGTCGGGCTCTACGTGCGCTTCAAGCTCGTCGAGTCGCCGGTGTTCCGCGGCGTGCAGGAGTCCGGCACGGTCGCGAAGATCCCGCTGGGCCGGGTGTTCCGCACCTCGTGGAAGGCGCTCATCGTCGGCACGTTCGGCATGGTCGCGACGTACGTCCTCTTCTACTTCATGACCACGTTCACGCTGTCGTACGGCACCACCGGTGCCGAGGCCGGTCCGCTCGTCCCGAAGGTCGGCCTCGGCTACAGCCGCGGTGAGTTCCTGACGCTGCTCATGATCGGCGTCGTGTTCTTCGGCATCTTCACCCCGATCGCCGGCATCCTGGCCGACAAGTTCGGGCGCCGGAAGACCCTCATCCCGACCACGATCGGCATCGCGCTGTTCGGTCTGACGTTCCAGTTCTGGTTCGCCGCGTCGCAGGGTCCGATCACGGTGGTGACGTTCCTGATCGTCGGGCTGTCCCTGATGGGGCTGACCTTCGGGCCGATGGGTGCGCTGCTGCCGGAGCTGTTCCCGACGAACGTCCGGTACACCGGTTCGGCGATCGCGTACAACGTCGCGTCGATCCTCGGTGCCTCGCTCGCGCCGACGATCGCCCTGGCGCTGTGGCAGGCCGACGGCAACATCTTCCTGGTCGGGCTGTACCTGACGATCGCCGCCGTCGTGACGCTCGTCGCGCTGCTCTTCGTCCGTGAGACGAAGAGCAAGGAGTTCGCGGACGCCTGAGGCGTCACCAGGGACGGACGGGAGGCCCGGTGCCAGCTGGCACCCCTCCCTCGCAAGCTCGGTCGGCGCGCCCTGCGCAACGCTTCGCGTTGCCGCTGAGCAGGGCGCGCCCGTCCGTCTGCCGTCGCGTCCACGCACGGCGCGACCCTGTCTGTCAACTCAGGTTGACAGATGTCGGCGCGTCAATGTAGGTTGACAGCCATGGACCGACCGACCATCACGAGCCTCGCGGCCGGAGCCTCCGGGGACGACCCGTTCTCCGCCCTCGCGAACGTGCGCGAACTCCGCCGTGAACTCGACCGGACCGAAGAACTCGCTGCCCGTGCCGCCCGGAACGCCGGGGCGTCGTGGCAGGAGATCGCGACCCTGCTCGGTGTCAGCCGACAGGCAGTGCACAAGAAGTACGGCAGAAACTAGGAACACGATGAGTCTCCCCTTCGCGCGCCCCAAGAAGACCGACGGCCCCCGCGCCACCTTCGGCCGCCTGTTGTCCTACCTGTTCGAGAACAAGCCGGCGATGGTCGTCATCATCGTGCTGAGCATCCTCGGCGCCGGGGCGTCGCTCGCGCAGCCGCTGCTCGTCAACCAGGTCGTCACGGCCGTGCAGCAGGGCAACACGCTCAGCACGCTCGTCTGGCTGCTCGTCGGGCTCGTCCTGGTCGCCGGCGTCCTGAACGGTGTGCAGCACTTCCTGCTCCAGCGTGCGGGCGAGGGCGTCGTGCTCTCCACGCGCCGGAAGCTCATCGCCCGCATCCTCAACCTGCCGATCTCGGAGTTCGACACCCGGCGCACCGGCGACCTGGTGTCCCGCGTCGGCAGCGACACCACGCTCCTGCGCGCGGTCCTGACCCAGGGCCTGATCGAGTCGATCGGTGGCGCGCTCACCTTCATCGGCGCGATCATCGCGATGGCGATAATCGACCCGCTGCTGCTCGTGATCGTGGTCGTCATCGTCCTGGTCGCGATCGTGGTCGTCGGCGGACTGAGTCGGCGCATCCGGATCGCGTCGAAGCGTGCGCAGGAGAAGGTCGGCGACCTGACCGCGGCCGTCGAGCGCGGCATCGGCGCCGTCCGCACCATCCGCGCGGCGGGTGCCACCGAGCGCGAGGTGCACGAGGTCGACGGACACGCGACCGAGGCCTACCAGCGCGGCCTCGACATCGCGAAGATGTCCGCCTTCGTCGTGCCGGTCGCGAGCATCGTCATGCAGGTGGCGTTCATCGCCGTGCTCGGCGTCGGCGGGGCCCAGGTCGCCGCGGGCACCATCACCATCGCCACGCTCATCACGTTCATCCTGCTGCTCTTCATGATGATCATGCCGCTCGGCCAGGCGATGGGCGCCGCCGTCGCGGTCGCCCAGGCGCTCGGTGCGCTCGGCCGGATCGAGGAGATCCTGCACCTGCCGACCGAGGCGCAGGACGACGCCGCTGCGCGCCCCGCCGCCGCGGTCGCCTCCGACGATGCCATCACGTTCGAGCACGTCACGTTCCGGTACGCGGCTGCAGCGGATGCGTCCGGTCCGGACGGCGCCGTCGCGTCCGGCGCGGTGGATCGACCGGGAGGCCCGGATCGCCTTGCCGACGAGCGTCCGGTCGACGACGTGGTGCTCCACGACGTGTCGTTCCGCGTTCCCCGCGGCTCGCGGGTCGCACTCGTGGGTCCGTCGGGTGCTGGCAAGTCGACGACCCTCGCCCTGATCGAGCGGTTCTACGACCCGACCGAAGGCGTCATCAGGCTCGGTGGCATCGACGTCCGGGGCATGGACCGCCAGGAGCTCCGCGCCCAGATCGGCTACGTCGAGCAGGACGCCCCGGTTCTCGCCGGCACCATCCGCGCGAACCTGCTGCTCGGTTCGCCGGACGCGACCGAGGACGACTGCGTCCGCGTGCTCGAGGCGGTCAACCTCGGCGAGGTGCTGCACCGCGACCCGCGTGGGCTCGACGCCCAGGTCGGCGAGGACGGCGTGATGCTCTCGGGCGGAGAGCGTCAACGGCTGGCCATCGCCCGCGCGCTGCTCGCCGCTCCCCCGATCCTGCTGCTCGACGAGTCGACGTCGTCGCTCGACGGTGTGAACGAGCAGAAGATGCGGCTGGCGATCGATGCCGTCGCTGAGGACCGCACCCTGCTCGTCATCGCGCACCGGCTGTCCACCGTGGTGGACTCCGACGTCATCGTCGTGCTCGAGCACGGCCGGGTCGTCGGCGCCGGCACGCACTCCGAGCTCGTCGAGTCGACGCCGCTCTACCGCGACCTGGCGAAGCACCAGCTGCTGGTCTGAGCCCCGCCGTCGGGCCCGTTCAGGCGGCGAACGGGTCCGGGGTGAGCACGTACACGGTCTCGAGGTACTCCTCGATGCCCTCGTGCGAGCCCTCGCGGCCGAGCCCGGACGACTTCACCCCGCCGAACGGGAACGCTGCGTTCGACACGACGCCGGTGTTCAGCCCGAGCATCCCGGTCTCCAGGCGTTCGGCGAGCCGCTGCCCGCGTGGGAGGTCCGTCGTGAACGCGTAGGCGATGAGCCCGAACTCGGTGTCGTTGGCGAGCCGGATGCCCTCGTCCTCGGTCGCGAAGCGGGTGATCGACACGACCGGTCCGAAGATCTCGGTCGTCAGGATCTCCGACCCCGGATGCACGTCGTCGAGCACCGTGGGCGCGTAGTAGGTGCCGGGCCGCTCGACGCGGTGTCCGCCGGTGACGAGCCGTGCGCCGCGGGTGACCGCGTCGTCGACGAGTCCAGCGGCCTTGTCCACCGCACGGTCGTCGATGAGCGGGCCCATCGTCGTGCCGTCCTCGGTGCCCCGGCCGATGCGGAGCGCGTCGACCTTCGCGGTGAGGGCGGCCACGAACGCGTCGGCGATGCCGTCCTGCACGAAGAACCGGTTGGCGGCCGTGCAGGCCTCGCCGACGTTCCGGAACTTCGCGAGCATCGCAGCGGTGACGGCGGCGTCGAGGTCGGCGTCGTCGAAGACCAACAGCGGGGCGTTGCCGCCGAGCTCCATGCTCGTCCTGAGCACGTTGTCCGCCGCCTGCTTGAGGAGCGCGGACCCGACCGGCGTCGACCCGGTGAAGGTGAGCTTGCGGAGGCGGCGGTCGGCGATGATCGGCTCGGACAGGCCCTTGGCGTCGAGGGACGGCACCACGTTGAGCACGCCGTCCGGCAGCCCGGCACGGCGGAACAGCTCGACCAGGAACAGCGTGGTCAGCGGCGTGAGCTCCGCCGGCTTCACGACGACCGTGCAGCCGGCCGCCAGTGCGGGGCCGATCTTGCGGGTCGCCATGGCGAGGGGGAAGTTCCACGGGGTGATCGCGTACACCGGGCCGACCGGACGCTTCAGGACGATCGCGCGTCCGGTGCCCTCGGGGTTGGTGCGGTAGTCGCCGCCGATGCGGACGGCCTCCTCCGAGAACCAGCGGAGGAACTCGCCGCCGTAGACCACCTCGCCGCGGGCCTCTGTCAGGGGCTTGCCCATCTCGAGCGTCATCAGGGCGGCCAGGTCGTCCTCGTGGGCGCGGACGAGGTCGAACGCGCGGCGCAACACGTCGGAACGCTGGCGTGGTGCGGTCGCCGCCCACTCCTGCTGTGCGGCCACCGCGGCGTCGAGCGCGGCGATGCCGTCCTCGGGGGTGGCGTCGGCGACCTCGGCCAGGACGTCGCCGGTCGAGGGGTCGCGGACGGCGAACGTCGCGCCGCTCGTCGACGGGCGCCAGGACCCGCCGATGAACAGGCCCGTCGGGACGCCCTGCACGGTGACGTGGTCGTCGCCCACGGTCGTGGTGAGGTCGCCGGTCGTGGCGCTCGTGTCGGTGCTGGTCTCGGTCACAACTGTGCTCCTCCGGGGTTCGCGAGCCCCTCGTCCATGTCGCTGCGGTCGACGTGCCCGCCGGCCGCTCGGATGTCGTCGAGCGCGCGGGCGCTGCGCTCGTCGTCGACGCCGGCGACCAGGTCCTCGTAGACCGCGACGTCGATGCCGGCGGCGCGGGCGTCGAGGGCCGAGGCCCGGACGCAGTGGTCGGTGGCGATGCCGACGATGTCGACGGAGTGCACCCGGTGCTCGGTCAGGATGTCCGGCAACGGCACGCCCGCCTCGGTCCGCGCCTGGAACGCCGAGTAGTCCGGCGTGCCCTGGCCCTTGAAGACGTCGACGTCGATCGGCTCGGTGTCGAGCTCCGGGTGGTACTCGGCGCCCGGTGTGCCGGCCACGCAGTGCACGGGCCACGTGTCGACGAAGTCGGGGCCCTCGGGTCCGGCGAAGTGTCCGCCGTTGTCGTCGTCGCCGTGGTGCCAGTCGCGGGAGCCGACGATCAGGTCGTACTCCTCGGCGTGCCGGCCGAGGAACGCGCTGATCCGTTCCGCGAGGGCCGCACCCCCGGTCACCCCGAGCGCACCGCCCTCGGTGAAGTCGTTCTGGACATCGACGATGAGGAGAGCCCGTGCCATGGGCCCATCCAACACCCGGTGACTCAGGAGTCGGTGAGCTTGCTCCCGCACGAGTAGGCCGCCGCGGTCACCGCGTCGAGCGCCGGCAGCGCGGCCGCGCGCGACGAACCGATGGCGTAGAACGCGAAGGTCAGGCGCGATCCGTCCGCGGCGTCGATGTACCCGCCGAGGGTGTTCGCGCTGTCGATCCACCCGGTCTTCGCGTGCACCTTGCCGCGGGCGACGGCGTTCGCGCCGGTGAAGCGGCTGGCCAGCGTGCCGGACTGCCCCGACACGGGCAGAGCGTTCGCGAGGGTACCGAGGCCCTTCGCACCGGCGGCGACCTGCACCATGAGGTGGGCGACGAAGTTCGGCGACACCGCGTTGGCGGCGCTCTCGCCCGAGCCGTCCTTGATGACGATGCCGGCCGGGTCGACGCCGTAGGAGCCGAGCGCCGACTGGTACACCGAGGTCAGCGACGCCGCCGACCCGTTCGAGCCGGACTCCTTCGACGACACCCGGGCGAGCATCTCGGCGAGGGTGTTGTCCGAGTTCGGGATCATCTGCCCGATCAGTGTCGACACCGGCTGCGACGACACCGTCGCGATGGTGTCCGTGCTGGTCGTGGCGCGCTTGACGATCTGTGCCGACCCCGCCCCGGCGACCCCGGCGTTCGCCAGTGCCGTCCGGAACGCGGTGCCCGCACGGCCGACCGGGTCCTCGGACCGGGGCGAGGTCGCCGCCGCCGGGTTCGCCCGGTCACCGTCGACCATGAGCGCGGTGATCTCCGGCTGGTACCCGATCGTGCGCTCGGACACCGGCCACGTGGGGTCCCACGCGTCGGCGTCGCTCCAGTACGTGTCGTCGGTGACGATGGTGGTGACGGGGGTGTCGCCGACCTTCGCCTTGACCTGCTGGGCGAGCTGCGCGAGCGTCGGGGCCCCCGGGTAGACCGTGCCGTTGCCGGCGGACAGGGTGGCGTCGCCGTGCCCGACCAGCGCGATGGTCCCGCCGGACTCCTGCGTGACCGTGGTCGGGATGCGGTGGTCGCCGCCGAGCACCGCGAGCGCCGTCGCCGTCGTCAGGGTCTTCATGACGCTGCCGGTCTGGGCGGCCTTGTCGCCGTCCTTCGAGAACAGGACCTCGCCGGTCTTCGCGTCCATGACGTACCCCTCGAACGCACCGAGACCACTCGCCGACGCCGCGCCGGCGATCGAGCAGGTGCGCAGGGCGGAGGGGCCGGCCGGGTCCTTCGGCACGGCGCGGGCGTCCGGGGTGGGTGTCGGCGTGCTCGTCGGTCGCTTCGCGGTGGCGGTCGATCGGCTCGGCGTCGAGGTCGCGCGCGACGTGGTCGCCGGCGCGGCCGTCGTGCCCGTGTCCGGTGTCATCGCCGCGGCGACCGCGACGGCCCCGCCCGAACCGACCACGAGCAGGGCCGCGAGCCCACCGGCGATCCAGGGCACCGGGCGGCGCACGGCGGAGGCGCGCGCGGCTGCGACGGCGGCGCGGACACGCTCCGGTACGGAAGGCGGGGTGGGCTGCTGCTCGGACATCGCGACCGATCCTACGGAACTGCGGCAGGAGCCTCCAGGCCGGATCGTCCCGATGTGGACGACGCGACCCGGATCAGGGCGCTGTGGAGGCGTCGTCCGCGGGGTAACGCACGCCGACCTGGTGGCGGGCCTCGTCCATGACGGCCATGATCGCGACCGACTGTTCGGCGTCCATCGGACCGCCCTCGTGCACGCCGGACGTGACCATCGCCTCGAACGCGCGCGCCTCGTGGCCGTAGCCGGCGAGCTCCTCGCGCGCGTCGAACTCCTCGACCACGACGCCGTCGCGGTCCCGGATCCGCCACGTCGTCGGGGTGTACCAGGTCGAGTCGACGTCGATGCGCCCCGACTCGCCGATCACCGAGGCCGTGTTCGGGCTGCGCACGTCCATCCCGAAGTGGATCACCGACTGTGCACCGCCGTCGTGCGTCAGGACGATGCCCATCTGCGTGTCGACACCCTGCTCGCTCAGCGTGCCGGCCGCGACGAGCGAGGTGGGCACCCCCAGCACGTCGACGGCGAAGGACACCGGGTACACGCCCAGGTCCAGCAGGGCTCCACCGCCGAGGGCGGGATCGCGCAGCCGGTGCGACGGGTCGGTGGGCAGGGCCTGGTGGTGCGTCGCCTCGACGAGCACCGGCCGGCCGATGCGCCCCTCGGCCAGGACCTCGCGGATCATCGCCATCTGCGGCAGGAACCGGGTCCACATCGCCTCGGTCACCGCGACGCCCGCTCGACGGGCAGCATTGACCACGGTCCGCGCCTCGGCCGCCGTCATCGTGAAGGCCTTCTCGACGAGGACGTGCTTGCCGGCGCGGATCGCGAGCAGGGCGTCCTCGGCGTGCCGGACGTGCGGGGTCGCGACGTACACGGCGTCGACCGTGTCGTCGGCGACGAGGTCCTCGTAGGAGCCGTGCGCCCGTGGGATGCCGAACTCCGCCGCGAACGCCTCGGCACCGTCGCGGGTGCGGCTGCCGACCGCCGTGAACTCGATGCCCGCGGCGACGCAGTCGCCCACGAAGGACCGGGCGATGCCGCCCGTGCCGATGACTCCCCAGCGAACCGTCATGCGGCCATGTCTACCAGGACTGGCCGCAGCACTTTGGTATGGACTCCACTGGTGATTGCCAGCTAACGTGCTCCACGATCCCCCATCCGGGGGTCACTCCTCCCCGAGTCGAAGGTGTGCAGGTCCTCCATGCGCCGTTCCGTCCTCTCCGTCGTCGCCACCAGCGCCGCGATCGTCCTCACGTCCACCCTCGTCGGCGGTCCGGCCAACGCACACGGGTGGGGCGACCCAGGACACGGACCGGGACACTCGCCGGGGCACTCCGCCGACGCCGGCCTGACGCCGCGGACGCACTTCACGATGGCTGCCGACGGCACGTCCGGTGCGACGCAGGGCGGCGAGGGCATCCCGAACATCGACTCCGTCAAGAAGACCATCGCCACCTACTACGGCGACCCCGGCACCGGACTCGCGAACCGCACCGACTCCCCCTACATCCGCGAGATGCGATCGATCGTCGCCCGCCAGGGAGCGTCGCTGCAGCGCATCCACGACCATGCCGTCCGGCACGGCGAGAAGCCCGCGATCGTCCTCGACGCCGACGACACCACCCTGTGGACGTACGACATGGAGGTCGCGGACATGCACTTCGTCTTCGATCCCGCACGGCAGGACGAGTGGGTGCAGGACGAGCGCTTCGCCGCCACCCCGTCCATGGTCGGCTTCGTCAACCGCGCCGCCGCGATGGGCTTCACCGTGTTCGGACTGACCGGCCGGAACGACGACCAGAAGACCGCGACCGTGCAGAACCTGTCGAAGGTCGGCTACACCGCCTTCACCGAGGACCGCTTCTTCACGAAGTGGACCGGCAAGGGCGCCTCGCAGCAGCCGTCGTACGTGACCTGCGCCGCCGCGAGCTGCACGACCGTCGAGTACAAGGCGCTGACCCGCAAGCACATCGAGCAGGACCTCGGCTACGACATCACGCTGAACATCGGCGACCAGTGGAGCGACCTGCAGGGCGGGTACGCCGACCGGTCCCTCAAGCTGCCGAACCCCACCTACTACCTCCCCTCGGCCGACCTGCCCGGCGTCTCCGAGCCCCGGCTCGCGCCCCGCACACAGTTCACGATGGCTGCCGACGGCTCCTCCGGTGCGACCCAGTCCGGTGAGGGCATCCCGAACATCGACTCCGTCAAGAAGACCATCGCCACCTACTACGGCGACCCCGGCACCGGACTCGCGAACCGCACCGACTCCCCGTACATCCGCGAGATGCGGTCCCTCGTCCGGCGGCAGGCCCCCGTCGTCGCCGCCCAGTGCGCCGTCGGCCGCAAGCTGCACCGCAACCCCGCGATCGTGCTCGACGCCGACGACACCACGCTCTGGACCTACGACATGGAGGTCGCGGACATGCACTTCGTGTTCGACCCTGCACTGCAGGACGAGTGGGTGCAGGACGAACGGTTCCCCGCGACCCCGTCGATGACCTCGCTCGTGTCGATCGCACAGCGTTCCGGCTGCACGGTCATCGGGCTGACCGGCCGGAACGCCGATCAGGAGACCGCCACCATCGACAACCTGCAGCGCGTCGGCTACCCGCAGTTCTCGGCGACGAAGCGCGGCACCGAGACGTACTACACGAAGTGGACCGGGGTCGGGGCGTCGCAGCAGCCGTCGTACATCACCTGCGCCACGGCGAAGTGCACCACCGTCGAGTACAAGTCGCAGACTCGGGCGCACATCGAGTCACGATCGGGCGGCCGCTACGACGTGGTCGCGAACTTCGGCGACCAGTACAGCGACCTGCTCGGGGGCTCGGCGGACCGCAGCGTCAAGCTGCCGAACCCGACGTACTACCTGCCCTGACCCTCAGCGCCGGTGCTTGCCGAGTGCGGCGTCGGGCGCGGCCATCGGGTGGGTGCGGAACCAGCGCAGCAACGCTCGCGCCTTGCTGGTGTCCGCACTCCGGTCGCCGTCGGACAGGAACGTGTCGAAGCCATCGGGGAGCGCGGTCTCGTGGTCGCGGTCGAACGCCATCGTCCACTCGCCGAACCGCGGCGTGTGGATCCGCTCCTCGACGAGCAGCCCGACGTCGGTGTGCCGGGGGTCCTCGGTGATGCGCTGGTACGTCTCGAGGACCGCGGCCTCAGGACCCTCGAGCAGCTGCATGAAGCGGCCGTCCTTGTACACGAGCAGACCGGACAGGCCCGATGCGGCGTTCCGGGCCCTGGCGTGTTCGAGGAGCGCGTCGAGGCGGGGCTGGTCGAAGGGTTCGTCGGCGGCGCTCATGTAGACGAGTGACAGGAGCATGACGACCTTCCGAACGGAGAACACGGCTTCGGTTCGATCGTCCCGCACGACGGAGGTCCGGCGCAGCCCCAGAACGGGGAGCGGGCCGGCGCGGCCCGGCGTCACCGCGCGTCGGCGCGGCCCGGGCTCACTGCGCGTCGTAGGTGCGGACCCAGTCGATCTGCAGGTGGCCGGCCTTGCCCCAGTCGCCGACCTGCACCATGTAGCGGTGCGGGGTCGTCGGGACGTTCCGCGCGACCGTGAAGACGAGCTTGCCGTCGAGGTAGTAGTGGATCGCCCGCCCGGGGATCCACTCCGTCGTGTAGGTGTGCCAGTCCCGCCAGGACACCCGGGTGTTGTAGTTGTCCGACGCCTTCTCGTCCCCGGGCAGCATCGAGTGGTGGAACACCCGCGGCGAGCCGTCGAAGTTGCCCTCGGGGTAGTTGAGTTCGCCGTCCGCCCAGTCGTTCGACGTCGGCCAGAGCATGATCGCTGCGCCGTTCTTGTCGCCGCCGGTGGCACGGGCGCGGACGCTGAACGACCCGCCGACGTGCGACCAGGCGTCCTCGGGCGTGCCGAACGTTCCGGCCGAACCGTGCTCGCCGTCGAGGGCGATGTCCATGTACCCGTCGTGGGCGCTGACCATCTTGCTCGACCAGTACTTGCCGCCGGTGCCGTCCGGGTACGGCTGCCACGACTGCGCGTACGTCGCCGCGAACGGGCCGTTCGCCGCAGCCGGCGTGTCGAAGTCCACCGAGAAGGTCGGCGTGCGCCCGATGGTCGGATCGGTGGCCACCGTGGTCGGGTGCGGCGTCGGGGTCGCGCTGCTGCTCGATCCACCGGCCGGGGCCGCCGATGACGTCGCCCGCGACTCCGGTACCGCGGCGGCCGTGATGGCCAGCGCAGCAGCCGCAGCAGCCACCAGGACGACGGTCGTCGCACGCTTGAACACGGTACCTCCGTCGGTCGTCCGCCGAGGGGTACGGGGCGGTGCAGGTGGTCGGTCGCGGGGATCCCCGCGTCCTGACGAGGCTAACCCGCGGCCTCCTCCGCTGTCTGGTCCGGAGCCAAGGGGTGCGGTTTCCCGCAGATGCAGAAATCCCCGGTCAGGACCTGTTGCAGATCCGTGACCGGGGACGTGTTCTGAGCCGCCTGTCGGAATCGAACCGACGACCTATTCATTACGAGTGAATCGCTCTACCGACTGAGCTAAGGCGGCGCGCTCGCTCCGAACCCGGAGCGGCACGATCAATGACTATACAGGTTCAGACGAGTGAACGCGAAACGAGCACGCCGAGCTCGGCGAAGGACCTGCGGAGCTCGTCGACCAGGTGCGAACCGGCCTCGGACCCGGACCACTCCCACCACGCGTGCCGGAGCGCACCGAGCGCCACGATCGACGCCAGGCGCGCCCGACGACGGAGCGCATCGGGGTCTGCGGCGAGTTCGGGGTCCTCGCGTTCGAGCCGCCGGGCGACCGCCGCCTGGATCTCGGCCTGGAACTCCTTCATCGACTCCATGCGACGGCTGAAGAGTTCGGGGTTCGCCCGGAGCACCTGCTGCCGCTCCTCGATGAGTCCGCGTTCCTCGATGAGCTCCTGCGTCGAGTGGACGAGCAGTGCGCCGAGGTCCGACAGCAGGTCGCCGCCCGGTCCCCCGTCGACGAACTCCTGCAGCGCGGCGTCGTCGGGCAGCTCCGGGTCGTCCCCGAGGATCGCCTGTTCCTTGCTCGGGAAGTAGTTGAAGAACGTGCGGGGTGAGACGTCGGCGCGACGCGAGATCTCGTCCACGGTGACCGCTCCGAGGCCGTCCTCGATCGCGATGCGGAGCGCGGCCGCCTGGATGGCGCGGCGGGTGGCGCGGCGTTTCCGTTCGCGCAGGCCGGGTTCAGCGTCGGGCATGCCGCGATTGTCCCATGCCCCACTCGTCGCGGGGAGAGTCCGTCACGGTCAGTGCCGGACGCGGGCGATCGTGACGAGCAGCGCCTCGAGCGCGAGCAACGCCGCCACGTTCGCCGCGATCCGCTGCCGGGCGAGGGCGATCGCGTCGAGCACCTCGAGCGCCGCGGCCGGCGTGACCGACTGCAGGGCCTGGTCGAGGTGGTCGCGCATCGCCAGGTTGACGGGTTCCGCCGGGGCACCGAGACCGAGCAGGAGCAGGTCGCGGTACAGCGAGGACACGTCGACCAGGATGCGGTCGAGACCGTCGCGCAGGCTGCGGGTCGCACGGCGCTTCTGGTCGTCCTCGAGCAGCCGGAGCTGCGAGCGGAGGGCCGGCGGGATCGTCCCGCCGGGTTCGATGCCGAGCGATCGCAGTGCGGCGTCGCGTTCTTCGGAGTCGCGCTGCTGCGTGATCGCCTTGGCGTCCTCGTCGGCGACGGCGAGCAGGTCGGCGGCGGCCATCACGGCGTCGCCGACGCTCCGGACGCCGAGCACGGTCGTCAGGGTGCGGCGGCGACGATCGCGGGCGTCCTCGCTCGTGGCCAGGCGCTGCGCCATGCCGATGTGGCTCTGCGCCTGCCGTGCTGCGTCCATCGCGAGGGCGCGGTCGATGCCGGTGCGGGCGACGAGCAGGTCGGCGACGGACTCGATGCCGGGGACCCGGAGGCGTACGGAGCGGACGCGCGACCGGATGGTGGGCAGCAGGTCGGCTTCACTCGGGGCGCAGAGGATCCAGACGGTGCGCTCCGGAGGTTCTTCGAGCGCCTTGAGCAGCAGGTTCGAGGTGCGTTCCGTCATGCGGTCGGCGTCCTCGATGATGACGATGCGGTACCGCCCGACCGAGGGCGAGTAGTACGACGAGGTCACGAGCTGCCGGATCTCGTCGATCGTGATGATCACGCGCTGCGTCGTGAGCACCGACACGTCGGGATGGGTCTTCGCGGTGATCTGCTGCAGGGTGTGGTCGTCGTCGGGACCGTTGCCCACGAGGGCCGCGGCGAACGCCGTCGCCACGTTCGACCGGCCGGACCCGGGCGGCCCCGTGATCAACCACGAGTGCGTCATGCCGCCGGTGCCGTCGGTCGACTCCGCGGCGTTCCGGAGGGAGGCGACTGCTTCTTCCTGACCGGTCAGGCCGTCCCACACGCTCACGGGACCATCCTGTCAGCGACCACCGTCATGCGGGCGACCACCACCATGCGGGCGACCACGGTCATGCCGGGTCGATCGCGACGAGCGGGGCGACCGCGGCACGGATGGCACGCTGCACGTCATCGGTGGATCCGCCGGCGTCGACCACCAGGAAGCGGTCGGGCTCGGCCGCCGCCATGTCCAGGAAGGCCCGTCGCACCGACTCGTGGAACGCCTCGGCCTCGGACTCCAGGCGGTCGAACGTGTCGCCACGGGCCGCGGCAACCCGGGCGCGTCCGACCGTCACGTCGAGGTCGAGCAGGATCGTCAGGTCCGGCGCCAGGCCGTCCGCCGCCCACTCCGACACCGAGCGGATGTGTTCGGCGCCGAGGCCGCGCGCGACGCCCTGGTAGGCGACCGACGAGTCGATGTAGCGGTCCTGCAGCACGACCTCGTCGCGGGCGATCGCGGGACGCACGACCGTCTCGACGTGGTGCGCGCGGTCGGCCGCGTACAACAGCGCCTCGGCCCGGGGCGACACGTGCCCGCGCTCGTGCAGCACGATCTCGCGGATCCTGAGGCCCAGGTCGGTGCCGCCAGGCTCGCGGGTGCGCAGGACGGTGCGGCCGTGCTCGACGAGCCACGCCGAGAGCAGCTCGGCCTGGGTCGTCTTGCCCGCGCCGTCGCCGCCCTCGAGCGTGATGAACCGTCCGGTCACTTCTTCTTCGCCGGCGCCCGTCGGGCCGGCGTCTTCTTCTTGACCGGGCCCTTGGCGCGCTTGTCCGCGATGAGCTGGACCGCACGGGCGTGGTCGACGGCCTCGACGTCCTCGCCCTTCGGGATCGTCGCGTTCGTCTCGCCGTCGGTGACGTAGGGGCCGAAGCGGCCGTCCTTCATCTTGATCGGCTTGCCGGACACGGGGTCCGCCTCGAACTCCTTCAGCGCGGAGCTCGCGGCACGGTTCCCGCCGTACTTCGGCTGCGAGAAGATCTCGAGCGCACCGGGGAGGTCGATGTCGAAGATCGCGTCCTCGCCCGGGAGCGTCCGGGTGTCCGTCCCCTTCTTCAGGTACGGGCCGTAGCGACCGTTCTGCGCGGTGATGTCGTTGCCGGTTTCCGGGTCCTGTCCGACGACGCGGGGCAGGTCGAGGAGCTTCAGCGCGGTCTCGAGGTCGACGGTCGCCGGGTCCATCGACTTGAAGAGCGAGGCGGTCCGTTCCTTGGGCGCCGCGGCCTTCTTCGTCGTCTTCTTCGCCGGGGCCTTCTTCGCCGGGGCCTTCTTGCCGGTCGTCGTCTCGGCGGAGGCCTCGGCTGCTGCGGGCTCCGGGGCGGCGGCCGCGGCGTCGACGACCTCGCCGGTCTTCGGGTCGACGGTGGGCTCGGGCTCCGGGGTGCGCTCCGTGACGTAGGGGCCGAAGCGGCCGTCCTTCGCCAGGACCTCCTTGCCCGTGTCCGGGTTGATGCCAACGACGCGGTCGCCGATGACGGGGGCGTCGACGAGTTCCTTGGCCTTCTCGACGGTCAGCTCGTCGGGTGCCAGGTCCTCGGGGACGTTGACGCGACGCGGCTTCTCCGGGTCGTCGCTCGGCACCTCGATGTAGGGGCCGTAACGACCGATCCGCAGGGTGAGGCCCGGTGCGAGCTCGACCGAGTTGATCTCACGCGCGTCGATCTCGCCGAGGTTGTCGATGACGGTCCGCAGGCCGCGCTGGTCGTCGTCGCCGCCACCGAAGTAGAAGCCCTTGAGCCAGTCGACCCGGTCGGCGTCGCCGCGCGCGATCCGGTCGAGGTCCTCTTCCATCTCGGCGGTGAAGTCGTACTCCACCAGTTCGCCGAAGTACTCCTCGAGCAACCGGACCACGCTGAACGCGATCCAGTTCGGCACGAGCTGGGTGCCGCGCAGGGACACGTAGCCGCGGTCGATGATCGTCGGGCTGATCGTCGGGTAGGTCGACGGACGCCCGATCCCGAGCTCTTCCAGCGTCTTGATGAGGCTGGCCTCGGTGAAGCGCGGCGGGGGCGTGGTGTCGTGCCCCTTCGCCAGCACGTCGTGCACCTCGAGGTGCTCGCCCTGCTTGACGTCGGGCAGTGCGACGTCCTGACCGGCACGTTCGCTCGACTCGTGGCGGTCTTCGTCGCGGCCTTCTTCGTAGGCGCTGAGGAACCCGCGGAAGGTGATGACGGTGCCGGACGCGGTGAACTCGGCGTCCGTGCCGTTCGCGGTCGACGTGATGCCCTCGACCGACTCGGCCGACGAGATACCGAGCACGATCGATGCGGTCGACCCCTTGGCGTCCGCCATCTGGGAGGCGACGGTGCGCTTCCAGATGAGGTCGTAGAGCCGCCACTCGACACCGGTGAGCGTGCCCTGGAGCTCCTGCGGAGTGCGGAAGGAGTCGCCCGAGGGACGGATCGCCTCGTGCGCCTCTTGCGCGTTCTTGCTCTTGCTCGCGTACAGACGGGGCTTGTCCGGCACGGTCGCGGCGCCGTACAGGTCGGCCGCCTGCTTGCGGGCCGCGTCGATCGCCTGCTTCGAGAGCGAGACCGAGTCGGTACGGATGTAGGTGATGTACCCGTTCTCGTACAGCGTCTGTGCTGCACGCGCCGTCTGCCGCGGCGACAGGCGCAGCTTGCGCGCTGACTCCTGCTGCAGGGTCGACGTGGTGAACGGTGCCGCCGGACGGCGGGTGTACGGCTTCGAGTCGACGCTGCGGACGGTGGCGTCCCCGGCGCGCTCGAGCACGGTGGTCAGCGAGGCGGCTGCGGCCTCGTCGAGACGTACGACGTCACCGCTGAGCGCACCGCGGTCGTCGAAGTCGCGCCCCGAGGCGACGCGGGTGCCCTGGATCCGGGCGAGTCGCGCCGAGAAGGAGGACTCCCCCGTCTTCTCGAACCGAGCGGAGAGGTCCCAGTAGTTGGCCGAGACGAAGGCGAGCCGCTCGCGTTCGCGGTCGACCACGAGCCGGGTCGCGGCGGACTGCACACGACCGGCGGAGAGGCCGGGAGCGACCTTGCGCCACAGGACCGGCGAGACCTCGTACCCGTAGAGGCGGTCGAGGATGCGGCGGGTCTCCTGCGCGTCGACGAGGGCGGTGTCGAGCTCACGGGTGGCCTCCTGCGCCCGCTGGATCGCCTCCTTCGTGATCTCGTGGAAGACCATCCGCTTGACGGGGACCTTCGGCTTGAGGACCTGGAGCAGGTGCCACGCGATCGCTTCACCCTCGCGGTCTTCATCTGTTGCGAGGTAGAGCTCGTCGGCATCCTTGAGCGCACGCTTGAGTTCGGCGACCGTCTTCTTCTTGGCGTCGGACACGACGTAGTACGGCTCGAAGCCGTTGTCGACGTCCACCGAGAACTTGCCGAGGGAGCCCTTCTTGAGCTCGGCCGGCAGGTTCTTGGGCTCGACGAGGTCGCGGATGTGTCCGACCGAGGCCTGGACTTCGTATCCGTCACCGAGGTATTGCGCGATCGTCTTCGCCTTCGCAGGGCTCTCGACGATCACGAGCTTCTTCGTGCCTGGCACGTGTCTCCTTGATCCGTGGTGCTGGTCGGCCCTGGACACGAACGTGTCCGGGTCGCCCGGGACATCGGTGACCGGTGGCCGACAGGCACACCATACACACCGTGGTCGGGGTGGTCGTCCGCCGGACCGGCGACCGCGGATGCGCCGACGGCGAACGGTCCGGAGCCGACGACCACCCGCACCCGGGCCGTCGCGGCGGCGAGGTCGCAGGCCACGAGGGCCGAGCCGTTCGCCCGTGCGACCCGCTCGGCGACGTCGCACGGCGAGCCGGTCAAGAGTCCGATGGACGTCGCAGCGGCCGAGGTCGCGGCGGCGTCGGCGGCATCCCCGGCCCGGACCGCCTGCGTGCGGTGTCCGGCGGCGGCGAGCGCTGACGACGCGACGAGCACCCCGACGCCGAGGACGGCGGCGACGAGCACGGTCACCGAACCGCGCTCGGGGTCAGCGTCCCCCGGCCGCAGCACACGCCGTCGCCCGGAGCGGCAGCGCCGAGAACGGACCGGTGCCGCCGCGCGTGGCGTCGACGCACACCAGGTCGTCGGTGCGCCGGATCGTGACGGAGGATCCCGGCGCGATCCGCTCGGCGGCGGCGAGTCCGACGGCGTCGTCCCCGCGCCCGACGCCCCGCGCAGCCGCCGCGGCGGCCGACTGCAGGCGTCCTTGTCCGTCGACGACCAGCACGGCCGCGACGAGCAGGGTGAGGACGAGTGCGACGGCGGGCAGCACGACCGCGAACTCGACCGTGACCGAGCCCCGGTCGGAGTCCCGGTCGGGGCGCCGCGCCTGGTCACAGCGAGAGGGCACCGCGGACGAGCTCGGTGAGGATGGTCTGCACCTCGCCCGAGCGCATGACGGCGACGAGCACGCCGGCGAACGCCACGGCGGCGAGGATGACGACCGCGTACTCGGCGGTCGCGGACCCCTGGTCGTCCTGCGCGACGGCGCGGAGCCGGTCGACGACGCGGCTGGTGCGATGGATTCGGTTCGGGGTGGTGCTCATTTGTTCGTCCCTTCTGTTGCGGTGATCCCAGCGTGGCGCGGGGCCACCGCACGATCGGGGCCTCGAGCGGCATCTGTGGAGAGGTCATCGCGCACCGACGACGGTGGAGGAGAGGACGCCGACCACGACGGGAACCACCCCGACGAGCACGAACGCGGGCAGGACGCAGACACCGAGCGGCAGCACCAGTCGGACGGCCAGGCGCTCGGCTGCGGCGAGGCCGGCGGCAGCAGCGTCGTCACGGACGTCCTCCGCGGCGCGGCGCAGCAGTCCCGCCGCGGGCACGCCCGCTCGCACGGCCAGGTCGAGGACCTCGCGCAGGCGAGCCACGTCGGCAGCCGGCGGGACGATCCCGTCGGCGGCACGACGGACCGCCTCGCCGGCGGCGATCCACGAACCACCGCCCGAGACGGCCACCGCCCAGGCGTCGAGGACGACCCCGGGCACGCGTCCGTCCGGCGTCGCCGACCGGACGAGCCGCGCGGTCCAGGCGCGCCCGGACAGGACGAGCACGGCGGCGAGCGCCGAGCAGACCCAGCCGAGCGGCGAGCCCGTGAGGACCTGCACGGCTCCGGACCCCCACGCGGCCCCGAGTCCGAGGCCGAACAGCGGCAGCGCCAGGACGACGCGGGCACTGGAGCGCGGGCCGGCGAGGGCGACCCGGATCGCCCGGTCCGACGCGGCCGATCGGCGGAGCGCGCCGGCGAGTGCCCCGAGCGTCTCCGCGACGGGGGCGCCGGTCCGGTCCGCGACCCGCAGGACGACGGCGATGTCCGCGGACGCGGGAGCGGTCCCTGCGGGGAGCCTGCCGACGAGCTCCCAGGCCCGCGGCGGCGGGACCCCGGCGGCGACGAGCGTCGCGACGCGGTCCAGGGTGCCGGCCACGCGCGCCGGGTCGAACGGCGCGGGACGCCGGACCCGACGTCCCAGGAGCGACCCCCTGCTCACGGTGCCCCGTCCACCGGGCGCACCCCGAGCCTCCCGTCCGACCCGACGTGGAACGCGCCCACCGCAGCGAGCCGTCGTCCGCCTGCCCGACGCTCGACGTGGAGCACCAGGTCGAACGCGCTGACCGCTTGTCGGGCGAGCGCCTCGACGCCGAGCCCAGCGAGGGCGCCGAGCGCCTCGAGCCGAGCGGCGACGTCCGCGACACCGTTCGCGTGCACGGTGCCGGCGCCCCCGTCGTGGCCCGTGTTCAGCGCGGACATGAGCTCGCGGACCTCGGCGCCCCGGCACTCCCCCACGACGATCCGGTCCGGGCGCATCCGCAGGGCCTCACGCACGAGCCGGTCGAGGCCGAGCGCGCCGACGCCCTCGGCGTTCGCCTGCCGCGCCTCGAGTGCGACCACGTGCGGATGGGCGATGCGCAGCTCGGCGACGTCCTCGACCGTGACGATCCGCTCGTCGGCCGGGACGGCGCCGAGCATCGCGGCGAGCAGGGTGGTCTTGCCGCTGCCGGTGGCACCGGTGACCAGGACGTTGCGGCGCTGGTGCACGGCGGCCTCGACGACGGAGCGCGGCACGTGCTCGAAGGTGCCGGCGCGGTCGAGTGCGGCGAGGGTCGGCCGGGCGGGGTGTGGGAGCCGGATCGAGATCGCCGTGCCACCGACCGAGACCGGGGCGAGCACGACGTGCACCCGGATCCCGTCGCCGTGCCGGACGTCGGCGCACGGCGTGGTCTCGTCGACGTGGCGTCCGCCGAGCGCCACCAGCCGCGTGGCGAGCTCCCGGGTGCGCGCCTCGCTCAAGCGCGGCGCGGCGGCTTCGAGTCCGCCGCCACGATCGGTCCAGGTGCCGACGCCGCCGACGACCAAGACGTCGGTGACCCCGGCGTCCGTCACGAGGCCGGCGAGTTCCTCGAACTCGACGACACCGTGCGTTCGGCGCCGAAGGGCGGTGGCAGCAGCCCCGGGCGGAACAGGCCCGACCCCGGGCGGAACAGGCCCGGACCCGGGCGGGACAGGCCCGGCCCCGGGCAGAACGGACCCGGCCCCGGGCAGGAACGGTCCGGCCCTGGGCGGAACAGGCCCGGACCCGGGCAGGAACGGCGTGGCACGGTGACGGTGCATGACGCCAGAGCGTAGGAGGAGAGCCGTTTTCGGCATCCGGTGCCACAACCAGCTTGTGGAGAGGTAAGCGCCGATGGCACCAACGGACCGATTTGTCCCCCGAAACGGAAAGCCGTACCCCACTCGGCGAGGAGCGCCCGACGCAGCGCGGCGACAGACCACACGAGCAGGTCCCCTCGATCACGGGCACCGGGACGGAGTAGCAATTGCTACGAGTCGGTCGGACGCTCCATGCGTGAGCATGTACCGGTCTGTCCACTCGACCGGCGTCCCCGTGCGGATCGCCGCCGATCGTCGGCGGCCGGCGAGCGCTGATCGCTCGAGCCGGACCCCGGACAAAAGAAGAGGCGGCACCGGTTGGGGGGAACTGGTGCCGCCTGGACATCGAAGGATTGGGGGGAATCCGATTCGATGCCGCCGGAAACGAGTCCAGCAGGAACTACTGTACCCCACGATCCGCCCCTCGGGGCAACCCCCGACACGACCGCCGGGCGTGCCGCCGCGACCAGGACACACCGGTGTGCGCCGTCGCGGCCCCGCTGCCCCAGACCCGCGCCTGCCGCCGCGGCCCCGCGCCCCCGCTCCCGGGCCGCCGCTCGTCACGGAACCGCACAGCACCCGGGCCGCCGCTCGTCACGCAACCGCGCAGCGCACGGGCCGAGGGGTAGTCTCCGTGGCGCACCCTGAGGACGCAACGACGCGAAAGGACATCGATGTCCACTCCGACCCAGACCGACCACCGCGAGGACGACGGCGCCACCTTCCCGCCGACACCCGAGTTCGTCGCCGACGCCGTCGCGCGCGAAGACCTGCACGAGGCCGCCGCCGCCGACCGCGAGGCCTTCTGGGCCGAGCAGTCCCGCAGCCTGCTCGACTGGCGCACGCCGTTCACGCAGACCCTCGACTGGTCCGGCGCCCCGTTCGCGAAGTGGTTCGCCGACGGCTCGCTCAACGTGGCCGAGAACTGCCTCGACCGGCACGTCCGCGCGGGCAACGGCGACCGGGTGGCGATCCACTTCGAGGGCGCACCCGGCGACACCCGCCGGATCACCTACGCCGAACTCACCGCTGAGGTCCAGCGCGCCGCGAACATGCTCACCGACCTCGGCGTCGAACAGGGCGACCGCGTCGTCGTCTACCTACCGCTCATCCCCGAGGCCGTCGTGACGATGCTCGCCGTCGCCCGCATCGGCGCCGTGCACTCCGTCGTCTTCGGCGGGTTCAGCGCCGAGAGCCTCCGCGCCCGCATCGAGGACGCCGGCGCGAAGCTCGTCGTCACGGCGGACGGCGGCTGGCGCCGTGGCGCGGTGTCAGCGCTCAAGCCCGCGGTCGACGAGGCACTCGAGGGCGAGGGCACCGACAGCGTCGAGCACGTCCTGGTCGTCAAGCGCGGCGGCAACGAGATCGCTTGGAACGACCGTGACCTGTGGTGGCACGACGAGGTCGCGAAGGCCGCCCCGGAGCACACGCCAGAGGCCTTCCCCGCCGAGACCCCGCTGTTCATCCTGTACACCTCGGGCACGACCGGGAAGCCGAAGGGCATCGTGCACACCTCCGGCGGGTACCTGACCCAGGCGGCGTACACGCACAAGAACGTGTTCGACATGCACCCGGAGAAGGACGTCTACTGGTGCACCGCCGACATCGGCTGGATCACCGGGCACTCGTACGTCGTCTACGGCCCCCTGGCGAACGGCGTGACGCAGGTGCTCTACGAGGGCACGCCCGACGAGCCGAAGCCCGGCCGCTGGTGGGACATCGTCGACTCGTACGGCGTCACCGTCCTGTACACCGCGCCGACGGCGGTCCGTGCGGCGATGAAGGCCGGCCGCGAGATCCCCGAGGCCCGCAGTCTCGAGACCCTGCGCCTGCTCGGCAGCGTCGGCGAACCGATCAACCCCGAGGCGTGGAACTGGTACCGCCAGGTCATCGGCCACGACCGCACGCCCATCGTCGACACGTGGTGGCAGACCGAGACCGGCGCGATCATGATCTCCGCGCTGCCCGGTGTGACGAAGCTCAAGCCCGGCGCCGCGCAGACGCCGCTGCCCGGCATCGTCGCCGAGATCGTCGACGACGACGGCAACCGCGCCGACCCCGGCGAGAGCGGCTACCTCACGATCACGGAGCCGTGGCCATCGATGGCGCGCGGCATCTGGGGCGACCCGGACCGCTTCGTCGAGACCTACTGGTCGCGGTTCCCGGGCCGCTACTTCGCAGGCGACGGAGCGCGGCTCGACGGTCAGGGCGACATCTGGATCCAGGGCCGCGTCGACGACGTCATGAACGTCTCCGGGCACCGCCTGTCGACGGCCGAGATCGAGTCCGCCCTGGTCGGGCACGAGGGCGTCGCCGAGGCCGCCGTCGTCGGAGCCGCCGACGAGACCACCGGACAGGCGGTCGTCGCCTACGTCATCCTCACCGCCGAGGCCGCCGCCGACGTCGACCGCGAATCGGCATCGACCGAACTCCGCAACTGGGTGGGCAAGCGCATCGGCGCGATCGCGAAGCCTCGCCAGGTGGTCATCGTCCCCGAACTGCCCAAGACGCGCTCCGGCAAGATCATGCGGCGTCTGCTCCGCGACGCGGCCGAGGGCCGCCGGATCGGCGACACGACGACGCTGGCCGACCCGACGATCATGGCGACCATCGCGGAACTCATGTAGTCCGTGTCACGCAGGTGGGGCCTCCAGTCCATGTCGGACGGGAGGCCCCACCTGCGTTCGCTTCACTGCTGACGGTCCGTCAGGACGTCAGTTCCACCACCAGCTCGACCTCCACAGGAGCGTCCAGCGGCAGCACCGCCACGCCCACCGCGCTGCGCGCGTGGACGCCGGCGTCACCGAAGACCTCGCCGACCAGGGTGGAGGCGCCGTTCGCGACCCCGGGCTGGCCCGTGAAGGACGGCTCCGACGCGACGAACACGGTGACCTTGACGACCCGGGCGACGCGGTCGAGCGAGCCGGCGACCGACTCGACGGCGGCCAGGGCGTTGAGCGCGGCCACGCGGGCCTGCGCGGTGGCGGTCTCGGCGTCGACCGACGCCCCGACCTTGCCGGTGACGGGCAGTGCGCCGTCGACGAACGGCAGCTGGCCGGCCGTGTAGACGTACTGGCCGGTGACGACCGCAGGGACGTAGGCGGCGACGGGTGCGGCGACCGGCGGGAGCGTCAGCCCCAGCTCGGTCAGGCGGTCCGCGACGCTCATGCGTCGGCCTTCGGACGCTTGAGGTACGCGACGAGCCCACCCTCGGGGCCGGTGACGATCTGGACCAGCTCCCAGCCCTCGTCCCCGTAGTTGTTGAGGATGGCGGTGGTGTTGTGGATCATCAGGGGCGTGGTGAAGTACTCCCAGCGAGTCATGCGGTTCCTTGCCAGCCTTTCAGTCGTGGGTGTCGTTTAGGCTGCATCCTATGTCTGCCCAGAAGACGTCTGCCTCGCGGACCAAGCCCGTCTCAGCAGTCGGCGCCTTCATCGGATTCGTCGGGTTCAGTGCCCTCGCCGGCCTGCTCGTCACGATCGGGGTCACCCCGGCCATCGCGGTCGCCGGTGTCACGACGACGTCGACGATCGGTGTGTTCGAGTCGCTGCCGGAGTACATCGAGATCGGTGACCTGCCGCAGCGCAACGAGCTGTACGCGTACTCGGGCGGCAAGTCGGTGCACTTCGCGACGCTGTACGACCAGAACCGGCAGGAACTGAAGTTCGACCAGATCAGCGACCAGCTGAAGAACGCGGCCATCGACGGCGAGGACAAGCGCTTCTACAGCCACGGCGGCGTCGACATGACCTCGCTCATCCGCGCCGGCGTGGGCAGCATCGCCGGTGGACTCGGCGACTCGGGCGGTGGGTCGACGTTGACCATGCAGCTCGTCCGCAACATCAAGATGAACGAAGCGCTGAACCTCCCCACGAAGAAGGAGCAGCAGAAGGCCTACAACGAGGCCGTCGAGCAGACCATCCCCCGCAAGCTCGAGGAGATGAAGCTCGCGATCGGGCTGGCGAAGAAGTACTCCAAGAAGGAGATCCTCACCGCCTACCTGAACATCGCCTACTTCGGCGACCAGACCTACGGTGTGCAGGCCGCCGCGCAGCACTACTACAACAAGAGCGCGACGAAGCTGACCCCGGCCGAGGCCGCCTCGCTGATGGCCATCGTGCAGTACCCCGAGGCGCGCAACCTGTCGACGCCGAAGAAGTACGACGCCAACGTTGCCCGGCGCAACGTCATCCTGCGCTCGATGTACGACCAGAAGAACCTGACCGAGGCCGAGTACCGCACGGCCCGCCTGTCGAAGCCCGCGGACTACGTGCACCTGACGCAGCCCTCGCAGGGCTGCCGGGCATCGGTCGGCGACGGCTCGCAGTTCTTCTGCGACTACGCCAAGAAGGTCGTGCTCGAGATGTCGCAGCTCGGCTCGTCGCAGAAGGCTCGCGACACCGCGTGGCGGAACGGCGGCTACAAGATCCAGACGACGCTGAACATCGACCTGAACGCCGAGCAGAAGCAGCTCCTCAACACGTACGACAACAAGGCCGAGACGAACCTGGCGCTCGGTGCGACGCTCAACTCGATCGAGGCCGGCTCCGGCCGCATCGTCACGATGGCGCAGAACAAGGACTTCGACGAGTCGCTGAAGTCGGCACCGACGTCGACCTCGTTGAACTACAGCGTCGACTACAAGTACGGCAACTCCGGCGGGTTCCAGACCGGCTCGACGTACAAGCTCTTCACCCTGCTGGATTGGATCAAGACCGGCCACGGGCTCAACGAGACCGTCAGCGGTGCTGAACGTGTGGTCACGCCGTGGACCATCTGCGGTCAGACCGACTACACGAAGTTCGACGTCTCGAATGACGCTCCGGGCGAGGGCGGCAACTGGAGCGTGCTCGGGGCCACCGCTGGCTCGATCAACGGCGCGTTCGCGTCGATGGCCCAGAAGCTCGACCTCTGCGACATCCGGGACATCGCGCAGTCGCTCGGTGTGCACCGCGCTGACGGCGGCGAGCTGCAGTACCAGAACCCGTCGGCCATCCTCGGTACCAACGAGATCGCCCCGATGACGATGGCCGCTGCCTACGCCGCTGTCGCGAACAACGGCATCTACTGCAAGCCGATCGCCATCGACCAGATCACCTCGCCGTCCGGCAAGCAGCTCGGCGGCCAGACGAAGGACTGCCAGCAGGCAGTTGACCCGGCGTTCGCACAGGCTGCGATCTACGCCATGAAGGGCACGATCACCAGCGGTACCGCGCGCGGTGCACAGACGCCGGACGGCACCCAGATGTTCGCCAAGACGGGCACGACCGACGAGGCTGACCAGATCTGGCTCGTCGGCGCGAGTTCACGCGTCGCCACCGCCTACTGGCAGGGCAACACCGACGGCAAGAAGAACAACCTCCGGCACTACAGCAACGGGGTCAACGGCACGTACGCCGGATCCCGCGCCGATGTGTGGCGGCAGGCGATGACCGCGATCAATGCCACCTATCCCGCCGGTGCCTTCACCGACCCGCAGCCCACGGCGATCCGTGGCAACGCCAAGGCACTCCCGAACCTGCAGGGGAAGACCGCTGACGAAGCCCGCGCAGCGATCTCCGGCGCCGGCTTCACCTACGTCGACGGTGGCGCCCGCCCCGGCACCGGCAACCCCGGTTCGGTGTCGTCGACCTCGCCGTCCGCTGGTGCACTCCTGTCCTCCGGTTCGAGCGTGACGGTCTACACCTCGGACGGCTCGCAGGCCAACGTGCCGGAGATCGGCGGTGACTCGCTCGGCGATGCCCGCTCGGCGCTGAACGACGCCGGATTCGGCAACGTCAACGTGTCGGACGACTTCGCGAAGGGCGGCGGGAACAAGACGTGCAAGGTCGCAGCCGTCGAACCCGCGATCGGCGCTGCCGCCGACAAGAACGCCGACGTGAACATCCAGTTGTACGGCGACAAGAACGGCAAGGCGCCCAAGGACTGCAAGTGACCCGCGGTCGCGCCGCGCTCGGGGTCCTCGCAGCCGGCGCGGCCGTCGGCGCCGCCTCGTTCGCCTGGGGCTCGCTCGTCGAGCGTCGACGCTTCGGCATCCGGTGGGAGACCGTCCCGGTCCTCCCGCCGGGGTCGCGTGACGTCACGGTCCTGCACCTGTCCGACATCCACATGGCCCCGTGGCAGGCCGACAAGCAGCAGTGGCTGCGCGACCTGTCCCTGGTGGAGCCGGACTTCATCGTCAACACCGGCGACAACCTCGGGCACCCCACGGCGAACGCGGCGGTGGAGTACGCACTGGAGCCGTTCAGGGGTGTTCCCGGCGCGTTCGCGTACGGGTCGAACGACTTCTTCGGACCGTCGCCGCGCAACCCGCTGAAGTACTTCTCCGGCCCGAGCCGCATGCACAGCGAGGCGAAGCCCGTCGAGCTCGACATCGACCGGCAGACGGCGTTCTTCGAGTCCCTCGGGTGGCTCGACCTGAACGACCACGCCCGCGCCATCGAGCTCCGCGGCTCCCGGTTCGAGCTGTTCGGCACCTCGGACGCGCACCGCGACTGGGACCGGCTCGACCTGCTCCCCACCAACGTCGACGAGATGCGCGGCGAGGTGCCCTGGTCCGAGGACGAGGACGGCCCCGCTCCCGTCGCGATCGGAGTCACGCACGCGCCCTACCGCCGCGTGCTCGACGCCTTCGTCACCCAGGGTGCGGACATCATCTTCGCTGGCCACACCCACGGCGGCCAGGTCCAGGTGCCCGGGGTCGGTGCCCTCGTCACGAACAGCGACCTCCCCCGCCGGTACGTCAGCGGGCTGCACAAGTGGGAGCACCGGAACCACTGGTCGTGGCTCGAGGTCTCGGCCGGTCTCGGCACCTCGATCTACGCGCCGGTCCGGTTCGCCTGCCGGCCCGAAGCGGTCGTCGTCACCCTCACCGCCCGAACCTCCTGACGACGCGCCCGGGAGTTCGCCGGATGGTCGTGAGCACCCCCGATCATCGGATAGTATTGTCGGGTTGCTCCGGTACGGAGTGATCACACCACGGGGTGTGGCGCAGCTTGGTAGCGCGCCTCGTTCGGGACGAGGAGGTCGCAGGTTCAAATCCTGTCACCCCGACACTGTGTTGAGACAGTACGAAGAAGGCCCTGGTTCTCCGGAACCGGGGCCTTCTGCTTCTCCACGGTCGGGCGCTCGGCACTACACCTCCCGACACACGACGTGGCCGCCGCTCCCCCCGGCCGCGACGACACGGATAGCCTCGACAGCGATGTCACGCGCCGACCACCTCCGCCCGGTCCTCGAACGGATCGCCGCACAGTTCCCCGAGCTCGCCGACGACCCGGTCCTGACGCAGAACCTCGTCGACAACGTGACGTCGATGATCACAGAGGCACACGAGCGCTACGCCGCCGGTGCCGAGGACAGCGTGGTGAGCGGCGCGTACCTCGATCCGGACCACCTGGCCTCCGGCTCCCTGCACGCCGAGCAGTCCCAGCACCCGGCCGGCGCGATGCTCGCCGCGGAGATGCTCTTCGACGCCTACCTGCCGCTCTTCGTGGACGAGGTCGGCGCGGAGTCCACCGCCGAGGTCCTGCGTGCCACCAGGGCCCTGCACGCGGGCATCTGGAGCCGGTTCCCCGCCGGGGCCGTCGCCTACACGGAAGCGCTGCGCCAGCGCGTCACGACGGCGCACCTGGACTCCCGGACGCAGATCGCCCGTGACCTGCACGACCGCGTGGCGCACGGCATCCTCGCCGGGCTCCAGCGGCTCGACCTCGTGCTGCTGACCGATCCCCCGGCCGACGAACGGGCCGACCAGCTCGACGACGCCGCACGGCTGCTGCGCGGAGCACTCGGCGACGTGCAGGACCTCGCGGTGAGCCTGCACGCCCGCGTCGGCGACGCCCTGCTCGACGATGCGCTCGCCCGGCACGCCAGGGACCTGTTCTCCGACGACCACCGTTTGTCGTTCAGCACCATGGGTACGTCCGAGCACCTGCCGAACTGGCAGGCCGAGGAAGCGCTGACGATCCTGCTCGAGGCGCTCACGAACCGCCGGAAGCACGCTCCGCACTCCACCGCCGAGGTGCACTTCGCGTGGACCTCGGCATCCCTCGTCGTGACGGTCTCCGACGACGGCCCGGGCTTCGACCCCGATGCCGACGCCGACGGACGCCTCGGGCAGCAGACCATGCGCGAGCGGGCCGCGGTCATCGGCGCGCGACTCGACGTCGAGAGCACCCCAGGCACCGGCACCGGCACCACCGTCCGCCTGACGATCCCGAGGGGCACGCTGTGACCGTCACGCACGTCGCCATCGTCGACGACCACCAGCTGTTCCGCGAAGGACTGGCCACGATCCTCGCCGCCGTCCCCACGATCCGCGTGGTCGCGCACGGCGAGCGTCCGTCCGACGTCCTCGACTCCCCCGAAGCTGCCGCCATCGACGTCCTGCTCCTCGACGTCGAGCTCGACGGTCCGCCGGCACGCACGACGATCGCCACGGTGCGCCGCACCCGTCCGGACGTCCGCGTGGTGGTGCTCACGATGCACCGCGACGCCGTCCTGCGCCGGACGCTGCTCGACGCCGGCGCGGTCGACTTCGTCACGAAGGACACCCCGAGCCGCGAGCTCGTCGACCGCATCGCCCGGGCCGCGCACGCCGATGCCGGGCCGGTGACGTTCCCGGTCGACCTGGTCACCGAGGCCCGCGCGGGATCACCGCTCAGCGACCGCGAGCTCGAGGTCCTGCGGCTCCTCGCGGCCGCACGTACCAATGCTGAGATCGCGGCGGACCTGCAGCTCGCCATCGGCACGGTCAAGCGACACGTCTACAACGTGTTCCGCAAGCTCGACGTCGGTTCGCGGGTCGGCGCCGTGGCTGCGGCGACGCGCCTCGGTCTGCTCACCTGAGGCTCCGCTCCACTTGGTGAGCAGAAATGGTCGGGTGCCCGACGGCGACCCGACCATTTCTGCTCACCAAGCGAACGAACGAGAACGAGCTAGACCGACGCCGACGCCGACGCGCCAGCGCGCACGAGCCGCCCCTCCGCGTGCAGCCCCGCGACGACGTCGAGCGCCTGGTGCCGGTACCGCGCCTGCGCAGCACCCGGAGCGACGATCACGCCGTTCGCCCCGGTGGACTCCACGAGCGCGTTGATCTTGTCCGCCACCTGGTCGGCGGTGCCGTACGCCTGGCGCTCGGTGCGGGCCGCGATGAACCGACGCTCGAGGTCGGTGAACTCGTACGCGCGGGCCTCGTCCATCGAGACCGGCTCGGGCTTCGCCCCCTGTCGCATCCGGATGAACGAGATCATCCCGGGAGCGCTCTGCTCGTCGACGACGGCCGGGTCCTCGTCGGTGACGACCTGCACGCCGATGAGCGCGTTCGGCGTCTGGCGGAACCGCGAGGGCCGGAACGAGTCGCGGTACAGCGCGAGCGCCGCCTCGGTGTTGTCCGACGCGAAGTGGTGGGCGAAGGCGAACGAGACGCCGAGCGCCCCGGCCACCTGCGCGCTGTACCCGGAGGACCCGAGCAGCCAGAACTCCGGCACGTCGCCGTACCCCGGCACCGCACGGATGCCCGACAACGGGTTGTCCGAGGACATCCCGGTGAAGAACCCGATCAGGTCGGCGAGGCGGTCCGGGAAGTCGTCGACGTCGAGCCGGTCGGTACGGCGCAGCGCCATCGCGGTCGCCCCGTCGGTGCCCGGCGCACGGCCGAGCCCGAGGTCGACGCGGTCGCCGTACAGCGCTCGGAGCGTGCCGAACTGCTCGGCGATGACGAGGGGTGCGTGGTTCGGCAGCATGACGCCGCCGGAGCCGATGCGGATGGTCGAGGTGGCCGCGCCGACGGCGCTCAGCAGCACCGCGGGGGCCGACGAGGTGATGCCGGGCATGCCGTGGTGCTCGGCGACCCAGAACCGCTCGTAGCCGAGCTTCTCGGCGTGGACGGCCATGTCGATCGAGCCCTGCAGGGCCTCGGTGTTGGACTGGCCGTACTCGCGCGTCGCCAGGTCCAGGACGGACAGGTGCAGGGTGTCGTCGCTCATGTGGTCACCAACGCGCTCCGCGGCGCACGCATTCCACGACGAGACCGCCTCCTCCACCGGTCAGGACACGCCGTCGTCCGCCGGCCGACCGGTCACCAGGCGTCGCCCGGACGTCGCACAAGCGACGGTTCGCGACCGAACGGCGGACGCATGCGGCGCGCCTTGGACGTCAGGCGCGACGGCCGGGAGGCCCGTGGCGGGGCTGCACCGGGCCTCCAGGCCGTCTGCGGTCGCGTCTCGAGCGCCGAGCGGTCACGACCTGCCGCGCGCACCTCGCGGACTGGTCGCGTCCGGTCGCCCGACGGGCGCACCGGCGACGCGACGTGTCCGCTCGACGAACGCGAGCGGTGTGTGACGATCTGCCGGCAGCGCGGGTCAGGCGCCGTCGAGCCGGCCGCCGGACTCCGTCAGGTAGCAGTTGGCGCAGAGCGACTCGTAGGCGACGTCGACGCCGTCGATGGCGACCTGCGAGCCGTCGAACACGAACCGGCCGTCGACGGTGCGGGCGTTGAAGACCGCCTTGCGACCGCACCGGCAGATCGTCTTGAGCTCTTCGAGCGAGTGCGCGACCTCGAGCAGGCGGGCGCTGCCCGGGAACGCCTCGGTGCGGAAGTCGGTGCGGATGCCGTACGTGATCACCGGGATCTCGTCGAGGACCGCGATGCGCAGCAGGTCGTCGACCTGGCGCGGGGTGAGGAACTGCGCCTCGTCGACCAGGACGCAGCTGACGGCGCGGACCATGCCGTCGAGGCGGTCGGACTCGGGGTCGACGGCGCCGGCCGCGGCGACCGCGGACCGGACGTCGGCGTCGGGGGCGAAGACCAGGTCGACGGTGCGGGTCACGCCGAGGCGGGACACGATCTCACGGTCGCCCTTGGTGTCCACCGCGGGCTTCGCGAGCAGGACCCGGTGGCCGCGCTCCTCGTAGTTGTAGGCAGCCTGCAGGAGCCCCGTGCTCTTGCCGCTGTTCATCGCGCCGTAGCGGAAGTAGAGCTTCGCCACTACGCGAGGAACCCGTCCTCGGCGGCCCGCCGGATCAGGTCGGACTTCTTCGAGGCGGGACGGCCGACCTTGCTGTACTTCTCGCGGACCCGGCGCAGGTAGGTCTTCGCGGTCTCGTACTGCACGTTCATCTGCGCGGCGACCTCGTTGGTCGAGTAGCCGGACACGTACAGCCGGAGCGCTTCTTCCTCGCCGTGGCTGAGCTTCGGACGCTGGTGCGCGGCCGCTCCGGTGGGCAGCGGACGCCACTCGCGCGGCTGCGGGGTCTCGCGTGCGACACCCATGATCTCGCGGGCGACGTCCATGACCTCGCGCATCGGCAGGGACTTCGACAGGAACGCCGCGGCGCCTGCTGCCAGGGCACGGTCGCGGGACTCGCGGCTGTCGACGCTGGAGAGCACGATCACCTTCGCACCGGCGGCACGGCAGGTGCGGACACGGGCCTCGATCGAGACGGGCTCCTTGAGCTGGAAGTCGAGGAACACCAGGTCGGTCGGGAAGCTGTCGCTGTGGACCATCTCGAGCCAGGTGTGCGCGGTCAGGGCCAGGTCGAAGTCGAACGCGTTCACCGCGATCCAGCTCGACAGGCTGTCCAGCAGCACCTCGTGGTCGTCGAGGATGGCCAACCGCACACGTCGTGCCCCCGGGTTCGGGAGGGACGGGGACCCCTCCGAGAGCCTGTTCGGGTCAGTGCTGGTCATAGGAGAACCTTAGTGCGAGGGCGGACGGACGAACCGCGACGTCGAGGTCGGGGAACGTCACACGGAGGACGGCGAAGTAGGGGTCGAAGGTGCGGTGGATCCCGATGTCGGAGTCGGCCACGGCGAGGTCGAGTTCGAGCAGCACGCGGGCATCGCGGGCCGGGTCGGTGCGGGCCGGGTCGGTGCGGGCCGGGTCGGTGCGGGCCGGGTCGGTGCGGGCCGGGTCGGTGCGCGCTGCATCGCCGCGTGTGGCCGCGTCGTCCTGCCCGTCCGCGCGTCGGAGCGTTGCCCGGAACCCGGCCGGGTCGACGGTCGAGGCACGGAAGGCGGCCCGCAGGAACGTCCGCACCACGGAGCGCTGGTCGGCGTCGAGCATCGCGGCGAGCCCGTCCGGGTCGTCGACGACCGGGGCCTCCCCGCCCTCGACCCGCACGGCCTGCTCGAACCAGGTGCGGTCCGCGTCGGCGACCATCGCCCGGCGGATGCCGTCGGCGATCAGTCGTGCCCGCTCGCGGTCGGCATCGGTGATGACCTCGCGCGTGCGCAGCTCGGCGAAGAACGGTGCGACGTCGCGGGCGAGGATCGTCGACCGGTCCTGCTGCACGCTCGCCGCGATGCCGTCCCGCTCCGCACGCTCCACCGAGTAGGAACCAGCCCGGATCTGCACTCGCTCGGCCAGACCCGCGAACGTCCACGCGAAGACGGCCGACGCAGCGGTCAGCACCAGGGTCGGTGCCGCCGCCAGGAAGGCCGCGACGGCGACGGGGATCTCGTGCGGGAACGTCGCTGCACCGACGCCCCAGGTCGCGGCGTTGACGACGGCGAGCAGGGCGCCGCCGATGGTCAGGTCCGTCCAGGGCCGGTACGGCGCGACCATCACGATGCCGGTCGCCGTGATGAGCGACATGAAGTCGTTCAGCGCGCTGCGGTCGGGTCCCCACTGCGCGGCGACGCTCGTCACCGACGCCAGGCCGAGCAGCCCGACGTGCGCAATGAAGGCCCACCGCGGGAACGGTGCTCGGAACGGACTCGAGGCGGTGAACACGACCGCTGCCGACGCCGCGACCAGGATGACGGTGAGTGCGCTGAGGGTGGGGCTGCCCACGACGTCACGGTCGAACACGGACACCAGGAGCGCCCAGACGATGCTGGCGGCGCCGAGCCCGATCGCGAGCGGGCGCGACCCCATCGCGCCGAGCGGGTCGTACTGCTGCGCGGTCCGACGGGCCTCGGTCGTGGCGCTCACCGGTCGGCTCCCTGCACGCCGCCGACCTCGTCGGGGACCACGGTGCCGGCGTGGTCGGTGGCCACGGCGTCCGTCGTGGCGGTGACCGGTCCGAACGGCACCGTCATCATCACGCTCGTGCCCGAACCGGGCGACGACCAGATCTGGACGTCGCCGCCCACCCGACCGATGCGGTCGCGGACCGAGCCACGCAGGCCCATCCGGTCGGAGCCCGTGGAGTCCTCGTCGAAACCGCGACCGTCGTCGACCACCATCACGGTGCACGACGCACCGTCGTCGAAGACGCTGACCTCGGCCGCGTCGACACCGGCGTGCTTGCGGACGTTGGCCAGACACTGCCCCACGGCGCGGACGAGCGCGGTGACGGCCCGCTGGTCGAGCCGGTCGAGGGCGGACGGATCACCGGACACCGTGACATCGAGACCGGCCGCACGGTGCTCGTCGACCATGACGGCGAACGCGTCGACGGCTGCACCCGGTCGCTGCCGGGCGGCCGGAGCCAGCCACCCCTTGCCGGTCAGGACGGCGACGTCGGCCTCGACGGTCCGTGCCAGGTGCGGGTCCATCGGTCCGTCGGGCGCCAGGGCGATCGCGTTGAGGTGGTTCAGGACGGTGTCGTGCAGGATCGCAGCCGCCTCGGCCTCGACCCCGGCGCGGTACGCGGAGACGTGCTCCTCACGCGCCGAGCGCAACAGCTCCGGCTGCACCCGCTCCGACCGACCGGTGCTCCGGCTCGTGAACAGCACCAGGACGACCACGAAGCCGAGCGTCACCCAGGCGAGCACGAGCGGACGCGGTGGGCCGTCGGCCTGGACGACCGCGATCCACGTCGCCACCCGTCCGGTCAGGAAGCCGAGGAAGGACCACAGCACGACGCGGCTCGGCACCGCGCCGGCACCGCCGACCAGGATGAGCGGGATGACCGCCAACGACAGCAGGTACGAGGTGACCCAGCCCAACGGGACCTGCTGCTGCACGACCATCGCGAACCACCACGCACAGACGCCGCCGACGATCAGGAACGCGACCGCGGAGCGCCAGGTGCCGAACTGCACGTGCACGCCGATCATGCCGAGCATCGGGACGAGCGCCAGGACCGCACTGATCACCTGCACGTCGGGCTCGGACAGCCGGTACAGCAGCAGCGCGATCGCCGCCGCCACCAACGATCCGATCGCACCGGCGTGGAAGGCCCGCACCGTCGACCACGCGTTCACTCGCGGAGCGAGGTGCGTGGGGATGCCGAGCACGAGATGGGTCCTTCCGGGTGGCGGGAATGCCGCCCACGATCAAACACCTCGGTGCTGACCGTGTACCCCGAAACAGCGTCCGTTCGGCGACCCGGTCGATGATACCGGCCCCCACCACGCACCGATGTCCCCCGAACGCGCAACCTTCGTTGCTCAGAACAACGTCTGCGGCGCGACCGGTCGGAGCAGACGGCGGTCGAAGCCCGGATCCGCGCGCTTGAGCGGTGACGTCGTGGGGATCGACTGTTCCTGCGGCACCGTCGAGGGGTCCGAGAAGCCCATCGACCCCGTCGCCGGGTCCACGCGCCCGAGGCCGACGCCGTGCGCCGCCAGGATCGGTCGGATGCGCTCCGACAGCCAGCGGCGGTAGTCCTTCGGCGCGAAGGTGTTGTCGAGGTACATCGCCCGGTAGCGCGCCACCAGGTCCGGCCGTTCGCGTCCGAGCCACTCGAACCACCACGGCTTCACGCCCGGCCGCAGGTGCAGCGCGGAGTACATGACGCTCGTGGCACCGGCCGCCGCCGCCCGACCGACGGCGTCGTCGAGGTGTGCACGGGTGTCGGTGATGTACGGCAGCACGGGCATGAGGAACACTGCGCAGTCGAGCCCGGCGTCGCGGATCGCCCGCACGGTGGCGAGCCGCGCAGCCGTCGTGGGGGTGCCGGGCTCCACCGACTGCTGCAGGTCGTCGTCGTACACGGCGATCGACATCGCGAGGTCGACCGGCACCACCTTCGCCGCCTCGGCCAGGTGCGGCAGGTCGCGCCGGAGCAGCGTGCCCTTCGTCAGGATGCTGAACGGTGTGCGGCTGTCTGCCAACGCCTGGATCACCCCGGGCATCAGTCGGTACCGACCCTCGGCACGCTGGTACGGGTCGGTGTTCGTGCCGAGCGCGATCGGGTGACGGTCCCACGTGGGCTTGCCGAGCTCACGCCGCAGGACGTCGGCCACGTTCGTCTTCACGACGATCTGCTGGTCGAAGTCGGCTCCGCCGTCGAACTCGAGGTAGGTGTGCGTCGGCCGCGCGAAGCAGTACACGCACGCGTGACTGCACCCCCGGTACGGGTTGATGGTCCACCCGTAGGTGCCGGAACCGTCGGCGCTCGGCACCCGGTTCAGCGCGCTCTTCGCCAGCACCTCGTGGAACGTGACACCCGCGAACTCGGGCGTCGTCACACTCCGGACGAACCCGCTGTTCGACTCCATGCCCGGCAGTGCGTCGCTCTGCTCGGCATCGATCGCCTGTCCACTCCACCGCATGCCGTCATTCGAACACATGTTCGAACGGGCCGCAAGCCGGAGCTGGTCAGTGGTGCAGGCCGAGCACCTTCGCCGTGCGCTCGAGGGTGGCGTCGGCCAGGGCGGCGTCGTCACCGAGGTTCTGCCCGTAGGTCGGGACCATCTCGTGGACCGCGTCCTGCCAGCCGTCCCACCGGTCGGGGAAGCACTTCCGGAGCAGGCCGAGCATGATCGGCACGGCGGTCGACGCCCCCGGCGAGGCTCCGAGGAGCCCGGCGATCGAACCATCGGCAGCCGTGATGACCTCGGTGCCGAACTGCAGCACCCCGCCCTTGTCCTTGTCCGGCTTGATGACCTGCACCCGCTGGCCCGCGATGATCTTGTGCCAGTTCTCGGGCTCGGCGCTCGGCATGAAGTCGCGCAGCGCGTCGAACTTCGTCTGCTTCGAGGCGAGCAGCTGGCCGATCAGGTAGCGCACCAGGTCGAAGTTCGAGAACGCGACGCTCAGCATCGGGCGCAGGTTGTGCGGTCGGATCGACTTGAACAGGTCGAGCATCGACCCCTGCTTCAGGAACTTCGGGCTGAACCCGGCGTACGGCCCGAACATCAGCGACGCGTTGCCGTCGACGATGCGGGTGTCCAGGTGCGGCACCGACATCGGCGGCGCCCCCACGCTGGCCTTGCCGTAGACCTTGGCGGCGTGCTTCTGCACGACCTCGGGGTCGTCGGTGCGCAGGAACTCGCCAGAGACCGGGAAGCCGCCGTACCCGCGGATCTCCGGGATGCCGGACTTCTGCAGCAGCTGCAGGGCCCCACCACCGGCACCGACGAAGACGAACTTCGCGGCGATCTTCTGCGTCGACCGACCGACCTCGTTCAGGACGTCGAGCGCCCAGCCGTCGAAGTCCTTGACCCGCGAGATGTTCTTGACCTGGTGGTTCGGTTCGAACTCGAGCCCGTCGAGCTCGAGCTGGTCGAACAGCTGCCGGGTGAGCGACCCGAAGTCGACGTCGGAGCCCGCCGCCGAGTAGGTCGCCGCGATCGGCTGGTCCTTCTTGCGGCCGGGGATGAGTGCGGGCGCCCACTTGCGGATCTGAGCGGGGTCGTCGGAGAACTCGATCCCGGCGAACAGCGGGTGTCCCCGCATCGCCTCGTACCGCTTGCGCATGTACTCGACGTTGTCCGCACCCCAGACGAAGGAGATGTGCGGGGTCGGGTTGATGAAGTTGGACGGGTCGGGCAGCGTACCGATCTCGACCAGGTGCGACCAGAACTGCCGCGAGACCTGGAACTGCTCGTTGACCGTGACGGCCTTCGCGATCTCGACGCGACCGTCGGCGAGCTCGGGCGTGTAGTTCAGCTCGCAGAGCGCGGAGTGCCCGGTGCCGGCGTTGTTCCACGGGTTCGAGGACTCCTGCGCGACGGCGCCGAGACGCTCGTACACGCGGATCTTCCACGAAGGCTCGAGCCGGTGGATGATCGCGCCGAGGGTGGCGCTCATGATGCCTCCCCCGACGAGGACGACATCGATCGGGTCCACCTGCTTCACTGCCACCCGTCGATCCTACCGGCGTCGACCGACAGGCCGGTCAGCCGCGCGCGGTGACCGAGTCGCTGCGCGCGGCCGCGCCGCTGAGCGGCGACTCTGCCGCTACGCGGCGACGGTGCGGCGCTCGACGATCGCCTCGGCGATCTGCACCGCGTTGAGCGCTGCACCCTTCCGCAGGTTGTCGTTGCTGACGAACAGCGCGAGCCCACGGCCCTCGGGCGCGGACTGGTCGGCACGGATGCGGCCGACGAACGCGGGGTCCTGGCCGGCGGCCTGCAGCGGCGTCGGCACGTCCGACAGCTCCACGCCGGGTGCGCTCGACAGGATCTCGGTCGCACGCTCGGGCGACAGCGGACGCTCGAACTCGGCGTGCACCGAGATGGAGTGGCCCGTGAAGACCGGCACACGCACGCACGTGCCGGCGACGAGCAGGTCGGGGAGCTCGAGGATCTTGCGGCTCTCGTTGCGGAGCTTCTTCTCTTCGTCGGTCTCCCCCAGGCCGTCCTCGACGATGCTGCCGGCGAGCGGCACGACGTCGAAGGCGATCGGGCGGACGTACTTGACCGGCTCCGGGAACGTCACCGCGGAACCGTCGTGGGTGAGCGCTGCGGTGTCCTGCTCGAGGGCGGCACGCGCCTGGCCGAGCAGTTCCTCGACGCCGGCGAGCCCGGAGCCGGAGACGGCCTGGTAGGTCGTCGCGACCAGACGGCGGAGCCCGGCCTCGGTGTCCAGCACCTTGAGCACCGGCATGATCGCCATGGTGGTGCAGTTGGGGTTCGCGATGATCCCCTTGGGGGCCTGGTCGATCGCGTGCGGGTTGACCTCGCTCACGACGAGCGGGACCTCGGGGTCCATGCGCCAGGCGCTCGAGTTGTCGACGACGAGTGCCCCGGCTGCGGCGAACTTCGGCGCGAGGGCCCGCGAGGCGGTGGCACCGGCCGAGAACAGGGCGATGTCGATGCCCGACGGATCGGCCAGCTCGGAGTCCTCGACCACGATCTGCTCGCCGCGGAACGGCAGGGTCGTGCCGGCGGACCGGGCGCTCGCGAAGAACCGGACCTGGTCGGCCGGGAACGCGCGCTCTTCGAGCAGACGACGCATCACGGCGCCGACCTGTCCGGTGGCGCCGACGACGGCGACGGTGAGGGTGCTCATGCGGTGCTCCTGGTTCAGCGGGTCAGCGTGGGTCAGCGGCCGGTGCCGGCGTGGACGACGGCTTCGGCCTCGGCGTCGAGGTCGAACGCGTTGTGCACGACCCGCATCGCCTCGTTCAGGGTGTCGGCGCGGGTGACGACCGAGATGCGGATCTCCGAGGTGGAGATCATCTCGATGTTGATCGACGCGTCGTGCAGCGCGCGGAAGAGCTTCGCCGAGACGCCGGCGTTGGTGCGCATGCCGGCACCGACCAGGGCGAGCTTGCCGATCTGGTCGTCGTACTGGATGCTCTCGTAGCCGATGTCGGACTTCGCGACCTCGAGCGCCGTGAGCACGGTCTGGCCCTGGTCCTTCGGCAGGGTGAACGAGATGTCCGTCCGTCCGGTCGACGCCGCCGACACGTTCTGGACGATCATGTCGATGTTCGCCCCGGCGCGTGCGACGTTGGTGAAGATCTCGGCGGCCTTGCCCGGCTGGTCCGGGACGCCCACGACGGTGATCTTCCCCTCGGAGAGGTCTCCGGCGATCCCGGTGATGATCGGTTCTTCCACGGTTTCCCCCTCGGCAGGGTTGTAGACGATGGTGCCCTCGGTGTTGTTGAACGAGGACCGGACGTGCAGGGTGACGCCGTGCCGGCGGGCGTACTCGACGGCACGGATGTAGAGGACCTTGGCGCCGGACGCCGCGAGCTCGAGCATCTCCTCGCTCGTGATGCGGTCGACCTTGCGGGCCTTCGGCACGACCCGAGGGTCGGCGGTGAAGATGCCGTCGACGTCGGTGTAGATCTCGCAGACGTCGGCGTCGAGCGCGGCGGCGAGGGCGACGGCCGTCGTGTCCGAGCCGCCCCGGCCGAGCGTGGTGATCTCGCCCGTCGTGCGGTTGAACCCCTGGAACCCCGCGACGATCGCGACGTGGCCGGAGTCGAGCGCCTCACGCACGCGCTTCGGGGTGACGTCGACGATGCGCGCCTTGCCGTGCTGCGCGTCGGTGAGCATGCCCGCCTGGCTGCCGGTGTACGACGAGGCTTCGACCCCGAGGCTCTTGATCGCCATCGCGAGCAGCGCCATCGAGATGCGCTCCCCCGCGGTCAGGAGCATGTCGAGTTCACGGCCGGCGGGGATCGGGGTGACCGAGTGCGCCAGGTCGACGAGTTCGTCGGTGGTGTCGCCCATCGCCGACACCGCCACGACGACGTCGTTGCCGGCCTTCTTCGTCTCGACGATCCGCTTCGCCACGCGCTTGATGCTCTCGGCGTCCGCGACGGAGGATCCACCGAACTTCTGCACGATCAAGGCCACTGGCTGGTACTCCCGGAGACGGCGACACCGCGAGGTCACGCGGTCTCACAATGGTAGTCGGTGTTTCGAGGATGTTGCGTGCGAGCCGCCCCGCACGCAACGATCCTGCGTGGGTCTCAGCCGCCGACGACGCGACGGCCCTCGAACGCACGGCCGAGCGTGACCTCGTCGGCGTACTCGAGGTCGCCGCCGACCGGCAGGCCCGAGGCCAGCCGGGTCGTCCGGATGCCCATCGGGACGAGCAGCCGGCTCAGGTAGGTCGCCGTCGCCTCGCCCTCGAGGTTGGGGTCGGTCGCGATGATGACCTCTTCGACCGTGCCGTCGGCCAGGCGCGTCATGAGCTGCTGGATCCGCAGGTCGTCCGGGCCGATGCCGTCGATCGGGCTGATCGCGCCACCGAGCACGTGGTAGAGCCCGCGGAACTCACGGGTGCGTTCGATCGCCGCGACGTCCTTCGCCTCTTCCACCACGCAGATCGTGGCCGGCGACCGGCGCGGGTCGCGGCAGATGCTGCACTGGACGTTCTCGGTGACGTTGCCGCAGATCTCGCAGAAGCGCACGCGCTCCTTGACGTCCGCCAGCAGCTCGGACAGCCGCGACGGGTCGAACGACTCGGTCTGCAGGATGTGGAACGCGATGCGCTGCGCCGACTTCGGGCCGATGCCCGGCAGGCGACCGAACTCGTCGATGAGGTCCTGGACGATCCCGTCGTACATCAGGCACCGTCCTGGTGGAGAGCGGTCTCCTCGATGAACTGGGCGTTGAGGATCTCACGCACGACGGCCTCGCCGTAGCGACCGGCGACCGGCGCACGACGTGCCGGTGGTGCGGTCCGCGGCGCGGCCGGCGGAGCGATCTGCGCGCGCGGGGCGGCCGGCGCCTGCGCGGGCGCTGCGGCGGATCGGCCGTGACCGGGGTCCGGGAACGGCGCGCCGTCGTCGTACGGTTCGTCGTCCAGCGGGTAGTCGTCGACGGGCACGCCCGGTACGACGGGTCCTCCGGGAGGCGCGGCGACCGTCGACGACGCCGCCTGCGGGCCACCGTCGGTCGGCTGCACCCCCTGCGGTGCAGTGGCACCGGCGGGTTGCGCAGGCGCCTCGGACCGGGGCTGCTGCGGGTCGACGGACTCGGCCGGGGCGACGGGCGCGGCGGCCGGAGCGGTGCCGAAGGGTGCCGCCCAGCCGGGTTCGACGGACTCGGGCACGGCGTCGGCGGTGGGGTCGCTCGCGGGGATCGTCGCGACCGCCCAGTCGGTGACGGGTGCGCCGGACGGTGCGGGCGCCTGCGCGGGAGCGGGTGCCTGCGTCGGAGCGGGTGCCGACGCAGCAGCGGGAGCCGGCGCCGACGCCGGAGCGGGTGCCTGCGCCGGACGGGGCTCCGGCTCGGTGGCGGCGGGACCGGACTCCGGCGTGGACGCCGCGGGTTCGGGTGCCGCCGTCGTGTCGGGCGCTGCGGAGGCGGCGGCCTCAGCAGGGGCGGCCGGACCGTCCCCGGTGGCTGCAGCGGCCTCGGAGGCCGGGGCCGGGGCCGACGTCGGAGCGGGCGCGGCGGACTGCGGCGCCGACGACGTCTGCGGCTGCGGCTGCGACTGCGGCTGCGCCTGCTCAGCGGGCTGGCTCGCCGGCGCCGGACGGCCGGCCGGGGCGGACGGCTGCTGCGTGGGGACCGGGGTGCGCTGTTGACCAGGCCCCCCGGGACCGCGGGCGACGAACTTCACGCGGAGCCCGATGACGTCCATGATCGCGGCGCGGAGCAGTTCGCTGACGCTGGCCGAGGGGTCGGACATCTCCTTGAACGAGGCAACGTCCTGCTGGCTCGGGAAGGTCAGGGTCAGCACGTCGTCGCGCAGCGCGGTCACCTGTGCGGTGACGACGACCGACCACGCCGACCGCTTGGCGTGCTGCACGTGCTCGACGATCTGCGGCCAGGCGTCGCGCATCTGCTGGAAGCCCACGGCGCCGACGGTCCGGACCGCCGGCTCGTCACCGATCGTCGTGCCCTGGCCCGTGGACGAAGCACTGACTTGTTCGGTGGTCGGAGCAGCGGGCTCGGGAGCGCTCGGGACGGCTGCGGCCCAGGAGGCTGCGGCGTCACGTGCCGCACTTCCGGCGTCGGACTGAGCCGCCGCAGCCGCGTTCGCCGACGCCGCGGCGGGCTCCTGCTGCGCCGCCGGCGCTTGCTGGACGGCCGGGGCCTGCTGCGCGGCGGGGACCTGCTGCGTGGCGGGGACCTGCCGACGCGGTGCCGCAGTCGACGACGGGGCCGGAGCGGGCGCCGTGCTGGTGGCGGCCGGCTGTGCCGACCCCTGCGCTGCGACCGCGCCGGACGGTGCCTGGTGGCCGCCGGCGTCCCCGACACCGACGCGGCGCTCGAGCCGCTCGACCCGGGCGAGGGCACCGCGCTGGGTGTCGTCGGCCTCGGGCACGAGCATGCGCGCCGTCATGAGCTCGAGGTGCAGCCGGGGCGAGGTCGCTCCGGTCATGTCGGTCAGCGCCTTGTTCGCGATGTCCGCGCCACGGGACAGCCCGGTGGCACCGAAGACACCGGCCTGCCGGGTCATGGTGTCGAGCTCGTCCGGCGAGACACCGCGCAGGACCGCCGCGGCGCTCTCGTTCGTCGCCGCGACGACGATCAGGTCGCGCAAGCGCTCGAGCAGGTCCTCGACGAACCGACGCGGGTCCTGACCGGTCTGCACGACCCGGTCGATCGCAGCGAAGGCGGAGGCCGGGTCGGCCACGGCGAGGGCGTCCACGACGTCGTCGAGCAGCGCGGCATCGGTGTAGCCGAGCAGGGCGACCGCGCGTTCGTAGGCGATCGCGCCGTCTTCGCTGCCGGCGATGAGCTGGTCGAGCAGGGACAGGGTGTCGCGGACGGAACCGCCGCCGGCGCGCACGACCAGGGGCAGGACGCCGGGAGCGACCGTGACCGATTCCTGCGTGCAGAGCTGCTCGATGTACTCGAGCATGACGGCGGGCGGCACGAGCCGGAACGGGTAGTGGTGGGTACGCGACCGGATGGTGCCGATGACCTTCTCCGGCTCGGTCGTCGCGAAGATGAACTTGACGTGCTCCGGCGGTTCTTCGACCAGCTTGAGCAGCGCGTTGAACCCCTGCGGGGTGACCATGTGCGCTTCGTCGAGGATGAAGATCTTGTAGCGGTCGCGCGCGGGGGCGAACACGGCGCGGTCACGGAGGTCGCGCGCGTCGTCGACACCGTTGTGGCTCGCGGCGTCGATCTCGATGACGTCGAGCGAACCGCTGCCGTCACGGGCGAGCTCGACACAGCTCGGGCAGACGCCGCACGGGGTGTCGGTCGGCCCCTCGGCGCAGTTGAGGCACCGCGCCAGGATGCGGGCCGAGGTCGTCTTGCCGCAGCCGCGCGGACCGCTGAACAGGTAGGCGTGGTTGACGCGGTTGGTGCGGAGCGCCGTGCGGAGCGGGTCGGTGACCTGCGACTGCCCGATCAGCTCGGCGAAGTTCTCGGGCCGGTAACGGCGATACAGGGCGGTGACCACGCGACCAGGGTAGCCGGGACGACCGACACCCGCGTGCCCCTCCACAGGTCCACGGGCACTGGACCGGACCGCCTGCGCGGGCTGGGCCGAGCGCACGGACGGCACCGCGCCTCCCGGCCGACACGGGGTCGGACAGGAGGCGCGGTGCGGGACGTTGCTCGGGCTCAGCCGCGGCTGCGGCGGCGGGCGCCCCTGGCCAGGCGGGAGAGCCCCAGCAGCAGGAACCCGAGGACCACGAGTCCGGCTGCCGTCCCGGCGATCGGGGCGACCTCCGCGCCGGTCCAGGCGAGTCCGCCGGGGCCGGTGCCGGACCCGGTGCCGGCACCCGTGCCGTTGCCCGGGTTGCCGGGCGCACCGGGCGTTCCCGGGGTCCCGGGCGTGCCCGGCAGGCCGGGCGTCCCCGGGGTTCCCGGCGTTCCCGGCGTTCCCGGCGTTCCGGGGTTCCCCGGGGTGCCGGGCGTCCCGGGGTCACCCGGGGTCCCGGGCTCACCCGGCGTCACCGTGGCGGCGTCCACCACCACGCTGATCGTCTGGACGGCCGAGGTCGCACCCGCCACCGTCTGGGTGATCCGGAGGGCGTGCGGACCGACCGCGAGCCGGACCGTCACCGACCAGGCGCCGGTCTCGTCCGCCGTCGTGGTGACCGGTGTCCCGTCGTCGGCGACGACCGTGACGGTCGCTCCCGGCTCGGCGGTGCCGGTGACCAGCCAGTCGACGTACCCGGCGGCCGAGGCCGTCTGGTGCGCACCCGGCGTGGGCGACGTGACCGCGAGCGGGTCCACGGCGTCGACGACGATCGGCACCTCGGGTGCGGCGGTCGTCGTGCCGTTCACGGACTGGGTCGCACGGATCGTCCACTCGCCCTCGGGCACGCGGTCGAACGTGACGCTCCAGTCACCGTCCGCGTCGGCGGTCGTGGTGCGCACCTGGCCGTTCGACAGGGTGACCGTCACCGTCGCCCCCGGGGTTGCGTGCCCGGTCACCGTGAAGGAACCGGTGTCGCCGGGACCGTTCGCGGGGATGAGCTGACCCGGGGTCGGGCTGGTGATCGTGATGTCGGTCGCCTGGGCGATCACGACGGTGACCGCGCTGGTCACCGGGTCGGAGGTCCGACCGCCGACCGTCTGCGTCACCGACACCGTGTGCTCGCCTGCCGGTACGCCACCGACCGTGACCGTCCACGAGCCGTCGTCGCCGGCGGTCGTCGTCGCGGTCCGTCCGTCGACGTCGACCGTGATCGTCGCCCCGGGCTCGGCCGTGCCGCTCACCGGGATCGACGCCGTCGTGCCGGTCGTCGGGACCACCTGTCCGTCGGTCGGGCTCGTCACGGTGACCGGGGTCGCAACGGTCACCCGGAAGCCGACCTCCGGTGCGTCCGTCGTGGCGCCGTCGACCGTCTGGCTGGCGGCGATCGTGTGCGGACCGGTGCCGACGCCCGGGACGGTGACCGCCCAGTCGCCGTCGTCGTCCGCGGTCGTCGTGACCGCGGTGCCGCCGTCGATGCGTACCGAGACCGCGGCATTCGGCGCCGAGGTGCCGACCACGCGGACGTCCGTCCGTCCGCCGAGCACGCGGTACGCGGTGCCGTCGGCCGGAGCCGTGACGACGATCGCGTCCGCCTCGGCGACCACGACGGTGACGTCGCGCTCGACCGGGGACGACGTGGTCCCGTTCACGACCTGGGTGACCGACACGGTGTGGTCACCGGCCGGCACGCCGGTCAGGCTCGTCGACCAGCGGCCGTCGGACCCGACCCGCACCGTCACCGGGTCGTCGTCGTCCAGGACGATCCGGACGTCGGCGCCGAGCTGGCCCTGGCCGCTGACCGGGACGGTCGCGGTCGGGTCGGAGTCCGGCACGGAGAAGGTCGCGTCGTCGGCGGGGGCGGTCACGGTCAGGGCGGCACCGGGGGCCACCGTGAAGGTGCTCCGGACCTGCTCGGACGTGGAGCCGTCGACCGTCTGGGTCGCGCGGATCGTGTGCTCCCCGACGTCCAGGCCGGGCAGCGCGAGGGTCCAGGTGCCCGCGTCGGTCGCGGTCACGGTCGTGGGGTCGCCCCCGTCGATCGTGACGCGGACCCGTGCACCGGGCTCGGCCGCACCGCCTGCGGTGAGGGTGACGACCGAGTCACGCTGCGCGACCCGCACCGTCGAACCGTCCGCCGGGGTCGCGATCGTGATCGGGGCGGCGACGAGGACGCGGATGCGGACCGTCACCGGAGCCGACTCCGTGTCGCCCACGCGCTGGGTGACGCTCACGGTCCGGTTGCCGGCCGGCACCCCGGGGACGGTGACACTCCAGGCGCCGTTGTCGTCCGCGGTGGTCGACTCGCTGCGGCCGCCGCCGAGGTCGACCACGACGGTCGCTCCGGGCTGCGCGGTGCCGCTGACGTCGACCGCGGTGGTCGCGTCCTCACCGGCGACCGTGTACTCCTGGCCGACGGTCGGTTCGTCGATCACGACGGGGGCGCCCGGCACGATCTCGAAGGTGCTCGAGGCCGGTGTGGTCGAGGTGGAGCCGTCGACGGTCTGGGTCACCTCGACGGTGTGCTCGCCGACTCCGAGGTCGGGGACGTCGACCGTCCACGAGCCGTCGTCGCCCGCGGTGACCTCGACGGGGTCGCGGTCGTCGACCGTGACCGTCACGGTGGAGCCCGGCTCGGCGTCGCCGGCGACCGTCACGGTCGTCGTGGCGTCGTCGTCGGCGACCGTGATCGAGTCGTCGCCCGGCTGCCGGATCGTGAGCGCGGCGGCGGCCACGACCGACACCGGTCGTTCGACCGCGGCGCTCGTGGTGCCGTTGACCGACTGTGTGACCGAGGCCGTCCACGACCCGGTCGGCACGCCGTCGACCGTGGTCGACCACCGTCCCTGCTGGTCGACCCGTGCCGTCGCGCTGCCGCCGTCACCCAGGTCGACCGTGACGGTCGCGCCGGGCTGGCCGGTGCCGGCGAAGTCGACGTCGGTGGTGGCGTCGCCGTCGGCGACCGTGACGGCGGTGGCACCGGCGGGCGTCGAGACGACGAGCGGGGAACCGGCACGGACCGACACCGCCGCCGTGACCGGCGACGACGTCTGGCCGCCGACGACCTGGGTCGCGGTGACGCGGTGGTCGCCCACGGGCACGTCCGCGAACGTCGCCTGCCAGGCGCCGTCGTCGTCGGCCCTGACCGTCTGGGTCTCGCCCGTGGAGAGCCGCACCGTGACCTCGGCGTCGGCCTGCGCGAGGCCGCTCGCCGCGACGTCGGCGGTGCCCGCCGCGTCCGCGACCGTCAGGACGTCGCCGTCCTCGGGGGTCGCGATGGTCAGGGCCGTCCCCGCCCGTACCGTGACGGTCTGGGTCGGACTGGAGGCAGTGGTCCCGCCCACGGTCTGGGTCGCGGTGAGCGTCGGGGTACCGACACCGACCCCGCCGAACGTGACCGTCCAGTCACCGTCGCCGTTCGCGGTGGTGGTCAGCGTGCTGCCGCCGAGCCGCACCGTGACCGGCGCGTCCGGCTCCGCCGTCCCCGAGACGACGACGTCACGCGTCGCGTCCGCGTCCGGCACGAGCAGGACGTCGTCGGCGTCGGGCGACGTGACCGACACCGCGTCGGCGGCCTCGATCGTGATCGTGCGCTGGGCTGGTGCCGAGGTGCGCGGGTCGGACACGGTGCCCGGGAGCGTCTGCGTCACCGACACGGGGTGCGGTCCGACGCCGAGGTCCGGGAACGTCACCGACCAGGTCCCGTCGGCCGCGATCGTGTCCAGCTGGTCGTCCGCGCCGGCGGTCGACGCGGTGACCCGGGCTCCGGGCTGACCGGTGCCGGAGACGGTGACGTCGCGCTCGACGTCCGGACCGGCCACGGTGATCGGGTCGGTGCTCGGAGCCGTGATGGTCAGGGCGTTCGCCGTGACGACCTGGAAGGTCGTCGGGATGGCGCTCGTGACGACGTCCTCGATCTCCTGGCTCGCCGTCACCGTGTACACGCCCGTGGGGGCGAGGCCGGTGGCGTCGACGGCCCACGCGCCGTCGGCGTCCGCGGTCGTGGTGAACTGCGTGCCCGGTCCGACCGAGACGGAGACGGCGGCCAGCGGTTCGGCCGAGCCCGTGATCCGGACCGTCGCGGTGGCGTCGTCGTCGACCACGACGAAGCGGGTGCCGCTCGCCGGGGTGTCGATCACGATCGCGTTGCCCGGCACGACGGTGAAGTCCCGCGTGACGACGGGACCGTCGGTGCCGTTCACGGTCTGGACCGCGGTGACGGTGTGGTCGCCGATGCCGAGCTGGGTGCTCGGGACCGCCCAGTTGCCGGCCGTGTCCGCGACCACCTCGACGGCGTCCGCGTCGTCGATCGTCACTGCGACGGTCGCACCCGGCTCGGCGGTCCCCCGGACGACGACGTTCGCCTGTCCGCCGGTGCCCGCCGGGATCTCCTGCGCGTCGCCCGGTGCCTCGATGACCAGGGCGTCGCCGGCCTCGACCGTGAAGTCGCGGTCGATCGGCGCCGAGGTCGCTCCGCCGACGGTCTGCGTGACCGAGGCGGTGTGGTCGCCCGTGCCGACGTCCGACAGGGTCACCGACCAGGCGCCCTGCGCGTTCGCGGTCGTGACGACCGCGTCGCCGCCGTCCAGGACGACCTCGATGTCGGCGTTCGCCTGCGCGGTCCCCCGCACCGTGACGTCCACCACCGAGTCGTCGGTCGCGACCGTGACGGTCGCGTCCTGCACCGGGGCAGTCACGGCGAGCGGAGCGCCCGCCTGCACGGTGACGACCTGACGGACGGCGGGCGAGGTCGTGCCGTTCACCGTCTGCGTCGCCGCGATCGTGTACCGACCGACCGGGACGTCCTGGACGGTGACGGTCCACGAGCCGTCGTCCTCGGCCGTGGTCGTCGCGGTGCGCCCGGAACCGAGCGAGACCCGGACCTCGGCTCCGCCCTCGGCCGTGCCGGTCAGCTCGAGGTCGGCCGTGGTGTCCGCGTCGAGGACCGTGACCACGTCACCGTCGTCGGGCGAGGTGATCGTGATGGGGTCACCGGCCGCGATGGTGAAGGTCGAGGTCACCGCTGCCGAGGTCGTGCCGTCGACGGTCTGCCGGGCCGTGACCGTGCGGTCGCCGGTCGGGACGCCCACGAAGGTCGCCGTCCAGTCGCCGTCGTCGTCCGCGTCCACCGTGGTGGTGAACGAGCCGCCGATGCCGACCGCGACCCGCGCGTTCGGGGCGGCGGAGCCGGAGACCGTGACCGGGGTCGTCGACGTGGCGTCCGCGACGGTGATCGTGCTGCCGTCGGCCGGTTCGTCGATGGTCAGCCCCGGAGCCGCCGTCACCGTGAAGTCGCGCTCGACCGGGCTGCTCGTGGTGCCACCGACCGTCTGGGTCACCTGCGCCGTGCGGTCACCCGCGGGGACACCGGTGACGCTCGTCGACCACGTGCCGCCGGCGTTCGCCGTGGTGGTCGCGGTCAGGCCGTCGCCGAGGTCCACGTCCACGCGGGCCCCTGGCTGCGCGCTGCCTGAGAACGGGATGGACCGGGTGTCGCCCGCGAGCGGGAAGTCCTCGTCCGCCGTCGGGGTGTCGATCGTCAGGCCCGCGGCGGCCACGACGCGGAACGCCCGGGTGACGGGGTTCGAGGTCGTGTCGCCGACCGTCTGGGTCACGCTCGCGGTCTGGTCGCCCACGGGGACGCCGGGCACCGTGACGCTCCACGCGCCGCTGCCGTTCGCCGTGGTGGTCGCCGTGCGGCCGCCGCCGAGGTCGACGTCGATCCGCGCGTTGGCGGTCGCCGTGCCCGTCAGGGTGACCGGCGTGGTCGTCCCGGTGGTCGTGAAGGTCTGACCGGCCGTCGGGGTCGTGATGGTCAGTGCCTGCTGTGCGACGACCGAGAAGGTCTGGGTCGCGGAGCCCGCCGCCGTCCCGTTGACCGTCTGGTTCGCCGTGGCCGTGTGGTCGCCGACCGGGACGTTCGGGATCGAGGTCGTCCACGTGCCGTTCGCCGCCACGGTTGCCGTGCCGGTGCGTCCGCCGCCGAGACTCACGGCGATGGTCGCGCCCGGCTCACCGGCACCGCTGACGGTGATGCTCCGGGTGGACGAGGCCGAGGGGACGCTGAACTGCTGGTTCGCCGTCGGGGCCGTGATGGTCGGCGGAGCGATGGCCGTCGCGCGGACGGTCGAGGTGGCGAGGTCGACGGTGGCGACGTTCGCGCCGGGCAGCACCGAGAGCCGGAGGGCGTGCACGCTGCGCGACCCCGGGTCGTACCCGCGCTGGTCGCGGAAGCCGGTGGTGGTGTCCTGTGCGTTCACGGTCAGGTCGACCACCTGGCGGAGCAGCAGCACGACGGGGCGCAGCAGCGTGGACACCGCGGTGGTCGTCGCGGTGAGCGTGGTGCCGAGGGTCGTCAGGGCCGTGCCGGTGACGAGCGGCCGCACGATGGTCTGGAGTGCCGGGACCACGATGGAGTTCACGGCGGGGGCGAGCAGGTTCCCGAGGACGGTCAGCCCGAGCGGGCCGCCGGTCGCGGTGACGGTGGCGTTCGCCGGGGCGGTGCCGGCCAGGGCGCCGAGCGTGGTGTCTGCCCGGAGCGCCAGGGCGGTGAGCGGGACGCCGGCCAGGTTCACGTTGGCGGTGACGTTGACGGCCACCGCGGTCGAGTTGATCGTGTTCACGACGGCGGTCTGCAGCGCCGTCGGCAGCTGGGTGCCGAGGATCGTCGTGATGCTCTGGTTGATCGAGCTGACGGCCGCTTCGGTCAGCACCGGGGTGTTCGCCGGCTGGTTGTTCAGTGTCGTCAGCTTGTCGAGGTCGACGGTGATCGCGCCGGTCGCCGGCGTGATCGTCACCGCGCCGTCCGTCAGCGGCTGTGCGAGCACCTGCTCGAGCGTGCCGTCGAGGTTGAGGTTCACCGAGGCGGTCACGTTCGTGCCGTTGAGGTTGACGAGTCCGAGGGCCGTGGACCGGAGCAGCCGCTGGAGCTCGGCGGTCAGCGCCGTCGTCGTGCCGGACAGGGCGCCGTTCGCCCCGACCGTGGTGTTCACGGAGTTCGACAGCGTGCGCAGGTCGGTCCGCAGCGACGTCGTCAGGCCCGCGACCGCGGGGCTGGTGAGGTTCAGGTTCGCGCCGGCGATGCGGTAGTCGGTCGTGGTGCTGACCGTGGCGCCGCGCGTGGACTGGATGCGGGACGCCAGGGCACCGATCTGCAGCTGCGCGTTCGACAGCACCGTGGTGTCCGCCCCCACCCGCGAGAACAGCGGGTTCAGGTTCAGGGTGCTGGCGCCGGTGCCGAGTCCCGTGCCGACCCCGATGCCGCCGTCGTTGGTCAGCAGGCCGGACGAGGCCGTGGCCCCCGATGCCGAGGTGGTGGCGTACTGCCCGTCCACCCCGAGCGTGAGGATGCCGTTGGTGCCGAGCAGGTCGATGTCGTTGCCCAGGTCCACGCCCACCGCGTTCAGGGCGGTGAGGTTCAGCGGCTGGTTCGTCGTGCCGCCGCCCGTGGTCACCCCGCGTGCGGAGTACGCACCACCGAGCTGGGCGATGTCGTCGACGTTGACGATCCCGGAGCCGCTGAGCAGGACGCCCTCGCCCTCGGCGACGTCGGTCTGTGCCGCCGCCGCCGGTTGGATCGCCACGGTGGCGGCGACGAGCGCCGTCACCGTGGCGATGACACTGCCGCGCAGGAGGAGACGCCGATCGTCCGATGCTCGTCGTCGAGCTCGGTCGCCAGCATCGATGATCCGTCGTGTCCAGTTGTTCGCTGCGGTCGGTACCCGGGTGCCGCGCTGCGACGCGTGCCTGCGCATGCGTGTCTCTCATCCTGGCGGGCGCACCCGCCACCTGATCCTCGGATCTCCCCCGCTGGTGAGGCGGTGGAGTCAGGAACCCTGGTTGGGAGTTCCTGAGGCAGATCTTTACACACGATCAGGTTGCTGTCCGCAACCCGTTACGAAACAGACATGCGGAAGCGGTGCGGAGACGCGCGGAGACGGCGCGGAGACGGCGCGGAGACAGAAAAGACTCCTCACGCACCCGCCAGAGCCCGGCTACCCTTGCTGCGTTTCCGCCCTGGGGGAGTTCACCTGGATGGCGTCACGTGAGGAGCCGCCGACAACTCTACCGGATGCGACCGGGCAGGATTGACACATGAAGATCGCCATCGCCGGAGGACACGGCCAGATCGCACTGCTCCTCGCCCGCCAGATCACCGACGCCGGACACGACGCCGTCGCGATCGTCCGCAACCCCGCGCACGTCGCCGACGTGGAGCAGCAGGGTGCCACGGCGATCGTCGCGGACCTCGAACAGCTCGGCGACGACGACCTGGCACTGCGCCTCCGCGGGGTCGACGCCGTGGTGTTCGCCGCCGGCGCCGGGCCGAACAGCGGTGCGGAGCGCAAGCTCACCGTCGACCGGGACGGCGCGATCCTGCTCGCGGATGCCGCGGAGCGCGCGGGCATCGACCGCTACGTGATGGTGTCGGCGATGGCGGCGGACACCTACGACGCCGAGGCCGCGGTGGTCCCTGCGAAGGACGACGCCGCCGTGTTCCAGGTCTACCTCCGGGCGAAGGCCGAGGCCGACGCGAACCTGCGCGCCCGACGGCTGCGGTGGACGATCGTGCGTCCGGGAGGCCTGCTCGACACGCCGCCGCAGGGAACGGTCGACGTCGGGCGCACCGTGCCGCGCGGCTCGATCCCCCGTGCCGACGTCGCCACGGTCGTGCTGCACGCGCTGCTCGACGACTCTGCCGTCGGGGTCCAGTTCGAGGTCACGAGCGGGAACACGCCGATCCCCGCGGCCCTCGACGCCCTGTCCTGAGGCGCGCGCCCCGTCCGCACCGTGCGCACCTCGTCACCACGTGCGAGCTTGCACGCTCCGTGCCGCGCCACAAGAGCGCACCCAGCGACCAACCCCGCACCAGCCCAGCCAGGCCACACCGTGCCGTGACCGCGACCCAGCGCCGGACGGGAGGCACGGCGCCAGCCCGCCCCGCGCCTCCCGTCCGCACCGTGCGCACCTCGTCACCCCGTGCGAGCTTG